>CAVZED010000008.1:0-504559 GCA_963774045.1 uncultured Pseudomonadota bacterium
CGTCGCGCAGTCGGCGGGCGCGGACCCCGCGGCCGTGGTGTTCGACGCGCTGCAATCCGCGCGAGCGCGCGGCACGGACGTGGTGATCGCCGACACCGCGGGCCGCCTGCACACGCAGTCGCACCTGATGGACGAACTCGCAAGATCGAGCGCGTCGTCCAGAAGCGACGACCCCTACGCGCCGCACGAAGTCCTGATGGTGGTCGACGCCACCCGGGCGGAACGCGCTCGAACCAGGCCGCAGTTCCAGAAAGCGATCGGCGTCACCGGCATCGCCGTGACCAAGCTCGACGGCACCGCGAAGGGCGGCATCCTCTCGCCATCGCGCTGCCGCTTCGGGCTGCCGATACGCTTCGTCGGCGTTGGCGAACAGGCGGGGAGGATTTCGGTATCTTTCGACGCCCGGGCCTACGTGGATGGACTGCTGAAGCCCGCATCCGGAGGACATCGCGTGATCCGATTCGACCGCGTGTTCAAGCGTTATCCGAACGGCCGCGAGGCCCTGTCGGGAGATCTCGTTCGAGCTCGCGACCGGGCGAAATGGCCTTCCTGACCGGCCATTCGGGCGCCGGCAAGAGCACGGTGCTCCGGCTGCTCGCGCGGCTCGAGCGGGCCGACGCGGGGCCAGGTCCACGGTCAATGGCCGCAACACTCTCGACGCCCCGCCGCGGCGCCATTTCCGGCGTTGCGGCGCCTGGTCGGCGTCGTGTTCCAGGACCACCGGCTGCTCGACGACCGGCCGGTGTACGACAACGTCGCGCTGCCGCTCGCGATCGCGCGGCGTACCGCGCCGCGAGATCGGACAAGCGCGTGCGCGCGGCCCTCGACCAGGTCGGCCTGCTCGGACGCGAGCGATCGTTCCCGCTCGAACTGTCGGCCGGCGAGCAGCAGCGCGTCGGCATCGCGCGCGCGGTGGATCACGCAAGCCGCCGGTGCTGATTGCCGACGAGCCGACCGGCAACCTCGATCCCGGACCTTGCGCTCGAGGTCATGAACCTGTTCCAGCGCTTCAATTCGGCGTGGGCGTCACCGTGATCGTCGCGACCCCGACGTGCACCTGCTCGAACGCTTCCGCGTGCGCCGGGATCCACATCGAGAAGGGCCGCATCGCGAGCCATCCCTATGTCGCTGCCTGAGGAACTGCGCGCCGCACGACCGGCCGGACCGCGCGGGCTCGGCGGCGCAGCTTCGACCTGGTCGGAGCGACACGCGCAATCGCTGGTCGGCTCGCTCGGCCGGCTGGCGCGCCAGCCGTTCGCGACCGCGCTCACGGTCGCGGTGATCGGCATCGCGCTCGCACTGCCGACGGCGCTTTATCTCGTCGTCGAGAACATGCGCGCCATGACGGCCGGACTCGGCGAAACGGTCCAGCTCTCTGTCTACCTGCGCCAGCCGACGACCGCCGAGCAGGCCCGTCGGGTCGCGGATGCGATGCGCGCGCGCGTCGAGGTGCAGACGGCGGTGCTCGTGAGCCCGGACGAAGGCCTGGCGGAATTCCGCGCGATGTCGGGCATCGGCGAGGCGCTCGAGGCGCTCACCGAGAATCCGCTGCCCTGGGTCGTGCAGCATCCGGCCGCTGCCGCCGCACGATTCGGCGTCCGCGGTCGAGGCGCTCGCGGCGGAGCTGCGCAAGGTCAAGGAGGTCGAGCTGGTCGAGGCGGACACGGCCTGGGTGCGCCGCCTGCACTGCGATCCTGGACACGCTGCGCCAGCTCGTGCTGCTGGTCGCGAGCCGTGCTCGCGGCGGGCGTGCTTGCGATCGTCGGCAACACGATCCGACTCGAGATCAACGGCCGCCGCGCCGAGATCGAGGTGACGAAGCTGGTCGGCGGCAGCAACGCCTTCGTGCGCCGGCCCTTCCTCTATTCCGGTTTCTGGCAGGGACTCGCGGGCGGACTGCTCGCGAGTCGGGTCTGATTGCGCTCGGCCTGTACCTGCTCGGGGCCGCCTATCGCCCGGCTTTCCGCCGCCTATGGCGCCGAGTTTCAGCTTGCAGGCCTGGTCGTTCCAGGAATGGCTCACAGGTAGTCGGCGGGGGCGCGCTGCTCGGCCTGATCGGCGCCGGGATGGCCGCCAGCTACCATCTGAGGCGCATTGAGCCTCGCGCATAAGATATTGTTTATTATAAGCTTTTATTCGGACCCATGAGGTGAACTCGCGGGGCTTGTTAGCACTCTATTCCGGTGACTGCTAACATCGGCTTCGGAGGTAACTGGAATGACCGGAGACGTCACTCGCGCTCTCGAATCAGTCCCTGGTGCTGGCCGGCCCGGTCGGCAGTCTCGACGCCTACATCGAGCGCGTGTCCGCGATCCCGATGCTGAGCCGCGAGGAGGAATCGAGCTCGCGCGGCGCTTGCGCGACAGGAGGACCTCGATGCCGCGCGCGAGCTGGTGCTCTCGCACCTGCGCTTCGTCGTGCACGTCGCCCGCGGCTACCTCGGCTACGGCCTGCCGGTCGGCGACCTGATCCAGGAAGGCAACATCGGCCTGATGAAGGCGGTCAAGCGCTTCGACCCGGACAAGGGCGTGCGGCTGGTGTCGTTCGCGTGCACTGGATCCGCGCCGAGATGCACGAGTACATCCTCAGGAACTGGCGCATCGTAAGGTCGCGACGACCAAGGCGCAGCGCAAGCTGTTCTTCAACCTGCGCAAGCGAAGACGCGCCTGGGCTGGATGAACGCGCGAGGAGACCGCGCGCCGTCGCCGCCGAACTCGGCGTAAGCCCGAGCGCGAAGTGCTGGAGATGGAGTCGCGCCTGTCCGGCCGCGACATCGGCTTCGATCCGGCGCCGACGACGACGACGAGGGCGGCCGCCGTCGCCGGCCGCGTACCTGCCGGCCGAACGACGCCGATCCGGCGCAGAGCCTGCGAAGCGCGAGTGAAGCGAGCGCAACCGCCGAACGCTGCGCGACGGCCTCGGCACGCTCGACGCGCGCTCGCGCGACATCGTCAAGCGCCGCTGGCTGGCGCGAAGACGAAGGCGCACGCTGCAGGAGCTGGCCGACGAATACGGCGTGTCCGCCGAGCGCATCCGCCAGATCGAGGCCAACGCGCTGAAGAAGCTCCGCTCCGCGATGACAGCCTGAAAGGGGACGCATCCCTTTGCCTGAGGGCCGCACTGCGAGCTGGCTCGCTCCCTCAGAAGAAAGATCAAAAAGGGGAAGACCCCTCCGAAATCCCCCCCCCCCCCCCCCCCCGCTCTCAGGCGGCGGCTTCGACGGCAGTCGCAACCAGTTGTGTACATCAGAGGTTCGAGCAGGGTCGGGCACCGAGGTCGTCGCCCGAGGCCTGTCGGCGATGCTCTTTGCCGCAGCCAGCAGCATCGCGTCGGTGAAGCTCTTCGCGTTCGCCGCCAGCGCGCCTTTGAACAGTCCCGGAAATGCCAGCACGTTGTTGATGCCCTTGCCGTCGGCCGCGAATCGCCGCACCGTTCTGAAGCGCGACTGCGGGTTCGATTTCCGGGTCCGGATTCGACAGCGCCATGATGATCTGGCCCTTGCGGACCATGCCGGGCTTGATAAGGCCGCGCACGCCGGTCGTCGCGATGGCGATGTCCGCAGCGCTCATGATGTCTTCCAGCGACGCCGGTTCGCCGCCCATCGCCGCGAAGCGCCGGCGGGCGCCTCGTCGAGGTCGGCGCCGAGCACGTGCCGGACGCCTGCGTGCATCGGCGGGCCGCAGCCGATCCCGATGCCCGCCGCGCCGAGCCGCCGACCTCGCCGATGACGCTATCGGCGAGGTCCATGCCCGCCCGCCGCATCGCATTGAAGGTCGCGGCGAGCACGACGACCGCCGTGCAGTGCTGGTCGTCGTGCATCACCGGCTTGTCGAGCCGGCGCGCAGCCCGTCCTCGATCTCGGAACAGGGCGGGCGCCGCGATGTCCTCGATCTGGATTGCGCCGAAGCCGCTCGCGATCGCCACAACGTGTTCGATGCATTTCGCCGGGTCGGTCTCGTCGAGCAGGATCGGCACGGCATTGATATCGACCAGCGTGGCAAAGAGCGCTGCCTTGCCCTCCATGACCGGCAGTCCTGCCAGTGCACCGATGTTGCCGAGGCCGAGAATGGCCGTGCCGGTCGGTTGACGATCGCGACCGTGTTGGAGAGACTCGTGTAGGCCCGCGCCTGCGCCGGGTCCTTCCGGATCGCGAGGCAGACACGAGCGACGCCCGGGGTGTAGACGTCACGCAGCACTTGTTGCGTATTGATCGCCAGTGCCGACGTGGTGCGGATCTTGCCGCCGCGGTGGCGGTCGAACACGCGGTCCGAATGACCGACGAAGCGCGCGATCGGCAGCGCGTCGATCCGATCGTAAAGGCTGCGGTCAGCCTCCTTCCATCTCGAGGGTGATTTCCCAGAGCGTTCGTCCCTGCTCGCGCCGGAGGGCCTGCAGGTGGTCGATCGTGAGCCCGGCCTCGGCGATCACGAGCAGCACCCTCGCCAGGCTGCCGGGCTGGTGCACGGTCTCGATCATCAGGATTTCCGGAATCTTCATGCGCTTCCCCAGCGGCCGACGGCCATGACGGCGGCATGGTAATGCAAGCGCGTCGGCGCGGCCCGGATCGGTGATAATCTTGGCGACTGGCCGGCCTGCCGCCGGCTCCAATGCGTCCAATCGAAGGGGTATCGACATGATGCCCATCAAGAGCGTCGCTGCGGCGTCGCCGCTCGCCGCCTGGTCGGCCTGGCCGTTGACCACCAGAAAGACCGCGCGGAAAAGGCAATGGCCTCCGTCGAGGAAACACTCAAGGCTTCCGGCGAGGAGATCCGCCAATTCCTGCCCGAACGCGCCACGGAAATCGAGGCGAAGGTCGCGGGGTTGCGCGCCTCCATGGAGCAGAAGTCCTACGACGATCATTCGCATCGCGTTGCCCTCGCGCTAACCCGCTGTGGCAAAGCCATATTCCGTCCTAGTGTATCGCATCGTATCGCGAAATCGTATCGGACTGGCGCGCCAGCTTTATTTCCTAAAATCTCGGCGCCGTATCACCCGTATCGCTGAGTAATCCGCATTCCGATCCGGCTCTTGACCAGCTTTCATCCCGGTAATTCGATCCGCCTCCTTTTGTCCCGTTTTCGTGAGCACCAGCGTGCCACGCTCGCTCGCCATCAGTTTGCTCTTCTTCAACCTCTCGGACGCCCGCTGGACGCGCGCCTTGTATGGCTTTCCGTCCTTCATCTTCCAATGCAAATCCTTGGCCAGCTCGGACATCGACCGGCGAAAGCCGTCAGCCATGGCCGCAAGCAGCCGGTCTTCGTCATTACGCGACCAATTCGGCCTGTTGCTGTTCGGTCTCCGAAAGCGGCATCGCGATGACAGTCGGGATCGGTCGGCCCTTGCTGTCTTTCAGCTCGTCTGTTGTGGCGCTGTGGAGTTGAAACGGGATCCGGGGCGAAGTCCGGCCCGAAACTTGCCCTGCCAGTGCAAGATGACGACGCTTTCATTCTTCGTGCACGTCAAATTCCCATCTACCTCGGCAATGAACGCGCCGCCGCCCCGTGGCAACATGTTCTCAGTTCCTGCCGCCTTTGTTGGATGGCACAAAACCAGCACACAAGGTTCGCCTGGCATCGTGACCAGCTCCCGCAGCCGGCGCGCATGCGCTCCCATCGGAACATTACTGTTTTCGTCATCGCCCTCGAAGTAGGCTGCACTGGTATCGATGATGATTAGCGCTACCGGGCCGAACTTCTCGATCTCGTCACGAATGCGGGCGGCGAATTTCGATAGCTTGGGCGTGCCAGCCAGGAAATGAACGTCAATGGTGGCCGGGTCGAACCCCATTTTCGCTGCAATCGCCAGCCAGCGCATCCTGATGTCATCGGGGTTTTCGCCAGCGAAATATAGCACGCAGCCTTGCTCGATGAACGCATCACCGATTTTGCGCCCATCGCGACGTGGGCCGCAATTGTCAAAGCGACGGCGGTCTTTCCGCAGCCTGTCGGCCCGGTCATGGAATAGATGAAGCGCCGCTGCAAAATTCCATCCCACAAGTAGTCAGGGGGGACGAAGCCAGCGAGGAAATTGGCGCTAGAAACGATCAATGGCTTTATCGGGACCATAGAAGCGGCGATGGCTTCGGCATCAGCTTCGGCCTCTTCCTGATCAAACTTTGCGCGAGCGCCGTCGATCAGGGCGGTCAGATGGGGATCGTCATAACCACCATCGCAATACTGCGCACACGCCAACCGGATCGCAGTGTCAGTCCAACCATGACCGATCATCTTTGCGGTCGCCGTCCGCATCGGTACATGCCAGTTGCCGGCTCCCACCGTTTCAAGCAAGTCGGTGATTTCGTTTTCGGAGCGGCGTCCATGTCTTTTGCATAGTCTAGAAAGGATTTGATGCTGCATATTTACCGGCGTAGGCCAATCAGTTCATTGACCTTGTATGCGCGCGAACCTGGGACCATGTTCAGCGTCACTAACTCAGGCTCATAACCCCGCTCTAGCTTCTTCGGGGTCGGATAGCTGACTGTGCCGGCCAATCGCAATACACGGCTAGCATTATCTACGTCGTCGCTATTGAGCAAAACCTTTAGGGATTGGTAGCCGCAACGAGTTTCGCGCGGTCGGCCCCGTCCTCAATTTGAAAATAAAGATGCGCTCGCCGATGCGGTTTGCTTCCGGTGGTAACCACCAAAGCTGGCGCTAGCTGTCGTTCCTTCAAGATGGCTGTGATGCGGACATCGTCGCCAGCGCCGTCGAATTCTGCCAGGCAAAAGCCGTCGCTAAAAAAAATTGTCATCAACCGCCCTGCCGGATCGTGGCTGTTTACCCTGTCGCAATGCCGGACCAACATAGACGTTGTAGCCCGCCGCGTTTTTTGTCGCAGCAAATCGACCGGCTTCCTTCAACTCGAATACGGAATAATTTTGGGCTTCGTTGAGATTGCCACTGGGGGATGACCATAGGCGATCTCGATCCACGCATCTGGAAAGAGGTGCACAAATGCTGGCGAGAACAGTGCATGGAGATGCGCGGCGATGTCAGTCTTGTTCGGCGAAAGTTTCATTGGCACTGCATTCATCCTTCGCGCTCCGCACTGTTGTTCGATTTCAACTCTTTCGGATCACAGCGATGCGCGGTCCTAGAGTGGTTTACGCGGCTTCGAAGGTCGAGTGTCTCCCAGGACTCCAATGCGGTGAGCTTCCAATAGGAACGATTTTTGATCCTGAGAGGTGCAGGAAATCCGAGATTTGCGTCTCGTTCCCATCGCCAGCGTGTCATCGCGGAAATGCTGAAACGCTTATTGACCTGTGGGCCGGTGAGGTAGCTGTCGTCGTTCATGGGAGAACCCTTTCTTAAATTTGATGAAATCGCGCAGCAGGAACCTGCCCGTGTGCCTAGGGGGGCGCGGGTCAGCGGCGACAAAAGAGTGATGCTTTTGTTTGATGAACCGATCACGTGCCCAAGGAGCAGGGTCGGAGTGCTTGACCGCGATGATGGCGGTCGCGACGACTGGCGATCCTGGTGATCGGCCGGTCTCAACGGACTGGACTAAAAGATAGTCGCGCCGATGTGTACCGAAACTAGGTATCTTTATCTCGCTCGTCAAACTGAATAGTCTTTATATTTCAATCGGGTTGTGTCTCTTAAAAAGAGACAAAGGCTTTAAACCGCTGGAAAGCCAAAGACTTGGTCGGGGAGATGACAAATTATTTCAATGGTTTGCGATTGCATGCTGCGATTACTTCACTCGCAACGATATAACATTGTCAGGCTGGCCCATCACAATCCGCATCGCGTGCGCTGCCCAAGCGTCAAGGGCGTGACGCTTCTCGTCGGCGAAAGAATGTCTTTGATACACACCAACGATGCCGCGAAAGCTGCCGGACGTATGGTTGAGAACCTTTTCGATTACCGGCAGAGCGATGCCCAATCGGGCCATACCGCTCGCAACAGTGCGGCGCAGATCATGGATACGCCAATCGTCAAACCCGACCGCGGCGTCGAGACGTGCCTTGACCTTCGAAAACCCAGAGATGGACGTGTCGCCAGTAGAAGTGAAAACAAACTTGCAGCCTTCGATAATGTGTGCTGCTTCCAGGATTTTGATGGCCAACTCTGATAACGGAACGACATGACCGTTATCGGTCTTCACGCGACCGCGCGGCAACGTCCATTGCTTACTCGATAAGTCTAGTTCGGACCACTCCATGCCCGCCACCTCTTCGCGGCGTTGGCCGGTTAGCATCAGCAACTGGATGACCGGACCAAATGGCCAGCCAAGCGCGCCAGATGCGTTCCACACTGAACGTAATTCGGTATCGTTCAGGATGCGGTCGCGTGAGCGTTCTTCCGCAGGGCGTTTGATGCCGTCACATCGGGTTCTCAGTGATCCGGTCGCGCTCCGACGCCCAACCGAACATTTTGCGTAGCGCGGCTAATAGTCGGTTAGCCGCAATCTCCGAGCCCTCATCCATCTTCTGATTGAGGGCCGCGCGGATGTCTGATCTTTTGATGTCGCCGATCTTTCTCCCGCCCCATTTGCCGGCAAGTCCGTTCTTTGCCGCTACGTAGGTTTGGGGGTCATCGGCTCCCGCTCGGCTTCCGGGAACCCAACCCAATAGGCGGAGCCACCTCCTTCCATGATCGGTTACGGGGCGCTTGGTACTTTGAAATGTAGTCGCGGACGACGGCGGCGAACTTGTCTGTTCCCTCGCGCGATGGGTCCGCGCCCCTTTGCACTTGTTGGATTACTTCACGGCCTTTCTTGCGCGCTTCCTTCAGGTCGATTGCCGGATACCCGCCTAGCGTCATTTTTCGAGTAATGCCGCCGCATCGGTACCTCACAGCCCAAGACTTCGACCCGCCTGGCTGTACTTGTAGATAAAGACCAGGCATGAGGCCGTCAGGGATTTCTAGGCGGCGAGCACTGGGCTTAAGTTTCTCCACCGATGCTGCGGTCAGAGCTTTTGCCATTTCGTTTCCAAGGGTAACGGACGGGTAACAGAACGTTGATGTTAGGCAGTGCGACCCCAAGTTGGCAACGTGGGCTTACTTTCCAAACAAAACAAGGGGTTTATCGGATATATGAGGGTGAGCTTCGCTATGCTTTGAAAGCGTATGAAACGGCCAATAAACTGTCTGTGGAACAGGAGGTCGGTGGTTCGAGCCCACCCAACTGTACCAGCGCACCCCGCCACACGATCCGTCAAACCTTCCCCGATAGCGACACCGTCTGATCGGCGCTATCGTCGAAAAAACCCGATCGAAGCATCGGGAAAACAGGGGAGGTGACATTGAAGTTTCAAATCGCCGCGATCTCTACTTTCATCTGCGCTTTCGCCACTCTCCCCGCGTCAGCACAGACGCCGCTCATCACCGAAGAGATGATGGTGAAGACGGCCGATCCCGGCATCGAGATCTACGTCCGCAACAAGCGCCCCGCGAACATGACGACATTCCGTCCCGAGCAGACGGTGCTCTATGTGCACGGCGCGACCTATCCGTCCGAGACCGCGTTCGACCTCAAGCTCGATGGGCTGTCGTGGATGGAGTACATCGCCTCCCGCGGCTACGACGTCTGGCTGGTGGATTTGCGCGGTTACGGCAAATCGGTGCGCCCGCCGGAAATGGCCGACAAGCCGGAGGCCAATCCGCCGATCGTGCGCGGCGAGACCGCGGTCAGGGATATCGGCACCGTCGTCGATTTCATTCTCCAAAAGCGCAACATCGCACGGCTCAATCTGCTCGGCTGGTCGTGGGGCACCACGCTGATGGCGACCTACACGACGCAGAACGCGGCGAAGGTCGAGCGACTTGTGCTGTATGCGCCGGCGTGGATCAGGCAGACGGCCTCGCTGGTGCAGGGCGGGTCCCGGCCCGCTCGCCTGGTCAATCGCGAGCAGGCCAAGCAGCGCTGGTTCACCGGCGTGCCCGAGGACAAGAAGGCGGATCTCGTTCCCGCCGGATGGTTCGATGCCTGGGCCGATGCGACCTTTGCAACCGATCCTGTCGGAGCGCAGATGAACCCGGCCTTGGTCCGCGCGCCCAACGGCGTCGTGCAGGACAGCGCCGAGTTCTTCGGTGCCGGAAAACCCTATTACGATCCCGCCAAAATCACCGTGCCGACATTGCTGGTTGGCGCGGAGTGGGATCGCGACACGCCGCCCTATATGGCGCAGACCCTGTTTCCGCTGTTGGTCAACGCGCCGGGCAAGCGCTATGTCGCGCTTGCCGAGGGCACCCATACGATCATTATGGAGCGAAACCGGCTAAAACTGTTCGAGGCGGTTCAGGCGTTTCTCGACGAGGCGAAACGCGCCTGAACGCTGGGGCCGCCGCGCGCTCGGCTGGTGAAAGGCCGGGCGCCAGCTTTAGCCTGGATTATGGCCCTTGATTACCGATCGAATATGATTGTGCCGACATATCGCAGCCCGTCCAATCCCGCGTTCGAGCGAATGAGAAACGAGGTAGGAGATACGTTAGCTATCACCCCTTGATTTATTTGCGCTGCCATCGGGGGTGGTTCCCCCATCGCGTAGTATCCGTTCACGGCCCTCATGCTGGCGCGGCTGTCTTTTGCGACCTTTATGTGCCCTGAGGACATGCGACCGGCGAGTTGGGATTCGTTCGTCAGGACATCCACAAATACGGTTCCGGTCAGGATCGCCTTCGATCGGTCATTTGCAACCCTTCCGCCTATCAGAGCCGCTTCCGGTCCTTGAACCAATCCTGCATCACCAGAGACTTTCGGTATGATGCCGGTCAACATGCCGTCGCTTGTCGAAAAGATCGGCTTGATACAGCTCGCATCAAACGCAGTGGGGTTACAGTCGCGCAGACCCAGCAGGTTCCAGACGAACTCGGAGCAATAGCTTTTGAAGCTTGCATTCTTCCGGCCCAAAGCGATTTCCGCCAGGTATCTGATCTCATCTCTCGGAGTGGTTACGCCTGCAATCCCCCGCTTGTACATCGGAACGCCGTAGTCCCCGAAAAATTCAAAGCGACCGCGCTTGGTCAGGATCAGCCTGCCCCATTGCTCCAGGTTTCGTTTCTGGCTGTCGGTCAATGTCGGGCGGATGACATGAATGGCGTCCAGATCCGAATAGTGCTCCGGATAATTGAGCGGGCTGCTGTAAGAAATCGGAGACTCCAGCGTCATGATAAATCGGTCGTTTGCTTCAGACACGACGAAGGCCACCGCGGAATGGGACACGCCCAATTGCATGTGCGCGTAGGCAAGTGTCTTGTCCCATGAGGGACGAAAACTAAGAAGGATATCGCCGGGCTGCAGCAACTTTGACCGGGCAAGGTCCTGGGCAGCCTGTTTGGTGCTTTTGACCGCTGCGCGAAGATGAAAAACCCGAAAGCCGACATCGCCTTCGCCCGCATGTTCGGTGACGGTGACGCTTGCATCCGCCGAGCCGTCAATGGTTGCCCATGATGACCGAGGCGGCATCATGAACGACGAAACATTGAGCAAGGACGGAACTGGCGCAGGCTGAGCAACCGCCGGCGTAAATCCCAGGATCGAAAAGAACGCAAATTGGATGAACAGAAGCAACCGCATCGCTATTCCTCCCCGGCAAACTTGATTTTTGAGGGATCAATCGCTGCGTCCCGCCGCCGCTCGATAATGGAAAAATTGCCAACGCGTCCTAGCCGGACAACAAATGCCGAGCTCGCATCCGGCGCATCCAGCTTCTCGGTCTTGCTTCGGACCAGGCCTACAAAATCCACATGCTGCAAAGCATTGTTCTCGTCCACGGTCACCACTACTCTTTTTGTGGAACCCTGACGTCGCGCACGGACTCGCCGAACAGGCCCTCCAGTGCCTGCTCCACGTCCTTCGGCGGATAACAGCGATTACCAAACCACACGACTGGTCGCTCTGTGCGTCAATTGCGTTGAATATACGAGTTGACGCCAGTAAACCGCCATTTCCGTTAGCCTACTATTTCATGCGATTTCTACTTAGGCGACTTTTCATGCCGTTCGCGATTCTCGCTTACGTCCAAATTCAGGAACGCTTCGTCACTCTTTCCTATTTCGCCGGCACGCGGCTCGAATGACATGTCGAACTGAGCGCGCTGTTTCACAACGACGGGATCCTTGACTGCGTAGAAAGCGATTTCGAGCAATTCGCAAGCCTGGATAGAGCGCGATTGGAATGTGCCCAAAATTCGCAAGCTCGAGAGTAATTACTCCGTTGTATCCCGGATTAATGAAATTCGCCGTGGCGATATTTAGGCCTTCTCGAGCCCATGATGACCGGGCCGTAACTACCCCCTTGACGTCTCTTGGTAGTTTGATCGATTCGAGCGTTGGTACAAGCGTGAGTGTGCCTGGATGCAGCAAGAGGCGTTCGCAAAGGTGAACTCGGATGGGCGAACTTCTGCATTCTTCCCGTTTCGCGGCGCTGTTCATCCGAATCGCCAACCACATACGCGCGTGATCAACGTGGGAGGCACCGGCTGCGCGCACAAACAATGCGACGTGTCCGAGCCGAAGGTCTATTGAGATTGGTCCAATCTGTTCTTTGGGGTCGAGGATTCGCGGGAAAATAGATTTCGCCCTTTCGTACTCGCCTCAGAACCGTTCGTGTACTTAATACCGCCACTTTATTGCGCGCGCGCTGCCGGTTTTGCAGTCCAGACGTCAACTGCTCGCTGTTGGGAATGCCGCGCTGGCAAAGCATATTTAGCTTAAGAAAGGATAGATCGTCTTGAGCTCCTTCTCGAGAGATCCAGCGCAAACCCACCCGGCAAAAAGGATCGTCCGAAAGTCTATTGTCGTTGGTAACGACGAGACTCGATGAGATGTTTGAGGCGACGGGCGGGCTTCCGCCTAAGAGCCTTTCCCGCATTTCCGCCAGCGTCGAATTTGACGGCAGCTGATAGTTGACGCCCGGAGTTGCTTCCAAGAACAGTTGAAGTTTGGATATGGCCGTTTCGATCTGATGTCGGCTGAGCAATCGATATTTCTTAGGCACTAAGTCGGCTTGTTCCGAAAGACGCCCGAAGTAATTGTTAGATGATTTTCTTAGTTTCGCACTCTTTGAAAAAAGACTTTGCCAGCCTAATGCGTTGACCGCTTGCTGTAGAACCCAAAACCTAGTTGCGCTCGCAGGGTGTGATTCGGAAATTGCCTTTGTCTTGAATGGGCTTAGGAGCGAAAGCGACGCGCCAATATAGCTCGGGCCCATGAGCAACAGGCCGAAGAGATCGCAATAGAGTTCTTCCTGCCAGAGTAGGATTGACTCGACACGCGAGTCTTCGTCCATTTCTTCCCGAAGTTTGGCAAGCCAAAGCTTGAAGCTTCCGGATTCAGCAATCGGGCTCGTTGCGATTAGTGGGGTGATGATGCTCCCGATTATGTGATCGATATGTTGTGGAGTTGAATACGCAGCATGGCCGAGTTCGTGGCCAAGAATTGGATGCAACAGTACAAAATGCTTTAGTGATCGCGGAAAAATGATGCTGAAGAGAGGTGCTTTTATTATTCCAGGGACGCTTTGTTCGGTGATTATCTGGTAGGAATTGAGCTCATCCTCTGCAGAAATAAAGAAGAGCGGGATTGAATCTGTCGCCCTCTTGTTGTGAGCGGAGATTCTCGGCAATGTCTTGTAACGCTTGCGCGAACGGCCAAGAGAATTCTTCGATTCGAGAGCGTTCAATTCGTCCGATTAGTTCGCTAACAGAAGAGAGCTGGCTCGAAAGCTTCCTCAAGCTCATCCTCATCGTCTTCGGTCAGTTTGTTGAAGGCATATCGAATGAACCGAATGCGCTCGAGGCATTCGTCATAAACCTTCTTACTCGACTTGGAACTGTAAGCGTAGCGAAGTGTGCTCCGTAGGAGATCCCTAACGTTTTCGCATTCTTGAATGCGAAATTCGTTTGGAGTGAGCATTCCTACTGTTTTAGCTCATTCACCAATGCAGCCAAGAACGTTTTGGCGCGGTTTAGATCGTCCGCAGACAAATCTTGAGCATCGTGCCTCTCGATCTTTTGAAAGATATTGCTCAAGTGCGCAATAAATGTGTCCTTACTCATTTCAGGAAACGCGGTTTCGTGCGCCTTTGCCAAGGCTTTGTACTGCGTCAGCTTCGCTTTTCTCACGTTGAAGCAACCGAACATCAATTGGACGTCTATCCAAGACCGCTTTTGGCGTTGGACGGTGCAATGTATTGCTTCGGTACAGATCTAGAAGTCTCACTAGATTCTGAAAATATGCAGATCGATCAAATTCGTCGTCTTGCTTGACGAGTTGATCAAGCGCTGAGCGCGCAAGAATGCTGTACAAGACCGTCGGCCTGCTTCTGCTGGCTATTTTCTGAAATCAGCATGGGCACCTCGGTCGTTCGTTGCGAAATCTATTGCGAGACTCCAATCACAAATAAAACGTCGACGACGATTGTAGAATGCGGCTGAAATTCACTCAACGCGTTATTCCGCTTTATGGCGCCTTATTCCGCTTTAAACCGCATAACTCATGGCTCAGACAGACATACATGCACTTTCGCAGCAAGACCTCGGCCGTCTTGTCTTACCCGGAGAAATCGCGCGCCAAGCGAGCTGGCCAACGTCAAAATCCTTTGAATTCATAGCTTTTTTTCGGTTCGAAGGCGAACTCTTGTGCCTGCCGGAGGCTATGGAAGGCTTTGACCTAAAGACCCAATTCTCAAGCCTCTTTCGGGCCATGGATGTCGAGCCGTCCACAATTACCTCGTTCGAAGAAATTCCTTCCTCTCAAGGCCTTGCGATGTCATTTCGGGTACGCCGATTCACAGCAACCTGGATGAAGGGTGGTCAGCTAAACCTAAATTCGGATCTGTATTCATGGGCCTCCTCGGCTGGATCGGGGATCTCAGGCCACCAATCTATGTCTCGACTCGGGCACCGTTCATTTGCGCTCTCTCCCAGCGGCGGATGTCTGAACTACAAAGAGCACCGTTCGAGATGTGACTGTTTGTTTATACAGTACCTGGTAGTTGGCGCAATCGGCATTCCTCTAAAGAGAGAGGAGCTATTCGCTTACTTGCCTATGCAGAACGAGCCGAAGATCCGGCCTAACAAGTCGTCCGCGCTGAAGACGCCGGTGATCTCGTCCAGCGCCTGCTGCGCCGCGCGCAGCTCCTCGGCCACGAGCTCGCCGGCGCGCCGCTGCGAGAGCTCGCGCGCCGCGGTCTCGACACATTCCCGCGCGCGTGCCAGCGCCTCCAGGTGTCGACGCCGCGCCGAGATACTTCCGCTACCCGCGGTCTGGAAGCTCACGCTGTCCTTCAGGTGCGAGCGAAGCAGATCGAGGCCGGCTCCGCTAGCGGCGGAAACGTGGATTCTGGGCGGCCCTGCGACGGTATCGGTCACCGGCAGGCCGACGTTGAGGTCTATCTTGTTGAAAAGCAGAGTGACGGGAACGTCGCTCGGCAGGCGGCCGCGTTCCTCTTCCCAGGCGCGGCCGTGCGGATCCAGCGCGGTGTCGATGACGAACAACACGCGGTCCGCGCGCGCCATCTCGGCGGCGGCGCGCCGTACACCTTCGCGCTCGACGACGTCGTCCGAATCGCGCAGCCCGGCGGTGTCGAGCACGTGCAGCGGCAGGCCGTCGATGTCGATGCGCTCGCGCAGCACGTCGCGCGTCGTGCCCGGGATGGCCGTGACGATGGCGGCGTCATAACCCGCGAGGCGGTTGAGCAGGCTGGATTTGCCGGAGTTGGGCCGGCCCGCCAGCACCACGCTGATGCCGTCGCGCAGCAACCGTCCCTGGCCGGCGGCGGCCGTGACCGCGTCGAAGTGTCCCCGCACGGTAGCTAGTCGATCGGCCAGTTCGAGGTCGCCGAGGAAATCCACTTCCTCCTCGGGGAAATCAATCGCGGCTTCCACGTAGGCGCGCAGGTCGACCAGCTCGTCGGTCAACCCCTGGACCATGTTCGAGAATTCTCCCTGCAGCGAGCGCATCGCGGCCCGCGCGGCTTCGAGCGACCCGGCATCGATGAGATCGGCGACCGCCTCCGCTTGCGCCAGATCGATCTTGTCGTTGTGGAATGCGCGCTCGGTGAACTCGCCGGGCCGCGCACGGCGCGCGCCGAGCTCCAGGCAGCGCGCGACCAGGCGCTCCACGATCACGGGCCCGCCATGGCCCTGCAGCTCGAGCACGTGTTCGCCCGTATAGGACTGCGGCCCCGGAAAAAACAGTGCGATGCCGATGTCGATGGGTTCGCCGGCGTGATCCAGGAAACGCGACAGCGTCGCGTGGCGGGCGGCGGGCAGCTCGCCGACGAGGATCGCCGCGATCTCCGGGGTTTTGGGGCCGGAGACGCGCACCACGCCGACGCCGCCGCGCCCGGGCGGAGTTGCCGCTGCCACTATGGTGTCGGGATGTGTCATGCGTCCGCGGCTTGCTGAGCCGCGGTCGTCATGAGTTTACGCCCCCGCGCCGGCGTCGCGGCGCGCCTATTTGCGGCGCGCTTTGTCTTCCCCGGCGATCTTCCGGTTGATGTTCCACTGCTGGAGGATCGACAGTCCGGTGTTCGTGACCCAGTAGAGCACCAGTCCGGCCGGGAACAGCGCGAACATCACGGAAAACACGATGGGCATGAACTGGAAGAGCTTGGCCTGCATCGGATCCGGCGGCGGCGGATTCAGCTTGTACTGGAACCACATCGCCAGACCGTTCAACGCGGGCAGGATGAAGAAGGGATCCTTCGACGAGAGATCGTTGATCCAGCCGAAGAACGGCGCCTGGCGCATCTCGGCGCTCTCGAGCAGCACCCAGTAGAACGCGAGGAACACGGGCATCTGGATGAGCATCGGCAGGCAACCGGCCAGCGGATTCACCTTCTCGCTCTTGTACAGCTCCATCGTGGCCTGGCCGAGCTTGGTCCGATCGTCCTTGTAGGTTTCCTGCAGCTGCTTCATGCGCGGCGCGAGCGCGCGCATGCGTGCCATCGAGCGCCCGGCCTTTTCCGACAGCGGATAGAACGCGAGCTTCAGCAGGAAGGTCGCGAGGACGATGGCGAGACCCCAGTTGTGCACGAGGTCGTGGATGAACGCGAGCAGCAGGAACAGCGGACGGGAGAGGAACACGAGGATTCCGTAGTCCGACACGCGGTACAGCTCCGGGTGCGCCTCGATCAGCTGCTTCTGCAGCTTCGGGCCGACGAAGACCGTTTCCGTGATCGTTCCGGTGGAGTTTGGTTTGATCTCCTCCGCCGGGCCCTGCGCGGCCAGGATGTATCTGCGTCCGGCCACGTTGAGCGTGAACTCGTATGCCTTGTCGGCCTGCGGGGCGATCGCGGTGACGAAGTGATGCTGCAAACCGGCCAGCCAGCCGTTCGTCACCTTTTGTGCGGCCGGGTGATCGTCGGCATCTTCGATCTTGATCTTCTGATAGATGTTGTCGAGATCCGCCTTGCCCCACTTCGGCGCCCAGACCGACGGGCCGCGGTGCGCGAAGGTCTCGACCTTGAACATCGAATGCTCGACTTCAGGATCGTTGCGCACGATGCGCGCGTAGGACTGGAAACCCCACGGCGCCGCCGACTTGTTGTCGATGGAATACTCGACGCCGATCCGGAACATGCTGCGGTGGAATACGAAAGTCTTCGTCACCGTCACGCCGTTGCCATCGGTCCACGTGAGCGGCACGCGCAGCTCGTCCTGGCCGGACGCCGAGCTCGTATTTCTTCGCGGCGCTCGTGAACGTCTCGAGGTGGGTCGGAGTGCGCTCGTCGGCCTTCGTGCCGATGAGCCCGGTCTGCAGGACGTAGTTAGTCTCGGGCGAATCGCGGTTGAACAGCACCACCGGCGCGGGCTCGCCCTTGACGATGGGGTAACCGCGCAGCTCGGCGCGCACCAGCGTGCCGCCCTTGAGATCGATGTCGAGCACGATCACGTCGGTGGTGACGCGCACCACGCCGGCCGTTTCGACCGCGGCCGCTGCGCTGGTTGCAGCCGGAACCGTCGCTTCCGACGGCGTGGCGCCTGGCGTGGCGGCCGGCACCGCGTCTTCCGGGGTGGCCGTCGCAGGGGCTGTTTGGGTCGCCTGCGGGACAGTATCCTCCAATTGGACCTGTTTTGGCGCGCCGGCGGCCGCCGGAGCCTCGGGCTTCGGGACCGTAGTCCATCTGCCATTGCGAATAGTTGAGCCACAGGGCGAGCGCGAGGCCGAGCCACAGGAAGACGCGAATGTTGTTAGTCATGCGAATGATTCAGGCAGCGGCCGGGAACGGGATCGAAACCGCCTTCATGCCAGGGATGACAGCGGCGAAATGCGCTTGAGGGTGAGCCAGGCGCCGCGCAGGCTGCCGTGGGTCTCGATGGCCTCGATGCGCGTATTGCGAGCACGAGGGATAGAAGCGGCAGCACGGCCCGATCAGCGGGCTGAGTGCGAGCTGATACGCGCGGATCAGGATTTTCAGGACGTGGCGCATGTGCTCGCGACGCGTTGCCAAAGGGTCGCGAGGCTAGCACGCAGCGCCGCCGCTGGTGCCTCGCGCGCCGGATTTTTTGCCGCGACGACGATGTCGACCGCGGGCAGCTCGTGTTGCGCCAGACGGAAGGATTCGCGCACCAGGCGCCGCGGTGCGGTTGCGCGCCACGCCACTGCCGGCGGTCTTGACGGCAACCGCCAGGCCGAGCCGGGGATGATCGAGACCGTTGGGTTTGATTCGAAGTCCGAAGAAACGGTCGTCGATGCGCTTGCTGGACGCATAGATCGCATCGAACTGCAGCTTGCTGCGCAGGCGCAATTCGGCGCCGAAGCGCAGTCGTCGTTGGGTGGGCTGCATGGCCGCCCGCGCGCAATGCGCGTTCCGACTACGGAACGATCTTCTTGCGTCCCTTCGCGCGACGGCGTGCGAGGACCTTCTGGCCACCCGTCGTCTTCATGCGGGCGCGAAATCCGGTGGCGCGTTTGCGCTTGATCTTACTTGGCTGATAAGTGCGTTTCATGATGATCGGCCCTTCCGCCTGATCTCTCGCAAAAAAGGGCGGGAAGGGTACGCAGCGGATGCTCCAGGTGTCAACAATTCCCCTCTGAAAAAATTTGGATAACGGCTAGACTCGCTCCCCCGTTTTTCCGGCCACCCCCACTGACACCCGTGACAGCAGCGACGCGAGAAAGCATGCAGGTGGAAAGCGGGCTGTGGTCGCGCTGCGTGCGTGCGCTCGAAGATGAGCTGCCGGGTGAGCATTTCAACACCTGGGTGCGGCCCCTGCAGGCCGTCGAGAGCAATGGCGCGCTGAAGCTGCTCGCGCCCAACCGCTTTGCCGTCGATTGGGTCAATGCCCACTTATTGTCGCGTCTCGGCGAGATCGTGCGCCGCTTCGTCGAGGGCGATGCGCCCATCGTCACCGTCGAGGTCGGTTCGCGGGCGCCGGACCAGGTGCGTATCGCCGAACCGGACACCAATGGCGTGGCGCGTCCGAAGCGCAGCGAGGGCATCGTCGTCGGCGTCCGGCTCAATCCGGATTTCACGTTCAACGGATTCGTCGAGGGCAAGAGCAACCAGCTCGCCAAGGCCGCGGCGGTGCAGGTCGCCGAAAATCCCGGTCGCGCCTACAACCCGCTGTTCATCTACGGCGGTGTCGGTCTCGGCAAGACTCACCTCATGCAGGCCGTGGGTCACACGATCAAGGCGCGCGATCCCGATGCACGCATCGCCTACATCCACTCCGAGCGGTTCGTGAGCGACATGGTCATCGCGCTCCAGCACAACAAGATGAACGAGTTCAAGACCGCGTATCGATCGCTCGACGCGCTGCTGATCGACGACATCCAGTTCTTCGCGAACAAGGACCGCTCGCAGGAAGAATTTTTCCACACGTTCAACGCGCTGCTCGAAGGGTCAGCAGCAGGTGATCGTCACCGCCGATCGTTATCCGAAGGAAGTGTCGGGTCTCGAAGAACGCTTGAAATCCCGCTTCGGATGGGGACTGACGGTCGCCATCGAACCACCGGAGCTCGAGACCTGCGTGGCGATCCTCATCGGCAAGGCGCAGGCCGCCAACGTGCAGTTGCCGGAAGAGGTCGCGTTCTTCATCGCGAAACGCATTCGCTCGAACGTCCGCGAGCTCGAAGGCGCGCTGAAGCGCGTCGATCGCGAACTCGCGCTTCACCGGTCGTCCGATCACGCTCGAATTCACGAAGGACGCGTTGAAAGACCTGCTGACATTGCAGGCGAAATTGATCACTATCGAAAACATCCAGAAGACGGTGGCTGACTACTACAAAGTGCGCGTGGCAGATCTGCTTTCAAAACGCCGCAGTCGTTCCATCGCGCGGCCGCGCCAGGTCGCGATGGCGCTCGCGAAAGAATTGACGACGCACAGCCTGCCGGAGATCGGCGATGCTTTCGGCGGGCGCGATCACACCACCGTGCATCCACGCGTGCGGAAGCATCCGCGAGCTGCGCGTGGCGGAGCAGCGCGTCGGCGAGGATTATCAAAACCTGTTGAGAACCCTGACCGGATGACTGTGGAATGCTTGTGGATAGTTTTGGGGACAAAATAGTCCACAGTTCGTGCACAGGGGATGCCCCAGGCTGTGGGTAAGTTGGCCAGTCGAGAAACACACCATCAACCGACTGATGCTCCTAGGCTTTCCGATTAATCCCCGCTTTCCACAGGCTCTATAACTGCTACTACTGGCTTTAAATCTTAAGAACAGAAGGCAATCGCATGAAGCTCTCCGCGACTCGTGAGCAGATCCTCAGCCCGCTCGCAAAGCGTCATTGGAGTCGTCGAACGCCGGCAGACCATGCCGGTTCTCTCCAACGTCCTGCTCGCGGCGCGAAACAACCGCTTGAGCATCACGGGCACGGATCTCGAGGTGGAACTGGTGGCGACGAGCGACGTGACGATCGGCCAGCCTGGCGACGTCACGGTCCCGGGCCGCAAACTGCTCGACATCTTCAGGGCAATTCCAGAGAAAACGGCGGTAACGGTCGCGACTGACGGCGATCGTGTGTCGATCAAGGCCGGGAAAGTCGCGCTTTACGCTGTCCACGCTGCCCGCCACGGAATTTCCAGTCGTCGAAGAGATCAACGCACAGCAAACGCTGACCCTTTCTCAGGGAGATTTCAGACGTTTGATCGATAAGACACACTTTTCGATGGCGCAGCAGGACGTTCGCTACTACTTGAACGGACTTCTGCTCGAAACCGATGGCAAGACGCTGCGCGCGGTCGCAACCGATGGTCACCGCCTGGCCCTCTGCGAGGCGGAGCTCGAAACCAAGGCCAAGAACAACCAGCAGGTCATCCTGCCGCGCAAGGGAGTCCTCGAGCTTCAGCGCATTTTGGGCGGAGATGGCAACGTGGATCTTGGCCATCGGAACGAGCCACGTTCGCGCCCAGATCGGCGACATTCGCTTCACTTCGAAGCTGATTGATGGCCGTTTCCCGGAATATGGTCGCGTCATTCCCGCGAATCCGACCAAGCAGGTCGAAGCCGACCGCGAAGGGCTGCGCCAGGCACTGCAGCGGACCGCGATTCTCTCGAACGAGAAGTACCGCGGAGTTCGCATCAATTTGAAGACACGATCTCGTCACGATCCAGGCACATAACCCCGAACAGGAAGAGGCCGAAGACCAGGTCGAGGTCGCGTACAAGGGCGACGAAGTCGAGATCGGATTCAACGTCACTTATCTGCTCGATGCGCTCGCGGCCGTCGATTCGGACAAGGTCGTGCTGGGACTGACCGACGGCAACAGCAGCTGCCTGGTCCGCGCGCCCGGGACGACGAATGCGAAGTACGTCGTCATGCCGATGCGGCTCTGAAGCTCGTCTCGCGACTCCGGCGGCTCCGATGTCCCTCGCCGAGCTGCGCATCGAGAACCTGCGCTGCATCGAGTCGGCGGAGCTGCAGTTCTCGCCCGAGCTCAATCTGATCGCCGGCGAGAACGGCGCCGGCAAGACGTCCATCCTCGAGGCCATCTTCCTGCTGGGACGCGGCCGGTCGTTTCGGACCCGAAGCAGCGAGCGGCTGATCCGTCACCAGCAGCCGAAGCTCACCGTATTCGGCCGGACAGACGATGCGCCTCCCAAGCACGCGGGAATCGAGGTCGCCGCGGACGGGGGTACGCGGGCCCGGATCAATGGCGAGACACGCGCAATCCTTGCTCGAGCTCATCTGGCGTCTTTCCGGTTCAGGCCATCGATCCCGAAATCCATAAGCTCGTCGACCAAGGACCCGAACGTCGCCGGCGTTGGCTCGACTGGCTCGTGTTCCACGTGGAACCAAGCTTTGGCGTCCACTGGGCGCGGTACAACCGGGCGCTCAAGCAGAGGAACGCCGCCCTGAGGACCTCTGCGTCGGAGATCGACGCCTGGGATCCGGAACTCATTCGGAACGGGGAGGCCATCACCGAGTCGCGTCAGCGGGCATTGGAGCGCCTGCTGCCGAGACTGGCAGCAGACGTTCCGGCGCTTTGGCGATCTCGAGGTCACAGCCTCGTTCACGACTGGGTGGGCGGCGGGGACTTCGCTTCAGGATGCACTTCGTGCACACGCAGATCGAGATCGAACCCGGGGCACGACGACAGTCCGGACCCCATCGCGCCGATGTCATCCTGCGGCGAGGCCAACGTGTCGCCCGGGAGACGCTCTCTCGTGGGCAGCAGAAACTCACCGCCGTGGCCATGATCATCTCGCAACTCCAGCTGGTTCAGTCCGAGCTGGGCCTTCGTGCGGTATTGCTCCTGGACGATCCGGCAGCCGAACTCGACGCAGAAAAATCTGCAGCGGTTGTTCGAAGAACTGGCCTCACTCCGATGCCAAATGATCGCGACTTCACTCACGCCGGAAACCGCGCTTTTTCAAGCACCTAAAGCCACGTTTCACGTGGAACAAGGGAGGGTAATCCAGGTATAATTCGCGCCCGTTTTTTCGAGTCAGTCATGGCCAACGACGACGTCTACGACTCAAGCAAAATCAAGGTCTTAAAGGGTCTTGATGCGGTGCGCAAAAGACCCGGCATGTACATCGGTGACACCGATGACGGAACCGGCCTCCACCACATGGTTTTCGAGGTCGTCGACAACGCGATCGACGAGGCGCTGGCGGGCCATTGCGACCGGATAGTCGTAACAATCCATGCCGATGAGTCGGTGACCGTTTCAGACAACGGCCGCGGCATTCCGACCGACATTCATCCCGAAGAGGGACGCTCTGCAGCCGAGGTCATCATGACCGTGCTGCATGCCGGCGGTAAGTTCGACGACAGCTCGTACAAGGTCTCCGGCGGTTTGCACGGCGTCGGCGTCTCGGTCGTGAATGCCCTGTCGGATAACCTGTGGTTAACCGTCAATCGGGACGGCAAGGCCCACAAGATGGAATTCCGCCTGGGCGATCCGGTCGCGCCCCTTGGCGATCGCCGGCGACACCACCGAGCGCGGCACCGTCGTGCGCTTCAAGGCCAGTCCGACCATCTTCACGAACATCACGTTCGTCTACGAGATCCTGGCGAAGCGCCTGCGCGAGCTTTCCTTCCTCAACTCCGGCGTGCGCATCGAGCTCATCGACGAGCGCGAAGCGAAGTCCGATGTGTTCCAGCACGAAGGCGGCCTGCAGGAGTTCGTCAAGCACCTGAACCGCTCGCGCACCGGCATCCATCCTTCGGTGTTCTGGTTCCGCACGCAGGAAGGCCCCATCGGCGTGGAAGTCGCGATGCAGTGGAACGATTCGTACACCGAATCGATGTTCTGCTACACGAACAACATTCCGCAGAAGGACGGCGGCACCCATCTCGTCGGGTTTCCGCGCCGCGCTCACGCGCACGCTGAACGACTACATCGAAAAAGAGATGGCGGCGAAGAAGGAAAAGGTTCCGACCACGGGCGACGATTCGCGCGAAGGTCTCACCGCGATCCTCTCGGTCAAACTACCCGATCCGAAGTTCTCCTCGCAGACCAAGGAAAAACTGGTCTCGTCGGAAGTGAAGGGCGTGGTCGAATCCGCCGTCGCCGAGAAGCTCGCGGAATTCCTGCTCGAGCATCCGGACGAAGCGAAAGCCATCGTCGGCAAGATCATCGATGCCGCGCGCGCGCGCGAAGCCGCGCGCAAGGCGCGCGAGATGACGCGGCGAAAAGGCGCGCTCGACATCGCGGGCCTGCCCGGCAAACTCGCCGACTGCCAGGAAAAAGATCCGGCGCTCTGCGAAATCTTCATCGTCGAGGGTGACTCGGCCGGCGGCTCCGCCAAGCAGGGGCGCGACCGGCGCACGCAGGCGATCCTGCCGCTCAAGGGCAAGATCCTGAACGTCGAGAAGGCGCGCTTCGACAAGATGCTGCAGTCGGCCGAAGTCGGCACGCTGATCACCGCGCTCGGCTGCGGCATCGGCCGCGACGAGTTCGACATCAACAAGCTGCGTTATCACCGCATCATCATCATGACGGACGCGGACGTCGACGGTTCGCACATCCGCACGCTGCTGCTGACGTTCTTCTACCGCCAGATTCCGCATGCTCATCGAGCGCGGGCACATCTACATCGCGCAGCCGCCGCTGTACAAAGTGAAGCGCGGCAAGCAGGAGGTCTACGTCAAGGACGACCTCGAGCTCAACACGATGCTGCTGGCGTCGGCGCTCGATGGCGCCGGGCTGCACGTGAACAGCGGGGCGCCGCCGCTGTCAGGTCCGGGACTCGAAGCGCTCGCGCGTCAGTACATGGAAGTGCAGGCCATCATCAAACGATGGGCGCGCCGTTACGACGAGCGTCTGCTCGATCAGCTCATCTACATGCCTTCGGTCAGCGCGGCCGAGTTCGAACGCGCCGACTGGATGCGTGACTGGACGCGCGATCTTGCGCAGCATCTGAACGGCCTTTCGGACAGTCCGCGCAGCTACCGCGTGGAACTATCGCCAGGTCGACGGTCATCCCGCCCGTGTAACAGTCAGCAAGACTGAGCACGGTTCTGTCACAGAAAAGGCATTGCCGAAGGAATTCTTCGAGTCCGCCGAGTACCAGCGCATCGTCGAGCTCGGCAAGACGCTGGCCGGCATGATCGGCGAGGGCGCGTACGTCAGTCGCGGCGAAGCACGCGAGGACGTCGGCTCGTTCAAGCAGGCCATGCAGTGGCTGCTCGAACAGGCGCGCAAGGGTCAGTCGATCCAGCGCTACAAGGGTCTCGGCGAGATGAATCCCGAGCAGCTCTGGGACACCACCATCAATCCCGCGACGCGCCGGCTCATGCAGGTGCGCATCGAGGACATCGTGGCGTCGGACGAAATCTTCACGACGCTGATGGGCGACCAGGTCGAGCCGCGGCGCGAGTTCATCGAGAAGAACGCGCTGGCGGTTTCGAACCTGGACGTCTGATAGCAGATGTAGTGCGGGGTCTCAGTTCGCGCGAGGATCCGCGCTCGAGAGATTCAGGCGCGCGTGAGGGTTAATTCCTCGCGTTGTAGCACGCAAGGACGCGCGCTACGCTGGGCACCATGGCCAGATATTCCATGTTCAGCGCGAATGGTACGCCGCTGCGAGCCCAGGTCTCGATGGAAGGCTGGCTTCTCGATCTCGCGCCCGCGCAGTCGCCCGCCGCGCATCTGGCGCACGAGCTTACGCACGTCGTGCAGCAGCGTTCGGGCATCCGGGCGTGGCGCGTCAGCAAAGGTCTCGGTAGCGCGTCCACCCCCGCCACGAGAAGCACGGTACGCGGATGGGATTACGCGGTGAAAAAGCCGGTCGAAGATCAAGCCGCTCCGCAGACCGACGATGAGGTGTTACTCGGTTTCGAGTTCGGCGATACCCGCCACGTGACCGTGTACTTCAATCCGAAGGAGTTCACCATGGCGAAACCGACCCCATGGAAGGTCGAGCTCGGGCCGGTCGCGCGCGCAACGGTGCGCATCGTAGTGCGCAGGCCTGGGGCGGGTCCGCTCAACATCGCCGTACGATCATCCCTCGACGCCGCGGGTTCGCGGGCTACACGCTGGACTAAAGTCCTGACAGGCATGCGATAGGAGTCACCGCGGCATCAGGTCTTTGCGCTTCTTCGCGTCGATCTTCTTCACCAGATCAATGAAACGCGGGTCGTCGTGGAAGGCGTCAAAGGTTGGATTCTGCGCGATGATACCGAGATTGGTTGAGCGATCCAGAAACGCGCGCTCCAGCCACTGCAACACCAATTCCCGCTCGCCCAAGCCGGCATAGACAGAGGCGATGTCGAGCCCCGGGACGTAGCGCTGCTTCTCGAGCTTCAGCAACCGCTCGAGCTCCGTGCGTGCCTCGTCGAGGCGTCCGAGCATTGCCAATGCCTGCCCCACGTCACCAAAACTTGCCGGCGCACGCGCCCCCCGCTCGCGCAGGATCATGAACTCCTTCAACGCCAGTTCGCGCTGACCTGAATGTAGATAGGCGCGCGCGCGAAACGTGCGCGCATTGTCGGCGCGGTCGTCGAACTCCAGCGCCTCGGTGAGTGTCGCGATGGCCTCGGGATAACGGCGCGCATGGAACAGGACGTTTCCGGTGGCCGCCCGCGGCGCGAGCCACAGCGGTTCGAGCTGCCGCGCTCGCTCGAAGTCCTTGAGCGCAAGCTCGGTTGCACCGTGCATCGCGTACGAAAGGCCGCGCCAGTGATAGGTGCGGGCATAGGAAGGGTCGAGCGCGATGGCCCGTTCGTATTTCGCCATGCCCGCCTGCCAGTCGAGCTCGTACTGAACGATGATGTGCCCCAACGTGGCATGCGCGGCCGCGAGATCGGGTTCGATCTCGAGCGCGCGTTGCGCGGCCTGGCGGGCGCGCGGAAACGCCTCGTGCGGCGCAAGCACGCCGAAGACCCCGAGAGTCGCGTAACTGTCGGCTACGCCCACGTGCGCGAGCGCATAACGCGAATCGAGCGCGAGCGCCTTCTCGAATTCGACGATGGCCTGCTTGAGGCTGGGCTCGGTCAGCCGGCTCCAGGCGAGCCTGCCATTCGCGTACGCGAGATAGGCCGCCGAGTTCTGCGTGGAGCCGAGCGCCGCTCGCCGCGGCACGCCATCCGTCAGCGGCACACGGAGGGCTTCGCTCACCCTCTTCGTGATCGCGTCCTGCACCTCGAAGATGGTGGTGAATTCCTCATCGAAGCTGCCCGCCCAGATCTGCCGGCCATCTTTCACGTCCAGCAGCCGTGCGGATACGCGCAGCCGGCCGTTACTGTGTTGCAGCGATCCATCGAGGACGACCTGGGCATCGAGTGTGCGCGCCGCGGCGAGCGGATCCTGGTCGGGTGCGGCGTAGCGGCGCACCGAGCTCAGCGGTCTCACGACGTGGCCGTCGAGCTCGCTGAGCTTGGCGATCAGGGAATCGGTCATGCCGAGCTCGAGGGACTCATCGCGCTCGGTCAGCACCAGCGGCTTGAAAGGCAACACCGCGAGTGCCTGCACAGTGACCGACGGAGTCGCGGCAGGTCGCTCGCCATCGCTGGGCCACCATGCCCACCACGCTCCGACGCCGAGAGCAACGATCACGAAACCGAGCACCCAAACCCGTCCGTGGCGTGGGCTGTCTCGGGGTGGGGCAGCGCCGGCTGAAGCCACCGGTGCTTGCCCGGCCTCGACGCGCGGGACGGCGGCGGGTTCGCCGCGTGCGACAACCGCCGCGACGAACTGATAACCGCGGCGCGGCACGGTGGCGACAAAGCGATTCTCGCCATGGGCCTCGCCCAGCGCCTGGCGCAGGGCCGAGATGTTCTGCGCCAGGCTGTTTTCCTCGACGACCACGCCCGGCCATACGGCGTCGAGCAGGGCGTCCTTGCTGAGCACCTCACCAGGATGCTGCGCGAGGTACAGCAGCGTGTCGAAAGCCTTGGCATTGAGTGCCACCACCTCGCCATTTTCGCGACGCAGCAGCAGCCGGCGGCGTACGTCGATGACGAATCCGGCGAATTCCAGGTATGGCGCGGGTGCTGCCAGGTTCATGAACACAACAAATCAGGGTTTTTCATCGACTCGCCCAAGATTTTTGTCCTGTCCGACGGCGAGATTCCTCTTCAGTGATTTCGCAACAGTAAAGGGAGAAACATATGCGAAGGGGATTCTTTTTCATCGTGCCCGTCCTGCTGGCGATGGCAAGCACGGCCGCAACGGCTTCAGATCAAGTCCAGCAAGCACGAACCTGCGGCGGGGAGTCGTGCGAAGCGGTGTTCCGCGGCTTCTTCGCCTTCTTCGATCGTTCGCTGCATGGCTTGGATGGCAATGGTCGGGCCTGCGCCGACTGTCACATGCCGTCCGACCAGTTCCAGCTGTCACCGGCCGGCGCAGAGACCCGGTTCCAGTTGCTGCAGAAGCGTCGCCGCTGGAACCCCTGGGCCGACGACCCCTTGTTCCGGCCGATCGACGCCGACGACTTTCGCGTCAATGGAAGCAGCGCGCGCGACTTCCGCAACCTGCGCGAGAACGGCCTGGTGCGCGTGGAATTCACCCTGCCGCCCAACGTGCGGCTCATCGATCCGGCGACCAACGCGCCGTCGGCGGAAACGACAGTCGATGTCTGGCGCGCGGTGCCGACCGTCAACGATGTGAAGCTCACCGGCCCGGACGGCGTGAATCCCTGGCCGCGCGACCCGAATCGCGGCGGTGGATACCAGCTCGACGGGCGCTTCGCGGACCTGCAGCAGCAGGCGCTCGGTGCGTTGCTCAGCCACGCGCAGGTGCAGGCGCCGCCTGCGCAGCGCATGCTCGATGACCTCGCCGCGTTCCAGCGCACGCTGTTCACGAACCATCGCGTACGGGCGCTCAGCGACGCGATTGCGGCCGGCACGTCGCCGCTTCCGGATCCCGATCCGCCACTCTCGAGCCTCGAGCTCGCGGGTAAGGCCGTGTTCGCGCGCGCCTGTGCGCAGTGTCACGGCGGACCCGGCCAATCCACCACGCACGCACCCGTGGTCTTCCGCTACCACGATATCGCCACGCAATGCCCGAGGCCGGTGGATACGGTAGCGCCGGCGCGATTCAACTTTCAGCCCTGCCCCGAACGGCTGGCGCGCAACGCCCGCACCTATGAGATCACCCTGCCCAACGGCACCACGACGCGCCGCGTCAGCTCGGATCCCGGCCGCGCGTTGCTCACCGGATTCGTCGGCGGTCCGCCGCCGTCCGATGACTGGAACAAGCTGGACACGAACGGGCTGCGCGGCATCCGCCATACGGCTCCCTACTTTCACAACAACAGCGCGGCGACGCTCGAGGAGGTCGTCGTCCACTACGTCGAGTTATTCAAACGCGTGCGCGCGCTCGCCGCACCCGGCGTAGTCCCGCCCGTGGCCTCTACCGATGGCGTCAATTTCGACCGGCAGCCGCGGCCCGAGGAAATCGAGTCGCTGCTGGCGTACCTGAGGAAGCTCTAACTAAATCCGGGTGACGTCGGGTGGAACGGCCCACGTCACCTGGTTCCTTCACGGGCGCGCAGGCGCCTATACTCGGGCGGGCTCGCGACAGAAGACGCACATGCTTCAGACGAGAATGGCGCCATCGAGTGCGGTGTTGAGACCGTACGTCTGGGCCTATGGCATGACGACCGGGCGCGTCGATGCCGTTCCGCTCGTGATCCCGCTGCCGGCGCGGCCCAAGCAACTCCTCACATTCTCCTTCGCAGACCGCTTCCGTAGCTTCCTGCCGGGATCAGGACGGAGCGACACCACGCCACGTGTTGCCGCGGTGGGTCCGCAGACCTGCTCTCGCGCCGGCCTTTCCGTCCTGGGCCGCATCGACAACTTCACCATTCATTTCCAGCCATCCGGCTTCAACCGGTTGTTCGGCGTTCCCATGACGGAGCTGACGGACACCGCGCACGACGCGCATGCCGTCATCGGTCCTGAAGTTTCGACGCTGGAGCGGGAGCTCGGCGACATCCCCGGCTTTGCCGAGCGAATTCAGCTCATCGAAAAGCGCCTGACGCCGCTGGCCCGGTGTCAAAGCCGTCCGGATGCGGTGGCGATCGCGGCGAATCGCCTGTTCGCGAGTCACGGCATTCTTCGCGTCTCGGCCATGGCGAACGCTGCGGGGCTATCGACTCGCCAGTTCGAGCGGCGCTTCCTCGCGCAGGTGGGCGTGCCACCGAAACTCTATGCGCGAATCATCCGGTTCAACGCCGTTCTGGATCACAAGCTCCGGTTGCCCAGCCGGCCCTGGAGCCACATCGCCAACGATCACGACTACTACGATCAGATGCATTTCGTGCACGACTGTCGCGCCTTCACGGGAGAGGCCCCTGCACGGTTCCTCGCGCAGCTCGACGGCCTGCCCGCATTTCACACCTTCTTCGCGACGGCGGACCGTCCGCGCCACGATTGAAGGTTCGCCAGGCGTCGCATTCTTACTATCTGGCCGGGGCTCAATTCCCTATCTTGATCAGCGTGACCTTCGCAGGTCCCACCTCTGCAACTTCGGGAGAACGCTTCATGATTCGAATTGTTCTGGCGATGCTCGCGGTTACCGCATTGTCTGCTTGTGGCACCCGGGATTCCGCAATGACGAGTACGCCGGCGGCGTTCAGCGCCGAGGATGAATCCGCGGTCCGGGCATTGGTGGACGCATTCGCGGACACGTGGAATCGCCACGACATGAAAGCCATGCACGAGCTGAACACCGACGAGGTGGAGTGGATCAACGTGGTCGGCCAGCAATGGCGCGGAAACCCCACGGTAGTCAGGGGCCACACCGCGATTCACAAGGGCATGGTTGCCCAGGTCAGCATGAGCGTCGAATCCTCCACGATCCGGTCGCTGGCGCCCAACGTCGCGGTCGTGGTGGCGAAAATGTATTTTGGAGCCTCCCCGGATCCCCGATTTCCGTGGGTAACCGGCGGAAAGACCAGGGGCTCATTCACGGCGGTCAAGACCGACGGCATCTGGAAGATCGCGCACTTCCAGAACACGAACATCGATCCCAAGGCCGAGAATGAGGATGTCCCGAGTTTCGACGACGTCGGCTTTCCTCCTCCAGGCCATCCGCTGAACATCGCCGCGGACGCGAGCGCCAGGACACCGGCCGAAAAGAATTAGCGCGATGCTTTCGCCGGAACGGCGGCAACCATCTGACGTCGGTGGTGCGACAATGCCGGCCCTATGGGCCAATCATCACCACGCGCGGCCTGGACCGGACTGCTGCTCACGGGCGCGCTTTGTCTCGCAAGCGGCGTGGCCGCGGTCGAACCGGCGACGCCGGCTGCAACCGGGGTATACGACCTGGTGGAGCAGGGCCGCAAGGCGCTGGTCGCGGACCAGTATGCCGAAGCATCGAAGCTGTTCGAACAGGCGATGCACCGGCCGGAATTCGCCAACGCGGATCCCAAGCTCCAGTACTTCGCGTTCCTGCTGGCGGCTTACGCCGCGGAAGGCACGAAGGACAACCTGACCGCCCACGAATTCCTCGTGATCGCCACCAGCCACCCCGCCGCGAATGGCGATGTCTGGATTCGCCGCGCACGCGCGGCGGTGGTGCTGGAGAAGTGGTCGGACGCGGGTCTGGCATTGACCACCGTCGCGAAGAACTGGCCGAAGGAAATCACGGGAGGCGAGTTCCACGCCTGGTTGGTGAACCGGACCGTCAGCGAGCTCGGCAAGGAGCCGACGCTGCGCGAACAACGCGGCGAGTTGCTCGGATCCCTGTACGAGGCGGGATACAAGTTGCAGTACGGAGTCGAGCCCAGCCACCTGTGGCTGACGCTCGCCACGGATGCTCTCGATCGCAAGGATCTCAAACGCGCGCGGGAAATCGCGCGCCGCATAACGGACAGCTCCGTGCTGATTTCGATGCGCATCGACAAGCGCTTCGACGCTTTGGTCGCGGACCAGCCCAGGTTGTTCGATGTGCGCGCCGCCGCGGAGCGCGAGGCGAAGCACCTGAAGAATGTCGTGCGGGAAAATCCGAAATCTCTCAACGCCATCGTTCAGTACGGCTATGCGCTGCACACCCTCGGCCGCTTCGAGGAGATGCTGACATTGGCCGACGGCGTCATCGCCAAGGTGGAGAAGTCGGGCCCGCGTGAATCCGCCTATGAAGATGTCGACGACAATCTGAACTGGATCCACAACCACCGCGCGACGGCTCTGCGTGCACTCGGCAGATGGGAAGAAGCCGCGTCGGTACTCGCGGCCTGGGAACGCAGTGATCGCAACAAGGAAGACAAGGTAAGCCAGGCCATCAATCTCGGATTCTTCTACAACGAGCTGGGCCGACCCGAGGACGCGCTGAAGGCGGTCGAAGGGCTCGACTGGGCGAACGCCATGAGCGAATACGGCCGCACCCAGTGCCAGTTCGTCCGGTTCCAGGCTTTCGAGCAGCTGGGCAGGAAATCCGAAGTCCGTGAAGTCGTCGAATGGATGCGCGAGCACCAGGACGATTCGCTGGAAACCGCCCAGGACACGTTGCTCGAAGCCGGAGACATGGACGGCGCGGCAGCGCTGCTGGTGTCGCGGCTGCGCGATACGGACAAGCGAACCTACGCGTTGGCCGGAATCCAGGACTACGCCGCAACCCCGCGCACCAACCGACAGAAGAAGATCGACGCGCTCAACGAGTCGCTGCTCGCGCGCGCGGATGTCGCGGCGGCCATCGCGGAATTCGGCCGGCGCGAGAAGTTTCCGACCTACTCACTGGAGTTCTAGGGCACGCGGGCGTCGGCCGTGGCGGTCGGCTACGCCACCTGGTTCCTGCCGGCGCGCTTCGCGCGGTACAGCTGCGTGTCGGCCGCGTGCATCAGCTCCTCGAGCTCGGCGGAGCCGTCCCATTGCGCAACGCCCATGCTGATCGTGATCGACGAGATCCGGATGAATCTCGCGCCAGTCATGCGCCGCGATCGAGACGCACAGCGATTCGCAGAACAGCGTCGCGTCGGCGCGCGTCATGCCCGGCAGGATCAGCGCGAACTCCTCGCCGCCGATGCGCGCCACCAGGTCGCTGTTGCGACAGTTGCGACGCATGAGCGCCGGCGCATTGCCGCAGGGCCTGGTCGCCCACCGGGTGGCCGAGCTCGTCGTTCACGATCTTGAAGTGATCGAGATCGGCGATCGCGACGCTGAGCGGCCGGCCGACCGCGAGCGCCACTTCGATCTCGGCCGATAGCCGCTGCATGAAGCAGCGCCGGTTGGCGACGCCGGTCAGCGCATCCTCCTGCGTCTCGCGCTCGAGCCGCAGGCTGCGCTCGCGCAGCACCGTGATCAGGCGCTCCTTTTCCGCGTTCGCCTTCTCGAGCTCCTCGGTGCGCTCCGCCACGCGCTCCTCGAGATGCCGGCGATAATTTTCCAGGTCTTCGAACGCGCGCGCGTCCGCCAGCGCGCCCGCGACCTGTTCACCCAGTTGCCGCATGAGGTGCAGGTCCGCGCGTTGCGTAGATATCGGGCTGCGTGTGCTGCACGCACAGCAGTCCCAGCACGATCCCCTCGTTGACGAGTGGCACGGCGAGCAACGAACCCGCCAGCGTTTCCGCCTCGGCCCGTTGCGCCAGCTCCGGCGCCGCCTGTTGCCAGTCCTTCACGAGCAGTGGTTCCGCGCGCGCGACCAGCCAGCCAAACAGGCCGGCGTCGACGGGTCTGAGCCGCGCGGGCTGGCGGACCTGCTGGCGTTCGTGCACCCGGATATCGAGCAGCTTCCGCTCGCGATCGACGAGCGCGAGAGTGCATCTCGTCGAAGCGGAACAGCGCGCGCGTTTCGGCCAGGATGCGCTCGGCGAGCTCGTCGACGCGGCGCGCGCCCTGCAGCTTGAGGCTGGCTTCGAACAGGCGCGTGAGGGGTCCGCGCTCCGCGGGGTCCGGATCGCGTTGCGTGCCGATGCTGTTGAAGCTCAGCACGAACAGCAGCATCAGGCCCGCGAACAGTCCGAACACCACGGTGTTGCCGGTGTTGTAGAGCACCGCCGCGAGAATGCCGGCGGGAACGAAGATGAGGTCCGAGAGCGCGTAGCTCGGCGTGACGATTCGCCGGACGTCGCGGCGGTCGAAGCCGAAGAACAGGATCATCAGGCCGACATTGACGGCCTGCGCGGTCAACGCCATCGCGACCAGCGGAAAAACGTCCGCCGCGATCAGGCCGGTGAGCGGGTGCCGGCCGCCGCTGGACAGGTAGACGTGACCCGCGCTCATCAGCATCAGTGCGGTCATCGATCCGTTGTGGACCGCACGCAGCGCGGCCACCTTGGAGGAGCCCTGGCTGTATCGCCGGCTGACCAGGGGCCAGACCAGGGACGCGGCGGCACAGATGCTCGCCGCAACCGCGGGTTCGAAGACCAGCAGGAAGCCGATCTGCGGCAGGCGTTCCATTGAAATCAGGCCGAGGCGCGGCGCCCGCAGTCCGAACTGCCACACGAACAGGCAGGCGCCGATGCCCAGGATCACGACCCACCACGATGGAAACGCCACGCCGTCGCGCAGGTTCGCGAACAGGACGCCGGCCGCAACGCAGGCGAGCAGGATCGAGTAGATGGCCAGCGCGCCGTAACGCGAGCGCATGCGAACGACTTCGTTTACGCGGGAACCGCGACAGGCTCACTTTGGCAGAAATGGCGGGAACTCGCACCGGCCGCGGCGGGCCAGAATGTTTTCGCACCCGGGAGGGCCTGGAATGAACAAACTCTCGACTCGAAGGCGCCGCCTGCTTCAACAGGCGGCAGGGTTGGCAGCCGCGCTGCCTTTCGTTTCATTCGGACAGGACCGCCGCATGCGCCGCATCTTCATCACAGGTTCCACGGACGGGCTGGGCCGCGACGCGGCTCGTACCCTCATCAAGGAAGGCCACGAGGTCGTCCTGCATGCGCGTTCGAAAGATCGCGCGGCCGCGCTCGGCGACCTGGCGCCGCGTGCGAAGGGCGTCGTCATCGGCGACCTCGCGAGCGCCGCGCAGACGCGCAGCCTCGCGGAGCAGGTCAACAAGCTCGGTCGCATGGACGCCGTCATCCACAACGCCGGCATCTACCGCGAGCCGGGCCGCGGCGCGACACCCGAGGGTCATGCGAAAGTCCTGGCGGTCAACGTGCTGGCTCCGTACCTGCTCACCGCGCTCATCGAGCGGCCCGACCGCCTGGTCTATCTCAGCAGCAGCATGCACTACGGCGGCGAAGGCCCGCTCGAGGACATCGACTGGAAAACGCGGCGCTGGGACACGAACCAGGCCTATTCGGAGAGCAAGCTCTACGTCACCGCGCTCGCGTTCGCGATCGCCCGGCGCTGGCCCAAGGTCTTGAGCAGTGCCGTGGATCCGGGGTGGGTGCCCACGAAAATGGGCGGCCCGGGCGCTCCCGACGATCTCGAGGAAGGCCACCTCACGCAGACCTGGCTCGCGACCAGCGACGAACCGGCTGCGAAGATCAGCGGCGCGTATTGGCATCACCGCAAGCAGCGCAAGCCGGCCGCGCAATCGCTGGATACCGCATTCCAGGACGAGCTCATGGCGAAGCTCGCGCAACTGACGGGCGTCAAACTCGCTTGAGCATCGACACCGACGTCGTCATCGTCGGAGGAGGCGCGGCGGGCGTGGGCGCGGCGCGGCGCCTGGCGCATTCCGGCCTCTCCACGCGGTTGTTGGAGGCCGGCTCGCGGCTCGGCGGGCGGGCGTGGACGCAGGAAGTCGGCGGCTTCGAACTCGACCTCGGCTGCGGCTGGCTCCACTCCGCCGAGCGGAATTCCTGGGCCGGTATCGCCCAAAACGCCGGAACGGTCATCGATCGATCACGCGCGGCCTGGGGCGCGCAATTCAACGACCTGAAGTTCTCGCCGCAGGAACAGGCGGCGGCGTGGCAGGCCTTCGACGCCTGGACGAAACGCCTGGGCAGTGAGCCGCCGGACAGCGACCGCGCTTCCGACGCACTCGATCCGGCCGGTGAATGGAACGCGCACATTCGCGCGATCGTGGGATTCATCAGCGGGGCCAGCCTCGAACGGCTCTCCGCCGCCGACTACGTGGCCTATGACGAAGCGTCGAGCGAGAACAACTGGCGAGTGCCCACGGGATTGGGTGCGCTGATCGCCGCCAGTTTTCCCGTCGAAGTGACGCTGTCGCTCGCGACTCCCGTCGAATCGGTCGCATTCGCTCCCGATGGCGTCACGCTCGAAACGCCGCGGGGCGCGATCAGGACGCGTGCGGTCATCCTCACCGTCCCGACGCCAGTTCTGTCGGGCGATTCGATCCGCTTGCCGCGCGAACTCGAGCCCTGGCGCGAAGCCGCGCGGCAGTTGCCGCTCGGGCTCAACGAAAAGTTGTTCCTCGAGATCACGGCCGACGGACCGTTCCAGGCGGAAACCCACGTGACCGGAAATCCGCGCGACGCGACCACGGCGTCTTACTACATTCGCCCCTTCGGGCGCGGCGTCATCGAATGTTACTTCGGCGGCGAACGCGCGCGGCTGTTGTGCGAGGAAGGCATCGCCGCCGGCTTCGCGTTCGCGATCGACCAGCTGTGTGGATTGTTCGGCGCCGGCGTGCGCCGCGGCCTGCGGCCGCTGACCGCTTCGGGCTGGAGCAGGTCCACGCGCATCGGCGGCGCGTACAGCTATGCGCTGCCCGGGCACATCGATTCGCGCGTCGTGCTGGCGCGCCCCTGCGACTCGCGCGTGTTCTTCGCCGGCGAGGCGACGAGCCGCGGAGATTTCTCCACGGCGCACGGTGCGCACGACACCGGCGTCAGGGCGGCGAACGAAGCGATCGGCGCGCTGGCGCGCGGCCGCGCCTCAGGCTCCGCAGGATTCCCTGATGATCAGCTCGGTTGACAACATCTCCGGCCGCGCCTCTCCGCGTCCATTCGAGCAGCTTCGAAACCAGCACGCGGCCCGCTTTCGGAATGTCCTGCTGCACGGTGCTCAACGGCGGCGTGCTCAGCCGGCTGAGCAGGTTGTTGTCGTAGCCCACCACCGAGACGTCGCGCGGCACCACCAGCCCGGCGCGATGCAACGCGCGGATGCCGCCCAGCGCGATGAGGTCGCTCGCGGCCACGATTCCGTCGAACGGGATCTTGCGCATCAGCAGCGTGTCGACCGCGGACTCCGCCGACTCGGCTTCGAACTCGACGCGCCCGATCAACGCGTCATCGATGCTGCATGCCCGCTTCCTGCAATGCCTCGCTGTACCCGCGGAAGCGCTGCATCGCTTCGGGATCGCTGCCGCCCAGGAACAGGATGCGTTTGCGCCCGAGCTTGATCAGGTGCTGAGTGGCGCGCCTGCCGCCGAGCACGTTGTCGGTGCCGACGGTGCAGTACCTCTGGCCCGGGATCTGCGCGCCCCACACGACGAAGCGGCTGTCGGTGCCCGCCAGCCGGTTGAACTCTTCGTGCAGCGTGCCCTGGCCGAGAAAGATCACGCCGTTCGCGCGCCCGGTGGTGGTGGCGTGCACCAGGTCGTCGTAGTTGGCCGGCATGAGATGGCTCACGGTGAAATCGGCGCCGCGATCGCGCGCGGCCTCACCGATGCTCGCGAGCAGCTCGAGGAAGAACGGGTGTGACAACGGCAGCGGCCGGCCGCGCACGCGCGGCGTCACCACCGTGATCGCGCCTTCCGCTCCGATCGGGCTCGCCGGCATGTAGCGCCGGAATTCGTAGCCGTGTTTGCGCGCCAGCGCCCAGAGCTGCTTCTTCGTCGACGGAGCTGATCGACGGATGGTCGTTGAGCGCGCGCGAAACGGTCGACACCGAAACCTTCGCGAGCTTCGCGAGCTTCTCGAGCGTGACCGACCATTGTCGTCGTTGTTAGACGGACTCATCGCCGCTCAGATCCTCGCCATCAATGATCTTGTTAACGCTAACGCGCGCGGAATCCCGCACTGCCAGTCGCACCGCATCACCATACATATTTACGCAAATTTACGCAAAACGACCATAAGCTATTGCGCAATTTTCCGCAACGTAGGTAGTTTATTGCGCACCGATTCGCTGAATCTGCGGTATCAGCGAACGCAAATCTACGCAAACCGCTGTAGGGGGCTCATGAAAATTTTCAAAGAAACGCGGGTCGCGGCAGCGCGCCACGACTAACAACCAGGCCGGCAAATCTCCGGTCGCGCGCGCTGTTCACCATCCTCGGTGGCAGCGTCCTGATCAATCCCGCACTCGCGCAGGAACAGACGGCGGACGAAGTGCCCGAGGTCATCGTCACCGGTTTGCGTTCGTCGCTCGAGTCGGCGCCAGGCCATCAAGCTGAACGCGGACACGTTCGTCGATTCGATCACCGCGACCGACATCGGCGCTTTCCCCGACAAGTCGGTCGCCGAGGCGCTGCAACGCGTGCCCGGCATCACGGTTTCGCGCCTGCAGTCGAGCGACGACAGCAACCACTTCTCCGCCGAACCGGCACGGTGCTGATCCGCGGCCTGACGTTCGTGCGCACGCAGTTCAACGGCCGCGACAGTTTCTCGGCCGACGGCTACCGCGGCCTGAACTTCAACGACATCTCGCCCGAGCTCATGGCGGGCGTCGACACGTACAAGAACCAGACGGCGGAGATGGTCGAAGGCGGCATCGCCGGCGTGGTCGAACCTGCGCACGCGCATGCCGCTCGACTCCGATGGCCAGCCGCTCGCGCTCACCGGCCGCGTCAACTACGGCAGCCGTTCGGAGGAGCCCACGTACGAGGCCTCGGGCGTGTACAGCAAGAACTGGGATACCAGCGGCGGCCGCTTCGGCCTGCTGGCGAATGCGGCGTACTCGAACATCGTGACGCGCACCGAAGCCGTCAACATGACGCGCATCAGCCACCCTGTGCTCCGACTATCCGCAGGCCGGCGGCGCATTCCCGACCGCCAATGTCGACGCGGACGGCAACGTCGCCTGCAACAGCAATCCGTACGGCGGCACCGGCTGGCGCTACGCGCCGGGCCAGGTGAATTTCTCGCAGGTGGACTATGACCGCACGCGCACCGGCGCGGCGCTCACGCTGCAATACGAGAACGACGCCAAGAATCTGCGTGATGACGGTGAACGCGCATCCACTCGCGCTACGAGAATCCGTGGCTCGAGCGCAGCGCCAACATCAGCTGGCCCACCGGCTCCGGTTTCGCCACGCCGGTCTGGGCGCCGCAGGACGCTCCCGGCATGGCGGCCGATCACCGGCGCTTTCACCTTCGACGACGACGGCATGCTGCAGTCCGGCACGCATCGGCCAGACCGCGGACAGCGGTGGGCTCTTCGATACCGACGGTCCGGGCGGGCCGCGAACCGCCCTCGACCACGGCTCGGCCGTCCCGGGACTGCCGTTCGTCAACGGCTGCGAGCTGCGGCGGCCGTGCCTCATCGGGTTCGAACGTCAGCGACGAGGCGCGCATCTTCGACCACGACGAGCAGACGCGCGACTTCTCGTTCAACGTGCAGTGGGACATCACCGAGAATCTGCACACCACGTTCGACGTGCAGTACATCAAGGCGCGCGACCAACAACTACGACATCCTGGTCGCGGCCAACAGCGTGGCGCAGGTCGACTACACGCACCGACAGCAACGGCACGCCGAAGGTCGCCCTGTCGCCGGCGCCGAACGTCAACTACGCGGCAGGCTTCCTCGCGAACCCGCACAACTACTGGATGCAGTTCATCCAGGATCACTGGGAAAACAACGACGCCGACGAGGTGGCCGCGCGCGCCGATCGTCGAATACGACCTCGGCAGCGGCGGCTGGCTCGACTCGCTGAAGGCCGGCGTGCGCTTCGCCGACCGCGAGCAGAAGGTGCGCTACTCGACGCTACAACTGGGCGCCGATCGCGCCGACCTGGGGCTGCAACGGCCCGGGCTTCAACGTCGACAACACCGCGCCCGCGCCCTATCCGGCGGCGTGCGGCAACGCCAGCGCCTTCAATGGCTATCCCGAGGGCATCTGGGAAGTCAGTGAGCCTCGCCGGATCACTACGACGGCAGCGTGTTTCCGAGCGGCGGCCCGATGGTGTTCCTGAACCGCTCCACGCTGCGCGACTACGACCTGGCACACCGAAGGCACTCGCCGACCGCAACGTGAACGCGCCGCAGGGCTGGAATCCGCTGTGCGATCGCACCGCGAACGTGCCGGGTGAAGGTTGCTTCACGCAGTCCGAAATCCTCGACGTCACGGAGAAGAGCAAGGCCGCGTATTTCATGCTGCGCTTCGGCGGACCCGAGGCGATGCTCGGCAGCGTGAACGTCGTGGGCAACGTCGGCGTCCCGCTTCGTGAAGACCGACGTGTCGAGTCACGGCCAGGTCGGCTTCCCGACTGCGCAACTGGTACACCACGGCGCTGGCGTCCGGCCAGGGCGCCTGTAACGCGAGCAACAACACCGCGAACCAGGCCACCGACATCCAGTGCTGGCTCACGCCGGCGCTGCTGGCATTCAGCACCGGCACCGGCACGGACAACACGCTCGACAAGAGCTACACGAACGTGTTGCCGAGCTTCAACGTGCGCTTCGGGTTCACCGACCAGCAGTTCATGCGCTTCGGCTATTCGAAGGGCATGTCGCGGCCGGACTTCGGCCTGCTGCGCAACTCGGTGTCGATCAACGCGCCGCCGATCGATGTCAGCAACAGCTCGCCGTATCTCATCCGCAACGCGCAGGGCGCAGGTCACCGGGTTACAACTTCATCTTCTCGGCCGAAGCCGGTTACGCGGGCCTCGAACCGGTCGAAGCCGACAACTTCGACCTGTCGTACGAGGCGTACTTCAGCAAGAGCAGCTCGTTCACTTTCGGCCTGTTCTACAAGAAGCTCGAGAACGCGCATCGCCTACGGACGCGCCGATCCGCGATATCGACGAACAGCGGCAGCACGCAGAGCAGTGACGATCCGCGGCCCGAGCAACGACCCGGGCAGCGGCGGCACGTTGAAGGGCTTCGAGATCGCCTACCAGACCTTCTTCGATTCCCTGCCGGGGGCCTGGTCGGGCCTGGGCGTGCAGGCGAACTACACGCGCACCAAGCAGGAGGACATCAACAACTCCAACCTGGCGGTCCAGGCCGGCTATCTACCCGGCAGCACCACGGCTTTCGGCGGCGGCAACAACAGCTCCACCGGCGGCCAGGGCAACAACGGCAATCCGCTCTCGTTCACCAGCAACGTCATCGACTCGCACCGCCTCGCCGGCATCTCCGACCACTCGTTCAACCTGGTCGGCCTGTACGAGTACCAGAAGATCGGCGCGCGGCTGGCGTACAGCTGGCGTTCGGAGTTCGTGACCGCCAACCTCGACTGCTGCATCGGACTTCCCGTGTGGCAGAAGGCCAATGGCTACCTCGACGGGTCGGCGCGTTACTCGGTCAGCGACAACCTCGAGCTGTCGATGGATGTCGTCCAACATGCTCAACACCACCGCGGTGACTCAGCAGCAGGTGTTCGGTGATTCGACGCTGACGCCGGGCGCGGCGCCGGTGAAGCTCGATTCCGGCTGGGTGCGCAATGACCGGCGCTTCCAGCTCGGCGTGCGGTTCAAGTACTGACGGTCCGTGGGCGCCGGCGCAGTCCTCCTCCTCCAGGCGCCGGCGCCCACGAGCCCAGTGCCCATGCAAATCGTCATCGTCGGTGGCGGTTCGGCCGGCTGGATGTGCGCCGCGGCCTGCGCGCGCGTGCTCGATCCAGCCCGCTACCGCGTGACGTTCATCGAGTCCGACGAGATCGGGACGGTGGGCGTCGGCGAGGCCACGCTTGCCGGCGCTGCGCGACTTCAACGAGCTGCTGGGACTCGATGAAGCGCAGTTCATGCGCGAGACGCAGGGCACGTTCAAGCTCGGCATCGAGTTCCGCAACTGGGACTGGCCGGGCGAGCACTACGTGCATCCGTTCGGCTCGTTCGGACAACTGTGGGGCGGCGTCGAATTCCAGCATCACTGGATGCGCGCGCGCAGCGCGGACTCAATCCCGCGCCGCTCGAGGAATATTCCTGCGCGGTGCGCGCCTGCCGGCGCAATGCCTTCGATTTCCCGGACCTGCAAGTCGCCGCGCTCCACGTTCTACGCCTACGCCTATCACTTCGACGCCGGGCTGTACGCGCGATTTCCTGCGGCGCTGGGCCACGGCCCGCGGCGTCCATCGCATCGAGGGCCAGGTCGTCGAGGTCGCCTGCGCGGAGAACGGCCGACATCGCCGCGCTCACGCTCAAGTCCGGCCAGAAGATCGAAGGTGATTTCTTCGTCGACTGCAGCGGATTCCGCTCGCTGCTGCTCGGCGACAAGCTCGGCAGTCCGGCTGGGAAGACTGGTCGCATTGGCTGCCTTGCGACCGCGCCTGGGCCGTGCCTTGCGAGCGCAGCGCCGACTTCACGCCGTATCACGCGTTCCATCGCGCAACGCGGCGGCTGGATCTGGCGCATTCCGCTGCAGCACCGCACCGGCAACGGCCACGTGTTCGCATCGCGATTCATCAGCGAGGACGAGGCGCGCGCCACATTGCTGGCCAAGCTCGACGGCGCCCGCGCTCGGCGAGCCGAGGCTGCTGCGCTTCGCGCCGGCCGCCGTGCGCCGCCTGGAAACGCAATTGCGTCGGCATCGGCCTCGCGAGCGGATTCCTCGAGCCGCTGGAGTCGACCAGCCTGTTCCTCATCCAGAAAGGCATCCAGGACATGCTGCGGCTGTTGCCCGCGCCCGAAGCCGGCGGCGTCGACGAACGCCTCGCCGGCGAATTCAACCGGCTGTCCGACGCGCTATACGAGCGCATCCGCGATTTCCTCATCCTGCACTACGTGGCCAACCGCCGGCATCGGCGAGCCGCTGTGGGATCACGTGCGCAGCTACGCGCTGCCCGAAAGCCTCGCGCACAAGCTCAAATTATTCACGTCGCGTGGCCACGTGCCCTACTTCACGCGACGGCTTCTTCTCGCGCGACAGCTGGCTCGCCGTCCTGTTCGGCCAGGGACTGATGCCGCGCGCCTACGACCGGCTCGCCGATGGTCTGCCGCTGGACGAGCTCGACGTGAAACTGCGCGAGCTGCACGCGCGCGTGGCCGCGCACGCCGGCGAGATGCCGCTCGCACGCCGAGCCGTCATCGCGCGTCACTGCGGCGAGACGCGGACCGCTGCGCCGGCGTGGTGTCATGAGCCGCGCCGTGCAGGATCTGGTCATCGTCGGGCGCGATGCGCCCGCCTGGCTCGCGGCCTGCGTGATGCAAACCGCGCTCGGCCCCGCGGGATTGCGCGTCACCGTCGTCGAGTTGCCGGCACTCGCGCGGAGCGGCCGACGTCTATCCGGCCCTGCCGCGCGCTGGAGGCATTACACACGCGGCTGCGCGATCGACGAAGGCCGCCTGCTGGCGGCGACCCGCGGCGCCTTCACGCTGGGCCGTCATTTCCTCGACACGACCGGCGCAGGCCGCGCCGTTCTTCCACGCCTGCGGTTCGACCGGCGCGCGCATCGACGGCGCTGGAATTCCTGCCGCACTGGATCAAGGCGCGGAGTCTCGGGTCTGCCGGTGGCGTTCGAGGACTTCTGCCTGACGGCGGCGGCCGCGAAACACGGGCGCATGTTGCTGCCCGATGCCGACATCGAGTGCTCCGGTTTCACCGACTACGGTTACAACCTGCCCGCGATTCCCTATGCCGCCTGGCTCAGGCAACTCGCGTTGCGGCGCGGCGTGGTCGTACACGAGACGCGCGACCTCGGCGTACTGATGCAACCCGGTGCATGCGATATCGCCGGCGTCGTCCTCGATGGCGACCGCCGCGTCATGGGCGACTTCTTCATCGACGCGACCGGCGCCGGCGCGCTGCTGCTGGCCGGCGAACTCGGCGTATTGCGCGCGAGTCGTGGTGCGAGATGTTTCCCGCCGATCGCTTGCTGGTGGCGCACGCGGCACCGATCCCGTCGACGCCGGTGTACGCGGACGTGCGCGCGGGAGAATCCGGCTGGGTCGCGTTGCATCCGAGCCAGGCCTGCACGCATGTCGATCCACGCATTCTCGAGCGATACGACCGATGAAGCGGCGGCGGTGAATGCCGCGGCGCCTCGCGCGCTTCGAGCTGCCACGCGGCCGCGATTCTGCGACGCGCGATCCGGGCCGCAGCAGCGTTGCCTGGGAGCGCAACTGCGTCGCACTCGGCGACGCGGCGTGCGTGTTCGATGCCATGCACGGCGTGGACCTGCAAGCCGTGCAGCTCGGACTCGTGCACCTGTTGCCCCTCTTTCCGGTGGACGCGCGACTACTCGGTCGAGCGCGACGAATACAACCGGAACCTGCGCAACGCCTTCGAGCGCATCCGCGATTTCCAGTCGGCGCACTACGTGCTCAACCGCTACGGCGGCGCATTCTGGTCGCGTGCCCGGCTCACGCCCGTGAGCGGCGAGCTGCTGCGCAAGATCGGCGTGTTCCGTGCGCGCGGTGAAGTCGTCCACTACGAGGATGAGTCCTTCAACCATCGGACGACTGGCAGTCGCTGCTGCTCGGTCACGGCGTCGATGCCGCGAGAGCTGGGATCCGGCCGTGGATCGCACGTCACCGGAGCTTGTGAAGCACGAGTTGCGCCGCATCCTCGGATTCATCCGGCAAAAGGTCGAGGAACAGCGCCCGCACGCGGCCTTCCTGCAGAAGCTGTGCGCGTCATCCGTGGTGGCGCACCGCGAGCGCCGGATCGACTGAACCACTTTTCCCCATAGTTAGATCAGGAACTGATCATGTCGAAGCTGACTTCGGCCGCGAAGAGCGGCCTTGTGTTCACCCTGCTGGCCGCGCTGACCGCCGCCGCGGCTGCAACCGGAACCTGCGCGCACGGGCACCTGCGTGGATTCACCGCAGGCGACGCTCACGGTCTGCGTGGACGCCGATGCGCGCGGCCCGTACTACGAGGTGTACCGCGGCGACCAGCGAAGTGATCGGCGCATGCGCGGCTGGGCCTGGTGCTCGACGGCTTCGGCAACCAGCCCGCGACGCGCGTCTCGAACGTGCGCCGCGCCGCCGTGGATCTGCGAGCTGGGAGCAGCCCTGGGGCGAGCAACGGTTCATTCGGGACCGGCATGCCGAGCTGCGGGTGGCGCTGATCGGCGCGGACGCGGCGCACACCGAGCCCTACGACTTCACCGTCCGCGTGTTCGACGACGGCATCGGCTTTCGCTACGAGTTCAACGCCGGATCGCGCCACGCCGCGACATCGCCATCCTCGATGAGCTCACCGAGTTCCGCTCGCGGCGCCGACATTCGACGCATGGTGGTATCCCGGCGCGCCATCCCGATCGCGACGAATACCTCTACCAGCCGCGCGCCGCCTGCACGAAGTGCATCTCGCGGAGACGCCGCTGACACTGCAGTCGCCGGGACTCTGTATCTATCCATCCACGAGGCCGCGCTCGTCGACTATCGCCAGCATGATCCTCGCCGCACGGCCGAACGCACGCTCAAGGCCGACCTCATGCCCTGGTCCGACGGCGTCGAAGGTGCGCAAGCGCGGGCCGTTCGCCACGCCGTGGCGCACGATCCAGGTCGGCGACACGCCCGGTGGCGCTCGCCGATTCGCGCCTCGCTGCTGAATCTCAACGAGCCCAGCCAGCTCGCCGACACCTCCTGGATCCACCCGGCAAGTACGTCGGCATCTGGTGGGAGATGCACCTCGGACACGTCCACCTGGGGCAGCGGCGAGAAGCATGGCGCCACCACCGCCAACATGAAACGCTACATCGACTTCGCCGCGGAAAACGGCTTCGACGGCGTGCTGGTCGAAGGCTGGAACAGGGGCTGGGACGGCGACTGGATCGCGAACGGCGACATTCAGCTTCACCGAGCCTATCCCGGACTTCGATCTCGCCGCAGCTCGCCGCGTACGCGCGCGAACGGGCGTGCGCCTCATCGGCCACCACGAGACCGGCGGGCGCGGTCGACGAACTACGAACGCCAGCTCGATGCCGCGATTCACGCTCTACGCCGCGAATCGGCGTGCGCGTGGTGAAGACCGGTTACGTCAAGCCCAACGGCTCGCATCGAACGCGACGCTCGCCGACGGCACGTCGGCCACGAATGGCTCGACGGGCCAGTACCGCGTGCGCCACCACCTGCAGCGTGGCGCGAAGTCGCCGCCGAAGCACCACATCGTGATCGACGCCCACGAGCCGGTGAAGGACACCGGCCTGCGCCGCACCTATCCCAACATGCTGAGCCGCGAAGGCGCGCGCGGCCAGGAGTTCAACGCCTGGGGCCGACCCGACCAATCCGCCCGAGCACGCTGACGATCCTGCCGTTCACGCGGCTGCTCGCCGGCCCGATGGATTTCACGCCGGGCATCTTCGACCTCACCTTCGGCAAGACCGCGATCGAACAAGCGCGTGCACTCGACGCTCGCCACGCAACTCGCGCTCTACGTGCGTGCTCTACAGCCCGCTGCACATGGCGGCCGACCTGCCCGAGAACTACGTGACCCAGCCCGATGCGTTCCAGTTCATCCGCGACGTGCCCACCGACTGGGAGACCTCGCGCACGCTGCAGGGCGAGATCGGCGACTACGTGGTCGTCGCGCGCCAGCAGCGCGGCGGCCGGCGACTGGTATCTCGGCACCATCACCGACGAGAACGCGCGCACGCTCGACGATCGCCGCTCGATTTCCTCGAGCGCCGGCAGACGCTACGAGGCGCAGATCTATCGTGACGCAGCGGATGCCGATCTACCGCACGCAACCCCGCGGCACTGGTCATCGAGAAGCGGCGCGTCACCGTCGCAGGACCGCTCGACGCGGCGCTCGCGCCGGGCGGCGGCCTGGCGGTGCGCTTCCGCGCGCTCTAACTACTCGCGGAACGCGGCCGGCGGTGTCGCGCACGCGGAACACCGCCAGGCCCGCGAGGATCCAGCCGGCCGCGCGCGATCACGAACGTGTAGGCCGCGATCGCCGCCGGCGACCATGTCGAGCAGCCAGCTCAGCACGGCCGCGGCGAGCAGCTGCGGGATCACGATGAAGATGTTGAAGATGCCCATGTTCACGCCCATCTTCCGCGCCGGCAGGCTGTTGGCGAGCATCGCGTAGGGCAAGGCGATGATCGATGCCCACGCGAAGCCCGAGGCCGATCATCGAGACCAGCAGCCAGTCCGGGTCGCGGATCACGCATCATCGAGAGCAGCCCGGCCGCGCCGATCCACAGGTTCACCTGGTGCGTGCGGCGCATGCCGATGGCGCTTCACGAAAAACGGCAGGATCAGAGCCGTCAACGGCGCCGAGCCCGTTGTAGGTCGCGAACAGCACGCCGACCCAGTTGGCGCCGGCCTCGTATGCCGGCGATGCCCGCGGCCGTGGCGCCGAAATGCAGCTTCGCCACGGCGGGCGCGGTATAGACGAAGATCGCGAACAACGAGAACCACGAGAAGAACTGCACCAGCGCGAGCCAGCGCATCGAGGCCGACATGGTCTCGAGGTCGTCGATGATGCTCGTGAAGGCATTGCGCGCGCGGATCGCACTGGCCGCGAACAGCGACACGCCGTACGCGAGCGCGGCGACGACCAGCACGTAGAGCGCGAGCCGCGCGCCCAGTTGCCACGCCGATCAGCCAGCCCATGCGATCCCGCTGCGATCCAGGCGAACGCGTGGCCAGCGCATGCGCTGGCGATGGACCGGTCCGCGGCGCGGTCGGGCGCATCGTGCCTCGAAAGTCGGCGCAGGACCTCGGGCGGATACTCGCGGTTCATGAATGCCGACCAGCACAACGCCGCGCACCAGCAGCGTCGCCGCCGACGTAGAACGCAATCTTGACGGACTCGCTGATCACTCCCGCCGGCGCGAGCGACGCGAAATCCCAGGTGCGCCATCGCCCACGGCAGCAGGCTGCCGACCACGGCGCCGATGCTGGCGAAGAACATGTACATGAGATAGCCCGTCGACCGTTGCTCGGCCGACATCTGGTCGGCCACGAACGCGCGGTACGGGCCCATCGTGAAGTTCACCGACGCATCGAGCAGCCACAACATGAACATCGCGGTCCAGAGCGTCGTGGCGTTCGGCATCGCGATCATCGCGGCCGCCGCGAGCGCGGCGCCCGCCAGGAAATACGGGCGGCGGCGGCCGAAACGCGTCCAGGTGCGATCCGAGTAGTAACCGACCAGCGGCTGCACGATCAGCCCGGTGATCGGACCGGCGAGCCACAGCAACGGCACGCTGTCGAGGCTCGCGCCGAGGTTCTGGAAGATGCGCGTGGCGTTGGCCTGTGGCAGCGCGAATCCGAACTGCAGCCCGAATGCGCCCATGCAAATCTTGCACACCTGCCAGGCGTCGAGTTGGGGCTTCGCATCCACGCCAGATGTTAGCGCGGGATGTCACGGGATCACGCGGGATTTTCGCGGCGCCCTCGCCGCGACGCGGCCGATCAACCGCCGGCGTTGTAGCAGGCGGCGTCGACGAAGCCGTCCCGGTCCGAGTCGCGATTGCCGAAGGTCGTGGCGTCGCAGTCCTCGTCCTTGCCATTCGCGTCGCAGACCTCGGTGCGACCTGGCGAACGGCTCCGGTCGTTGTCGTCGCAGTCGGCGCCGCCACAGGCGATGCGATCCGCGCCGTCACCGTCAGCGTCCGGATTTTCGCAGCCGATCGCCACGCAGTGGTCCCGCGTCTCGTCGCAGTTGTAACCCGTGCCGCAGGCCGCCGTGGGCGCGGGCAGTCGCACGCATCCCAGCCGGTCCGCGGAGCGATTGCGCGGTTCGCAGCGCGCGACTCGCGTGCCGCAGAACTGGTTGCCGTTGCATTGCGTGTCGTTCTGGCAGGGGCCGAGCTTCGAATTGAGCGCGGAGTACTTCGTGCCGCTGCCGTCGAATTCGAAGCGCACGTTGTGCCAGCCGAAGCAGGCCTCGCCGAGCGGGATCCAGCCGGCGCAGGTGCCGCCGCCGCCGCGCAGGATCACGTACACCTTCCACTTGTCCGGCTGATGCAGGGCGCCGTCGCCGGGATGCAGCCGTGCCGCGATTCCATACTCCTTCACGTCGGCCCACTTGTAAGGCGGCTTCGGCGCGACCATGAAATCGCGCGTGGTCCAGTCCGCGAGACGTTCGCCTCGCGTGAGCGGCGTCTTCTGCTCGGACCCGTCGTGCATGCGCAGCACGAATGCCGCTTCTCCGCCGTCGCGCAGGTCATCGTCCTGTGTCGAGAGCTCGAGCTTGACGGGGCGGTCGTCCGCGGCGGCCGCGATGCCGGCGAACAGCGAGAACGCGGCGATCACAAGCGTGATGTTCTTCTTCATGGGTCGCTCCCTCACCGGCAGCCGCGCCAGATGTCCGGGTTCGTGTCGTCGCAGTCGTTGCCGACTTCGACCAGCCAGCCGCTGGTGCCCGCTTCCGCGGCGCGCGCGTAGCTCGTGATGTCGCTCGGACACGCATCCACGACGCGCGCCGGATCGCCGTGTCCATCTCCATCGGCGTCGAGGTAACGGCGCTGGGTTTGCTCTTCGTCCACCGCGCCGTCGCAGTCGTTGTCGCGGCCATCGCAGGTCTCGGCCGCGCCGGGATGGATGTCGGCGCGTAGATCGTCGCAGTCGTTGCCGCGTGCCGTGCTCGCCGCGCGCCGGCGTGCGACTTCTTCCTCCTGGCGGCGGCGCGCATCGGCGGCCGCGGTTTCACGCGCGCGCTGCAGGTTCGTGAAGTTCTCGGCTCGCAGCTTGATTCCGTTGCGAAGCTGCATGTTGTTCAGGCCGGAACTGCCCGCGATCGATGGGCCGGTGGAGGGAGCCGGCCTTGCGCCGGTCGCAGCCGGTTTGCCGGTGGCGGAAGTCGCAGGCGCGACGGCCGTGACCTTGGGCTGCTGGACGGACATCGCCGCGTTCGCGTTGAGGCCCTCGTTGCAGCGCGCGAGATCCGCGGCGGAGAGCTGGCGGCCCGGATGTCCGTAGGATTTGACGGCGCCAACCTGCTGCGCGAGCGCCTTGCAGGCGCCCCAACCCGGCACGGGCCAGGGACCCTTGGTCGTGCAACCGCTCGCGGTGCAGTTCCACTGGATCGACGAGGCCGTGACGGTGCCCAGCTTGTTGGGCCTGGCCACGGTGGTGGCGGTGTAGGCGAAGGTGTCCGCGCCGAACACGAGTGGTGCACCCGCGAGACCTGCGCAGAGACCCGGAACGAGCGATCTGAAGTTCATGGCCATACCTCCCGCCACATCTTCTTTGTTTGCCGTCGCGGAGCCGATCATGCATCCGGCGCGACGCGCCGGAAAGGCCCGGGGCGGAATCAGCGCGTCAGGCGCTCCACGAACTCGCGCATGAACAGGGGTTCGTCGACTTTCAATGCGACTTGGGCATTGGGCTTGCGGCCCGACACCGGCTTCGTCGATCCATCGGCGCCGACTTCGATTCGCAGCGGGGTCAGCTCGTAGGGGCGCCGCGGCGCCACCAGCTCGACGGCCAGCACGTCGAACAACGTGGGGTGCTCGCCCTTCCACGTGTTGGTGTGGCGCCAGATCGAATCGAGCGCCGCGAGCGCGTCGTTGAGCGGCGTGCCGCGCGCAAACAACTGCACTCGCATCTGCGGCGTCAGGCGCAGGTCCGCGGTGGAATCGAGCGGGGCAACCAGCAGCGGCACGCCGGACTCGAACACCTTGCGTGCGGCCACGGCGTTCGACTTGATGTTCCACTCGGGCTCGGGCTTCGAGCCCGGCGCGTAACCGCGGTGGATGGCGCCGCCCATGAGCGCGACCGCGCGAATCCTCTTCGCGATGCCGGGCTCGGCGTCGAGCAACGCGGCGACGTTGGTGAGCTCGCCCACCGCGATGATCGTGACTTCGCCCGGCCGTGCATCGATTTCACGGCGCATGAATTCCACACCACCGGACGCGTGCAGGTTCGGCGCGTCGAAGCCCGCCGCCCACTCGACCTGCTTCATGTACTGCGTGGAGCCCGACGTGCCGGCGTATACCGGCAGTGACACCCAGTGTCCGCCCGCGACCGCGAGCAGCTTCGCCGCGAGCCGCGCGCGCGCCACCGCGTCGCCGGACACGGTGGTGACGCCGAGCACGTGGAGCTCCGGACGGCGGATCAGCGCCACGAGCGCGTAGGCGTCGTCGATGTCGGTGCCGATGTCCGTGTCGAAGATCACCGGTGCCGGAACGTGTTTCTCCGCGGACTGCGCCCACGCGACGTTCGCAATCGCGCAGAACAGCAGGGCGAACGCTGGAATCGAAATCCTGTTCATGGGAGCCCCCGGTCCGGTTTCGCCAAAGTATAAAGGTGCAAAGTTTCCGCGCGGCCGGAGCCCGGAATCTGCTCGAGCGAGCCGTGGCCGCGACCGCCAGATGGCAAGCTCGACGTCGATGTCCCTATAGTCGCCCCGTTCGGCATGCGAGGTTGGACGGTGATTCGACTGGGTTTCACGACCTTTGTGGCTTTGACGATCGTGGCCGTGGCCCTTTCCGGCTGCGACTCGCGCGCGCCCGCGGTGCGCCGGGTGCTGCTCGATCGGGAAGTGCCGGTGCCGGAGCTCGCCGCCGCGAAGTTCGCCTCGAGCACCGCGGACCGCGGCTACCTGCTCGTCGAAGTCTCGCAGGAGGGCGCCGACGTGCAGATCGAGTTGCGCGCCGGCGGCCAGCGGCTGCTGTTCGACGCGCCCGGGCGGCGCGCCGGTCCGGAACGTGGCTGCCTGTTCGTCCCGGCCGGCGCGTTCGAGGTGCGCGTGATCCCGCTCGACGGGCCCGGACCCGCCGACAATCGCGCGCGCATCGTCGTTTCGAGCGAGAGCGCGGACGAAGACGCCGCGCCCGATTCCGTGCTCGCGGCGGAATGCCTGGAGGCGCGCGGCGGTGCGGACCACGAGCAATGGAAGACCGCGGATCTCGCGGCGCAGCTGGCCAACTACGTGTCGGCCGCCGAAACCTGGGAGCGGCACGGACAGCGGGGCCGCGCCGCGATGGCGCGACTGCAGGCCGCATGGCTGGTCTCGCGGCACATGCCGCGCTCGGATGCGAACGTGTCGAGGTCCGCGGCGCTCGGCGCGCAGGCGCGCGACGGATTCCGCGCGCTGGACGACTGCGTCGGCGCATCGCATGCGGCCGTGCAACTCGCGGTGCCCGGCGCGCAACGCGCCTCCGATCTCGCCAAACGCGGCGCGACGGCCGAGGCGGCCGCCGCATTCACCGCGGTGAAGCGCGACCTGCTCGCGGCCATCGCCTGCTACGAGCAGGCCGGGCGCAGGTATTTCGCGGCCGAGGCCTACAACTCGCTGGGTTCGGTGTCTCACTACTCGGGCGACGACGTGGCGGCCCTGTCCCAGCTGGCGGAATCCGCGGCGCGCTTCCGCTCCCTCTCCGAGCTCGGGGGCGCGCGGCTGGCCCTGTCGAACGCCAGCATCGTGCGCAGCGCCAGCGGCCAGTATCGCGAGGCCGCGCGCGGCTTCGACGAACTGCTCGCGACGGGCGGGAGCGCGGCCGCCGACGATGCGCTGGCCGACATCCTCGACAGCAGCGCCACCACGCACGTCGCGGTCGGCAACTACGACAAGGCGCTGGGCGAGCTGCTGCAGTCCTCCGCCATCCACGAGAACTCCCAGGACCTCGGCGGACTGGCGCGCAGCCTCAATGGTTTCGCATTCGCCTATCTCAGCATCGGCGACGCGGGCGCGGCGCGCGATTACGCCCAGCGCGCGGTGAGCGTGCGCGAGCGTCTCGCACCCGCGGATCGGGGCTCCACGGAAAGCGAACAGATCATGAGCCTGCTCATCGAGGGCAATGCGCAGCGCCAGCTCGGTGATCTGCCGGCGGCCATCGTCGCGCACGAGCGGGCCTTGCGCCTGTCGCGCGCCGACTCGCTGGGCGTGCAGGCGCGGCTGGAACTGGCGCGCGACCGGCTGCGGCAACGCGCGCCGGCCGAGGCACTGCGGCTGCTCGCCGAAGCCGCCGCGAAAGTACGGACGACCTGGGGCACGCTCGCGGCACAGATCGAGCTCGAACGCGCGCGCGGTCATGCGATGTCCGGCACGCCGGAACTGGCGCGCAAGGTGCTGGAGAAGTTGAAAGGCAGGTTCGGCGCGGCGGGACAGCCGACGCTCGAGATCGAGGTGTTGCAGCAGCTCGCGGCCGCGCAGCTCGCGCTGGGGTCACGCGCCGCCGCGCGGCGCACCAGCGCCGAGTGCATCGCGAGGCTAGAGGAGCTGAGGCTCGCCACCGTGAATCCCATGTTCCGCGCGCGCCTGCTGGCCACGCATCGCGCCGCCTATGAGCTCGAAGTCGAGATGCTGCTCGCGGATCACGCCGCCGCCACTGCGCCTGCGATACGCACGCGGATCCTCACGGAAGTACTCGCCGCCTCCGATGCCGCGCGCGCCGGCCTGGTCCGCGAGCTGGCAACCGCGGCGCCGTCGAAGGATGCGAGCGGCGCGGATGCGGAGGTGCGCGAACTGGCCGCGGAAATCGCGCTGCAGGAGTACCTGCTGCAGCGAGCGGAATACGGGATCACGCTCGCCGACGGAGGCGCACCCTTGCGCGCCCGGCTCGGCGACCTGCGCGCGCGCTTCGATTCCATCACTTCACGCCTCGCGCCCGCGGGCACGGGTTACACCGCCGCCCAGTATTCCTGGCGCGACATCGCGCCGGATACCGCCGTGTTGTCGTTCGTGCATTCCTCGGCCGGGCTGCGCCGCTTCCTGTTCACGAACGGTGGCGCGGTCGAGCTGCCGGTGGTGGCCACGCAGCCGGTGACCGCGGCGCTCGGCGCCTTGATGGCCGACGTCACCGGCACGCGCGACCGCGAGACTCCCGCGCTGGAAGTGCTCTCGCGATTGCTGCTGCCTTCCGGCGCGGCGCTCGGCGGCAAGCGCCGCTGGATCATCGTGGCCGATTCCGCCACCTCCGCGGTGCCGTTCGCCGGGCTGAGCCTCGCCGACGTCTACCGGCCCGTCATCCTCGACCACGAGTTGTCGATGGCGCTCACCACCCGCGACGCACTGCGGCTCGCGCGCAATGGCCAGACGCCGCGCGGCGCCGATCTCGGGCGCATCGCCATCTTCGCCGACCCGGTGTTCTCACCGCTCGACACGCGCGTCAAACGCGGCGCGAAATCCGCTGACCGTCCGTACACGCCGACACCGCGTCTCGCCGCGACCGCGAACGAGGCCGCGGCCATCGTCGCGCAATTGCCGGGCGCCGACCTCAAGGTGTTCCAGGGCTTCGACGCGAGCCGCGCGGCGGTTCTCTCGCCGTACGTGAATTCCGCCACCGTGCTGCATTTCGCGACGCATGCCACGAGCAGCGACGAATGGCCGCACGGCTCCGGGCTGATGCTGAGCGGCGTGAGCCGCGAGGGCGAGATCATCAACGGCTATCTGAGCTCGCTCGACCTGCTCGTGAGCCGGCGCTCGACCGATCTCGTGGTGCTCTCGGCCTGCGACACGGCGCGCGGCGAAAGCACGCAAACCGAAAACGTGGCCGGGCTCGCGCGCGCCTTCCTCGGCAGCGGCGCGCGCCGCGTGATCGGCACGCTCTGGGCGGTCGAAGACTCGGCGACGGCGTCGCTGATGCGCGAGTTCTACCAGCGCCTCGCGCACGGGCGCGGCGCGCCGGCGGCGTTGCGCGAGGCCCAGGCGGCGATGGCGGCGAGCGACCGCTTCCATCGCCCGGCCGCCTGGTCGGCGTTCGTCATCTACGAGGGCGCGCCGGCGGGCTGACGATCGTCAATCCTCGTCGCCGTGGATGACGCCGTTGTGGCTCATGGTGGCCGTTGGCTTGTACGGGTAGATGACCTTGGCGAAGCGCTTGGGCGCCGCGACGTCGTAGGTGCCCGGATCCAGGTCCGACAACTCCACGATCGCATGGCAGGAGGCCCGTTCCGCCTTGTCGCCGAGCTCCTTGCATTCCGCGGCGGTGCGCACGTGGAAGATCATGAACACGAACCAGTCGTGCCCGTCGGGAAAGTCTTTCAGGAGCACCCGCAGCGGCGCATAGACCAGCACGTGTTCGGACACGCTGTTCGCCACCTCGTTCTGCAGCGGTTCGACCGCGAACAGGAACTGTCCCTTCTGGAAGGGAATGGGACCTTTCGGCGCGGGCAGAGCGCAGAGCTGGTCTCTCGTGAGTCCCTTCATGTCCAGGACCACCGTCGGCATGCCCGCGTTGACGAGCCGGAAATCGAGCACCTCGATCTCGTTGAAAGGATCCTCGGGAGTCACGTCCCGGTCTGCGCTCACCTTCAGGGAGAACTTCACGACCGACCCATGACGCGGGAAGAACCTGAGCCAGGACTTCTCGTCCTGGAGGCCCCAGAGCTTGACGGTCTGGTGCCGGTGCCGCACGCCCATGGTGTCCTTCGTGGCGTTGGGGGGCATGGGTGCGGCGCCTGCCATTTCCGTGGCCCTGCACACGACGTTCGGCACCGTGAAGATGCCGGGAAGCTGGACGGGTCGCGGCACCGGAAGAACCTTGACCGGTTTGTCCGATACCCCGGAAGGTGATTGCCCGACACTCGGGCACGCGGAAAGCAAGCCAACCGCCGCGCAGGCGGCGAGAGCAAGGGTCAAGGGGCGCATTGCGAGGTCCTCCCGGGACGGTGAGTTGGTTGTTTGGCCCGCTGGTACATCTGTCATGTCGGGCGGCATTGTCTCATGCGCGCCGCGTTTGCACGTTCATGAGGCAGCCCCGGGGCTCGCCGGGCGTGATAGACCGTCCATCCCCGTTGCGGCATCCTCGGTTGGCAAACTAGCAGAACGGATATTCGATGACTGCGACCGATTTTCCCCTGCGCAAGGAGGACCTCGCCGGCATCCGCGCGCAGCTCGAGCGGAAATGTGGCAGTGCAGCCGTCGCCGAGGATCTCCTGAGCGAGGCGATCGAGACCTCGCTGCGCAAGCTGCAGGAAGGAAAGATCGAGCGGCCCGAACAATTGATCGGCTACGTGTACCGCGTGGCACTGAATCACCTGCGCAATTTCCGGCGACGCGACCGGACGGCGAAGACCGCGCCCGATGCGCTCGAAAACCTCGAGGACGAACGCATGAGCGATGTTGCGGCGCCGATCGACCACGCGCGCTGGGCCAAGGTGGTCACCGAGGTCCTCAAGGAATTGCCCGCGGCACGGGACCGCCAGCTCCTGGTCAGCTACTACCTGGGCGAGGAGGACAAGGACAGCCTGTGCCTGCGCCTGGGGCTCGACGAGAAACACTTCAACCGGGTGATTTACCGCGCGCGGGAGCGGTTTCGGGTCCTTTTGGAGGGCCATGGCCTGAAACGCAACGATTTCCTGTGCCTCGCGGCGCTTTAGGTGGGACCAATGGCCAGTTCGCGACAGAACCTAGTCATGGACGCAAAGCTTATTTCCGAACGCCACGTCATAGAGCGGTACCTCGCGGGCCAGCTCGGCGATGACGAGGCCGACGCCTTCGAGTCTTACCTCGAGTCACATCCCCAGGTCGCTCAGGAAGTCGAGCGTGTCGCCCGCATGAAGACCGGATTCGCGGTCCTCGAGCGCCGCGGCGAACTCGACGCACTGCTGGCCGAATCCGCGGCGCCCCGTTCGAAACGCCCCGCATGGCTGGCGGCGGCGGCGGTCGCCGTGATTGCCCTCGGGTTCGTCGTCTTCCGGCAGAACGGCGACGTCGCCGCGCAGGGCATGCGCCTGGCGGCGTCCCTGCAAACACTCTCGTTGCGTTCCGAATCCCCGGTGCCCCTGCGTGCCAGCGTGTCGATCGCGCGCGCCCGCGGCATGGGTGCGGACGTGGAGCTCACGTCTTCGGGAAACACGCAGGGTGCGGCCGAGCTCGAATTCGCCACCGGCGGCCCCCCCGGCGGGCCCTACATCGCGGAGTTGATACCCGCGGTCACGGGCGACGCCAGGCCCCTGGCGCGCGTCACCGACGCGGTCGCGAACGCCGATGGCGTGGTGCGGCTCTACATCTCGCTGCACGAGCTCGAACCGGGTGCCTATCTACTCAGGTTCACGCCGCCGGATGCGGCCGCGCCGATCGAATACTCGATGCGCGTGCGGCCCGCGCTGCCCGCGGCCGGCGGCTGATTCAGGTGTAGAAATACCGCACCACGTGGAAGAACACGGGTGCGGCGAAGCAGATGGAATCCGTGCGGTCGAGCATGCCGCCGTGTCCCTCGATCATCACGCCCCAGTCCTTGGCGCCGAGGCTGCGCTTCACGGCCGACAGCGTCAGGCCGCCGAGGAATCCCATCATCACGATGACGGCCGCGATCGCCGCGGACTGCAGCGGCGTGAACGGCGTGATCCACCACATCGCGGCGCCGATCGCGGTGGCGGCGAGGCCGCCGCCGACGAAGCCCTCGACCGTCTTCGAAGGACTCACCAGCGGCGCGATTTTCGTCCTGCCGAACAGCTTGCCGAACACGTACTGCATGACGTCGCTCATCTGCACGACGAGCAGCAGGTAGAACAGCAGCAGCGCGTTGCGCTCCGGCGCCCAGTCGAGAGGCAGCATGAGCAGTGCGGGCGCATGACTCAGGCAGTAGACGGTGACCATGAGGCCCCACTGCTGCTTGGCCGAACGCGACAGGAAGTCCTCGACGTCCGAGCGCATCGCCGCGATCGAGGGCAGCAGCAGGAACGCGTACACCGGGATGAAGATGGCGAAGATCCCGTACCGCTGCGTGCCGATGAGCAGGTACTGCGCCGGGATGATCAGGAAGAACGACAGGAACAGCGGCAGGTGATCGCCGGCACGGCTCGGCGTCAACGTGATGAATTCACGCAGCGCGAAGAAGGACGCCAGCGCGAACAGCACCAGGGTCACCGTGGACCCGGACAGGAACGCCACGGCGAGGATGGCGACCATCACCCACCATGCGTTGATGCGCTCGTTGAGATTGGCGACGCTCGCCGCCTTCTTCCCGTCGTGCTTGCGGCGCGCGAGCAGCGCGCCGATGAGGGACGCCACACCCAGCAGCACCATGAGGCTGCCGAACAGCCAGAGGAACTCCACCGGCACACCGTCGAGCAGCTGCTTCATGCGGGCCGTCCCAATGCGATCACGGCGTCGCGCGCGCGGCCGAGAAACGCTGCCTTGTCTTCTCCCGCCTGCAGCGCGAGCGGCGCGCCGAAGCGCACGGTGCACACGACCGGAACCGGCAACACCGCACCCTTCGGCAGGCTGCGGTGCAGGTTGTCGAGGTACACGGGCACGAGCTCGACGCCGGGAAATTCGCTGGCGAGCCGGAACAGGCCGCTGCGAAACGGCGCCGGCAGCGCGCTGGCGCCGCGCGTGCCTTCGGGAAAGATGATGAGCGAGTCGCCCTCGCGCAGTGCCGCGCGCAATGGATCGAGCGGATCGCTTTCCGGATTCTCCGCGCGCGCGATCGATGAGGACCGCGCCGAACCCACGCGTCGCGATGTACTTGCGCAGACCCGCTGCCCCAGTAGTCGCGTGCGGCGATGGGCCGCGTGCGCCGGCGCAGGTCTGCGCGGCAGCGAAGACCAGATGGCCAGGGTGTCGATGTGGCTGGTGTGATTCGCGAAGTAGATGCGCTGCGCGGCCGTGGGCTGGGTGCCCACCCAGCGCGCATACGCGCCGACCAGGAGCTTGACGATGCCGACCAGCAGCGCGCTCGAGGGTCTCAAGGCCGCGCCTTCAGTTGTCGGGCGATCGCGTGGATGCGCGTGCCGCAGGTAACGATGGCGCCGATGGCGATGACCCAGGCGGCTGCCTCGACGACGTACTGCGAGCCGCGCCACAGGAACTCGCCGATGCCGAGCAGCAGGCCCGCCGTCATCACGGCCATGCGATGTTGTTTGGCCAGCGGCCCGCGAAAATCCTGCGCCAGGCCGTAAGTGCCGCCGAGCACGCGGATGTAGGCGGTGACGGCCGCCGCCAGCGCGGCGAGCCACCCCAGCCAGGGAATTCCGATCGCGTACCCCAGGGCCACGAGGAACAGGGAGTCGGCGACCCGGTCCGGCACCTCGTTGTAGAGCACGCCCAGTTTCGATTTCCGGCCGCCTTCGATGGCGACCATGCCGTCGAGCAGGTTGCACAGCAGCCGCAGCTGCACAGCGGCCGCGCAGGCGAGCAGGTTCCAGGGCGGTGCCAGCGTGAGCAAAGCGGCCGCGCCGGCCGCGGCGAATACCAGCGACAGTATGGAAATGCCGTCCGCGGTCAGGCCGGCGCGCACCGCGGCGGTGGACAGGAATCCCGCCCAGCGGGTGGAGCGGCTCGCCAGCGGGCGCCGCGCTTCGGGAATATTCATTCGTTCTTGTTCTTCTCCGGTTCGGCAGGGGCGCGGCATTGTGAAAGAAACTTTCACCATCTGTCATCAAGCGAGTTCGCCCCCCTCTCGAGGCCATGTACCATCGGCCGCGATGAAGAAGGGGGACGATCGCTACCTGATCGCGCGCTCGAATTCGAGGGAGTCCTGCGCGCATGCCTGCACCGGTACGCTCGCAACTCGGCCGACGTCGACGAACTGCTGCAGGATACCTACGCGCACCTGCTCGCGGCCGGCGCCGCGCAGGGACGCGAGGAAGTCCGATCGATCCGCGCCTTCGCGCTCACCGTGGCGCGCAACGTCGCGCTCTCCTGGCTGCGTCACCGCCAGGTCGTGCCCATCGAGCTCGTCGCCGACCTCGAGGCGCTCGAGTTGCTGGATGAGCGCAGCCAGGTCGACGAGATCGTCAACACGCACCAGGAGCTCGCGCTGCTCACGCGCCGCGGTCGCGCGCCTGCCCGACGCGCTGCCGCCAGGTGTTCACGCTGCGCAAGGTCTACGGCCTGTCGCAGAAAGAGATCGCGGCCGCAGCTCGACATCTCCGAGAACACCGTCGAGCAGCATCTCGCCAAGGGCATGCGGCTGTGCAGCGCCGCGCTCGCCGAATTCGCCCGTGGCGGAGCGCCGTTCGCCCTGGTTCGATCGTTCACGGCGTCGCGTCCAGTGAACAAACAACTCGAGATCGAAGCACGAGGCCAGCCCGCTGGCTGGCCGCGCGCGATGCGGGCGCGACCTCGCCCACGCAGTCCGCGGATTTCGAACGCTGGCTGGAAGCCGACATCCGGCATCGCGTCGCGTACCTGAAGATGGAGGCGAACTGGCGCCGCACCGCTCGCCTGATGGAACTGCGTCCGCTCGATCGCGACGTCGATCCCGATCTGCTCAAGGAGCGCGGCCTGCGCCGCCCGTGGCCCATCGCGACGGCGGCGGCGCTGCTCCTCGCGATCGTCCTCGGCGGCTTCTGGCTGTACCAACGCGACCAGGGCTGGCAGACGCTACGAAACCCGCATCGGCGGTTTCTCGCGCATCGTTCTCGAGGATGGCAGCGTCGTCGACCTCAACACGAACAGCGAAGTGCGCGTGCGGCTCGGCGACGTGCGCGGAGCTGCGCCTCGCGCGCGGCGAGGGACGTTTCCAGGTCGCGCACGACAGTACCCGGCCCTTCGTCGTGACGGCCGCCGACGCCGCGGTGCGCGCGGTCGGCACCGCCTTCACCGTGCGGCTGCGCGATTCCTCCGAGGTCGAGGTGCTGGTGTCGGAGGGCAAGGTCGCCATCGCCGCCCCCGACGTGCCCGCCGCTGCGCCGGTGTCCGCCGGCCAGGCTGCGGTCGTCCTGCCGGGCCGCATGTCGGTGAGCGACATGACGCCGCAGCTGCTCGAACGGCGGCTGGCGTGGACCGCCGGCCGGCTGGAATTCCGCGGTGAGTCGCTCGCCGAGGCCGTCGCGGAATTCAATCGCTACAACCAGCGCCAGATCCGGCTCGCGGATCCCGCGCTCGGTACGCTGCGCGTTGGCGGCAACTTCAAGGCCACGGATCCCGACAGTTTCGCCGCCGCGCTCGCGAGCGCCTTCAAACTACACATCGAGCCCGCGGGCGGCGACTCCATCATTCTTCGTCCACCCTGAGTCCTTGGCGAGGGGGGCGATGCCATTGTCAGTCACGCGCTGGCTTCGCACGGCGCTCGCCGCGACCACGGTCGCGCTGGCGTGCGCGGCGCCCGCGCCTGCGCAAACCGCCCCGGAATTCGACATCGCGGCGCAGGATGCCGCCAGCGCGCTCGCGCGGTTCGGCGAGCAGTCGCACCTGCAGCTGGTGTTCGACTTCGAGGCGGTGCAGGGCATCGAGACGCGCGCGATCTCGGGCCGCCTGCGGGTCGCGGACGCGCTCGGACGCATGCTCTCGGGTACCGGCCTCACGTTCGAGGTGATCAACGACCGCACCATCACCATCGTGCGCGACGCCGAGATCCGCGACGGCAGCGCGAGCGTGGCGAGCGCCACCCAACCGGCGCCGGCGGCGCCGGCGGATGACGACGACGACTGGCCGCGCGGCACGCGTACCCTGCAGGCCGCATCCGGCGCGGGCGCCGCCGACGAGATCATCGTCACCGCGCAGAAGCGCGAGGAATCCCTGCAGCGCAGCGCGCTCGCGGTCACGGCGCTCGGGTCGCGGGTGCTCGAGCGCCAGCAGATCACCGATCTCAAGAGCGTGACCACGCTGATCCCGAACCTGCAGATAGGCACCAGCTCCACGCAGGCCGCCTTCGACCTGGCGCTGCGCGGCATCGTGTCCACCAACCGCACCGAGATCGGCGACGCCGCGGTCGCGTTCCACGTCGACGGCTTCTACTCGCCCCGCCCGCAGGGCGCGACCATGCTGATCTACGACCTCGACCGTCTCGAGGCGCTGCGCGGTCCGCAGGGCACGCTGTTCGGACGCAACGCGAACGCCGGCGTCATCAACGTGGTCACCGCGAAGCCGGAATTCGATTCGACCTTCGGGCAACTCGATCTGACGCTCGGCAGTTACAGCCTCACGCGGCTCAAGGGACATCTCAACGTGCCGCTCTCGGATACGTTCGCGCTGCGCGGCGCGGCGTTCGTCGAGAAGCGCGACGGGTACACGAGCTTCCTGCCGGGCTCACGCGTTCAGCCCTCGACCTCGCGCTACGACGACAGCGACAAGCTCGCATTCCGCCTCTCCGGACAGTGGGAGCCCGGCGAGGCGTGGCGCGTTTTCGCCTCGGCCGAGCGTTACCAGGATCGCGGCGCGGGCACGATTCCGCTGAGCCTCACGCCCGCGCAGGGACATGGGCTGCGCACCGCGCTCATCACCTCCCCGGGCGAGCTCGACATGAAGAACGACACGTTCCACCTGCGTACCGACTACCGCGCGGGTGGCCTGGAGGCCAGCTACCTGTTCGGCTGGGCCCGCATGACGCGCCAGAACGTGAGCGACCAGGACGTGGGCCTGGCGCTGGATCCCGAGTTGCGCGCCTTGCCGAATCCGCCGCTCGCGGCGACCTACGACGAGGAGCGGCGCACGGAGGATTCGGAGTTCGTCTCCACGCAGCACGAGCTGCAGTTGAAACCTTCGCGCAGCGGACGGCTCGACTGGCTGCTCGGAGCGTTCTATTACCAGGAAAACAACTCGATCCGGTTCGACATCGACGTGCACGACGACCGCGGAGCGGTGCCCGGCGCGACCGATCCGGGCGACGTGCGCTACTCGCAGGCCTTCATCCAGCCGCATCGCACGCTGTCGGCCTGGGCGGGATTCGGACAGCTCACCTGGCACCTCGGCGAGACGCTGCGCTCCAGCATCGGCGCGCGCTACACCGAGGACACGAAGCAGGACCGGAACGGCGTGAACCTCGTGTGTCCGACGCCGAACGCGACCATCGCGAACGGCGGCTTCAATCTCGAAGGCATCGCCACGGAAGACATCCCGATGTCTCCGGACCCGGACTCGCCGGTGTCCGTGCCCGGCACGTGCCGCATCACGACTCACAACGACGCGCGGAAGAACTGGTCGAAGATCACCTACATGGCGCGCGTCGAGCACGACCTTTCGGATGGCCTGCTCGCGTACCTGCTCACCAGTACCGGGTTCAAATCCGGCGTGATCCAGGATGGCGGCACGTTCGCCGATCCCGAGGAAGTCGTGAACTACGAGCTCGGGCTCAAGGCGAGCCTGTTAGGCGGCGCGATGGCGCTGAATACCGTCGGGTTCTACTCCGACTACTCGGACATCCTGCGTACGCGCATCGAGTTCGATGCCAACGGCGTGCACCAGCTGGTCACCCGCAATGCGACGGCCGCCGGCATCTTCGGACTCGAATCCGAGCTGCTGTGGAAGCCGTTGCACACCGATGTCGTGCAGGCGGTTTTCACATATCTCGTTTCGGAATACCGCGACTACCCGACGGTCGATGCGCAGTACTATGTGGCGGCCGATCCGCTCACGCCGATCATCGATCTCAAGGGCAACAAGTTGCCCTTCGCGCCGGAATACACGGTCGCGCTCGTCTACGAACGTTCTTTCGCGCTTGCTAACGGAGCGCGGCTCATCCCGCGTCTACAAACGAAGTACCAGAGTGAAATGTTCCTGACCGATTTCAATCGCCCGTCGGATCGGCAGGACGCCTACACGCGAACCGACCTGAGCCTGCGCTACGAAGCGCCCGCCGAATGGGTCATCGAGGCATTCGTCCAGAACGTCGAAGACGAAGCGGTGAAGAACAACGTCGACCTGCGCGGCAACCAGCCCGGCAGCGGCGGGGTTCCCGGATTCCCCGGGGTGGCCCGCGCGTTCTTCGACGCGCCGCGGACGTTTGGATTACGCGCCACCTGGCGCTTGGCGGATTGAAGGTTCGATATGCCCCACGGATGGGGCAGAAAGGCGGGAGCAGGGGCCACATCAGGACGATGCCCCCTGCTTCCGCTCACTAACTACCACCCGGAGGCTCAGGCGGACTCAAGGAGCGTGGCGGAGGGACAGGCCGGTCACCAGTTCTTCGGAGAACAGGTAGCCCAGTACCTGGGTGAGGCGGGCGCCATCGAGCGATGCGCGGGCCATGGCCTCGCCCAGCGTGAGTCCGGCGCCAAGCGCAGATAGATAAGAGAACAGGTCGGGGGCCAGGACGGCGAGTTCCACGCCATCGGCCCGCGCACGGGCCATCCCGCACTCCTGTCCCTTTGATTGATCCACTGGAGGAGCATTCTCGGCCTGATTGGCCAGCCACACGCTGAACACGGGATAGGGCGATTCGACCAGCCGCAGCGAGGGCTGGAGCGCGAACACGAGATGTTCGAGCTGGTCCGCGGAGAAGGCCGCGAGGGACTCGGCCCCGAGGGCGTCGCCGATACCTTCGATGGCCGCGCATTCCCGTGCCCACTCGAGACGGGCGAGATCGGCGAGCCACGCGTAGTCGCCACCCGCGAGATGCGCTTCGAGAAACGCCGCGAAGTCCCGGCCGACCCAGTACAAGTCACCGCTGCGTGACGGAAACCGCTCACGGTACAGGTGCGCGAGCTGGTGGAAATAATCGTCGCCGACGCGCCGACGCAGCACGGGGAACTCCAGCTCGAGCGCGCAGCGGAACGCGAGCGCGGCATTGTCACGATAGATGCGCAGATTCGCGGCGGGCTGCACGGCGCACGGCGCGTCGGGTTCGCGCAGCGCCGCGGCGAACGATCGCTGCAGCTCACGCAGCGAGGCCATGAACCTCCCGCAGGATTCCGTCGGCGCGCGTGGCCTCTGCGATGAGCGTGGTCAGCGGCGGAATGTCGGTATCCCACTCGATCAACGTGGGGCGCGGCCCCAGCCGGGCGATCGCATGTTCGTACAGTTCCCACACCTCGCCGCAGACACGCGAGCCGTGATCGTCGATGAGTACGCCGTCCCGGTTGGCGTGGCCGGCGAGATGGATTTCACCCACCGCGTCGGCGGGCACGCCATCGATGAAGGCGCGCGCGTCGAGCCCGAGATTCCTCGAGCTCACGTAAACGTTGTTCACGTCGAGCAGCAGGCCGCAGCCCGAGCGCTCGACCACGGCGGCGAGGAATTCCCATTCCTCGAGATGGGAGTGTTCGAAAGCGACGTACGACGAGACGTTTTCTATGAGCAGCCGGCGCTCGAGGAAATCCTGGGCTTCGCGCACCTGGCGGGCGAGCACCTCGACGGCCTCGTCGGTGGCCGGCAGCGGCAGCAGGTCGTTGAACCATTCGCCACCCGCGTGTCCCCAGCAGGCGTGTTCGGAAACCAGCGCCGGCTCGAAGCGGCGGATCGCGCGCTTCACGCGCGCCAGGTGCTCGCGGTCGATGCCGTCGGCGGATCCCAGGCCGAGACCGACGCCGTGCAGGCTGACCGGGTAGTTAGAGCGGACGCGCGCCAGGGCGCGCACCGCGGCGCCGCCCTCGTGGAAATAGTTTTCGGTGTGCGCCTCGACCCAGTGGATTCCGGGATGGGGAACCCCGCAACCGGCCGGGAACTCGTCATGGTGGACGGATCGGAGGCCGATTCCGGCGCGCGCCGGAACCGGCCCCGTGGCCACACCCCGCGATTCGAGGCGTGACATGGGTCGTTACATCGCCTTCTTTTCAGGCATCGCGACCTTGCCACCCATCTTCTCGCACTCGCCCTTCGGCACGTACTTCCATTCCTTCGGGTCCTTGTCGGCCTTGGCCTGGCCGGCGCAGGAGTGCGCGGCCGTGGCGCAATCGTTCTTGCCGGCGTCCGCGACACCCAGGCACTTCTCCTTGGCGGCGGCGTCCTCGGCGGACGCGGCAATGCTGCCGAGAGCCAGGAGGCTGCCGACGGCCGAAGCGATGGCGATGGTCTTGAGATTCATGAGACTTCTCCGGAGTTGTTGATTTGGCTCGATCGGGTATGCAGACCCGGCGCCCGGGCGTTTTATTTCCGGCGCGCGGCCGGACGAAGCGGCGATGTTCCACCGGGCGTGCGGCCCGGGCAACCATTTGCCGTTCCGCGACAGTCATCGTCCCGGAAGCGGTTCCAATTTCCCGTGCCGTTGTTATGCTTCCGGCGGCAACTCTCTCTTGCAGGAGGGGATGTGAATTTTCGCAGGGCCGCGAGTCGTTCGGCGGCCTGCGTTCCCGGGATGGCGGACGCGCCATCCGCGACTACGACTTCGGTAGCCCTTGAAGGCCTGCCGCCTCGCTGCTGAAGTCAATGGGCCGGGGGTCATTCCCCGGCCCCTTTTTTTGTGCGCTTGCGTTCAGGGCAATTTGACGACGTCACCGACGAACGCCACGCCGCCGGTCACGTTGCCGGCGCCGCACTTGTACTCGGTTTCACTCGTGAACTCGACGTTCTTGTAGTTGCTGCGGATGTTCACGATGGCGTTGCCACCGACGCGCTGCGCGTACTGCGTGAAGGTGATCATCGCCGAGAGGAATGCCCACTCGCAGCCTTCCTGGTCGGTCTTGTTGAAGAAGTTGGTCTTCTTGTTGGTGCGGGCGGGACCGAGCTGCGCGGTGGGCTTCGGAAATTTCTGCGTGCCCCAGAACAGCTTGATGCCGGGCGCGAGCTGGCCCGAAGCCTGCGCCTTCGCGAGCGCGGATTCGACCGGAAACGACTGCAACGTGTCGCGCGCGTCGGCTACCGGGGCCGTGACGAGCAGCGCGGCAACGGCCGCGCTCGCGGCGACCGAGGTCATCTTCCTGGCAAACGAATTCATAGTCACGTGAACTCTCCTCTGTAAATCAGTTCGCGGTGCGCGCGAAGATCAACGACGTGTTGATGCCGCCGAACGCAAAGTTGTTGTTCATCGCCATGCCGATGTCGAGCTTGCGCCCCTCACCCTGCAGGTAGTCGAGATCGCCGCAGCGCTCGTCGACCGTCTTGAGATTGCGCGTCGGTGCAAACCAGCCGCCGTGCATCATCTGGATCGTCGCCCAACTCTCGAGGGCGCCGCAAGCGCCGAGCGTGTGCCCGAAGTGTCCCTTGAGCGAGCTCACCGGGGCTTTCTGCCCGAAGATGCGGAAGGTCGCCTGGGACTCCGCGATGTCGCCGTGTTCGGTCGCCGTGCCGTGCGCGTTGACGTACTGCACCGCGTCGGATGACACGCCGGCCGATTCGAGGGCCATGCGCATCACGCGTTCCATGGTCAGGGTGTTCGGATGCGTCACGTGGTCGCCGTCGGAGTTCGACGCGAACCCCATGATCTCGGCGTAGATGCGGGCGCCGCGCGCCAGGGCGCGGTCGCGCTCCTCGAGCACGAGGGTGCAGGCGCCCTCGCCGATCACGAGCCCGTCGCGCGTCTTGTCGAACGGTGCCGGCGTGGTCTTGGGAGCATCGTTGCGCGTCGAGGTGGCGTACAGGGTGTCGAACACCGCGGCCTCGGAGACGCACAGCTCCTCGCCGCCGCCGGCGACCATTGCATCCTGCAGGCCGAAGCGGATCGCTTCGTACGCGTAACCGATGCCCTGGCTGCCCGACGTGCAGGCGCTCGAGGTCGGGATCACGCGGCCCTGCAGTCCGAAGTGCACGCCGATGTTCACGGCGGCCGTGTGGCCCATCATGCGGATGTAGGTAGTCGCGTTGATGTTGCCGGACTCGCCGGTCGTGAGCATGTTGCCGAAGTCCTTGATGGCGTCGGTGCTGCCGGTGCTCGAACCGTAGGCGACGCCGACCCGGCCGGTCTTGAGGAACGGATCGTCCTTGAGACCCGCGTCCTCGAGCGCGACCTCGGTGGCGCGCACCGCCATCTGCGCGACCCGTCCCATCGTGCGGATGGTCTTGCGCGTGTAGTGAGGCGGCAGCACGAAGTCGAGCACGGGCGCGCCGAGACGCGTCAGCAGGTCGCCGTAACGCTCCCACTCCGGCATGCGCTGCACGCCGCTCGCGCCGGCCTTGAGATTGTTCTCGATCTCCTGCCAGCTCTGGCCGAGCGAGGTGACGCCGGCCATGCCCGTGACCACGACTCGCCTCATTTTCCGGTTCTCATCAGACCAGCCCGCCGTTGACGCCGATGACCTGGCGCGTGATGTACGCGGCCTCGGGCGACATCAGGAACGCGACGATGCCCGCGACTTCTTCGGGCTCGCCGACGCGGCCCGCGGGAATGAGCTTGAGCGCTTCTTCGATCGGAGCGGTGGCGGTCATGTCGGTGCGGATGAGTCCCGGGGCTACGCAGTTGACGGTGATCTGGCGGCTCGCGAGCTCGATCGCCAGCGCCTTGCTGGCGCCGATGATACCTGCCTTGGCGGCGCTGTAATTCACCTGTCCGCGATTGCCGGCGACGCCGGAAACCGAGGACAGCGTGACGACGCGTCCGGGCGCCCGGCGGCGGATCATCGGCATGATCACCGGCTGCATTACGTTATAGAAACCATCCAGGTTGGTGGTGATGACCTGGTCCCAGTCCTCTCCGGTCAGCGCCGGGAACGCCCCGTCCCGCGTGATTCCGGCATTGCAGACCACGCCGTAGTACGCGCCGTGCGCGGCGATGTCGGCCGCGAGTGCGCCGGCCGCTGCCTCGCGATCGGCGATGTCGAAGTGTAAGACACGGGTTTCTGCGCCAGTTCGATTACAGGCCGCCAACGTTTCTTCCAGAGCCGCTGAAGGCGCCCGCCCATGCACGACCAGCGAGTAGCCGTCGTTCGCGAGGCGCAGCGCGATGGCGCGGCCGATGCCGCGGCTGGACCCGGTGACCAGGATGGTTTCAGTCACGGGCGGCCTCCGCGAGCAGCGGCGCGAGGTCGCGCGGCCGGTATGCCTTGAGCGTGCACTCGGCGATTTCACGGCCGCCGAGGTCGAGACGGCAGTCGTAGGCGGCGAAGTCGTCGGCGTCGCGCATCGCGATCCGCACGCGAACGCCGAGCGTGACGCCAAAGGGGAAGTGATCCTGCATGCAGCGATAATAACGCGCGCCGATCAGCAGGCCGATCGAAGGCGCGGCCCCGTGCTGGACCTGCTCGATGCCGGCGAACGCCGACGCCGCCTGCGCCATGTATTCGATGCCCACCCAGGCCGGCACGCCGGTGGCGAGTGCGAACGCGCTGCCCGGCCGCGGCGTCGCGCTGGCGTGCAGCCAGTCCGGGCCATAGTCGACGATGGCGTCGAGCAGGCTCATCGGGCCGCGATGCGGCACGAGCTCCTCCACCCGATAACGCACTCCGAGCTGCATTTAGTTAGACGTGGTGTCGATGGTCAGCGAGTAGTCGAACTCGAAGTTCACGAACCACAGCCGCCCGCGCCAGGGGTCGGCGCCGGCGTAGTGCACTTCGGCGAGCAACGCGCCGCCACGCATGAGCCGCCGCACGCCCGCGAACGGCTCGCTGACCGCGAGCCCGCGCTCGCGAAACGCGGCCTGCACCGCGGGCAGCGGCCACAGCGCGAGCTGCATGTCGGCGAGCACTCGCGCGGGATCGAGGCTGGCCGGCACGAACGGACTCTTGTCGGCGGTGATCTTCGTGCCGTCGTAGCGTGCGGTGAAGAGCCGCTGGCCGGTGGCGGTGACACCGACCACTTCGAGACCCGCGGCATTCACCTCGATGGCCGTGCGCAGCGTCACCGCGCGCGCGCCGTACGCGGCGTGGATCACCTGCGACGCGCTGCGCAGGCCGGCTGCCATGGGTGGGGCGAGCGCGGGCACGCCGTCCGGCTGCGGCGTGGGTGCCACGGCCGGAACCGGCGCGGCCGGTGGGGCGTGCGTGCACGCGGTCACCAGCACGCATAGCGGGACGAGAACCAGTGCCGCGCGGCCCATCTACCGGGTCCGCGGCTTCGCGGCCAGCGCGACGAGGAAGGTGAATGCGACGCCGAACGCGACCGTGATGCCGATGGAGCGCACGAAGGGTACCGAGGAAAAACCGAGCAGCCCGAATGATATCAGCGTGGTCGTCATCGACAGGAATACGGCCAGCACCGCCTGCTGGTTGCGCCCCTCGCGCAGGATGATCGCGTAATCGACACCGAGGCCGAGCACCAGCAGCAGCGACAGGACGTGGAAGAGGTTCACCGGCTCGTGCAGCAGGCCGAGCGTCGCGAGCGTGAGCGCCAGTCCCGTGGCCGCGGGAAAAGCCGTGCGCACGGCCGCGCCGCTGCGATAGAAGACCAGCAGGCAGGCCAGCATCACGGTCATCACCACGAGCATCAGCCAGCTCGCGATGCGCCGGTATTCGCCGAGCACGTGGGAGATGTCGGACACCTGGTCGACGTACGCGACGCCGGGCAGCGCTTCGACCGCGGCGCGCACCGCCTCCGGCGCGACGTTGCCGTCGAGCAGCACCACCGTCGCATGGTCCTGGCCGAGCTGGCCCAGCCACAGGTGGCGCACCGGCGCCGACAGCGGGCTCGTGAACCAGAATTCCGGCTCCAGGAATTTCCCGCTGGACGCGGCGAAATCACGGTGCCGCGCGGACCGCGTTTCCGAATCGAAGCCGAGCCGGTCCATGATCCGGTCGAGCGCGCCCGCCGGCGCATAGACTTCGCGCTCGAGCAGCGCACGATCGGCGCGTTGCCGTTCGAGCGACACGAGGCTCGGGCTCACGCTCAGGTGCCCCTTGATCCTGCCGGCCTCGGCCAGCGATCCGAGTAGCGGTTCGAGTGTCTCCAGCCGCCGCAACACGTCCTCCGACGTCGGCCCCGTCACGAGGACGAAACGCGTGTCGAAGCCCACGCCTAACAACCCGCGCACTTTCTGTTCGGCGGCGATGAGCTCCGGCGGCGGGCGCTGCAGCGCGCGCACGTCGTCGCGCGGCTCGAGGCGCGCGAGTCCGAAGGCCGCGATGCCCACGATCAACACGGCAAGTCCCCAGGCCGCGGGACGCGGCAGCAGGGTTTCGATGCGCACGCCGGCGAGGCGCCCCACCCAGGCAGGCACGGCGCGCGGCGGCGCGGCGCGCTCGAGCCGCAGCCGGCGGAACAGGCGGCTCAGCCATTCGAGGCCGAGTGGATAGAGCAGGATGACGATGGCGCAGGCGGTGGCCAGGCCCGCCGCGGAGAACAGCGCGATCTGCCGCAGCCCCGGGATCGGCGCGATCAGGAAGGTGAGGTACCCCGCGACCGTCGTCGTGCAGCCGAGGATCAGCGCGGGCACGATGTTGTGCGGCTGCTGGCCGTCTTCCGACGGCATGCGGTTCACGAAGAAGTGCATCGCGTAGTCGACGGAAACGCCGATGAGGCTGGTGCCGAACGTGAGCGTGAGGATGTGCACCTCGCCGAAGACGTAGTGGCACATCATGATCGCCGCGCAGGTTGCGATGCCGATCGTCAGCAGCGTGATCACGAGCGGGCGCAGCTGCCGGAACACCAGCACGATCAGCAACACCACCGCGAACAGGTCGAGGCCGCCGAACGTCGCGACTTCGTCCTGCGCTTTCCCGGCGGCCGCGGCCGCGTGCAGGATGACGCCCGAGCCGGCGATTTCGGCGTCGGAAACCACGCCGGTCGCGGCCGACCGCGCCAGCCCGATCGCCCGCATCACCTCGCCATGCGTCTCGGTGCGGTACGGATCTGCGGCCGTGGTGGCGCGCACCACGGTCCAGGCGCGCGCGCCGTCACGCACGACGAGCATGTCGCCTTCGAGCCGCGCGTGCCCCGTGCCCGGCAACTCCTCGGCGAATGCCGCCGAGGCCAGTCCCAGCGGATCGTCGGCGATGCCGAACGGCCGCGTGAACGCCAGCGGCGTATACGCGGCGCGCAGGCTCTCGCGTTCGAGCGTCGCGCTGTCGCCGCGCTCGAGCTGCGCCCGATGCCGCGCCGAGAGCAGCCCCATGCGCCGGTCGCGCTCGGCCCGTGCCGCCGCGATGTACCGGTCGTCGACGAGGAACTCGACACGCGCGAACGCGCCCGAGTGGTTCAGGGTGTCGGCGAAGGCCAGGCCGGTGTCGCGCAAGCGGTCGCGCGAGGCGGTGCCGACGACGAACACGAGCTCGCGGCTGGAGCGGTCGGCGAAACGCTTGACGGCATCGAGCTGCACGCGCGTCTCGGCCGTCGATGGCAGCAGCGCGAGCAGGTTGGTCTCGATGCGCAGGCGCGGCACGGTGAATGCGAACGCCGCCAGCAGGGCAAGCGTTGCGATCAGGGCCAGCGCGAATCGCAGCGGATGCGGCGCGGGAGTTGGCGGTGAACTCGCCATCAGAAACGGCGGCGTTCGTCGGCCGACAGGCCCCTGGGGTCGTAGACGACGTCGGAGAGCTCGATCTGCGAGCGGTCGCCATTGCCGTCCTCGAGCGTGACCTCGCGGACCGAAGCCGCGCCGCTCACGATGGCCTGGCGGAATACGCTGCCCAGCGCCTTGTCGCGCGGCTTGAGCCCGATTTCCCAGCCTTCTTTGCCTGCGTGACGTCCCGAGAGCGCGAAGTCGTGCGACAACGATTCGAGATCGAGCGCGAACAGCGCGAAGAACACGCGCGATACCACGGTGAGCGCGGGCTGGTCCGCCGCCGAGATGCGCAGCGGATCGCCACCCTCGTCGCGCTGCGTGATGCCGGCGTCCGTGAGCATGAACTGCGAATCGAAGGGTTGCTCGGTGCGCCACTCGATGCCGAGACCGCGCGCGAACAGGAACGTGCCCCGCGACTCGAGCGGCTGCGCGAGGCCCGCGAGATGGCGCCGCTGCACGAAGCGGCCGCGCACCACCTGCGCATTTGCGAGCGAGGTCGCGGGCACGCGCGTGAGCGTGGCGAGGTCGCGCGCGGTCGCGGGGTGCGCGAACACGTCGTCCAGCGCGAACGTCGCGGGGGTCACGAGGAGCAGCAGTGCCAACCAGCCAGCACGCATCAGGTCACCGCGATGCCGAGCCGGTGGAACAGGATGTCGGGCGACTTGAGGCACATCTCGTGCGTCTTCATGTCCACCGCGACCTGGATGCTCGTGCCCTTGCAGACGCGCAGTCCGGCGGCACTGGTCGCGAGGTAATCGATGCGCAGGCGATGCTCCCACTCGCGCAGGCTCGCCTGCACGTTGAGCATCTCGCCGAAACGGGCGGCCTTCACGTAACGCAGGTGCAGGTCGATGATGGGCCACGAGTAGCCCGAGCGCGCCATCTCGTCGTAGTTGTAGTTGAAGGTTTCGAGCAGCGCGCAGCGCGCCACCTCGAAATACTTCGTGTAGTTGCCGTGCCAGACGATCCCGACGGGGTCGAGATCGTGGAACGGCACCTTGACGGTGATGGTGTTGGAGCGGGCGCTGTGCTTGGCGGTCATGTACGCAGGCGTCGTGCGATCAGCAGCGGCGCCCGCCACAGCATGCCGAAGAAGAGCCGGGTGTGCATCCACGAAATGCGGACGTTGTCGCGCCACATCTTGAAATGCGAGACGCCATCGGCTGGATAGGTGACGTTCGTGGGCATCGACACGACGGGGATGCCGGCCCAGACGGCGCGCACCAGGATCTCCGGGTCGAACTCCATGCGGCTGCCGACGCTCTCGCGCGCGGCCAGCTTCATGATCGGCGCGAGTGGGTAGACGCGAAAACCGCACATCGCGTCCACGATGTGCGAGGACAGCGTGTTGATGCGCACCCAGAGAGTCGTCAGCTTGCGGCCGATGCGGCGCGACGCGGGCGCGCTCGCGTCGAACACCGGCACGCCGGTCACGATGGCGCCGGGATTCGCGCGCGCGAGCTCCGCGATGCGCGGGATCGCCGTGAAGTCATGCTGGCCGTCGGCGTCGATCTGCAGCGCGTGGGTGCAGCCGGCGGAATACGCGGCCGTGAATCCGGCCAGCACCGCGACTCCCTTGCCGCGATTGACGGGATAACGGATGACCGTCAGCCAGGACGATTCGGCGGACGCGATCGCCTCGAGCACGGGCCGGCAGCGCGCGTCACTGCCATCGTCGACCAGCCAGCACTCGAAACCGTGGATCTTGAGCGCGGCAACGGTCTGACGAATCGCGTGTTCGTGGTTATAGAAGGGAACGATCAGGCCCAGCCGCATCATCCGTGAATTCTATGCGCCCCTGGGAACAGGCGGCACCGCCGTGCGCGTACCTGAAGCTGATGCTGCGGCCGTCGGCGGCGGCCGCGAGTTCGAGCGTGAGCCGCACGGGCGGCTGGACGATGCGCAGGAACTTGAGCGCGCGCAGCGCGTTGAAGTGCGGCGGCAGCGAAAAATTCTCGCGCGCGATGCGGATGGCCCAGTCCACCTGCGCGACGGCGGGCAGGATCGGAGTCGCCGGAAAATGGCCGTCGAACGCGGCGAGCTCGCGCGTGAGTTCGACCTCGACCGTCAGGCTCTCACCCGACCGTCGCAGCCCGGATAACGCCGGCAGCGGCGTCACGCCGCCGCGGGCTTGTGCTGCAACAGCGCGTGGATCGCGTTCACCGCATCGCCGACCGTGCGCACGTGGCGGAACTGGTCGGGCTGGATCTTGCGGCCGGTGATTTCCTTGAGGCGCAGGATCAGGTCGATCGTGTCGATGCTGTCGATCTCGAGATCGTTGTACAGGTGCGCCTCGAGCGTTACCTGCGACGGTTCGATTTCGAATAGTTCATGCAGCACGCCGCGCAGCTGTTCGAATATTTCTTGTGTAGATTGCACGGATTCCCATCCCTTTCGACGCCGCAAATTATAGCCAATCGTCGCGCCCCGTCAGCCTCCCGGCCGTGTTTCCCTTCTCATTTTCCGACCTGTTGCGTGATGCTGACGTCGAACCACTCGGCCAGCGCCTGCGTGAGGTGGCGCGCGGCCAGCGGCAGCGGTTCGCCGTTCAGGTACGGCGCCACCGGGATGGTCTCCCCCACGGAAATCACCCAGTGGGGCCGCCGCGGCGGCACGCGGAACCACGAATTTCCCTTGAACAACGTGATCGGGTCGCAGGTGATCGTGACCGGGCGCAGGTCGCGGGCGGCCGCCAGGGCGATCTGCGCGGCACCCCTCTGCAGCGCCGGCGGGTGGCCGGGCCGCGTGCGCGTCCCCTCCGGGAACACCACGAGCGACCGGTTCTCCCGCAGCGCTGCCGCGCAGGCGGCCACCAGCCCCTCGCCCGTGGCATTGCTGATGTAGCCGGCCCAGTAAACGGGCCAGCGCAGGAAGGCGTTGCGCCACAATGCCTGCTTCACGATGCAGTCGACCTCGGGCATGAGGCCCACCAGGAACACCACGTCGATGAGGGTGGGGTGGTTGGACACCACGAACTGGCCGCGGGCGGCGAGTTTTTCCAGGCCGCGCACTTCATAGGTGAGCAGGCCCAGGGATTTCATCAACCACACGAATACCCGCATCGAAGCCGAGACCGCGCGCTGCACGCGGGCCACGCCGCGGCGCGCATCCGTCGTCGACAGGCGCAGCACCGGCCACACGGTGAACCCCAGCAGCACCGCGCCGAGGCCGAAACATGCAAACGAGAAGCCCGTGGCGAACACGCGCCACGCCCGGTTCAACGCGCCCGAGTCATTCAAGCGCGTACGTTCCCTCGATCTCGATCAGCAGCTCGCGGCGGCAGATGTCCGCGCGCAGGACCAGCGGTTCATCGATCACGAACAGCTGGCGGATCCGCGGAATGAGCCGGGAATAATCGAGCGGAGTCTCGCAGGTAGACCTTGAGCGATTCCAGCCGGACGCTCGAGGCACGCGGGCGGCCGATGTCGGCGCGCATCGCGGCGTCGACCAGGGCTTCGAAGTTGCGCGAGGTTTCCTCCAGTTGGCGTTCGGGATCGCCGACGTGCAGGCTCTCGTGCCCGACGATGCTGGCGGTGCCGGAAACCAGCAGCTGCGCGCCGGTGCCATTCGGCACGAGCGCCGCGCGCGCGAACATCGGGCTGCGCAGGCCGTAACGCGGTGGATAGAGGGAGGCGGACAGCTGGCGCGGATTCTCGATCTGGGCGCCGGGTTTCTTGCCGGCCAGGCAACACAGCACGAAGCCGCCGGAGTCACCCGCTCGTTCCATCCCCAGCGCGCTCGCAGCCGGCAGATTCTGTTCTATTCCACTCGACAGCCCGACCGCGCTGTAGCGGCCGGCGTTGAACCGGCGGTACCGCTCGGACTCTCCGTCGCCCAGCGTGATGTCCGCGAGATAGTTCCAGGCGCGAAGCCAGTAAGGGTAGCCCAGGCGGCGGATGAGGTGATCGAGATGCAGGTAACTGGAACGGGTCACGCGCTCGATGTCCTCGCATTTGCCGGGAGGCACCAGCAGGCTCGCGAACAGGTAATCACCGTCCTCGGCATACGCGAATTCCCGGTATCTCCCGGTGGTCACGGGCGAATCGGTGCTCCACCGCTCGATGCGCTCGTCCCCACCCAGTTGCGCGAGAGTCACAGGAATGTGGCGCGGATCGGCGGACGGACGCGCGCCGGTGCCGAAATGGAATTCGGCGAGCGTGTGGCGTTCCTGTGGCGCGCTCCTCAAAGCATGGTGTACGTGCAGCATGGTTCAGCGGTTCATGCGATCATTCGCGCCCGTCATTTTCGTCGGAAATTCGATGATGTCTGAGCAAGGCAGCGTGTCCAACGCCCCTCGCGTCGCCCCTCATCCCCTGCTGAAAAGCTATTACGCGGATGAGCCGGGCCGCAAGCGGCGCGTCAACGAGATGTTCGACTCGTCGGCGCCTCATTACGACTGGATCACCGGCGCCATGTCCTTCGGGACCGGCCGCTGGTATCGCGGGGATGTCCTGCGCCGGCATGGTGTCACGGCGGGGACCCGTCTGCTCGACGTGGGCTCCGGTACCGGCGTCATCGCCGCTCTGGCCCAGGACATGGTCGGACCCACGGGTGTCGTGGTGGCCGTGGACCCTTCGGAGGGGATGCTGGCCGAGGCGCGCAAGGCGGGCGTGCGCGACACGCGCATCGGCCGGGGCGAACAGCTGCCGGTCGGCGACGGTGAATTCGACATCCTCACCATGGGCTACGCGCTGCGCCACGTCGAGGACCTGGTGGTCACTTTCCGCGAGTACCTCAGGGTCCTGCGTCCGGGCGGGCGCGTCTTGTTGCTGGAAATTACGCGTCCCGAGGGCCGCGTGCAGTACAACGTGGTCAAGTTCTATCTGAAACACGTCGTGCCGGTGGTGACGCGCGTCGTGCGCCGCTCGGCCGATGCCGAGAAGCTCATGCGCTACTACTGGGACACCATCGAGGCGTGTGTGCCGCCGGCGTCGATTCTCGCGGCGCTGGAATCCGCCGGATTCACCGACGTGAAGCGCCACGTGCTCAACGGCATGTTCAGCGAATATTCGGCGAAGAAGAGCGAAGGAGAGGCCCCGTGAGCGCCGATCTGACTACCGACGAACGCCAGATGGCCGCGGTCATCGTGGCGGCGCTGAACCTCGAGCACATCCAGGCGGACAGCGTCGATCCCGCCATGCCGCTGTTCGGCCAGGCGAATCCGGGATGGGGACTCGATTCCATCGACGCGCTCGAAATCGTGCTCGCGATCCAGCAGAAGTACGGCGTCGAGCTCAAGGCCGACGACGCGTCGGTGACGCGTGCGTTCGCCTCGCTGCGGGCGCTGACGCAGCTGGTCGCGGAGCGTCGCGCGGCCTAGGGCATCGATCTGTTTATTCGCGCTGACGGCGCACGCCCCACGCGGACCATGCCAATAAATAGATCTGTCCCCTTTTTCGCGGTCTCGGCGCGGGCACGCGCGCTCGCGGTCGCCGCGGCCTTCATCCTGAGCTCCGCGCTCATCCACGTCGCCGTGATGCGGCGCTCGCCGCTCACCGAGTGGCTGGCGCTCGCCTCGCTGCTGGTGGTGCCTTTCAGCATCGGACTCATCGAGCTGCGCTGGCGCGCGTGGCTCGGCTTCGCGGCCCTGTGCGCGGCCTTGTGGTGGCTGGTCGATGCCGGCGGCGGGCGGCCGCTGCTCTACCTGCCCTCGGTGCTGATCCCAGCGGCGCTGTGCTGGTTCTTCGGCCGGACGCTGGTGGCGGGCCGGCAGCCGCTGGTGGCGACGGTGGCGCTCGCGGCGCGACCGGCGACTCCAGACTATCTACTGCGCTACTCGCGCCGGCTCACGCAGCTGTGGACCTGCGTCTTCGCGGCGATGTGTGCCTGGGATCTCGTCCTCGCCGCGCTCGGTGAACACCGGGCGTGGTCCCTCATGGCGAACGGTGGCAACTACATCCTGGTCGGTCTCACCATCGGCGGCGAATACCTGTTCCGCCGGCTGCGTTACCGGGAGTACGACCACCCGGGCTTCGTCGAATATCTGCTGATCGTCGCGCGCGCCGATCCGCGCCGCATGCACGTCAAATGAGGCCGGACGGATGAGCGACCCGTACGTGCACGGCGCACCCGGTTCGATCGCCGCATGGCGCGCGGCGGGACCGGTCACGCGCGCGGGTTTCGCAGCGCACGTCGCGGCAGTCGCGCGCGCCCTGCCCGACGCGCGCTGGATCGTGAACCGCTGCGCCAACCGCTATCACTTCGCCGTCACCTTCCTCGCCGCCTGCGCGCGCGGCGCCACGAACCTGCTGCCGCCCGGCGTCGGGGCGCAGGCGACACATGGCCTGCTGGACACCTACGCCGGCGCCTTCCTGGTCGAGGATCCGCTGGTGGAGGCGGCGTTGGCCATGCGCGCGGATTCGGGATCGCCCGACGCGACGCCGCCCCGGATCGCCGACGACCACGTCGCGGCCCTGGTGTTCACATCGGGCAGCACCGGCACGCCGCAGGCGCACATCAAGCCCTGGCGCGCGCTCGCGATGTCGGCGCGTTTCTGCCGGCTGCGACTCGGCGAGTGCGCGGCGAATGTCGTCGTGACGGTGCCGCCGCAGCACATGTACGGACTCGAGACGTCCATCTTCACGCTGCTCGCGGGAGACTGGGCGCTGCATGACGGCAATGCCTTCTACCCCGACGAAATCGCGGCGGCGCTCGCGGCCATACCCGCGCCGCGGCTGCTGATCACCGCGCCCTATCACCTGCGCCACCTGCTCGCGGCCGCGACATCTTTGCCGCGCGTCGACCTGTTGCTGTCGGCGACCGCGCCGCTCGGTGTGGAGCTCGCGCGCGAAGCAGAGGCGCGCCTCGGCGCCCAGGTGCACGAGATCTACGGCTGCACCGAGGCCGGCAGCATGGCGACGCGCCGCACCGCGCACGAGGAGCTCTGGACGCCCTATCCGGGCCTGGTCTTCAGCGTGCACGACGGCGCCACCTCCGTGCGCGCCGACCACCTGGCCGGGAACATTCCGGTCGGCGACCGCGTCGATGTCGAGCCGGACGGGCGCGTGCGGTTGTTAGGCCGCGACGCGGACATGATCAAGATCGGCGGACGTCGCGGCTCGCTCTCGGACATCGCGGCGAAGATCGCGGGCCTGCCCGGCGTGACGGACCAGGCGGTGTTCATGCCCTCGGAAGGCGAGACCGCGCGGCCGGCCGCTCTGGTGGTCGCGCCCGGACGCAACGCGGAGGATCTGCGCCGCGAACTCGGCGCGCTGATCGATGCCGTGTTCGTGCCGCGGCCGCTGCGCGTCGTCGGCGCGTTGCCGCGCAACGCGCTCGGGAAACTGCCGCGCGAACGACTGCTCCAGTTGTTGTCCCAGGGCGATGAGTGAGACTCTGATGGATCACGAGGCTCGGATTGAGGCTCCATTGGATCACCCGTGTTACAGCGGACACTTTCCCGGCAACCCCATCGTGCCCGGAGTGCTGCTGCTCGATCTCATCGTCGCGCGGCTCGGGCGCGGCGCGCCGCGCGCCATCGGCACCGTGAAATTTCATCGCGCCGTGAGGCCGGGAGAGTCGTTCATCGTGAGATTCACGGCCGCGGGTGCGCAGCTCAATTTCCGTTGCGAGCACGGAAGCGCCGGGCTCATCGCCGAAGGAAGCCTGGTCTACGGGAGCGGCGCATGAACGAGTCGCTGCAGTGGCACGATCACGGCGAACGCGGCAGCACGATCGGCCTGAAACTCCTGCGTTTCGCGGCCCTCAAGCTCGGACGACGCGTGATCCGTCCGGTGCTCTATCCACTCAGCCTGTATTTCGCGCTCACGTCGCGTACCACCCGCCGCGTGTCGCGCGATTACCTGCACGCGCGTGCTGCCGCGGCGCGCCGCGGTTCCGCGACATCCTGCGGCACGTGTTCTCGTTCGCGAGCATCTCGCTCGACCGCGTGTTCCTGCTGACCGGCACGCTACCCCTTCAGGATCGCCGGGCACTACGGGCCCGGCACGCTGGAGACCGCGCGCACGCAGGGCGCGCTGCTGTTCCTCGCGCACTTCGGCAGCTTCGAGGTGATGCGCGTCGGCGCCGTGAAGACGCACGAGCTGCCGCTGCGCATCGTGCTCGACGTGAACATCGGACGGCGCTTCATGAGCTGCGATCGCGCGAGCTCAATCCCGGGATCGCGGCGGGCATCATCGACTCGTCGAAGGGCGGCGTGGACCTCGTGCTGCGCATCCGCGAGGCGCTCGATGCCGGCGCGGTGGTCGGGCCTCATGGTCGATCGCGCGCGCGCCGGCGAACGCACGGTCGCCGTGAATTTTCTCGGCGGCACCGCAAGGTTTCCCGCGAGCCCGTGGCTGCTGGCGTCCACGCTCAAGGTGCCGGTGTTGACGGTGTTCGGACTGTGGCGCGGTGGCGATCGCTACGAAGCGTACGTCGAGTTGCTCACCTCCGCGATCGAGCTGCCGCGCGCGAATCGCGACGCCGCCCTCCAGGCGCAGGTGCAGGACTACGCCGATCGCCTGGCCGCGCGCGTGCGTTCCGCCCCCTACAATTGGCTCAACTTCTTCGACTTCTGGGCGCCATGAAACCGCTTGCGATCTCCTCGTACACCGTGACCAGCGCGGCCGGCCGCGGCCGCGACGCGCACGTCGCGGCGTTGCGTGCCGAACGCACCGGTCTCGCGGCGCGCAACTTCGAGGATGCGCAGCTCGCCTGCTGGATCGGCGAGGTGGCGGGACTCGATTCCGTGCGACTGCCGCGCGAGCTGTCGTCCTTCGACTGCCGCAACAACCGTCTCGCGGAACTCGCGCTCGGCGGCGACGGCTTCCTCGAGGCGGTCGCTGCGACGCGCGCGCACTTCGGTGCGCGGCGCGTCGGCGTGTTCATCGGCACGAGCACCTCGGGTGTGCGTCACACGGAGCTCGCCTACCGCGAACGCGTGTCCGACACGTTGCCCGACTGGTTCGACTACCGCGACCACGCAGAACACCTTTTCCATCGCGGATTTCGTGCGTGCGCGCCTCGGGCTCGACGGCGTCACGGCGGCGGTGTCCGCGGCCTGCGCCTCGAGCGGCAAAGTCTTCGCGTCGGCCGCGCGCGCCATCGAGGCCGGTTTCTGCGACGCGGCCGTCGTCGGCGGCGTCGACAGCCTGTGCCTCACGACGCTCTACGGGTTCAATTCGCTGCAGCTGGTGTCGTCCGACGTCTGCCGGCCCGCGGATCCCGGGCGCAAGGGACTGTCCATCGGCGAGGCCGGAGGATTCGCGTTGCTCGACCCCCGCACCGGAACCCGGCGCGGCGGCCTGTCTCGGCTGCGGCGAAACCAGCGATGCGCACCACATGTCGCAGCCGCGGCCCGACGGCAGTCTCGCGGCGCTCGCGATGACACGCGCCATGAACGGGCTGCCGCCGGCGAAGGTGAGCTACATCAACCTGCATGGCACCGCGACACCCGCCAACGACGCGGCGGAAGACGCGGCCGTGAGCTCGCTGTTCGGCGCGCACGTACCGTGCAGCTCGACGAAGGGATGGACGGGCCACACGCTCGGCGCCGCGGGCATCGTCGAAGCGGCGATCTGCCTGCTGGCGATGGAGCAGGGCTTCATGCCGCGCAGCCTCAACACACGCGAGAAGGATCCGGCGCTCCGGTCGGGCATCCTGATGGCCGCGCGCGAGCAACCCGTGCGCGTACGCGTTGTCGAACTCCTTCGGTTTCGGCGGCACGAACTGCAGCGTGTTGCTGGGTCCGGCGCCATGACGCGATGCGTGATCAAAGCCGTCGGCCTCGCGGCGCCCGGACTGCCGGGCTGGTCGGCCTCGCTGCCGGTGCTGTCGGGCGCGGCCGCGTACGTCGCCACCGCCGAAACCCCGTACGCGCCTGCGCTGCTGCCGCCTAACGAGCGCCGGCGCGCGACGCCTTCGGTGCGCCTGGCATTTCGCGCGGCCGAGGATGCCGTGACGGCGAACGGCGCCGACGCGCGCGAGCTCGCGTCGGTGTTCGCCAGCTCCGACGCCGACATGGCGGTGCTGCACCGGATCTGCGCGGCGTTGGCTCAGACACCACGCGTGATCTCGCCCACCGACTTCCACAACTCCGTGCACAACGCCGCCAGCGGCTACTGGAGCATCGGCGTCGGCAGCACGGCACCCACGACCACTCTCTCCGCGTACGACGCGAGCTTCACGGCCGGACTCATCGAATCCGTCGCGCTGGCGCGCGAGCGTGATCGCGACGTGCTGCTGGTGGTCTACGACGCGACCGCGCCGCAGCCCCTGGCCGCGAAGCGGCCGCTGGCGCTGTCCGCCGGCGTGGCGCTGATCCTCGGGCCGGCGTCCGCGACCTCGTCCGGACAGTCCAGGCTCGGCCAGCTCGAGCATCGAGCTCGCGGGTGACGCGGAGACGCCCTGCGCCAATGCCGCGCTCGAACAGCTGCGCTCGGGCAATCCCGCGCTGCGTGCGTTGCCCTTGCTGGAACTGCTGGCCGCGCGCCGCGCGGGCACGGTGATCCTGCGCGGTACCGGTGGCCTGCTCGTTGCGGCGAGGCTGACGCCGTGAACGCGCAGCTGCCCGATCCGCGCACGCTCGTGCCGCATGCCGGCGACGATGTGCCTGCTTGACCCGGATCGTGCAGCTTCGACGAGCGCGGGATCGTCTGCGCCACCTCCAGCCATGCGTCGCCGGCCAACCCATTGCGCCGGGACGGCGCGCTCGCGGCGCTGCACCTCGCCGAATACGGCGCGCAGGCGATGGCGGTCCATGGCGGCCTGGCGGATCCGCGGGCGAAGGAACGCGGCGGCATGCTGGTGGCCGTGCGCGACCTCGTGCTCGCGGTCGACCGCCTCGACGATATTCGCCGGCGAGCTGACGATCTGCCGCGACGCGGCTGGTGGCGAACGCCGACGGCCGGATCTACTCGTTCTCGGCGAGCGGCGGCGGGCGCGAGCTCGGCGCGCGGCCGCGTGTCGGTCATGTTCCGCGAAGGACGCACCGGCTAGTCAGGCGGGCGGCCCGCTGTGGGCCTCGATCCAGCGCTGCACTTCCTCGTTCACTTCGCGCACGTCGCGGCCGGCGGCCTCGATCGGCGGGCCGATGATCACGCGGATGGTGCCGCGCTTCTTGAGCAGGCCGCGGCGCGGCCAGAAGTAGCCGGAGTTGTGCGCGACCGGCACGATCTTCTTGTTCTCCTGCGCGGCGAGCAGCGTGCCGCTCGACGCCATATTTGCGCGTCTCGCCGGCGGCCATGCGCGTGCCTTCGGGGAAAACCATGATCGAGGCGCCGAGTTTCTCCATGCGGTCCTTGCCCTGCGCCAGCACCTGGTTGACCGGCGCGCGTGCCGGCCTTGCGGTCGATGGCGATGCAGCGCGCCAGCATGCAGCCCCAGCCGACGAACGGGATCCACAGGATCTCGCGCTTCATGACCCAGACCAGCGGCTCGAACAGGATCATGATCGCGTAGGTTTCCCACGTCGAAGAGTGCTTCATGAAGATCACGTGGGTGCCCGCGGGCAGGTTCTCGCGGCCTTCGACGGTGTAGCTCAGTCCGCAGAGCACGCGCAGCGCGAAGAACACCGGGTACGTCAACATGCCCGCCATCCAGAAGCGTCCGCGCCACGGCAGGAACAGGCAGACGACGCAGTACACGAGGCCGAACGAAATCGTCCACACCGCCATGAACACGGTGAACACCACGGAGCCGAGCGAACTGCATTGGTGTCGCCGTTCAGCCGGGCAGGCAGCGAAAGATCCGCGATGCGCGCGAACAGCGCACGCAGTTGCCGCGAGCAGCGCCAGGCGGTTGCGGCGCAGCGCAGGGTCCTCGGCGTTGACCATCACCGCGTCGAAGAACGCATCGACGGCGGGACGCAGCGTGGCGAGCCGCGTGAGCGCGCCGCGCGTAGTCGCGCTTGGCGAGTGCGCGCTCCACGTCCGCGACGAGCGCGGCCACCGCTTCGTGCAGCGCCTTTTCGGCCGGCTCGCGCAGCAGCGCGACGTCGACCGCGCCACCGGCGCCGCCCTGGTCGCGGGCCTTCTTGAGGATGTTGGAGATGCGCTTGTTGGCCGCGGTGAGGCTCGCGGCCTCGGGCAGCGCGAGGAATCTGACCAGCGCCTCGAGCCGCGCGCGGAAATCCAGCGGCGAGACGGGGCTGCTGGCGCGCACCGCGTCGAACATCTCGGTGGTCACGCCCGCGACGTGGCCGGCCGCGGCGGAGTCGAGCAGATAGGCGCGCAGGCGCTCGAGCACGTAGTCCCACAGCTCGGCCTCGGCCGACGGCGCCGGGACCGGCTGCAGCTGTACCGCGCGCGCGACGAGCGCCCGCAGGTCGACGTTCGAGCTTGCGCTCGACGAGGATGCGCAACGTGCCGATCGCGGCGCGGCGCAGGCCGAACGGATCCTTGGTGCCGCTCGGCTTCTGGCCGATCGCGAAAATGCCGGCCAGCGTGTCGAGCTTGTCGGCGAGCGCCACGGCCATGCCGGCGCCCGTGCCCGGCAACGCACCGCCGGCGCCGCGCGGCAGGTAGTGCTCGTCGATCGCGGTGGCGATTTCGGCGGGCTCACCGTCGGCGGCCGCGTAGTAGCGGCCCATGATGCCCTGCAATTCCGGGAACTCGCCCACCATCGACGACAGCAGGTCGCACTTGGCGAGCTGCGCCGCGCGCTCGGCCTTCGCCCGATCCGCGTCGATGAGCAGCGCGATCTCGCCGGCCAGCGTCGGCGACGCGCCGCACCTTGTCGCCGATCGAGCCGAGCTTCGCCTGGAAGGTCACCGCGTCGAGTGCCGGGAGCAGCGATGCGAGCGGCTGCTTGCGATCCTGACTCCCAGAAGAACGCCGCATCCGAGAGGCGCGGCCGCACCACGCGCTCGTTGCCGGCGCGCACCTTGGACGGATCGCGGCTCTCGATGTTGCTCACGGTGATGAAATGCGCGAGCAGCTTGCCACCGGCGGCTTCGACCGGGAAATAGCGCTGATGCTGCTGCAGCGTGGAGATCAGCACCTCGCGCGGCAGCTCGAGGAAGCGCGCCTCGAAGTCGCCGGCGATCGCGCTCGGCCACTCGACCAGCGCGGTGACCTCGTCGAGCAGCCCGTCGTCGAGCAGCGCATGGCCGCCGAGCTCCTTGCCGACCTTTTCGACCTGGTCGCGGATCAGCGCGCGGCGCTCGGCGAAGTCGGCGATGACCTTGCCCGAGTCGCGCAGGGTCTTCTCGTAGTCCGCCGGTGCCGCGAGCGCGCAGGTCCTGCGGCGCCATGAAGCGATGGCCGCGCGTGGCCGTGCCGGCCTCGGTGTCGAGGATGCGCGCGGGGACGAGTTTGCCGCCGTAAAGCATCACGAGCCAATGCACGGGACGCACGAACTCGGCGGCGCTCGCGCCCCAGCGCATGCGCTTCGGGATGGGCAGCGCGTCCAGCGACTTCTGCACGATGCCGGGCAGCAGGCTCGCGGTAGCTAGTCCGGGCTTCTCGCCGGCGAAGATACAGGAACTCGCCCTTGCCTTCGGTAACACGCGTGAGCGCGCCGACTTCGACGCCGCACTTCTCGGCGAACTTGGTGGCGGCCGCCGTGGGGGCGCCGTCCTTGCCGAAGGCGGCGCTCACCGGGGGCCCTTGAGCTTGATGGACTGGCGCGGGCTGCATGCTGCGGCGAGATCGCGCACCAGCACCGCGAGCCGCCGCGGCGTCGCGAAGGAACGAGATCGTCGTGGGGCAAGCGACGGCTTCCGCGAGGCCCTCGCGAATGCCATCGGCAAATGCGCGCTCGAGCTCCGGCAGCGCGAGCGGCGGCAGTTCTTCGGTGCCGAGCTCGACGAGAAAATCGCGCGGGCGTGCTCATTGCCGTCACCGCGCACTCTTCGACATCGGAAAGCCGAGCGCCTCGCGGCTGTCGTAGTAGGCCTGCGCGACGGCGCGCGCCAGCGTGCGCACGCGCAGGATGTAGCGCTGGCGCTCGGTGACCGAGATGGCCTTGCGCGCATCGAGCAGGTTGAACGTGTGCGACGCCTTCATCACCTGCTCGTAGGCCGGCAGCGCGAGCTTCGCCTCGAGCAGTCGCCGCGAACGCCGCTTCGTGTTCATCGAAATGCCGCAGCAGCACGGCGGTGTCGGCGATGCTCGAAGTTGTAGGCCGACTGCTCGACTTCGTTCTGGTGAAAGACGTCGCGGTAAGTGACGCGGCCGAGCGGGCCATCGGCCCACACGATGTCGAAGATGCTCTCGACGCCCTGCAGGTACATCGCGAGGCGCTCGAGTCCGTAGGTGATCTCGCCCGTGACCGGCTTGCAGTCGAGACCGCCCACCTGCTGGAAGTAGGTGAACTGCGTGACTTCCATGCCGTTGAGCCACACCTCCCAGCCGAGACCCCAGGCGCCGAGCGTCGGCGACTCCCAGTTGTCTTCGACGAAGCGCACGTCGTGCACCAGCGTGTCGAACCCGAGCGCGCGCAGGCTGCCGAGGTACAGGTCGAGGATCTCGAGCGGCGAGGGTTTGATGACGACCTGGAACTGGTAGTAGTGCTGCAGGCGAAACGGGTTGTCGCCGTAGCGACCGTCCGTCGGGCGCCGCGAGGGCTGCACGTACGCCGCGGACCAGGGCTCCGGACCGATGGCGCGCAGGAATGTCGCCGTGTGAAAGGTGCCCGCGCCCATTTCCATGTCGTAGGGCTGCAGGATCACGCAGCCCTGGTCGGCCCAGTACTTCTGGAGCGCGAAGATCAGGTCCTGGAAGGTGCGGGGCGGCTGCCCCAGCGGCATGTCGCGGAGTGCTTGGGTCATGTATCGGTGCCAAAAACCGGCGCGCAGTATAGCCGCCGTGTCTTACAGGTTCATCACCCGGATTTCGTAGACCTCGGTGATGGAGTTGCCATCCCAGGCGTACCGCAGATGCACGCTCTGGCGCACGTTCTGCACCAGCCGGGGACGAAAGATCGCCACGCATTCTCCGCCCGCCCGGCGCACGCTGTCGAAGGCGATGCCGTTCGAGCCCGCCTCGCGCAGCGCGCGACCGAGCTTCTGCGAGGCCGCGTAGCTCAGCGGGTCGTAGATGTCCGGCATGTCGGCGCGGCGCGTGCGGATGTCGTGCAGGTCGCAGGCGACGTCCGCGACGTAGCAGCGCATCTCCAGCTCGATGGGTGCCTCGCGCGTCGCGCGCAGGAAATTCTCCGCGTGATAACGCGTCTCGGCGATCGCGGTGTCGATCGATTCGGCGGCGTAGTAGGCGCCGAAGCTGCCATCGGTGAAGCGCGTGCCCTGCGGCGAAAGATGCGTGAATGGCGCCATGACGATGCTGGCGTTGGGGCCGCTGACGCGATCGACTGCCGGCACGAGCCGCAGCTCGCCCTTTTCGTTGCGGATGCGCGGATTCGTCATGGATTCCAGCTCGTACAGCGCATCCCAGTCCGCTTGCTCCGCGACACGCTCGAACAGGTGGATCGTCGGCAGGCGGCTCGCGACGATGCGATGGCACGGCGCGAACCTCACCGGCCGCGCGGTGATCGTGGAAATGTTGACCATCCCTGTCAGTCCGGAAGTCCGGCCGGTGGCGTCAGCCACGCTGCGCGTCGAGGTACTGCCGCACGACGTACAGATCCGCGACCTGGCCGGACAACATGCGTTCGAGCGCCGGACGTCCACCGAAAGGCGGCGCGGTGTTCGGCTTGCGCACCCACTCGTCGGCCGCGCGCGGATCGGGCAGCAGGATCTGCAGCGACTTGTAGATGCCGAGCAGGTACGAAAGGCGCTCGAGCGTGTCGCGCGGCAGGCGCGGATCGCGTTCGCGCCGCCATTTGAAGAACGTGGAGCGCGAGGCGATGCCTAACAACTTGAGCTGCTCGGCGACCGAGAGGCCCCAGGCCTCCGCGATGTTCGCGAAGGCGCGCAAGCCCGGGCCACCGAGTGAGGGGCCGCCGGACCTGGCTGGATCCGGACCCCGAATCAGGCCTGCCGTGGTGGTCATGGCTTTCTCCAATAGTCCATAGATGAACTATACAAGAGTTTCATCCATATAGGAACATTTTCCCGCTTCAAACAAGTGCGCCGACCAAAGCTGGGGCACATTTCTGAGCCGGAATGGCGCAAAATTCGCCGCGAACGCACCAAGACTGTGCGGCAATCCGGCCCAAAAAGCCCTAAGCCATTGAATAACAAGGATTCGCAGGCTGGCACAGCGAATGCATTGAGACCGAGGCTCAAACCCCTTCCCAGAGGAATTCCAACAATGAAACCCGCAGATGTAATCAAGTTGATCAAGGACAAGGAGGTCAAGTACGCCGACCTTCGCTTCACCGACACCCGCGGCAAAGAACAACACGTAACGATCCCCGCGAACCTCGTCGATGAAGATCTGTTTCGTGACGGCAAGATGTTCGACGGCTCGTCCATTGCGGGTTGGAAGGGCATCAACGAGTCGGACATGATCCTCGCGCTCGATCCGACGACGGCGGTCATCGACCCGTTCTTCGAGCAGACCACGGTCAACATTCGCTGCGACATCATCGAGCCGGCCACGATGCAGGGTTATGAGCGCGATCCGCGCTCGCTCGGCAAACGCGCCGAGGCGTACCTCAAATCCACCGGCATCGCCGACGGCGCGCTGTTCGGTCCCGAAAACGAATTCTTCATCTTCGACAGCGTGCGCTGGTCGAGCAACATGAACGGCACGTCCTACGAGATCGACTCCGGGCAAGGCGCCTGGAACAGCAACACGGTTTATCCCGACGGCAACAAGGGTCACCGTCCCGGCATCAAGGGCGGCTATTTCCCGGTGCCGCCGGTCGACGCGTTCCAGGACATCCGCTCGGCGATGTGCGACGCGCTCGACGAAATGGGTCTCAAGGTCGAAGTGCATCACCACGAAGTCGCGACGGGTGGCCAGTGCGAAATCGGCGTGGGCCCCGGCGGTCTCGTGAAGAAGGCCGACGAAGTGCAGATCCTCAAGTACGCCATCCACAACGTCGCGCACAGCTACGGCAAGACGGCGACCTTCATGCCGAAGCCGCTGGTCGGCGACAACGGCTCGGGCATGCACGTGCACCAGTCGCTGCAAAAGGCCGGCATCGCGCTGTTCGCCGGTGACAAGTACGGCGGCCTTTCCGACACGGCGCTCTACTACATCGGCGGCATCATCAAGCACGCGAAGGCCATCAACGCGTTCACGAACCCGGGCACGAACAGCTACAAGCGTCTCGTCCCCGGATTCGAAGCGCCCGTGATGCTCGCGTACTCCGCGCGCAATCGTTCGGCGTCGATCCGCATTCCGTGGGTTTCGAATCCGAAGGCGCGCCGCATCGAAGTGCGCTTCCCGGATTCGGCGGCGAATCCGTACTTCGCGTTCGCCGCCATGATGATGGCCGGCCTCGACGGCATCCAGAACAAGATCCATCCGGGCGAACCGGCCGACAAGGATCTGTACGACCTCGAGCCGGAGGAGGAGAAGCACATTCCGACAGGTCTGCCATTCGCTCGACATGGCGCTCGAGCACCTCGACAAGGACCGCGAGTTCCTGACCCGGGGCGGCGTGTTCACCAACGACGTGATCGATGCCTACATCGGATTGAAGATGCAGGAAGTCACGCGCTTCCGCATGTCGACTCATCCGGTCGAGCTCGACATGTACTACAGCTGCTGAGGCTGCGCGTGAGGCGGCACGAAGCCTCGGGGGCAAGTCAGGCGGGGAAGAATTCCCCGATGTTTGCGCCCGAGCGCCTGCCGCCCTCGCAATTCGACCATGCGGCGGCGCCCTGGGGGCGCCGCCGCTCGATTATGCGGACTGCGTTTTGGCTGGATTCAGGTGCAGGGGCTATGCTCCGTTCCCATGAAGCGCCCACTGGCTGCAATTCTGCTCGGTTTGCTCTGCGGTCTCGACGGCCTTCGCGACGACGTATGTGCGCGTCGAGAAAGACGGCACCAAGACCTATTCGGACCGGCCGATTCCGGGCGGCCAACCCGTCGAGATCCAGGCGGCGCAGACGTATTCCGCGCCGCCGGCAGCGCCCCAGACAGACTCCGGCGTACCGCTGGAACAGCGGCTGCTGGGCGAGATGGACACATTCAAGTACGAAAGCTGTTCGGTGAAGCCGGACCACGATCAGACCTTCATGAATCCGGAATCGGTGTCGATCGCCGTCACGACGAAACCGGTGCTGCGGCCCGGGGACGTCGTCGACATGCGCGTGGACGGGACCACCGTGGGCGATTCCACGACCACCAGCTTCCTCATGAAGCCGGCGTTCCGCGGCACGCACACGGTGACCGTCGTCGTGAAGGACCGCTTCGGACGTTCGCTGTGCAATTCCAGAGCGTCGTTCCACGTGCATCAGCCGAACCTCAATTCGCCGACTCGCAAACCGCCGCCAAAGCCGAAGAGCTGACGCGCCTGGCGTGCGCGTGCGGGATCGCAATCCCGCGCCGCGTCGTCCCGGAGGCGCGCATGGCGGTTGAACGATTTCTTCCGTCCGCGATCGCGCACTTCGAGCCCGCCGACCTCATCGGCGCGCTGGCCACCGGCATCGTGGTGCTCGATGCCGATCTGTGCGTGGTCTACGCCAACATCGCCGCGCAGGATCTGCTCGCCGTCAGCGTCAACCAGGCGCGCGGCAAACCTTTCCTGTCGCTGGTGCTCGAAGCGGATTCACTGAACCCGCTGATGCGCCGCGCGCTCGATACCGGCGAGACGCTGTCGGAGCGCGAGATGGCGGTGCATGACGGGCCCGCTGGGCCGCGAGCACCGCGTCATCGACGTCACCATGACGCCGCTGGACAGCGAATTCGAGCGCAAGTACCTGCTGCTCGAGATCTCCGACGCCACGCAGCGCCAGCGCATCACGCGCGAGAACGAGCTCATGGCGCGACTCGATTCGAGCCGCCAGATGGTTCGGCAGCTGGCGCACGAGATCAAGAATCCGCTCGGCGGGCTGCGCGGCGCCGCGCAGCTGCTGGAACGCGAGCTGCACGAGCACCTGCGCGAATACACGGGCGTCATCATCAGCGAAGCGGACCGCCTGACGGCGCTCGTCGACTCGATGATCGGTCCGGCGCGCGCGCCGCAGAAGGCGCTCATCAACGTGCACGAGCTGTGTGAACACGTCTACCGCCTGTTGCGCAGCGAAGCGCGCGCCGGCGTGCTCGTCGAACGCGACTACGACCCTAGCCTTGCCCAACGCGGAGGTGGATGCCAACCAGATCATCCAGGCACTGCTCAACATCGCGCGCAACGCGTTGCTGGCCGTCGGCGAGCGCGGCCGCATCGTGATTCGCACGCGCATCGCGGCGAACGTCAACATCGGCAGCGACGCGGCACAAACTCGCCGCGAGCCTGCAGGTGGAGGACAACGGTCCGGGCGTGCCGCCCGACATCGCCGACACGATCTTCTTCCCGCTGGTCACCGGCCGTGCGAACGGCACGGGCCTGGGGCTCGCGGTCTCACAGGACCTCGTGACTCGTCACGGCGGTCTCATCGAATTCGAAAGCAAGCCCGGGCGCACGGTGTTCACGATCCTGCTGCCCCTACCGGAGAACGCATGAGCGTCGATCCCACGTATATGCACAACGCCCCCACTCCTCCCGCCAATCAGCCCGCCCTGCGCGTCTGGCTGGTGGAAGACGACGCTTCGATCCGCTGGGTGCTCGAGCGCGCGCTGCGCGCCAGCGGCATGGTGCCGCGGGCCTTCGACTCCGCCGAGCCCGCGCTGGCGCGCTGCGCGGCGATGCGCCCGACGTGCTGCTCACCGACATCCGCATGCCCGGCAGCTCCGGCATCGACCTGTTGCGCGAAGTGCGCGTGGCGCATCCCACGCTGCCCGTCATCGTGATGACCGCGCATTCGGATCTGCCGAGCGCGGTGAGCGCTTACGAAGGCGGCGCGTTCGAATATCTGCCGAAGCCCTTCGACATCGACCAGGCGGTGGAGCTGGTACGCCGCGCCGGCCAGACCGCGCGGCGCGGCGACGAAGCGCCGACGCAGACGCCCGAGATCCCGGAGTTGTTAGGCAAGGCGCCGGCGATGCAGCAGGTGTTCCGCGCCATCGGCCGCCTGTCGCGCTCGAGCGTCGCGGTGCTCATCACCGGCGAATCGGGCACGGGCAAGGAGCTCGTCGCGCGCGCGCTGCACGAGCACAGCCCGCGGCAGACCAAGCCGTTCGTCGCGCTGAATACCTCGGCCATCCCGGCGGAACTGCTCGAGTCCGAGCTCTTCGGGCACGAGAAAGGTTCGTTCACCGGCGCGGACACGCAGCGCCGGGGACGCTTCGAGCAGGCCAACGGCGGCACGCTGTTCCTCGACGAGATCGGCGACATGTCGACGCCGCTGCAGACGCGCCTGTTGCGCGTGCTGGCGGAAGGCGAGTTCTACCGCGTCGGTGGCCAGACCCCCGTGAAGGTGGACGTGCGCGTCATCGCCGCGACGCACCAGAACCTCGAGGAGCGCGTCGAGCGCGGCATCTTCCGCGAGGATCTCTATCACCGTCTCAACGTCATCCGCATCGAGCTGCCGCCGCTGCGCTCGCGCACCGAAGACGTTCCCGACCTGCTCGGACATTACCTGCGACAGGCCGCGGCCGAACTGGGCACGGAGACCAAGACGCTGGCATCCGTCACGCTCGAGCGCCTGCAGTCATACCGCTGGCCGGGCAACGTGCGCGAGCTGGTGAACCTCTGCCGACGCCTCACCGCGCTCGCGCCGGGCAGCGAGATCCAGCTGCAGGACCTGCCGTCGGAGATGCACATCGTCACGCCGGCCGCGCAGACCGACTGGGCCGCGGCGCTGACATTGTGGGCCAAGGCGCAGCCGTACGACGGCACCGTGGCCTGGCTCGACCAGGCGCTGCCGGAATTCGAGCGCGTGCTGATCCGGGTGGCGCTGAACCGTACCCATGGTCATCGCCAGGAAGCCGCGCGCGTCCTCGGCTGGGGCCGCAACACGCTCACGCGAAAGCTGAAAGAACTCGGCATGTCCGACGACGAATCCCTGCCCTAGAAGCGCTCTAACTTCACGGACGGCGGCCCCTCGGCCGCCGTTTCTTTAGTAGCGCGCAGCGCTTGGGTATATCCGGATTGCGGTCTTCTGTCCGTGGGCCAACACTCGCGCGTGTGCGGGACATCACGGAATTTTCTCTCGGAGGAGCGAGAGTGGTACCGCTATCTTTTCGGACGGTTTTCGCGCTTTTTCCCGTAGGGTTCTCCCCGCGGATGACATAACTGAAGAGGCGCGTGATTACCGTCGCGAATCGGATACGCCTTTGTTTCCAGTGTCCCGGGCTTGTTCCATTCTTTGTCCCATCAGGGTTCCGGACATTGTCGGGTCCGGCAAAGAGAGGAAACATGCAAGAAATCGTCGTTCAGAGCACCAAGTACCCGGAGATCGTCGTCCAGGGTTCACGGTACGACTACACGTCGGACATCGTTCTGGTGGTCGTCGGCGTCCTCGCCGCCGCCGCCATCATCTGGCGCTATACCGTTTCGCGCCGGGGCAAGGATTGACTCGTAACCGCTCGTTGCGCGCGGCCTGAACGTTCCTTCAGTCCGTGCGCAGCGAGCCGACCAGCTCGCGTATCCCGAGCTGGTTCGTCTCGAGATAGTCCGCCACGCCGGCATTGATCTTGCGGCACAGAAGCGGATCGTAGAAAAGCGCAGTACCCAGGCCCACCGTCGTGGCGCCGGCAATCATGAATTCGATCGCGTCGTTCGCCGTGGTGATGCCACCCTGGCCGATGATGGGGACACCATGTTTTTTTGCGACGTCGTAGACCTGGTGCACCTTAAGCAGCGCGATCGGCTTGATCGCCGGACCGGACAAACCGCCCTGGATGTTGCCGATGACCGGCCGCCGTGATTTCACGTCGATGGCCATGCCCATGACGGTGTTGATCACCGCGAAGCCGTCGGTGCCCGCCTCGATGCAGCGGCGCGCGTTTTCCCGGATGTCCGTCTGGTTGGGCGAGAGCTTCGTGATGATCGGTTTGCCGGTGGCTTTGCGGCAGGCCTCGACCACCTTCGCCGACATGTCCGGGTAGTTGCCGAAGGCGACGCCGCCTTCCTTCACGTTCGGGCAGGAGATGTTGATCTCGATGGCGTCGATGGGCGAGTCGTCGAAACGACGCGTGACCTCGACGTACTCCTCGATGGTCGAGCCCGAAACGTTCGCGAAAAAGCGGGTCTCGCTGAAATCGAGCGTCGGCAGTATCCGGCGCACCACGTGATCCGCGCCGGGATTCTGCAGGCCGATCGCGTTCAACATGCCCGACGGCGTTTCGTACACGCGGTGGGGCTTGTTGCCGAGCCGCGGCTGACCGGTGGTGCCCTTGAGCACGATGGCGCCCACGTCGCGATTGGAGAATCCCTCGACGCGCGTGTATTCCTCGCCGAAGCCCACGCAACCCGACAGCAGCACGATGGGCGAATTGAGCGAGAGCCCGCAGAACTCCGTGCGCAGCGGGTTTTCCAGGGTCTTGGCGGCGGCATTCATGGGCCGCGCATTCTACGGCGGCAACCCGGGAGAGGAGAAAAAAAAGGCGGTCCCGCAAATGGCGGGACCGCCGAGGCCCGTGACCGAGGTTATTCGAGCTCGGTGGGGTCGTTGAAGACCTCCGGCAGGCGAATGCTGCCGTGGCCCCTTTGTGGAAATGTCGGGTTGTTGCGATCGCCGGGATCCAGGTTCGACGCGGTATCGTCCGGCGGGAACAACACGAGCGTGTTCAGGAACTCGAAGATCGCGTTCTTCGAGCTCTCCGGCAGCTGCGCGAACGCATTGCGCGAAGCCGTGGCCTCACCGCCGTGGCGCAGGATGACTTCGCGCAGATTGATGCTGCGCCCGTCATGTCCGTACGGCGGCGAGCTGCCGACGCCCCACAGCGGCTCGGTCATGAACAGCTTCGTGATCGTCCCGTCGAAGTTGCGCTCGTGGAACGCCGGACCCAGGTCGTGACGCTTCATGTCCGCGTAGAAGTTGCGCACCGTGAACGAATTGCGCAGCGGCACCTTGATCGTCGGAAATCCCGAGTTGTCGTCGTTCTCTCCCACCAGCAGTGATGCAACCGCGTACAGGTTGTTGAAGATGCCGCGGCTCGGGTCGTAGGCGGTCTCCACGTCGGCGACCCGGCGGTCACGATTGACGACGAGGTTCGGGATGTGACAGGTCGTGCAGCGGATCTGCGCCATGAGGTTCTGTCCAATCTGCGCGGCGTTCGTGCGCTGGTAAGTCCCCGGCTTGAAGTAGTTGAACAGGTAGAACTCCATGAAATCGACGATGGACGTCGGGACCTCGTTCACCTTGCCGTCGAGATCCTGGTCCTCCGTTTCCGTGCGGACCTTGCTCGTCTTGACCAGGTCGGTTGCGCCGTTCAGCACCATGCCGGTCGGCGTGACCCGACGCGCACCCGTGGCCGCCTGGGCCGTCAGTGGATCGACGGCCTGCATTCCCATCTCGTCGTTGAATGCGCCGATCACGAACTCGCGAATCGACGTCGTGTCGCCTTGCGCGAAGAACGGCCGCACGCGCAGGTCGGTGTTCACTCCCACGACCCGGCTCGTGTCGACCGTGCCGTTCGAGTTGGCGCGTATCGAGCCGTAGTTGATGCCCTTGCTCTGCAGCGTGCGCGTCACGGTCTGGCGCCGGTTGCGTGCCTCCTCGAGCGCGTTCTGGCGGATCTGCCTGAGCTCGGTCGTGATCTCGTCCGCGAGCATCTCCTGCAGTCCGAGACCGAACAGGTGCGGCGCATCGCGGCTGTCGGGCCTCGTCACCACGTCGCCGCCAAAGCCCGCCGACCCGCGCGGCCGCCCATGGCAGCCGGCGCAGCTCTCGATGAGGCCGGCACCGATCGCTCCTATGAGTCCGATGTCGCCGATGCCGTCCTGGGTGCGGGGTCCGAAGCCCTGGCTCAGGGTGAACTTCCGCTGGAACACCTGGCGACCGCGGCGTATCGCGCGCGCCGGATCGCGCGCGATGATGAAGCTCGACGACCCGGGCGTCGTCACGTTGCCGACACCCGCGCCGATCTGTTGCTCGTAAGATTTGAAGATTCCCGAGTTCTCCGCGTTCGGTGTCTGAGTGAGGTCCGTGAGCTGCGCATGCGCGGTTCCCGCGCATGCGGCCACGACGAAAAAGACAGGCAAGCGAAGTTGCCTTCTCGTAAAGGACATTGGATCTCCCCTTTCGCCACTACCCTGTGGCGTGTTGCATTCATTCCATGAAGCAACCGCGGGAGGACCGGAGACCTGCGTACGCAGTTCGGGCGTGAATATTCACCGGCGAGTCCATTCGCCTCCGACTGCGTCGACAACCCTCCATGGTTCCCGCAGTATCAGATCAGCAATGCACCCGCGGCGTGAGAAGTTCCCGACTCGCCCCACGGGCTCTTGCCGACAGAAATCCTGGTCCTGTTCGCTGCCGACCGCAAGACTCATCGGCGCAACGCGGCGTCGCGCGCGCGATACAGAACCGCGTGCGGCCGCTTAGAATCCGCGCCGCGCATGTTCCACATCGTGATCTTCGAGCCGGAAATTCCGCCGAACACCGGCAATCTCATCCGACTGGCCGCCAACACCGGTTGCGAGCTGCATCTCGTCAAGCCGCTCGGTTTCCAGCTCGATCGCAAGTCGGTGCGACGCGCGGGCCTCGATTACGACGAGCTCGCGACCGTCCACGTGCACGAGAATTTTGCGGCAGCGCGGGCGGCGCTGCCGGGCCGCTGGTTCGCCATCGAGACCGGGTCGGCACGCCGCCACGTGGATGCGCGCTTCGAGCCGGGCGACGTACTGCTGTTCGGGTCCGAACGGCGGGGCCTGCCCGCCGACGTGCTGGCGCAGATCGCGCCCGATCGCGTGCTTTCGCTGCCCATGCTGGCGGGCAACCGCAGCCTCAATCTCTCGAACGCGGCGGCGATCGCGGTCTACGAGGCCTGGCGACAGCGGGAGTTCGCCGGCGCGACCGCGGCGCCTGACTAACTACCCGGCCGCTATTCGACTTCGGGCCGGATGGGGCGGGTCATGAGGTCTTTCACCACGTCCTTCGCCGGCTCGTTCTCGTAGAGGATGCGGTAGATGCCCTGGACGATCGGCATGTCCACCTTTTCGCGCACGGCCACCGCCTGTACGGCGCGGGCCGCGGTGTAGCCTTCGACCACCTGGCCAATCTCCCTCAGCGCGTCCTTCACGCTCTTGCCGGCGGCCAGCGCCAGGCCGAAGCGCCGGTTGCGCGACTGGTTGTCGGTGCTGGTGAGAACGAGATCGCCGAGGCCGGCGAGACCCATGAACGTTTCCGGCTGCGCGCCGAGCGCGACGCCGAGACGCATGACCTCGGACAGGCCGCGCGTGATCAGCGCGATACGGGTGTTGGCGCCGAAGCCCAGGCCATCCGACAGGCCGGCGCCCACGGCGAGCACATTCTTGACCGCGCCGCCGACTTCGACCCCGACGATGTCGGTGGAGGTGTAGGCGCGAAAATTCGAGGCGTGCAGGCTCCTGGCGAGCTGGTGTGCGAATTCCTCGTCAGGCGAAGCGATGGTCATCGCAGTGGGCAATCCCATTCCGACCTCGCGCGCGAACGTCGGTCCGGAAAGCACCGCGACGGGATACCGGTCGCCGAACACTTCGTACGCCACCTGGTGAGGTAGTTTGCCCGTGTCGACCTCGAATCCCTTCGTCGCCCACGCCAGGCGGGCGTCGCGCGCCAGCATCGGCTTCAGCTGCGTGAGCAGCGAGCGCAACGAATGGCTGGGAACCGCGATGATGATGGCAGCGGCGCCGACCACCGACGCGGCCAGGTCGCCGTGCACCTCGACGGCGTCGGGAAACTTCGCTTCGGGCAGGTAGCGCGTGTTCTGGCGCTGGGCGCGCATCGCGACCACGTCGGCGGCACTGCGGCTCCAGAGCCGCGTGGGATGGCCGGCGCGCGCGAACTGGATGGCGAGCGCCGTGCCCCAGGAACCGGCGCCGAGAACGGCGACCGGTGCATGCGCGAGATCGGAGTTGGGCTGGCTCACGGGTGCGACTCGCGCGGCGGTCCGGGGAACACCGCGCGAGCCGGCGCGTTGGATCAGTTCGCCTGGCCGCCCTGCGCGGCCTGGGCCTGCGCTTGCGCGAGGCCGCGGGCGAACAGCTGGTCGAAGTCGACCGGCGGCAGCACGAAGTTCGGGAAGCCGCCTTGCGTCACGAGCTGCGACACCGCGACGCGCGCGTACGGGAACAGCACGTTCGGGCAGATCGTGCCGATCGCGCGACGTGTGTCATCCGCGTTGAGGCCGCGCATCACGAACAGGCCCGCCTGCTTGACCTCGACGAGGAACGCGGTGCTCTCGCCCTGCTTGGCGCCGACCGTGACGGTCAGCACGACCTCGGTCACTTCGGGAGCGATCACGCTCGCCGCGGTGTTGATGTCGAGCGAGATCTGCGGGCTCCAGTTGCCGTCGATGCGCGGACCCTTGGGAGCCTCGTAGGAGCAGTCCTTGAGATAGACGGACTGAACCGCCAGCGACGGGCCGTTCTGGTTTTCGTTCGCCACCGGGGGCGTCTGGTTTTCCATGATGAGTTCCTATCTGCCCAACAGGGCGTCGAGTTTGCCGGCGTCCTCGAGTGCCAGCAGCTCGTCGCTGCCGCCCACGTGGGTTTCGCCGATGAAGATTTGCGGTACGGTACGCCGGCCGCTGCGTTCCTGCATTTCGGCGCGTTTGCCCGGCGCCGAATCGACGTCGATTTCGTCGAACGTCACGTTCTTGCGCGCGAACAACTTGCGCGCGCGCTCGCAGTAAGGACACCAGCCCGTGGTGTACATGACTACCGCCGGTGGGCTCATCACGCGGCCTTGGCGACCGGGAGATTCTCGGCGCGCCAGCCGGCGAAGCCGCCGCGCAGCGTGAAAGCCTTGGTGAAGCCCTGTTGCGTGAGCTGCCGCACCGCCGCGGAGCCCAGCGACCCCGAATCGCAGATCACGACGACGGGCTTTTCCTTGTAGCGCTTGAATTCGTCACCCGCGGTGAGGATCTTCTCCGAGCTCAGGTGCTTCGCCCCGTTCACGTGGCCGGCGGCGAACTCCTCCGGCTTGCGGATGTCGAGCACCAGGGCGCCCTGGTTCATGAGGCGGATCAGGTCCTGCGAAGAGATGGCCGCGTGGGCGGTGGCGCGCAGGCGCGATTCGAAGGTGACCACGACCACGAGCGCGAGCACGGCGGCGCCCGCCAGGTAGTAGTGGTTCTGCACGTAGGTGAGCAACTGTTCCATGCGTCCTGCGATCGCCCGGGGCCTGCCGAAAAAGGGAGCGCATTATAGCGGCCGCGCGTGTTTTCGCCGTATTTTCAGCGGCTTCGCACCTAGAATATGACCATGTTTCCCCACCGCCGGGTGCCCCGGCTCCTGGTGCTGCTGGCGCTGGCTTTGGCCGGCGCCGCCGGCGCCGCCGGCGCCGAAAACCAGTCGCCCGCCAAGGCCGAGGCCGATCTCAAGGCCGTGCGCGCGCAGATGGAAAAGGTGCGGGCGGAGATGGAGCGCGACGCCGGCCGGCGCGACAAGCTGACGCGCGAGATCGAGGACTCCGAAAAGGGCGTGAGCGGCGCGCGTGGCGAGCTCGAAAAGCTGCGCCGCGAGCGCGCCGTGCATACCGCGAAGCGCGCGCAGCTCGCGACCGAACGCCGTGCCGAGGAGGCCGAGCTCGCGAAGGATCGCGCGGCGCTCGCGGGCCAGATCCGGGCCGCCCAGATGATCGGGCAGGAGGAGCCGCTCAAACTACTGCTCAACCAGCGCGACCCGGCGCAGGCCGGCCGCGTATTCACGTATTACCGGTATTTCGGCCGCGCCCGCGCCACGCAGATCGGCGCGATCAATGCGCACCTGGAGGAGCTCGCGGCGCTCGACGCGGCGCTGGCCGAAGAAGAAGCGCGGCTGGCCGCGCTCGAATCGCAGCGCCAGGGCGAGATCGCGAAACTCACCGCGGCGCGGGAGCGCCGCGGCCGCGCACTCGTCTCGCTCGAGACCGAATCGAAGAATCGCGCGAAGGAGCTCGCGCGCCTCGAGGACCAGAAGAGCGGGATCGAAAAGCTGGTGCGCGAGCTGCGCCGCGCGCTGGAGCGCGTGGAGAAGTTTCCGACCGACAGCAAGGACGCCTTCGCGAAGCTGCGCGGCAAGCTCGCCTGGCCGGCGGCCGGTCGCGTGGTGGCTTCGTTCGGTCAGGTCCGCGCCGGCGGCGTCAAGTGGGATGGCGTGCTGGTGTCCGCCGAGCAGGGCGCCCCGGTCCGGGCGGTCTATCACGGCCGGGTGGTGTACGCGGACTGGCTGTCCGGCCTGGGCCTGCTGACCATCGTCGACCACGGTGACGGCTACCTGTCCCTTTACGGTCACAACGAGCGGCTCTACAAGGAGGTCGGCGAGCGCGTCACCGCCGGGGACACCATCGCCTCGGTGGGGGACTCGGGAGGCCGCTCGGCCCCGGCGCTGTACTTCGAGATCCGCAAGGCCGGCAGGCCGGTCGACCCGAAGCCGTGGTTTCGCAGCGCAACGCCTTGACGGGCTGAAAACGCCAACTGCATCAACGCCCTGGGAGCACAGATGGGGGATGTTCAGCGGCTGATGTCCTTCGAGAACTCCATGGAGCCGTACGCGCAGCTCGTGCGCTCGCTTCTGCCGCGGGCGGCATCCGTCAGCCTGTTCGACAGCACCGGCAAGCTCCTGTGGACCAGCGCGCAGATCACCAACCCGGACCTGTTCGCCCTCGTGCTCCAGGGGATCGCGCAGGTGGAGTCCGACCGCGACGGCGTCGGCCAGCATTGCGCGTTGCCCGACGAGGGGCCGGCCTATCTATTCTGGCTGCGCGATCCGCGCGGTGGTGTCGCCGCGGTGGTCGCCGTGTTGTGCACGAAACGCCCGGGCGACGCCGACCCGCTGCCGTTCTCCTACGTGCACGATCACCTCAAGCCCGCGCTCGAGCTCCTGCGCCGCGACCTGCTGGCGCGCGCCGACATCGACCAGCTCAATGAATCCCTCAACGCCCGCGACAAGGATCTCGAGCTGCTGCTCTCGGTGACCGGCAGCCATCCGACCGCGACGGGCTCCGACGACCTGCTCTCGCTGCTGGCAAACGCTTCCAGCCATCTCAAGTGCGTGCTCGCCGGCATCGTCGTGCCCGACAAGGGTCTGGTGCTCACGCATCCCGACAACGGCGACGTCAGCATCCTCACGCGCACGCAGCGCCAGCTGTTGGCCATCACGCAGACGCGCCGCGATCCGCTCGTCATCAACCGGATCGCGACGCAGGCCGGACAGGTCGCGATCCCGTATCGCATCCTCGCGTGCCCGCTGCGCCAGGGCTCGGGCCGCACCTCCGGCGTGCTCGCGCTGTTCCGCAAGCTCGAGGCGCCCGAATTCGTGGGGCGCGACGTGCACCTCGCGGACCTCGTCGCGCACAAGATCGCGGCCAGCATCGAGACCAGCTACGACGCGATGTCCGGGCTGCTGACCCGCGCCGCGCTCGAACAACGCGTGCGGCTCATGTTCAACGACGCCGGTGCGCGCGTGCAGCGCTGGAGCCTGCTGTACGTCGACATCGACGAGTTGCACGTCATCAACGAAAACTTCGGCATGCACGTGGGCGACCAGGCGATCGCGCAGATCGGCGACCTGCTGCGCAAGCACCTGCCACCGAACACCGTGGCGGCGCGCATCTCCGGCGATCGCTTCGCGGTCGTCATGCCGACCGAGATGGACGAGGCCGCGATGTTCGGCGAGGGATTGCGCGAAGGCGTCACGCGGCTCGCGACCGCGCACGTCGATGCGCGTTACCGTCTCTCGATCAGCCTGGGCGTCACGCCGTTCACCGGCCGCGACAGCGATCTCGGCCGCTCGCTCGCCGAAGCGGAGTCGGCGTGCAAGGCGGCCAAGGATCGCGGCCGCAATCGCATCGAGACCTTCCAGGAAAACGATGTCAGCATCATCCGCCGCTTCACCGACATCAACGTCGCCACCGACGTGCGCGCCGCGCTCGCGGAGAATCGCCTGCGCCTCGAAGCGCAGATGATCGTGCCGTTCGTCGACGACGAGAGCGCGCGCCCGCATTACGAGCTGCTGCTGCGCATGCTCGATCCCGAAGGCAATACCATCGGGCCCGACCGTTTCCTGTCCGCGGCGCTGCGTTACCAGATGATGCCGACGATCGACCGCTGGGTGATCTCGACCGTCATCGACCTGTTGCGCCCGCACCGTGAGCTGCTGACGCATGCGCCGGTGTGTTTCTCCATCAACTTCTCCGGGCAGTCGCTGCACGACGACGAGTTCGCCGACTACGTCATCCGCTGCATCGAGACCAGCCGCATCAATCCGGCCGTGTTCTGTTTCGAGCTCACCGAGAGCGCGGCGGTCGCGAGCATCAACGACGCCGAGGCGCTCATGCAGCGCCTGCGCAAGCTCGGCTGCGGCGTCGCGCTCGACGACTTCGGCACCGGCCTGTCTTCGCTCTCCTACCTGCGTTCGATGCCGGTTTCGATGCTCAAGATCGACGGCAGCTTCGTGCGCGACATCCTGCGGGACGAACGCGCCGAGTCGATGGTGCGGGCCATCGCGCAGCTCGCCCGTGCGATGAACATCACCACCGTCGCCGAATACGTCGAGACCGAGGAAATCCGCACGCGCGTGCGCGCCCTCGGCGTCGACTACGGACAGGGATTTGCCATCGCCCGCCCCGTGCCGGTGGGTGAGGTGCTCGAGGCGCTGCCGGTGCTGGCGGCGGCCACTCCGGGCGCTTTCCTGGTCGACGACGCAACCCGCCACGCCGGCTGAGACCGGTTGGCAGTCCTTGCGTTAGGATTCAGGCCCATGAAGCTGCTGTTGATCGGCCTGGCGCTCGGGTTCCTGATTGCTCTCGGCGGCGACGTGTTCGCGCGCCGCGACGACGTGCCCGCGCCGGCCGCCGCTCCCGCCACCCGGGACTCCACGCCGAAACGCGCACTCACCGCCGCCGAATCCGCGCAGCTCGCCGAGGTCATGGATCGCGTGCAGCGCGAATACGTCGACGACGTCCAGCATCCCGAACTGATCGACGACGCGCTGCGCGGCCTGGTCGGCGGTCTCGATCCCTACTCTTCCTACCTGGATGCCGAGGAATACGCGGACCTGCGCGTGAGCACGGCCGGCACCTACGCCGGCATCGGCATCGAGGTGTCGACCGCCGATCGCGCGCTGCGCGTGGTGCGGCCGTTCCGCGATTCGCCGGCCGCCACGGCCGGCATCCGCAGCGGCGACATGATCGCCGCGATCGACGGCGCGCCCGTGGATGGCGACCTGGAAGCCGCGATGGCGCGCATGCGCGGCCCGCGCGGCTCGCAGGTGAAGCTCGCCGTCATGCGTGCCGGTTACGCGCTGCCGCTCGAGTTCACCGTCGAACGCGCGCAGGTGGACGTGCACAGCGTCGCGATGGTCGCTCTCGGCGGCGGCTACGTGTACTCGCGCATCACCACTTTCTCCGACACCACCGCCGAGGATTTCGCCACCGGCATAGCGCGCCTGCGCCGCGATCTCGGCGCGAAGCCGCGTGGCGTGGTCATCGACCTGCGCAACAATCCGGGCGGTGTGCTCGAGTCCGCGGTCGAAGTCGCCGACCAGCTGCTCGAGACCGGCGTCATCGTGACCGCCGACGGCCGCACGCCCGCGGCGCGCTTCAGCATGTCGGCGACACCCGGCGACATCCTGCCGGGCGTGCCGGTGGTGCTGCTGGTGAACGGCGGCACCGCGTCCGCCGCCGAGATCCTGGCCGGCGCGCTGCAGGATCACCAGCGCGCGACGCTGCTCGGTGGACGCACCTTCGGCAAGGGGTCGGTCCAGACCGTGATGCCGCTCGCCGAGGGTCGCGCGATCAAGCTCACCACGTCGCGTTACTTCACGCCGTCCGGCCGATCGATCCAGGGCCGGGGCATCGACCCCGACCAGCCCTTCGAGAACCTGGACTCGCTGCCGCTCGATCTCGACGACGCGCGCGTGCGGGCGACGCTCGGCGAACGCGATCCGGCCGTGCATGCGGCGCTCGAGCTGCTCAAGGGCCGCAAGCCGCGCGGCGGCTCGGGTCTCACCGCGAGCACGGCGTCGTCCCTTGTCAAATAGCGCGGGGCTCGTGAACGCATGGAGCTGATCGGCTGGTTCGTCGATCTGGTCCTGCACCTCGACAAACACCTGGTCGAGCTGCTGCGCGACTACCACTTCTGGGTCTATCTCATCCTGTTCGCCATCGTGTTCGCGGAGACCGGATTCGTGGTCACGCCGTTCCTGCCCGGGGACTCGTTGCTGTTCGCCGCGGGTGCGCTCGCCGCGGTCGACTCGAGCGGCACGCTGACGCCGTTGCTGCTGTCCGTGTCACTGAGCGTGGCCGCGATCGCCGGCAACACGACTAACTACCATATCGGCCGGTGGATAGGCCCGCCGGCGTTCAGCGGCAAGTACCGTTTCCTCAAGGTGGACTACCTCAAGCGCACCGAGGGGTTCTTCGCCAGGCACGGCTCGTTGACGATAGTCCTGTCGCGCTTCGCGCCCATCATCCGCACCTGCGCGCCGTTCGTCGCCGGCGTGGCGCGCATGCCGTATGCGCGCTTCCAGGCCTACAACGTCGCGGGCGGCCTCGCGTGGGTGCTGATCTTCATCTGGGCGGGTTTCTTCTTCGGCAACATCCCCTTCATCAAGGACAACTTCGGCCTGGTGACCATCGGCATCGTCGTGGCTTCGCTGATCCCGGTTGCGTGGGTGGCGCTGAAGAAATGAGCGGCGCATACCGCAGCTTCGCCTACCGCGTCGACATCGGCGTGCAGGTCGAACGCGTGTGGCGTGCCTTCACCGACAGCCAGCTGCTGGCGCGCTGGTGCGCCGACCGGGCGACCATCACGCCGCGCGAAAAGGGCCGGATGCACGTCATCTTCGGCGGCGACGTCGAGCTCGATGCGCACATCGACGTGCTGGTCACGCCCTCGCGCATCCGCCTGATCCTGCTGCCGACGCGCGGCATGCCGACCGCGGACGCGGTCATCGTCGAGGATTTCCTGTTCGAGCGCGGCAAGGAGGGGACGACGCTGCGGATGTTGTCGAGCGGCGTGCCCTCGACCCAGGCGTGGGTGTCGTACTATCTGAACAAGCGCCGCTACTGGGAACTGGCGCTGACCCGGCTCAAGGTATTTCTCGAGAAGGGTCTCGACCGGGAACAGTCTCCACCGAGGTACTGACATGGCGGGATTTCTCCTCCGCGGGCTCATCGCCGCGCTCGGACTGTGGGCCGCGACCGAGATGCTGGACGGCTTCATCATCGACACCCCGACCACGCTGATCCTCGCCGGTCTGCTGCTCGGAATCGTCAATGCCATCGTCCGGCCGTTCGCGCTGCTGCTGTCGCTGCCGGCGCTGGTCGTCACGCTCGGCCTGTTCCTGCTCGTGGTGAATGCCGCCATGCTGGGACTGGTCGCATTGATGCTGCCCGGCTTCCGAATCGCCGGCTTCTGGACCGCGATCGGCGGCTCCATCATCGTGAGCCTCGTGAGCTGGGTGGGTTCGTGGTTCATCGGCCCGCGTGGCCGCGTCGAAGTCATCCGCACCAAGCGCGACTGACCGCCCGGCGCGCGGCAGCGAGGGTCATCGACAAGTCGCATCCGCCTGGCCCTTTGCCGCGTATCTTCCGGCATGAGCTTCATTCGGCCGCTGTCCGTGCTGCTGCTGTGTTTCCCGCTGGCCGCGCCGGCGCAGGACCTGACCTTCACCGGGCGGGCGCGCGACCTGAAAACCGGGGCGCTGCTGTACGTGGAATCACATGCCGTGAGCGGCAGCGGCGGGGCACGCGAAACCCGCGTGGTGTCCTATCGCTGCGCCAGCGGCGCGACCTTCGCGCGCAAGACGCTCGACTACGGCGGTGCGCGGCTCGCGCCCGCGTTCGCGCTGGACGATGCGCGCAGCGGTGTGTCGGAAGGACTCGAACGTACCGCGCAGGGAGTCCGCGTGTTCGAACGCGCGCGCGGCTCGGCCCCGCGTTCCAGGCAATTGGGCGACGCCGAGATGGTCGCCGACGCGGGCTTCGACGAATTCGTGCGTGCACGCTGGAGCGCGCTCGAGGCCGGTGACGCGCTGGTGATTCCGTTCCTGGTGCCGAGCCGGCTCGACACCGTCGACTTCCGCGTGCGCAAGACCGGCGAGACGACGATCGAAGGCCGGGTCGCGAGCGTCATCCGGCTGTCGGTCGCCGGACCGCTGGGCTGGATCGTGCCGGACATCGACGTGAGCTACCGGCAGGACGACCGGCGCCTGTTGCGCTACCGCGGCATCACCAACATCCGCGACGGCACGGGCGACATGATCTCGGCCCAGATAGATTTCTCCGACGCGGAGCGCAGCGAGTCCGCCGTGGACCTCGCGGCGCTGCGGGCGCAGCCGCTGGCGCCGCGCTGCGAATGAACGAGGCCGCGGGCTAGCCGCAGCCCGCGGTCGACGGATCCTTCTGCTGGTCCTCGTCGAGCCGCGCCACGTTCTTCTGGGGCCAGCTCACCAGCGCCACGCCCGCGAACATGATCGCCATGCCGATGAGCTGGTTTGCGCCCAGCATCTCGTCCAGGAACCACCAGCCCAGCACCGCGGCGATGGCGGGATTGACGTAGCTGTAGGTGCCGGCCATCGCCGGCGTGGTGTTGCGCGCCAGCCAGGAAAACGCGGTGTATGCGATGCAGGAGCTCGCGACGGTGAGATAGGCCATCGCGATGATGCCCTTCGACGACCAGTGCCATTGCGCGGCTTCGCCGAGCGCGAGCCCGACGGCCGTCATCATCACGCCGCCCAGCAGCATCTGCATGGCGGAGAACGCCAGCAGGTCGAGCTTCGAGTGCACGTTGCGGATGTAGACCGTGGTCGCGGACCAGACGAATACCGCGACGAGGATCAGCAGCTGCATGCCGAAGTGACTCGCCGTCGAGGCTGCCGCGCGGCCAGACGATGAGCGCCGCGCCGGCGAAGCCGATGACCAGCCCGATCACCGTACGCCGGTCGAGCGCGTGCGCGCGCCGCCCGCGCGTCGCCATCAGCGCGATCCACAACGCGGCGGAGACATTGAGGATCGCCGTCTGGTTGGACGCGACGTCTGCATGGCCCAGTTCGTGAAGCCGTTGGGGATCACCACGCTGCCGACCGCGACGATGGACAGGTGCCGCCACTCGGTCGCATCGAGATCGAAGCGGCTGCCGAGCGCCAGCGCCGTGATGCCGAGCAGGATGCCGGCGCAGATGAAGCGGATGCCGCCGAACAGGATGGGCGGCAGCTCGTGCACGCCGACGCTCGCAACCGCGTAGGTCGATCCCCAGATGAGAGTAGACCGCCGCGAAGCAAACGATCAGCTTCGCGCGGCGTGATGAATCGGTGGACATGGTGCCGGGTCGGAAAACCGGGATAACTCCGGAAGCGGGTCTGCTATTTAGCAGATTGCCGGTCGTCGCCGCGCTCGCTCCTTGGAGATATCCCGGTTTCCCGACCCGGCACCCTTTACTCCGCCTTGTTCCTGGCCGCCCGGTACATCCAGCCGCCGACCATCGCGAGCAGGATCAGTCCCACCCACTCGCCGAGCGATCCGCCGAGTTGCATGCCCGCCGGCAGCGCGAACACGTCGGCCTGCTTGGTACCGTAGATCGCGAAGCCGATCAGGATGCCCATCAGCGCTTCACCCGTGATGAGGCCCGCCGCGAACAACATGCCCTTGCGGTTGCGCTTCTCGACTTCTTCTTCGCGTCAGTCCCTTGCCGAAGCTGCGCGTCACGAGGTAGTTGAGCAGGCCGCCGAGGAAGATAGGCACCATCGTCTCGAGCGGCAGGTAGATGCCGATCGCCGCGGCCAGCACCGGCACGCGGAACGGCGCATTCCTTGCCTTCAAGATCATGTCGAGAACGATGACCGCCACGCCGATGACGGCCCCGATCGCGATCATGTCCCAGGGCAGGTGGCCGCCGAAGATGCCCTTGGCCACCGATGCCATCAGGTTGGCCTGCGCCGCCTCGAGCGATTGCGGGTGTTCCGCGGTGCGCGGGCCGATGCCGTAGCTCACCGCGAGCACGTTGAGCGTGGGCGCCATCACCGCGGCGGACGACACTGCGCCGATCGCGAGCATCACCTGCTGCCTCCACGGCGTCGCGCCGACGATGTAGCCCGCCTTGAGGTCCTGCAGGTTGTCGCCCGCGACGCAGGCCGCGCAGCAAACCACCGCGCCGATCATCACGGCCGCCACCGGACCGATGGTCGAGGACTTGCCGAGGAATCCGACCAGCACGAGTGCCGCGAACAGGATGGTGGCGATCGTGATCCCCGAAACGGGGTTGTTGGAGGAACCCACGAGGCCGGCCATGTACGCGGAGACGGAGCAGAACAGGAACCCCGCGACCACCATGATCACCGACATCGCGATGCCGACGCCGAGGTTGTCCACGATGGTGTAGTAGAGAACGCCGAGCGGCACCGTGAACAGCACGATGCCGAGCAGTACCCACTTCATCGGCAGGTCGCGTTCGGTATGCGCGACCAGGGTGTCGCTGCCGGCGCGCGCCGCGGCGAGGCCGCTCTTGACGCCCGATACGATCGAACCGCGCAGCGTGATCAACGCCCACAGTCCGCCTACCAGCATCGCGCCGACACCGAGGTAGCGGATCTGTGCGCCGCGCAGGATCTGCGCCGTGACTTCCGCGCATTCCGCACTCGAGATTCCCTGGCAGGCGCCCGCGACGGTCGCGGCGAGCTCCGGGTTCTGCGGCAGGAAATACGCGTGGTAGATCGGGATCGCGATGTTGAACGACAGCAGGCTGCCCGAGACGACCACGCAGCCGATGTTGAGCCCGACGATGTAGCCCACGCCGAGCAGCGCGGGCGACAGGTTCGTGCCCATGTAGCCGAGATATTTGCCGACGAAACCGCTCGCGAGCGAGCTGTCGGGGATCAGGCGGAAGCCGCTGGCCGTGAACAGCTTGCCGATCGCCGCCGCCGAGCGCCGCCAGTCCCAGCACCTTGATGCCCGCGGAAGGATTCTCTCCGGCGCGCAGCACTTCGGCCGCGGCCTTGCCCTCGGGGAAGGTCATCTGCTGATCGACGATCAACGAGCGCCGCAGCGGCACGGAGAACAGCACACCCAACAACCCGCCGAGCCCGGCGATCGCCAGCACCCACCAGTACTTGAAGTCCGGCCAGTAACCCATGAGCACCAGCGCCGGCACCGTGAAGATGACGCCGGAGGCGATCGAGGTGCCCGCGGACGCGCCGGTCTGCACGATGTTGTTCTCGAGGATGCCGCCGCCGCCGAGCGCGCGCAGCACCGCCATCGAGACCACCGCGGCGGGAATCGCCGACGCGATGGTCATGCCGGCGAACAGTCCGAGGTAGGTATTGGCCGCCGCCAGGATCATCGCGAGGACGATCGCGAGGATGATGGCGCGCGCGGTGAGCTGCGGCGCCGGTGCCACGCTGGTGTTCATCTGTCTGCTCTCCGCGGAACTCAATTCCAGCCGCACTTCTGGTCGTCGTTCTGCTCTTCGAGCCAGGCTTCGAGCGGCTTGAAGTAGTCGAGGATCGCGGACGCATCCATCTCGCGCGTGCCGGTGAGCTGCTCGAGCGTGTCCGGCCAGGGCTGGCTCGACGCCCTTCGCCAGCATCGCGCCGTACTTCTTGCCGGCCTCCGGTGCTGCCGAAGATCGAACACTCGTGCAGCGGACCCTTGTAGCCGGCGGCGTCGCACAGCGCCTTGTGGAACTGGAACTGCAGGATGAACGAGAGGAAATACCGCGTGTACGGCGTGTTGCCCGGGATGTGGTACTTCGCGCCCGGATCGAAATCCTCCTCGCTGCGCGCCACCGGGGCGCTCACGCCCTGGTATTTCTCGCGCAGCTCCCACCACGCCTTGTTGTACTCCGCGGGCTTGATGCGGCCGTCGAACACGCCCCAGCGCCACTCGTCGATGAGCTTGCCGAACGGCAGGAAGGCGACCTTGTCGAGCGCCATCTTCATCTGCTGGTTGATGATGGCTTCCTTCGACGGAACCACGTCGCCGACCAGGCCGATCTTGCGCAGATAGGCCGGCGTCACCGAAAGATTGACCGCGTCGCCGATGGCTTCGTGGAAGCCGTCGTGCGCGCCGTCCTGGAACAGGATGCGGCTGGTCCTTGTACCAGAGGTAGTAATAGACGTGGCCGAGCTCGTGGTAGACCGTGAACAGGTCTTCCTCGATCGGCTTGATGCACATCTTGATGCGCACGTCGTCCGTGTCGTCCATGTCCCAGGCGCTGGCGTGGCACACCACTTCGCGGTCGCGCGGACGCGTGAGCATCGAGCGCTCCCAGAACTTCTGCGGCAGCGCCGGGAAACCGATCGACGTGTAGAAGCTCTCGGCCGACTTCGTGATCTTCACCGCGTCCCAGTTCTGCTTCTGCAGCTGGCGGTCGGCGGACTCGATGCTCGCGGCCGGGTAGGGCTTGAGCAGGTCGTCGTAGACGCGGTTCCACTGCTGCGCCCACATGTTGCCGAACAACTGCGCCGGGAATCGGCTTGCCCTCGGGCACCTTGTCCTTGCCGTAACGCTGCGCGAGCCGCTTGCTCGCGTAGCAGTGCAGGCCTTCGTAGAGCGGCTTCACCTGCTCGTAGAGGCGCGAGGCTTCCTTCTCGAAATCCTGCGCCGACATGTCGTAACGCGAGCGCCACAACACGCCGAGATCGTCGTAACCCAGCTCCTTGGCGCCTTCGTTCGCGAGCTCGACGAAGCGCTGGTACTTGGGTCGCATCGGCTTCGAGATGGAATGCCAGCCCGCCCAGGCGTCGGTCAACGCTTCGTAGTTGCGGCTGGTGGCGATGACGTCGGAGAGATCATCGAGGTTCTTGCAGGCGCCTTCTTTCTTCGGGTCGGCTCCCGGCGGGCAGTATTTGCCCTCGCCGTACATCGCCTCGAGCTCGGTGCCGAGCGCCGCGAGCTCCGCGCGCTTGGCGGCATCGGCCGGCGCCGGCGCACTCACGCCGAGCTTGATCAGCTTGATCGAGCGGCCGGTCGCAGGATCGAGCTTCCTGGCCTTCGTAGGCCTTGGCTCGCCCGGCCTTGCGGCTGAAGTATTCGAGGAAACGTTCGGTGGCCTTCGAGTTCAGGAACTGCGTGTCGGCCGTGATGTAGGTCGACTGCGTCCAGCCCGCGGCGTTGCCCTCCTTGCTGAGCTCGACCAGGTCCTTGTTCACGCCCGCGATGAACTCCGGCCCGGTGATCTTCGGAGGAGGCGTCGGACCCTTCGGGCCGTTGCACGAGACGAGTACGAAGGACGAAGCGAGCGCGAGGCCCGCGGCAAGAGAAATACGGGTTTTCATTCAGCGCACTCCCACGAGGAACCGCTTGAGCCACGGCGCAAGCAACAGCAGCACGCCGCCGGCGAGCAGGCCCCACCACACGATGAACATGAACTGCGCGGGCATCTTCGAGACGTCGTCCCAGTCGAAGTCCCCGGCGATCTGGCCGGCCATGTTGTTGCCGAGTGCCGTCGCCAGGAACCAGACGCCGAGCGCCTGGCCGACGAACCGCGCCGGCGCGAGCTTGCTGAACGAGGACAATCCCACCGGGCTCAGGCACAACTCGCCGAACGTGTGGAATAGATAGGTGAGGATCAGCCAGGTGGGCAGCACCTTGTCGCCCGCCGCCACGTACCGCGACGCGAGCACCATCACGAAGAAGCCGACGCCCATGAGGATGAGGCCGAGCGCGAACTTCACCGGCGCGGACGGGTCGAGGTTGCGCGCGCCCAGGTTGACCCACACGGCCGCGAACACCGGCGCGAAGATGATGATGAACAGCGGGTTGATGGTCTGCAGCGTGCCGGCCGCCATGTCCCAGCCGAACACGTTGCGGTCCGTGTGCCGGTCGGCGAACAGGTTGAGCGACGCGCCCGCCTGCTCGAAACCCGCCCAGAACATGGCGCAGGCCAGGAACAACACGAACATCACGACCACGCGCTGCCGCTCCTCGCGCGAAAGTCCCGCGAAGAACCCCAGGTAGACGAAGTAGAACAACGCGAACGCGAAGATCACCCAGGTCGCGGCGTTGGAGATCGAGACCGCATTGAGGTGCAGCACGCCGCTGATGGACAGCCCGACGACCGCGACCAGCAACGCACCGACGATCACCACCGGCGTCCAGCTCGCGCGGCCTTGCGTCGCGACGCCGCCGCCGACCGCGCCCGCGGCGCCCAGGTACTTGCGGGTGAACGCGAACTGCACCAGGCCGAGCGCCATGCCGACCGCGGGCAGCGCGAAACCCACGCCCCAGCCGTAGCGTTGCGCCACCTCGGGCACGAGCAGCGAACCGAAGAACGCGCCGGTGTTGATGCCCATGTAGAAGATGGAGAAGCCCGCGTCGCGGCGCGAGCCGCCTTCCGGATACAGCTGCGCGACGATGGCGCTGATGTTCGGCTTCAGCAATCCGACGCCTACAACAATAACCATGAGCCCGGTGAAGAACAGCTGCGTCTGCCCGAATGCGAGCATCGCGTTGCCGATCATGATGAAGATGCCGCCCCACCACACCGCGCGCTGCGCGCCGATGATGCGGTCGGCGATGTAGCCGCCGCCGAGCGAGAGCAGATAGGTGCCGGAGATGTACAGGCCGTAGATCGCGGCGCCGGTCTTGTCGTCGATGCCGAGACCGCCGTCCTGGATGGCGGCCACGAGGTACAACAGCAGGATGGCCCGCATGCCGTAGTACGTGAAGCGTTCCCACATCTCGGTGAAGAAGAGCGTGGCGAGTCCGCGGGGGTGACCGAAGATCGTTTTGCCGGCCACGTCGGACGACACGATGGTCGTCGTGCTGGGATCGTTCATCTGGTTATGTCCCGATTTCTTATGGACGCTGTTGCGTCGCGATGGCGCGGAGTCTGACCCAACCCCACGGGGCGCAGCAAGGCAGGATGCGACGGGGCGTCGCGCGGATAGTGGCTTTATTTACAGCGTTTCAGCTGAACGCGGCGTCAGCTCGCTTCGGCTTCTTCTTTTTCGGCCGCGTCCGCGGCTTCCTTGCGCATCTTCTGCATGAGGCGTGCCATCGCGAGCCCGACCTCGTACAGCAGCCACATGGGCACGGCCATGATGACCTGCGAAATGGCGTCCGGGGGCGTCAGGATCGCGGCCACGACGAAGATGCCGATGATCACGTAGCCGCGGTTCGCGCCGAGTTTTTCGACCTTCACGAGGCCCGTGAGCACCAGCAGCACGACCACCACCGGCACCTCGAACGCGGCGCCGAAGGCCAGGAACATCGTCAGCACGAAGTCGATGTACGAGGCCATGTCCGGGTTGTACTTCACGGCACCGGGAACGGTGCCCACGAAGAAATTGAACATCACCGGGAACACGACGTAGTACGCGAACACCACGCCCAGGTAGAACAGCAGCACCGAGGAGACGAGCAGCGGCACCGCGAAGCGTTTCTCGCGCCGGTACAGGCCGGGCGCGACGAAGGCCCAGATCTGGTACAGCACGACGGGCATCGCCAGGAACAGCGCCACGTAGAACGACACCTTGAAGGGCGTCATGAACGGCCCGACCACGCTGGTCGAGATGAGCGAGCTGCCGCTGGGTAGTTTGTCGACCAGCGGCTGCGCGATGAGGTTGAACATGTCGTTGGCGAACGCCGCGCAGGGAATGAACACCAGGAAAACCGCGAGCATCGCCTTCATGAGGCGGTTGCGCAGCTCCAGCAGGTGCGACATCAGCGTGCCTTCGGCGAGATTCTCGTTCTTCTTGTCGTCTTCGCTCACGGCGTCTTCGGCCCAGGAGGCGTAGTTAGATCGAGTTCGCTCTGCGCTCCCGTCTCGCCGGCGCCGGGCGGCATTTCAGGCTCGACCACCGGCTCGGGCGCGCGGTTCGACGGATGCATGTGGTGATCGGGGGGATAGAAATCCTCGTCCATCGGCGCCGGCGGCTCCGGCGCAGGCGCCGCGGCCGGTCCCGTGGACTGTGCCTTCGGCTGCGGATCGAGGGACGTGTCGATGCCGGGATCGATGCTGACCTTGGTTTCGAGGTTGTGGGCTTCCTCCTCGAGCTGGTCGCGGAACTGGCGCGCCATGGCGCGTGCGCGCCCCACCCAGCGGCCGACCTGCTGGGCGAGCTTCGGCAGCTTCTCCGGCCCGAGCACCACGAGCGCGAGCGCGAAAATCAGCAGCAGTTCGGAGAAACCAACCTCAAACATGGGAACTCACCGCCAGAGGCGGTTGTTAAAGACGGCGCGAGGCGCCGCGAGTCACGCCTTGTGCTCGCTCTTTTCCGCGGTCTGGGATTTCGCGGCGTCCGGAAATTCGGCATCGGCCTTCAGCTGCTTGACGGACTCCTCGGCATCCCCTTCGCTCATGGACTTCTTGAAACCACGAACGGCGGAGCCGAGATCCGAACCAATCGTCTTGAGCTTCTTGGCCCCGAAGATGAGCAGCACGACGACCAGGATGATGATGAGTTCTTTGAAACCAATTGGGCCCATGAGCCGCTCCTGTGGGGCGGTCGACGCCCCGAAAAGTGCCGGAATGATAAGTCAACAGAGGCTACAACCCTAAGAAAGTTCGGCCCGGGACGAGACTCCCATCACGGCGGCGGGGCTGTTGTTAAGTCGTTGTCATCCTTGGTGGTTCCCGGATTGGTGCGCAGCCAGAACGTCACCGGACCCTCGTTCACCAGGGAGACCTGCATGTGCGCGCCGAATTCGCCAAACGCGACGTCGGGATGGCTCCTTCTGGCGATCTCGCCGAGCTGCGAGAACAGGGCGCGAGCGGCCTCGGGAGTCGCGGCGGTGCTGAATCCCGGGCGCGTGCCCTTGTGGGTGTCGGCGGCCAGGGTGAACTGGGGCACGAGCAGCAACCCGCCCCCGATGTCGGCGAGGCTGCGATTCATGCGACCGGCTTCGTCCTCGAAGATCCGGTAGGTGAGCACCCGCTCGAGCAGGCGTTCGGCCTGCGCGGCGGCGTCACCTCGTTCGACGCCGATGAGGGCGAGGATTCCGCGGCCGATCCGGCCCACCGCGCGTGCATCGACGGTCACCGCTGCCGAGCTGACCCGTTGAATGAGTGCAATCATGGATACCCGGATTGTGCCCGGTGGCATTTGCGCGCCCAAGTCCTTAATATCGCGGCCTGTTTTTCCGGGAGCAACGGGTCAAAACCTCACTCATGGCACTTCGAATCTTGGGTCTCGCCGCTTTGGTCCTGCCGCTCGCCGCCCTGGCGCAATCTCCCGCACCCGTGGGCGACGCCGCGAACGGCGAGAAGATCGCCTACACGTGTAATGGCTGCCACGCCATTCCTAACTACAAGAACGTGTACCCGACGTACTCCGTGCCGAAGCTGCTTGGCCAGCGCCCGCAATACCTGCTCGCCGCCCTCAAGGCCTACAAGAGCGGCGAACGTTCGCACGGCACCATGCATTCGCAGGCCGCCTCGCTCTCCGAGCAGGACATGGCCGACGTTTCCGCCTACCTGGCCGGCACCGAGGTGCTGACCGAGACGAAGAGCGACGTTGCGGCGAAGGACCGGCCGAAGTCGAGCGAAGTCTGCCTCGCGTGCCACGGCACGAACGGCGTCGGCATCACGGCCGACTATCCGTCGCTGGCCGGGCAGCACGCCGACTACCTCGAACGCGCGCTCACCGACTACAAGAAGGGCGGCCGCAAGAATCCCGTGATGTCCGGCATGACCGCGACCCTCACCGAGCAGGACATCCGCGAGCTGGCGCATTTCTATTCGAAGCAGACGCCCGCGCTCCAGACCCTGCCGAAGAAGAGATTCTTCTTCTCTTCGTCGAAATAATTCCTCAACGCGACCGCTGGGCCTCGAGGAACGTGACGATCGTCTTCTGGTAGAAGTCGCGATTCGTCTTCTTGCGGAACCCGTGACCCTCGTCCTTCGCGGCCAGGTACCAGACCTCGCCGCCGCGCCCGCGGATCTTCACGACCATCTGCTGTGATTCCGTCGCCGGTACACGCGGATCGTTGAGTCCCTGTACCACGAGCAGCGGCTTCGAGATGCGGGCGGCGTTGGTGAGCGGCGAGATGCGCTGCAGGTAGGCGCGCATCTTCGGCAGGCGCTCGTCGCCGTACTCCGGCCGGCGCAGGTTGCGCCGGTAGGCGGACGTACTCTCGAGGAAAGTGACGAAGTTCGAGATGCCGACGACGTCGATGCCGCCGCGCAGCCGGTCGCCGAAGTGGACCATCGACGCCAGCGACATGTAGCCGCCGTACGAACCACCCGACACGAATACGTTCTTCGCGTCGAGATCCTTCTGCAGCCCGATCCACACCAGCAATGCGCCGATGTCCTTGACCGAGTCCTCGCGGTCCTCGCCATTGTCGAGGTCGAGGTACGTCTTGCCGTAGCCGGATGATCCGCGCACGTTCGGCGTGATCACCACGAAACCCATCTCCTTCACCAGGAATTGCGTGAACGGACTCCACACGGGAACGGCCTGGCTTTCCGGGCCGCCGTGGATGTCGATGAACACGGGATGCGGGCCGGGCTTGCGCGGCTTGAAGATGAACGCGGGCACCTCGCGGTACTTGCCACGTACCTCTGTCGAACGTGGGGTAGCGCACGAGCTCGGCGGGCACGAACTCCAGCGGATTGACCGGGCCGGCCTCGCTCTGCGTGAACCGCACCACCGCGCTGCGTTCCGATCTCGAGCACGAATACGTCACGCGGCGACTGCGGGCTCTCGAGCGAAAACGCGAGCGCCGGCCGGTGCGGTCGAACGCAATGCGGCCGATGCGCCCGTCGGGCAGCGGCGGCAGGCTTTCGGTTCCCTTCACGGTATCCACCACCGTGAGCCGGCTGACGCCATCCGCATTCGCCACCCACGCGAGATAGCGGCCGTCGTCGCTGCGGTCGAAGGTCTCGATGTCCCAGGGAATGTGGCCGGTCAGCACCTCGAATTCGCTGGTGGCGAGATCGATGCGCCGCAGCTGCTCGAACTCGCTGCCGCGATTGGTGATCACGTACACGCCGCGGCCGTCGGCGGTGAATTGCGCGCCGCCGATGCTCGCGGGCTCGTCGTCTTCGCTCACCGGCGTGAGCGCGGCGGTCGCGATGTCCAGGATGTTCAGGTGCGACTCGTTGGCGGAAACGAAGTTGACGATCAGTAGTTTGGTGTCGTCGGGAGACCACGCCGCCACCGACCAGTTCTTCTGGAAGCCGTTGAACACCAGGCGCGGCGGCGCGGTGGTCGCGGGCTCCGCGATGTATCAGGTCGTAACTCACGCCGTCGCGCGCCGTGCTGTGGAACGCGACCCGGCGGCCGTCGTGGCTCCACACAGGCCGCCGTTCACGCCCTGCCCGGAGCTCACGAGGCGTACTCCACGCGAGGTGTTGTCGTACCAGTAGACCTGCGCGTTCTCGTTGCCGCCCACGTCCTTGAGGAACGCGAAGCCCGGCGCGACGGCCGATTGCGGTGAACGCGCCACGGTCACGGGCTCGCGGTAGAACGTGAGCTGCTCGCGGTCGCCGAGCGGCGCCGCCACGCGGTGCAGCTGCTCCACGTCGCCGAAACGCGTGGCGACCAGCATCCCGCCGTCGGGCAGCCAGTCGACGAACGATCGCGCCGCGCGAGTTCAGGTAGTCATCGAGGCGCGCCGTGAGCGGCGTTTCGACCGGCGGAATGTTGTCGAGCACCAGGTTGCCGCGTTCTTCGATCGCGGCGGGAGCGACGGACGATGCCGCCACGATGACGATCGTCACAATTACATTCGTCAGGAGATATTTTCGGTTTCATGCTGCTATGTTGCCGCAGGCCATGAATGCAGTCATGCCACGTCTGACGAAGTTCGCCGACGGCATCACCGCCGTCGACACCGAATACGTCCGTCCGCAGATGGATGCGTCACACATCGTCGTGTCCGGCGGACGCGCGGCCATCGTCGATACCGGCCCCAACACGGCCGTTCCGCTGATACTCGCGGCGCTCGACCGAGCTCGGCGTGTGCCCGACGCCGTCGACTGGCTGTTCCTCACGCACGTGCACCTGGATCACGCCGGCGGCGCCGGCGCACTGATGCGCGCGCTGCCGAACGCAACTGCGTCGTGCATCCGCGCGGCGCGCCGCACATGGTCGATCCCGCCAAGCTCATCGCCGGCACCCGCGCCGTCTACGGCGACGAGCTGTACGCGAAACTCTACGGCGAGATACTGCCGATCGCGCCCGACCGGCTGCGTCATCGCGCAGGATGGCGAGCGCTTCGATCTGCCGGGCCGTGGGTTCGAGTGCGTGCACACACCCGGCCACGCGCTGCATCACCAGGCCATCGTCGATCACGACATGCACGCCATCTTCACCGGCGACACCTTCGGGCATCTCGTACCGCGAGTTCGACACCGCGCGCGGCCCGTGGATCACGCCCACCACGACGCCCACGCAATTCGATCCCGGGACAGCTCAAGGCCTCCATCATCCGGCTCATGCAGTTCCGGCCGCGCAAACTCTACCTCACGCATTACAGCGAGGTGGGCGACTGCGCGCGGCTCGCCAACGACATGGTCGACGCGGTCGACGAGTACGTGGTCATCGCGCGCGCCAGCGGGCTGCGACCAGGGGCGCATGCGTTTCGAGCTGCGCACGCTGGGCGCACGAAAGCCTGCACGATCACGGCTGCACGCTGACCGAGGCGCAGGTCGACGCATCCTCAGGAAGGACTTCGAGCTCAACGCCGCGGGGCTCGCGGCGTGGCTGCAAGCGCGAGGCCCGCTAGACAATGATCTATCTGGTACTGAAGTCGCTGCACATCGTCAGCGTCGTGCTGTTCCTCGGCAACATCATCACCGGCGTATTCTGGAAGGTGCACGCGGACCGCACCGGGCGACCTGCGCGCCCGCGCGCAGGCGCTCGACGGAATCATCACGAGCGACCGGCTGTTCACGCATGCCGGGCGTGCTGCTCATCATCGTCACCGGGCGTCGCGGCCGCGCTGCTCGCGGCACATCCCGCTGCTCCGCACGCGGTGGATCGCCGTGGTCCTCGTGCTGTTCGGCATCTCGGGCGTGCGTCTTTTCGAGCGTCGTCGCGCCGCTACAAAAGAAACTATTGGCCAACGTGCGCGCCGGCATCGCAGGGGAACTGGGACCAGGCCGCCTACGAAAGAGCTGTCCCGCGCGCTGGACAGAACTGGGGCCTCGTGGCCACGGGCGCGCCGCTCATCGCCGTGTTCCTGATGGTGATCAAACCGACCTGATCGTTCTCGCGACACGGACAGTCAGCACGTGCAGCGACCAGTCGCGGTGACGCGTCAGCTCTCCTCCTTTCCCCGTATCATCCGCGCCATGCCAAGACTTCACGTACCCCAACCTCCGACCCGGCCGGGTGACAAGCCGGATTTCAGCTACGTCGATCTTTCACCCGCCGGCGCCATCAACAAGCCCGACGTCAATGCGCGCGCGCGCGACATGGAGGAGTGCGCCGCCGGCCTCGTGCGCGTGCTCGACGACAAACACGAAGCCGTCGGCCAGTGGAATCCGCGCCTCGATCCCGAGGAACTGCAGGTCGGCCTGCGCCACATGCTGCTCACGCGCATCTTCGACGACCGCATGCAGCGCACGCAGCGCCAGGGAAAGATCTCCTTCTACATGCGCTCGTTCGGCGAGGAAGCCGTGGCCGTGGCGCAGGCCATGGCGCTGCAGCCCGGCGACATGCTGTTTCCGTCGTACCGCCAGCAGGGCATCTACATGGTGCGCGGCAAGCCGCTCGTCGAGCTCATGTGCCAGCTGCTCTCGAACACGCGCGACATGTGCAAGGGCCGGCAGCTGCCGGTGATGTACCACTGGAACGCCGGGCGCATCTTCTCGATCTCCGGCAACCTAACTACGCAGTTCCCGCAGGCCGTGGGCTGGGCGATGGCCGCGGCGATCCGCAACGAGGACCACATCGCCTGCACCTGGATCGGCGAGGGCGCGAGCGCCGAGGCCGACTTCCACCACGGCCTGCTGTTCGCCGCCGTCTACCAGGCGCCGGTGATCATGAACATCGTCAACAACCAGTGGGCGATCTCCACGTTCCAGGGCACGGCCGGCGGCGAGCAGCGCTCGTTCGCGGCGCGCGGTCCCGGTTACGGCGTCGCGGGCATCCGCGTCGACGGCAACGACTTCCTCGCGGTGTACGCCGTGACGCAGTGGGCCGCGCAGCGCGCGCGCACCGGCGGCGGCCCGACGCTGATCGAGCTCGTCACGTATCGCGCCTCCGCGCATTCGACCAGCGACGATCCGTCGCGCTATCGTCCGAAGGAAGATTACGAACACTGGCCGCTCGGCGATCCGGTCGACCGGCTGAAGAAGCACCTGATCGCGCGCGGCGAGTGGAGCGAGAAGCAGCACAAGGAGCTGCACGCCGAGCTCGACGCCCAGGTGGCCGCGGCCTGGAAAGAGGCCGTCTCGTTCGGCGCGCTCAACGAAGGCCCGCGCCTCGACCGGCACCTCATGTTCGAGGACGTATACAAGGAGTTCCCGGAGAACCTCCGCCGCCAGAGCGAGCAGCTCGCCGAGGAGATCAAGCTCAACGCCGAGCTCGGGCTCGCGGCGAAGGTGGAGTGAGCCATGGCGCAGATGAACATGATCCAGGCGCTGAACTCCGCCATGGACGTCATGATGGCGCGCGATCCTTCGGTCGTCGTGATGGGCGAGGACGTCGGCTATTTCGGCGGAGTGTTCCGCGTCACCGACGGCCTGCAGCGCAAGTACGGCGAGCATCGCGTGCTCGATTCGCCGATCGCCGAAGGCGGCATCGTCGCCACCGCCATCGGCATGGCGGTCAACGGCCTGAAGCCCGTCGCGGAAATCCAGTTCGCCGACTACATCTACCCGGCGGTGGACCAGATCGCGAGCGAGCTCGCGCGCATCCGCTACCGCAGCGCCGGCGACTTCACGGCGCCCGTGGTGGTGCGCGCGCCCTGCGGCGGCGGCATCCGCGGCGGCCAGACGCATTCGCAGAGTCCCGAGGCGATCTTCGCGCACATCTGCGGCGTGAAGGTGGTGATGCCCGAGCAACCCGTACGACGCGAAGGGCCTGCTGATCGCGGCGATCGAAGACGACGACCCGATCATCTTCTTCGAGCCCAAGCGCATCTACAACGGACCGTTCGACGGCGATCCCAACAAGCCCGCGGTGCCGTGGAGCACGCACGCGAAAGGCGAGGTGCCCGAGGGTCACTACAAGGTGCCGATCGGCAAGTGCGAGATCGTGCGGCCCGGCGAGCAGGTCACCATCGTCACCTACGGCACGATGGTCTACGTGTGCGAGGCCGCGGCGAAGAAGCTCGGCATCGACGCCGAGATCATCGACGTGCGCACGATGTCGCCGCTCGACATCGATCCGATCTGCAGTTCCGTCAAGAAGACCGGCCGCTGCGTGATCGCGCACGAGGCCACGCGCTTCTCGCGGTTTCGGCGCCGAGCTGTCCGCCAGCATCCAGGAAGAATGCTTCTGGTATCTCGAGTCGCCGATCCAGCGCGTCGCCGGCTGGGACACTCCGTATCCGCATGCGTTCGAATGGGAGTATTTTCCCGGCCAGGCCCGCGTCGCCCTCGCGCTGCGCGCCGCCATGGGCGAGTGAGAGGAAACATGAGCCGCTACGTTTTCAAGATGCCGGATCTCGGCGAAGGCACGGTTTCCGCGGAAGTCGTCGCCTGGCACGTGAAACCCGGCGATCTCGTGCAGGAAGACCAGGTGATGTGCGAGGTCATGACGGAAAAGGCCGCGGTGGAAATGCCCGCGCCCGTCACGGGCCGCATCCTCTCCATCACCGGCGAGCCCGGCGACATGGTGGCGGTGGGGTCGGAGCTCGTGGTGTTCGACACCGACGCGACTTCCGCCGCCGCCGGTGCCGCGCCCGCCGCGAAAACACCCGCACCCGCGCCGGCCGAGCCGCTGACGCCGCAACGCCGCGCCGGCGGATGTCAGCGCCGAAAGGCGCGCAATCGGATGCGCCCAAGGGCGCGCCCAGCGAAAAACGCCAGGTGGCCGCCGCCGCCACTCCAGCGCCCGACACCAACGGCACAGGGACACACAAGGCCGGTGGCGGCCGCATCATGGCCTCGCCCGCCAGCCGCCGCCGCGCCGCCGAGGCCGGCCTCGATCTATCTACCGTCACTGGCACGGGCCCGTCGGGCCGCATCGAGCCGGGCGACATCGATTCGGCGCTCGCATCGCGGCGCCGCGCAGGGCGCGCCGCCCTCGATGAACGCGCGCGCGAATGCCACGCGCGATGCGCGCAACGGCACCGAAGAGGTGAAGATCATCGGCCTGCGGCGCGTGATCGCGGAGCGCCTCACGGAGTCGGCGCGCTCGATACCGCAGTACTCGTACGTCGAGGAGTGCGACCTCACGCGGCTCGAGGCGTTGCGCAAGCACCTGAATGATCGCCGGCCCGCCGTCCGCGCCGCCGCTCACGTTCCTGCCGTTCATCGTGGCCGCGCTGGCGCGCGTGCTCGGCAAGTTCCCGCAGTGCAATGCGCTATACGACTCCGCGCGCGGCGTGCTCGTGAAACACCAGGCCGTGCACGTCGGTATCGCGACACAGACGCCGCAGGGTCTGAAGGTGCCGGTGGTGCGCAACGCCGAGTCGCGTGCGCTGCATGACCTGGCGGCCGAGATCCGCCGCGTCTCCGAGGCGGCGCGCGCCAACAAGTCGCCGCGCGAGGAGCTCACGGGCTCCACCATCACCGTGACGAGCCTCGGCAAGCTGGGCGGCATCGCCTCGACGCCGATGATCAACATGCCCGAGGTCTCGATCATCGGCATCAACAAGGCCATCGAGCGCGCCGTGGTCGTGGATGGACAGATCACCGTGCGCCTCATGATGAACCTGTCGTCGTCGTTCGATCATCGCTTCGTCGACGGATTCGACTGCGCGTCGATGATCCAGGCGCTCAAGGATCTGCTCGAGCAGCCGGCGACGATTTTCATCGACTGACATGCCCGGCGATCACCCGATGCGCAAGCTGCTCGTCCTGTTCGCGTGCCTGTTCTCGGCGTCCGTCTCCGCGGGCAGCATCAGCAAGCCCGAGGTCACGGTCGAACTACCCGATGGCTGGGTCGAAGTGCCCGCCGCGGTGATGCAGTCGTTCCACGACGAGATGCTGCGCCAGGCACCGAAGGCGCAGATTCCGAAGTACAACTACGCCTTCCAGTCCGCCGCGGGTCCGCCTTGGCTCTCCTATCCTTACGTGCTGGTGAAGGTCACTCCCAGCGGGCGGCCCTCGGAGTTCGAGCTCGAGAACCTGCCGCGCATCGATCTCGATTCGAAGATCAGGGAGAAGGGCGAGGACTGGTCCAATCTCATGAAGGACACCTCGCTCGGCCAGATGCGCTTCGACAAGGCCGCGAACGTCGTGTGGCTCACCTCGAAGAGCGACGTCGTGAACATCGGCGAGGTGCGCGGCATCTCGGGGATCATTCCGACCGAGCAGGGCTTCGTCGAGCTGCATGCCTACGCGCACAGCGCGGATTTCGACGGGCACTTTCCGATGTTCGAGAAAATCATCACCGCCGCGAAGGTCGCTCCCCACCTGGCCTACCAGCCGAGCTGGACCGACAAGCTCGGGCCGTTCGCCAGGTTCGACTTCAAGGAGATGGGCTTCCTCGTCGTTCTGGGCGCCCTGATCGGCGTGGTCGTGGCCACCGTGCGCAAGCGGCGCACCCGGGGCGACTGACCTACAAGAAAGTGTGCGCGAGTTCCGCCCCCGGAAAACCCGGGGTGGCACATTCCGCGCATGCACCCGCGTTGCAAAACCTGCCTCTACTGCAAGGTAGTCGAGGCCGTCTGTTTCTGGGAGCCTCCGCCCCAGAAAGGCTGGAAGCGTCCGGCCCTGTTCATGACGTCGGCCGCGCTTTCCGCGGGCGCGGTGCTCGCGATCAAGCTCATGCTGACGCGCGGCAACCTGCAGTTCCTGACGGCGCTGTCATTCCTTTTCATGGCGTTCACGCTCACCGGGGTCGCGATTTCATTTCGCGGTTGCGACGCGTGCGTCGCGCGTTTCCTCGGGAGGGGGCCGTGAGCACACGGCTGGGGCGCGCGCGCACGCAGTCGCTGTGCGGCACCGCGCGTGGCATCGCGAGCCGGAAGGGCGTTTCGGAACAGCGCGAACCCAAGCGGCGGCCTTGCCGTCACGCGGCGATCTGGTCCTGTCAGGGCACCGAAGAGTGTTCGCGCCGCATGTCGGGTCATCGCCGGGCTTCCCACGCCGCCTGATTCTCCCGCGAGGCCGCAAGGGCCAGGACTTGGGGATGGCGGATGCGTGCTGACAGGAGGATAGTTGGGTGCGCTGTCATGGCACGCACGTTCGACATCCGCTTCGCACGTTCTGACGGGATCGCCGCTCTCCTGGAGACCCCCGCCAACACCTTTCGTTGGCGCGGCGCAGGCTCATTGCGGATCGACGGCGGGCGCCTCGATATCCAGCAGAAGCGCGGAATCCATACTCTGCTGTCGCGCCACACCCACTTCCGCCTCGACGCTGCGGACCTGCGCGAAGTAGCCCGTGAAGGTGACGCGTTACGGATCGAATTCGGAGTCCCCGGCGCGCGTCGCGGGGTCCTGCCGTTCTGGGTGCGCAATCGCGCGGAGGCGACCGAGATCGTGCGACTGATGCCGACCGATCGCACGGTCGAATCCGATGAGCCTGTCGAGAATCCCGCCGCGCCGCGGCGCCGCCATCCGCTGGGTGTCCTGATCGGAGTCGCACTCGTCTCGTTGATTGTCGGTGTCATCGGCACTTCGATACTCGGCAACGGACGCTCCGACGACTTGCCGATGCAATCGCTGGATTCGGCGGGTTCCTCGCCGGCCAGCCCGATGGAGCGGGAGGCGATCGCCTCGTCACAGGGTACGCGTGCGATCACGGTCCCGGCGTCACCGGTCGCCGAGACATCGCGCGCCTTTCCGGTTGACCGGTCGTCCAAATCGGACTCCGGCTCCGCGATACCTGCCGACGTGCCGCTGCGGGGTGAACAAGAAGTCATGCCCGTTGAATCGTCGACGAGCGCATTGGCGCCTGGCGACGTGTCCGTCTTGACGCCCGCACAAACGGCGTATGTCGACACGGGTGCCGAAACACGGCACTTCATGCGGGAAGCGATGGCCTTGAGGTCCGCCTACGTCAACGGCCAGACCCCGGACCTCGAGAGCCGGTGGTGGGAGCTCAGTGTCCGCCTTTACAACAGTCCGGCTTTCGACAATCAACCGAGAAGTATCCTGGTAGATGCGGAACTCGGCCTCTCCCTGAACTGGCGGGTATCCCTGGCGAACTACCGGGACGCGCTCGATTCGGGTAATCGCGAGCGAATCGAGGCGGCGCGCGCGGATCTCGAACGCGCCAGTGAACTGACCGACGAGATCGCACGCTTCGTACACTAGTTCAGGCTGCCCGGCGGCCCGACCTTCTCGCGCATCAGCACCAGTTCTTCGGCCGCCGTCGGATGCAGCGCCACGGTGCTGTCCCACTGCTTCTTCGTGAGCCCGGCCTTCACGGCGACCGCGGCGAGCTGGATCATCTCCGGCGCATCGACGCCGGCGATGTGCACGCCTAACAACTGGTCCGTCTTGCGCGTCCACCACGAGCTTCATCAGCGTGCGCTGTTCGTTGCCGATGAACGCGGTGCGCATGGGCCGGAAGTTGGTGCGGTAGATGTCCACCGCGTCGTGGCTGCGGCGCGCGTCGGCCTCGGTCAGGCCGACGCAGCCGATCGGCGGCCGCGAGAACACGGCGCTCGGCACGTTGCTGTGATCGACGGGAGTCGGCCGCTTGTTGTAGATGGTGTCGGCGAACGCGTGGCCGTCGCGGATCGCGACCGGCGTGAGGTTCATGCGGTTGGTCACGTCGCCGATCGCGTAGATGGATTCCACGCTGCTCTGCGAATACTCGTCCACCATCACCGCGCCGGCGGCATCGAGCTTCACGCCGGCGCGTTCGAGGCCGAGGCCGGCGGTGTTCGGATCGCCGGCCGATGGCGAACAGCACCACGTCGGTCGTCCACCTTCTCGCCGGTGGACAGCGTCGCGCGGCGCGCGGCGCCGGCCTTCTCGATCTTGGTGAGCGTGGCATTCATCGTGAGGCGGATGCCGCGCGCGCTCCGACTCGATGTGCATGTGCGAGCGCAGGTCGTCGTCGAAGCCGCGCAGCAGCGGTCGCCGCGATGCACGATGCGCATCTCGCTGCCGAGCCCGGAGAAGATGTTGGCGAACTCGAGCGCGATGTAGCCGCCGCCGACGATGAGCATGCGCCGCGGCAGCTCGGGCAGGTGGAACGCCTCGTTGGAGGTGATGCCGAGCTCCGACGCCGGGCAGCCCTTCGGGTAGATAGGGACGGCCGCCGGTGGCGATCAGGATGCGCTCGGCGGTGAGCTCGCTGCCGGACTTCACGAGCTTGACGGTGTGCGCATCCACGAGCTCGGCGCGCTCCTCGAACGCGGTCACGCCGGCCTTCGCGAGATTCGACGTGTAGATGCCCGAGAGCCGCGCGACTTCTTTCTGCACGGCGTCGCGCAGCGTCGGCCAGCTGAACGAGGTCGTCGCCGACGGTCCAGCCGTAGCCCGCGGCGTCGGCGCAGGTGCTGCGCGAACTCGGCGCCGTAGACCAGCAGTTTCTTGGGCACGCAGCCGCGGATCACGCAGGTGCCGCCGATGCGGTATTCCTCGGCGATGGCCACGCGCGCGCCGGCCAGCGACGCGATGCGCGCCGCGCGCACGCCGCCCGATCCCGCGCCGATGACGAACAGGTCGTAGTCGTATTTCATGGCAAGATACTAACGTCTATCGCGGCGAGGACTCGACTGTGAGCTACCTTCAGGGCGTTTCGCATCCACGAGACCGAGGGCAAGATCGCCGCGCGTTTCGAGGACCTCACGCTCGACGCGCTCTCGCCGGGCGAGGTCGTGATCGACGTCGAGTACTCGGGCATCAACTACAAGGACGCGCTCGCGGCCACCGGCGCCGGCAGGATCCTGCGGCGCTATCCGCTCGTCGGCGGCATCGATCTCGCCGGCGTCGGTGCGTTCGTCCGACGGATGCGCGCTTCCAGGCCGGCGACGCGGTGCTCGTCACGGGCAGCGGACTCTCCGAAACCTTCGACGGCGGATATACCGAGGTCGCGCGCGTGCGGGCCGACAGCGTGATACCGATGCCGAAGGGACTCGATGCCTTCCGCGCGATGGCGCTCGGCACGGCCGGGTTCACCGCCGCGCTCGCGATCCATCGCATGGAGCGCAACGGGCAGGAGCCCGCGGGTGGCCCCATCGTCGTCACCGGCGCGACGGGCGGCGTCGGCAGCATCGCGATCGACATGCTCGCCGGGCGCGGCTACGAAGTGATCGCCGTCACCGGCAAGGACGAGTCGTTCGACGTACCTCGAGTCGTTAGGCGCAAGCAAGGTGGTGCTGCGCGCGCGACTTCGCAGCTCGGCAGCCGCGCCGCTCGAGCCCGCGCGTTACGCGGGCGCCATCGACAACGTCGGCGGCGAAATGCTCGCCGGGCTCACGCGGCAGGTCGATTTCTGGGGAAACATCGCAAGCGTCGGGCTCGCCGGCGGCGCGGAACTCAAGACCACCGTCATGCCGTTCATCCTGCGCGGCGTGAGCCTGCTCGGCATCAACTCCTCGGCCACGCGGCGCGCGGAGCGGCTCGAGGTCTGGGACGCGCATCGCCAGCGACTGCGCGCCGCGGCACCTGCGCGCATCGCGAGCCGCACGATTCCGTTCGCCGAGCTGCCCGGCGCGTTTCCAGGCCTACCTCGACGGAAAAGTCACCGGTCGCACCGTGGTTAAGATCCGGTCCGCGGCCGTAAACTTCCCGGCATGAACGACTCACACGGCAGCCCCGCTCTCCGCGGGCGCGAAGCTGCGCGCGGCCATCGCGGCCGAAAAACCCCTGCAGGTGGTCGGCGCCATCAACGCCTACGCCGCGCGCATGGCCGAGGCCACCGGGTTCCGCGCTCTCTATCTATCCGGCGGCGGTGTCGCCGCGAACTCGCTCGGCCTTCCCGATCTCGGCATCAGCACGATGGACGACGTGCTCATCGACATCCGGCGCATCACCGAGGCGAGCACGCTGCCGCTGCTCGTCGATGCGGACACCGGCTGGGGCGGCGCGTTCAACATCGCGCGCACCGTGCGCTCCTTCATCAAGGCCGGCGCCGCGGGCATGCACATCGAAGACCAGGTGCAGTCCAAGCGCTGCGGTCATCGTCCCGGCAAGGAAGTCGTCCCAAGCGAAGAGATGGTCGACCGCATCAAGGCCGCCGTCGACGCGCGCGAGCGATCGCGAGCTTCGTGATCATGGCGCGCAGCGACGCGCTCGCCAGCGAAGGACTCGACGAGATGATCGAGCGGCTCGTCGCCTGCGTCGCAGCGGGCGCCGACGCCGTTTTCCCCGAAGCCATCACCGACCTCGCGATGTATCGCAGGGTGCAGCGACGCCGTGAAGCGTGCCGGTGCTCGCGAACATCACCGAGTTCGGCAAGACGCCGCTGTATACGCGTGAGGAGCTTGGCGGCGGTCGGCGTCGACATCGTGCTGCACTGCTGCTCGGCTTACCGCGCGATGAACCTCGCGGCGCTCAAGGTGTACCAGGCCATCCGCCGCGACGGCACGCAGAAAAACGTGCTCGAGCGACATGCAGACGCGCGACGATCTGTACAAGTATCTCGACTACCACGCGTACGAGCGCAAGCTCGACGAGCTGTTCTTCGCGGCAAGGAGAAGAAGAAATGAACGAACGACCGCGCGCGCCCAAGCCGAAGAAATCCGTCGCGCTGTCCGGCGTCACCGCGGGCAACACCGCGCTGTGCAGCGTGGGCCGCAGCGGCAACGACCTGCACTATCGCGGCTACGACATCCTCGAGGTCGCCGAGAGCTGCGACTTCGAGGAGATCGCCTATCTGCTGATCCACGGCAAGCTGCCCAACAAGGCGCAGCTCGCCGCATACAAGACGAAGCTCAGGAACCTGCGCGGCCTGCCGGCGCCCGTGCGCGCGGTGCTCGAGCAGCTGCCGGCCGCCGACGCATCCGATGGACGTCATGCGCACCGGCGCCTCCGCGCTCGGCTGCGTCCTGCCCGAGAAGGAGGACGCACGATGCCGCGGGCGCGCGCGAGATCGCCGACCACCTGGTCGGCGTGCTTCGGCTCGATGCTCTGCTACTGGTATCACTTCTCGCACAACGGCCAGCGCATCCACGTCGAGACCGACGACGATTCCGTCGGCGGGCATTTCCTGCACCTGCTGCATCGCCGCCCGCCGCCGGGCAGCTGGGTGCGCGCGATGCACACCTCGCTCATCCTCTACGCCGAGCACGAGTTCAATTCGTCCACGTTCACGGCGCGCGTCATCGCGGGCACGGGCTCGGACATCTACTCGTGCATCACCGGCGCCATCGGCGCGTTGCGCGGCCCCAAACACGGCGGCGCCAACGAAGTGGCGCTCGAGATCCAGGAGCGTTACGACACGCCCGACGAAGCCGAGGCGGACATCCGCCGCCGCGTCGCGAACAAGGAGATCGTCATCGGCTTCGGTCATCCCGTGTACACGGTCGCGCGATCCGCGCAACGTCATCATCAAGCGCGTGGCGGAGAAGCTCGCGAAGGAGGCCGGCGACCTCAAGCTGTACCAGATCGCCGAGCGCATCGAATCGCTGATGTGGGACACCAAGAAGATGTTCCCGAACCTCGACTGGTACAGCGCGGTGAGTTATCACCTCATGGGCGTGCCGACGTCGATGTTCACGCCGCTGTTCGTCATGTCCCGCGTCACCGGGTGGAGCGCGCACGTCATCGAGCAGCGCGAGGACGGCAAGATCATCCGCCCCGCGGCTAACTACACGGGTCCCGAGAACCGCAAATTCGTGCTCGATCGGCGCAGCGCCCGTGATCCGGCGCGATATTCCGGCGGCGGCGGCCTGTACGCTGCTGCTTGCGGGCGCGCCGGCGCTGGTCGCCTCGGCGCAGGACGAGACCCGCGAGCCCGTGACCGCGACCGAGGTGCTGCAGACCGTGCGCGGACAGGTCGCACGGCAGCTCGGTGTGGAGACCGAACGAATCGCCCCGGGCCTGGCCGCTGAAGGAATACGGCGCGGACGAGCTCGACATCGTCGAGCTCGTGCATGGCGCTCGAGGAGCAATTCGACATCGAGCATTCCCGATCGACGCCGTGAACCGGCGATGGCCCGCGCGGTTGGGAAGAAGTCATCACTGCGCAGCGCATCGTCGCCGGCATCGTCATGCAGCAAGCTGCGCAACCAGAGAGTAGACGAGTTCCGAATGTCATCGCACGATTACAAGTCCGCGCAGCGCCCGAGCCCGGACGACCTGCTGGTCGCCATCGCCGACTACACGAAGAACTACGAGGTAGATAGCGCCCAGGCCTACGAAACCGCGCGTTACTGCCTCATGGACACGCTGGCCTGCGGCTTCCAGGCGCTGAAGTATCCCGGCCTGCACGCGGTTGTTAGGCCCCGTGGTGCCCGGGCGCCACGATGCCGGGCGGCGCGCGCGTGCCCGGCACGAGCTACGAGCTCGATCCGGTCATGGGCGCGTTCAGCATCGGCGCCATGGTGCGCTGGCTCGACTTCAACGACACCTGGCTCGCCGCGGAGTGGGGCCACCCTTCCGACAATCTCGGCGCCATCCTCGCGGTGTCCGACTATCTGTCGCGCCGCGCGATCCTGCTGGGCGAAAAGCCGCATGACCGTGCGCGACGTCCTGACCGCGATGATCAAGGCGCACGAGATCCAGGGCGTGCTCGCGCTCGAGAATTCCTTCAATCGCGTCGGTCTCGATCACGTGCTGCTGGTGCGCGTGGCGTCCACGGCGGTCGCGACCGCGATGCTGGGCGGCTCGCTCGAGCAGATCGTCAACGCGCTGTCGAACGCGTGGATCGACGGCGGCGCGCTTGCGCACCTACCGCCATGCGCCGAACACGGGCTCGCGCAAGAGCTGGGCCGCCGGGGACGCGACCAGCCGCGCCGTGCGCCACGCGTTGTTCGCGCTCAAGAACGAGATGGGATATCCCTCGGCGCTGTCCGCGAAGACCTGGGGATTCCAGGACGTGCTGTTCAAGGGCAAGCCGCTCACGCTGGCGCAGCCGCTCGGCAGCTACGTCATGGAGAACGTGCTGTTCAAGATCAGCTTCCCCGCGGAGTTCCACGCGCAGACCGCGGTGGAGTGCGCGATGGCGCTGCACCCGAAGGTGAAGGACCGGCTCGCGCTCGATCGAGCGCATCGTGATCGAGACGCAGGAGCCGGGCGTGCGCATCATCGACAAGACCGGACCGCTCGCGAATCCCGCGGATCGCGATCACTGCATCCAGTACATGGTCGCGGTGCCGCTGATCTTCGGCCGGCTGACCGCCGCGGATTACGAGGACATCGATCGCCACCGATCCGCGCATCGACATGCTGCGCGCGAAGATGGAAGTGAAGGAGAACACCGTGTTCACGAAGGAGTACTACGAGCGCGACAAGCGCCACATCGGCAACGCGCTGCACATCTTCTTCAGCGACGGCAGTCCGAAGCTCGAGCTGCGCATCGACTTCCCGATCGGGCATCGCAAGCGGCGCGCCGAAGGCATGCCGCGTGCTGGTGCAGAAGTTCGAGGATTCGGTCGCCGCGCACTTTCCCGCGAGGCAGACGGATGACATCAAGGCGCTGTTCGCGCGCAAGGATCTCGACGCCGTGCCGGTGAACGAATTCATGGCCGCGCTGGTCGCGAACTGAGGCGGGCAGCTGAACGACCTGTCCGACGAACGCGGCTGGACCGCGCGGCTCGCCGCCGGCGCCGACGAGCTGGGCGTCAGCCTCGACGAATCGCAGCTGCGACACGCTGTGGCGTTACGCGCACATGCTGCGCGAACGCAACGAACACGTGAACCTCACGTCGATCACCTCGCCGGAAGGCATCCTCACGCTGCACATGCTCGACAGCCTCACGCTCGTGCCGCATCTCGGCGATGCGGGACGCATCATCGACGTCGGCACCGGCGGCGGATTTCCCGGCATTCCGCTCGCGGTGGCCTGTCCGGACCGCGAGTTCACGCTCATCGACGGCACGCAGAAGAAGATCCGCTTCGTCGAGGAAGCCATCGCCGCGCTCGGCATCCGCAACGCGCAGGCCATCGCGGCGCGCGCCGAGAGTTTCCCCGGCGAAAAGAACTTCGACGTCGGTGGTCGTGCGCGCGGTCGGCACGCTCGCGGACGTTCTACATAACGCCGGGCCGCTGCTCGCGCCGCGACGGGCGGCTGCTCGCGATGAAGGGCACGTCGCCCGACGAAGAGATCCGCGCCTGCCGCGCGGCTGGCGCGCGGAAGTCATCCGTCCTGCGCGTGCCCGGGCCTCGACGCCGAGCGCCACCTTGTCGCGCTCCAGCGTCAGCCAAAGCGGAACCCCGATAGTGACTTCGGTGCGCGCGGGTTAATATCGCCGTCATGAAGCGCATCATCGCGGTGGCGAACCAGAAGGGCGGCGTCGGCAAGACGACCACCGCGGTGAATCTCGCGGCGTCGTTCGCGGCCACGCGCCGGCGCGTGTTGCTCATCGACATCGACCCGCAGGGCAACGCCACCATGGGCTGCGGCGTCGAGAAATCCCAGATCACGCGCGGCACCGGCGACGTGTTGTTAGGCGAGGCGGACGCGGCCTCCGTCATCCTCGCCGCTCGAGCGCACGCCCGGCCTCTCGCTGATGCCGTCGAACCAGGACCTGACCGCCGCCGAGGTCCGCCTGCTAACTACCATGGCCGGGCCGCGAGCTGCGGCTGCGCAATGCGCTCAAGCCCATCTACGACCAGTTCGAAGTCATCCTCATCGACTGCCCGCCGGCGCTCAACATGCTCACGCTCAACGCGCTGGTGGCGGCGCAGAGCGTGCTGATCCCGATGCAGTGCGAGTACTACGCGCTCGAGGGGCTGTCCGCGCTGGTCGGCACCATCGAGCAGATCAAGGCGTCGGTGAGTCCCGACCTCGAGATCGAAGGCATCCTGCGCACCATGTTCGATCCGCGAAACAATCTCGCCAACGAAGTCTCGAGCCAGCTCATCAGCGCATTTCGGCGACAAGGTGTTCCGCACCATCGTGCCGCGCAACGTGCGGCTCGCCGAGGCGCCGTCCTTCGGCAAGCCCGTCCTGCAGCACGACAAGGACTCGCGCGGCGCGCTGGCCTATCTCGCGCTGGCCGGCGAAATGCTGCGCAAGGACGACGACGCGGCCGAGTCCGCCAGCCCGGAGGTCGTGCCGCAGGCCGAAGCCGCCGCCGAAGGCGAACTCCGCCGAATGGGGCAGCCGACTCCGCCCGGTCAACTGACGCCGCCCGTTCACACCAGACGCTTTATCATCCGCCGCCATGAGCACGAAGAAACCGGTCATGGGTCGCGGACTCGAGGCGCTGCTCGGGCAGATGTCGCAGCCGCCCCGAACCCGCCGCGCCGGCGCCGGGACGCTCCGGCGCCGCCCGCCAAACTTCGCCGGGGACGAGCTCGCGAACCTGCCGCTCGATCTGCTGCAGCGGGGCAAATACCAGCCGCGCGTCGACATGCGCCAGGAATCGCTCGAGGAGCTCGCGGCCTCCATCAAGTCGCAGGGCATCATCCAGCCCATCGTCGTGCGCGCCGTCGACGGCGCCGCGCCGGGCGAATCGCAGCGCTACGAAATCATCGCCGGCGAACGCCGCTGGCGCGCCGCGCAGATCGCCGGCCTCGCCACGATGCCGGCCGTCATTCGCAAGGTGCCCGACGAAGCCGCCATCGCGATGGCGCTCATCGAGAACATCCAGCGCGAAAACCTGAATCCGCTCGAAGAGGCGCGCGCGCTCGAACGCCTGATCAGCGAATTCGGCATCACGCACCAGCAGGCCGCGGATGCCGTCGGCCGCTCGCGCGCCGCGGTGTCGAACCTGCTGCGCCTGCTGGAGCTGCCGGACGAGATCACCGCGTTCGTCGAACGCCGCGAGCTCGAGATGGGCCACGCGCGCGCGTTGCTCGGCCTCACGCAGCGCCGCCACCAGATCGAAGTGGGCGCGCTGGTCGCGAAGAAGGGGCTGTCGGTGCGCGAGACCGAGGCGCTGGTCCGCAGCATGCTCGCGCAAGGCCGCGGGCGGCAGCGGCCAGTCGAAAGAATCCAAGGCGCTCGATCCCAACGTGCAGCGCCTGCAGGACGAGCTGTCGGAAAAACTCGGCGCCGCCGGTGCGAGATCCAGCATTCGGGCTCGGGCAAGGGCAAGGTCGTCGTCAGCTATCACTCACTAGATGAGCTCGACGGCATCCTCGCGCACATCAAGTAGTTTGCTCGCCTGCGCGGCGGCGCTCGACTTGCCGGCTGCGCGGCGCGGCCCGACGGCGCTGCTGCTGCCGAGCGACGAATTTCGCGCGGTCTCGCGCCACTGGCACATCGAAGCCGAGCAGCCGGAGCGCGAACCGTCGCTGCGCCACGGCGTGCTCGACATCGACGCGCCGCGCGGGCGTCACGCTGTGGTTCAAGCACGAGCTCGAAGGGTCCGGTGCGCATCGAGTTCGAAGCCACGGCGGTTGCCGCAGGCGGACCCGAACGACCAGGTCAGCGACCTCAACGTGTTCTGGATGGCGAGCAACGCCGACGGCACGCGGCCGGTGTTCGCGCGAGCGCGCAGCGGCACGTTCGCGGAGTACAACGACCTGCTGACCTACTACGTCGGCCTCGGCGGCAATCGCAACACCACCTCGCGTTTTCGCCGCTACGTCGGCGAGCCGGGCAACCGCCCGCTGCTGCCGCGAGCACGACCTCTCGGGCGCCGAAGCGCTGCTCGTGCCCAACCGCAGGCAAAGGATCACTCTCGTTGCCGACGGCGGGCGCATCGAATACCGGCGCGACGGAAAGGTGCTGTTCGCCTACGACGACGCCGCGCCATACACGCGCGGCTGGTTCGCGCTGCGCACCACGTACAGCCACCTGCGCATCGAGAACCTGCGCATCCGCCGGCCCTAGACGCCGGGCGGCTTCCACAGGCGGTTGTCAGGATTCTGGTGAGTGGCGGGTCGCGAGTGCCCGATACGTAAAAATCCCCAGGAAAAATGCAGGTTCTGTGTTGAGTCGCCGGGGGTCGGCGTATATAATGCGCGCCCCTGGCCAAGGCACACGTAAGTCGTTGCCAAGCCAAACAATTTTCGAACATCGCTGATGTCGCCCGCGGCTCTCGTGGGCCCTAGTTTTGTTCGCGGATTGTCCGACTTGCAGTAGGAGTGTCGTGGTCACCCTTGAGTTGCCCCAAGCGAGGCGACTGGCCGGTAGCGTAGTGCTCGGTCAGGTCGTCATCACCGTCGTGGCCGCGCTGCTTTGTTTCGCGGTCTGGGGCCGTACCGCCGGTTTGTCCGCGCTCGTGGGCGGCGGCATCTCGGTGGTTGCCAGCGCCGCGCTCGCCATCATCGGTTTCGGCGCCCCTGCCGGCGCTTCCGCCGAGCGCATCGCCCGCATGTTCTACGTGGGAGAGGCCGTGAAGCTCGGTGTCACGGTCACGTTGTTCGTCGTGGTTTTCGTCACCATGAAGGTGACGTTCGCTGCGCTGTTCGGTACCTACATCGCCACGCTGTTCGTGTACTGGATTGCACTTGCGAATGCGTTGCCGCCCCTGGCAGGCAACGCCGCCGTGAAACGTTAGGAAGAGAAGCAGATGGCCTCAGCAGAACATGCCGCCGAGCAGACGTCGAACGAATACATCGTTCACCACCTGGCCAACCTGCAGAAGGGCGAAGGCTTCTTCACGTTCAACGTCGACAGCATCTTCTTCTCGGTGTTGCTGGCCGTGGTGTTCGTCGGCTTCTTCTACTGGGTCGCGCGCAAGGCCACCGCGGGCGTGCCGGGCAAGGCACAGCTGTTCGTCGAAGTGCTGGTCGACTTCATCGACACCCAGGTGCGCGACTCCTTCCACGGCTCGAGCAAGCTCGTCGCTCCGCTCGCGCTCACCATCTTCTGCTGGGTGCTGCTGTTCAATTTCATGGATCTCGTGCCCGTCGATCTGCTGCCGGAGACCGGGAAGCTCTTCGGCATCCACTACCTGAAGGTCGTGCCCAGCACCGACCTCAACATCACGCTCGGCATGTCGATCACGGTCTTCCTGCTCGTGATGTTCTACAGCGTGAAGATCAAGGGTGCCGGTGGCTTCCTGTGGGAACTGCTCACGCATCCGTTCGGCAAGTGGATGATGCCGTTCAATCTCCTGCTGAACATCATTGAACACCTCGCACGCCCGATGTCGCTCGGCCTGCGTCTGTTCGGCAACCTGTTCGCGGGCGAGATGATCTTCCTGCTGCTCGCCGTGCTCGGCGGCAGTTTCGCCATCAGCACTTTCGGCGGCATCGGCGGCGCGATCGGCCAGCTGATCATGGGAACCGCGTGGGGCCTGTTCCACATCCTGGTGATCCCGCTGCAAGCATTCATATTCATGGTGTTGACGATCGTGTACCTCGCGCAGGCACACGAGACCCATCACTGATCCTTTCGTTAACTCAAGGTTTTGGTTGGAGGAATCATGGAACACATTGCTGAATACGCTCACGTTCAAGGTCTCACTGCTCTCGCCGTCGGAATCATCTTCGGCATGGGCGCGCTCGGAACCGCCATCGGCTTCGGCCTGCTCGGCGGCAAGTTTCTGGAAGGCGCCGCGCGCCAGCCGGAACTGACGCCGGCGCTGCAGGTGAAGATGTTCATCGTCGCCGGCCTGCTCGACGCGGTCGCGATGATCGGCATCGGCTTCGCGCTGTTCTTCACGTTCGCGAACCCGTTCCTGGGCCCGCTGGCCCCGGCTGCACAGTAAAGACGCCGGGTAATCAGTTAGTCCGTCGAGGAGACGCTAGTGGATATCAAAGTCACGCTCATCGTCCAGATGCTGGTCTTCGCGATCGTCATCTGGGTCGTGATGAAGTTCATCTGGCCGATCATCCTCGGCGCGATGAACGAGCGCGAGAAGAAGATCGCCGCCGGTCTTGCCGCCGCGGAACAGGGTCAGAAAGACCTGTCCGAAGCGAAGAGCCGCGCCGAAGACGTGATCAAGGAAGCCCGCACCCGGGCGCTCGCGATCGAGTCGCAGGCGCGCACGCAGGCCAACCAGATCATCGACGAAGCGCGCAAGGCCGCGAGCCTCGAGGGTGAAAAGGCCCTCGCGAGCGCCAAGTCGCAGATCGAACTCGAGAGCAATCGCGCGCGCGACAGCCTGCGCGGCCAGGTCGTGAGCCTCGCCGTCGCCGGCGCCAGGCGCGTGCTCGAGAAGGAAATCGATCCGAAGGCGCACGGCGAACTGCTCGATCAGCTGGCAGCGAAGCTCTAGAGAGACGCATGGCAGAACGCACCACCACCGCACGCCCGTACGCGAAGGCCATCTTCGCGCTCGCGCGCAAGGGCGGAAGCCTGGCGGCCACGTCGGCGAGCCTCATACGGGCCGCCGAAGTCGTCGCCGATCCGCGCGTGCGTGCCTTGTTAGGCAGCCCGCACGTGACGCCGGCCCAGCTCGCTGAGTTCATCACCGGTGTCACCGGTGCCGGGCTCGACGAATACGGCCGCAACTTCATCGCGCTGCTCGCGCAAAACCGCCGGCTCGGATTCCTCCCCGAGATCGCGGCGCTGTTCGAGCAGATGAAGGCCGACGTGGAGAATGCGGTGGATGTCGAGGTGATCTCGGCGACGGCGCTGAGCTCCGAGCAGGAGAGCCGTTACGCCGCGGCCTTGCAGAAGAAACTGGGGCGCAGCGTGCGCCTGCACACCAAGGTCGACGGCAGCCTGCTGGGCGGCGCCGTCCTCAAGGCCGGCGATCTCGTGATCGACGGTTCGATCAAGGGCCGGCTCGAACGCCTGGCCATTGAAATGACCGCTTAAGTTTTCAAGGAACCGGAACATGTCCGTCAAAGCATCCGAAATCAGTGACCTCATCAAGTCACGCATCGAGAACTTCAAGTCCGCGAGCGAGGCGCGCAACGTCGGCACCGTCGTCACGGTGACGGACGGCATCTGCCGCATCCACGGACTCGCGGACGTTCGCTACGGCGAAATGATCGAGTTCCCGGGCAACCTCTTCGGCCTCGCGCTGAACCTCGAGCAGGACTCGGTCGGCGCGGTGGTCCTGGGCGACTACAAGGGCATCCGCGAAGGCGACACCGTGAAGACCACGGGCCGCATCCTCGAAGTGCCGGTCGGACGTGAGTTGTTAGGTCGCGTCGTCGACGCGCTGGGCCAGCCCATCGACGGCAAGGGTCCGCTCAAGACCACCAAGACCGCCCCGATCGAGCGCGTGGCGCCGGGCGTCATCTATAGAAAGAGCGTCAGCCAGCCGGTGCAGACCGGTTACAAGGCCGTCGACTCGATGGTCCCGATCGGCCGCGGCCAGCGCGAACTCATCATCGGCGATCGTCAAACCGGCAAGACCGCGATGGCCATCGACACGATCATCAACCAGAAGTCTTCCGGCATTAAGTGCGTGTACGTCGCCATCGGCCAGAAGCAGTCGACGATCGCGAACGTGGTGCGCAAGCTCGAAGAGCACGGCGCCATGGGCCACACCATCATCGTCGCCGCTTCGGCGTCGACGCCCGCCGCCATGCAGTACATCAGCGCGTACTCGGGCGTGACGATGGGCGAGTTCTTCATGGACAACGGTGAAGACGCGCTCATCATCTATGACGATCTGTCGAAGCAGGCCGTGGCCTACCGCCAGATCTCGCTGCTGCTGCGCCGCCCGCCGGGCCGCGAAGCGTATCCCGGCGACGTGTTCTATCTGCACAGCCGCCTGCTCGAGCGCAGTGCCCGCGTCAACGAGGAGTACGTGGAGAAGGCGACCAACGGTGCCGTGAAGGGCAAGACGGGTTCGCTCACGGGCCTGCCCATCATCGAGACCCAGGCCGGTGACGTGACCGCGTTCGTTCCGACCAACGTCATCTCGATCACCGACGGCCAGATCTTCCTCGAGACCGACCTGTTCAACGCCGGCATCCGCCCGGCCATGAACGCCGGCATCTCGGTGTCGCGCGTCGGTGGCGCGGCGCAGACCGACATCATCAAGCGACTGGGCGGTGGTATTCGTCTCGCCCTCGCGCAGTACCGCGAGCTCGCCGCGTTCTCGCAGTTCGCGTCGGACCTCGACGACGCCACGCGCCGCCAGCTCGAGCGCGGCGTGCGCGTCACCGAGATGATGAAGCAGAAGCAGTACGCCCCGCAGTCGGTGGCCGAGATGGCGCTGTCGATCTACGCCGTGAACAACGGCTACTTCGACAAGGTGGACCGCAAGAAGGTGGTCGACGCCGAAGCCGCACTGCAGGCTTTCGCCAAGAGCGCGCACAAGGCGACGCTGGATGCCATCAACGCGGAGCCGGTGCTCAAGAAGCACGAGGCCGCGCTCAAGGGCGTTTGCGAGGAATTCCAGAAAAATGGTGTGTTCTAAAGAGCCTGGTTAGATGCCTGGAACAAAAGAAATCCGCGTCAAGATCGCCTCCGTCAAGTCGACGCAGAAGATCACGAAGGCGATGCAGATGGTGGCGACGAGCAAGATGCGTCGCGCCCAGGACCGCATGCGCCTGGCGCGTCCCTATGCCGAGAAGATCCGCTCGGTCATCGGCAACCTGACCCAGGCGAACCCCGACTATCGCTCGCCGTTCCTGCAGGAACGCAGCGAGGTCAGGAACGTCGGCATCATCGTGATCTCCTCGGATCGCGGCCTGTGCGGCTCGCTCAACATCAACATCTTCAAGCAGGCGCTGGTCGCGATGCGCGACTGGCAGTCGAAGGGCGCGAAGATCTCGATGTGCCTCATCGGCGGCAAGGCGACGTCCTTCTTCCGCCGCCTGCCGAACCCGGTCCTCGCGAACACGCAGGGACTCGGCGACCGGCCGCACATCAAGGACCTGATCGGCACGGTCAAGGTCATGCTCGACGCGTACAAGGACGGCTCGATCGACCGGCTGCTGCTGGTGCATTCGAGCTTCGTCAACACGATGACGCAGAAGCCCGAAGTGGTGCAGCTGCTGCCGGTCGAGCCGATCGCGGGCGCCGACCTGCAGGACCACTGGGACTACATCTACGAACCCGGCGCCGCCGAGATCCTCGACGGCCTGCTCATGCGCTACATCGAAGCGCAGGTGTATCGCGGCGCCGTGGAAAACGTCGCCAGCGAAATGGCCGCGCGCATGGTCGCCATGAAAGCGGCCTCGGACAACGCCGGCAAGCTCATCGGCGAGCTCCAGCTCATTTACAACAAGGCCCGCCAGGCCGCGATCACCAAGGAATTGGCGGAGATCGTCGGCGGCGCGGCAGCAGTTTAGTTAGAGGTTCAAGACTATGGCCACAGGCAAGATTACCCAGATCATCGGCGCCGTCATCGACGTGGAGTTCCCGCGCGAATCGATTCCGAAAATCTACGAAGCGCTCAAGCTCAAGGACGTGGATCTCACGCTCGAAGTGCAGCAGCAGCTCGGCGACGGCGTGGTGCGCACCATCGCCATGGGCGCCTCCGAAGGCCTGAAGCGCGGCATTGCCGTGGAGTCGACCGGCAAGCCGATCAACGTGCCCGTGGGCCAGGCCACCCTCGGCCGCATCATGGACGTGCTGGGCGTGCCGCAGGACAACCGTGGCCCGGTTGCCGCGAAGGAAACGTTGCCGATCCACCGTCCCGCCCCGGCGTACGACGAACAGGCCGGCGGCCAGGACCTGCTGGTCACGGGCATCAAGGTCATCGACCTGCTGGTGCCGTTCGCGAAGGGTGGCAAGGTCGGCCTGTTCGGCGGCGCCGGCGTCGGCAAGACCGTGAACATGCTCGAGCTCATCAACAACATCGCCAAGCAGTACTCGGGACTGTCCGTGTTCGCGGGCGTCGGCGAGCGCACGCGCGAAGGCAACGACTTCTATCACGAGATGGCGGAGTCGGGCGTCATCGACCTCAAGAACCTCGAGAACTCGAAAGTCGCGATGGTGTACGGCCAGATGAACGAGCCGCCGGGCAACCGCCTGCGCGTCGCGCTCACGGGCCTCACGATGGCCGAATATTTCCGCGACGAGACGCAGGCGAACGGCAAGGGCCGCGACGTGCTGTTCTTCGTCGACAACATCTACCGCTACACGCTCGCCGGCACCGAAGTGTCCGCGCTGCTCGGCCGCATGCCGTCGGCGGTGGGTTACCAGCCGACACTGGCCGAGGAAATGGGCGTGCTCCAGGAGCGCATCACGTCGACGAAGAAGGGCTCCATCACGTCGATCCAGGCCGTGTACGTTCCGGCCGACGACTTGACCGATCCGTCACCCGCCACGACCTTCGCGCACTTGGACGCGACGGTGGTGCTCTCGCGCCAGGTCGCGGCGCTCGGCATCTATCCCGCGGTCGACCCGCTCGACTCCACCAGCCGCCAGCTCGATCCGCTGGTCGTGGGCGAAGAGCACTACAACACCGCGCGCGGCGTGCAGGCCGTGCTGCAGCGTTACAAGGAGCTGCAGGACATCATCGCGATCCTCGGCATGGACGAGCTCAGCGAAGAAGACAAGCAGACCGTGTTCCGCGCGCGCAAGGTGCGCAGCTTCCTGTCGCAGCCGTTCAACGTCGCGAAGGTGTTCACCGGCCAGGACGGCAAGATCGTCCCGCTGGCCGACACCATCCGCGGCTTCAAGGGCATCCTCGCCGGCGACTACGATCACCTGCCCGAGCAGGCTTTCTACATGGTCGGCTCGATCGAAGAAGCGGTCGAGAAAGCCAAGACGCTCAACTGAGCACTAGCTAGCTACCGCACATCACCAACAGCAGCAGGCCATGGCGAACACTTCAACAATTCACGTCGACATCGTCAGCGCCGAGGGAGAAATCTTCTCGGGCGCCGCGTCCATGGTGTTCGCGCCCGGTTCGCAGGGCGAGCTCGGCATCGCGCCGCGGCACGCCCCGCTGCTGACCCTGCTCAAGCCGGGCGAAGTGCGCGTGCAGACGCCCGATGGACAGGAACAGCACTTCTTCGTGGGCGGCGGCGCACTCGAGATCCAGCCCAACAAGGTGACGGTGCTCGCGGATACCGCGCTGCGCGCCAAGGACCTCGACGAGGCCGCGGCGCTGGCCGCCAAGCAGCGCGCCGAAGACGCGCTGCGGGGTGCCACCGACAAGCTCGAACAGGCCGAGGCCCTCAAGGAGCTCGTCCGCATGAACGAGCAGATCAAGATGATTCAAAAGCTGCGCAAGGTTCGCGGCTGAAGTAGCCTGCGCGTCATGCCCCGCATGTACGCCATCAAGTTGGCCCTGGTTCCGATGCTGCTGGCCTCGATGCCGGCCTTGTGCGCGGAGCCGCTCACGCTCGACGTGTTGCGCCAGACCGCGTATCGAACCAATCCGGATCTCGCGGCCGAAGCCGACCGGAGTTATGCGCGCGCCGTCGCGATCGGCGAAAGCCGTTTCACCCAGGGGACTGCCAGGGAATTCGATGCCGCCCTCGAGCGCGCGGCGATCCTGGGTCACGTAGGCGCCGCCGACCTGAAGTGCACGATGCGCAGCAACCCGGTACTCGGTTTCGCGATCCTGCGCGAAGGTTACGCGTGGTGCCACATCGCCATGACCTACTTTCAGGACGCGGATCCGGAGGACGCACAGCGCGTCACCGCGACCTGGTCTTCGGTCGTCGAGAAGCTCGGCCCGCAAAACCGCCAACTGGGCGAGCAATACGAACAATTCACGCTGCACCGGATGCTGGAAGCCGCACACCCGGGAAAGAAACCTGCAAAGCGTTGAGCGCGGCGACGCCGGAGGTCCCACCATGCTGAAGACGTACAAGGGCAGCTGCCATTGCGGTTCGGTCCGCTTCGAAGCCGACATCGATCTCGCGCAGGGGACCAACAAGTGCAATTGCACGATCTGCACGAAGACGCGCAACTGGAACGTCATCATCAAGCCGGATGCGTTCCGCCTCGTCGCGGGAGCCGACGCGCTCACTGACTACCAGTTCGGCAGCAAGGCGGGCCATCACCTCTTCTGCCGCACGTGCGGCGTGCGCAGCTTCGAGCGCGGGCACATCAAGGAGATCGGGGGAGACTACGTGTCCATCAAGGTCGCGGCGCTCGACGACCTGAGCCCGCAGGATCTCATCGACGCGCCGGTGAAATATGCGAATGGACGCGACAACAGCTGGTGGGTGCCGCCGGCGGAGACGCGCCACCTCTAGGCGCACGACATGCCGGCTCCGGAGCATTTCGAGGTGGTCGGATCCGCGGGCGGCGCACTGCGGGTGACCCTGAAGGCGCGGCCGGACCTCATCGAGGCGCGAATCCGATGAAAGACTCCGACATGGCAACTCCCGAGTTCGTCGAGCGCATCGGGCAGCGCGTGTTCTACCGGCCGGCCGCCACCGTCACGTTCGAGCAGGCCGTGGACATGGTCGCGAATGCGATCCGCTGGACGCGCGCGCAGCGGGCCGAGGACATCCTCGTCAACATCCAGGGACTCAATGGCGTCGCGCCCATGTCGACCTTCATGCGTTATGAATTCGGCCGCCGAATTGCCGAAGTCGCAGGTTCGGTGCGCGTGGCCATGGTCGCTCCTGCCGCCCTGATCGATCCGCAGAAAATCGGGGCGCTGGTGGCGCAGAATCGCGGCGTGACCGGCGACATTTTCAGCTCCGAAGCCGCCGCGCTCGCCTGGCTGGACGCGCGCATCTGACCGCATGGATCTTCCGGCCGGCAACTTCTCCGAATGGCTGCACGCCATGCGCCGCGCACTCGCGGGCCGCGGCGGCATGGACGTGGCCTGCGGCGATTGCGTGGGTTGCTGCACTTCTTCCTATTACATCAAGGTGCGTCCGCACGAAACGGCGGCCCTCGCGGCCATCGACGCGAAATTCCTTTCGCCGGGACCGGGAACCGACGGCAGCCAGCTCATGGGATACCACGCGAACGGTCACTGCCCGATGTTCGATGGCGCGGGCTGCTCTATCTACCGCGACCGGCCGGAAACCTGCCGCACCTACGACTGCCGGGTGTTCACGGCGGCCGGCATGAAGGCCGGCGGCGACGAGAAATCGGTGATCAACACGCGCGTGGCGAGCTGGCGCTTCGAATACCCCACGGAAACCGACCGCCAGGAACAGCGCGCGGTCCTCGCCGCGGCAAACTTCCTGCGCCAGCACCCGGTGCGATTCCCGGGCGGCCACGTGCCCTCGCGCGCCAGCGACATCGCGGTGCTCGCCGTCAAGACCTACCCGGTGTTCATGGACGAGCCGCAGGACCATCGCGCGACCGCCGCGGCACTCGTCGATGCCGCGCGCAACTTCGGTTGATCGAAAGCACGCCGCCGCATATCGTCGCGGCCCATGTATCGAATCAGCATCATCGCGATCATCGTCGCCTTCGGCGCGGAAATGATCGCCGACCAGATCATCGGCGCCATCGTGCTCATGGTGCTGGCGGCCGGCACCATCGAGCCCAACATGACGGACGCGGCGGCCGAGGCGGCACTGAAGGCCGTTACGCAAACCCCGGCGTTCCTCGCCTCCATCATGATCTTCGGAACCGCCACGACGGTTGGCGGTGGTTATCTCGCGGCACGGATCGCGCGGAAATTTCCCTATTACAATGGCCTCGCGATGGGCCTCGTCGGTCTCACGCTGCAACTCTACTACTGGCAGCTCAATCCGCTGTGGCTGAACATCATCGCCGCGCTGACGGTCATCCCGATGTCCATCCTCGGCGCGCACCTGGCCAAGCCGCACCTTCCGCCCCCGGAGTGATGCACCCGCCTGCCGCATCCGGTACGTATCAATGGGCATGAAAGCCTGGATCCTGCGCGTGTTCGGCCTCGCCGGTACGCTGCTGTTCGCAAGCCTGGTTTCATTCACCATCTACATGCCGGACTGGGTCGAAGGGGCGGCGCGGGACTTCATCACCGCCGAGGTCCAGGCTGAGGTCGATGCACACATCGAAGGCATCGACGTCGCGCAGGGCGGCGACACACTGGCGCAGGCCGCGGGCGTCCTGTATCGGCACAATTCTGAGCGCATGGCCGGGATCAAGGCCGCGCTCGCGGCGCGGGTCCACGAGCGCGTCGCCGACGCGCTGGCCCAGGTGCGGAATCTCGACTGCGAATGCCGCGATCGCATCGCGGGATTCATCCAGGCGGGCATGACCCATGCGCTCTCGTCGCTGGAACAGGTGAATTCGCGGCTCACCGACTTCGTCCAGGAAAAATACCTGCGTGTCGTGCGGGAGCTGAAGCGGGACGTCCGCATCTTCAGCGCCGTCAACGCGGCGGCGTGCCTGCTGTTGCTCGTGCTTTCGTTCGCCCGGCCACGCGCCGCCGATCACCTGATTTTTCCCGGCACCCTGCTGGCTGTCGCCGTGACCGTGTCCAGCTATTGCTACGTGTTCGAGCAGAACTGGTTCTTCACGCTCGTCTACTCCGACTATGCCGGGTTCGCCTATCTGGGTTTCCTCGGATTCATCTTCGGCCTGCTGCTCGACATCTTCCTGAACCGCGGACGGGTTACCACGGAGCTCGGCAACGGCGTGTTGCATGCCGTAGGCTCCGCCTTCTCGCTGTCAATCTGCTGAGGTGGGGCGATGCCGCGCTACGTGGCGTTGTTTCGTGGAATCAATGTCGGCAAGGCAAAGCGCATCGCCATGGCCGACCTGCGCGGGCTGCTCGACAAACTCGGTTACGCGGACGTCGCGACGCTGCTCAACAGCGGCAACGCGGTATTCACCGCCAACGCCGAGCCCGCGGCCACTCACGCCGCACGCATCCGCGAAGCGGTGCGCAGGAGGTTGGGCGTGGACGCGCTCGTGGTCGTGAAGTCGGAGAAGGAGATCGCGGGGATCATCTCGGGCAACGCCATCGGCAAACTGGCCACCGATGATTCGAAGCTGCTGGTGGCCTTCACCAACGATCCGCAGGGTCTCGCGGCGGTCAAGGCGCTCGCCGCCGCACGCTGGGGGGCGGAGAAGATCCACGTCGGCAAACACGCGGCCTACGTGTGGTGCGCCAACGGCATTCTCGAGAGCAAGGCCGCCGTGGCCTTGCTCAAGAACCTCGAGAACACGGGCACCACCCGCAACTGGGCCACGCTCAACAAGATTCACGCCCTGCTCGGGAGCAACGCGGAAAAATGAAGGCATCGTTGATCGCATGTTGCGCGGTGTTAGCCACGCTGCCCGCCACGGCCGCGGACCGCAACGACTTCGAAGTCCGGTACTACACCGTGACCGGCAGCTCGGTGCAGGAGCTGCGCAACGAGCTCAACACCAAGGGACCCATCGGAGAGTCCGGCGAGGTCAGTGAAGGCAATACACGGTCGAGGATCGAATGGCGATTCGACTTCGACAAGACCGGCGGAACCTGCACCGTGAAGGAAGCCTTCGTGGACATGACGACCGTGATGATCCTGCCTCGATGGCAACGTCCGCCGGGCGTGGACCCGGAACTCGTCAGCCACTGGAACAGGTACATCACCGCGCTGCGATTGCACGAGGATGGCCACCGGTACCTGGCCGAGGCGGCCGTCCGCGAAATACGGCGCGTCCTGGCGAAGAAGAGCAACGGCCCGGATTGCACGACGCTCAGAAAGCAAATGAATTCAAAGGCTCACGCACTGATCGAGGAGGTCGAGCGGAAGCAGGTGGAGTACGACCGCGAGACCGGCAAGGGCCGGAAACAGGGGGTCTGGCTGCCTGAGGAATTGCCTGGACAAAGGGACCAGGACGACGGGCGGTAGATAGCGACCGACGGGCGGAAGTCACCCCGACGAACGGCCTTTTGTAGCCGACTGCGGACATGCCCCCGCAAGGAATCCCGGCGTATATTTCCGGCCATGTGTCCCCCGATCGAAAACAACGTGGACTGGACCGTGCCCGCAACCCCGGGCGGTGATCGCGTCGGCCCCGGATTGTCGCGCCCCAAACAGGCGCCGGCGCCCGCCGCGAAGACATCGCGCAGCGTGATGGACACGCTGCTCGGCGAGAACGATCTCGCCGCCTACGATTCCTCGGGCAACGATCCGTACAACGCCACCGGCCGGCAGTTCCGCCGCTGATTCGCCGGTTTGCTGGTGCGCGGCGCAGCCATGCGCGCGCCAAGCCGCTAAACTTGCGGCCCCATGAAACTCGCCGTCGTCATCCTCGCTGCCGGTCAGGGCAAGCGAATGAAATCCGATTTGCCCAAGGTCCTGCAGCCGCTCGCGGGCAGGCCGCTGCTCGGGCATGTTGTTAGCCGCGCCCGGACGCTCGCGCCGTCCTCCATCCACGTGGTCTACGGCCATGGCGGTCTCGCCGTGCGCGAGGCGCTGTCGCAGGAGAACCTCCAGTGGGCGTTGCAGGCCGAGCAACTCGGCACCGGCCATGCGGTGATGCAGGCCATGCCGAACGTGGCGGACGAAGAACTGGTGCTGGTGTTGTACGGCGACGTGCCGCTGATCCGCACCGCGACCCTGCAGCAATTGATCGCGGCCGCGGGCCCGAAGGCCATGAGCCTGCTCACCGTGATGCTCCCCGACCCGACCGGATACGGGCGCATCGTGCGCAAGGCGGGCGCGATCCAGAAGATCGTCGAGCAGAAGGACGCCAGCAAGGCGCAGCTCGGGATCCGCGAGGGCAACAGCGGCATCATGGCCGTGCCCGCCAAACTACTGCGGAAGTGGCTCGGCAAGCTCAGGAACGCCAACGCGCAGGGCGAATACTATCTCACCGACATCATCGCGATGGCGGTGCAGGACAAGGTGAAAGTGACGCCGCTGATCGCGCCCACCGTCGCCGAAGTGCTCGGCGTGAACGACAAGGCGCAGCTCGCCGAGCTCGAGGCGCTGCATCGCGCCGAACGCGCGCGCGAGCTGATGGTGGCGGGAGCCACGCTCGCCGACCCCGCGCGCATCGACATACGCGCGGACGTCAGCGTCGGGCGCGACGTGTTCATCGACGCCAACGTGCTGCTCGAAGGCAAGGTGACGCTCGGTGACCGCGTGCGGGTGGGCCCGAACGTCGTGCTGCGCGACGTGAGCATCGGCGCCGATTCCGTCATCCACCCGAACTCGGTTCTCGAGAGCAGCGAGCTCGGCGCGGGCTGCCTCATCGGCCCATATGCACGCGTACGGCCGGGCAGCAGGCTCGGCGCCGGCGTGCACATCGGCAATTTCGTGGAGCTCAAGAAAACCGTGATCGCCGACGGCAGCAAGGCGAATCACCTCACGTATCTCGGCGACGCCATCATCGGCAAGGGCGTCAACGTCGGCGCCGGCACGATCACCTGCAACTACGACGGCGTGAACAAGTCCACCACCCGGATCGAGGATGGCGCGTTCATCGGCTCCGGCAACATGCTGGTGGCGCCGGTGCGCATCGGCAAGGATGCGACCACGGGCGCGGGCAGCACCATCACCAAGGAAGCGCCGGACGGCAAGCTCACGCTGACACGCGCGAGGCAGGCGACGATCGAGGGCTGGAAGCGTCCCCAGAAGCTCGACAAGGACAAGGGGAAATGAACGGATCCCTCCGGGTCGAGAGGCGCCGGCCGCTGCGCAGCTCACGCGCGTGAAGTGATCTTCTGCCACTGGCGAGTTTCATCGCGTTCCACGACCTGCCCGAGGGCGGGAGTCCGCCGGGCCCGGCGCTGCATTTCGCGGTAATCCTGGCGCGCGCGCGGGACGGCGTGGTGCTGGTTTACAACCGCTACCGCCGTGTCTGGGAGCTGCCCGGCGGGCTCATCGATCCCGGGGAGACGCCGCGCGCGAGCGCGCGACGTGAGCTGGCCGAAGAGGCCGGTTGCGAGGCGCGCGGTCTCGAATGGCTGGGTGTCGTCGAGGTTCACGACGGGCGCACGCACTTCGGCGCGGTCTTCCACTGCGAAGTCGATGAGGTGCCGCCGACCCTGGAAAACGAGGAGATCGGTGGCCTCGGGCGCTGGAGCCCCGTCGCGGCGCCACAACCGCTCGGCGCGACGGACGCTGCCCTGCTGAAGCGATTCGGCGTGGCCCGCTGAGCGTCCGCGGGCGATGGCACAATGCGGGTCATGCACCCGATCACGCTCGCCGCACTCGAGTCCTTCCCGCGTGCGCTCGAACAACACTATGCCGCGTTTCCCGCGGAGTTCGTTCATTGGACGCCGTCCTCGTGGAACGGCGTGCCGAGCGAACCGTTCACCGCGATCGAGCAGATCTGCCACGTGCGCGACATCGAAATCGAGGGATACCAGGTGCGCTTTCGCCGCACGCTCGGCGAAGACTCTCCGCTGCTGCCTTCCATCGATAGCGAGGCCGTGGCGAAGGAACGCGACTACGGCCGCGCCGACGCGGCGCAGGTCTTCGCGCAATTCCGCGCCGCACGCGCCGACACCGTGGCGATGCTGCGCGCGCTGAGTCCGGCGGACCTCGAGCGCCCCGCCGAGTTCGAAGGATATGGGCCCGTGTCGATGCGCGGCCTCATCCACTATCTCTGCAGTCACGACCAGCAGCATCTGTCCGGCCTGCAGTGGTTGTTGGGCAAGATCGACGCCGCGCGGGCACGCTCATGAAGGCGGCCACGGCCTCGATCGGCGCCGCATTGCTCGCGTCCGGCGCGCTGGCCGCGGACGCGCGCTGGTGTCTTTCGATGGGTGGACTCGGCGCCGTGCGCGCGGGAATGACCGTCGAGCAGGTGCTGCCGCTCGCGGACTGGTCGGGCCTCGAACGGCAGGAACGGGCCGAGGCCTGCTGGTATCTGCAGTACAAGGGTTCCGATGCGTTCGCATTGATGATCATCGACAACCGCGTGGCGCGCATCGAGCTTCGGGGCAAGTCGCGCCTGCGCACTTTCGCCGGCGCGCACATCGGCACGACGGCGGACGAGCTGCGGCGGTTGTACGGACCGCGGCTCGAGGTCCAGCCGCACAAGTACGAGAAAGACGGACACACGTTCGTGCTGCGATCCGGCGCCGGCACCGAGGGTCTGCGCTTCGAAGCCGTCCGCGGCGTGGTCACGGCCATCCAGGCGGGACCGTGGGAACATCTGAACTACGTCGAGGGATGCTCGTGAGGCTGACTGGCTGCCTGGCGGCCGCGGGCGCCATCTTTGCGCTCTGCGTCCCGTCCGCTCGCGCGGCCGCGACCGTCGAGACGCAGGACTATCTGATTCCCTCGCAGGACGCCGGCATCGAGCTGCACCTGCGCAACGTGCGCCAGGCCGGGCGCGAGCGTTACGGCGACGGAAAAATCGTCCTGTTCGTGCATGGCGCCACGTTTCCGTCGACCGTGGCCTTCGACTTCGACATGCCCGGCGGATCGTGGATGCGCCAGCTCGCGGAGCGGGGCTTCGACGTTTACGGGCTCGACATCCGCGGTTACGGCGGCTCGACGCGGCCGGGTGCGCTCGATGAACCCCCGGAGGCGAATCCGCCGTTCGCGGGCACGTCGGAGGCGGCGCGCGACATCGCCGCCGCCGTCGCCCACATCCTGAAACGCCGTGGCGCGGGTGCGCTCAATCTCGTCGGCTGGTCCTGGGGCACGACGACCACCGCGTCATTCGCGGCCGCGCAGCCCGCGCAGGTGCGCCGTCTCGTGCTCGTGTCACCCGTGTGGCTGCCGATGCAGCCACCGAACTACCAGGGCGCGTGGCGCGCCAGCACGCACGACGGCGCGCGCGCGTTCATGACCGGCGGCATTCCGAAGGAACGTGTCGAGGAGATTTCGCCGGCGGCGCAATACGAACGCTGGTGGTCCGCGACCCTGGCCACCGATCCGGGCGGATCGCGACGCACGCCGCCGATCCTGCGTTCGCCGAACGGCGTCATGCGCGACTTCCGTGAGATCTGGGGCGCGGGCGAGAGTGCCTACGATCCCGCGGCCATCCGCTCGCCGACCTTGCTGGTGGTGGGCGAATGGGACGTGGTGACGCCACCGGCCATGGCGATCACCCTGTTCCCGCGCCTCGTCAACGCCGCCGATCGTCGCCTGATCGTGCTGGCCGAGGCCACGCACTTCATGGCGCTCGAAAAGCACCGCGCCCGGCTGTTCTCGGCCGTGTCGTCATTCATCGAGGAGTGAACCCATGTTGCAGATGCGACCCAACTGCGAATGTTGCAATGCCGATCTCGCCGGCGATTCCGACGCGGCGTACATCTGCTCGTTCGAATGCACGTTCTGCGCGCGTTGCACCGGCGAGACGCTGCGCGGCAAGTGTCCGAACTGCGGCGGCGAGCTGCTGCGCCGGCCGAGCCGCGCACCGGAAAAGCTCGCGAAATACCCCGCCTCGACCCAACGGGTCTTCAAGCCGGAAGGCTGCGGGAAGAGCGTTGCCTGAAACAGCGCTGATATGCCGCGTTCCGGAAGCGGAGCGCTACATCGCGCGTTACCGCGACCGTTACGATCCGTCCGCGCGTCGCAACGTGCCGGCGCACGTGACCATCCTCTATCCCTTCATGCCGCCGGAACACATCGACGACGAAGTGCTCGATACGCTGCGTGGCATCGCGCACGCCGTGCCTTGCTTCGACTACCGGCTGGCGCAGACGCGGCGCTTTCCCGTGGCGCTATATCTCGCGCCCGAACCGGATGATTCCTTTGCCGCGCTCACCGCCGCGGTGTTCCAGGCCTTTCCGGAGTACCCGCCCTTCGACGGCAAGTTCGCGACCGTCGTTCCACACGTGACCGTGGCCCACGGCGACGAAGCACTGCTGTGCGAAATCGAAGTCGAGTTGCGCGTGGCGTTGCCCGCGTCCGGCGCGCCGGCACGCTGCTCGGAACTGGTGCTCATCGAGAACTCCAGCGGCCGCTGGGAACAGATGCGCGCATTCCCGCTGGGCTGACAAAACCGTCGCTGACGCCAGTCGTCGCCGGCTTCCCACACGAGGGGCGGGTGGGGGCGGATGTCGCGGCGGACACCCGCGTGTTCCACTCGCCGCATGATCCGCAAACTCACGAACGGCAGGTTCCGGCTCTATTCGCGCAAGAAGAATCCGCGCACCGGGAAGCGGCGCAATCTCGGCACCTTCGCCTCGCGCGCCGCGGCGGTGAAACACGAACGCGCCGTGCAGTACTTCAAGAGGCACTGAGGGCACCGTACACTGGCGTCGTGAACATCGACGTCGTCGACCGCCAGCCGGTCCTGGTCGCCTACCTGCGCTACACGGGCCCCTTCGGCGAGCCGCTGGGAAAATTCTGGCGTAACACCGTGTCGCCATGGCTGGCGGATCACGGACTCGTCGATTGCCCGCGTTACGGCGTGACCATCGACGACCCGATGCTCACGCCGCTTGCGAAATGCCGCTACGACGCCTGCGTCGAGCTGCCGCCCGGCCTGAAGCTGCCCGACGCCTCGCAGACCACCTTGCCCGGCGGACGTTACGCGGTCACGCGCTTCAAGGGGTCCGGCGCCGAGATCGGCAATGCCTGGGGTGCGTTTGCGGCAGAGTGTTCCGCGCGAGGGCTCGTGTGGGACAACGTGCGACTGCCGTTCGAGCATTACCCGCGCGGCGCGTACTTCGATCACAAGGCGGGCACGTTCGCGTGCGAGCTCTGCATCCCGGTGGGTAGTTAGGTTTGGCGGCGCCGGAACACAGCCTGCGTCGCGCCGTCGATGCCGACCTGCCGGTACTCGCCGCATTGATAGCGGCCTCCGCGCGCGAGCTCTCGCGCGGCGACTACACGCCCGGGCAGGTCGAGGGCGCGCTCACCGGCGCGTTCGGCGTCGACACCCAGCTCATTCGCGACGGCACGTATTTCGTCATCGAGTGCGAAGGCCGCATCGCCGGCTGCGGCGGCTGGAGCCGGCGCAAGACGCTGTTCGGCAGCGACGCGCGCGCGGATCGCGATGCCGGCGAGCTCGATCCGGCCACGGACGCGGCGAAGATCCGCGCCTTCTTCATCCACCCCGATTTCGCGCGTCGTGGCCTGGGTACGGCGCTGCTCGAGCGCTGCGAGCGCGACGCCGTGGCGCACGGCTTCCGGCGCTTCGAGCTCATGGCCACGTTGCCGGGCGTGCGGCTTTACGCGGCGCGCGGCTATGTTCCGGCGCCGCAGATCCGCTGGCCCGTCGGCGAAGGCGTGGAGATCGAGTTCGTGCCCATGAGCAAGCTGGCGAATCCGGCGATTCGCACGAGTTAGGGCGGTTCACCGGGCCCCGGAAGCCCCGGCAATATCCGCCTCTACGAACGTGGAGAACAACCGATGACCATTCGCATCGTTCGCCTGGGAACCGACCGCGCGCCGGATGAAGGCACGCGGCTCGGAACGGTCCGCCGGCCGCCGCGCGGCGTGCCCAAAACGGAGTTCGCCAGCGGCAACTGGTACGACGTCTGGTATCCGGTGCTCGCGCCCAGCGCGGAACTCATGAAGACCGGGCAGGCGGCGGAGACGGACCGGCACTGGACGGCTTTCTTCAGGAAATTCCGCGCCGAGATGAACGGGCCGGCCGCCAGCCAGTCGCTCGACGTCCTCGCGGCGCTGTCGCGGCACGCCAATTTCTCGCTCGGCTGCTACTGCGAGGACGAAAAACGCTGTCACCGGTCCCAGCTGCGCGCGCTGCTGCTTGAAAGAGGCGCCCGGGTGGAGTAGCTAGGCAGGATGCGACGCATCCTTCCCTTTCTCATCGGCGCCGGCCTGGTCTTCTTCGGCTGGCAGAAATACCGCGAAAGGATCGAGGCGGCGACCTCCGGCGAGGAGCCGCCGGCCGAGGCGCTGGCGAACCTTCCCGTCGAGCGGCAAGGGGATCCGGCCTTCGGCTGCGACGGGCGCACGCGCTGCCCCGAGATGCGTTCCTGCGAGGAGGCGCTGTATTTCCTGAAGAACTGCCCCGGCGCGACGATGGATGGCGACCAGGACGGCCTTCCCTGCGAGGACCAGTGGTGCGGCCATTTGCGCTGAGGCGACCCGGTCCGCAAGGGAGCCCGGGTGCTAACATTCCGGCGTGAAAACCCGCATCGTCGTCATGGCCCTCGCACTGGGCATCGCCGCGTCGGCCCATGCCGATGAAAGCTTCCGCTGCGGGAAGTGGGTCGTGAACAGCAGCATGCCGCTCGCGGAGTTCACCTCGAAGTGCGGCGAGCCCACATCTCGCGAGAGCACCACCGAAGACGTGCTGGTCCGCAATCGCAATACCGGCCTCATGATGAAGGTGGGCGAGACCACGGTCGAAATCTGGACCTATGACCGCGGCACCCAGGCGGCGCCGATGGTGGTGACCATCGTCGACGGAATGATCAAGAGCGTCGACCGGAAACCGTAGCGCATGTCCCTGAAGGTGCTCGGCCGGGGTTCGTCGATCAACGTGCGCAAGGTGTTATGGACCTGCGCCGAGCTCGACCTGCACTTCGAGAGCCTCGAATCCGATCCGCAGCTGCTGGCGAAAAACCCGAACGCGATGGTGCCGGTGCTGCAGGACGGCGACTTCGTCATCTGGGAATCGAACAGCATCTGCCGCTATCTCGCCGCGCGCCAGCCGCATCGCACGCTGCTGCCGGAAGACCCGCAGGCGCGGGCAGTGGTCGAACAGTGGATGGACTGGCAGGCCACCGAGCTGAACAGCGCCTGGCGCTATTCGTTCCTCGCGCTGGTGCGCAAGAGTCCCGCGCACACCGACGCCGCCGCGATTGCCGCGAGCGTCGAGAGCTGGAACGACAAGATGCGCATCCTCGACGCGCATTTCGCGCACGGCGGCCAGTTCGTCGCGGGCGAATACTTCACGCTCGCGGACGTGGTTCTCGGACTATCTACCCACCGCTGGCTGCTGAGCCCGATCGAGCGTCCCCACCTCGACGCCGTGCACGGCTACTACCAGAGGTTGTCGGTGCGCCCGGCGTTTCGCGCCCACGTCGATCCGAACGTTCCATGATGGTGGGCGCGCTGCTCGGCATCGCCGGGCTCATCTACTCGGTGCTGGGCCTCCTGCACGCCGTGTTCACGCTGCTCGACGAACGCAATCCACGCCGGCTCGCGCCCGATGACCCGGCCGTGGTCGCCGCGATGCAGGCCTCCACAGCTGCGCCTGAGCCGCGGTGCGACGACCATGTGGCAGGCATGGATCAGCTTCAACCTCACGCACAGCCTGGCCGCGATGATGCTCGGCGCGGCGTGCTTCATCGTCGCGGCCTGCTTCCGGATCTTCGCGTTCCCGCCCGGCGCCCTTTTCGCGCTGGCCGGTGTCAGCCTGCGTGATCACGCTCATCGGCCTGCGCTACTGGTTCGGCATCCCGCGCGCCGGCAGCCTCATCGCCACCCTGTGCCTGCTCGCGGCGGCGGTCTTGTACGCGTTCTGACCGGTTTTGGCCGCCGTAAGGTATTGATTCCCAATACGTAAAGTCCCCAGGCGCGCGCCGATGTGAGCGGAGTACCAGATGTGTGCCCGGGAAGGGGTTGGCCGCTTCGATCCCGCCCGCCGCTCAGGCACACTACGCGCCCCCCTCGTCCTGGACACTGTTAAATGTGCGGAATCGTCGGAGCGATCGCTGAGCGCAACGTCGTCCCCATCCTGATGGAGGGACTGCGCCGGCTCGAATACCGCGGCTACGACTCCGCCGGCATCGCCGTACTGAACGGCACCGCCAAACTCAAGCGCCTGCGCACCGTCGGCAAGGTGAAGATGCTGCAGGACGCGATCGACGCGGATCCGACCCACGGCCAGCTCGGCATCGCGCACACGCGCTGGGCGACGCACGGCGTGCCGTCCGAGCGCAACGCGCATCCGCACATCTCGCACGACGGCCTCGCCATCGTCCACAACGGCATCATCGAGAACCACGAAGAGCTGCGCGAAGAGCTGAAGAAGCTGGGCTACACGTTCACCTCCGAGACCGACACCGAAGTGATCGCGCATCGCATGCACCATCACCTGCAAGTCGCAGAAGGACCTGTTCAAGGCCGTGCGCGCCACGGTCGCCGAGCTCGAAGGCGCCTACGCGCTCGCGGTCGTCAGCGAGCACGATCCGGAGCGCATCATCCTGGCGCGCGAAGGCTGCCCGGTCGTCATCGGCCTCGGCGTCGACGAGAACTTCGTCGCCTCGGACGTCGCCGCGCTGCTGCCCGTCACGCGCCGCTTCATGTTCCTCGAAGAAGGCGACGTCGCGGACATCCGCCGCACGTCCATCAAGGTTCTCGACAAGGACGGCGACCACGGTCGAGCGCCCGGTCCGCGAGAGCGAGCTGTCCGCCGATGCGGCGGAGAAGGGCCAGTACCGCCACTTCATGCTCAAGGAAATCCACGAGCAGCCGCGCGCCGTCGCCGACACGCTGCCGGAGCGCGTCGCGAACGGCCGGTTGCTCGAAGCGGCGTTCGGGCCGGCCGCCACCGAGGTCTTCAAGACGCACCGAGCACGTGCACATCGTCGCCTGCGGCACGAGCTATCCACGCGGGCGTCGTCGCGCGCTATTTCATCGAGCAGATCTGCAAGCTGCCGTGCACGGTCGAGATCGCGAGCGAATACCGCTATCGCAATCCGGTGGTGCCGAAGAATTCGCTGTTCGTCACGATCTCGCAGTCGGGCGAGACGGCCGACACGCTCGCCGCGCTGCGCCTCGCGAAGCAGGCCGGCTATCTGTCGTCGCTCGCCATCTGCAACGTGCCCGAAAGCTCGCTGGTGCGCGAATCCGAGCTCGTGATGCTCACGCGCGCGGGCCCGGAGATCGGCGTGGCCTCGACCAAGGCGTTCACCACGCAGCTCGCCGCGCTCAGCATGCTCGTGATCGCGCTCGCGAAGCACCGCACCGCCGACGCGGAGCGCGAGCGCAGCCTCGTGCAGCGGCTGATCGAGATGCCGTCGCTCATCGAGAAGACGCTGGCGCTCGATCCGGTGATCGACGAGCTCGCGAAGCGCTTCGCCGACAAGCATCACGCGCTGTTCCTCGGCCGCGGCGCGCTGTCATCCCATCGCGATGGAAGGCGCGCTCAAGCTCAAGGAAATCTCGTACATCCACGCCGAGGCCTATGCCGGCCGGCGAGCTCAAGCACGGCCCGCTCGCGCTGGTGGATGCGGACATGCCCGTCATCACCGTCGCGCCGAACAACGACCTGCTCGAGAAGCTCAAGAGCAACCTCATGGAAGTGCGCGCGCGCGGCGGCGAGCTGATCGTGTTCGCGGATCCGGAATCGGGCATCACGCCGAGCGACGGCGTCACCGTCATCCAGATGCCGAAGCACGTGAGCTACTTCCAGGCGCCGGCGGTCTACACGATCCCGCTGCAGCTGCTCGCGTACCACGTGGCCATCCTCAAGGGCACGGACGTCGACCAGCCGCGCAACCTCGCGAAGAGCGTCACCGTCGAGTGATTGATGAGGGGACAGGCCCGCAGGGTCGTTCCTCATTTCCTGGCAAAAGGGGACGCACCTGATGGAACGCAAGCTGGCCGAACGGATCGTCGCGCTGGTCAATGCACACGTTGACCAGCTGATCTCGTCACTGGCGCCGGTCGAAGCGGAAATCTCGGCGGAGGAATTCGCCGGCTACAAGCGTGGCGTCGCGAGGGTGATCAACGCTTACGACGTGGAAATCGTCGACCGCGTGGCGCGGGACTATCCGGATCTCAAGCCCGGCGACGACGATTCCGGCCCGTCCGACCCGGGCAAACCGGGCCCTTCGCACAACTGAGTTTTCGCGCCGCCCGTCAGACCGGCAGCCGCCGGTTCAGTCGAGTTTGGCGGGCACGGGCGGACCCACCGGGATTTCCATCAGGTCTTCTCCGAAAAACAGGTTGCCCGCGTACAGCGCGGACATTTCACGTATCAGTCGTTCGCGGATGCCGGGAACATCCATCTGTTCGGTGACGTGGCTCACGACGAGATTGCGCACGTTGGCGGCGGCGCCGAGACGCGCGAGCTCGAGGTGCCCCATGTTGTGTTTGTCCATCGCGGGGCTGAGCGCGGTGCCGCTGATGAAGTGGCACATGTGGACGAGCACGTCGCAATCGGTGGCCAGCTCCTGCATCGCCTTGCAGGGACCCGCGTCGCCGGAATAGGCGAAACTTGCGCCATCGGCCTCCATCCGGAAGCCGAAGCATTCGAGGATGGGTTGCGCGTGCAGGACCGCGCGGGCGTGCACGGTGAACTCACCGCAATCGATGGCGTCGCCGCTTTCGATCTCCCGCACGACCGGTCTGGGCGGAAGCCGCGGCAGTGTTCCGCCGCGCGCGACGAACACGTCCTGGCTCATGGGCAGCTGCGTGCGCGCCTCGAGGTCGGGACCGAATATCCCATCCTCGCCGACGACCAGCGCGGTCATGCGCGCGATGTGCCGCGGGCCATGGACGTTGAGCTCGGGAATCCGGCCGGCGCCCTGGTCCCAGCGCGTCATCAGCAGGCGGATGTAGTCGAGACAATGGTCGTAGTGCAGATGCGTGAAGAACACGTCCGTGATCCCGGTCGGGCACACGCCCAGCTCGAGCAGGCGGTGATAGGCGCCCGGCCCGAAATCGAACAGCACCTTGCGCGCGCCGGTTTCGACGAGATATCCCGCGCTCATGCGTTTGAGTGAAGGCGTAGGAGTGCCGGTGCCCAGCAGTCGAATTCGCATGCTCAATACTATACAGTACCAAATCGAAAACTATGCCAGCCGATTCGCGCCCGATATTCTTCGTCCATGAGAGAAGTCGCATTGGAAAAACTCGGAGCCGCATTGGCGCGCGAAACGCGCGGCGGCAATGACCCCAAGTACCTGCAGGTGTTCGCGGTGTTCACTGAGGCCATCCGGCGCGGAGATTTCAAGCCTGGCCAGCGGTTGCCGGCCGAGGCGGAACTGTGCGCCCATCTGCCCGTGAGTCTCGGCACCGTGCAAAAGGCCATGAGCCGTCTGGTCGCCACGGGGCTCGTGGTGCGCAATCGGCGCACCGGTACCTTCGTGGCGGACCGCAAATCGCAGGCATCGGAGGCCTTCGTCTTCCGCTTCAAGCATCCGAAAACCGGCGAGCCGCAGATGCCCTTCGTGCGCGTGCTCGCGGTCGAGGAAGACCACTCGCGCGGACCCTGGAAGACCCTGCTCGCCGTCGAACGCTGCGTACGGCTCGATCGCCTGTTGTGGATCGAGCACGATCCGCCGGCCTTCACGAGCGTCTATTTCTCGTATGACCACGGCAAGATCCTGCTCGATACCCCGCTCGAGGAGTTGCATGGCTCGTCGACGCATCGCGTGATGGCCGACCGGTTCAACCTGCCCACGCTGCGGGTCGAGCATCGCATCGGCGCCCGCGCCCTGTCCGCGGTCGCGTGCAAACGCCTCAAGCTCGACGCGGGAACGGTCGGCACCGTCTGGGACGTGAGCGACTTCTCGATCGGTGACCGGCCGATCCTGTTCCAGCGCCTGCAATTGCCGCCGGACCATCGGCCCATCGAGCTGGCCGAAGGAAGCTCGGTCCTCACCGCTCCGCCCATGCGCACCCCGGCATCGCGGCGCACCTGAGGCGGAGCAGGAGCCCTTGTCGGTTCACCTCGCCGGTGTTCTCGGGCTCGTACTGATCTTCGTCGTCGGCACCCTGCGGCCCGTCAATCTCGGCGCACTGGCGCTCGCGATGACCTTCATCGTCGGCGCCGCGTTCGCCGATGAGCCCGTTCGCCAGCTCTACAGCGGTTTTCCCGTCGACCTGCTGGTCCTGCTGGTCGCGGTCACCTATCTATTTGCGCTGGCGGCCCGCAACGGGACGATCGAGTGGATCGTGAACGGCGCCGCGCGGCTGGTGGGCGGGCGCCGGGCGCTGCTGCCCTGGATCGTGTTCGGAGTCGCCGCGCTGCCGACGACCGCGGGTGCGCTCGGCTCGGCCGGCGTCGCGTTGCTCGCGCCGGTCGCGCTCGGCCTCGCGGCGAAATACGACGTCGACCGCCGCATGATCGCGCTGATGGTCCTGCACGGCGCCGCCTGTGGAAATTTCTCGCCGCTCAACGTGCTCGGCGCCATCGTCTACGAGGCCATGGCGCGCGCGAACGTCGAGGTGCCGGTCGCCACGCTGTTCTTCGCGAACCTGGGCTACAACGTCGTGCTCGGGGTCGTCGTCTATTTCGTGTTCGGTGGAGCGCGGCTGGCGCGCGCGGCACCGGCCGCGGCGGACGCGACCGCGGCAGCCGCAGACGCGAGGCCCGGACTCGAGCGCGGCGCGACGCTCGTGGCACTGATCGCAGTCGCCGTCGCCGCATTGGCGTTCGACCTCAACATCGGCATTCCCGCGCTGCTGGCCGCGGTGACGCTGCATCTCGCGTTTCCGCGCGGCAGCCGTGGCGCGGAGCGAGACATCGCGTGGAGCGTGGTGCTGCTCGTCTGCGGAATCGTCACATACGTCGCCGCCCTGCAGAGATTCGGCACCGTCGATGCCATCGGCGGAGCGATCGCAAGCCTCGGCTCGCCTCTCGCCGCGGCGTTGCTCATCTGCGCGGTGGGTGCGATCACGTCGGCATTCGCGTCGAGCGCCGGAATCCTCGGCGCCCTGATGGTCCTCGCGATGCCGTTCATCGCGCAGGGTGACGTGAACGCCGCCGGCTTCGTGGCGGCGCTCGCGATCTCCGCCACGGTGGTCGACGCGTGTCCGTTTTCGACGGCCGGCGCGCTGGTCGTAGCCAACACACCCCCGCCCGAGCGCGACGCGGTCTACCGCGGCCTGCTCATCTGGGGCGCGATCATGGCGGTCACCGCGCCCGTGGCGACCTGCCTGCTGTTCGTCGCCTTCGCTCCCTGAATCCCCCGCGTTCCCGGTGCGCCGGGTTGCGGCTGCTGTACTATATAGCAGAGAATATATTATATTGAATCCTGAAGCGGCAAAAAAGCCGACGAAAACGGGGAGTAGGTATGTTCAGTCAGAAGTTCTGTACGTCGCGCAGGCTCAGGGTGGCGGTGCTGCTCGGCGCGGCGGCCGGTGCGTTCGCACAGGAACCGCGCCAGGAGCTCGAAGAAGTGCTCGTGACCGGGTCACGCCTCGTGCGCAGCGACTTGAGCGCGCCGAGTCCCACCACGGTCATCACGGACGAAGCGGTAAAGCTCTCCGGCGATACGACCGTCGAGTCCGTGCTCAACGAGCTGCCACAGCTTTCGGCCGGCAACAACTCGAGCGTGAACTCCGCGGGTGGCTCGGGCGTGCTCACCGCCAACCTGCGCGGGCTCGGTGCCACGCGCACGCTGACGCTCGTGAACGGACGGCGCTTCATTCCCGCCAATGGCGCAGGCAGCACCGATCTGGCGACGATTCCCAACGCGCTCGTGAAGCGCATCGACGTCATCACCGGCGGCGCATCCGCCGTCTATGGTTCGGACGCGATCACCGGCGCGGTCAACTTCGTGCTGCGCGACGACTTCGAGGGCTTCGAAGTTTCCACGCTGTTCGGCCGCACGGCGCAGAGCGACGGCAAATCGAACGACTATCAGATGTTGTTCGGCACGAATCTCGGCGAGGATCGCGGCAACATCACGATGTACGTGTCGCGCGCCACGCGCGATCCCGTGATGATGGAGAACCGCGGATTTTCCCGCGTCCCGCTCAACGCGACGCTCGGGCCCAGCGGGTCCGGCAACATCCCGGGCGGACGCGTGAGCCTGAGCGCCGCGCAGATCGCGACACTCGACGTCGGGCAGGGGCCGGGCGTGCTGCCGGTCGGGCCGGAAGGTTGCACGACACCGGTGAACTCGATCCGCTTCGCTGCGAACGGCAGCGTGATGCGTCATTGCGACCCTGAAACTCTCTACAACTACGCGGCGGGCAACTATCTGCTGCGCCCGCTCGAGCGCTGGCAGTTCTCGGGGCTCGGGCACTACGACATCACCGACAACATCGAGACCTATGTCGACCTGCACTACGCGCTCGCCAAGAACGAGTTCCAGCAGGCCGCGGACTCGCTGGCCATCGTGACGGGCACCAACTCCTACTTCGAGGTTCTCAGCTATGCCACGAACCCGGTGCTCACGCCGGACGTGCGCGCGCTGTTCGTGAACAACCCGCAGATCTTCGATCCCATGGGCACCGGCAATGCACGCATCTCCGGCGGCATCTCGCGCCGCGTCGACGAGCTGGGCCTGCGCAACTTCGCCTTCGAACGCGCGACGCTCGGCAGCACGTTCGGCCTGCGCGGTGATTTCGCAGTCGGCGAGCACAATTGGCAATGGGACGTCTTCGGCCAGTACCAGCGCTCGCGCACCGACGAAAACGTGCGCAACACGATGTCCCCGGCGCGCCTGCAGCTGGGGCTTAACTCGACCACGATCTCGGGACAGGTTGTTTGCGTGACGCAGTTCCCGGGCTGCGTGCCGGTCAATCCTTTCGGGCTCGCTTCCATTTCGCCCGCCGCGGCGGCATTCATTTCGCCGGCTCGTTCCTCCTCCGACGAGTTCGAGCGTTCGGTTGCGGGTGCGTCGCTGGCGGGCGAATTCCTCGATCTGCCCGGCGGCGCGATCTCCGCGGCCATCGGCGTGGAGTATCGCGACGATAAATATGAATACATGCCGGGTGCCACCGATCTCGCGCGTGAATATGGATCGGCGTCGCGCGGCATCACCGCCGGCGGCTACGACGTGTCCGAGGTGTTCGCCGAAGTCCGGGTTCCCATCCTGAGCGACAAGCCGGGCGCGCGCGTGCTCGCGCTCGAGGGCGCGGCGCGTTATTCGGACTACTCGAATTTTGGCGGCGCGAATACCTGGCGCGTCGGCCTCGAGTGGGGTCCGACGGACTGGCTGCGTTTCCGCGGCGCGTACAACGTCGCCATCCGCGCGCCGGGAATCAACGAATTGTTCGCGCCGATCGCCACGGGTTTCTCTCCCGGCAACGATCCGTGCGCGGCGATCCGCAATCCGAGCCAGGCGGTCCGGGATTTCTGCGTGACCCAGGGTGTGCCGGCCGCCGAGCGCGACACCTTCGTGCAGGCCGCGCTCGGATTCAGCCAGGTTTCCGGCGGCAACCCCGCGTTGCGCGAGGAAACCTCCGAGACCATGACCGTCGGCACCGTACTGCGCCTGCCTTTCCTCGAGCGCTTCAATCTGGCGGTCGATTACTACGAGATCGACGTCGACGACGCGGTCTCGACGATGAACGCCCAGACCACGCTCGATGTCTGCTACACGCTGCTCGACGCGAACAGCGAACCCTGCCGCGCGATCACGCGACTGGCAGGAAGCGGCCAGGTTTTCGAGGTCCGCGCCAGCAACAGCAACATCGGATCGCTGTCGGTTTCGGGCATCGATCTCGCCGTCGACTACACCTTCAACCTGCCGGAAGCGGTGGCCATCGGCGAAGGCGGCGCGGAGCTGGGGCTCATGCTGCAGTCGGGCTGGCTGTTCAAGCGCGAGAGCCAGATCATCGGTGCCGCGGTCATCGATTGCGCCGGGTTCTTCGGCTCGTGCACCTCGCAGGGCCAGGGCGGCTCACCCGACTTCAAGGCGCAGTTCCTCACCTCGTTCAAGAGTGGACCGCTCACGCTGCGCCTGCAGGCGCGTTACATCGACGGGCTCGAGCCGCTGCCGGCCCTGGTGCAGTCGAATACGCCGGTGGTCGCGGACGACGTGACCTACGTCGATTTCACGGCGTCGTTCAACTTCAACGACACCTTCGAAGTGTTCGGCGGCGTCGACAACGCTTTCGACCAGGATCCGCCGCTGCTGACGTCGAGCTGGGGCGGCGATGCGAACACCGATGTGACGATGTACGACGTATTGGGCCGCCGTTATTTCATGGGCCTGCGCGCGCGCTTCTGAAGGAGAAAGCCTTGGCGAAGAGTCTCTGGCAGGGTGTGTATCCGGCCGCAACCACGCAATTCACCTCCGACTTCGCGCTCGACGTCGCGGGTTGTCGCAAGACGCTCACGGCGCTGGTCGCGGACGGGGTCGACGGACTCGTGCTGCTCGGAACCGTCGGTGAGAACAACTCGCTCAAGCCCGAGGAGAAGAGGCTGGTGCTGCGTACCGCGGTCGACGTGGTCGGTGGACGCGTGCCGCTCGTCGCGGGAGTCTCCGAGCTCACGACGGAGCGCGCGGTCGAATTCGTACGCGACGCCGAGAGAATTGGTGTCGACGGATTCATGGCGCTGCCCGCGATGGTTTACGTCCCGACCCTCGAGGAGCTGTGCGCGCACTTCCAGGCGATCGCGGCAGCGACTTCGCTGCCGATCATGCTCTACAACAATCCGCCTGCGTACCGGGTGTCGATCGAGCTCGAGGCCCTCGAGAAGCTCGCGGCCATTCCGAACATCGTGGCGATCAAGGAAAGTGCGCCCGATCCGCGCCGCGTCACCGACATCATCAACCGCTTCGGCGAGCGCTTCGTCGTCATGGCCGGGCTCGACGACGTGGCGCTCGAGGGGCTGATGCTCGGTGCCGCGGGCTGGGTTTCCGGGCTCACCAGCGCATTCCCGCGCGAATCCGTGGCGATGGTCGCGGCCGCCCGCCGCGGTGACTGGCTGGAGGCGCGCCGGATCTACCGCTGGTTCATGCCGCTGCTGCACCTCGATGCGGATCATGATCTCGTTCAATCGATCAAGCTCGCCGAACAGCTCATGGGACGCGGCTCGGAGCGCGTACGCATGCCGCGGCTGCCGCTGGCGGGCGGCCGGCGCGCGGACGTCGTCGCACGCGTGGAACGCTGCAAGGCAACCCGGCCCGAGCTGCGCGCTGAAGCGGCAGCCTGATCTCCTCGTTCCCGGCGTCACTGTCGGACGCGTCCGGCGTCGGGTTCGCTTCGGACTCCATATTCCTCCGGCCCACGCTTGGCTAACTTCACGGACCATGCCCAGCGGGGAGGCGTCGTGGACAAGGCAACTCGGGCCGATTTCTTCATCAACATGCTGCGCAGCGCAGGCGTGCCCGTCGGTGTCGACACGAAGGTGCTCGATCTCGGTTGCGGCGCCGGGTTGATGGTTCAGGCCGCGCGCAGCAAGGGCTACGACTTCCACGGCTGCGGCCTCGGACTGCGGGACGCACATGAGAATGCCGACAACGGACTCGTTGCGCAGGGCGTGCTGAGGGAGATCGATCTCGAGCCGTACCGCCTGCCGTTCGCGGACTGCACCTTCGACGTCGTGGTCAGCGACCAGGTGCTCGAACACGTCATGGACTACCCGACGACGCTGCGCGAGATTCAGCGCGTGCTGAAGCCCGGCGGCGCGTTCCTGCACATCTTCCCGCCGCGCTACGCACCCATCGAGCCGCACGTCCACGTGCCGCTCGGAACCATGCTGCGTTCGCGCTGGTGGCTGAAGACCTGGGCGCTGGTCGGTGTCCGCAATGAATTCCAGCGCAAGCTCAGCGCCGCGGAAACCGCCGAGGCCAACCGCGCCTATCTCACCTCGCACACGAACTACCTGACGAAGCGCCAGCTGCGCGAACAGTTCGGGCGTTACTACACGGACGTGCGCTTCGTCGAAGATGCTTTCCTGAAGAACAGCGCGCGCGGACGCAAGATCTACGGGCTGTCGCGCTGGCTGCCTTTCCTGCCGAAGCTCTACAGCGCGGTAGGCAGCCGCGCCGCGTTCGGGCGACGGCCCGTCATGCCCTGACGAACTTCCGATCGATTCGGCGATATCTGCGCCGACCCCGTAGCCGCGCAACCAATTCCCCGCAAGTTGACATGTACTAACTGGTACGTATAACTTGCCGCCGTCGACAACATAGAACCGCGACGGCCCGGGCTCGGGCACAAAAGCGGGCACGCGAGAAATCTGCACGGCGTTTGGGGGAATTCAAAATGATGAAGTCACAGGACCGTTGCTACCTGACAGCACACGCGGTTTGCGCAGCGGTCAGGGCCGCCCTTTACGGCGGCGTGATCGTTTCCGTCTGCGCATCGGGCTCCGCATGGGCCGCGGATGCCGATCCGGCACAGACGGAACTCGAGGAAGTCATCGTCACCGGGTCGCTGATCCGCAGTCCGAATCAAACTTCGTCCAGCCCCATCGTTTCGGCTGGCCTGGACGATCTGGCGCGTTCGGGTGACGTTTCGCTGATCGCGAACCTGAACCAGATGCCGCAGTTCAACGCACAGTCGGGAGTATTCAGCGGCGGCCAGGGCACGGGCGGCCGCGTAACGATCAACCTTCGTGGTCTCGGTTCGAATCGCAACCTGGTTCTGCTCGACGGGCGCCGGCTGCCGTTGTCGGACATCAACGGCAACGTCGATACGAACGCCATTCCGGAAGCGTCCGTGTCCACGCTCGACGTCATCACCGGTGGCGCATCGGCGGTCTACGGCTCCGATGCCATGTCGGGTGTCGTGAATTTCCTGTCGGAGCCCTTCTTCGATGGCGTGAGGGCGGACATCCAGTACGGGAATTCCAGCCGCAGCGACCTGGAAAAGATGTCGGCATCCCTCGCGCTGGGTTCATCCTTCGCGGGTGATCGCGGACGAATCCTGCTGTCGCTCGGCTACACCGACCGCGAAGGCATGTATGGCTCCAAGAGGGACTTCTTCGAATTCGTCACCCCGTCGTCCTTCATTGGCCAAGGCACCTTCGTGCCCGCGGCGACCAATCTCCCCAATGCGACCGCGGTCAACGACCTGTTTGCGGGTTATGGAGTGGCGACGCCCGTTTCGAACACGTTGAACCTGGGATTCAACGACGATGGCACGTTGTTCACGCAAACCGGCGCCAGGAATTACCGCGGGCCGACGACCGATGGCTACGCGGTTCTCGCCGGCAACGTTCGCATGCCCGTCGGTCCCCAGTTCCTGCTCGTGAGTCCCACCGACCGGAACTCCCTCCTGACAAAGTTCGACTACGAGGTTGGCGACGCGCTGACTCTCTATGGTCAATTGATGTACGTGGATTCGAAGGTCTACACGGAGAGCGGCGGCAGCCTCACCCAGTTCGGCACGCTCACGACCATACCGGTCACGAATCCCTTCATTCCGGATGACCTGGCAACCTTGCTCGCCTCACGCCCGACGGCGGGTGCACCGTTCACCTGGAATGGCCGCTACGTCGGCGTGCCGTACAAGGGTTGGGACGAGCAGTACACGACGACTCAATACATCTTCGGCGGCAAAGGCGATCTGCCGATGGGCGACTGGTCCTATGACCTGTTCGTCTCCTACGACACCACCGATCACAATCAGACCATGCACCACGCGGTGCTGAAGAACCGGGTGCAGACGCTGCTGAATGCCGCGGACGGCGGCAACTCCATCTGCGCCGGCGGGTTCAATCCGTTTGGTGTCGTCAACAGCTCGGATATTTCTCCGCAGTGCCTGGCCTACATGACCACCAAGGCCACCAGCACCGAGTATCTCGAGCAAAGCATCTTCCAGGGCACCATACAGGGAGCGCTTTTCAAACTACCGGCCGGTGAGGTGAGGATGGCGGTGCTCGGCGGCTGGCGCGAGAACACCTACGAGTTCAACCCCGACTCCGACCTGGCGGCGCAGAACATCGAAGCCGTGCTGGCATCGTTGCCCGCGGAGGGCAAGATCGACGTCAGCGAAGTCGCGGTGCAGTTCGAAGTTCCACTGCTCAACAGTCTCACCATGGGCGCCGCGTACCGTTTCTCGGACTACAGCACGGCGGGCGCGGTGGATGCCTTTGCAGGCGACCTCAGGTGGCGACCGGTCGACTCACTGCTGATTCGCACCGGTTACCAGCGCGCCGTTCGCGCCCCGAACATCGGCGAGCTGTTCGCCGCGGCCGTGGGCAGTCAAGTGGCATTCGGAACACCTCCGGGTGCCATCGGCGATCCCTGTGACGTTCGTTCCAGCGCCCGTTCCGGCGCCAGTGGCGCCAGTGTCCGGCAGCTTTGCCTCGATCAGGGCATCCCGGCCGCCATCATCGATACATACGTCTTCCCCACCACGGCCACGGCCGGTGTGCTCAGCGGCAATGCCGGGCTGGAACCGGAAACCGCCGACACCTACAACATCGGCTTTCAGTGGACGTCGAACTCCGAGTCGGGGCTGATGAGCAACATGTCGGTCTCCCTCGACTACTACAACATCGAGATCAGCGAGGTGATCTCGGTCGTGCCGGGACTCACGACGCTCAGCAAATGCTACAACCTCGATGGTTCGAATCCGGGCTTCGACAATTCGAACACCTTCTGTCAGCTCCTGAACCGCGACTCCAATGGCCTGCTGCAGCTGATCGAAACGCCCTATCTGAACCTGGGCAAGCTCTCGACGGCAGGTGTCGACCTGGATTTCTCCTGGAGTCCAACGCTCGACAGCATGGGCATGAGTGCGGCGGGCAACCTGTACCTGAGGACGAACATCAGCTACACGGACTCGTTCGAGATTCAAACGATCGTGGGCGACCCCACGGTGGACTACGTCCACACGATCTCCGTTGGCAATTCTCATCCACGGTGGAAATCGATGACGGACATCGGCTTCCAGAACGACTCGTTCACGCTGGGTGTGCGCTGGCGCTACCTCGAAGGCATGGACGACGTCACGACCATCACCACGCCGGCTACACCGCAAGCGGGCACCGAGACCTACAACACCTTTGACCTGTACGGGACCTTCTCTCCAACGGAGAAGGTGACGATCCGCGCCGGTGTCTCCAACTTCACGGACGAACTGTCGGTCAGGGTGTCGAGCTCGCAGTGGAGCACCGATCCGGCGCTCTACGATCCGACGGGGCGCCAGTGGTACCTGGGGATGAGCTTCGCTTTGTGATCGGGCAGCCAGGGCAGGAGGCATGAGGGTCGGCAAATCGCGTATCGGCGCTTGTGCCGTCATGGCGGCCCTCGCCTGGTACGCGGATTCTCGCGCGCAGATCGTCGAGCGTCCGGTCCCCGGCGACCCGATCAGCCTCGAAAGCGGCAAGGTCGCGGGAAAGCTGCTGGATTCCGGTGTCCGCGGATATTTCGGCGTGCCGTACGCCGCGGCTCCGACGGGTGCTTTGCGCTGGCGCGAGCCGCAGCCCGTCAGGCCGTGGAAGGGCGTCTACAACGCCGACCGGTTCGCGCCGGAATGCATCCAGATACTTCGCCCTCACGACATCAATCACTATTTCGGAGAGGAAGCGACCAGCGAAGACTGCCTGTATCTCAACCTGTGGATTCCGCCGGACACGAAGGCGGAAGCACGCCGGCCGGTCATCCTGTGGGTCTACGGCGGCGGGCTGTCGATCGGTTCCGCGGCCATGGCTAACTACTCCGGCGAGCTGCTGGCCGGCAAGGGCGTCGTGTACGTGAGCGTGGGATACCGGGTCGGGGCGTTCGGTTTCATGTCGCATCCCGGGCTCACGGCGGAGTCGCCATTTCACGCCTCCGGAAACTACGGATACCTCGACCAGCTGGCGGCGCTGCGGTGGATCCAGAAAAACATCGAGCGGTTCGGTGGTGATCCAGCGCGCGTGACGGTCATGGGTCAGTCCGCGGGTGCGGGCTCGGCGTTCAGTCTCCAGGCGAGCCCGGCCGCCAGGGGCCTGTTCCACCGCATCGTCGGCATGAGTGGTGGAGGGATGCGTTCGGGAGTTGAACTGCCAACGCAAACGGAGGCGCACGCGAGCGGACTCGAACTGGAAAAGGCGTTGCGAGTCGATTCGCTGGAAGCCCTGCGGAACGTCCCGGCGGACCGGATCCTGGCCGTCCAGGCCGAATTCCAGCTTGGCGGCACCGCTGGCACGGTGCGCTTCCGCCCCAACCTCGACTCGCATTTCATGCCGAAGCAACCGCGCGAGACGTTTGCCGCCGGCGAACAGAACGACGTTCCGTTGCTGCTGGGTTTCACGCGGGACGAGAGTTCCAACGACCTGCGCGCGGCACAGGACCTCACGCAGTTCCGCGAGGCAGCCCGGAAGTACTTCGGTGAACGCAGCGGCGAGTTCCTGCGCCTGTATCCGGCGACCGGAACAGATGTTTCCGCCGTGGGTGCGCAGGCGGCGCGCGACGGCGGGATGGCGACGTCGATGCGCAGCTGGGCGTTGGGTCAGATGGCCCGGGGCCGGCAGCCCGTCTATCTGTACATGTTTGCGCATGAACATTCCTACGCGCCGGGAGTGACCATTGCCGATCTCAATCCGCGGCTGGCCGGCGCCTATCATTCCAGCGAGATCCCCTTCTTCCTGCTCACGCTCGATGCCTATAACCGCATCCGGCCGACGCGTGCGTGGACCGACCAGGATCGGTCGCTCGCCGCCACGATGTCGGATGTACTCGTCGCCTTCGCGAGCAGTGGCAATCCGCAGACACCCGCGGCGCGCATGCCGCGATTCGACGCGCGGCGCGAGCAGCTGACCGAATTCGGCGATCAGCCAAAGGTGATCTCGTTCGACAAACCGCGCATGGATTTCTTTTCGACCGTCAATGCGCCGGGCGCCGTCGGACCGGCGCCGACCCCGAGGGTGCCTCGCGACTGAGGGTACCGCTGCGCACCGACCTGCTTGCCCATGGGAGTTGCCGACATGATGAGAAAGTTGGCTGCGTTGTGGCTGTCGGCTTCGGTCTCGATGGCCGCACCGGCGCTGGATGTTCCAGTCGAAGCGAAGCCAGTCCTCGAAGACCGGTATCCGCAACCCAGCGCGGCATTCGGATCCGATGTCGAGTCACTGCCGGACCTGGTCTATTCGGTGCCACCGGGTTTCCGCCCGTTGCGCCTCGACCTGTACCGGCCGCGAAATTCCGTCAGCGTCCCGGGTGGTTTGCCGCTGGTGGTGTACGTCCATGGTGGCGGCTGGCAGTCCGGTCATACGCGGCACGCGGGAGCTTTCGGCGACTGGCCGGGAGTGCTGGCACTGTTGGCCTCGAAGGGTTACGTCGTCGCCTCGATCGAGTACCGGTTGAGCGGCGAAGCACGGTTTCCGGCGGCTATCCAGGACGTGAAGTCCTCGATCCGCTGGCTGCGCTCGAAGAGCGCCCGATTCGGGATAGACCCGACTCGCGCTATCATCTGGGGCGGCTCCGCCGGCGGCCAACTCGCCGCCCTTGCCGCAACTTCCTGCAATGTCGAATCCCTCGCGCCGCCGCAGTCGCCCCCGGGCGCGCAATCGGACTGCGTACAGGGGCTGGTGGCCTGGTATGGAATTTTCGATTTCACCGGCGCACCGCTCTCGGGTCCGGCCGAGCAGTCGGCGAGTTCCGCCGTCGGCAAATTTCTCGGTTGCGCGCCGGCGGATTGCAGGCCGGCTGCGGAGCTCGCAAGTCCGGTGTCACACCTGGACCAGGACGACCCTCCCGCGCTGCTCATCCATGGCGAGCTCGACAAAGTGGTGCCGGTCGCTCAGTCGAAATCGTTTTACGAAGCGTTGCAGGCCAAGGGTGTCCCGGCGAAATTGCTGGTCATCGAGAATGTCGACCACAGCTTCACCGGTGCGGACGCGGACGCCACTCGCCGCGCCAGTCTGCAGGCACTGTCCGCGACTTTCGATTTCATCGACGCGACTTCCGGTGTGAAGAAGGCGGCGCCGACCGCGAGCGTGGATTCACCGGCGGAGAGGACCGCGGCCGATCGTTGCGAGCCTCGTGGAAATCTCGGATTCCTGTGCGGCGTGCAGCGTCCGGAAGACGTGGTTCGAATTCCGGGAACCCGCTGGCTGATCTACAGCGGATTCAGCGACGGTGCCGGACTCAAGCTGGTGGACACCGCCCGTCATTCCATGCGGCAACTTCCGTACGATGCGCCGGGAGCGCACGAGAAGGGCGACTGGCCGCAGTGCAAGACGCCGCCCGACAGCGCGACGTTCAGCACTCAGGGCCTGAGTATTCGCGACTTGGGTGGAGCGCAATCCAGGCTGCATGTCATCAATCACGGTGGGCGCGAAAGTGTCGAAATCTTTTCGGTGGATGCGCGCAACGCGGAACCGCGGCTCACCTGGAGCGGCTGTGTCCTGATGCCGCCGGGCCTCGTGGCCAACAGCGTCGCGACATTCCCGGACGGGACCATTCTGGTTACCGTCCTGACTCATCCGGGCAGAACGATCACGGATTTCTGGCGCGGCGAAACGACGGGCGGCGTCTACTCGTGGAAGCCCGGCGAAGCTTCTTTTCATCTTCTCCCGGGAACAGAGCTGCCCGGCAACAACGGACTCGAAACCTCGCGAGACGGAAAGGAGTTCTACGTGATCGCATTCGGCTGGCGATCGGTCGTCGTCTTCTCGCGCGCAGATACGTCGCGGCCGCTGCGGCGCGCCGTCGCGCCCGGCTTCATGCCCGACAACATCCACTGGGACGACGGCAAACTGGTGCTCGCGGGCATGCAGTACGACGAGCCCGCGTGTGGCGGGATCCGCAAGATCATCAACGGGAAGGCGGATGAAATGCGCTGCCACCGTGGCTACACGGTTGCACAACTCGATCCCCACTCCATGGAGTTCTCCCTGGTGGCCTACGCGGGGCCGGATCCGGATTTCAATGGGGTGTCGGCCGCTGCTGTCGTCGCCGGTGACCTGTGGCTGGCTTCCTACCAGGCCGACCGCATTGCCTGGCGCGAGGCGGCCGCTCGTGGCGAGAGAATCGACTGATCTCACGCGGCATCGGCGGAAGGTCCAGCGGACTCCGCGCGACGCCGCGTGTGACTCGATCAGTCCCGGCCGTGACCGCGGCCCGAGCAAAAGGGCACGAGTCCCATCGCCGACTTGATTCCGTTCACGATCAGCTGCTTGAACTGCGGTTGACCCGGGAAGCCCGAGCCATCCGTGAATGCGGCGCCGTCATGGCCGATCGTCGTGACCCACGAGCGACCGCCGTCGTAGTACTGGCACCACGCGATCGGATGAAAGTCGCCGTGACCGGGGTGGATCTCGCGTCGCGTCGCGAGCGTGTTCTCGTCGACGGTGGCGAGGAACTTCACCCGGGTCGGAAACGGCTCGAGGTTGTACCACTCGTCGCGGAACGGCCAGGTCTTCGGCAGGCCGTCGGTCGATGAATCGTGACGGCTCACGATATTGATCATGCCGTCCTGGTTCGCGCCGTGGTCGTAGTAGTTGGCATTACCGAGCAGGCCTTCGTACCACGGCCAGTTGTACTCCGTGCCGAAAGCATTGTGGATTGCGACGAACCCGCCGCCCGCGCGGACGTACTGCCGCAGCGCGGTTCTCGCGGCGTCCAGATGCGCGCTGGTGGCCGTATTCAGTGCCAGCGCAGGATCGACGGCCCGGCCATGCGCGAACAACGTGTCGCGGCTCGTGCTCGCGAAGATGACCGCCTTGTAGCGATGCAGGCTCGTGAGGCGCGTGACGTCCTCGGTCCAGTGAACCTCGATCCCTTCCTGTTCGAGCCAGCTCTTCAGGGAATTCTGCACCACGTTGCCGGCCGCAAGCGGCGGATCGAGGCCGGCGGCCAGGCGCGGACCGAGATTCGCGTGCCGGGGACCCGCGGTGCGCGTGTAGATGAGCACCTGGTTGCCGATGCGCTCCTCGTGCGCCCAATCGTGGTAGCAACGCGGATCCGTACCGCGGCACACGTTGTACGCGGGATCGTAGCTCGCGCCGTGTTCGTTGCGATCACGATCGCGGTCGTCGTCCCCGTCGCGATCTCCGGAAGAGGCGCTCGACGCAATGGCGGCAAATGCCGCGAGCGCGGCGATCCGCATCGGCTGGCGCAGCTTGATTGCGCGGATACTCATGTTGGCTCCCCTCGTCATGGTTTTGGAACGTACTCGTCATTGAATGACCTCGACCTTGCCGGTCGGTCGCGGGCTGAAGCAGTCGTTGAAGAAGTACTCGCCCGCCTTGTTGAACGTATGTGTCGCGGACTCGCCGGGCGCGAGACGAAAATTGAACAACCCTTCGAAGAACTGTGTCGCGCAGTGGGTATTCGCGTTGGTGGCGGGATTGCTGAACGTCACCGTCGTGCCGACCGGCACGCGCAGGTGAGTCGGCGCCATTCCCGCGACGGCCGTCGATTCCGTCGCGCCGACGGTGTTGGTTGCCGCGTTGTACGTGCGCGCCAGGATGATGGTGTTGTTGACCACGCTGCCTTCCACCGGCCCGCCCGAAACCGGCCGGCGCACCACGGGCGGCGAGGGGGTCGCCGCCGGCGGCAAGGTTCCGCCCACCTTGAAAGCCCAGAGCCTGTCGCCGCGCGGCGCGGAGTTGCCGTACGGGATCCCGGTGCCGCCCGCGTAGATCGCGATGTACTGCTCGCCATCGATCTCGTAGGAGATCGGGCTGGCGCTGATCGCCGCACCCGTCTGGAAGCGCCACAACTCATCGCCGTCGCGCGCATCGAGCGCGAGGAAATTGCCGTCGGGCTGACCGATGAACAGGAGGTTCGAGGCGGTCGTCAGGATTCCATTGCCGTGCGCCAGCGAATACGGCATCCGCTTCTTCCAGCGCACGCGGTTGGAGCCCGGATCCACGGCGACGATTCCGCCGGTCTGGTACTCACCGGGCGGCCGCAACCCGTTGCTGGACTCGGTGAGCGAGTGGGCGGCGGCGACATAGCCGAAGCCCGTGTAAACCAGGCCGGTACTGTGGCTGAAGGAATGATGATTCCAGTCCGCTCCGCCACCATGGCCCGGGATCGACAGGATCGGAACGTCCCAGTGCGCCGCGTACAGACAACCGCGCTCGTAGTTAGGCACCGCGCGGTTCGGATCGCCGGGCACCGACGTGCCGAGCGGTTGGTCCACCACGCAGTTTTCGGTCCAGCCGCCTTGCCGCGGAAACGGCTGCGTCGGCGAAGTTTTCTGTCTCGCGTCCTGCGGCACGGGAACTTCGTCGATGCCGAGCGGTGCGCTGCCGTCGCGGCGATCGAGGATGAAATACATTCCCGACTTGCTGCCGTAGACCACGAGTTTGCGGTTGTGGCCACGGATCTTCGCGTCGACGAGCACCGGCGCCATCACGTTGTCCATGTCCCAGATGTCGTGGTGTACGGACTGAAAATGCCATTTGTATTTGCCCGTGTTCACGTCGAGCGCGACGATCGAGTTGGCGAACAGGTTGTCGCCGCCACGGGTCGAGCCGTTCTGTGACGAGCCAGCGCGGACGTTGCCGAACGTGAAGTAGACCAGGCCGAGATCGGGATCGACGGCCGGATGTATCCAGGGCGCGGCGCCGCCTTCCTGCCAGCTGTCGCCCTCCCAGGTATCGTTGCCGAATTCGCCGGGTCCGGGCGCGCCAAAGAAGTGCCACAGCAGGTCGCCCGTCACCGCATCCAGCGCGAGGGCGGCGTTCCGGTCGCCGTCGTTCGTCCCGACCAGCAACTTGCCGGCGTAGTAGACGAGCGCGACCTTTTCGACGTTGCCGAAGCCCTCGTGCTGGCGCTCCCAGACGACGCTGCCGGTGTCCTTGTCGAGCGCGACCACGAAATTGTCGCCCGACAGCGTGAAGACGAGACCTCGGCCCACGGCGACGCCGCGCCGCGTCAGGTTGCCGCGCGTCTGCAGGTATTTCCATCGAGTCACGCCGGTCTTTGCATCGACGGCAACCACGTTGCCGAATGCCGATTCGATGTAGATCGTCCCGTCGACCACCACCGGTGTGCTTTGATTGGTGCCGGTGGTGATGCCGCCTTCGATGTTGTTGACCCAGGCGGCGCCGAGCCGGCGAATCCGGTTCTTGTTGATCTGCCGCAGCGCTGAAAAATTCTGATTGCCGAGATTGCCGCCCACTTTCGGGAAGTCTTCGTCGCCGGGCGTGCAGCAATCCTTCAGATCCGCCGCGCGTTCGCGGCGATCCCGTTGATCCCGGTCCTGGTCGTGAGAGGCGGCAGTCGCGGTGCCGCACACGATGACGATGAGGACCAGCGCGTCAATGAGCTTCCTGTTCATTGGATTCTCCACCGAGGTCAGTGAATGCGCGAAACCCGAGAGGGCGGGGACCGTACACGTACTAGTTCGTACAAGTCAACGGATGAACGCCGCGAACTTCGTCGCGGTAGCGCTCTCACGATCCGTTGCAGACTTGACACTCACGTACTGGTTCGTACACTGCGGTCAGGCCGCGGTTTTTGATGAGCCAGAACGAACGATGTCCGCTGCCGTGGGCGAAAAGACACATCAATACTTGGGGGACGACTTAATGACTATCCGCAAGCCGATGGCTTCACAAGCGGCCTGGGTGTTCGCTTCGATCGCGGGCACATCAGCTCTCGCCCAGACTGCCCCCGAAACGAAAGAGGAAGCCACCGAGGTCGAGGAGATCCTCGTCACCGGTTCGCGCATCGCGCGCACGGACTTCTCCTCGACCAGTCCGATCGTCACCTACGGCGAAGAAGCCATCGCGCAGAGCGGTACGGTCAACATCGAGCAGGCGCTCAACCAGTTGCCGCAGTTCGTGCAGGGCCAGACGTCGAGCACCGTGGGAGCCGTGGCGCTCGCGGGACGCGCGTCACTCAACCTGCGTGGTCTCGGCGAGACACGAAATCTCGTGCTCCTGGATGGCAGGCGTCTGCCCTTGTCGAACGCAAACGCGGTCGTCGACGTCAATCTGATTCCGCAGTTCATCCTGAACGGAGTCGAGACGATCACCGGCGGCGCCTCGGCCGTCTACGGCTCCGATGCGATGTCCGGCGTCGTCAACTTCAAGAGCCTGACGAGCTTCGACGGCGTCCAGCTCAACGTCCGCGCGGGCATGAGTGAGCAGGGCGATGGGAATACGACGGATGTCGGCATTACCGCCGGCTTCAACATCGCCGAGGACCGCGGCAATGTCCTGTTCTCGATCGGGTACACCGATCGCGACGTCCTCTGGGGAAGCGACCGCGACTTCTATCAGCTCGGCGTGTTGTCGTCGTTCATCGGCACCGGGACCTACGTGCCGGCACCGACCAACCTGCCGCAGCAAGCGGTGGTCAACGACGTGTTCGCTGCGTACGGCGTCGCCCCGGGGTCGGTGCTCAATTCGCGCAGCATGGGTTTCAACGACAACGGCACGTTGTTCGGCCAGATCGGCGCCTGGAACTACCAGGGCCCGACCACCGAGTTCTTCAGCACCGTCGGCGGCACGGTGCGACAGCCCGTGACCTTTCAGGAGTTCGTGATCAACCCGATGAAGCGCAAGTCGTTCTTCGCCAAGTTCGACTTCAACATCACCGACTCGACGACGGCATACGGCCAGTTCCTCTACAACAAGACCACGTCCACGGGCCAGGTTGGCTGGTCGCCGACGTTGTTCGTCGTGCCGACGGTGCCCGCCACCAATCCGTTCATTCCGGCGGATCTCGCGACCATTCTCGCTTCACGGCCCACGCCCGGCGCGGACTTCACGCTCAACGAACGCTTCATGGGCCTGGATTTCCGGGAGTTCCCGACCGATTTCACGACCGGGCAGTACATCTTCGGACTGCGCGGCGAACTGCCGTTCAAGGACTGGCGTTGGGACATCTACGGTTCTTACGACAACACCGACGTCGTCGAAACGCAGGACAAGGCAATCCTGAATTCGCGCATGCGCAACCTGCTGTATGCGGCCGACGGAGGTGCATCGATCTGCGCCGGCGGCTTCAACCCGTTCGGCCTCGGCAACGCCACCAACATCTCTCCCCAGTGCCGTGCCTACCTCGAAGCGGAGACACACGACTACACGCAGCTCTCGCAGACCATCTTCGAGGCGAGCCTGACCGGTGCGCTGTTCACGATGCCGGCGGGTGACTTCCGGTTCGCACTGACGCTGGACAGCCGCGAGAACGACTTCGAGTACGACCCGGATCCGTCGCGCGAGAACCAGGACATCATCGGCACGCTGCAGACTTTCCCCGCGGAAGGCTCGACGTCCGTCAAGGAGATCGCGCTCGAGTTCCTGGTGCCGCTGGTGGCCGACAAGTCCTTCGCGCGGCGACTCGAGCTCAACGTGGGCGTGAGAAGTTCCGACTACGAAACTGCCGGCCGCGTCGAGACGTACAAGGCCGATGGATTGTGGGAGCCGTTCACCGGCTTCATGCTGCGCGGCGGCTTCGAGCATGCCATTCGCGCGCCCAACATCGGTGAGCTCTACAACCAGGTCGGTGCGCAGGCGCAGATCGGGTCGCCGCCCGGCCAGGGCGATCCCTGCGATGTGCGCTCGACGGCGCGAACCGGAGCGAACGGCACCGCCGTGCGCAACCTCTGCGTCGCCACCGGTGTCCCGGGAGCGATCGTCGATACGTATCAGTACACCACCGTCGCGATCGGCGCGATCAACAGCGGCAACCTGGACCTGACTCCGGAGGAAGCCGACACGCTCACCTTTGGCGTCGTGTACAAGCCCGAGATCGAGATGCCGCTGTTTTCGAACCTGTCGCTCTCGGTCGACTACTACGACATCGACATCAGCAACGTCATCGCGCCGATTGCCGGCGGCACGGCATTGAACAAGTGCTACAACCTCGACGGCAGCAACCCGACCTACGATGCGAACAACACTTTCTGCGCGGCCCTGCGGCGCAATCCGACCACGGGCGGAGTCGACACGGTGGCTGCGCCGTACCTGAACCTGGGCGGCCTGCGCACGAGCGGCGTCGACGCACAGATCGACTGGAAGATTCCCGCGGGCCCCGGCAGCCTCGACCTCAACATCCTCGCGAACTTCACGAATTCGTACGAAGTGCAGTTGCTGGCGGGTTCCGCGTGGCAGGAGTTCGCGGGCACGATCGATGGCACGCAGAACGGAGGAATTCCGGTCCCCGACTGGAAAACCCTGACTTCGCTCACGTATCGACTGCCGAGCTTCGAGGGCGGCGTGCGCTGGCGCCATCTGCCCGACATGAAGGACATCACCTCGGTCACGCGGCCGGCGAGCCCGGCACCCGGCGTGGATGTCGTACGACCTGTTCGACGTCACTCTCGTCTACAAATTCAACGAGGACATCCTGATCCGCGGCGGCGCCAACAACGTGCTCGACGAGGAGCCGCCGATCGTCGGCGGCACCATCGGCCAGACCCAGCCCGGCACCTACGACATCCTCGGCCGCTACTACTACCTCGGATTGCAACTGGGCTTCTAGCTACACGGTGACCATACAGGCAATCCACCATGTGAACATTCGGGCGCCAGCCAGGGACATCGCGAATCTCAAGCGGTTCTACTGCGAGATCGTCGGGCTTCGCGACGGCTGGCGTCCGCCGTTCGATTCGCATGGTCACTGGTTGTACGCCGGCACGGAGCCCATCGTGCATCTCGTGGAAGGGGCAGACGATCCGGACACGATTGCATCGGGAGGCTGCGTGGATCACGTGGCCTTCCGCTGCGCCGACCTCGCGCCGATGATCGAGCGGCTACGGAGCAGTGGTATCGAATTCCAGCTGACGCAGATCCCCTCTCTCGGCGATCAGCAGCTGCTGTTTCGCGACCCGCTCGGCATCGGCGTCGAGCTCACCGTGAGTCGACGCACTTGCTGAACTGCATCGCGACGATCTCCGTCAACGGCGCGCTGCGCGCCAAGCTGCGTGCGATCGCCGATGCCGGCTTCGAGCACGTCGAGATCTTCGAGAGCGACCTGCTCGCTTCTCCGGAACCCATGCACGTGATCGGCGCGATGATGCGCGACCTCGGCCTCACGTGCGTGGCATTCCAGCCGTTTCGTGACTTCGAAGGGATGCCGGCGACCCTGCGCAAGCGGGTCTTCGATCGTGCCGAGCGCAAGTTCGACGTGCTCGAGGTGCTCGGCACCGACCTCATGCTGGTCAGTGCCAATGTCTCGCCCGACGCGCTGGCGGATCGCGGCCGGATCGTCGACGACTTCCGTGAGCTGGGAGAAAGGGCGGCCGCGCGTCGACTGCGCGTGGCCTTCGAACCGCTGGCATGGGCCCGTCACATCCGCGATCCGGGCGATGCCTGGGACATCGTGCGGCAGGTCGATCACCCGGCCGTGGGGCTCGCGCTCGACGCCTTCAATTGTCTCGCTCCAGGAAAACCGATCGACGGCCTGGCTTCGATCCGCGCGGACCAGCTCTTTCACGTGCAGATCGCCGATGCTCCGAAGCTCGACATGGACCCGCTGTCGTGGAGCCGTCATTTTCGCTGCATGCCCGGACAGGGCGACCTGCCCGTCGTCGAGTTCGTGCGCGCGCTGCAAGGCATCGGTTACGACGGCGTGTTGTCGCTGGAGATATTCAACGACCGGTTCCGTGCGGGGTCGACCGCGGAAGTCGCGCTCGACGGCATGCGGTCCCTGGACTATCTGCTCGAACGCGTCGGGCAGGTGCGCGACGCGCGCATAGCCAGCAAGGGAGTCGAGTTCCTCGAGTTCTGCGCGAGCAAGGAGGAGGCGGAACAGCTCGGCCAGATGCTCTACACGCTGGGTTTTGCGAAGACCCATCGCCACGTCCGCAAGGCCGTCTCGCGTTGGCGGCAGGGCGACATCAACATCGTCGTGAACTGCGAACCGGAGGGGTTCGCTCATTCCTATGACACCGTGCATGGCGCATCCGTCTGCGCGATCGGACTGCGCGTGCCGGACCCGGCCGCGGCGCTCGAGCGGGCGCGGCGACTGCGATTCGAGAGTTTCTCCCAGCCGGTGGGCCCGGGCGAATACGAGATTCCCGCGCTGCGCGGCGTCGGCGGCAGCCTGCTCTATTTCATGGACGAGTCCGAGGCGCCATCCGTCTGGCGAACGGAGTTCGAAGAACTGGCGCCCGCGGCCTCCGGCGTCGACGCGGGTCTCGACCGGATCGATCACTTCTCCCAGAGCATGCAATACGACGAAATGTTGTCCTGGCTGCTCTACTACGTGACGCTGTTCCAGGTCGACAAGAGCGGTGCGATCGAGATCGCCGATCCGGTCGGCCTCGTCCAGAGCCAGGCGATCCAGTCGAGCGACCGGCGGCTGCGCATCCTCCTCAACAGTTCGGCATCCGGACAAACACTCGTGGATCGGTTCCTGCACTCGTACGGCGGCGCGGGAGTCCAGCAGGTCTCTTTCGCAACACGCGACATTTTTGCCGCCGCCGCCCGGATGCGCGAGCTCGGGCAGGAGTTCCTCCCCATCCCCGAGAACTACTATTACGACCTCGGCGCACGTTTCGGCCTCGAGCACGAAACCCTCGCGCGCCTGGCGGAATTCAACATCCTCTACGACGAGAATGACGGGGGCACGTACTACCACTTCTATACGCGTGCATTCGCCAAGCGCTTCTTCTTCGAAGTCGTGCAACGTCATCGCTACGACGGGTATGGTGCGCGCGACGCCTCGGTCCGGCTGGCAGCGCAGTCGCGTTTCCGGAATCTCAAGCCGGGGACGGACATTCCTCCGCTGCATCCGGCGACCACCGAAGCTTGAGCTTCACCGCCGAGCGATTTTCCGCCGCCGTTGTATGGTGTACTGTCTCGTCCGGATTTGACGCTGCCAGACTAGAGGAACCGCGGATGGCGAGTCGTAAGAAGAAAGCCCCTGCCACCACCGGGGGCGATACGTTTGCAAATGACGCGGACCGCACCAAGGCCGACATTCTGGCGGTTGCGACCGAAGAGTTCGCGACGAATGGCTTGAGCGGCGCCCGCGTCGATGCCATCGCCGAACGTACGCGGACCTCAAAACGGATGATCTATTACTACTTCAAGGGCAAGGAAGGGCTCTATCGGGCCGTGCTCGAGAAGGCGTACTCGGAGATCCGTTCCATCGACAGCCAGGTCGGAATCGAGGATGCCGAACCCGTGGAGGCCATCCGCAAGATCGTCGAGATCACGTTCGACTACGACGAAACTCATCCCTTCTTCATCAGCCTCGTGGCGGTCGAGAACGTGCACCGCGGACGTCACGTCGCCAAGCTGCCTTCGATCAAGCAGAGCGGCGCCACCATCATCCGCGTACTGAATGCAATCCTGGAACGCGGCGCGAAGCAGGGGGTCTTTCGTTCCAACGTGAACGCGGTCGACCTGCACCTTTTCATCAGCGCTTTCTGCGTATTCAGGGTTTCGAACCGGTTCACGTTCGGCAAGATCTTCGACTGCGACCTGTCGGATCCCACGGTGCGAGCGCGGCACAAGAAGATCTTCACGGAAGCGGTGCTGCGCTACCTCGAGCCGCGTTGAGCCGCGCGGACTAGCCGGTTCGGCGATACGCGCTCGCCGCCAGGAAGCTGCGCGCGGTCTCGATGCACAGGCGCGCGTACTGTTCCGCACCCAGCGCCGCGAGCTTGGCGGCATTCGGAATCTCGATGGACAGCGGCACCGGCGGCAGCCTGCCGAGGATGGACGCGACGTCGATGCCTCCCTCGCCCAGGTACAGCCGCTCGGCACGTCCGATACGGATCAATTCTTCGCGTTCCGTGGAGAAATTCGCCGGCGCGTCACTGATCTGCGCGAAGTGAAACCACTCGCGCGGCAGCGAGCTCAGCTTCTCGAGCTGCGCGTGGCAACGATCGAAGTGCAGCGTGTCGATCACGATGCCGGCGTTGGGCCGGCGCGCTTCCTTCACGACTTCCACCGCTTCATCGAGCGTCCGCACGCCCGACCAGGTCACGAATTCGAGATCGACCGTGAGTCCGAGCGGCTGCGCGAGATCACACAGCTCGCAGAAAAACGCCAGGATGTAAGGCCGGTCGTCGCACCAGGCGCTGCTCAGCACGTGACGGCCGCCGAGCTCGGCGGCGGCCTCCAGGGCCGGTAGATAGTCGCGGGGCCTCGCTTCCTTGATGATGCGCGCGACTTCGATGTCTAGCAGTCCCACGCCGGTGGCGGCCATGGCCGCCTTCGTGCGGGCCAGCAGCGCGCGATCGGTGCCGAGCGGATAGAGCGGTTCGTTCGGCGCGCCCACGGGAATCGGGCGCAGGCTCACGAACTGATATCCCGCCCTTGCGGCGGTTTCGACCAGTTGCGGCGGCGGCACGCCGAGCATCGTCAGGTGAGCAAGGGAGAACGGCGTGTTCATGCGCGCTCGCGGTGTCGATTGGCGGGAGATCCCAGCGGCAGGCCGGCGGCCGGCACATACCCATAGAGCTCCTCGTGCGGGACGGCGGCGGCGAGAATCTCGCGCGCCGCCAGCAGCCGGCCGAGATCGACTCCGGTGTCGAGTCCCATCGCCTCGAGCATGAAGACCAGGTCTTCGGTGACGATGTTGCCGGTCGCGCCCGGCGCAAACGGGCAGCCGCCGATCCCGGCCATCGAGCTGTCGAAGGTATCGACGTCCACTTCGAGTCCCGCGACGACGTTGGCGAGCCCCAGCCCGCGAGTGTTGTGCAGGTGCAGACCGGCGAACTTCTCCTTGCCCGTGACGGCGCGAACGCGCAGGACCAGCTCGCGCACCTGCGTCGGATTGGCGAAACCCACCGAATCGGCGAGGCCGATCTCGTCGCAACCCGCCTCACAGAGCTGTTCGGCGAGCCGGGCGACCTTGTCGGCCGGAACCTTGCCCTCGTAGGTGCAGCCGAACGCGGTAGACAGGCCGCCCTCGAGCCGCGGCCGTTTTCCGGCCGGCTGCGAACGCAGCAGCGCGACGATGTTGCGCACTTCTTCGAGCATCTGCGCATGAGTGCGTCTCACGTTCTTGAGACTGTGCGTCTCCGAAGCCGAGAACGGGATGGTGAGCTTGTGCGCGCCCGATCGTATCGCCGCCTCGGCGCCGCGCAGGTTGGGCACGAGCACGGCGACCGTCAGGTCCGGAATCGTCAGCGCGTGCGCGACGACGTCGGCCGTGTCGGCGAGTTGCGGCAGCAACTGCGCGGGAACGAAACTGCCGACCTCGATCTCGCGCAGGCCGCTGGCCGCAAGAGCGCTGATCCACGCGCGCTTCGCAGCGAGCGGCATGATCGACTTGATGCTCTGCAGGCCGTCGCGCGGACCGACTTCGCTGACGAGGATGAAGCGGCTCATGGCAGCTAGTCCGTTGCCGCGTGCTCGAGCTTTTCGTCGGGCGCGTAGATGTCGAGGATGTTCCAGTGTCCCGTCGTGGGCGTCGGATTGTTCTTCATGGGCACGTCGAGAACGTAGGGCCTGCCGGAAGCGAGGGCGCGTCGCAACGCGGGCCCGAGCTCCGCGGCCGATGTGAGCCGTTCGCCCTCGCAGCCGTACGCGCGCGCAATTTCGGCATAGTTGGGCTTCTGCGAATCCCAGCCGGTCTTTGCGACCGGAAACAACGTGCCGTGCGTCAGGCCGTAGGCGGCTTTTTGCAGGCCGGCGATCGTGCCGTACGCGTTGTTGTTCATCACCAGCCAGATGATGGCGAGGCCCTGTTCGACGGCGGTCGCCAGCGCCGCCGGGTTCTGCCCGAATCCACCGTCGCCGACCAGCGAGATCACGACGCGATCCGGGCGCGCGATCTTCGCGCCGATGGCCGCCGGCGGGCCGAAGCCCATCGTGGCGAATCCCCCTGGCGTCAGTACGCTTCCCGGCGTGTAGACCGGAAATTGCTGGCCGACGCCGTTCTTGTTCCAGCCCACGTCCGTGGTGATGATGGCGTCGCGTGGCAACTGCGCCCGCACTTCGGCGAGGATCCGCTCGGGCATGAGCGGAAACGCGTCGGACGTCGCCATCGCCCGGTTGCTCGACGCGAAGCTGCGCCGTGCGTCGGCAATGCTGTCGACGATGCCTCCCGGCTTGCGCCCGGCCGGATACATCTCGCGCGCCACTTGCGTAAGGACCGACAGCGCCAGCTTCAGATCGGCAACGGCGCCGAGCTCGGTCGCGAAGTTCCGGCCGATTTCGGCGGGCTCGATGTCGATGTGGATGAGCCGCGTCGGCGGAATGTTGAAGGTGAAGTCGCGATACCAGGAGCTGCAGTCGGCTTCCTTGAAGCGCGTGCCCAGTCCGAGCACGTAATCCGCGGCCAGGCAGGTGTCGTTCACGAGCCTGGTGCCCCAGAAGCCGCTCATGCCGAGCACCAGCGGGTGATCGTCGGGCAACGCGCCCTTGCCCATGAGGCTGTGGGCCACCGGGATTCCAAGATGGTCGACGAATGCGCGCAGCTCGTCGCAGGCATCCGCGAGCACGATGCCTCCGCCGACGTAGAGCAGGGGCCGCTGTGCCTGCGCCATTTTCGTCACGATTTCGCGCGCGGTCGCGATGTCCAGCGACGGCTTGCGCAGTTCGCGCGTGTTCGCCTCGAGCCGCGTGAACAATGCTGCATCCACTTCCGCCGAGAAGACATCCATCGGGACGTCGACCAGGACCGGACCCGGCTGCCCGCTTTCGGCGAGCAGGAAGGCCTTGTCGATGATCTCGGGGAAGAGTTCGGGGTCATCGACGCGCCAGGCACGTTTCACGAACGGCCGATAGATTTCGTACTGGGCTCCGTCCGCATGCAGGTTCACTTCCTGGTGCGGGTGTTTTCCGAAGTAGTGGGACGGAACGTCGCCGGCGATCACCACCATCGGAATGCAATCGAGCGCGGCATTGGCGACGCCCGTCGCTGCATTCGTGAGGCCCGGTCCGAGGTGCGTGAGCAGGACGGACGCCTTGCGCGTGACGCGCGCGTAGCCGTCGGCCGCGTGCGCGGCCACCTGCTCGTGCCGCACGTTGATGAATTCGATCCCGCTGCCCGCCATCGCGGACAACACGGCGATGTTCGTGTGTCCGCAAAGCCCGAAGACGTGGCGCACGCCGCGCCCTTCCAGATAGCGCACCAGGTGGTTGGCGACGGTGTCTTTCATCACGGCGTCTCGGTGCCGTAGAACTCGCCGAACAACTCCTGGTCGGAGGGCCGGTCTTCCGGGGTGGGACGGCTGACCCAGGTCGTCTGCATGAAATGCTTGAGATGAATGTTCTCGTTGGTGATGTTCCCGCCCCAGATGCCGCATCCCAGGCTCGAGGTCATCGGCATGCCGTTCGTGAACGAACCCGCGTTGGCTTTGGATTGCGGCTGGCGAACCATCATCCGGCTGACCGGCGCAACGCGTGCGAGCCGGTCTATGTGTGCGTCGTCGTGAGAGTAGATGCCGCAGGAATGACCCTTGCCGCCCACCTCGTAGATTCCGCGAACCATGTCGAGAGCCTGGTCGAACCCCTCGTAGCGATAGACGGCCAGCAGCGTGGTGAGCTTCTCGCGCGAGTAGTTGTGCCCGGATCCGATCTTGTCGTTCTCGACGATGATGAACTTGCGATCGGACGGGATTTCGAACCCGGCCGCGCGCGCGATCGCTTGCGGCGGGCAGGCAACCGTCTCGGGCCTGCGATGACCCTCGGCATCCCACATCACCGATTCGATCGCGCGCGCTTGCGTTGTGTTCGCGAGATAGCCGCCTTCGTCGACCAGTGCGCTGACGAATTTCTGGTAGATGCGTGAGTCGATGAGAATGTTGCCGTCGGCAGAACAGCCGGAGCCGAAGTCCGAAGTCTTCGACATCCGCGTGTTGCGCGCGGCGATGTCGATGTCGGCGGTCTCGTCGATCACCATCGTCGAATTGCCGGCGCCGACACCGTAGGCGGGTTTTCCCGAGCTGTAAGCGGCCCGCACCATGGGCTGACCGCCCGTGGCCAGCGTGAGATCACAATTGGCCATCAGGTATTGCGTGAGCGCGACGCTCGGGTTCTCGATGCACTGGAACAGGTCCGCGGGTGCGCCCTGTCGCCGCAGCGCCTCGCGCATCACGCGCACCATCTCGAACGTCGTCCGTTTCGAGCGCGGGTGAGGGGAGAAGATCACCGCGTCGAGACACTTGAGCGCATAGATGCCGGTGTACGGCGGCGTGAGCTCGGGGTTCGTCGTCGGGACCAGCGATGCAATCACGCCAACGGGTTTCGCATACTTGACGATGCCGCGTTCCGGGATCTCCTCGATGATTCCAGTGCTCTTCTGTCGCAGCGCATCGCGCAAGACGCCGAGAATCTTGAGGCGTTTGGACTTGCGGCCTTCGGGATCGCCGAGACGGCTCTCCTCGATGCTCATGGCCACGATCCGGTTGAAGGTTTTCTCGTTCGCCGTAGCCCAACCGAGCGCCTGGCACAGCCGGTCGATGCGGCCTTGATCGTAGCCCGCGGCAGCCTGCATCGCCGTGCGCGCCCGGTCGATCATCCCATCGATCTGCGCCTCTCCCGCCTCGACTCGCACCTGGCTCACTGTGGTCTTCCCGTACCGGTTAGTACACAGAATGCTACATGTACCGGACGGTACATGTCACGTGGACTGCTCAGGGAGCCGGGGCTTTCCGGGCGATCGAAACGGCCGCCCGCAGCGCGAGCAGGTAACTGTCCGGGCCGAATCCGCAGATCTGCCCCCTGGCGATCGGCGCGATGACCGATTGCGCGCGGAACGCTTCGCGGGCGTGGATGTTGGACATGTGCACTTCGACGATGGGTATCGTGAGCATGGCGAGCGCGTCCCGCAGGCCATAACTGTAGTGCGTCCATGCGCCGGCATTGATCATGACGGCCGCGAAGTCCTTTTCATGGACGACGCGATGGATGCGTTCGCAGATTTCCGCTTCGCTGTTCGTCTGAACGCACTCGAGATCGGCGCCGAGTTCCCGGGCGAGCTCGCGCAGGGAAGAATCGATCTCGGCCAGCGTCGTCGTGCCGTAAACGCTGGCTTCGCGTTTGCCGAACATGTTGAGGTTGATGCCGTGGAGTACGAGGATGCGCATGACGCCTCACGCCGCGGCGGTCGCCAGTTTCGAGTGGAACCGGCGCAGCATGCGCTGAATGTCGGGCTCCATTTCGAAGAAGAGCTTGAACGCCATCGCGCCCTGGAACACGGCCATGCCGCGGCCATCGAGAGTGCGGCAGCCGTGTTTGCGGGCGGTGACCAGCAAGTCGGTCAGCAGTGGAACGTAGACGATCTCGGACACCCATAAAGGCGGGCGGAGGCACTCGGCCGGCACCGGCATGCCCGGATGTTTGCGCATGCCGGTCGGCGTCGCGTGAATCAGTCCGTCCGCATCAGCCAGCGTGCGCGACAGGTCACGACATTTCTCGACCTGCCGATCGGGAAACAGGTCCGACAATCTCTCGACGAGCGCCGTCGCGCGCGCATCGTCCACGTCATGGATCGTCAAGATCCGCGACCCGAGTTTGAGCATGGCGTAGCCGACCGCCGCGCCCGCGCCGCCGGCGCCCACGAGCGCCACCCTGTTTGCGTTCACGTCGGTCATGCCGCGCTTGAAGCTTTCGGCAAAACCCCACCAGTCCGTGTTGTGTCCGATGCGTCTGCCATCGCGGAACAGCACCGTGTTCACCGAGTGAAGCGCGCGTGCTTCCGGAGCGAGCTCGTCGAGCAGCGGGATGACCGCCTGCTTCGAAGGGTAGGTGATGTTGAGACCGGAAAAGCCGCGCTTCTCGGCCTGCTCCAGCACCTCGGGCAGCAGCTCCGCGCCACCTTTCATCAGGTCGAAGTCCAGCAACTCGTAGCTGATCTGCAGGCCCAGTGCTTTGCCTTCGTCCACGTGCATCGACGGACTGGAAGAATGCTGGATTCCGGACCCGATGAGTCCGGCCTGCAGGCTGCGGTTGACCTGGTCAGGCGACATCGTATTCGACCCGGCGGACGTCACCGACCACGAAGACATATGAAATGACGCCGAGCAAAGCCAGGATGGCGATGAATGCGAGCGCCCACGCGAACGAGCCCGTCGCGTAGACCACGGCTCCGACCACGAGTGGCGTCACGATGCCGGCGACATTCGCGCACAGATTGAACACGCCCGCACTCAATCCCATGAGCTCCTTGGGTGCCACGTCGGTGAGCAGCGTCCAGCCGAGATTGCACATGCCCTGGCCGAAGAACGCCACCGACATCACGGCGATGACGAGTGTATCCCGGGTGAGAAAATTCGCGCTCACGATGGTCGAGGCGAGCAGGAGGCCGGCGATGATCGGCAACTTGCGCGCGATGTTTGCCGAACCCGTCCGCCGCAGCAGGAAGTCGGAACACAGGCCGCCGGTCATCACGCCAACGCACGCGGCGATGAACGGCAGGATCGTGAAGAAGCCGACCTTGATCCAGCCCATCTGGCGTTCGGTTGCGAGATAGGTCGGAAACCACGTGAGGAAGAACACGAGGGTGGAGTTGCTGGCGAACTGTCCGATCGAGGCGCCGAGGATTTGCCGCTTGCGCAGCAGGAATGCGAGGTGACGCCATTCGAATCGCACGCCGGAGGAACTCGCCACGCCGCCGCCCGCGGCTATGTAGTCGCGTTCCGCCTGGTTGGCGCGACTCTCGTGCGGATCCCGGTAGAAGACGTACCACACGACTCCGAACAGGATGCCTACCGCGCCGACGATGATCAGCAACGCACGCCACCCGAAACTATCCGCGATCCAGAAGAGCACCGGACTCAGGAAGGCGAGGCCGAAGTACTGGCCGATCGAATAGACGCCGGTCGCGGACGCCCGCTCGGCCTGCGGAAACCACGTGGCCAGGACGCGGCTGTTGGTGGGAAACGCGGGCGCCTCCGCCAGGCCAAGGCCCATTCGGCACGCGATGAGCGTCCAGAGGTTCATGGTGAGACCTTGAAGCAGCGTGAAGGCCGACCAGATCGTCACCGAGAAGAAGTAGGTCAGGCGCACGCCGATGCGGTCGAGCAGTATCCCGCCGGGAATCTGCGCCGCGGCATAGGTCCAGGAAAACGCCGAAAACACCACGCCCATGGCGATCGGCGTGAGGTCCAGGTCCTTGGTCATGAACGGTGCCGCGACGCTGATCACCGTGCGGTCGAGGTAGTTGATCAAGGTGCCGATCGTCAGCAACGCGAGTATCCACAGGCGTTCGTGCGTGCGCCGCTGTGCGGCCGGAGCTTGAGCGGCGGCGAGTGGGCGATCTGCCTGGGAAGCGGGAATCAAAGCGGAAATCCCTGTTCTCGATTGTGTTAACGAACCAGTACGTGCATAGTAAATGAAGTTGCCGGGCCCTCCAAATACAAGACCAACTTTACGCCGTGGAGACCCGGATGAATCGGCGCACGATACGCCGCGGGCTGCGGGTTACGTGAGCTTCGCTTCGAGGTCGTGATCGCTGGAGCCCGTGATCTCCACGTCGGCGAACTCGCCGGCCTTGAGCTTCGCGCCCTTGACGATCTTCACCACGCCGTCGATCTCGGGCGCATCGGCCATGCTGCGCGCGATGGCGGTGTTCCCCTCGATCGCATCCACCAGCACCTCCATGCGATGCCCCACCTTGGCGGCGAGCTTCGCGGAACTGATGGCCGCGGACTTCTCCATGAAACGCGCCAGACGTTCTTCCTGCACGTCCGGCGGCACGTGCGGCGCCACGTCGTTCGCGGCCGCTCCCTCGACCGGCGAATACTTGAACGCGCCGACGCGGTCGAGTTGCGCCTCGTCGAGCCAGGCCAGCAACTCCTCGAATTCGGCCTCGGTCTCGCCGGGGAACCCGACGATGAAGGTCGAGCGGATGGTCAGGTCCGGGCACACCTCGCGCCATTTCTGGATGCGCGCCAGGGTCTTCTCGACCTGGCCGGGGCGTTTCATGCGCTTCAGCACCGTGGGGCTGCCGTGCTGGAACGGGATGTCGAGATACGGCAGCACCTTGCGTTCGGCCATGAGCGGGATCACGTCATCGACGTGCGGGTACGGATACACGTAATGCATGCGCACCCAGATGCCGAGCTCGCCGAGGCCGCGCGCGAGATCGAGGAAACGCGTCTCGTATTCCTGGCCGCGCCACTGCGCGGGCCGGTAACGGATGTCCACGCCATAGGCCGACGTGTCCTGCGAGATGACCAGCAGCTCCCGCACGCCGGCGCGCGCCAGCTTCTCGGCCTCGCGCAACACGTCGTCGATGGGCCGGCTGACTAACAACCCGCGCATCGACGGGATGATGCAGAAGCTGCACTTGTTGTTGCAGCCCTCGGAGATCTTGAGATACGCGTAGTGCCGCGGCGTGAGACGGATGCCCTGCGGCGGCACGAGGTCGAGGAACGGATCGTGCTTCGGGCGGCAGGTGCTCGTGCACCGCGCCCACCACTTCTTCATAAGCGTGCGGGCCGGTGACCTTGAGCACCTTCGGATGCCGCTCGAGGATGCGCTCGGGCCGCGCGCCCAGGCATCCCGTGACGATGACCTTGCCGTTCTGCTCCAGCGCCTCGCCGATCGCATCGAGCGATTCGTCGACCGCGGAATCGATGAAGCCGCAGGTGTTCACGACCACGACGTCCGCCGTGTCGTAGTCAGGGGCGACCTGGTAACCCTCGGCGCGCAGCTGCGTGATGATGCGTTCGGAGTCCACGAGCGCTTTCGGGCACCCGAGGCTGACGAACCCGACTTTTGGCTGGCGGCGGCTCATGAGGGGGCGCGATTGTACAGGCGGTTCCGTGAGTCCGCCCGCGGGTTTTCCCTGCCGAAAACCCTTCCGTGCGCATAGCCGCGTTGACCCTCCAAAGACCGCAATTCACGCGGGAAATGGAGGCCGTCATGATCGCCGGAAGATTAGGTCGAATGGGCATCGTCGCCGGAATGCACGTCGCGGCGTTTTTCATGATCGCGAGCAGCCTGGGGATCATTACCGCCGCCGAAACCGCCGGAAGTACTGGTGGGAACCGTCATCGATCAGCCGCGGACCCGGGACCAGCCACCGCCGCTTCCTCAGCCGACGATCGAAAACCCGCGGCAGGTGACCTTGCCAATGCCCGTCGTCGACGTGGATTTCACCAGCGATACCGGAATATCCGCGGACCTGGTGGAACCCGACCCGCTGCCTCCTGTTGAAGGATCCGGCACGCCGCAGGTCGAGCCCAGGATCATCGGCCCGCGCATGGACGCTCGGCACCCGCTCTCGCAGCCGCCCTATCCGGCGACCGAGATTCGCGCGGGCAACGAGGGCAACGCCGACGTCGAGGTCTACGTCCTGCCGAATGGCCGCGTCGGCGACGCGCGCATCGTGCGCAGCACGGGATTCGAGAGACTGGATCGTTCGGCGACTCGAAGAAGCCAAGCGCAACTGGCGGCTGATCCCGGCCACGCGCGACGGCGTGCCGATCGCGCAGTGGTACAAGGTGCGCGTGACCTTCAAGCTGACGAACCAGTAGGAATCTATTGTGGCGCCGGCGCGGGAGCCGGCGCCGATTCCGGCTCGGCGGGTTGCGGCTCGGGGGTGGGCGCGTCGGGAGTCGCCGGCGCGGTGGTGGCGGGCGCGGTGTCGGCCGGCGGCAGCCGGTGCTGGCACTCGCGCAACGTGAAGAACACGATGACGGCCGCAACGGGAACCGCGATCCACGGCCATGTGGACCCCTTCTTCTCCGACTCGCTCATCGTGCTCCCCACATCGAATAGACTCGCGAGCCTACGTATCCCGCCGTCGGAGGGCAATAGGCTTGCAACTCGCGTTCCGGATCCTGGGGCTCGCGGGCCGGTTGCTGTTCGTGCTCGGCGCCGTCTGCCTGTTGTTAGGCGTCTATCTCACGTGGCAGTCGCTGCAGCTGCGGCAGGGCGCGGTGCAGGCCACCGGACGGGTGGTTAGTTACCACGAGGTCCGTGATGGAGACAAATTGCGTTACCGGCCGCGCGTACGGTTCAGACACACCGTCCGGCGACATCGTCACCATCGAAGGGCAGCTCACGAGCACGTCGAAACGTTTCGCGATCGGCGCCGAGGTGCCGGTGGTGTATCCGCGCGCGGCGCCGACCAAGGGAAGGCTCGACACCTACGTCGACAACTGGCTCGGCGTCGACCATCGCCGGCGCGATCGGGCTGCTCTGTCTGGTCGCGGGCATGTTCATCCGCCGCGCCGTCAGGCGCGAAGCGGCGCGCGCCGGCGCATGAACACGCGCTTCGACGAGGAGTACTACCGCCGCTTCTATTTCGACGCGACGCACCGCGGTGATCTCGAAGGTCGAGATGCGGGCGCGCGCGCGGCTCATCGCCTCCTATGCCGATCACATCGGGCTGCCGGTGCGCCGCATCCTCGACGCGGGCTGCGGCATCGGCCTGCTGCGCGCGCCGCTCGTGCGCGCGTTTCCGCGCGCCGAGTACACGGGCCTCGAGTACAGCGAGTACCTGTGCGAGCGTTACGGCTGGACGCGCGGATCGCTCGCGGACTTCGCGGCGGATCCGTTCGACCTCGTCGTCTGCTACGACGTCCTGCAATACCTCGACGACCGCACGGCGGCGCGCGCGCTCGCGAACCTCGGCCGGCTGACGCGCGGCGTGTTGTATCTGTCCGCGCTCACGGCGCGCGACTGGCGCGAGAACTGCGACCGCACGCGCACCGACCGCGACGTGAACCTGCGCGAGGCGGGCTGGTACGGCGCGCGCCTGCGCCGCAATTTCCGGCCCGCGGGACTCGGCTTCTGGATCCGCCGCGGCGCGCCGCTCACCACCTGGGAAATGGAAACCGCCGCAATCTGAGGTCGCCGCTGTATGCTGCGGCGCATGACCGAGCAACCGTTGCCCGTCGAAGCCGCCCGCGGCGATGCGCGCCATCACGACGTGCGGGCCGAGGTGTTCGCGGTGGTCCCGCAGCGGAACGCACCGGCCGGCAAGCGGTTGTTCTGGCGTCTCGTCCTGTTCGCTCGCGCGGTTTCCGGCGGGGCTCGCGCTGCTCCGGCGCCTGCGAAGGTAGTTAGTCCATGCGCCATCTCGCCTACTTGCTCGGCCTGGCGGCCGGCCTGGGGCTCACCTTGCAGATGGGCATGAATTCACAGCTGCGGCGGGTGCTGCAAAGCGCCAATACCGCCGCGCTTGATCAGTTTCCTGGTCGGCACCGCCGCGCTGGTCGCGATGCTGCTGGCCACACGCACGCCCCTGCCGGCGCGCGAAACGCTGGCGGCGGTGCCCGTCTGGGCCTGGTTCGGCGGCATCCTGGGCGCGTTCAACGTCGCGAGCTCGACCGTGGTTGCCGCTGAACTGGGTACCGCAAGCCTGCTGGCGCTGGCGCTGGCCGGGCAGCTGGCGACGGCCCTTGTCGTCGACCACTACGGCTGGTTAGGGTTGCCCGAGCATCCGATCACCTGGGTCCGCCTGGCCGGCGTGGCGTTCCTGGGAGTGGGTGTCTGGTTGATCGCGCGCTGAAACAAAAGCGTGTCTCGCAGGCACTAACCTGCGAAGGGAGGTCTTATGCGCATACGCCACGTCTCATTGGGATTCCTGCTGCTGGCAGCCTTGCTGCCGGCGACCCTGGTCCAGGGCCACGACGATCGTCGTCGGCACTCGCTTCGTCGCGCCCGAAGGTGTCGACACGGGTGACTGCGACGAGAATCACCATCCCTGCCGCACCCTGCTCTACGCGCTGTCGAAGGTGGGGCCGGGCGAGGCCATCAAGCTCGCGGCCGGCGCTTACGACGTCTCGGGCATCGACGTCGAAAACCTGCTGCTGGGCAAGGAAGGCGTGCGGGGCGGCTATTCCGCCGAGGATCATTTCGCGATCCAGGACGCGGAGACCAACCGCACGCGACGTCTCGGGTGTGCCGGACGCATTTCGCAACAACTTCATCGCGCACGGCTTCACCGTCGTCGACGCGAACGGCCATCCCCTGCCGCGCATCATTCAGCCCAAACTCGCCGTGCCCACGGCCTGCGCGAGCGGATTCGCGGGCGCGTTTCCCTGTCACAACATCGATTTCGTCGCGCACGTCCAGCTGCAGGAAATTCCGGGCGCTCCCACCAGCGCCAGCAACATGTGGGGCTTCGTCGACCTCGACGACAACCGCGAATACGCGGTGCTGGGCCATCGCACCGGCACGGCGGTCTACGACGTGACCACACCCGCCACGCCCGTGCTGGTCGGCAATGTCGCCGGCAATTCGTCGCTGTGGCGCGAAGTGAAGGTGTACCAGGTGCGCGACCCGAACACCGGCACGCATCGCGCGTATGCCTACGTCACCACCGAGGCGGCGAACTCCGGGCTGCAGATCATCGACCTCTCCAATCTGCCCAACAGCGTGACGCTCGCGGGCACGCTGGCCGAATTCGGCAGCTCGCACACCGTGTACGTCTCGAACGTGGACTACGCGAGCAATGTCGCGCTGCCGGGACGCGAAGCATTCCTCGTCATCGCGGGCGCGAACGTGGCGGGCGGCGCGTACCGCATCTACAGCCTGGCGAATCCGGTCTCGCCCACACTGGTGACGCCGCCGCCGTCCGGCACGGGCTACATGCACGATTCGACGTCGATGATCATCACCGACAGCCGCACCACGCAGTGCGCCGCGGGCCACAATCCCTGCGAGGTGCTGGTCGACTTCAACGAGCTGTCGATCGATCTCTGGGACGTCACCGACAAGAGCGCGCCCGTGCGCCTCTCGGCCACCACATACCCCACCGCGAGCTACGTGCACTCCGGCTGGCCCACCGTGGACAACAACTTCATCGTGGTGCACGACGAGCTCGACGAGCTCAGGCGCTCGCTCAACACCCACATCTACACGCTGGACATCCGCAATCTACGCGCGCCGACGTTGACCACCTCTTACACGGGTCCGCTCACCGCCACCGATCACAACGGCTACACGCATCGGCAACCGCTACTACGTTTCACATTACAAGCGCGGTCTCGTGATCTTCGATTTGACGACGCCGACCGCGTTGACCGAAATCGGCTCGTTCGACACCTATCTGTCTCCCTCGGCCAATTCGGCCGGTACCGACGGCGCGTGGGGCGTCTATCCATTCCTTCCCTCGGGCACGCTGCTCGTGAGCGACATCGAGAACGGCATGTTCCTGCTCGAAGGAACGAGACGTTGCCACCGCCCGTCGTCACACCGCCGCCGCCGGCGGTTCCGCCGCGCGGCGGTGGCGGTGGCGGCGGCGGTTGCGCTCGACCTGCTGGTCTTGATTTTGTTGGCGGGCTTCGCGATGTTACGCGCCCGCCACAAACGAAGGGGCTGAACACCGTGGATTACCTGCCGTCCGATGCGCGCTACAAGTCGATGCGCTACAACCGCGTGGGCGCGAGCGGCGTCGGCTGCCGGCGATCTCGCTCGGCCTGTGGCACAACTTCGGCGACGTCGACGTGTTCCAGAACGGGCGCACCATCGCGCGCCGCGCGTTCGACCTCGGCATCACCCACTTCGACCTGGCTAACAACTACGGCCCGTCGCCGGGTTCGGCCGAGGAGACCTTCGGCGCGCTCATGCGCAAGGATTTCCATCCGTACCGCGACGAGATGATCATCTCGTCGAAGGCCGGCTACCTGATGTGGCCGGGCCCGTACGGCGAGTGGGGTTCGCGCAAGTACCTGGTCGCGAGCTGCGACCAGTCGCTGGCGCGCATGGGACTGAAGTACGTCGACATCTTCTACAGCCACCGCTTCGATCCCGAGACGCCGCTCGAAGAGACCATGGGCGCGCTCGATTACATCGTGCGTTCCGGCCGTGCGTTGTACGCCGGCATCTCGAGCTACGACCCGGAACAGACTGCGAAGGCGGCCGCGATCCTGAAGAGCCTCGGCACGCCGTGCCTGATCCACCAGCCCAGCTACAACATGTTCAACCGCTGGATCGAGAACGGTCTCATCGCCGAGCTCGAGAAGCAGAGGATGGGCTGCATCGTGTTCTCGCCGCTGGCGCAGGGGCTGCTCACCAACAAGTACCTCAACGGCATTCCCGAGGATTCACGCGCGGCGAAGCACACCTCGCTGGACCCGGATGCGATCACGCCGGACAAGGTGGCGAAGGTGCGCAAGCTCAACGACATCGCCAAGGCCCGCCGCCAGTCGCTGGCGCAGATGGCCGTGGCCTGGACGCTGCGCAACAAGGTGGTGACGTCCTCGCTGATCGGCGCGAGCAAGGTCTCGCACGTGGAAGAGGCCGTGGGCGCGCTCAACAACCTCGAGTTCTCGGCGGGCGAGCTCTCGGAGATCGAGGCCGCGCTGAAATAGCAGCTACTTCAAGGCGGTTCGGGCAGCGTCTGGAAGGCGACTCCCACCGGGAAGTAGCCGCCGGTCAGATACGAGGACAGCAGCCGGGTGCCGTCACCCGAAATGGCGAGGCCATGGTCCTGTACCTGGCGATTGGGGTATCCGTAGAGCCCCTGGCTCAGATCGGAATTGCGCTCCGCGAGCTGCGTGGCCGAAGGGCCGTCTTGCACCAACACGTCGTAGAGATTGCCGCCAGGCGAGCCGACCGAGTAGCCGCTGACGATCAGTCCGTTCCACGAACACTGGACCGCAGTGGCCCAGAAGTAGGCCGGCATCTCGCGAACCATCGCCTGCGTTGCGATGTCCATGCCCGCGACCGTGATCGCGCCCTGACCGTCGATTTGGCGGTAGGAGGCGGTGTAGATGACGTTGCCTTCCGGGCTGAAGCACGCCTCGCGACTGTAGGTTTCCCGCGGGTAAATGAAGTAGTTGGGCTCGAAGACCAGGCTGCCGCCGCGCAGCGCCGAACGTTCCAGGTGGAACGCGCCGCCTCCGTCGTGCGTGAGCAGCGACTGGTCCGGTGACGGTGTGAAGCTGGTGTACGCATAGAAGGAGTACGACGGGATCACGACTTCCGTGCCGGAGTCCAGGTCGTAGAAGTAGACGTTGGGAGCCACCAGTGTCGCATGCCCTTCGGGGCGGATCACGGCGATGCCGGTTCCGGGTTGGTCGTAGAAGTCCCTCTTCGGCGCGGGGAAACTGCGCAGCACCGCGCCCGTCGCCACGTCCAGTTCCCTCACCCGCAGGTTCGGAATGTCGTGCACGAACAGTGAGCGGCCGTCCGCTCCAAAGGTCATCTGTCCGGATTCGTCGACCACGTTGGCCAGCGTGCGTACGATCGCATTCGTATAGACATTGCGCAGCTGTATGTCCGTTCCGGTGGACACCGCGAACAGTGGTTCCACGGGGCTCGCGGCCACGGAACGATTCCCCAGCAACACCATTTCATCCACCGGTGCCGCACTGGAGAGATACAGGCCAACGCGCACCGTCTCGGTGTTCTCCACGCCCGGATTGGAGGAGCTGATGGTGACGGTGGCGAAGTGCGTGGTATCGGACGCGAGCGCGCCGGGTGTCGCGGTGAGCACGAGATCGTCGCCGACGGTGCCGGACGGCGTCACCGACAACCATGGCGCATCCCACGTCGCGGCCCAGGTGGTCGTGGGATCCATGTTGCTGTGGACCTCGAGACGACGCGTGAGCACGTCGCGGCCCGCGACCCGCGAGAACGCCACACCCGCCGCGCTGACCACGATGCGGTGCGCCTCGATGTTCATCGTCACCGGGATCGTTTCGGTGAACGGCGTTCCATAGACGTTCGTGCTCACCGTCAGCTCGGCGGTATATGTGCCGCCCGGAAGCTGGCCGCGGTCGACGCCAACCGTCACCGAAGTGCCGGCGGAGCCGACGGTTCCAGTCGTGCGATCCAGCGTGAGCCAGGGCCCGCCCGAATCGGTGTTCACGCTGACGTCGAACGGGTGGATGCCGTCGCCGGTCGCCAGCGAAAAATTCAGCTGCTGGGAGGGTCGCGCCGCGCGCCCATCCTCACCACCGAACAGGAACGACTGCGTCGAAACCGCGAAACTCGCGGGCGCGATGACCAGGGTCACGTTCACCTCGTTGTCGTCGGCCGGAATGGCCGTGTTCGCCAGCGAGAGTCGTGCGGTGTAGAAACCGGGAGCGAGCGCCGAGACGTCGATCGTTGCATCGACCAGCTTCGTACCGCTCTGCGTCGCGGCCGGCACGGTCAGCCATGGCGCATCCGACGTGATGGTCCATTGCCGGTTCGGCGCCGTGACCGAGATCGGAACCACCTCGACGCGGCTGGCCGCGCCAAAGACATAACTCCGGTTCACCGTGTTGGTGGAGACGCTGAGCGGGGGATCGAGTGTGTAACTGACCGTGAAATTCTGCGTGCGCAGGATGTTGCCCTTCGCGTCGGCCGTGCCCACCTGGAAGGTCGTCGTATAGTTCCCCGGCGCCACGGCACCGCTGATGACCTCTACGGACAGCGTGTAGGGGCCGGCGCCAGACAGGCCGATGTTCAGCCACGGGGCCGGCGTCTGGCCGGCGGGATAGGCGGCGCCGACAACGGCTACGTCCTTGCCCGTGACGGTCAGGGTGAAAGTCTGGGGGACCGGCGGCGGCCCGAAGCCCTGCAACACCGTGAAAGTGGCCGAGTTGCCGGTGAGCGTGAATGCGCCACGCCCGTTGGACGAACCCCCACTGCTGCTTCCGCTTCCACCGCCCCCGCCTCCGCAGGAGGTCAGGAGGAACGCGCAGGCGCATAGCGCCCAGAACGAACGGAAGCCGGCCATGATCTGTCCCTGTCGCCGGCCGGGGTAGTTTGATCTTTTTGATCCGGTCGGTGCGCGCAGATATACCACAGGGCCATCAGTAAACAATGGCCTCCAGCAGCAGCATCCCGATTATGCCCACGACGTGGGGATCAGCCCGCCTCGCGCGCTGGACGATCTACTGCGTCGCTGATCCCCACTTCTCTCCCCCGGCACCTGTTGTCTATCGCGGCGCGCAACGCGGCGAGTGTCACGGGTTTCGACAGGAAATCGCTCATCCCCGCCGCGAGGCATTGCTCGCGGTCGCCGTCCATCGCGTTCGCGGTGAGCGCGATCACCGGGATGCCCGGGTTGCGCACGCCGGCACCGCCGGCGCGCAGCCGCCGCGTCGCCTCGAGTCCGTCCATCACCGGCATGTTGCAGTCCATCAGCACCAGGTCGAACTCGTCCACGGCCAGCGCGTCGAGCGCCGCGCGCCCGTTCGCCACCAGCGTGGTGACGTGACCGAGCTGGCGCAGCATCGCCGCGACCACGGTCTGGTTGACCAGGTTGTCCTCGGCGACCAGCACGCGCAGTGAATCGACGCGCAGCGACTTGACGGTCGTCGTTCCGCCCGCCACCTGCGCGACCGGCAGATCGATGGTGAACGAAAAAATCGAGCCCTTGCCGGAGCTGCTCAGGACATCGAGTTCCCCGCCCATCAATCCCACGAGTTTGCGCGCGATCACCAGGCCGAGGCCGGTGCCGCCGCCGCGCCGCTGCTGGCCGTCCGCGAACTGGGTGAACGGCGTGAAGAGTTTCGACAGGGCTTCCTCGTCCATGCCGATGCCCGTGTCCCGCATCGAGAACTCGATGCGCGCGACGCCGGCGGGTGCCGCGTGGGCGCGCATCGCCAGCCGTATCTCGCCGTGGTCGGTGAACTTGACGGCGTTCGTGCCGAGGTTGAGCAGCACCTGCGTGAGGCGCTGCCGGTCGCCGTTCACGCCCGCGGGAATGGCCGGGTCCAGCTCGATCGCGAAGCTCACGTTCCGCGCGCGCGCCGAGGGCGCGAGCAGGTGGTCGAGTTCGTCGACCAGCGCGCGCACCTCGAAGGGACTGGCGTGCAGTTCGAGACGGTCGGCTTCCATCTTCGAGAAGTCGAGGATGTCGTTGATGATCCGCAGCAGCGAGCCACCGCTGGAAGTCAGGATGTCGAGCAGGCGCTTCTGCTCGCGGTTCGGCGCCATCGTGCGCAGCAGGTCCGCGACGCCGAGGATGCCGTTCATCGGCGTGCGTATCTCGTGGCTCATCATCGCGAGGAACTGCGCCTTCGCGCGCGACGCGCTCTCGGCGGCGGCCGCGTTGCGTTCGGCATCGGCGCGCGCCTTGCGCAGCTTGTAGATGATCGAGGCGGCGAACTGGCGCAACCGATGGGCCACGGCGCCGGCGCCGATCGACAGCAGCAATACCACCACCAGCGCAAAGATGAAGGCACGCTGCACGACCACCATGCGCGCATCGAGCGCATCGAGCACCATGTCGATGCCGAGCATGCCGGCCACGGCACCGGACCGATCGCGAAACGGTACGGCGGCGCTCAGGTAGTAATGGCCGTCGTCGAGACGCGGCTCGAGGTCGGTGAATTCCAGTCCGTGGCGAAACGCGCGTTCGTATTCGGCATCACGCGCCTCGTACATCTTCATGATGGGATCGAGCGGCAGGTCGTTGCCCGGCACGCGATAGTGATACGCGGTATCGAGCACCCAGTAGACGCGCCCGTCGCGCAGGATGCCCGTGTAGACGAACCACACGTCCTTCGCGGAGCGGTGCATGCGCACCAGCGGCTCGAGCAGTTTTTCATGCGCCGGGCTGCCCGCCTGCTCCTGCGAAACGATCGTCCGGTGCAGGTCGCCGTCGACCTGCGAGGCCATCGAGCGTGCCAGCTGCAGCATCTCGCTCTTCACGGCCGCGAGCTGCGCGTCCCGCGCCTTCACATAGACGATGCAGAGTCCGACCGCCGAAGTGACGAACGTGCAGATCCCCGCGAGCAGCGCGTCGCGCAGGGGATGTATGTTTCTACGGCGTTTGGGCGCCTCGGACATCGCACGATCTTGGCGTTCGCGCGCCGTTATGTCGGTGAGCGAGGTCGCACGCAGGTGCAGGCCCGAAGGGAATGGCGGACCTGGCGCACGCAGCTCCCGTAGGGGCGAATAGCAACGTGGCAAATCACATCCGCGCGCGCTCCGGCGGATGTGACCCCGGTCTCAGGTGATCACGGCCTCGAGGACCAGCACCCCGATGATGCCGACGACGCCGACGATGCCCTCCATGAGCGTCCAGCTCTTGATGGTTTCCTTGATGGACATGTTGAAGTACTCCTTGGCCATCCAGAAACCCGAATCGTTGACGTGCGAGAACATCAAACTACCCGCGCCGATCGCGAGCACCATGAGGTTCGGGTCGACGCCCGACGTTGCGACGACGGGTTTCATGATCGCAGCGGCCGTCAGGCCCGCCACCGTGGCCGAGCCCAGCGACACGCGGATCACGCCGGCGATCAACCAGCCGAGCAGCAGCGGGTTGATCGCGATGCCGGTGAGCAGCGCCGAGATGTCCTTGTCGACTTCCGTGGCGACGAAGACCTCCTTGAGCGTGCCGGCACCCGCGATGATCAGCAGGATCACCGCGATATCCTTCACCGAGTTGCCGTAGTCGTCCATCAACGGCTGCATCTTCATGCCGCGCGACAGGCCGAGCGTGTACGTCGCGACCGCGAGTCCGAGCAACATCACGATCAGCGGGTTGGTCCAGAACTTGAGCGCGGGCTGCGCGCCTTCCGGCGCGTAGGGCACGGCCATCGAGCAGGCGATGATGAGGACCGGGAGCAGCGCGCTCGCGAAGCAGTTGAACGCGCTCGGCAATTCGCTCTCGTCGCGCAGCGGCGCGACGAACAGCGTGATCGGGTTGGCCTTCACGTTGCGGAACAGCCGTGCGTACAGCGGGCCGGCACAGATCATCGCGGGCAGCGCAACGATGATGCCGTAACCCAGCGTCGTGCCCATGTCGGCGCCGAACAGCGGCAGCATCGCGGTGGGTGCCGGGTGCGGCGGCAGGAATCCGTGTGTCACCGAAAGCGAGGCGAACAGCGGGATGCCGAGGTAGATGGGCGGCACCTTCGTCTGCTGCACGATCGAGAACACCAGCGGCACCAGCAGCACGAAACCCACGTTGTAGAACAGCGGTATGCCGACCAGGAACCCCGTGAACATCAGCGCCCACGTGAGGTGCTTTTCGCCGAACAGCCGCATGAGCACCATGGCGATCTTCTGCGCCGCGCCGCTGTTGGCGACCAGCTTGCCGAACATCGCGCCGATGCAGACGATGCCGAGCAAGCCGCCGAGCAGGTTGCCGATGCCCTTCTCGAGCACGCCCGGCACCTTGTCCGCGGGCAGCCCGAGCAGGATGGCGGCCACCGACGAGGCTACGAGAAAAGCCAGGAACGGCTGCACCTTGCCCCAGCTGATGAGCAGCACCAGCAGGACGATGGACGCGAATACGTACCAGATTTCCATGCGACTCTCCCGCGAACGCGGCTGTAGTTAGAAGCCCGCGCCCTTCACGTTGAGCCGGATGCGTGCCAGCATGTCCTTCGACGTCAGGTACAGCGTCCGGCCGTCGTCGCCGAACTTGCAGTTGGCGGTCGGTTTGCCGTCGCTGATGCGGCCGAGGCGCTTGCCGTCCTTCGACAGCACCAGGATGCCGCCCGGGCCGCTGGTGAAGAGGGTGCCATCGGCGGCCACCGCGAGGCCGTCGGGCAGTCCCGGCGCCGCGTTACCGACCAGGTCGGTCACGTCGTGGAAGAGTTTCCCGCCGGTCACGTTGCCTTCCTGGTCGAGCGAATACGCCATGATGATGGCCTTCGTCGGCTCGGACTGCGTCACGTAGAGAACGCTCTCGTCCGGTGACAACGCCACGCCGTTGGGCCGGTACAGTTCCTTCTCGATCACCGTGACGGAACCGTCCACCGCCCGCCGGTACACGCCGTTGAACGGCTGCTCCTTCTGCGGCGCCGCGTCGAACTTCGCGAAGCCGTACGGCGGATCCGTGAAGAACATGACGCCGTTCTTCATCCTGATGACGTCGTTCGGGCTCGAGAACTTCTTGCCGTCGTACTGCGTGGCCACGGCGGTCTTCTTCATCGTGGCGAGGTCGAGCGTCTGGATGGCGCGGTTGCCGGTGTCCGCGTACAGGATGGTGTTCGCATCGAACATCGTGATGCCGTTCGCGCCGGCCTCGCGCCACACGGCCGGGTCCGGCGCCGCGGCGCCCGAGGGATCGAGGAATTTCTCGAGCCCGCCCTGCGCCGACCACTTCCACATCTTGTTGCCGGGCACGTCGGTGAACAGCAGGTAACCGCCGTTTTTCACCCAGATCGGCCCTTCGGCCCAGCCGAATCCCGAGGCGAGCTTCTCGATCTTCCAGTCCTTCGGCACGATGGCGTCCATCGCCGGGTCCCAGCGATCGATCTTCGCGTCCGCGATCGTTTCGATTCCCGCCGGCGGCGTGGCCGCGCAGGCCGATACGCACAGCCCCGCGATCATCACCAGCGCGGCGGCGCCTGAAAAATTCCGCATTGAATTCCCCTTCGTCAATTGTTTGGCTCAGTGGTTGGAAACGGTCACACGCGTGGGCAGCGCCGCGGCCGGCGCCGACCCGGTGTGTGTTCTGGTTATCTCGAAAGAACCCTTGGCGCGCAGGTCCGCGGCCGATGCGCCGATCCAGAAGTCGATGCGCCCGGCTTCGATCTGCCACTGGCCGCGCGCGTTCCACAATGCGAACTGCTCGGGCGTCAGTGAAAACGTGACGCGTTTGCGCGTGCCCGCGGCCAGCTCGACGCGCTTGAAGCCGCGCAGCTCGAGCAGCGGCCGCGCGATCGATGCGACCGGGTCGCGGCAGTACAGCTGCACCACCTCGTCGCTCGCCACACCACCGGTGTTTTCCACGGTGATCGAGATGTCGACACGTTCTCCCGGGCCGATCTCCCGCACGCTCTGCGCGAGATCGCCGTAACGGAATTCGCTGTACGACAGTCCATGGCCGAAGGGAAACAGCGGCGTGATGGGCAGGTCGTGATATCGCACCGTGTCCTTCGTGAGATCGGGATCCGCGGGGCGGCCGGTCGGGTTGGCCGCGTAGTTGAACGGCACCGCACCGGTCACGCGCGGAAAGGCCGCGGGCAAACGTCCGGCGGGCGAATACCGGCCGAACAGCACATCGGTGACGGCGTTGCCGCTCTCGGTGCCCAGCATCCAGGTTTCGAGAATGGCCGGCGCTTTTTCCGCGAGCCACGACAGCGCGAGCGGACGGCCATTCGCGAGCACCAAGATCACGGGTTTGCCGGTTTCGAGCACGCGGCGCGCGAGCTCGAGCTGGCTCGGCGGCAACTCGAGATCCGAACGGCTGCGCGCTTCGCCCGAGAGGTCGTAGTCCTCGCCGATCACGAGCACGGTGACGTCCGCGCGTCGCACCAGTTTCACGGCGGCGGGAATGCCGGACAGGTCGAGGTTGCGCGGATCGGCGCCGGGCGCGGACACGATGCGCAGCGAGGCCGGCGCAGCGGCGCTGATGCCCTTGAGGATGGTGACGACTTCCTCTTCCTTGCCCTGCGCCTTCCACGAGCCGAGCGCCGAGCGGCCGTCGGTCGCGAGCGCGCCGATGACGGCGATGGTCTGCGGCTTCGTCGCCCGCAAAGGCAGGAGCCTGCCCTCGTTCTTGAGCAGCACGATCGACTGGCGTGCGATCGCCCGCGCCGCCTCGCGATGTTCGGCCGACAGCAGCGTGTTCTTCTCGCGCTCGGCGTCGTGGTACGCCATCGGTTTGTCGAACAGGCCGAGCTGCTCCTTCACGCGCAGGATGCGCAGCACCGCTTCATCCAGCAGCTTGAGCCGCGCGGGATCCTTCGCGATCGCTTCTTTCAGGTCGTCCGCGTACACCGCGCCGACCATGTCCATGTCGACCGACGCGTCGAGCGCGAGCACGCCGGCCTCGGCACGGGTCGCGGCGACGCCGTGGTTGAGAAGCTCGCCGATGGAACCCCAGTCGGACACCATCAGACCCTGCCAGCCCCAGCGCTCGCGCAGCGTGCCGCGCACCAGCTCGCGGTTGGCCGTGGTCGGCACGCCCGCGATGTCGTTGAACGCCACCATGAACGAGCCCGACCCGGCGCGCGCGGCGGCGTAGAACGGCGGTAGATAGACTTCCTGCAGCGTGCGCTCGGAGAGCTCGGCGGTGTCGTAGTCGCGGCCACCGGTCGCCGCGCCGTACGCGCCGAAGTGTTTGGCCGTGGCCATCAACGAGCCCGGGCGCAGCGTGTTGCCGCCCTGGTAGCCGTTGACCTGCGCGACGGCCATGCGCGCGCCGAGAAACGGATCCTCGCCGGCGCCCTCGACGATGCGGCCCCAGCGCGGATCACGCGCGATGTCGATCATGGGCGCGAAGGTCCAGTGCAGCCCGGCGGCAGTGGCTTCCTCCGCCGCGACCCGCGCGGCCCGCTCCTGGCTCTCGGGCGCCCAGGTCGAGGCGAGGGCGATCGGGACCGGGAAAATCGTGCGGTAGCCATGCACCACGTCCATGGCGAACAGCAGCGGGATGCCGAGCCGCGATTCTTCGACCGCTACCTTCTGCAGCCGGCCGAGCGGTTCGGCGCCCGCGACGTGCAGGTACGAGCCCACGCCGCCGGCACGCACGCGCTCGAGCTCGGCCTCGTCGAGGCGGGAATTGAGCGCGCGCTGGCGGCCGCCGGCGCGCTGCACGAGCTGGCCGAGCTTTTCGTCCAGCGTCATCTTCTTGAGGAGAACTTCGGGCCGGGACGGCGTTTGCGCGATCGAATGGCTCGCGCAGGACAGGACGACGGCAAGGCAGGCCACCGCTGAGTGGCGCAACGAGCTCGGCAAGAGTGCTTCTCCCTCGTGAAGTCCGGAGAATCTACCCGAAATGAACCCCACGGCGTGAAAGTTGACGGCGCATGGCGGGATCGTTGCAATGGCGCGTCTGACGTTGATGCGGGACTTCCATGCTTCCGGCCTGCCGCTTCGCGGCTTCGATCGCGTTACTCTCGACCTTCGCCGCCGGGGCTGAGCCCGAACGGCCGGCCGCGCCGCCGGCGCCGCAGCCGACGACGTACCTCGCGCGCCTCGCGGCCGCGCGCGTCCCCGCGAATGCCGCGGCCGTGGTGGTGAAGCCGCTCGACGGCGGCACGCTCGGCTGGTCCGCGAACGACCGCAAACCCATGAACCCGGCGAGCACCATGAAGCTCGTCACCACCTATGCGGCGCTGCATTTGTTAGGGCCGGCGTTCACGTTCCGCACGGAGATCTACGCCGAAGGCCCGCTGGTCGGCGATTCCCTGCGCGGCGACCTGTTCGTGCGCGGCGGCGGCGATCCCAAGCTCGTCATCGAAGACCTGTGGCTGCTCGTCGACCGCCTGCGCGGTTTCGGCATCCGCGAGATCCGCGGCGACCTGGTGCTCGACAAGACGATGTTCGATCCGCTGCGGCACGACCCGGCGCAGTTCGATGGAGAAGAGGGTCGCGCGTACAACGTGGGTCCCGACGCGCTGCTGGTGAATTTCAAGTCGGTCGCGATCACCTTCGTGCCGGATCCGGCCGCGAAAGTGGCGCGCGTGGTCGTGGTGCCCGAGGTCGCGGGCATGAAGGCGCAGCGCACCGTGCCCGCGGTGGCCGGTGGTTGCGGCGACTGGCGCGGGCGACTGCTCGCCGACATCGACGACCCGATGAACGTGCGTTTTCGCGGCGTCTACCCGCTGGCCTGCGGCGAACGCGCCATCTACCTCGGCGCGCTCGAGCACACGAACTACTTCGCCGCGGTGTTCCGCGCATTGTGGGAACGGCAGGGCGGCGCCTGGACCGGCAAGGTGCGCGAAGGCGCGGTCGGCGCCACGGCGCGGCTGGTGGCGGCGCAGGAGTCCGCGCCGCTCGCCATGCTCATCCGCGACATCAACAAGTTCTCCAACAACGTGATGACGCAGCAGCTGTTCCTCACGATGGGCGCCGCGGGAGGCGAGCCGGGCAATCCGGCGCGCGGCGGCGCCGCGGTGCGCAACCTGCTGTCGGCGCGCGGCATCGACGTGCCCGAGCTGGTGCTCGAGAACGGCTGCGGCCTGTCGCGCGTCGAGCGCATCTCGGCCGGCAGCCTCGCCAATGTGTTGGGCGACGCGTGGAAGAGCCAGTGGATGCCGGAGCTCATGTCGTCGCTGCCGATCTCCGGGGTCGACGGCACCATGAAGGGGCGCAACGTGCCGGTCGGCGCAGCTCACATGAAGACGGGTCTGCTCGAAGACACGCGCGCGGTGGCCGGTTACGTCCTCGCCGCGAGCGGCAAGCGCTACGTCGTGGTGGCCATCATCAACCACCCGAACGCGCGGTACGGCACGGGCGCCCATGACGCCCTGATCGACTGGGTGTTCCGTACCGGATGAAGCGGACAGTGATGCGCAGCGTGGTGTTACACCCTTCCTTCGTCGCGGCAGTGCTCCTGCTCGGCTGCGGCGGCACGCAGGCTGAAACCACGGCTCAGAAAACCAGGATCGTCGACAGCCGGGATTGTTTCGCTTCCGGCGCGCAGGATCCCTCGGTCGCGCGGGTTCCGCGCGAGATCCTCACGGGGTATCAGCAGACGATCGAGTGCGCGTTCTTCGAGTACGAGGCGAATGGCATCGTCGTCTCCGGATTTTCCGCCAGGCCTGCCGGGCCCCTCGCGGCGAGATTGCCCGTCGTCATCTACAACCGCGGCGGCAATGGCGAGCTGGGCCGCATCAACTTCGCGCAGCTGACCATGCAGGTCATGCCGTTGGCTGCGCGCGGATTCTTCGTCATCGGCAGTCAGTACCGCGATGCGGACGAGTTCGGCGGCCGCGACGTCGATGATGTCCTGGCGCTGCTCGACCTCGTCGATGCGCGGGTGGACGTCGCGGCTGATCGCGTCGGAATGATGGGCTTCAGCCGCGGCGGCATCGAAACCGTGATCGCCGCCACGCGCTCGGACCGCTTCGACGCGATAGCGCTGCTGGGCGCACCGTCCGACCTGCTGGAAGACCTCGAGTCGCGCCCGGACATGGAGCGCATATACGAGCGGCGCATCCCCAACTATTCCAGCGGGCGGGAGGCGGCGCTGCGCGCGCGCTCGCCGCTGCACCTGGTCGAAAAGCTGCCTCCCGGCCTGCCGATCCTGATCCTTCACGGCGGCAAAGATGAGCGTGCGCGACCCCTGAATGCGTCGAGGCTGGCCTCACGGCTGCAGGAACTGGGGCGCAAGTACAAGCTCGTCATTTATCCCGAAGGCGACCACGCGATGTCCGGCTACAGGTCCGAGACGCGCGAGGAAGTGGCGCTCTGGTTCGAGGCCTATCTGGGCGACCCCGCTGCGCGCTGATCGTTGCGAGGCCGCGGCGGCGAGCGGCGTCTATAATCCACGCCCATGTCAGTTACACCTTCACGCGTACCGGTCACGGTACTCACGGGCTTTCTTGGCTCCGGAAAAACCACGCTCCTGAACCGCATCCTGTCGGAGAAACACGGCAAGCGGATCGCGGTCATCGAGAACGAATTCGGCGAGGTCGGCGTCGATTCCGAACTGGTCATCGGCGCGGAAGAGGAGCTGTTCGAGACCAACAACGGCTGCATCTGCTGCACGGTGCGCGGCGACCTGATCCGCATCCTGGGTCAGCTCATGAAGCGCCGCGACCGCTTCGACTACATCATCATCGAAACCACCGGCATGGCGGATCCGGGCCCGGTGGCGCAGACGTTCTTCCTCGACGACGAGCTCAAGGACCGGTTCTCGCTCGACGCCATCGTCACGATGGTGGATGCCAGGCACTTCGAGCAGCACGTCGACGAGCTCAACGAGCCGGCCGAGCAGGTGGCGTTCGCCGACCTCGTGCTGCTCAACAAGACCGACCTGGTCGACGCCGCCGCGCTCGAGCGCATCGAGCGCCGCATCCGCGGCATCAACGGCACGGCGAAGATCTTCCGCACGCAAAACGCGGACGTGCCCGTCGAGCGCGTGCTCGACGTCGGCGCCTTCGACCTGCAGCGTGCGCTGGCCGTCGACGAATCGTTTCTCGAGCCCGAGTACCCGTTCGAATGGGGTGGCGCGTACGCGCTCGCGGCCGGCCGCGAGCTCTTGAAGACGGCCGGCGAACACGATCATCATGCGCACGAACACGGCCATGCTCACCAGGACGGCCATGACCATGACCATGACCATGACCATGAACACGCTCATGAGCACGGCGATCACGCGCACGAGGATCTCGAACTCGTGGTGCTGCCGCTCACCGCCGCCACGACCGAGGCACTGCAGGGCGCCATCGAGGCCGCGGTGCGCGCCTTCGCCGAGCCGGCGACGGTGGTGAACTGTCACGGCACGATCGACGGGCCGGGCCACTACGCCATCGACATCTCGCACCCCGGCGCCGATTTCAAGCTGAGCGTCGGTCAACCCGGCGCATACGCGCTGTTCTTCGAGCATCACCCGCTCGAGTTCGGACTGCATCTCGACGGCCGGAAACCGTCCGTCGAGCGCAAGTTCGCCTCGCATCACCACGAGGACGACATCGCGTCCATCGGCATCAGCGATCCGCGCCCGCTCGATCCCGTGAAACTCAACCAGTGGTTCGACTACCTGCTGAAGACGCGGGGCCAGGACATCTTTCGCATGAAGGGCGTGCTCAACGTGAAAGGTGAAGAACGCCGCCAGGTGTTCCACGGCGTTCACATGATGTTCGACGCGCAGGCGGAGCGTCCCTGGGGAAATGCGCCGCGCACCAACAGCCTGGTGTTCATCGGCCGTGGCCTCGACCGCGCGGAGCTCGAGGCGGGCTTCGAATCCGCCGTCGCGAAGCAATGATGGCGGCCAAGAAATCCCTGGCGTTCGGGCTCGAACCGCGCGCCTCGGCCGCGTTCGATGACTACGTCGTCGATTGCGCCTGGAGCGGCGATGGCAAGACGCTGGCCATCGCGGGTGGCGAGGGCAAGGTGGCGCTGGCACGTGTGGCCGCCGATTCGTTCAGCCTCGACACCGTCGGCGAACACTTGTTAGGCACGCTCGCCGTCGCCTGGCAGCCGCGCGGCGCGATGTTCGCGACCGCGGGCCAGGACAGCGCCATCGCGCTGTGGGACGAATCCGGTAAATCGATCAAGCGCTGGAAGCCTGCGCCCACCGCCACGCAGTCACTGTGCTTCTCGCCCGACGGCGCGGTGCTCGCGAGCGCGGCCGGCAAGACCGTGTCGTTGTGGTCGCCCGCGGGCGACAGGATCCACTCGTTCGCGCCCGCGGCGTCGGCCGCGGTCGCGCTCGCGTTCGACCGGCCCGGAACCGATCTCGGGGTTGCCCTTAACGGGGAAATCGCGGTGCATCGCATCGAGTCTTCGTCTCATGGAGCTGGCCGCTATGAAACGCGCCGCTACAAGTGGCCGGCCGCGTGTCTCACGGTAAACTTCAGCGGCAATGGACGTTATCTCGCAAGCGGAATGGCCGACGGCACGCTGCATTTCTGGAATCGCTCGACTGGCAAGGACTCCCAGATGCGCGGCTACGAAGGCAAGGTCGAACTGGTCGGCTGGAGCGACAGCAGCCGCCATCTTGCCTCGAGCACGGGCAACGACATCGTGCTCTGGGATTTCTCCGGCCGCGGACCCGAAGGCACGAAGCCCGTGGTGTTGAGCGGTCATACCGAACGCGTCGATGCCTTCGCATGGCAGCCCGGCGGCGAGCACTTCGTCAGCGGCGGTCGCGACTGGCGATTGACGTTGTGGCGCCCCGGCAAGACCACGCAACCGATCGACGTGCAGATGCTCGATTCCGAGATCAGCGCCACGCGCTGGTCGCCGGACGGCAAGTGGCTCGTCGCCGGTGAAAAAAAGGGACGCATCACCCTGTTCGAGCTGGTGGCGAGATGAACATCGCGCTGCGCGATCTGACGCCGGCCGAGCGCGGCGAGGTGCAGCAGCGTTTCGAAACGCTGGCCAGCAAGCGTTTCGCGCCCACCCCGAAGAAGCCGCGCCAGGAAGTGTGGTGGCCGAAGGCGCCGCTCGACGGCCGCGCGTTTCCCGAAGGCATCCATCCACCGGAAGGTGATTCGACCTTCAACGAAGCGGCGCGCCTGATCGGCTTCCTCAACAGCGTCTGTCCCGGCGAATTCTTCATCGCCAATCTCTCCGCGCCGAAGCCGCATTTCCGCCACACCGGGAAGCTGGACGAGGACCTGTGCCGCTGGATCGAGACGCGCCTGGTGTCGAACCCGACCTGCCTGCTGGCGACGACGGAGGACGTGTTCCTGATCCACGACTCGCGCATGGACTACTCGGTGCTGGGCGCGACGGACGAGATCATCGCGCAGTTCGAAAAACGTTTCGGCGGGGCCGAGGCACTGCAGCAGACGTTCTCGAGCTACGTCAACCAGATGCGCATCGGCTCCGGCATCGACGACGTGAAGTGGGCGCAGGACTACCTGCAGCGCTGGTCGGGCTGGCTCTAACTATTTTGCAGCGCGCCGCCGAGCTGCGGCAATTGACGCACGCCGGCGGCAGTCACGTACCGCGCCATCAGGCCTTGCAGCGCGCGCTCCCAACCGTAGTTGGCGACCACGTGCGCGCGCGCCGCGGCACCGAGTGCCTCGGGATCGCGGTCGTACAGTGCGTGGATGGCAGACGCGAGATTACGCGCCGCCTGCGCGGGATCGGCGTGCGGCTCGGCGAGAATCCCCGAGCGGCCGTCGACGATTTCCGGCAGTGCGCCCGCGCGCATTGCCACCACGGGCCGGCCGCAGGCCATGGCTTCGAGCGCCACCAGCCCGAAGGTCTCGTGCATTCCCGCGTGCACCAGCGCATCCGCCGCCGCATAGAAGCTCGCGAGCGTGCGGTTGTCCCGGCAATACGGGATGCGCGTGACGTTGCCGTCGCGAACCGCGGCGGCGCCGCCGATGAGCAGCAGGTGATAGGGCTCGCCGAGCACGCGCAGGGCCTCGACCAGCACCGGGATGTTCTTCTCCTTCGAGAATCTTCCGGCGAACACCAGCAGCCGCGTATCGCGCGGCAGCCCCAGCTCCCAGCGCAGGTCGCGGCCGGCACGCGCCGGCGAAAAGGTTTCGACGTCCACGCCGAGCGGCTGGCACTTCGCGTGGTTGATGCCGATGCTTTTCAGGTACTCGACCATGTAACGGCTGGGCGCGAGCACCAGCGCCGCGCGTTCGTACGTGAGCTTCACGTACCACTCGATGAATTTCTGGACGGCGCGGCCGAGCCGGCGGCCGGCGAGCTCCGGAAAATTAGAGTGATAGAACGCGATCAGCGGTATGCCGCGCCGCTGCGCGACACTGGCCGCGGCCCAGGCGGGATGGAAGGCGTCACCGACCTCGATGATGTCGGGCTCGAGCTCGTCGATGGCGCGCGACCAGCGCAGCGGATTGAGCGGCAGCCGATAGTTGAACGAGCCCGGCACGAGGCCGCCCGCGACGGTGGACACCTCGTCCGGCACATGCGCGCCGATCTCGCCCGGGACGACGATGCTGTGTCGCCAGTTGGTGTGAGCACGCATCCACTCGTGTTTCGCGAGCAGATAACGTTTCACTCCACCGCTGGTCGGTGAGAAGAAAAGGGTGGCGTCGACGACGTGCATCGGTTGCTTCGGGGCCTCGCCCTGCAGTTTCGGAGCGTTGCAGTAAACAGACCAGTCAGCGCAGACTCCGTTCACCGTGCCCACATCACCTACAAGAACCCAATGACCTACAAAACGATACTTTCGGTGACATTCCTTCTGACAGCCGCACAGGCCGTTCCGGCCGCCGACCTCGAGCCCGAGGTCAGGGCCGTCGATGCGAAGGTCATCGCCTGGCGGCGCGACCTGCACCAGAACCCCGAGCTCTCCAATCGCGAGGTCCGCACCTCGAAGCTCGTCGCGGACCACCTGAAATCGCTGGGACTCGAAGTTGAAACGGGCATCGCGAAGACCGGCGTGGTTGCGCTGCTGAAATCGGGCAAACCCGGGCCGACGATCGCGCTGCGCGCCGACATGGATGCGTTGCCCGTCGTCGAGCGCGCCGACGTGCCGTTCAGGTCGACGGCCAAGTCTAACTACCGCGGCGAGGAGGTCGGCGTCATGCACGCCTGCGGCCACGACTCGCACACCGCGGTGCTCATGGGTGTCGCCGAGGCGCTGACGAAGGCGAAGGGAAAACTGCGCGGCAACGTGCTGTTCGTGTTCCAGCCCGCCGAGGAAGGCGCGCCTCCGGGAGAGGAAGGCGGCGCGTCGGTGATGCTCAAGGAAGGCATCTTCACGAAGTACAAGCCGGAAGTGATGTTCGGCTGGCACGCGTGGTCGAGCCTGCGTACCGGGGAGATCGGTTACAGGTCCGGACCGCTGCTCGCGGATTCCAATGGCTGGCGCGCCACCATCACCGGGCGCCAGGCGCACGGCTCCGCTCCCTGGAAGGGCGTGGATCCCATCGTCGTCGCCGCGCAGATCGTCGGCGCGATGCAGACCGTCATCAGCCGGCAGACCGATCCCACCGAGATCCCCGCCGTATTTTCCGTCGGAATCATCAAGGGCGGCGTGCGCAACAACATCATCCCGGACAGCGTCGAGCTCATCGGCACGCTGCGCACGTTTTCACCCGAGCAGAAGGCGAAGATCGTCGCGAACGCGAAACGGATGTTCGAGAAGACGGCCGAAGCGAGCGGCGCGACGGCCGAGTTCGCGATGGAGACTTATCACAACCCCGTGACCGTCAATGACCCGAAGCTCACGGAGAAGGTGCTGCCGTCGCTGCGCAAGATTCCCGGTGCCACCGTGAAGGTCGTGCCCCTCGTCACGGGCTCGGAAGATTTCGCGTACTTCGCGCAGTCGGTGCCGGCCTTCTTTTTCTTCGTCGGCGTGACGCCGGTGGACCAGGATCCCGTGACCGCGCCGGTCAACCACTCGCCACTCTTCTATATCGACGAGAAGGCGATTCCGCTGGCGACGCGCGCGATGACCGCCCTGGCCGTGGACTACCTGACGAAGTGAAACGTCCCCATCAGGCGAAGTTCTTCGAGATGGGCAGCTTCCGCACGCGCTTGCCGGTCGCCGCGAAAATCGCGTTCGTGACCGCCGGCGCGATCGGCGGCGTGCCGGGCTCGCCGGCGCCGCCCATGCGCTCGCCGGAATTCACGATGGTCACCAGCACCTCGGGAGCCTCGTTGAGACGCAGCACCTGGTAGTCGTGAAAATTGCTCTGCTCGACCCGGCCATCGGCGAACGTGATCTCGCCATGCAGCGCCGCGGAGAGCCCGTAGTTGATCCCGCTCTCCATCTGGGCGATGACGCCGCTCGGATTCGCGGCGAAACCGCAGTCGATGGCGCACCACACCTTGTGCACCTTCACGTTCGTGCCGTCGACGGAAACTTCCGCGATCTGCGCCACGATGCTGCCGAAGGATTCGTGTAACGCGACGCCGCGACTACGGCCCTGCGGCGCGCCACCCGCCCAGTTGCGCGGCTTCGGCCACGGCATTGAGCACCGCGAGATGGCGCGGCTTGTCGGCCAGCAGCTTGCGGCGCATCTCCACCGGGTCCTGGCCGCCGAGCGCGGCGAGTTCATCGAGAGCGCTGTTCACGGTGAACCCGGTGTGCGAGTTGCCCACCGAGCGCCACCACAACACCGGAATCGGCGCGCTGCCTTCGAGCGTGTCGACGGACAGGTTCGGGATGCCGTAGGGCATGTCGTGCGCGCCTTCGACGCTCGAAGGATCCCAGGCCTGGCCTTTCGGGATGAATCCTTCGAACGGACCGCTGCGCAGCACGCCCTGGCTGATGATGCTCTGCTGCCACGCGATCGGCATTCCGTCTGCGTCGATGCCGGCGCGCACCCGCGACATCACGAACGGCCGGTACGACATTCCCTGCACGTCGTCTTCGCGCGTGTGTGTCATCAGCACCGGCTTGCCGATGGCCTTCGACACATGCGCCGCTTCGACCGACACATCGGACCAGCGCTGTGCACGCCGGCCGAACCCGCCGCCGAGAAACGCCGTGTGTACCTTGACCTTCGCCGGATCCACGCCGAGCGCGCCCGCGACCGCATCGCGGTCCGGTGACTGCATCTGCGTACCGGTGTAGAGGTCCACGCCATCGTCGCGCACGTCCGCGAGGCAGTTGAGCGGCTCCATCGGCGAATGCGCGAGATACGGCAGCTCGTATTCGACGTCGATGCGCTTGGCGGACTTCGCCAGCGCGGCGTTCACGTTGCCCTTCGAGCTCGCGATGTTGCCGGGCTTGCGCAACAGCGTCTGGTAGTCGCGGCGTTGCTGCGCCGTCGAGAAACTCGCGTTCTTCCCGCCGTCCCAGTCGATCTTCAACGCCTCGCGCCCCTGCTTCGCGGCCCAGGTGTTGGTGGCATACACGGCGACGCCGCTCGGCACCGTCTTGACGTCCACGACGCCCGCGACCGCGCGCGCCGCGCTGTCGTCGATCTTGCCGAGCTTCGCGCCGACGATCGGCGGCCGTGCCACCACGGCAAACAACATTCCGGGCACGCGCATGTCGATGCCGAATTTCGCCGAACCGTCGACCTTCATCGGGGCGTCGAGCCGCTTCATCGGCTTGCCGAGATAACGGAAGCTGGCCGGATCCTTGAGCGTCACCTTCTCGGGCACCGGCAGCTTCGAGGCGGCGTCGGCGAGTCGGCCGTACGAGAGTTTCTTCGAACCGTTGTAGACCATGCCGTCTTCGGTGCGCAGCGTCGCGGCATCCACCTGCCAGTGATCCGCGGCCGCGGCCACGAGCATGGCGCGCGCGCGGCCGCCCGCTTCGCGCAGCTGCTGGTAGCTGGTGTTGGTGCTCATGCTGCCGCCCGTGAACTGCACCGGCGCGAACGGCACGTTGAACGCGGCATCGACCGGTGCGAATTCCACCTGAACCCGCGCCGGGTCGAAGTCGAGCTCCTCGGCGAGGATCATCGGCAGGCCGGTGTAGATCCCCTGTCCCATCTCGGACTTGCCGATGACGATGGTCACCGAGTCGTCCGGCGCAATGCGCACGAACGCGTTCGGCTTCAGGGTCGCACCCGATGCGGTCGCGGCTCCGTCGCCGCCGCCGAAACGGTTCTTGCCGACGTAGATGCCGATGACGACACCGGCGGCAATGGCACCGCCGATGATGAAATTGCGACGGTTGTAATGGGTTGACTCGCTCATGACACTCTCCGCGGGGTCTGCTGGAGCCGAACGGGCACAATGGTATGGTACACGCCGCATGCAATTGGAGTTTTTCGGCGCCGCGGGGGAAGTGACCGGTTCCTGCCACATCCTGCGGGTGGGCGGGCGGGAGTTGCTGCTCGACTGCGGCATGATCCAGGGCGGCCGCGATGCACCGGAGCGGAACCGGATGCCGTTTCCCTTCGCGCCCGGCGCCATCGACGCCGTGGTCCTGAGCCATGCGCACATCGACCATTGCGGGCGGCTGCCGCTGCTCGTGCAGCGCGGTTACCGGGGCCCGATCTACACCAACACCGCCTGCGCCGAACTGGTGCCGATCCTGTTGCGCGACTCGGCCAACCTCGCGATGCGCGACGCCGAGCGCACCAACAAGTACGCGGAAGCCGGTGCGCCGCGAGTCGTGCCGCTGTACGACCTCGACGACGTCACGACCACGCTCGAGCTCATCCAGCCGATCCCGTACGACCTCAAGCGCGACCTGCTGCCCGGCGTCACCGTGCGCGTGCGCGACGCGGGCCACATCCTGGGATCCTCGAGCGTCGAGGTCTGGGTCTCCGAGGGAGACACGCGACGCAAGCTGGTGTTCTCAGGCGATCTCGGTCAATACGGCACGCCGATACTGCATGACCCGTGGCGCTTCGAGTCCGCGGACATCGTGCTGATGGAGAGCACCTACGGCGACCGGCGTCACCGCGGCCGCGAGGATACCGAACGCGAGCTCGGCGCCATCCTCGCGCAGGCGGCGCGCGACGGCGGCAACGTCGTCGTGCCGGCGTTCGCGATCGGCCGCAGCCAGGAGCTCCTCTATCTACTCGCGAAGCACTACGGCGAGTGGCACCTGGCGCGCTGGAAGATCTTCCTCGACAGTCCGATGGCCATCGCCGCGAGCAAGGTCTACTGGCGGCATCCGGACCGCTTCGACGAGGAAGCGACGCGCCTGCGCGAAGGCTTTCGCGGACTGCCGCCGCTGCCGAATCTCACGCTGTCGGAGACCGCGGACGAATCGCGCGCGATCAACAACGTGCGCGGCGGCGCCATCATCATCGCCGGCAGCGGCATGGCCAACGGCGGCCGCATCCTGCATCACCTCAAGCGCAACCTCGAGCGCCCGGAATGCCACGTGCTCATCGTGGGTTTCCAGGCGCCGGGCACGCTCGGCCGGCTGCTCGTGGATCGCGCACCCGAAGTGCGCATCCACGGGCAACGCGTGCGCAATCTCGCCCAGGTGCACACGCTCGGCGGATTGTCCGCGCACGGCGACCAGGCGGATCTATTGCGCTGGTATGACAGCTTCGCGCCGCGGCCGCCGGTGTACATCGTTCACGGCGAAGTGCCACCCGGTGAAGCACTGGCAACCGAGCTGCGCGCGCGTGGTGCAACGGCGACGGTGACTCGTCCCGGCCTGAAAATCGATCTGGCCGGCCTTCCCGTGCTGGCCCGCGACTGATCGACTCCGTAGACTCGAGTGATGAACGAGAAGAAGAAACTCTGGTTCCCGGAGAACGCTGCCGAAGCTCGCATCGTCATCACCGGCAGCCTGCTGCTGTTTTGCGTGTTGTTCGGTTACTTCTCCGTGCGCCCGGTGCGCGAAACCATCGGCACCATCCTCGGCCGCGAGGCGACGCAGAACCTGTGGTTCTTCACGGCGATCTTCGCGATCCTCATCGTGCCGTTCTACGGCTGGCTGGTGGCGCACGTGCGGCGCGCCGTGTTGCTGCCGTCCATCTACGCGTTCATGGCCGCGGCATTCGTCGTCACCGCCATGGTGTTCGAGAGCGATCCGAAGAACGCGGCGCTCGCGCGCGTGTTCTACGTCGGCATCAGCGTCATGAACCTGATGCTCGTGTCGATGTTCTGGAGTTTCATGCTCGAGATCCTCTCGAGCGACCAGACCAAGCGCTTGTTCGGCCTGATCGCCGCCGGCGGCACCGCCGGCGCGTTCTTCGGTCCGCTGGTCACCGGGCGCATCGTGATGAGCGTCGGCAACAGCGGCGTGCTCTACATGGGCGCCGCCATGTTCGCGCTCGCGGTGATCCTGCAATGGCTGCTGATCGCGCAATGGCATCGATTCGCGCCGGCGTCTGCGACCGTGGGTCAGCCGCAGCTCACGGAACGGGATCGCGCACTCGGCGGCAATCCGTTCGCGGGTTTCGGGCTCGTCATGCGCTCGCCGTACCTGATCGGCATCATGCTGTTCATCGTCGGCGTCTCCGCCATCAACACCTTCCTGTACTTCGAGCAGCTCGCGCTGGTCGAGGAACAGTTCGAGGAGATCGCGAAACGCACGCAGGTTTTCGCGAATCTCGACACGATCGTGCAGGGCCTGGTGATCGTCACGCAGCTGTTCCTGACGGGATTCATCGCCACGCGCCTCGGCGTCATCGTCCTGCTCGTGACGGTCCCGGTCGTCATGATCTTCGGCCTCACCGTGTTCGCGATCTCGGGGACTTTCATCGTGCTCGCGGTCGCGATGGTGATACGCCGCTGGGGTGAATACGCCTTCATTCGTCCCGGCCGCGAGATGTTGTTCAGCAAGGTGGACCGCGAGAGCAAATACAAGGCGAAGAACCTGCTCGACGTCGCGGTCTATCGCATCGCGGATGCGACCTTCGCGCAGCTCAAGAAGGCGCTCGAGGCGCTCGGCATGGGTGGTCCGGCGGAAGCCATGTTCACCGCGTTCCTCGCGGCGCTCTGGGCGGTCAATGGCTGGTGGCTCGGCAAGCGCCACGAGAGGGAAAAGGTCTGACACGGGAGTCGGACGGATGCCCGCGTTGATTCGGAAAAACTGACCAGGGCGTCCTGGTCCGCAACTTTGCCGCGCGGCATGCGTCCACCGGGCATGCCATCGAGCGTCATTCGTTCATATCGCTACGACCCGTCGGACCGGCATCTCGACCTGGTGTTCGTCTCCGGCAGGCACTATCGGTATCACGACGTACCCGAGGAAACCTACCGGGAAATGCGCAATGCGTTTTCGACGGGGGAATATTTCAACGCGAACATCCGCGACCAGTTTCGCCACACGCGAGTGAACTGAAGTCTCACGCGACAGCCGCGTTCGAATCCTTCTTCTCGTGCGGCAGCGAGATGCGGAAGCGCGTGTATTCCCCGGCTTCGTCGCGATACCGACGCGGCCGCCCGCCTTGTTGACCAGGTCGCGCACCAGGTCCATGCCGATGCCGCGCGCGCCGCCGTCGGAGACCGTGGTGAACCCGGGGCGGAAGATGAGGCTCGCGAGCTTGCGCGGGTCGACCTTCGCGGCGGCCTCCGCGCTCATCACGCCCTGGCGCACCGCCTCCGCGCGGATCTTGTCGTGGTCGAGGCCGCGACCGTCGTCCTGCACGCGAGAGCTGGTAACCGTCCGCGCCGACGCGCTGGAACTGCACGGCGATCGTGCCGGTCTCCGGCTTGTCCTGCACCACGCGGTCGGCGGGCAATTCGATGCCGTGCCGGATCGCGTTGTGAATGAGCTGCCCGAGGAGCTTCTCGATGGTGCGGCGATAGTTGCCGGGGACATCTTCCAGTCCGACGACCACCAGCGAAACGCGCTTGGAGTACATGTCGGCGAGGAAGGTCGACATCTCCTCGAGGCTTTCCTGGGAGAGATCCGAGAGGCGCGCGGTCTTTTGTGTTGCCGCGCCGCCCTGGCTGGTCATCATCGCCGTGTCGCTGGGCGAGGGCAGCTTCGGCTGCCGGATCGTGGTGCGCGTGATCGTCGCCGAGCGGCGGGTCGCCTCCGCGTTCGAATCGGCGGTGGCGCCGTTCTGCGTGCGCCAGTCGCGCAGGCGTCCGACGACTTCACCCTGGATCGCGAGGTGACTCAGCAGGTCGTCGAGCTTGACCGCGAGCGGCAGGAAATCGTTGCCCGAGAGCGTCTGCTTGTCGCGCAGGCCATTGAGCGCGGCCTCGAAGCGCGACGGCGCGCTCGTCCACCGAGGGCAGCGGCAGGCGCTCGGCGCGCGCGCGAATGCCGCGGATCAGCTCCAGGATGAGCACGAGCTTTTCACGGAATGCCTGCGGCTCGCGCGCGGGTAGTTTGATGATGGCGCGCAGCTGGCCCGCCTTCTCGCGCGCCTCGGCGAGGAACTGCTCGAGCCGCACGGCATCGACATGCATGATTTCCTTCAGCACTTCGCTCAAGCGCGGATCCGGCGGATCGATGATCGACGCGGGATCGGGCTCGCGCGGCGGCGCATCGACCGTGCGTTCGCCGCCCATCGCGTCGGGAGACGTAATGGTGGTGGCGAGATGCTTGTCGATCTCCACGCCCTGGGTCGGAGCGCCCGGCCCGCTGGCCGGCAGGGAAGAGGCCAACATTTCCGTGCGTACGCTGATCTGGGAATTGGCGGCGGTCGATTCGGCCACCTGCGCGAGCACGGCTTCCTTCGACGGCGTGGGCGCGAGTTTGTCGGCAGTCACGTCGAAAGGTCCGAGTTCGAACTCGCCCGGCAGCGGCGGGATCGCGGTAATGGCCGCACCGGCATTCGCCGGCGACGGCGGCGCGATGATCGCGTGTTCGGCAGTGCCGGCGTCGAGAGCGCCCGGGTCCCGGATCGCGGCAGCGGCTTCGCCCGAAAGGCCGGGGCGTGCGCCGGTTTCACCGGCCAGCCGCCGCGCGAACGTTTCTTCGTCGAGCGCCGGCACTTCGATGGTGTGCGGCACCAGGCGCGGCGCGGAGATGCGCTCGATCGACACGATGATGTGATGTACGCGGCCGTCGACCACCAGGCGCGAGAACCGGATCGCGAGGTGACGCGAGCCGGAATGGATGCGCTGCAGGGGATTTTGCGTGGCGTCGACCACCGCCGTGGCCTCGGCCTTCCACATCGACTCGAGGTAGGCGACGGTTTCGCGGCGTACGTTGACGTGCACCAGGTCCGCGACGACCTGCACGAACGCCGTGCCGGCGCCACAGGTGTGTCCGAGCAGCTCGGGCGCGGCCGAGGAGGCCTCGCCCATCAACTTGTGATCGCGGTCGAGGAACAACACGCCGGCCTGTGACAGCTCGAGCATCGCGTACGCCTGGGCGCGCGCCACCACGAGTTGCTCGTCCTTCGAGCGCAGCGCGCCGCGCTGGGTGATCGCGTAGATGGTCATGCCGATCAGGCAGACGAGCGCCGCCGCGAGCGCCACGATGGGGAAGTTGAGGAATTCCATGTCCCCGGGTCCTTACGTGGTGGCGCCGGCGGAAACCAGCGTCTCCGGATCGACCATGGGGTTGTCGTTGAACTGGCGCATCTGCTCGAGTGCGGTCAGCAGCTCGTCGCAGGAGGCGATGCGCTGTTCGCGCGACTTCGACATCAGGCGCTCGAGCAGCGGCTGGTAGAAGAGGTGATGCACCGGCAGCTCCGGCACCGGCGCCATCACGTGCTGCTGCAACACGTCGATCGCCGACGCGCCGAGGTAGGGCTTCTTGCCGGCGAGCATCTCGTACAGGATGACGCCCAGGCTGTAGATGTCCGTGCGCGCATCCAGCACTTCGCCCTGGGCCTGTTCGGGACTCATGTAATAAGGAGAGCCGCGCAGCACGCCGGTGCGCGTGCTGCCGTCGCCGGACAAGAGGCTGCGCGCGAGACCGAAGTCGATGAGCACGACGCTGCCGTCGTCGCGCAGCATGACGTTCGGCGGCTTCAGATCGCGGTGGATGATGCCGGCCTCGTGCACCACCTTGAGCGAGCGCGCAACCTCCTTGAGGAAGGCGATGGCTTCATCGGCGGTCAGCGGATTCTGCAGGCGCGCCTTCAGGTCGCCGCACGGGAAATATTCCATCGCGAGGTATTCGACGCCCTCGTGGATGCCGTAGTCGAACAGGTCGATGATGGACGGATGATCGAGCGCGGCGATGGCTTCGAACTCGCGCTGGAACATGATGGAGCGTTGGCCGGTATCGCTCACGCTCGCGTCGCCCGAATGCCGGCGCTTGGAGATCTTGAGCGCGACGTTGTGGCCGAGGTCTTCGGCGATCGCGAGGTACACCGCCGCCGCTTCGGACTCGCCGATCTTCTGCAGGATGGTGTAGCCGGGAATGTGGTGATTTTCCGGCGCGATCTGCTTCGTGAACGGAGTCGAGGGCGTGGCCGAGCCGGACACGGAGACCGCCGGCAGCGAGCCCGCCGCGGGATCCTTGCCGTTCACTTCGGCGCGGGGCGAGGAAATGGGAGAGGGCACGGGCGAGAGCACGGGCGCGATCGCCGCCTTGGCAGCCTGCGCCAGGCTCGCACCGGTGAGCGTCGCGATGTGCGTGGGCGGCGCTGCCAGCGCGGTCTTGGCGGCGCCGGCGAGGCCCGCACCGGTCTGCGTCGCAACGAGTGACGCCGGCGGCTTTATCGCGAGCGCGGCGGCATTCGCCAGGCTGGAACCGGTGTGTGTGGAGACCGGCGAAGGCAGAAGCGGGCGCGGCGGGTTTGGCCTTGTCGTCCGCCTTCTGGACGGCGGCCTGGCGTTCGGCGCGGCGCGCATTTTCCTTTTCGATTGCGCGCAGCGTGAGCTTGATGGCGCGCTGCAGCCGCGGCGCCGTCAGCAGCCGCTTGGGCAGATAGTCGGAGGCGCCGAGGCGCAGTGTGCGCACGGCGGCGAGTTCGCTGCCGCCATCGGCCAGGACGATCATCTCGGGGAAGCCGGGCTGGCTGCGCAGCTTGCGGATCCAGTCGAGGCTGTCGGTGGTCGGCTCCTCGATGCCCTCGTCGAAAGCCATGCCCAGCATCACGATGTCGTAGTCGCGCACGGTCATCGCCGTGCGGACGCGGCCGAAGGAGGACCAGTCCATGATGACCACGGAATCGCCGGGCCAGAGCACGCCGACGGCATGCTGGACCCACGCCGCGAACTTCGTGTCGTTCTCGACGATCAGGAATTTCTGTGGTCGGGGTTCGTCCATCTACTCGTCCGAGAAGCGGATACGTACCGCCACGCGCTGCTCGACGGCCTGTCCGTCGCGCATCACGGGCTTGTAGCGCCATTCGCGCACGGCATTCATCGCCGCCGCGTCGAAGGTCCTGCGCGGGCTCGAATTCGTCACGACGATGTCGCCGGTGGAGCCGTCGGTCTTCACGGTGAACTCGAGCTCGACCCAGCCGCTCACGGTCCGGATGCGCGTCGACGTCGGAAATTTGGGCGCCACGTATTCCAGGCGTTGCAGGGACTTCTCTCCCACCACCGAGGCGGCCTGCGCGGCCTTGTCGCGCGCGGCGATCAACTCCCTTTCTGCCGCGCCGAGGTCGTCGCTGACATAGCCGATGATCCGCGCTTCGTTCAGCCAGGCGTCCGCGTCCCGCAGGTCGCCGCGCGCGAGCGCGGCGCGCAGCTGGCGCAGGTAGGCACCGCCCAGGTTCTGGCGCGCGCTCGCGACGGTCGGATTGGCCGAGTCCGTCTTGATCAACTCGAGAAAGTAGTACTTGGCGCTGGCCGTGGGCGGCAGCAGCAGCTGATTGCCGCCCAGGGCGCCGGTGAACGACTGCGCCAGGGCGTTCATCCTGCCGGCGCGCGTGCCGATCAGCGTGTCCTGGAGTGCGCGGCGGATGTTGGCCATTTCCGGCCGCGCCGCGCCGGCGCCATCGGCGTTGGCGAGCCAGCGTTCGGTTTCGGCGGCGTTGCCGGCACTCGCCGCGGTGCTGGCGCGTGCGAGCATTTCCTTCTGCAGACTCCGGTTGATGTCGGTCAGAGCCGGGTCGTCCGGCGCGATCTGCCGCGCGGCCTCGAGATAGAAGCGCGCGTTGTCCTCGGAGGGCTCGATCAGCGCGCCACTCTTGAGGCGGGTGTTCGCGAGGCGCAGGTAGGTGGCAGCGCGCTCCTCCCGGGTCTTTTCGCCGGGCTCCTTCGTCCGCGTCAGCGCCGCGCGCTCGTGTTCCATCTCGATCTGCATCATCAGGAACGCGCCGCGAGCGGTGGCCGGCGTCAGCGATTCGGCGACGTCGACCATCTTCTTCGCGTCTTCGGGATTGCCCGCGGTGAGCGCGCGCTCCGCGGCGGAGAGCAGGCGGTCGGCGACACGCACGAGGCCGGCTTTTGCCAGCGTATTCGAGGGATCGAGATCGAGCGCCTCGCGGAACAGGTCGACCGAGTTGCGGCCCGCCGGCGACGCCAGCTCGCCGCGCTGCAGGGCGGCTTCTGCCTGCGCAAGTTTTTCCTTGAGCCGCTGCTCGAACGTCAGAACCGGCGCAATCGGCGCCGTGCTCTCCTCGGGCAGCGTGATCGGCGGCGCAGCCGCGGGACGCAGGCGCTCGGCGACGGACTCGGTGCGCGGCGGCGCGGTCTCGGGTCGCGGGGTGGGCTGCGGCGCATCCGCGAGGACCTGTGCCGGGGACGCGGATTCCTGTGCAGCCGCCGGCGGCGGCGCGGCCGGCTCGGCCGCCTGCGCCGTGGGCGGCGAGGATGAATCGTCGGCCGCCCCGGTGGGCGTCGATTCCTGCGGCGCGCCCGCGTCGGACTCACTAACTACCTGCGCGGCCGGTTCGGCCTGCGGGGCGGTCACGCCGCGGGTCGAGAAGTAGTACCAGCCGCCGCCGGCCGCCGCGAGGACGACGGCGCCGAGAAGTCCGAAGAGCGGCGCACGGCTCCTGCCCTGCGGAGTGTCGGCCCTGGGTGTTTCGAGGCGCGAAAAATCCGGGCGGACCTGCTCGAGCGTGCGCTCGACGTTTTCCACTTCGTGACGGCGCAGCGCGGCTTCGACGAACAGGCGCACGCGCGGCGCGGACACCGGGCGATGCAGGAAGCGGTAGACGACACCGGAGGTGATCTGGCTCGCGACCTTCGATTGCTCCTCGGCGGTCCCAACGACCACGAGCACGAGATCATTCCAGGTTTCGCGCAGGCGTTCCGCCATCGTGCCGAGGTCGCCCTCGATGAACATGCTGTCGAGCAGGCACGCCGAGACGCGCCGACTGTTGAGGTGTGGAGTGAGCTCGGCTTCGGAGCTGACGAGGATGAGATCGTGCGACGGATCAATCGTCGAGCGCAGCAAACCGATCAGTGCGCGATCCTGTGTCAGCGCGGCGATCGCGATGGGCGCCTGGGCGCTCGCGATCATGGGCGAATCGAATTGCGACTGCGGCAACATGGACGTGTTGTCCCGACCCTGAAAAACAGCGAAAACAAGGCGCTCGAAGGCACTTTAACAAGATATGTAAGTTTATCGGGGAAGGCCGCACCAAGGCCTTGCGCCGAAGTAATCCGTGAACTGCGTCCCGTGGCCCCTGTCCAGTAACGAGACCATCCTCACAGTTGGGGTGCAGCATATTGGCCCCTGTATCATCGTCGCCGCCCGATCGACCCTGGAGTGGTAAATGGCCCCGAGAGCTGTGGTTTTTGCGCTTCTTCTGACTGGATTGAGCGTCGCCGCGTCCGCCGCCGGACCCAGTGGCGCCCAGGAACGGGGCGCGGAGGCGTTCGTCAACGCGGTGTCCAGCGGGAACCCGCAGGCAATCGCCCAGGAACTGCATCCCGACGAGCTCGAAAAACTGCGTTCGCGCCTGCTGACCCTGCTGCGCGCCGAGGCCTCGCGCACCGACAACACCTACCGGTCGCGGTTGTTTGGTCCCGGCCGCACGCTCGCCGACCTCGAAAGCATGACCGCGGTGCGTTTCTACGCTGCGCTGTCCGACCGCCTGCGGCTGCGCGCCCGCCAGTACGAGCGATTCAGCTGGATTGCCGCGGTGCCAGATGGAAAAGTGGTCTACCTGATCGGCCACGGCAGTCCGCCGAAGGAGCGCGGGTCGGTCAAGGTCATCGTGACCGTCGGCCTGCTGCCGTACGGGGCGCAGTGGCGCGCCATCATTCCGAGCGAGATCGAGGCGCAGATAGACGACTTGCTGGAAGCCCGTACCGCCCCGCCACCCGCCATCGCATCGGGCGGCGGCTCGACGGCGCCGGCCGCCGCGCCTGTCGCCCCGCTGGCGCCCGGCATCAGCGAGCTGCTGGCGCGCGCCGAGGCGAGCCTCGCGGCCAACAAGTGCGAGGAGTACTACTCGCAGTACATGAGTCCCAATTTCAACAAGGCGACGTCGCGCAGCGCGCGCAAGACGCTGGTGGCCGCGTGCACCAGCAACGAAGGCATGCGCGAGACGCTGATCACCACGCTGCGCATCGTCCAGGAGCTTTCGCCGAAGTACGACCTCGGCGGCAGCCGCGCCATCTTCGACGTGAGCGGGCAGGGACTGCCCTACAATCGATTCGTACTCGAGCGCGACAAGGACCAGCGCTGGTACATCGCGGAATAGATAGGCGGAGCCGCCATGCTCAACATCCGACCGGCGACGAGCGCGGACGCTGCAACCATCGTGGCGCTGGTACGCGAACTCGCCGACTACGAAAAACTCCTGCACGAGGCCAAGGCGCGGCCGGAGGATTTCCTGCGCGAGCTCGAATCGCCGAACCCGGTCATCCACGTGCTGATCGCGGAATGGAGCGGCGAACCCGCGGGTTTCGCGCTGTACTTCTTCAACTTCTCGACGTTCGTCGGGCGGCCCGGGCTGTACCTCGAGGATCTGTTCGTGCGCCCGGCGCAACGCGCGCACGGCATCGGCCGCGCCTTGCTGCGTGAACTGGCGCGCGTCGCGCAGGCGCGCAACTGCGGCCGCATGGAGTGGGCCGTGCTCGACTGGAACGAACCGGCGCTGCGCTTCTACCAGTCCCTCGGTGCGCGGCAGATGAAAGAGTGGATCATTCATCGCCTGACGCCCGCCGAGATCGGCCGGCTCGCGGCGGAAAGTTAGAGGAGATCCGGCATGAAGCGCATGGTCACCTTCGCCACCTGGGTGTTGCTCGCCTGCGCCGGGATCACCGCAACCTCGCTCGCCGCCGATCCGGCACCCGCGGCGAATGCGCCCGCGCCACGCATCAGCCAGGCCGACCTGCTCGCGCGGCTCGACCGCAAGGATCCGTCCCTCGTGGTGCTCGACGTCCGCACGGCCGGTGAGTTCGCGGCCGGTCACGTACCCGGTGCCCGCAACGTATCGCACGATCAGCTGGAGACGAAACTCGCCGAGCTCGAAGCATTGCGCGACAAGGACGTGGTGCTCTACTGCCGCAGCGGGCGCCGCACCCTGCTCGCCGAAGAAGTGTTGCGCAAGGCGGGCTTCGCCAAACTGCTGCACCTCGAAGGCGATTACCTCGCGTGGGAAGCGCAACAGCGCCCCGTCGAGCGCGAGCCGCGGCCGGCGCCGGTGCAGTAGGGCGTGCCGGCGGTCAGTTCGCGTCCAGCGAGAAACGTTTGCCGCGGAACGTCAGCTCGGCGCCGCCCGGCGTGATTTCCTCGACGCGGACGCCCTCGGGCAGCGACTCGCCTTCGCGCAGCTTGCGCATGTTGATGAAGACGAAACGGTCCGCCGGCTTCGGCGCGTAGACGTGCAAATCCAGTCTTAAATCAGGGAGTTGCGTGCCCCTGGCGATGACCTCGTCGCGCGACGGAATGCTGCCCGCGCGGCGCTCGGCGGCCTCGTTCGCCTGCGTGACGGTCAGCGCCGGCGCGTAGTCGTTGGCGTCATAGTCCGGCGGCACGGCCGGCTCCTGGCCCGAGAGCAGCGGTTCCTCGGTGAGCGGCGGAGCGTTGCTGGGCGCGACCACGCCGGCTTCCGGGTGGTTAGGCGACACGGTCACGGTCGAGGCGGAATCGGCGGGCATCGTGAGCGTCACCATGCGGCCCGCGGGATCACCGGCCGCCGGCGCGGTCGCGGCGGTATCCGCGGCTGCGGCGTCCGCCGCTGGCGCCGACGCCGGCTGGCGCATCAGCACCCAGGCGAGCACGACGACATTCACGCCCAACAAGACCGCGAGTCCGACGGCCCACGCGGGAAATTTGCGGCGCGGCGCGGCGACCTTGACCTCGAACAGCGCGGGCGAGGACTGCCGCTGCCGGTCGCTCTCGGATTTCTTCAGGGCATCGAGGATGAAGGACACTCGTCTAACTCCCGGCGCCGTTGCCGCTCAGAAAGGGTGTGGCCGCGTCATTGAGCGCCGCGTCGAGCGCCACCTGCGTCTGCACGCCGGCGATACCGTCGACCGACAGCCGTTTCCGGCGCTGGAAATCTTCGACCTGGGTCACCAGTGCGGCGTCGAAGCGATCGTTGGCGGGTTCCTCGGCGGGCAGCCCGTTCACGCGCCGCAGGCTGTCGCGCAGCCACTTCACGCGCGCGCTGCGCGCGCCGAGCGCGAGGGGCTGTGAGCTGCCGGCGGCGGGCCGCCACAACAAGACGTAGTCGCCGAACCAGCTGCTCGACAGGTCGCCGATGCCGATTTCACGCTGCGCTCCGCCGAGATCGACCTGCGCGTGTTCGTCGTCGAGCCCGGCGAGCACCAGCTGGTGCGACCGGCCCGCGGAATCGACGACGTTGAGTACCGCGGGGCGGTTGAAGAGCCGCAGTTGCGCGAGCGAGCCGCGCTGCGTGAGGCATTCGAGGCCGGCCTGCATGGCCTGGCTGCACGGATCGACGCGCCCCGCGACATAGCGGATTCCCCAGAGGGCGAACAACTTGTTGAACGCGTTGTCGGGATCGGTTTCCGCATCGTACTGCGCGAGCAGGGTGTCGAGCGTGGGAGCCGGTGCGGTGGGCTCCGGTGCCGGCACCGGAGCCGCAGCCGCCGCCGCCGCGGATGGCGTCGCCGGCGTGGCGGAGGGTCCCAGGAAACGCGGCACGATCAACACCGCGCTCACGATGGCCACGGCACCCACCGTTGCAGCGGCCGCGAGCGGCAGCCAGCGCGGCTGGAAGCTCCTGCCGAAAACTTCGCCGGCCGCGCGGCGCACGACGCTGGCGCTCACGAGATGCCGGTCTTCGGTGAACGCGCCCAGCAAGGCGCGGTCGGAAATGATGTTGATGAGACGCGGCACGCCGCCCGAGAGCCGCTGGATTTCCCGCAATGCGCCGTTCGCAAAGATTTCACGCGTGGATCCCGCGACGCGCAACCGATGCCGCACGTATGCCGCCGCTTCGTCGCCGGACAGCGGAGCGAGATGGTAGCGGCCGGTGATGCGTTGTGCGAGCTGGCGCAGCTCCACGCGGCCTAACAACTCGCGCAGCTCGGGCTGGCCGATGAGGATGATCTGCAGCAGCTTCTGGGTTTCCGTCTCGAGGTTGGTGAGCAGGCGCACCTGTTCGAGCACCTCGGGCGCGAGATTCTGCGCCTCGTCCACCACGAGCACGATGCGTTTGCCCTCGGCGTGCGCCTTCAGCAGATGCAGGCTCAGCAGGTCGACGAGATCCTTGAGGCTCTTTTCCGATTCAGCCGCGACACCGATGCCGAGCTCCTCGCAGATCGCCAGCAGGAACTCGGAGGGCGTCATGCGCGGATTGAGTATCAGCGCGATCTCCGCGTGTTTCGGCGCCTGCGCGAGCAGCGAACGCACCACCGTCGTCTTGCCCGTGCCGACTTCGCCCGTGAGCTGGATGAAGCCGCCGGCCTCGTTGATGCCGTACACCAGGTGCGCCAATGCCTCCGCGTGGCGTTCCGAGAGGAACAGGTAGCGCGGATCGGGAGTGATCGAGAATGGCTTCTCGTTGAGGCCGAAAAAGGAGGCGTACATGGCTATGCGGTCTTATGAGGAAAACGCCGCAATTGGTTAACGGGACGGGAGTATTGCACGGGTTTTCGACCCGGGGAATCAGCGCCGGGAAGCGCCGCCGCGCCGGCCGTCCGGTTTGTCAGAAGATCGGCCGCGCACAGTTGCGCGTTCCCGCGCCCGGCTGGGCGCCCGCTCGGACGTGTCCTCGCCCGTTTCCTCGGCGCCGCGCGCCTCCGGCAAGGCGCTGCCCCGGCGCAGTGCCAGGGTTCCGAAGCGCTCGCGGATGGAGTCCACCGCCGCGTCGAGTGCGGTGGCGGTCGGCGCGGCCGCCGGCGCCGCCCCTGTTCCATGAAGAAAGAGGTCGAGCTGGTCCGCCGCGTGCAGGTGGTTGACGCCCACGCCTAACAACCGCACGCGCGCGCGCGGCTGCTCGTCGAGCCAGGCCGCGAGCAGTTCCGCGGCGATCCTGGCGATCGTGCGCGAGTCGGTGGTCGAAGGTTCGAAGCGTTTCTGCCGCGTGAACGTGGTGAAGTCCGCGCGCCGGATCTTGACCTGCACGCAGCCCGTCGCGAGGTTCTGTGCGCGCATGCGCGAGCCCGCGCGGTCCGCGAGCCGCGCCACCTCGGCCTGCATGCGCGCGCGATCCGCGAGGTCCGTGAAGAAGGTCTCTTCGGCGCTGATCGATTTCTCGTCCCACTCGGACATGACGGGGCGGTCGTCCATGCCGGCGGCCCGTTCCCGCATGCGTTGCGAGTCGCGGCCGAAGATCGGCCACAACACCGCGTCCGGCGCCACGCGCAGCTGCCCGAATGTAGTTAGTCCGGCCGCCTCCACGCGTTCACCCAGCTTGCGGCCGAGCCCGGGCAGGCGGCGCACCGAGAGCGGGTCCAGCACGGCGCGCATGTTGCCTGCGTCGATGACGGTGAGCCCGTCCGGCTTGTTGAGATCGGACCCGATCTTCGCGACCAGCTTGTTGGGAGCGACGCCGACCGACGCGCCGAGTTGCGTGGCGGCGCGGATGCCGTCCTTGATGTGGCGTGCGATCGTCACCGCGTCGCCTTTCAACGCGAGGCTGGCGGTCACGTCGAGAAAGGCCTCGTCGAGCGACAGGCCTTCGACCACCGGCGTGTACTCGTGAAAGATGGCGAACACCTGGTGCGACACTTCACGGTACGCCGACATGCGCGGCTTCACGCAGATGGCATGCGGGCAGCGGCGCAGCGCTTCACGGATCGGCATCGCCGAGCGCACCCCGAACTTGCGCACCTCGTAGCTGGCCGCCGCGACCACGCCGCGGTTGCTGGTGCCGCCGACGATCACCGGCTGGCCGCGCAGCTCGGGACGGTCCCGTTGTTCGACCGACGCGTAGAACGCGTCCATGTCGACGTGCAGGATGGCGCGTGGGACGGTCATGCCGCCTTTTACAACGATCGGGTCAGCCAGTGCACGACATTCAGCACGAGCTGGAAATTGCGCTCGGCGCCGGGTGCGTTCATGCCCACAGGTTCGCGCTCCGCTCCCGTGAGCTGGGCCGTGAACATGGCGGCCTCGCCGAAGAATGCCGCGCGCCCCTGGCCGATTTCCTGCACCGCGCCCTGCAACCAGCCTTCGACGGGGAACTGCCGCGTGTCCGGCTTGAATTCCCAGGCCACGAGCGGCATGAGCTCGACGTAGCCCGCGGGAAACACCAGCAACGGTTGCGCTTTCGGCGCACGGAAGGCCTGGCCCGTGAAGGTGCGCACGCTGCCGACCGCCTCGGCCGCCTGGCGGCCGCGCGTGATGGCGTGGTCGCGCAACGTACCGCGGTCGCGGCCGAAGATATCGTATGCGTCGCTCTCGGGTTCGCGGCGCGCGAAGCCGTCCTGGAACTCGACATCGAAGGCAGCGGCCAATTGCGCCGCGGCGCCCGCGAGCGGCATGTGATCCGCAATCAGCAGCAGGGCGCCACCGTTGCCGACCCAGGCGCGCACCGCCGAGATTTCGACCGCGGTGAACGCCGACGGTGTCGGGTACGGATACACATCCCAGTCTTTGGCGCTGGGCAGCGCGTTCGAGATCACCAGCACGCGGCAGCGGGCGAGCGCGGCGGCGCTGAACTTCTCGGTATTCGCGCGCAGCACGTAGCCGTCGCGGCGCAACAGCTCGCCGAAGGCCCAGAACCGCTCGCCGAGCGTGTGGAAATTGAAGTGCGCCTCGTCGACGCACACCACGGGCCCCTTGCCCGCCGGATACGCCGGGTTCGCGATCGCCGGCGTGAACCCGCGATCCGGGACCTGCTGCGCGCCAACCGGCGCCGCCGCGCAGGCCAGCCATGCGATCCAGGTCGCCGTTCGGGTCATTCGACCACGATGGTGATCTTCTTCGAGATCACCGCCGGGTCGTGTGGCGTGTGCAGGAAATCGGCGAGCAGCAGCTGCAGCGTGTGTTTGCCGGGTGGCAGCGTGAGCGTGGTCTCGGTCTGGCCCTTGCCGAAGTGGATGTTGTGTTCGTCCGCCGGCAGCGGCTTCGAAAGATCCGCGGGCGCGTCGGCGTCGAGCAGCAGGTGATGGTGGCCCGTGTTGTCGAACTTGATGCCGGCGGGCGCGACGCCCATGCCCTTCAGGCCGAACAACACGGTGACCGGGCCCTTGATCTTCGCGCCGTCCTTCGGGGCGATGATGTAGACCTCGGCGCCCGCGGCAGAGGGCTCGCGCGCCAGGCCGGGTGCCGCGCCGAAGGCCATCGCGGCGCCGCAAATGATCGCAACCAGGTTCTTCGTTTTCATCACGGACTCCTTGAGTGCCGGTTACACCGTCATCGCGCTGTACAAGGCCGTGAGCAGGAACACCATGAAGCTCGTCATCAGATAGGCGAAACCGATGCCGAAATACTTCGTCAGCGTGAGCCCGCGGCCCTGCTCGTAAACCTTGCGCATCGCGCGGTAGATGTACCAGACCATATACAGGAACGCGGCCCAATTCAGCCAGGTTCCCATCAAATCTTCGACGTGCGGGATGCGCAGGACCAGCACGAGCAACGTGAGCGTCAGGAACACGAAGGCGTGGTTGTGCACCAGGAACAACAGGTGCTCGACGTAGTAGCGCCTGGGCCGCCAGTACAGGCACTTCATGAACAGGGCCAGTATCGGCAGGAACACGAACATCGCGCGCGGCAGGTTGTGCACGACTTTCGCGGCCAACTGCTTGCCGCCGTCTTCGGCGATCATCAGGCAGCGGTCGCGCAGGTTATTGCGCGCCTCGTTGTTCGACGTCGCCTGGTCCTTGAATTCGTCGCAGAAGCTTTTCACCACTTCCGTCGGCACGCCGTTGATCGGATTGCCGTTGGCGTCCTCCGTCTGGACCGCGGATTGCCGCGACGAATTCTGCGCGTCCTTGGCCGCCTGCTCGCGGACCATTTCCGCGATCTTCTTGCGTGCATCGGCGAGCGAGTCATCGCTCCCGGACTCGAGTTGCCGCGCAACGTCCTGGAGCGCCTTGGTCTGTTCGGGGGACCGCTCGTTGTTGATGTTGACCCGGAAATCGGGAACGCCGGCGACGAGGAAGAACAGCACGCTGATCACGAGGTACAGGCGGAACGGGGGCAGATAACGCGCGCGCCGGCCGTCGAAGAATTCGCGCGTCAGGTGGCCCGGCTTGCCGAGCAGATAGGCAAGCGTGCGCCACAGGCGCGAATCGGCATGCGAGATGCTTTCGAACGCCTCACCCGCGAAATGACCGATGGTGTGCACGTGCGGTTCGTGGCGCTGGCCGCAGGCGTTGCAGTACTCACCCGACAAGGGTGCCTGGCAGTTGGCGCACACCAGCGTCACGGGCGCGGGTGGCTCCGGCGCGGCTGGACTAACTACCGGGACGGCCGGTGCGGCCGGCGGTCCGCTCGGAACGGGCAGGTCGCTCATCGGCTCGGCCGGCGCGGGCAGGTGATCAGGCGACCTGCCCCGGCTGCATCTGGAACCCGCTCCGTTCGGGCGCCACCTGCGCGGCGAGCTCGTGCGACTCGAAGTCGTCGACGCTGATCAGCTCCATGACCTTGCGGTCGTAGTCGCGCAGCATCGCGGCCTCGGTCTCGGAGATGATTCCGGCGGCCTGGGCCTGCGCGATCTGCTCCGGCACGTCGAGCGCCGTGACCTTGCCGGTCTTCACGCCATCGACGCGAATCCGCTTCTCGATGGGCTCCGCCGTCTGCGACATCACCAGCGCCTCCTGCAACAGTCCCAGCGGATTTCCCGGCTCGAGCGTGCGATAGACGAACTTGCACAGCCGGTCGCGCACCTCGGTGGGGTTGAGCACCGCGTCCGCGAGCTTGCGGCCCAGCCGGTCGCTCGGCGCGGAGTAGGCGCGGCCTCCCGGGAAGATCAGCACACGCATGACGCCCGCGAGAAAGCGATTCGGGAAATTGCGCAGGAAGTCGTGCAACTGGTCCTGCGCCTTGTAGAGCTGGTTGCGGCAGGCCCATTCGACGATGGGCAGGTCGTCCACGGGCCGGCCCTGGTTCTCGTGATGTTTGAGCACCATCGAGGCGAGGTACATCGCGGAGAGCACGTCGCCGAGACGCGCCGAGAGATTCTCCTTCTTCTTCAGGTAGCCGCCCAGCGTGAGCATCGCGACGTCCACCGCGAACGCGAATGACGCCGAGAAACGCACGATGTGCTGGTAGTAGCGCCGCGTGTCGCCGACCTCGGGCACGTGCGTGAAGCGCGCGTGTGTCAGCGCCATCACGAAGGAGCGCACGGCATTGCTGATCGTGAAGCCGATGTGGCCGAACAGCGCGTCGTCGAATTCGTCGACACCCTTCCGGCGATCCGGATTGCGCGCGGCGGCCATTTCCCTGAGGACGAACGGATGGCAGCGCACGGCGCCCTGGCCGAAGATGATGAGCGAGCGCGTGAGGATATTCGCGCCTTCCACCGTGATGGCAACCGGGACCACCTGGTAGCCGCGGCCGAGGTAGTTGCGGGGCCCGAGCTGGATTCCCTTGCCGCCGTGCACGTCCATCGCGTCGTTCGCGACCTGCCGGCCCATTTCGGTGACGTGGTACTTCAGCATCGCCGAAGGTACCGACGGCTTCTCACCGCCATCGATCGCGCCGGCGGTGACCGAGCGCGCCGCATCCATCGTGTAGGTGTAGCCGACCATGCGCGCGATCAGGGCTTCGACGCCCTCGAACTTGCCCACCGGCATGTTGAACTGGCGCCGGATGCGCGTGTACGCGCCGGATGCGAACACACCCGCCTTGGCGCCGCCGGTGGCGTTCGACGGCAACGAGATGCAGCGTCCCACCGAGAGTTGTTCGACCAGCATGCGCCAGCCCTGGCCGGCCATCTTCACGCCGCCGATGATGACGTCGAGCGGCACGAACACGTCCGAGCCCGAGAGCGGTCCATTCTGGAACGGGACGTTGAGCGGGAAGTGGCGGCGCCCGATCGACAGGCCCGCCGTGTTGCGCGGGATCAGCGCGCAGGTGATGCCGAGGTCGGTCTTCTCACCCAACAACTTGTCGGGGTCGAACATGCGGAACGCGAGGCCGACCACCGTCGCAATCGGCGCGAGCGTGATGTAGCGCTTGGAGAAGTTGAGTTTGAGGCCGACGATCTCCCGGCCCTGCCACATGCCCTTGCAGACGATCCCGGTGTCCGGCAGGGAGGCGGCGTCCGAGCCAGCGCGCGGATGCGTCAGCGCGAAGCAGGGCACCTCGTCGCCGCGGGCCAGGCGCGGCAGGTAGTGGTTCTTCTGTTCCTCGGTGCCATAGTGATTGAGAAGCTCGGCTGGGCCGAGCGAATTCGGCACCGCGGTGGTCGCCGCCAGCAGTCCGGCACGGCTCGCGAGCTTCACGAGCACGCACGAATGCGCGTAGGCGGAGAACTCGAGGCCGCCGTACTTCTTCGGGATGATCATCGCGAAGAAGCCCTTCTGCTTGAGGTAGTCCCAGACCGATTTCGGCATGTCGGCGCGTTTGTGCGTGACGTCCCAGTCGTCGTACATGCGGCACAACTCTTCGCACGGGCCGTCGATGAACGCCTGCTCCTCGGCGGTGAGCGCCGGCGCCTTGCTGGCTAACAACTTTTCGAACTTCGGCTTGCCGGTGAAGAGCTCGCCGTCCCACCAGACCGTGCCGGCTTCGAGCGCTTCCTTCTCGGTCTGCGACATCGACGGCAACATGCGCATGTAGGCCTTGAGGAACGGGCGCGAGATCAGCGCCTTGCGCAGCGGCCGGAAATTCAGCAGCCAGATCGACGCCAGCATGACCCAGAGGAAACCCTTCCAGATGCCCGCGGGCTGGAACTCCCACGGGTTGAAGGTGTACCCGGCCAGCAGCACGGTGAACACGAGGGTGAACACGATGAGCGGCAGGCGCTTGTAGGCGAGGAACACGACGGCGCCGATGAACAGCAGCGTGAAGACCGTGCCCACCTTGGCCACGTATGCGGCCACGGCGATCAGGGAAAGGATGACCAGGGTAGCGCCGAGCATGGGTGTGCCCCTCGTTTCGCGGTGGCGAAACTATAGCTCAGGTCAGACCCTCGAAGCTGCGCCGCTGCGCGATGATTGCGTCGCCCACGCTCGCGAGGAACGCGCGGATGCGCGCGGTGTTCTTGAGATCCTGGTGCGTGACTATCCATAACTCGCTCGTGAGGTCGGGCAACACGCCGGAAATGCGGCGCACACCCGCATCTGCGTTCTTCGAATAGGGGTCGGCGAGATAACACGGCAGCAGGGCGATGCCGAGTCCGGCCCGCATGGCCACGAGCTGGTTCACGAGACTGTTGCAGCGAAAGCCCACGCGCTCGGCGGGCACGTGTGCCGCGATCCAGTCGCTCGCGACGATGCGCGCGGGCTCGTCCCAGCCGATGACAGTGTGTCTGGTGAAATTGAACGAGCGACCCTCGCGGCGCAGCGACCCGGTGCTGTCCGCGGGCGCATAGAAAGCCCAGGCGACGTTCGTGAGCCTGCGGCCGAACAACGACGGATCGGTGGGGCGGCGCACGCGCAGGGCCACGTCGGCCTCGCGCCGGGACAGGTCCATGATGCGGTTGTCGATGGTCAGGATCAGCTCGATGCGCGGATGTTCGGCGTGGAAACTCGCGAACAGCCGGGGCAGCACCGCGTGCGACAGCGTCTCCGAGGCGGTGACCCGCAGGCGTCCCGAAAGCTGCTGATCGCGGCCGCTGATGTCCCGGTCGAGGGTGAGCAACTCGGTCTCGACGCGCTCGGCGGCGCCGGCGGCGCGTTCTCCCGCGGCCGTGAGTTGATAGCCCCGCGCCGAGCGATCGAACAGCCGCACTCTCAGGCGCTTCTCCAGCGCATTCAGACGCCGGAAGACGGTCGACAGATCGACGTCGAGGCGCTCGGCCGCGCCAGCCAGCGTGCGTTCGCGGGACAACGCCAGGATCAGCGGCAGGTCCGAAACCGCGAGCGTGTTTTGGTTTGCAGTCATGCAAACAGAACTTGCCGAAGGGCCAATGCGTTTGCAAGCGTGCCGAAGGACACTGTGACCCTCGCAATATCGCGAAGAGAACTTCGGGAGCAATCATGTCCTTGGTCGAAAGAGGCGGCGCCTTGTCGCCGGCCCTGCTGCGCATCACGCTGGGCGTGATGTTCCTGGCGCACAGCGTCGTGTTGAAACTGTTCACCTTCGGGCTCGCGGGCACCGCCGGCTACTTCGAATCGATCGGCCTGCCGGGCGCGCTGGCCTACGTCGTGTTCGCGGCCGAGGCGGCGGGCGGCGTGCTGCTGATCGCGAACGTCGCCACGGGCTGGGTGTCACTCGCGCTGGTGCCGGTTCTCGCGGGCGCCTTCTGGGCGCACTCGGGCAACGGCTGGGTCTTCAGCGCCAATGGCGGCGGCTGGGAATACCCGCTGTTCCTGATCGTGGTCGCGGTGGTCGTGGCGCTGCAGGCTTTCGCGGCGCGCACCGCGACCTCGCGGGTCACGGCGCGCCCGCACGGTTCCGCCCTGCACAGCGCGTAGAAAGCGGCGTAAAAGGGCGGCATGTCCAATGCCGCCCTGTTCACGCGCGTCGCCCACGCGTATGCGAAATTCCGCCCGGGTTATCCACCCGAGCTGTTCGCGTGGCTCGCGCGCGTGGTCGCTGCCCGCGATGCGGTGTGGGACTGCGGCTGCGGCAGCGGGCAGGCAAGCGTCGCGCTGGCCGCGCATTTCCAGGTGGTGCACGCCACCGACGTCGCGGCCGAGCAGGTCGCCGCGGCCAGGCCGCATCCGCGCGTGCGCTATGCCGTGGCCTCGGCGGAAGCCAGCGGGCTGCCGGATGCCGCGGTGGATCTCGTGACCGTCGCGCAGGCGTTGCACTGGTTCGATGTCGATGCCTTCTACGCCGAGGCCCGCCGTGTCGCGCGCCCGGACGCCTTGCTCGCCGTCTGGACGTACCCGCGTCCGCAGTTCGCGGATGCGGAGCTCGATCGCGTGTTCCTGGATTTCTATGCAAACGTGGTCGGGCCGTACTGGCCGCCGGAACGGCGGCACGTCGAGGCTAACTACACGACCCTGGCGTTTCCGTTCCGGGAGATGGAACACCCGGCGTTCGGCCTCGAGCTCGACTGGCCGTTCGAACAGGTGATCGGTTACGTGAGCAGCTGGTCGGCGACCGCGCAGTACCGCAAGGCGCTCGGCGAGGATCCTGTCCCGCTGCTGGCCGCGTCGCTGGGCGCGATCTGGCCCGGCAATGGCGCCACGGCGCGCGTGCGCATGCCGCTCGCCCTGCGAATTGCCTCGTTACACGCGCCGGATCCGCAGCGCGAAGCGCGGGTCAGATCAGCTCTTTGACGCCGTCGCGCTCTTCGCGCAGTTCCTTGTCCGTGGCGTCCATGCGCTGGCGCGAGAAATCGTCCTGGCCGAGGCCCTGGACGATCTGGTAGTCGCCGTTGGCGCAGGTCACGGGGTAGGAATACACCACGCCGTCCTTGATGCCGTAGCTGCCGTCGGCGGGCACGGCCATGCTGATGAAGTTGTCGGCGGCGGTGCCGAGGTGCCAGTCGCGCATGTGATCGATCGCGGCCGAGGCCGCCGACGCGGCGGATGAAGCGCCGCGCGCCTTGATGATGGCGGCGCCGCGCTGCTGCACGGTCGGGATGAAGGTGTCCTCGTACCACTTGCGGTCCACGAGACTGTGCGCGGCCTTGCCGTCGATCGTGCAGAAATTCAGGTCCGGATACTGCGTGGACGAGTGGTTGCCCCAGATCAGCATCTTGCGGATCCTGGTGACGTGGCTGCCGGACTTCTCGGCGAGCTGCGACACGGCGCGGTTGTGATCGAGGCGCGTCATCGCGGTGAAGTTGCGCGGGTTCAGTTCCTTCGCATTGGCGCGCGCGATCATCGCGTTGGTGTTGGCCGGATTGCCGACCACGAGCACGCGGATGTTGCGGTCCGCCACGTCGTTCATCGCCTTGCCCTGCGCGGAGAAGATCTGCGCATTGGCCATCAGCAGGTCCTTGCGCTCCATGCCCGGGCCGCGCGGGCGCGCGCCAACCAGCAGCGCCGCCTGGCAATCCTTGAATGCCACGCGCGCGTCATCGGTGGCGACGATCTTGTTGAGCGTGGGGAATGCGCAGTCGTTGAGCTCCATGACGACGCCGGCGAGCTGCGGCAGCGCCGGCGTGACCTCGAGCAAGTGCAGGTTGACCGGAGTGTCCGCTCCCAGCATCTGGCCCGACGCGACCCGAAAGGCGAGTGCATAACCGATCTGACCGGCGGCACCGGTGATGGCGACATTGACTGCGGGTTTCATCGACGGAACTCCCAGTGAAGACAGGCCCGAAAAAACGGGGCCGGAATTCTAGCAGGACGCCCCGCCGAGCGGGCTTCGGACGCGCGCTTTTATCGGTCGGGCGCGCCCGCGTAGGCGCGATGCTGGCGCTTGTATTCCGCGAGCTCGGCATCGGCGCGAGCGACCTCGCCCGCTGCGCGCAGGCGTTCGATCTCCGCGAGCCAGGTCTTCGGTTCGCGCCGCCATTCGGGTGCGGGCGCTTCGGCCTTGGCGTTGGCGGTCGAGGCGGTGAGGTCGCGGGAAGATTCCGCGGGCGCCGAATACCGGTCGCCTCCTGCTCCGACACGAACTCGGGCGCGGCTCGCGTCCGTGCAGTGTCGGCGACCTTGTCGGGACGGCGGGCAGGAGCGGCCTGCACCTCCGCGCGCGATTCGGCGAGGTCCACCACGATGGGTCCATCCTGAAGCGCGGCCGCTGCGCGGGCTGCGCGGACTGCGCGGGAGCGGCGGCCGGAGCACTCGCCGGTGCGACGGCGGACGGAGCCGGGTATTCGACGGTCCGCGCGACGTTTCGCACCGTGACTTCGGGGCTGGCCTCCTTCGCCGGCATCCCGACGCGCAGGATGATCGTCAGGGCGAGCACGAGCGTCGCCGCGAGCGCCACGGGCATGCCCCAGCTGGGCGCGCGGAACACGCGCTGCGGTTTCTCCGCCTCGATGGCTTCGCGAGCCTGGCGCAGCACGAGGCGGTCGAGCTCGGCCGGGGGCTCGAGGTCGTCACCCGGACGCCCGAAGATGGGCCGGCGGCGGCGCAGGAAATCGTCGAATTCGTCGTCGGGAGCGCTCATGGGATCTAAGCCTCCGTGACGGCGAGTGCCGACTTGAGCTTGCTCACCGCGTAACGCAGCCGGCTCTTCGCCGTCTCGGCGCCGACGCCGGTGACACGTGCGATCTCCTCGAGCGACAAGTCCGACTCCTCGTGCAGTAGATAGACGTCGCGCTGTTCCGGCGGCAGCGACGCGAGCGCCGCGCGATACCGCGCCGCGGATTCCTCGCGCTCCAGCCGCGTGTCGGGGCGCGTTTCATCCGATGCCGGCAGCAGGTCCGCGGCGTCGGCATCCTCGATGGTCGCGCCCGCGGGCCGCGCCTTCGAACGCCGACAATGATCGATGAAACAGTTGTGGGCAAGCGTGAACAGGAACGTGCGGAATTTCGCGCGCGGTTCGTAACGCGCGCGATTCACGATCACGCGGCTCCACACTTCCTGGAACAGGTCGTTCGCGAGCTCCGCGTCGCGTGCCTGCCGCATGAGATAGCGGTAGAGCGCGCCGCGATGTCGTGAGTACAGAGTCTCGAACGCGCGCATTTCGCCGCGTGCATACGCGAGCATCATTTGCGCATCTTCGTCGTCACTCATCGTCGCGACTGTACGCGTGGCGGTTGCGCGCGCGAAGCGCACGGGAGATTCGCGAGTAGTGAGACCGTCCATCGTGGTGTCCATGGCCACCGCGTTCACGGCTGCAACACCTCGCCGGGGGGTCCGGCCCGCAGAACGGCCGCATAGATCTCCGCGTGGGGCGTGAAATCGGGCATCGCGCTGTCCGGGGTGTTCACGCAGGCGGTCGCGGTGCCGACGCGGGCGCCCGGGGTCTCGTGCTGGACCAGGGCAGCTGCAATGGCGCTGTGCGCGACCACAATTCCCAATAAAAACAGCATCTTAGATCCCATGGTGGCTCCTGAAGGCGAAACTGCCGCCTAGGGCTTGCAACGCACCAGGAATATTTTTCGGGTTAGGGCTTGCGTCTGAGTTGGTGTTGTAGTTATATATAACACCAAGACGGGGCGAGAATCGGATACGCCGAAGCGCCCCGGAAGACCCGAAACCAACCGACCTCAAGGAGATGACCATGTTGACCCTGAACCTCAAAGCCGTAGCGAGCGCCTTCGCCGCCCTCGCCGTGACGATGGTGCTGAGCTGGACGTTCATCGATGCCACGAGCCTGGCTCGTGTCCAGCGTGACGCTGGCTTCGTGGACACCGTCAGTGCTCTGGTACGCTAAGACACCGGAGCACTCTGATGGACCCGCAATGGGACGATAGCCAGCCGATTTACCGGCAGCTGCGCGATCGAGTGGTGGCGATGATCCTCGAGGGTGTCCTCAAAGAAGGTGATCCGCTTCCCTCGGTCCGGGCTGTGGCGGCGGAGTTTCGTCTCAATCCGCTGACGGTTCTCAAGGGATACCAGCAGCTCGTGGACGAGCAGCTGGTCGAGAAGAAACGCGGACGAGGCATGTTCGTCAACGAGGGAGCCCGCCAGGCCCTCATGAAAGACGAGCGCACGCACTTCCTCGAAACCGAGTGGCCGAAGATCTACGCCGATCATTTCGCGGCTCGGCTTCACAACGGAAGAACTCATGAAACGCGGTGCGAAGTCGGCCCCGGCCTCCCAGCCGTTCCCGACCCGCGCTGACGCAGGCGAAGAAAATGACAGCAATAATTGAAGCTCGAGGTCTCACGAAACACTTCGGCGACACGCCTGCCGTCCGTGGGGTGGATCTGAACATCGAGCCGGGACGCATCGTCGGACTGATCGGCCCCAACGGAGCCGGCAAGACCACGGTGATCAAGGCCATCCTCGGCCTGACGCACTTCGAAGGCGAGCTCAAGGTGCTCGGCCTCGACCCGCGCTCGCAGCGCGACGCGCTCATGAAAGAAGTGTGCTTCATCGCCGACGTCGCCGTGCTGCCGCGCTGGCTTACGGTCGCGCAGGCACTCGAATTCGTCGCCGGCGTGCATCCGCGCTTCGACCGCAAACGCGCTGAAGACTTCCTCGCGCGGACCGACATCAAGTTGCACAAGCGCGTGCGCCAGCTCTCGAAGGGCATGGTCACGCAGCTGCACCTGGCGCTGATCCTCGCGATCGACGCCAAATTGCTGGTGCTCGACGAGCCGACGCTGGGACTCGACCTGCTGTTCCGCCGCTCGTTCTACGACAACCTGCTCAACGACTACTTCAACAAGGAACGCACGATCCTCGTCACCACCCACCAGGTGGAGGAGATCGAGAACATCCTGACGGACGTGTTGTTCATCCAGCGCGGCAAGATCGTGCTCGAGGCGCAGCATGGAAACACTGGGCGAGCGTTTCGTGCAGCTCGTGCCCTCCGCCGGCAATGTCGATCGCGCGCGTTCGCTGAAGCCGTTCTATGAACGCGAGGTCTTCGGCCGCGTTGCCATGCTGTTCGACGGAGTCAAGGGCGACGACCTCGCGCCACTCGGTGAAACCCAGCGCGCCGTCGGTCGCCGATCTGTTCGTGGCAATGATGACGCCTCCTGGCCCGGCCGGTGCCGGCACCGCGAAGGAGGCCGCATGAACACCATGCAGACACTGATCAAGCGCGAGTTCTGGGAAAACCGTTCGCTCATGGATCGCGCCGCTGGTCATCGCCGGTTTCATCGTGCTCTTCGTCGGTCTGGGGCGTCGTCGCCATCCACGACATCGGGCCCGATGCGCACTTCATGGATGCGCGCGGCCTCGACGAGATTCCCGAGCTCAGGGGAGATACGCGCCAGGACCTGCAGGAATACATGGGATTTTCCGAGGATCGCAAGGCGACCCCGTATGCCGCGTCGATCCTGCTGTTCGCGGCCGCGTTATCCGCGCTGACCTGCATCGTGGTGTTCTTCTATCTCATCGATTGCCTGTACTCGGAGCGGCGGGACCGCAGCATCCTGTTCTGGAAATCGATGCCGCTCTCGGACGCCCAGGTCGTGCTGTCGAAGGTGCTGGTCGGGCTCGTGATCGTGCCCATCGGCGTGCTGCTGCTCTCGGCCATCACGCAGCTGATCGTCAGTTTCGTGTTCTGGATACGCTTCCACGACACCGTCGTCACCCAGCTGGTCCCGGCGTTCAGCCTGTCGGCCTGGCTGCGCGCACAGTGGGTCGCGGTGCAGGTCGCGATCGGCGGCGTGCTCTGGTACGCGCCGATCGCGGGCTATCTCCTGCTCGTGTCGGCCTGGGCGCGGCGCCTCGTGTTCCTGTGGGCGGTGCTGCCGCCGCTCGGACTGGCCTTGTTCGAGCTCAGCACGACGCACACCACCCACGTGTTCGAGTTCATCGGGCAGCGGTTCGTCGGATTCCTCGCTCCATGGACTTCAACACCGCCGCGTTCGAGCACCAGGCGGGCGACGTCCAGATGCCGTCCATCCATGAGGCCTTCGATGCCCTGAGCCTCAAGGGAATGTTCATCCACCCGGAGATGTGGATCGGCCTCGCCTGCGGTGCGGCGCTGATCTATGGCGCCATCCGCCTGCGCCGGTATCGAGACGAAAGCTGACAGCGACGAAGGCCGAGACGACGATGGCGTGGCGGCCCGCGGGTTACACTGCGGGCCGCCATGCATTTGAGCCTGCAGCGTGACGGCGATTCACTCCAAGTCGAACTAGTCGGAAGTTGGCGCGGCGTCGAGCTGCCCGCCATCGACGCCGAGCTCGCGGCGCAGGCGTTCGCCGGCGCGCGGCGGCTGGTCGTCACGGTGCCCGAAAGCGTCGAGCTGGATCTCGCCGGCGCCTGGACGCTGCGCGAGTGGCTCAAGTCGGCCGAGAGCGCCGGCCTCGAAGTGGTGTTCGACGGCAAGGAGCCCGGCCAGCTGGACCTCATCGACACCACGCTCGCCGGCCGGCGGCCGGCGGTCCCGGCGTCCTCCTCCGAATCCACCTTCGAGCCCGTGAGCGCGCTCGGGCGGCAGGTCACGCGGCGCATCATCGCGCTGCGTTTTGCGCTCGATTTCGTCGGCCGCGGCGGTGATCGCCTGGCTGCGCGCGTGCACCAGCTGGCACCGGCTGCGTCCGGCCTCGGTCGCCCGGCACATCTACGAAACCGGCATCACCGCGATTCCCATCGTTTCCCTGATCGCGTTCCTCATCACGCTGATCATCGCCTACATCGCCGCCCAGCAGGCACGCGAGTACGGCGCCGAGATCTTCGTCGTCGACATCGTGACCGTGGGCGTGCTGCGCGAGCTGGGCGTGTTGCTCACCGCCATCATCGTTGCCGGACGCTCCGGCAGCGCTTTTGCCGCCGAGATCGGCGCGATGAAGCTCAACGAGGAAGTGGATGCGCTGCACGCCATCGGCGTCGAAACCCACGAGGTGCTGGTCGTGCCGCGCGTCATCGGCCTGGTGGTCGCGATGCCGCTGCTGGCGGTGATCGCCGACGGCATCGGCCTCACCGGCGGCGCGCTGCTGTGCAAGTGGCTGCTCGACATGCCGCTGCCGCTGTATCTCGACCGCGTGCAGGACGCCATCGCGCCCACCACCTTCTGGGTCGGCATCATCAAGGCGCCCGTCTTCGGCCTGCTGATCGCCCTCTCCGGGACCTACCGCGGCCTGCAGGTGCGCGACTCCTCGCGCGAGCTCGGCCGCCTCACCACCGTGGCGGTGGTGCAGTCGATCTTCCTCGTGATCTTCGCGAACGCGGTTTTCGCGATCATCTTCTGGCAGCTCGACATATGAGCGACTCCGGCGTCGAACCCATCGTCGAGGTCCAGGGCCTCGTCAATCGCTTCGGCAGCCAGATCGTGCACGACCATCTCGACATGACCGTCGAGAGGGGCGAGGTGTTCGGCATCGTCGGCGGCTCGGGCTCGGGAAAATCCGTGCTGCTGCGGACCATCCTCGGCCTGCAGCGCCCGCAGTCGGGCGAGGTGCGCCTGATGGGCCGCCCGCTCAGGGATCTCGGCGTCGCGGAGCTCAAGGAGATCAAGGCCGGGTACGGCGTGACGTTCCAGCAGGGCGCGTTGTTCTCCGCGCTCACGGTGTTGCAGAACGTGCAGCTCCCCATGCTCGAGCACCTGCAGCTCGCCCGCTGCGCTCGACGAGCTGGCGCTGCTCAAGGTGCGGCTCGTCGGCCTGCCGGACGAGGCGGCGCGCAAGTATCCCGCCCAGCTCTCCGGCGGCATGATCAAACGCGCCGCGCTCGCGCGGGCGCTGGCGCTCGATCCGGCAGCTGCTCATGCTCGACGAGCCGACCGCGGGCCTCGACCCCATCAGCGCCGCGGCGTTCGACGAGCTGCTGATGGACCTGCGCGAGCAGCTGGGACTCACGGTGATCATGATCACGCACGATCTCGACACGATCTTCAGAACCTGCAATCGTGTCGGGGTGATCATCGACCGCAAGATGACGAGCGACACCCTGAGCGGCATCACCGCCAATCCACACCCGTGGATCCAGGCGTATTTCCATGGCGAACGCGCCGAGCGCTTCGGCCAGGGCGGGGACCGTCATGGAGCGTGAGGCTAACTACACCGCCGTCGGCGCGTTCGTGCTGCTCGATCGCCACCATGGCCGGCCTGTTCGTGTACTGGTATGCGGGCTCGAGCGACGCGCGCGACTACCAGCGCTACGAAATCTACTTCGAGGGCAGCGTCTCCGGGCTCAACCGCGGCAGCACGGTGCGTTACCTCGGCGTCGAGGTGGGCAAGGTCGTGACGATCCGGATCGACCAGCGCGCCGACGATCGCGTGCAGGTCATCGCCGACATCGATTCGACACACGCCGATCTCGAAGGACACCCTGGCGTCCCTGTCGCTGCAGGGCGTGACGGGCCTGCTGTACATCGACCTGCTCGCGAACGCAGACCAGAAGCGGCGCATGGATCCGGTGCCGAGCGAGCAGTATCCCGTCATCGACTCGGTGCGTTCGAGCTTCGACCTGTTCCTCGCGAGCCTGCCCGATCTCGTGGGCCGCGCCTCGCAGGTGCTGTCGGACGAAAACATCAACTCCATCACGAGCACGCTCGCGAGCATCGAGAAGAGCGCCGCCCCGCTGCCCGCGACGATGGAAAACGCGTCCGCGGTGGTGGCCGAGCTCAAGACCACCATTTCCGAGGTACGCACGACGGTCGCGAGCGCGCGCCAGCTCCTCGACACGTCGGGGCCGAATCTCGCCGATGCCTCGGACCGCATCCGCGTGATCTCGGACAACCTCGCGAAGACCAGCGCGAACCTCGACAAGCTCATGGCCGATCACCGCGAAGACCTCGGCCTGTTCTTCCGCGACAGCCTGCCGGAAATGGAACGCCTGCTGCGCGACAGCCGCAGGCCGCGCAGGAATTCCGCGAATTGTCGCGCAGCCTGAAAGCCGATCCGTCGCAGTTGTTGTACGAGCCGAGTTACCGCGGCGTGGAGATTCCGCGATGAAGTTCCGTGTCCTCGCAGTTTCCTGGCGGCGCCTTGTTCCTGACCGCGTGCGGCGGCCTGCTCGAAACGACGATCGCGGCGCCGCAGTCCTATGTGCTGCGCCTGCCGGCACGCACCGCGCCCCCGGCGCCGGGCACCGCGCGGCAGCGTGCTGGTGCAGCGTCCCGAGGCCGGCCCCGGCCTCGATTCCGACCGCATCGTGCTGCTGCGCAGCGACAGCCGCTTCGACTTCTATGCGGCGAGCCGCTGGGCCGCGCCGGCGCCGGACATGCGTGGAAAGCGCTGATGGTCGACGGCCTGCGCAGCGGTGGCACGTTTTCCGCGGTGTTCGACGATCGTCGCCGTACGCGCCGCGTCTACGACCTGCGCTGCACGATGCGCCGCTTCGAAGCCGACTACACCGCTGACAGGGAAGGGGCCGACGGTGCCGACACCCGGCCCACGGTGTTCGTCGCGCTCGACTGCACGCTGGGCCGGCACCGCGATCGCGCACTGCTCGCCAGCTTCACCGCGCAGGGTTCGGCACTGGCGCGCGCCGACCGCCTCAACGACGTGGTCGCGGCGTTCGAGCGCGGCGACGCTCACCGCCGTCGACCGAGCTCGAGCGACAGGCCGCGGCCGCGGTCGCAACAGAGACCGCACCGGCCCGGTAGTCTCAGAAGGTCGATAGGCCCGGTGCCTTCCATGATGCGATAGAGCCAGTAGGTGCCCTGCGCCGGGTCGGCGTAGGTGCCGAATGTCCGCGGTGTACTCGAGGTCGGGCGGGCCGCGGTTGGTCCACAACGAGTCGAACCAGGCGGTGATCTGACACGGCGATCTCCGCGTTCAGCGGCACGCTCGCGGCGAGGTTGGCCTCGAGATTGTAGTCGCCCGAGGTTGCGGCGCGTGAGGTTGGCCGAACCCAGCGTGAACCAGAATTCCGTCGCGGTGCGCATCGCCACCAGCTTGCTGTGGAACTGCTCGCCGTGCGTGCGGAACCAGCGCACCTTGATGGCGCCATCGGACGCGGCCGCAAGCTCCGTCGCGACCGAGCGGTTCGGAATGCCGTTCTTCTCGCGGCCGAACGCGTCCTTGTTGGGATCGAGGATGACGCGCACCGCGACGCCGCGCTTCGCCGCGGCGAGCAGCGCCTGGATCACCTCGCGTTCGGATAGATAGAACATCGCGATGTCGATGCTGTCGCCGATGCGCGTGGTGCCGAGATTGCGCACGATCGCGGAACGGATCTCGCCCTCGGTCAGCACCTGCACGCGCGCCGTGTTCTCGGGCGCGGACGGCGGCGGCGGCCGCGGCTCCGGCGCCGTCCAGTCCGCCCTGCCAGCCGAATTCGCGCGCCAGCGCCAGCTCGCTCGCGAGCAGCGGCAGCGAGCGCCGCGCCCGAGACGCGCAGCGCGACGTTGGAATGCAGGCTGCTGGCGTCGTGCGGGTTGGCGGAGGTCACGATGCCCGTGATGCCGCCCTTGCCGTCGTCACCGATGATCACCTTGCGGTGATCGGCCTTGAAATTGAGCAGCCGCGCCCAGGCGCCGAACGAGACTTTCGCGGGGCCGGCATCGAGCGGATTCGGCAGCCACGAGTCGCCGGAGCCGTCGCCCGACCACCATTTCATCGTGAGGCGCCAGAAGGCGGAGTAGATAGGGTTGGAATCCCGCAGCTGGTCGAGGTCGGCGGCGACCACGTCGATGCCCGCGGCGCGCAGCGCTGCGAGATCGCGCGACGGCAGGCCGCCGTACACGTCGTTGATCGGGTCGGCGATCACGAGCATGCGCAGCTGCGGCACCGCGCGCTTGCGCGCCAGCAGCGCGTCGCGCAGCTCGGCGGACAACTCGCGGTGCGCCTTGCTGCGATCATCGGCGCCGCGCTGGCTGTTGAACAGGAAGAAGTCGAGCACCAGGTATTCGCGCGCGTCGCCGACCACGCCGAGGACCGAGTCGAAGATCTGCTGGCGCACGACGGGCGCGCCGAACACGTCGGCGCTGGTGACGTCGGCCAGGAAGTGCAGCTCGGCCAGCGGCGTCTCGACGATCTCGCCGCGCACGCTCATGCCGTCGGGCAGGGGCTTGAAGAGGTTCCACAACGCGACCAGCAGCCACAGGACCGAGGAAACCATGGAAAATGCGGCGGCCCCAGCGCCGCTTCCGCTGCGGCGCCGGTGGCGGCGGAGACGGGTCTATCTGGTCTGTGCCGTCAGGCTCTTCAGCCATCGGCCGATTCTAGCCGCTCGGAGAGCTCGAGCCAGCGTGTCTCCAATTGCTCGACTTCGCGCACCAGCGCCGCATGGCGTTCGGTCACCTTGCGGGCATGCGCGGGGTCGCGCCCGAAATCGAGGCCTGCGAGCTCTTTCTCGAGCTTGGCGCGCTCCTGTCCTAGTTTGGCCAGGGACGTTTCGATGGACTTGATCTCCTGGCGCTTGGGCGCGAGGTCCTTGCGCGCGTCGGCGCCGCGCCGCCGCTCCGCGCGCCGTTCATCGCCGCGCGGCTTGGGCTGGGCGGGGGTCGCTGGCGGCGCCGCCACGCTTCTCCAGCCAGTTCGCGTAGTCCTCGAGATCGCCGTCGAAGTCCTTCACGGCGCCGTCCGCCACCAGCCAGAACTGGTCGCACACGCTGCGCAACAGGCCGCGGTCGTGCGACACGACGATGACCGCGCCGGCGAAATCCTGCAGCGCGGTGATCAGCGAATGGCGCATCTCGAAATCGAGGTGGTTGGTGGGCTCGTCGAGCAGCAGCAGGTTGGGACGCTCGGCGACCAGGATCGCCAGCGCGAGCCGGGCGCGCTCTCCGCCCGAGAAATGCACCACCGGCTCGAACACGCGGTCGCCGCGGAACCCGAAACCGCCCAGGTGATTGCGGCGCCGCTGCTCGTCCCACTGCGACCGCGCGCCGATCTCGTCGATTCGATTGGTGAGCGCGATCAGCGCCGTGTCGCGCGAGTCGAGCCGATCGACCTCGAGCTGCGCGAAGTTGCCGACGATGAGGTCGGGAGAGGCGACGCGTGATCGCCGTCGTGCCCCATGTTGCTCGGTGGCAAGGCGCCCGAGATCAGCTTCATGAGCGTCGATTTGCCGGCGCCGTTGCGCCCGAGAATGCCGATGCGTTCGCCGGGATTCACCGACCGGGTCACGCCCGAGAGGACACGGCGCTCGCCGTATCCGGCCGCGGCGCCGTCGAGCGTGACCAGCGGCTGCGGCAGTTTGCTGGCCGCGGCGAACTCCCACTCGAAGGTCTCGAGCTCCTGGTAGGTCGCGATGGTCTCGAGTTTCGACAGCGCCTTGATGCGGCTCTGCACCTGGCGCGCCTTGCTGGCCTTGGCGCGGAACCGGTCGATGAAGGAGTGCAGCCGCGCGACCTCGCGCTCCTGGCGCGCCGCCATCGCGGCCGACTGCTGGATGCTCGCGGCGTGCTGGCGCTGGAAATCGGTGTAGTTGCCGGTCCAGTGCGTGAGCTGGCCGTTCTCGAGGTTGACGACGCGGTTCACGATGTCGTCGAGGAATTCGCGGTCGTGCGACACCAGCAGCAGCGTGCCCTGGAACCGCTGCAGCCAGCCTTCGAGCCACAGCACCGCGTCGAGGTCGAGGTGGTTGGTGGGCTCGTCGAGCATCAGCACGTCGGCGCGCGACATCAGCGCGCGCGCCATGTTGGCGCGCATCTGCAGGCCGCCCGAGAGTGTCTTCACCGGCCGTTCGATGTCCGTCGGGCGCGAAGCCCAGGCCGTCGGCGAGCTCCGCGGCGCGCGCCGCGGACGGTGTAGCCGCCGGCGAGGTCGTAGTCGCCCAGCAGCTCCGCCTCCTTCATGCCGTCATCCGCCGCGCGCGCCTTCTCGAGCTCGGCCTCGATCGCCATGAGCCGCGAGTCGCCGCTGCGCACGTATTCGAGCACGGTCGATTCAGTGCGCGGCAGCTCCTGCGAAACGGAGACGAAGTTGAGCTTGCCCGGAACCGAGTAGTCGCCGGCGTCGGCGCCGAGGTCGCCGCGCAGCAAGGCGAGCAGGCTCGACTTGCCGCAGCCGTTGCGGCCGACGATGCCGATCTTGTCGCCGCGAAAAATCGTGAGATTGGCGCGGTCGAAGAGCACGGCGGCGCCACGGCGCAGGCGCAAGTCCCTGAGTTCAAGCATGAATGGGTTCCAGCATGGGGGCGCGATTCTACAGACAGCGGCCCCGGCCGAGGGGGCCGTTAACCCGCCGGGCGCCGGACCCACGTTCACGAGAGCACACGCAGTCCCCCGTGCGAGGAGATGTCAAATGAATCGGCTCTTGTTTGGCCTTGCGATCGTCGGTAGTTGGCTGGCGGCGGGCGTCGCGTCCGCCCATGCACCATCACCGGTCAGCGTCGAAATCGTCGCGCCGGACGGCAGCGTGTTCCGGGAATTTCCGCAACGGACTCGCGATGGCTCGCTGCGCTCCTACCTGCAGGCCGAGAAGGGCGCGCGTTACCAGGTGCGCGTCAGCAACTCGACCGGCGAGCGGCTGGGCCTCGTCATCGCCGTCGACGGCCGCAACATCATCAATGGCAGGAAATCCGAGCTGGCACGCGGCGAGCCCATGTACGTGCTCGACGCCTGGTCGACGCAGGACTACGCGGGCTGGCGCGCGAGCCTCGAGGCCATCAACGAGTTCTATTTCACCGACTGGAGCGACTCCTACGCCGAGGCGTTCGGCGACGCTTCAGCGCGCGGCGTGATCGCGGTCGCGGTCTATCGCGAGATACCGCCGCCGCCGCGCGTCATGCAGCCGTACCGCGACGAGGAAACGCAGCGCTCGGCCGACGCCGCGGCGCCGGCCGCGTCGGCGCCGCGTGGCGCGGGTGCGGAGAAATCCGAGTCGCGCGCGCGCCGCAACGAATCCGCGGGCACGGGCTACGGCGAGCGCCGCGAGGATCGCGCCTACGAAGTGGAGTTCGTCGCGCAATCGAACGCCGCGACTCGCCACTTCATCAAGTACGAATGGCGCGATGCGCTGTGCCGCAAGCGCGTCCTGGAGTGCGGCGAGAACAACCGGTTCTGGGACGATTCCGTCCTGGGCTTCGCGCCGCCGCCGCCGCGGCGCGGACGCGGCGACTGACAAAGCGGCAGATCAGGGAGAACAGGATGAAAGTGAAACCAGGCATGACACTCGCGCTCGCGGCAATGCTCGCGCTGCCGGCGCTCGGAGCCGCGCAAGAGGGCTCGATGTCGCGAGAAGCAAAGCTGTCCCGCGATTCCGGGATCGAGATCGGCGACCTCATCGGGCGTTACGCGAAGCGCACCGGACGCAAGTTCATCATCGACCCGCGCGTGCGCGCCGTCGTCGAGGTCGCGAACCTCGATGCCGGCCAGCTGACGCACGACCAGCTGCTCGCCATCCTCGAGGTTCACAATTTCGCGGCGGTCGAGCAGGGCGGCGTCATCACCGTGGTGCCGGATGCGAACGCGCCGTCAGCTCACGACCCCCGTCTACACGGACCCGAACTTCAAGGCGCTCGAGCATGAGATCGTGACGCTGCTGGTCAGGCCGAAAAACGCCTGCGCCCCGCAGCTCGTGCCCGTGCTGCGCCCGCTCATGCCGCAGCGCGCACACATGGCCGCGGACACGCAGTCGGGCACGATCATCCTCAACGACAGCGCCGGGAATGTCCGGCGCATCGCGGACATCATCGAAAAGCTGGATCGCGCGGCCCCCGCGGGCCGGGGCTGCGAGGAGCCGAAGAAATAGGCCCGCGGCGCTCAGGCGCCGCGGGGCTTCGCGATCTTCTCGTAGTTCGACGACTGGGCGATGAGCCCGGCGAAGGCCGGGCCCGTCTCCTGCTGGCGAGCGAGCAGCAGGCGCAGCTCCGCGAGCGTCACCGGCTCGCCGAACAGCTTGCCCTGGCCGAAACCGCAGTGGTGGCGGCGCAGGAAATTCAGGTGGCCGATGGATTCCACGCCCTCGGCGATCACGTTCATCTTCAGGCTGCGCCCCATCTCGATGACGGTGCGCACGATGGTGGCGTCGCTCTCGTCGTCGTCGACGTCGCGCACGAAAGACTGGTCGACCTTGAGCGTGCCGATCGGGAACTGCTGCAGCGCCGACAGCGACGAGTAGCCGGTGCCGAAGTCGTCGATCGAAAGGTGCAGGCCCATCGCGTACAGCTCGTCGAGCAGGTGCAGCGTGCGCTTGCTGTCGGCCATCAGCGTGGTCTCCGTGATCTCGAGCTCGAAGCAGGTGGGGCTCACGCCGTGTTTGCGGAACACGGACCGGAATCGCAGGATGAAGCTTGCCTGGCGCAGCTGCTTGAGCGACAGGTTGAGCGAGATGCGTCCCGGGTTGGTCACCGTCTGCTGCAGCTCGCGATAGTCCGGCAAACGCGGTTCAGCACCCATTCGCCGACTTCGAGGATGAGATTGGTCTCCTCGGCGAGCGGTATGAACAGCGACGGCGGAATGTCGCCGTGGCCCGGCAGGCGCCAGCGCAGCAGCGCTTCGGCGCCGACGATGCGTCCGTCGCGCAGGTCCACCTTCGGCTGGTAGTGAACCAGGAACTCGTCGCGTTCGAGCGAGCGACGGAGTTTGCTCTTCAACATCAGCCGCTCGACCGCGGCCGCGTTCATGTCGGGCGAATAGAACGCGAAGGAATTTCCGCCGTTCTGCTTCGAGTGGTACATGGCCGCGTCGGCATTGCGGATCAGGTCGATGACGTTGTCCGCGTCGCGCGAGCAGAACGCGACGCCGACGCTGGCGGTCAGGAACACCTCGTGTTCCTGCAGCTGGAATGCCCGGCTGATTTCCGCCAGCACGCTGCGCGCGAGCTGCGCCACGGTGCCGCGGTTGTCGGCCTCGGAGGCGAGGTCGTCGACGAACATCGCGAACTCGTCGCCGGCGAGGCGGCCGATCACGGTTTCCGGCGGCAGCGCGCGCGTCAGGCGTTCGGTGAGGATCTCGAGCGTGCGATCACCGGCCGAGTGGCCGAAGGTGTCGTTGATCTCCTTGAAGCGATCCATGTCGAGATACAGCAGCGCCAGCGAGGTCTTGTTGCGCAGCGCGCGCGCGATCGCCTGCTGCAGCAGGTGCTGGAACTGCATGCGGTTCGGCACCTTCGTCAACGCGTCGTAACGCGCGAGATAACGAATGCGCCGCTCGGCGCGTTTGCGCTCGGTGACGTTGCGGACCACGAAGATCGTGCCCTGGTACTGCGGGTCGTCGGTGGTGATCTGCGAGCCCGTGATCGCCACCGGGATGGTCTGGCCATGGCGGGTCTTGACCACGGTTTCGCGCGTGTCGGACGACGCGCGCAGCATGTCGAACTCGCTGCGTTCGCGTTCATCGAGGATCGAGACGATGCCGCGGCCGACGAGTTCGTCCTCGCCCCAGGCGAGCAGCTTGCAGGCCGACTGGTTCGCCATGCGGATCACGCCGTCGGGCGAGGTCACGAACACCGCGTCGGTCATGCTGCCGAGCACGTTGGTCAGGTAATTCTTGTTGATCGTGGTCTGGCGCAGTCTTCTGCCGCATGCGCTCGAGCGCGGCCTGCAGCTCGCCCAGCTCATCGCGCCGGCCGACTTCCAGCGGCCGCGAGTAGTCGCCCTGCGCGATGCGGTCGGCGCTCTTGATGAGCGACGTGATCGGCAGGTGGACGCGGCGCCCGGCCCACCAGGCCAGCGTGAATCCGATCACCAGCGCCATGAGGCCGAGCGCACCGGTGAGTACAGCGCCTTGCGCAGCTGCCGGCGCTGCATCGAATCGAACTGCGTCCGCGACACGGCGGACTCGGGCGACACCTCGAGCGAGCGGAGCTCGATCTCGACTTCACCGATCGTCTGCGGCGTTTCGATGCCCGGCATCGTCTGCACGATCGCGCGCACCGGTGCGATCGTGCTGCGCGTGATGCTGTCCGCGCCGTCGGCGGGCCGGCGCCACGCGTAGATCGCGGCGACCCGACAGGTCGCGCAGGACGATGCCCATGAAGGTGCCGTCGCGCTTGAAGGAATCGAGCTGCGAGATGATCAGCGAGCGGTCGCCGCGCAGTACGCCGTCGCTCACGCGTTCCGACACGTGTCGCGCGACGTCGTTCGGCGCGCAGCGTGAGCTCGCCGAGCACGCGGTTGCGGGAATCGGCGGCCGCGGAATCGAGCAGCGCATCGTGTTGCGCGCTGTTCTCGTAAACCATCACCGCGCCCACGGCCAGCGAGACCACGATCGCCGCGACGACCGCCACGGCGATGTATTTGCTCTTGAAGCTGACGTTCACAAACCGATTGAAACCCGTCCCCGGTCACAGGGTCTTCTAATTTGCGGTCATCTTACCCGCCGCATTCCGGGGGCGGCCACTCGCACCTTGCCCACTGCGCCGCGATGTCGACTAGGTCCGCAAGTCCCGCTCCTGGAGTAGGCGCCCGCCTGCGCTAACATGCGGCATGCGCCAAGCCCCTGAATTCACGCTGGAACAGCTCACGGGGCAGTCCCGGGAGCACCTCGAGGAGGTCGCGGATCCCCGCTGTGCCCTGCACAAGGATGCCGTGGCGCCCTATCTGGCCATGCGGGCCGCCGCGGCGGCCGACGGGATCGACCTGGTCGCGTTCTCGAGTTTCCGGGATTTCGACCGGCAGCTCGGTATCTGGAACGGCAAGTTTCGCGGGGAGCGGCCCATGCAGGACCGGGCCGGAAACCCGCTCGACCCGCTGTCCCTGTCCCCGGCCGACCGGGTCGACGCCATCCTCTGGTGGTCGGCGCTGCCGGGCGCAAGCCGGCACCACTGGGGCACCGACTTCGACGTCATGGACGCGAAGGCGCTGCCGGCCGGATACAAGCTGCAGGTGGTTCCGGCCGAGTACCTGCGCCGGAGGACCCTTCGAGCGGCTGACGCGCTGGCTCGACGCACACATGCATGCATTCGGATTCTTTCGGCCCTACGACACCGATCGCGGCGGCGTGGCACCGGAGCCCTGGCACCTTTCGTACGCGCCGGTCGCGGCGCGCGCGCAGGCGGCCTTCGACGTCGGCGGTTTGCGCGCCGTGCTGGCGGCGGCGCCGATCGAGGGCAAGGAAGAGGTGCTTGCCGCGCTGCCGCGTGCGTTCGCGAGCTACGTCGTCAACGTGGATGCGCCGCCCGAGGCGGCTTTGCTGGCTCCCCGACTCGCCTGAAGCGGGTCGTGCCCGGCGCCCCTGAGGCTCAACCCCAGACTTTCTTGATCGCGCCCAGCATCAGCGTGCGCGTGGTCGCCATCGAATCTTCGACGCCGGTGAACACGGGCGGCTGGCGGCGCAGCAGCCGCCAGTTCTCGCTGCGCAGGATGCGCTGCAGGTACTCGAGGTTGCGGTCGATCGAGTCCATGTACGGGTTGCGGCCGCCGTACAGGATTTCGAGGTATTTGTAGGCGCGGTTGAACTCGCCATCGAGGCGCTTGGAGCGCATGTCGAACACGAATTTCGGCGTCTGGCGCAGCAGGTCGAGGCCCGAGGCGTAACGCACTTTCACGTGCCCGTTCTCCCCGATCGGCAGCGCGACTCCGGCCAGCACGAACTCGGCGTACAGCCGGTCGCGGCATTTTTCCAGATAACAGCGGTCCGCCATCTGCGCCATGAGATCCGCGGTGCCCACGAGGTGTCCGAGCTTGTGATCGCGCGGGTCGGCCGCGACGATGTTCTTGAACGGCTTCTCGTAGCCCGTGTAGTGGATGATCTCGGACGCGACGCGCGACCACTGGCCCATGTCGATCTTGGGTAGATAGTCCTGCAGGAACGCGGCGCCGCGCGACACGTGCACCGTGGTGAACTCGGCGCCGTTGGGCACGTCGGCGTCGCGCGTGCTGCGCAGGTAACCGACGTCGTGGAACAACGCGACGACGATGCCGAGCATCGCGCGCTCGGCGCCGAACTTCTGGGCCTCGGGCACCTGCATCTCGTGGCCGACGATGAGCCGCGCCGTGGCGAGCGTGATGTCGAGCGTGTGCTGCTGGTCGTGGTAGACGGTGTCGACGCCGAAGTAACCGGGCATGCGGCCCGAGAACAGGCGCTCGAAATCGTGGAAGACGTGCGCGAACGCCGCGAACTTGTGATCCGGCCAGACCTGCGCGAACAGCTCTTCGACCGCTTGGCGCACGTCGGGAGCCGAGCTCACGAGCACCGTGTCGGTTACGTCATAGTCGCTGCGGCGGGCTTCCGTGCTCACGACCGTGCCATTGCTTCGCGCACTAACAAGATGCGGCGAGTCTAGGCAGGGGGTGGGTAAAAAACCAGCAGAGGGCCCCGGGCCTTGGATCGAGCGTGACCCGCGTCACGATCGGGTGCATCCCGAATCGCCACTCCTGGCCGCTTACTGTAAAGCGCCGGTTTTTCTTACACTTCGAAACGCGCGATCACGGGGGTGTGATCCGAGGCCCGCTCCACGCGGCGCGGGTCCACGTCGATGCGCACGCTGCGCAGCGCGGGCAGGAGCTGCCGGTGCGCCAGGATCAGGTCGATCCGCAGCCCGTTGTTGCGGCGGAAGGCTCCCTGGCGATAGTCCCACCAGCTGAACGACTTCTCGGGCTGCTCGAATTGTCGAAACGTGTCGACCAGGCCGAGGTCGGTGATGGCGGCCAGTGCCGCGCGCTCCTCCGGGCTCACGTGCACGCAGCCCACCCACGCGGCCGGGTCATGCACGTCGCGGTCTTCCGGCGCGATGTTGAAGTCGCCTAACACGACCAGGCCCGGATGTTGCGCCGCTTCGGCCGCCAGCCACCTCGTGAGCGCCGCCAGCCACTGCATCTTGTACGCGTACTTCTCCGAGCCGGGCGCCTGGCCGTTCGGCACGTACAGGTTGATGACGCGGAACCGTCCGATGTTCGCCGCCAGCACACGTCGCGGCGGATCGTCGAAATCGGGGATGTCGCGCACCAGGTGCGTCATCGGCAGCTTCGAGAGCAGCGCGACGCCGTTGTAGGTCTTCTGGCCGCTGAACACGCTGTGGTAACCGGCCGCCGTGAATTCCGGATGCGGGAAGTCCGGGTCCTGCATCTTGGTTTCCTGCAGCGCAACGACGTCGGGCGAAGTCGCGCGCAGCCACTCGATGACCTGTTCGCCGCGCACCCGCAGCGAATTCACATTCCAGGTGGCGATCTGGAAATCGCTCATCTCACTGCGTGAGGCCCTGCTGCTTGAGCAGCGCGTTCACGTCGGGCGGACGGCCGCGGAAATCCACGAACGCATCCAGCGCCTTCTTGCTGCCGCCTTGCGCGAGGATGGAGTCGAGAAAGCGCTGCGCGACCGTGCGATCGAACACGCCCTGTTCCTCGAACGCCGCGAAGGCGTCGGCCGCGAGCACCTCGGCCCACTTGTAGCTGTAGTAACCCGCCGCGTAGCCACCGGCGAAGATGTGGCCGAAGTTGTGCGGGAACCGGTTCCACTCGGGCACCGCGAACACGCCGACCTCGGCGCGCACTTCGGCGAGGATCTCGTCGACGCGCGCGCCCTTCGCGGGGTCGTATTCCGCGTGCAGCCGGAAATCGAACAGCGCGAACTCGAGCTGGCGCATGGTCGCGAGGCCCGCATGGAACGTGCGCGAGCCGAGCAGTTGCGCCTGCTTGTCGGCCGGCAGGGGCGCGCCCGTCTCGTGGTGCCGCGCCATCGTGGCGAGCACCTCCGGGCGCCACGCGAAATTCTCGAGGAACTGGCTGGGCAGTTCGACCGCGTCCCATGAAACCCCGTTGATTCCGGCAATGGAGGGATATCCCACGCGAGTGAGCATGTGGTGCAGGCCGTGGCCGAATTCGTGGAACATCGTCACGACGTCGTCGTGCGTGAGCAGCGCGGGCTTGCCGGCTCCGGCCGGCAGGAAGTTGCAGACGAGGTAGGCGACGGGGATCGTGGTCTCGCCGCCGAAATCCTTGCGGCCGACGCAGTCGTCCATCCATGCGCCGGCGCGTTTCTTGGGTCGCGCGCACGCATCGAGATAGAAACCCGCGCGCACTTTTCCGGATGGATCCTGGATCTCGAAGAAGCGCGCATCCGCGTGGTACAGCGGGATGCCCGAGCGCTCGACGATCTTCACGCCGAACAGTTTCCCGGCGACGCCGAACAATCCCTCGAGCACGCGCGGCAGCGGGAAATACGGGCGCAGCTCTTCCTGCGAGATCGAAAACAGCTTCTGCTGCAGCTTCTCGGCGTAGTAGCTGACGTCCCAGGCATTGAGGCCGCGGCCGGCGAAACTCTCGAGCTCCGCGAATTCACGTGCGGCAGCCGGCTTCGCGACTCGCGCCAGCTTGCGCAGGAATTCGAACACCGCCTCGTTCGAGGGCGCCATGCGCGTCGCGAGCGCGTACGCCGCGTAATTCGGGAAATCGAGCAGCAACGCCGCTTCGTGCCGCAACGCGAGGATCCGGTGCATCACCCCGGTGTTGTCGAACTTGCCCGCCGCCGGACCGCGATCCGAGGCGCGAGTGCTCCACGCCTCGTAGAAATCGCGACGCAAGGACTCCGAGTCCGCGTCAGTCATGACGGCGACATAGGCCGGTTGTTCGAGCGCGAACAGCCAGCCGTCGAGACCCTTCTCGGCGGCGCGCGCGCGCGCCTGTTCGACGATACCCAGGTTGATGCCCGACAACATCGCCGGGTCGGTCACGTGTTTCGTCCACGCGTTCATCGCGTCGAGCACGTTCTCTTCGAATTTCGCGCCCAGCTGAGCGAGCTCCTGGACGACGGTCTTGTAACGCTCCTTGCGCTCCTTCGGCAGGCCGACTCCGGCCAGCCGGAAATCCTCGAGCGCGCGCTCGATCACGCGACGCTGCGCGGGATCGAGTCGGCCGCTCTCGTTGGCGGCGATGGCGCTGTACGCGCGGTACAGCGGCTCGCTCTGCGCGAGGTCGGTCCAGTAGTTGGAAAGCAGCGGCAGGCAGGCGTTGTAGCTGGCGCGCAGTTCGTCCGAATTCAGCACGCCGTTCAGGTGGCTGATGGGCGACCAGGTGCGCGACAGCCGGTGCGACAACTGTTCGAGCGGCAGCACGGTATTCGCGAACGTCGGATCCGGCTGCGTCTCGAGCGTCGCGACTTCGCCCCGGTTGAGCTCGAGCAGGTTGCGGATGGTGTGCTCGACGTCACCCGCGCGGATGCGGTCGAAGGCGGGGAGCGCGGTTCCGGAAATATTCGCTTCGGTCATTTCATACCAAGGGCAGTGAGCACGGGCACGGTATCGGGACGGATGCCGCGCCACAGCGTGAACGATTCGGCGGCCTGTTCGACCAGCATGCCCCAGCCTTTATGGGCGCGGGCGCATCCCTGTTCAATGGCCCAGGTCACGAAGGGCGTCGCGGACTTGCTGTAGCTCATGTCGTAGCAGACGGTGTGGCGGCCGATGACGTTGCCGTCGATGTTCGGCACCGAACCCGTCAGGCCCGCGGCGGTGGCGTTGATGACGATGTCGAAGGGTTCGTCGCCGACTTCTTCGAAGCTGCAGCCGCGCACCGCGCCGAGGTCCGAGAAAAGCGACGCCAGGTTCACGGCGCGTTCCGGCGTGCGGTTGGCGATGACGAGCTCCGTGGGGCCGAGCGAGAGCAGCGGTTCCGTGACGCCGCGGGTGGCGCCGCCGGCGCCCAGCACGAGGATGCGGTCGTTCGTGATGGTGAGGCCGAGGTTCTGGCGCAGATCGGTGACCAGACCCGCGCCGTCGGTGTTGTCGCCCATCAGGACATGGTCTTCCTTCAGCATCAGCGTGTTCACCGCGCCGGCACGATCGGCGCGCAAGGTCAGCTCGTTGGCGAGTTCAGCCGCCGCTTCCTTGTGTGGTACGGTCACATTGAGACCACGGCCACCGCGCGTGAAGAACTCGAGCACCTGAGCCCGGAAGTCTTCCGGGGTGATGTCATAGAGACGGTAGACGAGGGACTGCTCGGTCTGCTTGGCAAAGAGTCCGTGAATGAAAGGCGACCAGCTGTGATTGATCGGATGACCGACCACCCCGTACTGATCCGGCGCGTTCATCGCGGAAATGACTGCTGAAATAAGAGTCCCACTCGGCGGGTCTTATACATGAACCCACGCCGGCGCGGAACGTCGGCGGCTGCGCCATTTTCGCGCGGCTGCTCGAGATGCTGCGGCCCGATCTGCTGCGCTTCGCGTTCTGGCTGGCGCGTGACCGGTCGGTGGCGGAGGACGTGGTGCAGGAGACGCTCATCAGAGCCTGGAAGTCCAAGCGACGAGCTCAAGGATCCCGCGGCGGCGCGGCCCTGGCTGTTCACGATCGTGCGGCGGGAACATGCGCGGCTGTACGAGCGCAAACGCTTGGCCGTACCGTGGACGTCGAGGAGGTCGAGGCGCTCGGCGATCCGGCGCTGGCCGATCGACGGCGACGCCGGCCTCACCGATCTGCGCCGCGCCATCATGCAACTGCCGGATGAATATCGCGAGCCGCTGGTCATGCAGGTGTTAGGCGGATTCACCACCGCCGAGATCGCGCAGCAGCTCGACCTCACGCAGGCCGCGGTGCTGACACGGCTGTTCCGCGCGCGCAACCGGCTGCGCGTCATCTACGGCCTGGCGCCGGCGGAGGATGAAGCCCGCGTGGAGGACCAGAAGTGAGCGACGCACTCACTCACGCCAGGTGCGCCGCGCCATCGGCGCGGATCCCGGCACGTCTCTCGCCCGACGTCGAGCGCGCATCTGTCGACCTGCGCGGCCTGCAGCCGCTTCCGCGACGAGACGCTGGCACTCGATGGCCGGCTGCGTGCCGCGCTCGAATTGCCGCTGCACGCAATTCCGCAAGCGCCGCTGCGCCGCCGGTGCGGCGGTTCGCGCTCGCGGCTTCGGTGGTGCTCGCGTCGATGATCGGCGGCGGCTTCTGGCTGTTCGGCCGCAATCCGCGCTGGCCGGCGAAGTCGTCGAGCACGTCATGCACGAAGCGGGTAGTTGGGAGTCGCGCGAGCAGATGCCCGCGGCGTCGATCGCAAGGCGTGCTGCGCGCCGCGGGTGTCGAGTTCGATAGCGCGATGCCCGTCGTGTACGCGGCGCCGTGCCCGTTCCGCGGGCGGCGCATCGCGCACCTCGTGGTCCAGACCGCGCACGGCCCGCATGACGGTGATGCTGCTGCCGCACGTGAAGGTGGCGCGCCGCGAGAAGTTTTCCGAAAACGGGCTCAGCGGCGTGTTGCTGCCGGCCGGCGCGGGCAGCGTCGCGGTGCTGGCGCGCGGCGCGGCCGTCGACTCCGCGGACGCTGACGCGATGGTCAGCGCGGTGCGCTGGGTGCGATGACCTCGCAGCCGGACTGCGCGCCGCCGAGCGATGGCGCGCAGCTCGGGCAGCCATTCGCGCATCGCCTCCTCGACCTAGATAGGGCGGGTTGACGACGACCAGCGCCGAGCCGTTCAGCGCGGCGCGCGAATCCACGGATGCATCCACAGCAGCGAGGTGAGCAGCGGGCGCGATGCGACGCGGCCGAGCTTGCGCGAGCCACGCGTCGAAATCCGAGCGCAGCTTCACCGGCAACCACAGCATGAGCACGGCGCCTTCGAAACGCCGCAGCGCATCCGTCGACGGCCGCGGTCACGCGCGTGAAGTCCTCGCGTTCCTCGTAAGGCGGATCGATGAGCACGCAGCCGCGCCGCTCCGGCGGCGGCAACAGCGCGCGCAGCCCCGCGAAACCGTCGGCGCTCTCGACGCGGGCGCGGGCGCCTGGCGGCAGCGCCTTGCGCAGGTGCCCGGCTTCGTCGCGCTGCGTCTCGAAGAACACGGCGCGGTCCACGGCGCGCAGCGCGCGCAGCGGCGAGCAGCGGTGAGCCCGGATAGTCGAGGCTGCCGCCGTGCACGCCGGCGGCGACCAGGTCGCGATAACGCGTCAGCGCCGCGTGGCGCGGCGTGGCGGCGAGCAGCTTCGCGGCGCCGGCCTGCCATTCCGCCGGATGTTCCGCGTCGCCCGGGTGCAGGTCGTAGTCGCCGCGGCCCGCGTGGGTGTCGACGAACAGGAAACCCTTGTCCTTGCGTGCCAGGGCGGCGAGAACTTCGAGCAGCAGCACGTGCTTGTGGACATCGGCGAAGTTGCCGGCGTGATACTGATGGCGATATTTCATGGAACCCCGGTCGTCGAGCGCGTCGCGTTTATACACTGTCGGCGAAAGGAGCGAGGACGATGGCGGTATCCGGAATCTGGTGATCCTGTTGACGGCCTTGTCGGCGTGCACCGGCGCGGCTGAAAACACGCTGCCGAAACGCAACCTCGAGCCCCGCGGCACCGGCATGGCGCCGCCCACCCGTATTCCGACCCAGCGCCGAGGCGGTGTCGCCTCTGCCCGCGGGGACGCCGGTGGGCATCGCGGCCCTGCCCGAGGCGCTGCGTCACGCCGTGGTCGCCGACGCCGCGCAGCGCTTCAAGGTCGCCGAGAGCGCGGTCGTGCTCACGCGCGCGGAACAGGTCACCTGGAACGACGGCTCGCTCGGTTGCCCGGAACCGGGCCGCATGTACACCCAGAGCCTCGTACCCGGCTATCTCGTCGTCGCGAAGACCACCGAGGGCGAGCTCGCGTATCACACGGACTCGCGCACGCTCGCGGTGAGCTGCGGACCCGGCCGCCCCGTGCCCGCGAACAAGCTTTCCGAGAAAACCCCGGTGCGCGGGGGTGCTCCGATCACGCAGCCGCCTTCCCCGGAACGCTGAGCGCAAGCTTCGGGTCGTCACCGGGCCAGGCCCGCGCCAAGCTGCCGCGCATGGAGGTATTCACCATGCGCTTCACGATTCGCGGAATCCCGCAGGAGATCGCCGACGAGGTGCGGCGCACGCGCCGCTCGCCGGGCTACGGTCATCCCGCGCATCTCGAGATCGCCAGCGGCACGGGACCCTGCCGCTGCTGCCTGCGGCCTTTCACGCCCGGCGTCGACGAGCGGATGCTGTTCACCTACCGGCCGGGCGGTGACGATTCGAGCCTGATGGCGCCCGGGCCTATCTACATCCACGCGGCCCCTTGCACGGCGTACGCCGCCGCGGACTTCCCGCGGGAGCTGCGCGTGTTGCCGCTGGCATTCGAGGCGCGCGCCGCGGGCAGCCGCGTCGTGTCGCTGGAGCGCGTGACCAACCCGGAGTCGCAAATCACACGGCTCCTCGAGAGCCGCGAAACGGAGTGGCTGCACGTGCGGCACGCGGAGGCCGGCTGCTTCATCGCGCGCGTGGACCGGGCCGCCTGAAAAAAAAGCCCCCGCGGTTTCCCGCGGGGGCTTCGAGCATTGCCGTTCGGTGGGAACGGCGTCAGCTGTGACTGCGGCTCTTAGCGCTGCAGCAGGATGGCTTCGGATGCACCCGTCGAACCACCGTTGTTGGTGGCGCTGAAGGCGCTGTTGGTGATCAGCATGAGGCCCGTGTACGGCGTGAGACCCGGGAACGGATCCCACTGCTGCACGGTGCCACTGGTCTTCTGACCGTACGAGACCACGTCGCCCGGCACCGAGGCCGTGAACTCCTCACCCAGCGGGGTGATGAGATACGGGCCGAGGTGCGATTCCGGAGTGCCCCAGTACCAGGACGTCACGCGGAAGTCGGCAACCATCGGGCGGCCGATGTCCGCGAGCTGAGACCCAGGTCGCTGCCGCAGACGCGCATGACGAGAGTGGACGAGTTGGTCGCGTGCTCCACGAAGAAGAAGTTGGAGCGCAGCAACAGCGTGCCGGTCGCGGCGTTGTACACCGCGGTCGCCACGCGACCGTCCGTCAGCGTCGTGATCACCCGACACGTCACGCGTGTACACGAAGAAGTCCGTGATGCCGTCGTTGTTCATGTCGAGGTCGACTTCGTACCACGTGCCCTGCGGATTCGCCTGGCGCTCGAACATGTTGAACGCGAACTCCCAGATGAAGTTCGTGCCGGCCGTGCAGAAGCCCGCCGGTGCGACGAACGTGTTCGTGCCCACCGCGCGCAGGTCCGGAGTCGGAGCCTGCTCGCCGCGGCCACCGCCGGGACGATCAGTGCCCGTGCCGAGCAACGAGTACGCGAACATCTGCGCATCGCCCACACCCTTGTTCTGGATCGGGAACGTTGCCGCGCGGTGGTCGGGTCGAAGTACAGGTGGTCGTGCGGCAGCCACGCGTCGACGGTCGGCCGACTTGCGCGGCAGGATGTGCCACGGCATGGTCGCTTTGTGGTCGTTGCCCTGTGAACACGACGTAGCCGTCGTACTCGTTGGCGGTCAAAGGCCCGATCGCGTTGCCGCCCGTACCGGCGTTCATGAGGTTCAGTTGCGCAGCTTGGTGGCATCCACCATGAGCTTCACCGTCGATCTCGCTCGTCTGGTACGGCAGCGACGACGATGATCGACGGCGGCGACACGGTCATCGTCGACCGCGCCGTTGTCCGCGTCGTCCGCGTAGCGCAGCGTCGGCGTGACGCGTGTACGACTCTGCGACTTGCTCGACGTGTTCTCGAGCTTGCAGCTTGCGCGTGCAGCGTCGTGATCGGCTTGTACGCATCGAGGTAGCCAAAGCTCATCGCACCGTGGATGCCGAAACGTCGTCACCGGTCGACGTCGCTGACGACCAGGGGCGAGACAGCGCCCGGTCCACGCGCACTTCACCGCCACCGATACGCGTGATCGGCGCGAGCTGATCGGGGAACACCGAACCGCCGCGCCGACGGCTGGCGCACGTTCGGTTTCAGCCGTGTTCACCAGGATCTGCTTGATCTCGCCGAGTCGAGGCACCGGCCGCGCAGCCTTGAGCAGCATGCGCCGCGGCGCCCGTGACCATCGGTGCCGCACCGGACGTGCCGCCGAACGCGGCCGTGCCCGTGAAGCTGCCCGACATCGCCGACACCGACGCGCCGGGCGCGCCGATCTCGGGCTTGACGATGTTGTCGTCGAAGCGCGGACCGCGCGAGGAGGTCGAGGCCAGCGATCCGGCCAGCGACAACACGCCGTTCGGGCGAGAAGCGCACGACGGCATTGCCCGCGCGCAGGATGTTCGCGTCAACCTGGTTGATCATGAAGCCCGGAATGGTCTGGATACCGCCGCCGAAGGCGCCGCCGAACGGCGCATCCGGCGGTGATCAGGCCGATGATGCCGAGCGATGCCGCCCGCGGCGGCGATGTTCGCGATCTTGAGGCTGAACGAGCAGGTGCCACGATCGACGAGCACGATCCGGCCGGCGAGCTCACCCGGCCGCGTACGGATTGGTGCCCGCCGCGTCGGCGCAACCGATGCGCTTGCCACCCGTCGTCGGCCGGATAGAACACCGGACCTTCGATCGTCGTCGTCAGCGGAGCCGACCACGGCTGGAACACCGCGCCACGGTTGCCCGTGACCGGCGCCAGCAACGTCATGAGCTGCAGCGACGCCGACGGCACCGCGGTCTGCGCGACGCTCAGAGCGCCGAGGAAGCCGCGGCCGGCGAACCCGTGATGAACTGCTTGTCGGCGCTGTTGCCGGCCGACGCGACGGTGAGCACACCGCGCGTCGAAGGCGGCGTCGACGGCGGCCGACAGGTCGTCGTCGAACGGCTGGCCGTACACCGAGCCCAGCGACATGTTGATGATGTCGACGTGGTCGCGCGGTGTCGCCGTCGCCGTTCGGATCGACGCGCGAACTCCATCGACCTGGATGCAGCGCGACGCCGCTGCACGACGTGGTCGGCGCGGAGCAGGCCTTCAGCGCGTAGAGCTTCGCGTCCGGAGCAACGCCGAGCGTGCCGGCGATGATGTCGGCGACGTGCGTGCCGTGACCACCGAACGTGGTCGCATCGGGCGCACCGATCGGATCCGGTCCGGCAGCAGCGCCCGTGTTCGGCCAGCGATTCACCGACGAAGTCGTAGCCACCGATCACCTTGGCGCTCGGGAACAGGCCGTCGTCGGCCGTGGTGCCCGGATCGTCGGCGACCAGATAGCCGGTGCCCGCCGGCAACGACCGGAATCGCCGGCGCGAGCCAGCGGCAACGGAGCCCATGCGGCTTCATAAGCGGCCTGCGTGCCCGGGACCGCCGAGACGCCGCGTGCGTGTAGTCGACGCCGCTGTCGATGACGGCGATGCGGATGCCCTTGCCGGTGCGCGCCGAGCGAGTGCGCGGTCGCGGCGCCGATGTACGGCACGGTTTCGCGAGAGATCCTGCGCGTAGTCGGCGACGCCGACCAGGCGGGTGATCGCGGTGTCGCGCGACGAGCGCCGGCAGATCGGCCGCGTCGACGTTCAGGACCACGGCGTTGAGCACGAGCTGCAGCGGACGCGACGACTTCGGCGCTCGGCGCGACGCCGAGTGCGCGATCGATGAACGCGGCCTGTTCGGCCGCGAGCTGCGTCGCGCGTCGACGAGCTGTCCGCCGATCGCGACCGACGTCACCCTTGCAGACGCACGAGGACGTCTTGTCTGTCCGGAGACGCCGAGCAGACTCGGATGCAGATTTCGGACTGGCGGCGTTCGTCGATGACGACCGCTTCCGAGGACTCGACATTAGCCAGACGCGCAGTGCTGACGGCGGACAGATCGCGCGGCGCTGCCGCCGCGAGCGTAGCTGCTGACAGCAAAGCGCTGCACACGGCCCACTTAAGGCCGTGACCAACACGTTTGCTCTTCATGTGAATGTATCCCCTGAGAACCTGTTATTCCGGTACACACGCCGAGGCCAGAGTCTTCGCAGACCGGACGTCTCGGGAGCGCGGCGGTTCTTCTTTGATGCCGCGAGCAGTGCTCCTCTCCTCCTGAAAGGAATCGCACCGTGTTAATCCAGGACCCGCTGGCGACGCTACTCCGCGGTGCGGACTTAATTCAATCGCGCGTGACCACGAGATTGAACATAAGCGGCTCAGGCCTTGCCGGCTTTTTTCTTGGGCTTCGACGAAGTTTTTTTGGGAACGGCGCCGCCGGGTTTCGCATTCGCCGCGCGCGCGGATTTTTTCTTCGCGGGTGTCGATTTTTTTTCCACTTTCGCGGCGGACGAGTCGGATGCGTCCGACTTTGGCGCGGTTTTCGCCGCGGCTCTTCTTCGCCGGCTTCGCTTCGCGGCAGTTCCGTGCGCGCGCCGCGTTGCCCTTCGCGTTGCCCGGCGCCTTTCTTGCGGCCGAAACGGCTGCCGCGCGGCGGCGCGGCGGCGAGCAGCTCGCGGCACAACTCGAGCGTCACGGTTTTCGGATCCGTGTCCTTCGGAATGCGCGCGTTGCGCTTGCCGTCGGTGATGTACGGGCCGTAGCGGCCGTTCAGCACCTGGATGTTGTCGACGCCGAAGTCCTGGATGATGCGGTTGGCGTCGGCTTCCTTCTTGAGGCGGATGACTCGAGCGCGCGCGGCAGGTCGACCGTGTACGGGTCGTCCGGCGGCTTCAGCGAGACGAATCTTGGCGCCGAACTTGACGTACGGGCCCGAAGCGGCCGATGTTGGCGACTGCATCGGCGTCGCCATCCGCCGTCTCGCCGAGCTTGACGCGGTAGTTTGAAGAGCTCGAGCGCCTCGGGCAGCTTGATGAGTGTCCATCTTCTGGCCCGGGCGCAGCCCCGCGAACTTGGGCTTCTCCTCGTCGTCCTTGGTGCCGATCTGCACGAAGGGGCCGAAGCGGCCCATGCGCACGGTGACCGGCTTGCCGCTCTCCGGGTGTTTGCCGAGCTCGCGCGCCTGCGCGACTTCTTCGCGCGAGACGTTCTTCTCGATGTGCTCGACCTGCGTGATGAACGGCTTCCAGAACTTCTTGAGCGGCTCGGTCCAGTCTCCTCGCCGCGCGACACCGCGTCGAGCTCGTCTTCGAGCGCGGCGGTGAAGCCGTATTCCACGTACTTGTGGAAATGCTTGGACAGGAAGCCGCCGACGATCTTGCCGATGTCCGTCGGGATGAACCGGCGGTTGTCCATGTCGACGTACTCGCGATCCTTGAGCGTCGAGATGATGGTGGCGTAGGTCGACGGGCGGCCGATGCCGTGTTCTTCGAGCGCCTTCACGAGCGAGGCTTCGGAGAAACGCGGCGGCGGTTCGGTGAAGTGCTGGTCGCCGTGCACGTTGAGAAGAGTGACCACGTCGCCGTCTTTCATGGGCGGCAGGATGCGGTCGTTTTCGTTCTCCGGTTTGCCGTCGTCGACGTCTTCCTGGTAGACGGCCATGTAGCCCGGCTTCACGAGCGTCGAGCCGTTGGCGCGCAGCACGTGGCGGCCGGCGCCGTTGCCGGCCTCCGCCTGCTTGCTCGGGACCATGTCGACGGCGACGGTGTCGAACAGCGCGTGCGCCATCTGCGATGCGACGGCGCGCTTCCAGATGAGCGCGTACAGCTTGAACTGGTCCGGATCGATCTTGCCTTCGACCTGCGAGGGCAGGATGGCGGCGGACGTCGGGCGGATGGCTTCGTGCGCTTCCTGCGCGTTGCGCGACTTGGTCTTGTAGATGCGCGGCTCTTCGGCCACGGCTTCCTTGCCGTATTCCTGCGCGATGACTTCGCGCATCTCGCGCACCGCGTCGACCGCGAGGTTCACGCGAGTCGGTGCGCATGTAGGTGATGAGGCCGATGGCGCCTTCGCCGAAATCGACACCTTCATATAGCTGCTGCGCGAGCCGCATGGTGCGCTGCGCGGAATAGCCGAGCTTGCGCGCGGCTTCCTGCTGCAGCGTCGACGTGGTGAACGGCGGCGACGGGTTGCGGCGGCGCTGCTTGCTGGTCGATGGACACGACGTGCAGGAAGCCCTGCGCGGCGTCGTTGATCGATCTGCTCGACGTCGCGCGCGGCTGCCTTCGTTCGTGAAGCTGAACTGCTCGACCTTCTGGCCGTTGAATTCGACCAGCTTGAGCGGGAAAGTTCTGCGCGCTGTGTTCGCCTTCGGCTTCGAGCGTCCAGTATTCCTGCGGCACGAAGATGCGAGATCTCGTGCTCGCGCTCGCAGATCATGCGCAGCGCCGGGCTCTGCACGCGGCCGGCGGACAGGCCGCGCCGCACCTTCTTCCACAGCAGCGGCGAGAGATTGAAGCCGACGAGGTAGTCGAGCGCGCGGCGCGCCTGCTGCGCGTTCACGAGGTCGAGCGACAGGTCGCGCGGCTCGGCGACGGCGCGCTGCACTTCGCCCTTGGTGATCTCGTAGAACACCACGCGTTTGACTTCCTTGCCCTTGAGGTCGCCGCGCTCTTCGAGCAGCTCGCGCAGGTGCCAGGAGATGGCTTCGCCTTCGCGGTCCGGGTCGGTCGCGAGATAGAGGTTCTTGGATTTCTTCAGCGCGCGCGCGATGGCGTCGACGTGTTTTTCGTTGCGCTCGATGGAGCTGGTAGCTCATCGCGAACTGCTTGTCGGGATCGACCGCGCCTTCCTTCGGAACGAGGTCGCGCACGTGGCCATAGCGAGGCCAGCACCTCGAAATCCTTGCCGAGGTACTTCTTGATGGTTTTCGCTTTGGCGGGCGATTCGACGATGACTAGGTTTTCAGCCATCAGTTGGGCAACGAATCCGTTTCGTCGAACACGCAGGTCTTCCATGCGCGCGCAGGCCTGCTCCTGTCCCGGCTGGCTGGACAGCACCATGAGCACCAGCCACTTGAGCCGGTCGATGTCGACTTCGTCGCTGTCGAGCGCGACGAGGCGGTCGATGACGATCTCGCGCTGCAGCGGCGAGAGGATGCCTTCGCTGCTCGAGCTGCAGCAGGTAGCCGCGGCAGCTGGTCGAGATGCGCTCGAGCTCGTCGGCCGAGAACACGCGCAGCGCGCGCTGGTGGTTCGATGTCGGGGCGCGAACGTTCGCCGGCGAGATCGGCCAGCCAGTCGAGCGCGCGCTCGACGTTGTGGCGGCCGAATCCGGCGCGTTCGAGGTCGGCGGCCAGGGTTTCGCGTTCGGGCACTTCCGGCGCTTCGGCCAGCATGTACTGGTCGAACACGTAAATAAGAATGTCTAAAACACTTCCGGTCATGCTGTCGCCGGTTGTCATTGGCTTCATTGTCCCGCCATGCGGCTGTAACGGCCGCCGGGGTGCGGCGCCACGTGCCCGTCGAGCTCCAGAATCAGCAGCATCGAAGCGATCGATTCGCTGTTCATACCCGTGCGTTCGATCAAGCTGTCGACGCTTGCCGGCTCGAAGGCGAGCGCATCTAACAGGATTTTGTATTCCTTGTCCAACGCGGGGCCTTTGCCGCGCGCCGTCGGTCGCCGCGGGCGCTGTCGCAACTAGTTGGTCGGCAAGGGAAATTTTGAGCTCGACAGAGGACGTCCTCCGCGCGCTCGACCAGCTTGGCGCCCTGGCGGATGAGCTCGTGGCAGCCCCGGGCGCAGCGGATTGTGGATGGATCCGGGGATTGCGAAGACCTCGCGGCCGGCGATCCCGGCCAGCCGGGCGGTGATCAGCGACCCCGAGCGGCTGGCCGCTTCGACCACCAGCGTGCCGCGGCTCAAGCCCGGCGATGATGCGATTGCGCTGCGGGAAGTGTGCGCGGCAGCGGCGGCGTGCCGGGCGGGAATTCCGAGACCACCGCGCCGGTGGCGGCGATGCGCTCGGCCAGCGCCGCGTGCTCTGGCGGGTAGATCTCGTCGAGCCCGCAGCCGAGCACGCGCGATGGTGACGCCGCCGGCCGCGAGCGCGCCCTCATGGCAGGCGGCGTCGATGCCGAGCGCGAGTCCGCTGGTGATGGTGAGGCCGGCGCGCGCGAACAACGCCGCGAAGGCGCGCGCCGTGTCGCGCGCCGCCGGCGGTGGGATTGCGGCTGCCGACCATGGCGAGCTGCGGCTCCGACGAGCACCGCCGCGTCGCCGCGCACGTAGAGCACGGCGGGCGCGTCCGGCGACTGCGCGCAGCAGCGCCGGGTAGAGTCGGCGACGTGGCGGCCAGCAGCGTGACGCCCGGCGGAGTCGAGCCAGCGCAGGTCGGCGTCGACTGCGCGCCATCGTCGGGCGCGGCCAGCCACGCGCGGCGTCCGGTAGTTAGCCCGAGCGGCGCGAGCGACGCGCGCGTCGCGCGCTCGAGAGCGCGCGAGGTCGGGCTCGGCGCCGCGAGTGCCGCGAGCTGCGGCGGCGCGTCAGGCCGGGCGCGCGCGCCGCGATGGCGACGCCGGCGATGCCGATCGATGTCGACGTCATCGCGGCAGCCTAAAACGAAAGGGCCAGCGCGAACGGCTGGCCCTATACTCGTCAGAATGAAGAGAAATGCGGTTGTTCGATCTACGGGTTGTAGACGCGATCCGCGACCTGCATCGGACCGCGCGCGCCGATGACGAGGCCGTAGCTGATGCGGTCGAAGACCTTGAACACGATCAGCGTGCCGGCGCGCTCGTAGGGCAGCGCACCTTCTTGCCGAACGGCTTCCTTTTCCCAGGGCGTACTTGCCGAACTTGTCGTGCACGAGCTGCGCCCTTCTGGTCGACCGCGAGCACCGCGCCTGGCGCGAGTCCGTGGCTTCGCGCCGCGATTCAGCACCACGACCTGGAACTGGCCGATCTGCGTCGGCGTCGTCCGCGATGCCGATGATCTGGCCGTCGACGTTCGAGCGTCGGGGCATGCGGCGTGAAGGTCAGCGGCACTTCGCCTTCCTGCGAGATCAGGCGGTCGCCTTCGAGCGCTTCGCGCGCGCCCTCGGTGAGGATCGCCTTGGTGACCTTCTCCCGGCGCTTTCACGACGGCGGTCGCGACGTACGCGGCCTGGTAGCCGACGATGTCGTTGCGTTTCGGGATCGCGGATTCGGTTCGCCGACGTGCATGACGGCGAAGCGCTGATTGAGCGGCGCGTTGAGGTTGCTTCACGTAGACCTCATGCCCGGTGCCGCCGATCATGTGGTCGATCGCGGAACGCGAGGATGTGCGGAGCGCGCAGCGCCTGATCCTTCGTGAGCACGCTGGGCTTCGAAAGGAACGCGGCGATCGCCGAGAACGGGATCGTGTCGATCGGGCCGTCGAGCGTCTTCGCTGCGCAGGCGCGGCTGCAGGCGCGCGCCGCTGTACTGCGAAATGTAGACGTGCGCGTCGCCGTTGGCGCCTACCGCCAGCGACAGCACGTCGCCCGGATAAATGAGGTGGGGGTTCTCGACCTGCGGATTGATCTGCCAGATTTCCGGCCAGAACCACGGGTCCTTGAGGAATACCGCGGAGATGTCCCACAGCGTGTCGCCGCGCTTCACCGTGTAGTTCATGGGCGCGTCGGGACGCAGCAGCTGCGCGGTCGGCGCGGCCTGCGATTCGGCGACCGGCGCCTCGTTCAGCCCGGCGACCGCGGCTTCGGTCGCCGTCATGTCGTCGGCGCTGTCGTCCGCAGGTCCGGCCGCGGCGACCGGAGCTGCGCGGCCTCGGTTTCGGCACGGCGGGGGCGCGGACTTGCAGCCGGCAACGACGCAGAGCGGCCGCGATGAAGGCCATCAGCGCGATGAGACGCGGGGTCAGGATGCGAGCACGCGCGGCTCCCTAAGTTGTTGATTAAGAGACATCCTCCACTCCTCAATCCTGGGTGGGGCAAGCGGACCCCACTGTTATAATCCGCCGCGGCACGAGGGCCTACGATCTATTGTCAAGTTTGTGCGCTGGATCACGGGATGCGACATCCCGCATCGCCCCGCGCAATCCTTGCCCACGGTCGAATCGCCCAAACATTAGCAGCAATCGAGCGGAACATCATGGCGCGCCTGCAAATTCTTGAGTACCCGGACCCCCGTTTACGCACCAGGGCCAAGCCCGTCGAGGTGTTCGATGCCGCGCTCGCGAAGCAGGTCGAGGACATGTTCGAGACCATGTACGCCGGCCCCGGGCGTCGGGCCTGGCCGCCACCCAGGTCGACTTCCATAAGCGATTGATCGTCATGGATGTTTCGGAAGGGAAGGACCGAGCCGCATGGTGTTCTGCAATCCGGAGATCCTGAGCGCCGAAGGCACGGGTGTCACCGAGGAAGGCTGCCTGTCCGTGCCGGGGATCTTCGACGAGGTGAAGCGTGCCGCGAACGATTCGCGCGCGCGCGCAGGACGTCACCGGAAAGGTGTTCGAGGTCGACCTCGATGGCCTGGCGGCCGTGTGCCTGCAGCACGAAATGGATCACCTCGAGGGAAAGCTGTTCGTCGACTACCTGTCCGATCTCAAGCGCGAGCGCATTCGCAAGAAGCTCGACAAGGATCGCAAAGAACGCGCCAGCAAGGCGCGCGAACCCGCAACCGCGCGCGCGTACTGATTCGCCGCACGCCCAGGCCTTCGGGCGCGCTCCATGACTCCGCTTACGAATTGCCTTCGCGGGCACTCCGCAGTTCGCGCTGCCCGCGCTGCGCGCGCTGCTGGCGTCCGCGCACCGCGTGGTCGGCGTGCTGACGCAGCCGGATCGGCCCGCCGGCCGCGGCCGCGAGCTGCGCGCGTCGCCGGTCAAACTACTCGCGCAGGAAGCGGGGCTGCCGCTCGCGCAGCCCGCCGACCCTCAAGACGCCGGAAGGCCGCGCGGAGCTCGCGGCGTGGGCGCCCGACCTGTCTGGTGGTCGTGGCGTACGGGCTGATCCTGCCGCCGCCGGTGCTCGCGCTGCCGCGGCTCGGCTGCGTGAACATCCACGGATCGCTGTTGCCGCGCTGGCGCGGCGCCGCGCCGATCCAGCGCGCGATTCTCGCCGGCGACGCGGAAACCGGCGTGACCATCATGCAGCTCGACGCGGGGCTCGACACCGGGCCGATGCTGCTCGAGCGTCGCCGGCCCATCGGCATCGCACGACACGGCCGGCGATCTGCACGACGTGCTGTCCGAGCTCGGCGCCGCCGCGCTTGATCGAGGCGATCGACGGGTCTCGCCGCGGGCACGCTCAAGGCCGACGCCGCAGCCGGCCGCCGGCGCGACCTACGCGCCCAAGCTCGAAAAATCCGAAGCGCGCATCGACTGGAACGCGAGCGCGTCCGAGCTCGACCGCCAGGTGCGCGCGTTCAATCCCTGGCCCATCGCCGAAACGACGTTTCGCCGGGCGAGACGCTGCGCGTGCTGCGCGCGCGCGTCGCCGAGCACGCACGGCGAGTGACGCCGCGCCCGGAACGTTGTTAGGCATCGCGGACGACGGCCTGCGCGTGGCGTGCGGCGAGGGCGTGCTCGCGGTGCGCGAGCTGCAGCGCGCCGGCAAGCGGCCGGTGTCGGCGCGCGATTTCGCGAACGCCGTGCGGCTCGACGGCCTCAGGTTCGGGACTTGAAGCGCGTCCAACGCACGGCGCAAGCCGCCGCGCGCGCCGCGCACGTCACGCCCCCGGCGCCGAAACGCTGGCACACGCGGCGCTCGCCGTGCACGCCGTGGTGCACGAGGGACGCTCGGCGGACGCGGCGCTCGAGGCCGCGCACGAGCGCGTCGATCGCGCCGCGGTGCGCGCCATCGCGCTCGGTACGCTGCGCTGGTACCTGCGGCTCAAGCCGGCGATCGCGCCGCTGGTCAGCCGGCCATTCGACGAGTTGTCGCCGAAGCTCGCGGCGTTGCTGGTGACGGCCGCTCACCAGGTCGAATACTCGCGCGGCGCCGCCGAGGCGCAGGTGCACCTGGCGGTGGACGCGAGCCGCGTGGTCGGCGAAGGCCGCGCCAGCGGCGTGGTGAACGCGGTGCTGCGCCGGTTCGTCGCGCAGCGCGCGGAGTTGCTGGCCGCGGCGGACGCGGACACCGCGCAACGCCACGCACATCCGCAATGGCTGGTCGAGGCGTTGGCGGCCGCCTGGGGCGACGCCGCGGATGGAATTCTCGCGGCTAACAACCTGCATCCGCCGATGGCGCTGCGCCTCGATCCCGCGCAGCTGCACATCCGCCGACTTCCTGCGCTCATGGCGCGCGCTCGGCCGCGACGCGCGGGCGGTCGAGTGGAACGATTCGGCCATCGTGCTGGAGCGCCCGGTCGCCGTGCAGACGCTGCCCGGATTCGAAGCGGGCGCCGTGTCGGTGCAGGACGGCGGGCGCGCAACTCGCCGCGCCGCTGCTCGATGCCGGGCCCGGCATGCGCGTGCTCGATGCGTGCGCGGCGCCCGGCGGCAAGACGCTGCACATCGCGCAGCGTACGCCCGGCCTGGCCGAGCTCGTCGCGGCCGACGACGACGAAGTCCGTCTCGTGAGGGTGCGCGAGAATCTCGAGCGCGGTCATGCCGCACGCGGTGCTGGTCACCGCCGACCTGCGCAACCGGCCTGAAAGCCTGGCCGCCGGATCCTTCGACCGCGTGCTCGTGGATGCGCCGTGTTCGGCAACCGGCGTCATCCGCCGCCATCCCGACATCAAGCTGCTGCGGCGGGCCGGCGACATCGGCGGTTTCGCCGCGACCCAGCGCCAGATTCTCGCCACGGCTTTCGAACTACTGAAGGCCGGCGGACGTCTCATCTATTGCACCTGCTCGGTCCTGCCGGCGGAAAACGAAAAAGTGGTGGCGGCGTTCCTGGACGCCGAACCCGGCGCGCGCGTCGCGGACTGGCCGAAAGATGTGGTCAAGCCGCCCGGATTGCTCGAACGCACCGTGGGCTGGCAGCTGCTGCCCGGGGGAGGCGCGGGCACCGATGGCTTCTACTATGCTTCCCTGACGAGGTACGGATGAGGGCCCGGCCGCTGCACAACCTGCTGACCCTGATACTCGCGGCGTGGCTTGCCGTGGGCGCGGGCGGCGTTGCGCGGGCCGATGCGCTCGATGGCGTGCTCGAGGTCCGCTCCGCGTACGTGGGCATCGACCAGGGCGTCTACCAGCTCTTCGCCCGCGTCGCCTACCCGGTCAACGACGACATCCGCGCCGCGCTCAAGGACGGTCTCAAGCTCACGTTCGAGCTCGATGTCGTGGTCGCGCGCGATCGCCGCTTCTGGGTCGATGCCGACGTCTTCAATCACACGCTCAGGCGCGAGCTCATGTACCACGCGGTCAGCGACCGCTACGTCACGCGCGAGGTCGACGCGCTCAGCAACAACACGCAGCACAGTTACGCGACGCTCGAGGAGGCGCTGGAGGCGCTCGGCACCGTCGACGCCTGGCCCATCCTGGTCGCGTCGCAGATCTCGCCCAGCCGCGAGTACCGCGTGAGCCTGAGCGCGGGCGTGAGGCGCGGCCAGCTCGCCGACACCCTGCGCGTCCTGCTCTTCTGGACGGACGACTGGCACCGCGAGAGCGAGTGGTTCTCATGGTCCCTGCAGCGCTGAGGCGGCTCGGTACCCTCGGACTCATCGCACTGTGGGTGCTGGTGAGCGGCGGCCTGCTGCTGTTGCTCGCGCTGTCGGTACAGAACTCGGTCCGCTACAGCAACCTGCAGCCCTGGATCCTGCTGGTCAACGCCATCGCGGTGGTCACCGTGAGCGTGATGCTGGCGCGCAAGATCATGGAGCTGGTGCGCGCCTTCCGCGCGCAGGTTCCGGGTTCCCGTCTGACGGCACGTACGGTGGCGATCTTCGGTTCGCTGGTGATCGCGCCCCTCATCATCGTCTATCTATTCAGCCTCGAATTCCTCAACCGCGGCATCGACAGCTGGTTCAAGGTCGAGATCAAGCAGGGCTTGTCCGACGCGCTCGAGCTCTCCAAGTCCGCCATGGACGTGCGCATGCGCGAATACGCGCGCAGCACGGAGCTGTTCGCCAACCGGCTCGCCGACAACCCCGGCGCCAACTGGACCTTCGCCGCCGACACGCAGCGCGCGGAGAGCGGCGCGCTCGAAGTGGTGGTTTACGGAACGCTCGGGCAGGTGCTGGCGGCGAGCAGCGCCGGCTCGAGCTCCACGACGCTGCCGCGATTCGCGACGCCCGAGATGACGCGCGCGATCGCGAGCGGGAATCTCTACTGGAGCCTGGAGCCGGTGTCGGAAGGCGACTACCTGATCCACACCGCGGCACCGATTGCCGCGACCCCGGGTGCGAGCCAAGGTCGTTTCGTCGTGGCAATCTACCCGGTGCCGCCGCAACTCGCGCGGCTCGCGGATGCGGTGCAGAACTCCTATTCGCAGCACAGCAACCTGGTCGAGAGCCGCGAACCCGTAAAGAACAGTTTCCGACTCACACTCACGCTGGTGCTCCTGTTGGCAATGCTCACGGCAATCTACGGCGCTATCTACTCGGCGGAGAAGCTGACGCGGCCCGTGCAGGACCTGATCGCCGGCACGCGCGCGGTCGGCAAGGGCGATTTCGGCACGCGCCTGCCGCTCCCGTCGCGCGACGAGATGGGCTTCCTGGTGCACTCCTTCAACGACATGACCAAGCGCCTGCGGCGTGCACGCGAGGACACCACGCGCAGCCAGCAGGCCGTGGAGCGCGAACGCGAGCGCCTCTCGATCATCCTGGCGCGACTGTCCACCGGCGTCGTGACCATCGGCCGCGACCTGAACCTGCGCAGCGCCAACCAGGCGGCGAGCACCATTCTCGGCGTCGATCTCGAGCTCGGCATCGGGCAGCCGCTGACCGCGCTGACGGAAGGTAATCCGCGCCTCGAACGATTCGCGGCCGAAGTCACCGCGCGCCTCGCGAAGGGCGACGAGGAATGGCGCGAGCAGCTCGACCTCAAGCCCGAGGCCGCCGGCGCGCGCGTGCTGGTGTGCGCCTGCACGCCGCTCGCGGGCGACGAACACGCCGAGAACGAGGCGGAACGCCAGGGCGGTTTCGTCATCGTGTTCGACGACATCAGCGCGTTGCTGCAGGCGCAGCGCGACGCCGCGTGGGGCGAGGTCGCGCGCCGCCTCGCGCACGAGATCAAGAATCCGCTCACGCCGATCCAGCTGTCCGCCGAGCGCATGCGCCGGCGCTACCTGTCGCAGATGCAAGGCGAGGATGCGCAGGTGCTGGACCGTGCCACCTACACCATCGTGCAGCAGGTCGAGGCCATGAAGGCGATGGTGAACGCCTTCAGCGAATATGCGCGCGCACCGGACATGAAGGTCACGCGTTTCCCGTTGAACGCGCTGGTCACGGAAGTGGCCGACCTGCACCGCGTGCAGGAGTCGGGCCTGCTGATCGACGTGGAGCTCGATCCACGCGTCGACCAGGTGGAAGCGGACCGCGGCCGCGTGCGCCAGATCCTCAACAACCTCATCGTGAACGGCGCCGAGGCGGTCGAAAACGTGGCGGGCGGCCGCGTGGTCGCCGCGACGCAGCTCGAGACTGTCGGCGCAGCGGAGTATGTGACCATCACCGTGACCGACAACGGGCCGGGCTTTTCCCGCGAAGTGCTCGGCCGCGTATTCGATCCCTATGTCACCAGCAAGCCAAAAGGCACCGGGCTGGGGCTCGCGATCGTGAAGAAGATCGTCGAGGAGCACGGCGGGCGCGTGGAGGCCGACAATCGGCCTGAAGGCGGCGGGCGCGTGCGTGTATCCTTGCCCGTGACTGACGGATCCCGGCCGATGGTCGCGCGCGAAAGGCGCGCCGAACCCAGGAAGGAGCGAGCATGAGCGCCGCACACATTCTCGTCGTCGATGACGAAGCCGACATTCGCGGCCTGCTGAAGGAAATTCTTTCGGAGGAAGGCTACGACGTGGACGTCGCCGGCGACGCCGGCCAGGCGCGTGCCTCGCGCGCGCGCCAGCTCCCCGATCTCGTGCTGCTCGACATCTGGATGCCGGACACCGACGGCATCACGTTGCTGCGCGAGTGGCAGGGTGCCGCGGCGGAGGCCTCGTGTCCCGTCGTGATGATGAGCGGCCACGGCACCGTCGAGACCGCGGTCGAGGCCACCCGTCTCGGTGCGTTCGATTTCGTCGAGAAGCCGCTGTCGCTGCAGAAGCTCCTGCGCACCGTCGAGCGTGCGCTCGAGGCGGGCAAGCGCAAGCGCCACGCCGGCAAATTGCTGGCGGCCTCGCCCGGCGTGCCCGTGGGCCGCAGCCGCGTCATGCAGCAGCTGCGTGCCGATCTCGCGCAGATCGCAACCAACGACTCCCCCGTGCTGCTCGTCGGTGAGACCGGCACGGGCCGCGAAGCCTTCGCGCGTTTCATCCACGACGCGAGTCCGCGCGCCTCGCGGCCGTTCGTCACGCTGATTTCGAGCACGTTGCGCGGCGACGGCGCCGAGCAGGTGTTGTTCGGCACCGAATCCGGCGACCAGAGCGCACCCGGCGTGCTGGAAAAGGCCGGCGCCGGCACGTTGTTCGTCAACGAGCTCGAGGATCTGCCGCCGCAGGCGCAGCGCGCACTGCTCGGTGCGCTCGAGAGCGGCCAGTTCCTGCGCGTCGGCGGCACGGCCCCCGTCACGCTCAAGGCGCGGTTCATTTCATCCGCGCGTCCGGGCATCGAGAGCCGCACCGACGATTTCCGCCGCGATCTGCTGGCGCACCTGAACACATTGATCGTGCGGGTGCCGCCACTGCGCGAGTACACCGAGGACGTTCCCGACCTGCTCAGGCACTACGTCGACCGCCTGGTCGACGGCGAAGGCCTGTCATTCCGCAAGTTCAGCGTCGCGGCGCAGAACCGGCTGCGTAACTATCCGTGGCCGGACAACGTGCGCGAGCTCAAGAATCTCGTGCAACGCCTCCTGTTGCAGGGCGGCGGCGAGGAAATCCGTCTCGAGGAAATCGAACGCGAGCTCGCGGCGCAGGCGCCGACGGCCGAGCCGCTGGTGAAGCAGGACCTGCTGGCATTGCCGCTGCGCGAAGCGCGCGAGCAGTTCGAGCGCGCCTACCTGCAGCAACAGCTGCTGCTGTGCAACGGCAAGGTGGGGCAGCTCGCGAAACGTGTCGGTATGGAACGCACGCACCTGTATCGCAAGTTGCGCTCGCTCGGCGTCGACTTCCGCAACATCACGGACGACGCGGAGTAGGTTTCGGCGGCGTTGGCCGCTACTTGGGCTTGACCTTGGCCGCGCCGTCGGTCAGCGCCTTCACCACGCGCGAGGTGCGCTGCGCGGCTACGGATAGCCCGTCTCGTTCGCGTCCGGCGTCACCGCGATGACGCGGAACACGCCTTCGTACGCGGACTTGAGCGAGAACTCGACGCGGCCCACGCCCTTGTACAGGTACACCATGCGTTGCAGGTCTTTCGCGCCATAGTTGAACGGCTGCCACTGCTTGCCGGTCATGCGCTGCGTCTGCGCGGTGGGTGGGCCTAACAAGTCATTGACCTGCTGCTGGCTCATGCCCACCTGGATCTTGGTCAGGTCGACCGTCTGCGCGGCAGGGGCGGCGGCGGGCGCTGCGGCCACGGGCGCGGCTGCCGCAGCGGCGGCGGGCTTGGCATTCTTCGCGTTCTTCTTGCCCTTCGCGGGTGGCGCCGGCGGCGGTGGCGGGGGCGGATTGCGCAGCAGCTCGAGGTTCACCGTGCCGGCAAGGTATGAATTCGCCGAACCCTTCGGCAATTGCTTCGCGGCCTTCGTGCAGTGGGCGCGCAGCTTGCGGTGCACGGACTTGTCGTCGGAGATCTTTTCGAGCACCGGCCGGTAGCGGTTGTTTTGCGAAGCGCCCAGCGCGCGGCACATCCAGGCCACGGAATCGACCGTGGAGAAATCGGCGCCGGTCAGCGGGTACTTCTCGAGCGTCACCTCGGCGAGCACGTCGAGCACCTCGGTGTTCGAGTACGACGTGTTGACCATGTTTTCGCTGACCTGGCGCAGCGTGCTGAAGCCACCCTTGATGATCTGCTCGACGTAGCCCTTGTCGACATCGTTCATCTCGGCGAAGCCGGGCTGCTTGCCAGCAGGCCGACGATCAGCACCAGGGAAAGGAATTTCTTGTTCATGTTGTCTCCGGGTCCCGGTCTGGATTTCTAGGGACTCTAACACCCGCGCCGGCGAGCGGCGATTCCGCCGCGCTGCGTCATTTCGGAGTGTCGGTCCGTGAGACTTCGCGGCGCCCCAGTGCGCCGTCGTCGCGAATCTCCAGCTCGCCGTTGGGAAATGCTTCGGCCGTGAGCGCGCGCAGCAGGGTCAGCGCGCCTTTCGCCGGATCGACGGACGGACCGGCCGGGCGGATCTGCGTGGTCGACTCGATGTGGCCCGAGACGAACCGGCCCTCGTCATCGAGCGTCACCTGCAGTATCGGAGCCATGCCGCGGATGCCTTCGACGCTGATGCCGTAATACGTCGCGAAATTGCCGAGGCTGTAGGCGATGAGCCGGTCGCCGTAGAGCTCCATCGGCCGGACGACGTGTGGACCGTGGCCGAGCACGAGATCGGCGCCCGCATCGACCATCGCGCGCGCGAACTCGACCACGTTGCCGCGATCCTCGCCCACGAAGATCTCGCGCGCGAACGGCAGCTTCTCCGCGCCGGTGCCCTCCGCGCCGCCGTGAAACGAGACGATGACGATGTCGTTCTTCGCGGCCAGCTCCGCGACCAGTGCCTTCGCGATCTCGGGCTCGTTGAGCTGGTTGGATCCGACGTTGGGCGCGAACGCCACCAGGCCGATGCGCCGGCCATTCGCCACCCAGCTCGCCGTCGTTCCTTCACGGCCCGAGTGCCGGATGCCGGCCGCGTCGAGCGCCGCCATGCTCGAGGAGCGGCCGGTCTCGCCGAAATCGCGCGCATGGTTGTTGGCCAGCGAGAGCGCATCGAAACCCGCGAGCTTGAAATAGCGTCGCGTAGCGCGACGGCGAGCGGAACAGGAAGCAGATCTTCGGGTTCTTGCACTGCTTCACCGGTTCGCCGCCATCCTGCAGCACGCCCTCGAGATTGCCGAAGGTCACGTCCGGCGCCTCGAGCAGCGGTGTCACCGCGTCGAAGAACGACAGCCCGTCGTCATCGGGCAGCGTGTTCTCCGGAAAATCGGTGCCGAGCATCATGTCGCCGACGGCCGCGAGCGTGAGGCCCGGATGCGTGGGAGGCGGCAGGGCGGGAGCGGTTTCCACCGCCGCGGGAGCGGGCGGCGCCGGCGGCGCCGAGGCCGGCGGCTGTCCGGCGCAGGCCGCCAGCAACCCGACCGCGCCTGCGGCCGCGATCAGCCGCGCGCGCACTATTCACCCACGCGGATCACGAGCGCGTCGAGTTCCGCGGCACGCAGACGCGTGCGCAGGCGATTGAGCTCGGTGAGATCGCTGATGGGACCGATGCGCACGCGGTGCCAGACGTCGTCGTCGACGGCCACGCGCTGCACGTTGGCGTCGATGCCCTGTTTCTTGAGCTGCGCCGCGATGCGGTCGGCGTCCTCCTGCTTGCGATACGAACCGGCCTGCAGCACGTAGACACCGGGCCGTTCGATGGTCGCCGGCGCGTTGTCGCGCTCGCGCGCGACCTCGCGATCCTTCTCCGGCACGACCACCTCGAAGTTCGGCAGGCGGTCGTAGAAATCGAAGTTCTTCGCGGGCTCCTCGCTGTCGGCCGGCGCGTTGGCGCGCGGCTCGGGCTTGGGAGTTTCCGGCACCGCGCTCGCCGCATTCTTTTCGCGGTAGTTCTGCCAGACCAGCACGCACACCGACAGCGACAGGCCCACCGCGAGACCGATCCCGAATTCGCGCCAGCGCGAGACATCGAAACGCAATCCGCCGGAGCGCGTGCGCTTGAAATCGCGGCTGGTGATGCGGGCGGCCAGGGTGTGCGCTCCTACATCGTATCCGGCGCGGACACGCCGAGCAGCGTGAGGCCGTTGCGGAGCACCTGTTGAACCGCCAGCACGAGCGTGAGTCGCGCGTTGCGCAAGGCCGCTTCCTCGACGATGAACTGCTCCGCGTTGTAATAGGTGTGCAGCGTGTTCGCAAGATCGCGCAGGAAATGCACGAGCGCATGTGGTGCGCGGTTGAGCGCCGCATGTTCGATGATCTCGGGGTATTTCGAGAGCGCCGTGATCACCGCCTGCTCGTGCACATTCGTCAGCAGCGCGAGGTCGGCCGCCCCCGCGTCGAAGGCCAACCCTTTCGAGCCGAGCTGCTTCATCACCGAGGCGACGCGCGCGTGCGCGTACTGGATGTAGTACACCGGGTTCTCGTTCGAGCGCGATTTCGCGAGCTCGAGATCGAAGTCGAGACCCTGGTCGTGGCTGCGCATGAGATAGAAGAACCGGCAGGCGTCGTTGCCGACCTCGTTGCGCAGGTCGCGCAGCGTCACGAAGTTGCCCTCGCGCTTGCCCATCGAGAGTTTCTCGCCGCCGCGGAACAGGTTCACGAGCTGCATGAGGCAGGCCTCGAAGCTGGTGCCGGGGTAGCCGAGCGCCACCAGCGCACCGCGCACCCGGGCGACGTAGCCGTGATGATCCGCGCCCCACACGTCGATCAGCAGCTCGTGGCCGCGCTGCAGCTTGTCGAAGTGGTAGGCGATGTCGGAGGCGAAGTAGGTCTTCTCGCCATTGGCGCGCACCACGACGCGATCCTCGTCGTCGCCATATTCCGTGGACCTGAACCACTCCGCGCCATCCTTCTGGTAGACGCGGCCCGAGGCGCGCAGCTTCTCGAGCGCCGTGTCGATCGCGCCGCTGCGGTTGAGATCGCGCTCGGAGTACCAGTGGTCGAAACGAACGCCAAACTCTTCGAGATCGTTGCGGATGTCGGCCATCATCGCGTCGCGGGCGAACAGGATGATGGATTCGAATTCCGCCGCGCCCAGCAGCTTCCGCGCGTTCGCGATCAGCCCGTCGATGTGCTTGTCCTTGTCGCCTGCGGGCGCGTCGGGCGCAGAGCCCGCGATGAAATCGGGCGGCGCGTTCGCCGCGACGTCGGCCGCGGGGCGCCGCAACACATCGCCGCGCTTCGCCCGCAGGGCTTCGGCCACCGGCAGGATGTATGGCGCGCGGTACCCGTTCGACGGGAAGGTGACGGTTTCGCCGCACAGCTCGAGATAACGCAGATAGACACTGACCGCGAGGATGTCGATCTGCCGGCCCGCGTCGTTGATGTAGTACTCGCGGTACACCGTGTGGCCGGTGGCCTCGAGCAGGTTGCCGAGCGTCGCGCCGTACGCCGCGCCGCGGCCGTGACCGACGTGCATGGGCCCCGTGGGATTCGCCGACACGAATTCGACCATGACCTTCCGGCCGGCGCCGACGTTGCTGCGCCCGTAGGCCGCGCCCTGGGCCGCGATGCTCTTCAGCGCCGAGTACCAGGCATCTTTCGCCAGCCGGAAATTGATGAATCCGGCGCCCGCGACTTCCGCGCCCGCGACCAGCGGCGACTTCGGCAGTGCCGCGACCAGCGCCTGCGCGAGCTCACGCGGGTTCTTGCGCGCGGCCTTGGCGAGCCGCATCGCGACATTGGACTGGAAGTCCCCGTGCTGGGAATCCTTGGCGCGCTCGACGACCACCAGGGCGGGATCGACCGCCTCGGGCAAAACGGTGGGAACAAGTGTGCGCAGCGCCTCGCGTAGCAGGCACTCGAGATCGGATTTCACGGGGGAACCTGTCGGAACTCGAAATTACGGCCGCGATCTTATCTGAAACGTCCCTCGGTAAACCCATCGACGACTGGAACGTTGATCCCCCCGCAGGCCTCATTCCCCACAGGAGACCCCAAGATGAAGACCACCCTTTCCAGCTGCCTCGTGGCCGCGGCACTGCTCGCCGGAAACGCGATTGCCGGCGATCAGCCCCGGTCGGACGCGCCGCGCGACGAGATGCGCTCGGACGCCGATGGCGATGGCCGCGTGTCGCGCACCGAAGCCAGCGCGGCAGCCACCGAACGCAGCAATGAATGGTTCGACAAGCTCGATTTGGACAAGGACGGCTACGTCACGCAGGACGAGATGCGCCAGGCGCGCGAGACCCGGCACGCGAACCGGCAGGCGAAGAAGGACGAATACTTCAAGTCCGCGGACGTCAACAGCGACGGCCAGCTCTCGCTGGACGAGGTGCAGGCGAAGCTGCCGCGCCTCGCCAGCCGATTCAGCACGCTCGACAAGGACAAGAACGGAATGCTCAGCAAGGACGAGCTGGCGCGTGGACCGCGTCACCAGCCGGAACCGCAGAGTTGATCTTCGAGTCCTGAAAACGAAGGCGGCGGAACCTCACGGTCCCGCCGCCTCTTTCTTGCCCATCACCTGCAGGTCTATTCGCGCGAGACGCTCGCCGACGCATTCCCGTTGGCAGTCGCATTGGCGTTCGCATCGACCGGCGCGCTGAAGCTGCGCGGCTGCGACGCATCCGCCTGCGGCTTGCTCGCGGTCGCGTTCAGCGAACCGTCCGCATTACCCGAGGCATTTGCATTCGCCTTCACGCGGCGCTTGGGCGGCTGCGCGGGCGTGCTGCCCGAGTCGGTCGACGGCGCCGGCGCGGTCTGCTGGGAACCCAGCGTGCCCATCAGGTTGCCCGCGGCATTGCCGTTCGCCGCAGCGTGCTTGCCCGAAGACTTCGGCTGCTCGGCCGGAGCGGTCGGGGCAGGGGCTGCGTCCTGCGCGGCGTCGAGCGTGCCCACGAGGCTGCCCGAGGCATTGCCCGCGGCGGATCCCTGCGTCTCACCCGAGGGCAGCGAGGGGACTTCCGGCATCGTCGCCGGCGTCGCGTCGATCGAGCCCGCGAGATCGCCGGCCAGATTGCCGCTGGCGTTGCTGGTGGTGCCCGAGGTCGTCTGCTGCGCCGAACCCGCGACGGAACCCGTGGTGTCGATGCTGCCGGCGATGCCGTTGGTCGCGGTCGAAGCCGCGCCGCTGGCGGCGCCGCTCACCTGGCCACTCGTCGAAGAAACCGCGGACGACGTGGTTCCCTGGACGGTGTCACGCGTGCCCTTCACACGATCGCGGGCCCGGCCGGTGGTTTCGCGGGTGCGCTCGAGGGCGCCCGTGCCGGTGCGACGCAACGTGTCGCCGTGATCGAGGGTGCCGCCGAGCGTGCCGTTCACGCTGCCCTGGCCCATGCCGCCGACCGAACCCATGCCGCCACCCAGCGTGCCGCCGAGGCTGCCGCCGAGCCCGCCCGTGGCACCGCCACCGAGCACCTGGGCCTGAAGAAGCGGGGCGCCGCAGATCAACGCAAACGCCACCGCCGACTTGATGAAATGCTTGTTCATGACTTTCTCCTGGTATTTGCGCCGCGGGCGATCCGCAGCTCTCAGGAGGTACTACGCCGGGGTGGTCGTTTTCTTCCCGGACACCGAAAGAATTCGATTTGACTTAACCCATTCTATTTATTGGCCTTGCTGGCTCGCAGCCCTGACGGATGCGTCGGGAAGGCCGGCCGCCACCAGGCCTGCGCCGTAGATGTCGTCGCGTCCGCGGGGTCCCAGATCTTCGGCGCGCGCCGTGAGGGCGGCGACGACGCGATCGCGCGCGATGCCATCGGGCGACTGGAAATCGCGGGCCAGCAAGCCAGCGACCAGCGGCGCCGCGAACGAGGTCCCACGCACGGACACATACCCTTCGAGGTTGCCCTGCGACGCCGCGCTGAAATCCGTTCCGGGTGCCGCGAGGTCGAGATGTTTGCCGCGACAGGCTTCGAGCAGCACGCGATGTTTGCCGTCGACGGCGGTTACGCCGAGGACGCCGTCGTAGGCCGCCGGGAAGAGCGGTGGCGAGGCCGCGCCGTCATTGCCCACCGCCGCGACGATGAGATGGCCGCGGTCCACGAGGGATTTCACCACGCGCTCGAGCAAGACATTGCGCGGTCCGACCAGGCTGACGTTCACGACCGCGACGCGCTCCCGGGCCAGCCAGCCGAATGCCGCCGCGACGGCATCCACGGAGCCGCCGGTGGGCTTGCCGCAATACACGTCCGCCGCGTACAGCTCGGCGCGCGGCGCCGCGCCGTGAAAATTCGCGGCGGATCCCGCCAGCAGCGAACCCACCGCCGTGCCGTGTTCGCTCGGCACGAATTCACCGCCGCAGCCGAACCGGTGCACGACACTTTCGCGCAACGTCACATGCGCTCCGTCGACGCCGCCGTCGATGATGCCGATGCGCGCGCGCGGTGCCGCGGCCGACGGTTCTGCGGCGCCGGCGGCCGGCGCGTTCGCGGCACCGAGCACGGCACCGCTGTCGAAGTACACGTGGTTGAAGTCGTAAGTGCCCGCGGGATCGAGCTTGCGCAGCCGCTTGAGCCCGCGGCGCGCGGTCCATCCCTCGGGTGTCTGCAGGATCGTGACCTTCACGCCCAGGTCCGGCAGGTCCTGGGTGCGCTTGACCAGGAAGTTTTCATCGAGCGCCCGTTTCAGCGCGGGCTCGGTGATGTCGAGCGCCACCACTTCCGCGCGCACGACCAGCTCGCCGCGCGGATCGCGTTCCAGATCGTTGCGGTTCTGCTCGAACAGCCGCTGCGCGCGCACGGCGCGGGAGGGCAGGTTGCGCAGCGAATCGGGGACTCCGCGCAATGCCGGGTCCACCGGCAGCTGCGGCAACTGCACGCCCGGTACCTGCACCTGCGGAACGAGCTGCGCGGTCACGGGGGCTACCCACGTGAGCGAGGCAATCCACAGAAATGTGCCGATGACTTTGCGCATGGAAGAAACTCCACCTCCCGGTCGTATGATCCATCATGAAAGCATGAGTTCTGTACCGGAGGAAATCAGTGAACGCATCGTGGAGCTGCTGCCGCGGCTGCGCCGCTTCGCCCGCTCGTTGTCGCGCAACCAGCACGACGCCGACGACCTGGTGCAGTCGGTGGTCGAACGCGCGTGGCGCCACATCGAGCAGCTCAAGCCCGGTGCGAACCTGGGGTCGTGGATGTTCGGCATCATGAAAAACGCCTGGATCGACGATCGGCGCGCCAGGACACGGCGCGGCGAGGTGGCCTTGCCGGAAGACTCCGGCGAGCACCCGGCCGTGTCGCCCGGCGACACGGACGCGACCTTGTGGGCGGTGTCCGAAGCCATGACCAAACTACCCGAGGAACAGCGGCTCGCGGTCGCGCTCGTGCTGGTGGAGGGCCTGTCTTACAAGGAAGCGTCCGAGCTGCTGGAGATACCGATCGGCACGCTGACCAGCCGTCTCGCGCGTGGGCGCACGGCGCTCGCCGCGGTGCTGGGCGACGAGGAGAACGCACGGTGAGTTACGACGATGAAATCCTGATGGCCTACGCGGACGGCGAGCTCGATGCCGCGCAGCGCGAGGAAATCGCCGCGGCGATCGAGCGGGATCCGGCGCTGGCCGCGCGCGTGGAGAAGCACCGCGCGCTGCGGGCGCAGGTCGCGGGGGCGTTCGCAACCGTGCTCGAACAGCCCGTGCCCGAGCGGCTGCGCAATGCCGCCAGCGGCGGTGCTGCCGCGCCGGTCACCGTGCCGGCCCGCGGCAAGGTGCTGCAATTTCCGGCGCGGCGGTACGCCCGCGCCGCGGGCGCCCTGGCGCGCGCGCGAATGGATGGCGATGGCGGCGAGCCTGGTGCTCGGGCTGTTCATTTCCTGGCGCATCTTCGAGCAGCCGGCCGATCCGGGCGTCATCACGGCGAGCAACGGGTCACTGGTGGCGCGCGGCGCGTTGGCGCAGGCGCTCGATCAGCAGCTGGCGAGCCAGCAGGACCGCAACGGAGCGGTGGTCATCGGCCTGAGTTTCGAGGCGCGCGGCGACAGCTATTGCCGCACGTTCACGTTGCGCGCGAGCTCGACCGCCGGGCTCGCCTGCCGCGCGGGTTCCGAGTGGCAGATTCCCGTCACCACCTCCGTCGAGCTGCCGACCGGCGAGATGCAGCAGGTGGCGACCCCGATTCCGCCCGCGGTCATGCAGGCGATCGAGGCGCACATCGCGGGCGATACGCTCGACGTGCAGGGAGAAGCGCAGGCGCGCGCCACGGGCTGGGGCGCGAAGCCGGACTAGAAGAGCTCGAGCGGATCGATGTCGAGCGACCAGCGCAGGTCGCGCGGTGCCTTGATCTCGCCGATCTTCGGCAACCACTCCGCCAGCAAACGATGCAGCGGCGCGCGTTCGGGTGCCTCGACCAGGACCTGCGCGTGGAAACGCGCGGCGCGCTTGGCCATCGCGGCCGGCGCGGGGCCTAACAACTTCACGCCGGCGATGCGCGGCGCGGCGCGGCGCGCCTCGCGCAGGAACTCCACGGCCGCCGGCAACGCCGGGGCGGAAGCGCGCAGCGCGGCCACGTGCGCGAACGGTGGCCAGCCCGCGGCCTCGCGTTCGGCGAGCGCCGTTCTCGCGAAACCGTCGTAACCGTCGGCGAGCAGGCTCTTGAGCAGCGGATGTTCGGGATACTCGGTCTGGATCAGGACTTCGCCGGGCTTCGTGCCGCGCCCGGCGCGGCCGGCGACCTGGATGATGGTCTGCGCCACGCGTTCGGGCGCGCGGAAATCCGCGCTGAAGAGTCCCTGGTCGGCGTTGAGCACCACCACGAGCGTCACGCTCGGGAAGTCGTGGCCCTTCGTCACCATCTGCGTTCCGACCAGGATGCGCGCGGCGCCGCTCGCGATGCGGCCCACGACCTCCTCGAGATCGCCGCGCTTGCGTACCACGTCGCGGTCGAGCCGGGCGATCGGAACCCCCGGGAACAGCGCCGCGAGGGTTTCCTCGACGCGTTCGGTGCCCTGGCCCACGTGCCGCACTTCGTAGCCGCATTGCGGGCAGTGCTCCGGCAGCGGTGCCTCCGCGCCGCAGTGGTGGCAGCGCAGCCGGGAGGCGGCGAGATGCACCGTCATGCGCGCGTCGCAATCGCGGCAGGGCGCGATCCAGCCGCACGCGGTGCAAGCCAGCGTTGGCGAATATCCGCGCCGGTTGATGTACACCAGCACCTGTCCATCGTCCGCGAGATGCCGCTGCATGGCCTCGACGGCGGGTGTCGAGATGCCCTGGCGTGCCGCGTGTTCGCGCAGGTCTATGACGGCCGCGCGCGGCGGCAGCGCCTGGCCCGTGCGCCGCGGCAGCGACAGGCGCGTGTACCGGCCCGTCTCCACGTTCTGCAGCGTTTCGAGCGACGGCGTGGCGGATCCGAGCACGATGGGCACGCCGGCGCGCTGCGCGCGCAGCATCGCCAGGTCGCGCGCCGAGTAGCGAAAGCCGCTCTCGTGCTGCTTGAACGACGAATCGTGTTCCTCATCGACGATCACCAGCCCCAGGTCGGCGATGGGCGCGAACACGGCCGAGCGCGTGCCCAGTACGATGCGCGCCTCCCCCGAGACGCAACTCCGCCAGGCCGCCAGTCGTTCGGAATCGGTGAGCGCCGAGTGCAGTACCGCCAGGGGCGCCGTGAAGCGCTCGCGAAAACGCGCGACGAGCTGCGGTGTCAGCCCGATTTCCGGGACGAGCACGAGGGCGCGCCGGCCGCGGCGCAGCGCGTGCTCGGTGGCGTGCAGATAGACCTCGGTCTTGCCGCTGCCGGTGATGCCGTACAGCAGGAAGGGCGCGAACCGCCCCGCGGCGGCGTCTATGGCCGCGACCGCGGCTGCCTGTTCGGGGATCAGGGCGGGTCCCGTGACCCGCACCAGACCGGCTGCAACGGTGGCCGGCTCGTCCGCGAATTCCGCGGAAGAAGCGAAGCCGCGCGCGACCAGTGCGCGCATTGGCGTACGCCAGTCCGCGAACTTTTCGGCGAGGTCATCCGGCGTGAGTCCGTCCGCGCCGCAGAGCAATTCCAGCAACTCGCGCTGTCGCGGGGCGCGCGACAACGTATTCGCCGCGATGGCGGCGGTGCCCGCGGCGCTCGCAAACCAGCGCTCGGTGAGCGCGCGCGACGCGGCACCCTCGCGCGCGAGCTTGGGCAAGGCGGCCGCGATCACTTCGCCGAGCGGGTGGTGGTAGTAATTCGCCGCGAACTCCACGAGCTCGAGCACGCGCGCATCGATGACGGGCTCGGCGTCGAGCACTTCGATCAAGGGCTTGAGCTTTTCGAGCGGCAGCTCGGAGCGCGCGGCGTGCGAATGCACGACGCCCACCAGACGCTGGCGGCCGAAGGGGACGCGCACGCGCACACCGGGTTGCGGGGCGTGCGCGGGATCGCGCGCCGGCAGGTAGTCGAAAAGCCGGCGCAACGGGGTATCGAGCGCGACTCGCAGGATCGCCGGACCGGTCAAGATGTTTCGCTTAGGGTTTTCCACAATGTGTGTGGATAACTCTGTGGATGGCGTCGGAGGGAACCTACAAAAAGCCCGTGTTTTTGCAGTTTCTCGTTTGGATGATCGAATCGTGACCACATCTGAGCGAATCCAATGAAATCAGCCGGTTATGGATTTGGATTGCTCGCGCGGGCCGTCTTATTGCGGACTCGTGACACCGAGTCTCCGGGAGTGTTCGTAAGTTCCTGATTCACGGAAATGCAACGCGCATCGCGGGGATGGTCAACGCCTCCTCGAGGCGTGCGTTACACCGCCTATGACCGCGTTTGTTACGCTCGCCGGCGTTTATAACACGCCCGATATCACGTCCGATTTCGGGGTCGAGCGGAGTCGGGACCAGATTGATGACAACGAGCCGAGCCCTCGATCAATTTCTGGCGAGCGTCGAGAAACGCGCATTCAAGATTGCGCAGCTCGGGCTGCGCAACGAAGACGATGCGCTGGATGCCGTCCAGGATTCGATGATGAAGCTGGTGCAGTCATACGCGGCGCGTCCGGCCGACGAATGGCGGCCGCTGTTCTACCGCATCCTCACGAACCGGATGCGCGACATGCAGCGGCGCCGCACGGTGCGCGGTCGCATCATGGCGTGGCTGCCGGCCGGTGATTCGGATGACGATGAAGATTACGATCCGATCGCGCAGGCGCCGAGTCCGGATGCGGGCCCCGCGAGGCGGCTCGAGCTCGACGAGGCGATCGGCGTGCTCGAAACCGCGGTGGCCGAATTGCCGCCGCGCCAGCAGCAGGCCTTCCTGCTGCGGAATTTCGAAGGGCTCGACGTCGCGGAGACGGCGAGCGCGATGGGCTGCTCCGAGGGCAGCGTGAAGACGCATTATTTTCGCGCGCTGGAAAACCTGCGCGCCCGACTGGGTGAAGTGATCTGAAGGCGATGCCATGAGCCGACGGATTTCGAAAAACGCACGCAGGAAATACTCGAGGAAAGCGCTGCGCGCCTCGATGGCCGCACGCGCTCGCGTCTCACGCAGGCGCGTCACGCGGCGCTCGCGCGGCCGAGAAGCCGGCGCGGCAGTGGTGGCGTTCCTACGTGCCGGCGGGCGCCGCGCGCCGCGGCCGTGCTCGCGGTGGTGATCTATGTCGGACGGCCCGATGGTGAGCCTGCCGATGGCGGCGAACGGGGCCGTGGATGACATCGGAGACTGCTCGCCGACGTCGATGCGCCGGATTTCGTCGAAGAAGGCGACGACCTCGAGTTCTACGAATGGGCCGCGGGCGAGGTGGAATCGTGAGCGATCCGAAGAAGACCGAACCCGACGAGGACCTGCTCGAGTTCCTCGGTGGCATCGACGAGGTGAACGACGAGAGTCGCAGGACGACGATTTCTCGGATTTTCTCGCGACGACCGACATCGACAAGCTCGCGGAGGCGGCGCAGCGAAAGCCCGCGCCGCAGGAGCCAGTGAAGGTGAAGAATGAGTAGCGCCAGAACCAGCCTGCTGTCGCGCCGCGCCGCGCTCGCCGCGGTGTTCGCCGTCGGCCTGCATTGCGCGTTCGCGGGTCGCGCGCGCGCCGAGACGCCGCCGGCAGCCGCCGCGCCGCGCCGATCGCGTGGTCGTCGCTGTCGGCCGAAGAACAGAAGGCGCTGAGCCGCTACGGCGAGAAATGGAGTTCGCTGCCCGCCGAGCAGCAGCAGCAGCTGTTGCGCGGCACGCGCCGCTGGCTGGCGATGACGCCGGAGCAGCGCGAACGCGCGCAGGCGCGCTTCAAGCGCTGGAAAGATCTGTCGCCCGAGCAGAAGGAACTCGCGCGCAAGCCGCTGGCACGTTACCGCGAGCTGCCGCCCGGAGCAGCAGGCGCGCGTGCGCGACGGCTACCACCGCTTCAAGAAACTGACGCCCGAGCAACGGCGCCGCCTGCGCGAGCGCTGGCAGAACGCGACGCCCGAGGAACGGCAGCGGATGCTCGAGCGTCGCCGCGCGCTGCGCAGGAGCGACAGCGCAGTAGCCGCCGACTACCTGGCGGGCGCGCCCGCCGGCGGCGTCGGGATCGTCTTCTTCTTCGTTCCCGGGCTCGCCCAGTTGATCACGTAGTAGGTGGCCGGCGTGTCGCCGATGTTCTGCACGGCATGCGGCTGCATCGACGCGTAGAACAGGATGCCGCCCGCGCCCACCACGACTTCCTTGCCGTTGACGTGCGCCTGCAGCGTGCCTTCCTTCACGATCACCATCTCTTCGTTGGGATGCGTGTGCGGCGGGTGCGAAGCGGTGTGCGGATTCAGCGTGGTGATGTGCATCTCGAGCTCATCGAGCGTGCGCGTCGGCTGACGCACGACTTCCCGGCGTTCGCCCACGTCGGTCTTCTTCGGCGCGAGGTCCTTCCATTGCCAGGCGGTGGAGTCGAGCAGCCTCCTGCGGCTTCATCGGCGAGTGAAACACAGGCGAGAGTGAGCGCGGCGGCGATGGCGGCCGCCGCGAGATCGCGGCGCGTGATCATGGTCTTAATCCCTCCGTTGATGGCCGCCGCAGCCTACCAAGCGCGTTTCTGTGGCTACAATACGCGCGCCTCAGAATACCTAGGAGCGCCTCGTGGCCTCGAAGCTCGAAGAAGTCACCGAAAAACTGCTGTTCGCCTCGCGCTGGATACTCGCGCCGATTTTCCTGGGGCTATCGCTGGCATTGCTGGCGCTCGGCATCAAGTTCTTCCAGGAGGCCTACCACCTCATCATGGACGTCCTGATCAAGGAAGAGTCCGAGCTCGTGCTGGTCGGTGCTCGCGCTGATCGACATCTCGCTCGTCGGCAGCCTGATCGTCATGGTGATGTTCTCCGGCTACGAGAATTTCGTCTCGACCATCGATGCCAAGGGCACCGATACGCTCGGCTGGCTCGGCAAGATGGATTCCGGAACGCTGAAGCTCAAAGTGGCGGCCAGCATCGTCGCGATCTCCTCGATCCACCTGCTGCGCATGTTCATGGAGGTCGAAGAAGATCGCCGACTCGCCCAATGGCAACGACAAGATCATGTGGTACGTGATCCTGCACATGACGTTCGTGCTCTCCGCGGTGTTGCTCGGCGTGCTGGACAAGATGTCGTTCGCCAAGCACCGGGACTAGTCAGGAGCTTCGCTCCACGAAGGAAACGGCGTCCTATCCGGCGGCCTTGATCGCGTTGACCAGCTCGGCCGCGGCCTTCTGGCCGTCGCCGTACAACATGCGCGTGTTGTCGAGGAAGAACAGCGCGTTCTCGATGCCCGAGAAACCCGCGCCCTGGCCGCGCTTGATGACGATGACGTTCTTCGCCTTGTCCGCGTTCAGGATCGGCATGCCGTAGATGGGGCTCGACTTGTCGGTGCGCGCCACCGGGTTCACCACGTCGTTCGCGCCGATGATCAGCGCCACGTCCGCGGTCTCGAACTCGGCGTTGATCTCTTCGAGATCCGCGATGAGGTCGTAAGGCACGCCGGCTTCGGCGAGCAGCACGTTCATGTGGCCGGGCATGCGGCCCGCCACCGGATGGATGGCGAACTTCACCTGGACACCCTTCTCGATCAGCAGCTGGCACATCTCCCAGACCTTGTGCTGGGCCTGCGCGACGGCCATGCCGTAGCCGGGCACGACGATGACCTTCTGCGCGAACGCCATCATCACGCCGACATCGGAGGCTTCGATGGGCTTCATCGAGCCGGTCACCGCCGTCGCGGACGCGCCGCCGCCCGAACCGAAATCCGAGAACAGCACGTTGGCCAGCGAGCGGTTCATGGCCTTGGCCATGAGCTGCGTGAGCAGCGTGCCGGCGGAGCCCACGACCGTGCCGGCGATGATCATCGCGGCGTTGTCGAGCACGAAGCCTTCGAAGGCCACGGCGAGTCCGGTGAGCGCGTTGTACAGCGAGATCACCACGGGCATGTCGGCGCCGCCGATGGGCAGCGTCATCGCGATGCCGAACAGCAGCGCCAGCGCGAAGATCAGCGTGACGTGCAGCGGATCCGCGCCGTGGTGCAGGACGACGATCACGCCCACCGCGAGCGAACCCAGGAACAGCAGCGCCGTTGACGAACTTCTGGCCGCCGAAGCGCAGCGTCTTGTTGATGACGCCCTGCAGCTTGGCCCAGGCGATCAAACTACCGCTGAACGAGATGGCGCCGATGATGCCGCCGACGACGGCGAGCGACATGACGACGGGGCTGTGCTCCGCCGGCTGGCCGAGCGCGGCGCCGCGTTGGCGTAGCGCGCGCGATACAGCTCCACCGCCGCGATGGCCGCGGCCGCGCCGCCGCCCATGCCGTTGTACAGCGCGATCATCTGCGGCATGTCGGTCATCGCGACCTTCTTGCCGCTCCACCACGCGATCAGCGAGCCGACGACGATGGCGGCGATGATCAGCTCGAAGTTGGACTATCCGGGAGCCGGGTACAGGAACGTGACCAGCGTGGCGACCACCATGCCGGCGCCGGCCCACACGATGCCGCTGCGCGCGGTGACCGGCGAGCTCATGCGCTTCAGGCCCAGGATGAACAGCACGGCCGTGAGGAAGTAGCTGATGTCGATCAGCAGCCGCGGCGAGAAGAAGCCCGGCGCTTGCATCGCGTCGTCCATCAGTGACCGCCTCCGGACTTCTTCGCGCCGGACGACTTGAACATCTCGAGCATGCGTTCGGTGACGACGTAGCCGCCGACCGCGTTGCCCGCCGCGAGCAGCACGCCGACGAAGCCGATGATCTTCTCGAGCGGCGTTACGCGCGCCGCCGAGCGCGACCATCGCGCCCACCAGCACGATGCCGTGCACGAAGTTCGATCCCGACATGAGCGGGGTGTGCAGGATCACCGGCACCTTGGCGATGATCTCGTAGCCGCGTGAAGGCCGCGAGCATGAAGATGTAGAGGGCAACGATTCCGGTCATCGCTTAACCCTCCACCGCTTTGCGGGTGGCTTCGTGTTTGATGGCGCCGTCGTGCGTGAGCACCGCGCCGGCGAATACTTCGTCGGTCCAGTCGATCTTGAGATCGCCGGCCTTGTCGATGGCCGGCTTCAGGAAGTTGAGCAGGTTGCGCGCGTACATCTCGCTGGCGTTGTAGGCGAGGCGTGCCCGGCACGTTGACCGGGCCGATGATCTTCACGCCCTGGTGGACGACGGTTTCGCCGGCCTTGGTGAGCTCGCAGTTGCCGCCCTGTTCGGCGGCGATGTCGACGATCACCGAGCCGGCGCGCATGCGCTCGACCGCGGCCTTCGAGATGATCACCGGCGCCTTGCGGCCCGGGACCGAGGCGGTCGAGATCACGGCGTCCGCGGCGGCAATGCGCGCATCCAGCGCTTCCTGCTGCTTGGCCTTCTCTTCCGGCGTGAGCTCGCGGGCGTACCCGCCGGCACCGTCGGCGCTGACCCCGGTTTCGACGAACTTGGCGCCCAGCGATTTCACCTGTTCGCGGGTCGCGCTACGGACGTCATACGCTTCGACGACGGCACCCAGGCGCCGGGCCGTGGCGATGGCCTGCAAGTCCGGCCACGCCGGCGCCGATGATCAGCGCCTGCGACGGGCGGATGGTGCCCGCGGCGGTCGTCAGCATGGGCATGAACTTCTCGAGGTTGTTGGCGGCGATCAGCACGGCCTTGTAGCCGGCCAGCGAGGCCTGCGAGGACAGGCCGTCCATGGACTGCGCGCGCGAAATGCGCGGGATCAGCTCGACCGCGAAACTCGTGATCTTGCGGTCGCGCAGCGCCTTCACCTCGGCCTGCCGTGGCGTGGGCCTGCAGGAAACCCACGACGACGGCGCCCGGCTTGAGCTGGCCGATCTGCTCGACCGTGAGCGGGGCGACGGTCAGCAACACGTCCGCCTGGGAGAGGATGGCGGCCGAACTACCTACCCATTCGCCCTTCTTGTACAGCGCATCGGGGAACTGGGCGCGGGAACCGGCGCCGTGTTCGAGCACCACGCGCGCGCCCGCGGCCACGAATTTGTCGACCACCTCGGGTACGAGGCTGACGCGAGTTTCACCGGGCGCGCTCTCTCGCAGCGCGCCTATTGTTATCGGCATTGGGATCGACTCCCCTGATTCTTCGAACCCGAGCCTGTGGCCTCGCAGCCAAAGGCCTTTTTTTCCCGTGTTAAATGAATGTGTTGCGGCGTTGAATTCTCGCACACGACTGGCTCTATCTTACATGCCTCATGTTGGGCATCGACCTCGAAAAAGCGGATCGCGGGTTCTACTCGACGATCTGCACCTCATCGCGGGCTACATCGGCAGTCGCGCGCTCTCCCAACTCGTCCTGCGAACGGACGTGTCGGGCATGCCGCTCGAATGGATCGACTACAAGGAAGCGGCGCGGCTCTATCACCAGGAGCAGGTCGCGTATACCTGCGGCAGCCCGCTGTTCAAGCTTTACGGCGGTGTGAGCGCGCGCACGGGGTTGCGCACCGTGCTCGAGGTCAATTCCATCGTCGCGACGGTCGGCCACACCGGCAATCCGGGCAACACGCGGCAGGACTACGTGCCGCCGCTCAACAACCAGACGTTGTTCCGGCGCGATGCGCACTTCTGCCTGTACTGCGCGCAGCGTTTCCCGGTGCGCGAGCTGTCGCGCGACCACATCCGGCCGTTCAGCCAGGGTGGCCGGGACGTGTGGACGAACGTGGTCGCGGCCTGCCGCCGCTGCAACAACCTCAAGGCGTCGCGTACGCCCGAGCAGGCGAAGATGCAGCTCATCGCGGTGCCGTTCACGCCGACCTACGCGGAGTACATCTTCCTGAAGGGCCGGCGCGTGCTCGCCGACCAGATGGAATACCTGCGCGCGCACTTCCCGCGGCATTCGCCGCTGCATGCGCGCATCAAGCAAGTACATGAGCTAACTACTGCGCGACGCGCAGGGTAGAAGCGTGCGACCACTTCCTCGTGGTCCGGCGCGTGGCCGCGCACGATCAGGTCGTAGTCCCCGGCCGCGAGTCTGCCGGGCTCGCGCAGCGTGAACGACAGCTGCGTGCGCGACAGCGGAACCTGGCGCGGCGAACGCCACACCAGCGTGGCCCGCTGGCGGTCGACGAGATCCATCTCGTATTCGGGATACTGCCGGCCGGTCGGGGCTGCCGCCGCCGGGGCATTCGAATTCCATGGTCCCGTCCTCGCAGGTGAGCACCACCACTTCGGGTTCGATCACGAGCTCGCCCGGCGCATCGGCGCGGGACAGCTGATGTCCGGCGACTCCCTCGATGCCGCGGATCGAGCCGAGGCGCACGGTGCGCGACGCGACGAACGGCGCGGGCCGCTTGGCCGGCGCGCTGGTTCCGGCGAGCCGCGGTTGATCCGCACGCGGCATCATCAGGCTCCAGCCAATGGCGAGCGAAGCCAGCAGGCTCGCGGCAATCGCCACGCGCCAGCGGCGGTCGCGGCGGGCATGTTGTTCGGGACTCCCGCGGCTCGAGCCAGCCACGTCGGGCCGCGCTGGCGATGCCGCGACGCAGGCGGCGTTCCATCTCGACCTCGGCGGCAAGCTCGGGGGAGGCGATGAGCCAGGCTTCGAACTCGGCCCGTTCCGAACGCGACAGGTCGCCCGCGACATAACGCGAGACGAGCCGGGTCTGTTCTTCGAGCGACTGGCGATCGAGAGACTTCATGAGTGACTTGTGTCACCAGGAGCCAAAATGTCTCACCCAAAACGTGAAAGTGGTCGCGAGGGCCAGCAAAATGGACGTTGATTCGGGGCAAAAGGGCCAGGTGAGGAGCCCGGCGTTCGATGATCGTGCGCAGCCGGCTGCGGGCGCGCATGAGCACCCGGTCGAAATGCTTAGGGGAAAGTCCGAGCTCGTGGCACAGCTGCTGCTTGTCGGTTCCGTCTAGATAGAAGCGCATCAGCATCTGCCGGTCGCGCTCGGTGGGCAGTTCCTCGAGCAGCGCCGCGACGGCCTCGCGCGAGATGGCGGTCGTCCGATTCGGACAACTCGTTCTGCTCCATCTCGAGGTTCTGCGCGAGCTCATCGACCAGCTCCGAATCGACCACGGTCTGCTGCCGCAGCACCTTGCGCGCGGCGTTGAGCGCGAGGTTGCGCGCCGTGGCCGCGGCGAACGCGAACACCTTGCGCGGGTCGTCGATGGTCCGCGCGCGCACGCGCTCCACCACGATGTGCAGCGTCTCCTGCGTCAGGTCTTCGGCGTCCACCCAGCGGTGAAATGCGCCGAATCTCAGCACCGCGAGCACACCCGGGCGCAGCGCGATCAACATGCGCGATTCCGCCTGCCGGTCGCCCGTGAGCGCTGCCGCGACGATTCGCTCGATTTCGTCGACCGGCGGCGTGGTCACGGCGCGCGCCCCGCAGTCGCGCGGTAGTTAGCCGCATCCGAGCCGCTCCATCGCGGCGCGACAGTCCGCACCGGGATCGACGTTTGCGAGCTCACGAAGGAAATCGACATGGATCCATGGATACCGGGTTGAGTCGCTGCTCTTGCTCCTGCAGAACAGCAATTGTTTTATCTGCTGGGCGTCGCATTTGTTCAGCGGCGGGCTGCCCCAGACGAGCGCTACCGCGCCCGACACATAGGCCGCGGCGCTCGAGGCGCCGGCGGACCCGGACAGGATGTAGCCTCGCTCGGAATTCTCGGTCGTTGTCACCACGATGTCCACGCCGGGAGCCCTGATCCGGCCATCGCGCGGGTCGGGGCGGACCTTCGGATTGAACAGATCACGGCCGCGCATGTCGGCCGGCACCGCGGCAACGACCCCGGGCAGGCAGCGGTATTGCGAGGGGAAGTACTCCCGGACCGAATCGTCGCTGTCGAGGCTGGTGGCATAACCCGTGACCACCAGGCGGCGGCGCTCGGACCCGCCCCCCACGGCCGCCACGATGGACTCGGAGATGGCCCGGCTGTCCACCGGCCACTTGGCGCTGATGTTGATGATGTCCACGTCGTCCATCACCGCGGCGTCGATCCCCTCGGCGATGGTGGAAAGACGCGCCAGCAGCCCATGTTCCACGCGGCTGATGACGATGGGCAGCAGCCGGCTGTTCGGCGCGACGCCCACGACGCCGATGCCGTTGTCCATGCGCCCGCCGATGGTGCCCGCCATTTCGGTGCCGTGCGGGAAGCAGCGGCCGCTGGTTGCGCAGCGCGCATTGAGCAGGCTGCCCTGCGAGCCCGCGGGCTCGTGCGAGGAAATCATCCGGGGCAGTACGTTGTCCGCGAGGTCCTCGTGCGAGGCGTCGATGCCCGAATCGAGCACCGCGACCAGCCGTGGCAACGAGCGGGCCGCCACCGATGAATCCCAGCCGATCTTCGCGTGCCCCCACAGCTCGCCGAAACACGGGTCGTTGGGGAATGTCGTGCGGGCGCCTCGCTGCCAGCACTTGAGGCTGGAGGCGCCGTCGCCGAAGGGCTCCACCGACGTGGTGAGGAAATCCGGCCCGTCGCAGTCGGGCTCGGCATATTCGATCTGCGGCGAGTCGAGGACGTGCATCAGGCGTGCGGTCGACATGTTTCGGGAAAACAACGCGACGACGAAATGTCTCGAGCGCTCGATGTCGCGCACGTCACCGGTCCTCTTGAGCCACTCGACCAGTTGGCGCTGGCTGACGCCGGGCGCCGGAAAGAGGATCAGCCGCGCCGCTGGTGGTCGCGATGCGTCCGGATTGTTGGCGGCGGACTGGTGGCGCTTCGAAAACGTGCCCGCCCAATGGGCGCAGGCTGCGCGCAGGTCGAAGCGGGCGTTGCCGAGCGACTGGATGTAGTCGCGGACCGGGGCGGGCGCCCGTCGGCCCGTGTCCGTCCAGCGCCCGCCGTGATCACAGAGATTGGGAGATGTGCCCGCGGCCGCGAACGACACTCCCAGAAGCATCGCCGTCAATGACGACAGCAATGCCCGGGCGATGCGTCGCGGCGCGCGTGCGATCAACTACTTGTTTCCGCCGATGATGACGACACCGCCGTCGGTGACGCGGGACGGCGAGTCCACGAGGATCGACATGTACTTCTTGCCGTCCGCGCCTTGGACGAGGAAGGCGATCATGTCGTTGAGCTCGACCGTACCCTTGACCTTCGCCGGGCGCATCGCAACGTCGCGCGAGCGCAGACGATGACAGGCGGACAGCACTTCCGCATCGCCCGCCTTCACGTCCTCGAACGTGCAGAAGCGGGTGCCGCGCGTGAACGCCATCGTTACGCCGCAGGGATTCGCAAAGTCCATGCGCCACGGCCCCTTTTGCGCGGGTACGGAGCGCGTACAGATGCGTACGACGTTGTCCGTGCTGTCGAAGATGAACGTCAGCTTGCCGCCGGTCGGCATGTGATCGTCGAGCGTCGACGACTGCACGGTGAACTCGCCACCGAGCCAGCCCGAGAGCACGATGTCGGCTTCAGCCTCCTGTGCGCTCGCGCATGTTGCGCCCATCAGGATCAACGCGGCCGCGAGTCCGCGCATACCCAGCCTCTTCTTGCCAATAGATTGATTACCGAACATGAGCCACTCCTCAGTCAATTGTAGATAGAACCCATCAACACCCCCGGGCTCACGGGAACTCGTTAGCCCGTACAACGAAACTCGACCAGACGCCGGACGTGCTGGTGGCGCGCGCGCGCAGCTGCGCCGTGCGCAGGGCATCGGCGGCGCGACCGGTCTCGCGATAGGCGCGATAGAACTCGTTCATGAATCGCGAGGTCGACGCATCCTCGATGGGCCAAAGTGAAGCGACCACGGAATGCGAACCGTTGGCGAGAAACTCGTAAGTCAGTCCAAGTACGCCTTCGCCGCGCAGCGCATAACCGTCGCCAGTTCCGCAGGCCGACAACACGACCACGTCGGCGCGCAGGCCGCTGCGCGCGATGTCCAGCGCGGTCACCTGGCTCGACTTCGACAGTTCGCCGTTGTGCGCGTATTCGGTGAGAAACAGCGCCGAGCGGTCCGGCTCGTCGCCGCGCGCCACGGCGTGCGTCGCGAAATGCAGGACCGCGAGCTCGCGGGCCGGCAACTCGAGCACTCTCTCCGGGACGGCGGCGAATCCCGACAACTGGATGGTGGCGGCGGGACCGAACGCGCGCTCGACGGCGCTGGCTTCCAGCGCGGAATAAGGCAGGCGAGTGAATCCATTGCGCGACCGCGCGGGTGGACCTCGCCAGTTGGTGCCCTCATCCTTCATCGCGAGGTGCAGACGCCGGTCGTCGGGAGCGTAGACCGGGTCCGACACGACCGCGACCCGCGCATTGCGTGAACGAGGATGAGCAGGGCGGGACACCGCCAAGGCGAGCGACGGAGCGCTGCCCACGACGAAGCGCCCGACCAGCGGCGTGTCGGAATCGTGCGGCACGGGCAGCGCCGCGAAGGGCACGCCGTTGAGGGGGCCATCGGCGAGTACCAGAAGGCGCTCATCTCGTACGCCTTCCAGCAGGTTGCCCAGCAGCAGTGAGGCAAGCTGGCGGCTCGCGCGTCCGCTGGCGCCGCCGCGCTGCTCGCGCTGCGTCGTGACGATCAGCCGTTCGATCTCCCGGCGGCCGGGAAGCTTCGAATGCCTGAGCTGATCGCGAGTCAGCAACCAGACATAGGAATTCGAATCACCAACGAAATAGGCCAGCACCGCGGTGCCGCGCGGCAATGCCGCCTGCACCTGCGCGAGGGATTCTGGCAACGTCGACTGGGACGCCGCGACCCCGTGTTGGGCGCGAATCGCATCGATCTGCGCGCGGAGTTCCGCGATCGCGCGACGCAGAGGTAATGCGCCGCCGTCCGCGGCGTCCGATCCGTGCAGCGACGTTTCGAGGCGAAGCTGCAGCGACGTGAGTCGCGAACGCAGCGCTGCTTCCTCGGGATCCACTGGACGCAGCCGCGCTCCGCCAACAAGTTCGTCGGACAGCGAGCGCGCGCGAACGTCCTCGGCCACGCGGAATGCGCTCCACGCGGCATCCGGCGCGCCGGAAGCGAAGTCCACCGCAATACGCGCCTCGTAGGGCGAGTAGCGCGCCGACAGGAAACGCGCGCGCCACTCCGGGTTCGCGGACTTCACGCGAATGTCGCCCACGATCGCGATGGCTTCGTCTGCGGAGGCGCGGGCGCTGGCGATGTCGCCCGTCTGCAGCAGGGCGCGCGACAGCGCGGTCTTCAATTCGATCCGGTCGAATTCGAGCCCCAGTGCGACGAAGAGGGCATCCGCGGCGTGAAGGTCTGCGATCGCTGCGCGCGCCTTGCCCGCCGTGAGCCGTTGCTGCGCCCGTTCTTCGAGCGCGGTAGCCAGAACGAACTTGTTGTCCGATTTCAGCGGCCCTTCCAGTTCGGCTGCCGCGTCCTCGAGCCTGCCGAGCGCGCGCAGCTCACTCGCCATCAACACGCGGGCGCGCGCCACACTCTGGGGATTGGCGTCCAAGCGCACGGAGCGCTGCAGGTAGTCGAGCGCATCGACGTGCCGCTCCAGCGTCGCCGCCGCGCTCGCCGCGAGCCGCAGCGTTCTGGGGAGGGGCTCGGCATCCTGCGCGAGTTCGTGCTCCGAGATGGCGAGTACGAGTGTCTTCAGCGCGCGGTCCGCGTCGCCCACGCGCAGGAACAGGCTCCCCAGTTGCGCCCGCTGGACCGCGGCCTCGCTCTTCTCGCCGAGTTCCTCGAAGATGTTGTGCGCCTCGACATGAAGGCCGACGGCGCGGTCGAAGTCCCCGAGGTCGACGAGCGTGACGCCGTAATTTCCGAGCAGAGCGGCATGATCATAGGGCTGGACTTTGCGATCGAGTAGCGGCAGCAGATCCGCGTATTCCTGCGCGGCTAGCGCGGACTGGCCCAGATAGAAATGCAGCGCGGCGAGGTTGCTCAGAGACTTGGTCTGCTCGCGCACGTCCTCGTTGGCCTTCGCCATGCGCACGGCCTCGGCAAACAAGCGTGCGGCAGCCTCGTAGTCGCCGAGATAAATCGCGCGCACGGCCCGCATGTTCACGGCGTACTGCGCATTCAACGGCAGTCCCCTGGCGATGAAGAAGCGCGCCGAATCCTCGAGACGTCGATCGGCCTCGGCATAAAGCGCCTGCTTCTCGGCACGCTGAGTTTCGCCATTCATGGAGGCAGCCAGGTCGACCTCCGCGAACGCGCGTAGCATGAGCGCGCTCTGGACTCCCACCTCGTCTCCGGCGTCATCGAAGGCTTCGGCGGCCGTCTCGCAGGCACGGATCGCCGCGGCGTACTGGTCACGAGGACCGTACTGGATGAACGCGAGCGCGAAGGCCGCTTCCGCGCGGGCGGTATCGTCCCCGGCCGAATCGAAGTGCGCGACGGCCTCGTGCAACTTGTCCGCGGTACGCGCCAGGGCTTCCGTCCCGGAGGCCAAGACCAGCTCGCCGGCTTCGGCCTGCGCGCGATAGCCCGACTCGAGCTCGCTGGGAGCCGCACCCGGTTCGCGCGACCAGCGGGAGATGCGCACCGCCGCGTTCCCGCGCTTGCTCTTGTGGTCCGCGCTCGCGATGTCGATGCGCAGATCCGAGGGGGAGCCGACACTAACTATCTGGTAGACCACGCCGTAACGCGGCGCGCGATCCTCCAGAGTGCTCTTCGTGCCACCGGCTTCGATATTCACGCGCAGGTCGATTTCCTGTTCGCGTACTTCGACGAGATAAGCACCGCGCTGCAGCGTCTCCACGATCGACACGGGCGCTTCGCCGCCGACAGGAACGCGCGTCGCGAAGGTTTCGACGGGATCACGCGCACGTTCCGTGCACGCGGCGATGCATGCCGCGAAAACCACCAGCGCAGCACTACGAACGCGCGGGCGCGCGAACAATTCGAAGCAAATAGCGACGCGATCGCGCATGGTCGTTGCAAGCTAACCCGCACAGCGGGCGCTCATGTTGACAGGGGCCCGCGGTTTGAGCCAATCCAAACCCCAGGACCCGGGCAGGGTTTGTAGTAAGTCCGCAACGAGCGGCGCGCTGAAAAATATTTTGCGAACAGGTGGGAGAAATCGCGATGTCGCGACACTTAATACGAATGGGCGCCGCATTCGCGATGCGACGATAAGCCCACGAGGCGTCCGGCGATGGTAGTTAGTGGCGGTTCACGGGTGGCCTAGGGCAGGCCATTCGCCCGGACGACGAAGCTCGACCACACCGCCGCGGCGGCCGTGCCGCGCGTGCGCAACTGCGCGGTGCGCAATGCGTCGGCGGTACGGCCGGTGGCCCGGTAGGCGGCGTAGAACTCCTCCATGAATCGCGCCGTCAGCGCGTCCTCCACCGGCCACAGCGACGCGACCACGGTGTTCGAGCCATTGGCGAGGAAGCCAGTAGGTGAGCCCGAGCACGCCTTCGCCGCGCAGCTCGCGGCCGTCGCCGGTGGCGCAACCCGACGACACGACCACGTCGGCGCGCAGTCCGCTGCGCGCGATGTCGTCGGCCGTGAGCCGATCCTGCGCGAGCGGCGTGCCGTCGGCGGCGAACTCGCTGAGGAACAGCGCCGATTGTTCCGGCGCATCGCGGCGCGCGACCGCGTGCGTCGCGAAATGCAGCACGCCCAGATCTTCCGACGGCAACTCGATCACGCGGCGCGCGGTCGCGTTGAAGCCCGCGAGCTCGATGACGTCCATGCCGGCAAATGCACGCACGACCGCGCGCGCCTCGATGGCGGAGTAGGGCAGGCGGGCGAGCCGGTCGGCGCTGGCCTCGGCGCCGCGGAATGTCGCCGCGCCGCTCGCGACGATGGTGAGGCGACGGTCGTCGGGTGTGTACACGGGGTCGGATATCACGGCGACCCGGGCATGATTTCGCCGGAACGCGCGGCGCGCGGCCGCAGAGCCAGCGCCAGCGACGGCGCGGCCGTGATCACGAATCGATCGACGAGCAGTTCGCGCGAGCTGGCCGCGCGGCAGCGGCAATGCCGCGAACGGCAGGCCGTTCAGGGGCCATCGGGAAGGATGAGCAGGCGTTTCGAGGCGACGCCGTTCAGCAGGTTGCCGAGCAGCGGCGCGAAGACGGAGTCGTCCGCGGACTTGACGCCCGAGCGCTGCCGCTCGACGAACGTGCTGACGAGGTTCTCGAGCGCGCGCCGTCCGGGCAGCGCGCTCGTGACGCAGCTCGGTGCGCGTCAACAGCCAGGCGTGCGAACGCAGGTCGCCGACGAAGTATGCGAGCACCGCCGTGTCGGCGGGCAGCGCTGCCTGCACGTCGGCGCGCGACCCGGAAATCGTCGAGCGCATTGCTCGAGCCCACGCCATCGCCCAGCAGTGCGCGCCTCGAGGCGCGCGCGCGTCTCCTCGATCTGGCGGCGCAGGTCGAGCGCACCGGAGTCCGCTTCGTCGCGCGGCTCGCGGCCGCGACGTTCGAGGTCGATCTGCAGCGCCGTCAGTCTTTCGCGCAGGCCTTCGAGCTCGCCGTCGCGCGGCCGAGCGCCGGGTCGTGCACCCGCGGGAACCCGGTCGCTGAGCGAGCGCGCGCGAATCGCCTCGGCGAGTGCGAAATGCGTTCCAGCTCGCCACCGGATCGCGCGGCGGTCCGCTCGGCGAGATCCACCTCGATGCGGGCTTCGTAGGGCGCGTAGCTGGCCGACAGGAAACCGCGCACGCAGCTCCGGGTTCGCGGATTTCACGCGGATGCGGGTTTCCATCGTCGACCGCGATGTCGGCCGCGGCCGCCGCGCCCGCCAGATCACCGGCGTCGAGCAGGGCGAGCGCCAGGGCGGCGCTGGTGTCGATGCGTTTGAAGTCGGATTGCAGGCGCGAGTAGATCGCATCCGCCGCGCGCAGGTCGGCGAGCGCTTCGCGCGCGCGGTGCTGGCTCTGTCGCAGGCGCGCGCGTTCGGCGAGCGCGTCGGCGCGCGTCTGCTCGTTGCGTGGTCAGCAACACGCCGCCCAGCAGCCTCTCCGCGCCGCGCAGGTTGCCGAGCGTGCGCAGCTCCCCGGCGATGAGTACGCGCGTACCCTCGATGGTGTCGACGTCCGACGCGAGATGTTCGGCCTCGCGCAGGTGCTCCAGCGCCAGGTCGTGCTGGCCGAGCTCGGAGGCCGCGTTGCCCATGAGGCGCAGCGCGGATGCCCGCCCGGCCACGTCTCCGGCGCGGCCGTAGAGCGGCTGGGCGCTGCGCAACGATTCATAGGCGCGTTCCACGTTGCCGGTGCGGAACTGGATCGCTCCCAGCGCCGTGAGGGTCGCGCGCGGTCTGGCCGGTGTCGCCGCGCGCGGTGAACAGCTCGAGCGCTTCGGACTGCAGCATGAGCGCGCGATCGAAATCGCCGAGCGCGATCAGCGAGTACGCCGAGATTGCCGATGATCGTCGCGTACAGGTCGGGATTGCGATCGCGCTCGATGAGCGGCAACACGCTCTCGTACATGCTCGCGGCCTTCGCCAGCTCGCCGTTGCGGTGTGCGACGTACGCGAGATTCTGGATGGAGCCGGCTTCGAGGAACTTGTCGCCGCGTGCGTGCGCGCGACGGCGGATCACCTCGTAGATCTTCGCGGTGCGGTCGAGTGCGCCCGCGCAGCGTGTCGGGCACGGCTTGCAGGTTGAGGGCGCGCAGCGCGTCGGTGGTCTCCTCGTGCGCCTCGAAGTACTGCTGGGCCTCCATCGCCGGCGCGTGACGATCGAGCAACGCAGCTCGCGGTCGTTGCCCTTCTTCTCGGCCGCGATGTTGGTTTCGGCCAGCGCGACCAGCAGGTTCGCGCGCTGCGCGCCGAGCTCGTCGTCCACCGCGCGAAAGTGCATGAACGCGGCTTCACCGGTGCGGCGCGCGTCCTCGAACTCGAGCAGCAGGTCGAATTCCACGCCAGCCGCGCTGGTATTCGGCCTCGGCCAGCGAACGGATGTCGTTCGCGCGCCTCGAAATGATCCGCGGCCTCCTGCAGTGGCACGAGCGCCGCGCGCCAGGAGTCCTTGTCTGCCGCGCGCCACGAGCTCGTTGCCCTGGCCGAGCGCCATGAAGCCGAGCAGGCGCTCGTCGGTCTTGCCGCGGTTCCGCGCGGGTCGGCGCCGTGCGGCCAGCGCAGGATGCGCACCGCCGCAGCACCGCGCCAGCTGCGCTGGTCGATGCTGGTGAGCGTGAGCCTGAGCGTCTGCGCGTCGTCCAGGCTGACGATCGTGCGATGCAGGCCGTGGCGCAGATAGGCATCGGCGAGGCCGGCATGCACGGCGCCCGCGTCGACGCGCACGCGCAGGTCGATGTCGCGTTCGCGGACCTCGACGAGGTAGACGCCGGCCCGCAGCTGGCGGCGAGATGGTCTCGCGGATTCGCCGTCCAGGTTGATTTCGGTGGAGAACTCGACCAGCGGGTCGGTTTCGAACCCGCCCAGAGCAACCGGAAAGGCATGACGCCCAGACAAGGCGAAAAACTGGAGGAGCCGACCCCGGAGATTCTTTTTGTATTTGCCAGCCACGCTGACGCGTGTGCTCATTGCGGCGAGTCCCCTTTCCCGTGACGCATGTTTACAGGCACCTGCGGGGCCTCGCAAACGAAGAATAGAAGATGGAGGCAGGGTTTGTAGTAAGTCGTTGATTGAAAAATACTTTGTCGTTATGACAGCGTGAAGTGAGAGAAACCCTGAAGTCGTGACACTACATATCAGTAGCCGAATCCGACCACGAAAACAGGCCCGGGATGAACAGCGCGGACGTCTTCTCTCTCGAGTTCGACATGCTCACGCGCACGTCGTCGCTCGCGAGAATTCTCGACCGGTTCCGCACCTCCCACGTGAGCTCCGCGACGCATCGACAGCTGTTGCTCGAGCTCAACCACGTGATCAACGTGCACTCGCGCCTGCGGGAAGTGGCGGCGGACGTCGTTCCGCCGGAAGACTGGAGTTCTTGGCAGGACCTGCTGGCGGTTCCAGCGCTGGCTTTTGAGCAAGGACGCTCCTTTCTGGATGACCTGCGAGCGCTGGGACTGAACTCGCTCGACAGCTTCTCATTGACGCCGCTGCCGCAAACGATTGCGCTCGCGGCGTACGCGCACTACCAGCTGGTGGAGCGCGCCACCGTGGGCCTGGTGGGCTACCTGTGGTTCTTCGAGCGCATGCCGCGCCTCGTGTACCCGCTGTGGCGCGAGTCGTGCAATGCGGGTGGCGTGCCGGACAAGGCGCTGCGCGCGCTGGGTGAAGGGGCGGTGGTGGAAGCGACGCGCGATGCGCAGGTCGTCCACTGCTGCCGCCAGCTCGTGCGCCGGCCGCGCGATCTCGGTCTCGCCACACAGAGCCTGCACGACACGGCGGAATTGTTCGCGACCATGATCGATGCCGCCCTGCAACGAGCCGAGCGGCGGCACGATCTGCCCACGGAACCCGCGGCCTCGACCCGCGCAGGATCGGCCAGGTCGCCTGAATTGCCCTGACATGGGGTCAATGCATGACCGACCTGCCGCCGTGTGAGGTCTGACTCCAACCCCATTTCCAGGAAACGGTGCCGGGCCTCCAGTACCATGCGCGCGTGATCTACCTCATCGACGCGTCGGTTTACGTCTTTCGCGCCTATTACTCGATGCCGCCCGACATGGCGGATCGTGACGGCCATCCCGCCCATGCCACGTTCGGCTTCGCCCGCTTCCTCGGCGACCTCATCGAGCGCGCACAGCCGCGCTACATGGCCGTGGCATTCGACGAAAGCCTCTCGACGTCATTCCGCAACCAGATCTATCCCGCGTACAAGGCGAACCGCGATCCGCCGCCCGAGGATCTCAAGCTGCAGTTCGAGCGTTGCCGCGAATTCTGCCGGCACGCCGGCATTCCGGAGTTCAGCCACTGCCGAATACGAAGCCGACGACATCGTCGGCACGTTGATGACCCGCTGTCGCCGCGAAGGACTGCCCGCAACCCTGGTCACGCGCGACAAGGATTTCGCGCAGCTCATCCGCGAAAGCGACATCTACTGGGACTACACCGACAACGCGCAGTACCGCTACCACCAGATCGAGGAGCGCTTCGGCGTCGAGCCCGAACGTTTCGCGGATTTCCTCGCGCTCATGGGCGACAGCGTCGACAACATCAAGGGCGTCCCGGGAGTGGGTCGCCAAGACGGCCGCCGCGCTCATGAAGGAATTCGCGTCGCTGGAGGAGCTCTACGACAACCTCGACAAGGTCGCCGCGATCCAGGTGCGTGGCGCGAGCAAGCTCGCCGCGAAACTGGCGGAGCATCGCGACGCGGCATTCCTCTCGCGGCGCCTCACCGAAATCGCCTGCAACATGCCGCTGGAAGTCGGCCGCGCCGAGCTCATGCGGCGCGCGCCCGATGTCGCGGCATTGACCGCGTTCTTCGATCGCCACAACTTCGGCCCGATGCTGCGCAGGCAGGCCGAACGCCTCGCATTGCTGCCGCTGCACGCGGCGAGCCTGATCCTCTAGTCACGCTTGTTGCTCGGGGATGGCGACCTTGCCGCTCACGGCGTCATGGTCGATGGAACCGGAGCTGTCCTCGCTCACCGTGAAGTCGCCGCCGACCCGGCCGGCGTAGATGTCGCCCGAGCTGTCGGACTCGACCTTGACGCTGCCGCGCACGTCTTCGACGCGGATGCTGCCCGAGCTGTCCTGTTCGATGCGCACGCCGCCGGCGACCTGCACGATGCGGATGTCGCCCGAGCTGTCGCTCGTCACCTCCACGTCGGCGCGCACGTTCTCGATCTCGATGTCGCCGGAGCTGTCGCGCACGCGCGCGCTGCCGGCCTCGTCGATATTGACGTCGCCCGAGCTGTCGCCGACGTCGACCGCACCGGCAATGCGCCGGATCTCGAGATCGCCCGAGCTGTCCTGGATCGTGAGCGCGCCCAGGTCTTCGATTTCGGTGTCGCCGCTGGAGTCGATCGCCTCGACCGGCACGCTCGACGGCAGCGCGATGCCGATGTCGATGTAGGCGTATTCGTCCTTGCCCCAGTTCCAGCTGCCGTCGTTGTTCTGCGGCAGCGCGGTTTCGACATAAACGATGTTGCCTTCGCGCCGGACACTGATCTGCGTCGCGTCGACCAGCGCCTGACTGCCGGCGCAAGCCGTGCCGCGGGCTTCGACTCGCACGGCGTTCGACCGGCCGACCACCTTCATGTCGCCCGCTCCGGCGCGGATGACCACCTTTTCGATGCCTTTCGCGTCCACGCCCGCGGCACGATCCGCGCGAAATTTGCACTCGTCTCCCCAGGCGAACGCGGTGACGGGCCCGAGGGCCAGCATCAACAGCCAATATCTGGAACGCATGAGTACTCTCCGGTTAACGTGTCGGTGTTATGCTTGAGACTGTCCAGAAGGCGTTTCGGTTTACACTCCGCGCCCGTGAATAACCAAAACATCAAGTCCGTTCTGGTCGAGGAACGGCAGTTTGCCCCTTCCGCCGAGTTCACCGCCAAGGCCCGCCTCAAACCCGAGGACGTCGCTGCCCTGCGCGCCGAAGCCGCCTCCAACCACAAGGGATTCTGGGCCCGCCAGGCCCAATCCGAGCTGCGCTGGCACAAGCCGTTTTCGGTGACCCTGGACGACTCCAGGGCGCCGAACTATCGCTGGTTCATGGATGGCGAACTCAACGTCTCCTACAACTGCCTCGACGTGCATCTCGAGGAGCGCGGCCACAAGACGGCGGTCACGTTCGTCGGCGAGCCGGGCGACGTGCGCCACGTGTCGCTATCGCGAGCTGCACGCCGACGTGTGCCGCTTCGCCAACGCGCTCGCTCGCGCAGGGCGTGCAGCAGCGGCGACCGGGTCGTCATCTACATGCCGATGACGCCCGAAGCGATCGTCGCGATGCACGCGTGCGCGCGCATCGGCGCGATCCATTCCGTGGTGTTCGGCGGTTTCTCGGCGCCGTCGCTCAAGGACCGCATCGAGGATGCGGGCGCCGAGCTGCTGATCACCGCCGATGGCGGCTGGCGCGGCGGCAAGGTCATCGAGCTGAAGGAAGCGGCGGACAAGGCGCTGTCGCAGGGCTGCCGGAGCATCCGCAGCGTCATCGTGCTGCAAGCGCACCGGTCACGACGTGAAGATGAAGGAAGGCCGCGACGTCTGGTGGCACGACGAAATCATCGAAGGCCAGACATCCGGTCTGCGATCCGGTCTGGGTGGACGCGGAGCATCCGCTGTTCCTGCTGTACACGTCCGGGCTCCACGGGCAAGCCGAAGGGCATTCAGCATTCGAGCGCGGGCTACCTGCTCGGCGCGAAGCTCACGAGCAAGTGGGTGTTCGACCTGCAGCGAGGACGACGTGTTCTGGTGCACGGCCGACGTCGGCTGGGTGACCGGGCACAGCTACGTCGCCTACGGTCCGCTCGCCGCGGGCGCCACCGTCGTGATGTACGAGGGCGCGCCCACGTTCCCGCATGCGGGACGGTTCTGGAAGATCTGCCGAATCCCACGGCGTCACGATCTTCTACACCGCGCCGACGGCGATCCGCGCACTGATGAAGCTCGGCGACGACGATTCCGGCGCGCTACGACCTCTCGAAGCTGCGGTTGCTCGGGTCGGTGGGCGAGCCGATCAATCCCGAAGCGTGGATCTGGTACCACGAGAACATCGGCGGCGGACGCTGCCCGATCGTCGACACCTGGTGGCAGACGGAAACCGGCGCCATCATGATTTCGCCCCTGCCGGGCGTCACGGCCACGAAGCCGGGCTCGTGCACGCAGCCGCTGCCGGGCATCGACGCCGACATCGTCGATGCCCAGCGGCAACGAAGTGCAGGGCGCCGACGCCGGCGGATACCTCGTCGTCCGCAAGCCCTGGCCGTCGATGCTGCGCACGATCTGGGGCGACAACGAGCGCTATCTCGAGACCTACTGGGAAACTTTCCAGAACCGTTACTACGTCGCCGGCGATTCCGCGCATCGCGACAAGGACGGCTACTTCTGGATCATGGGCCGCATCGACGACGTGCTGAACGTCGCCGGTCATCGACTCGGCACCATGGAAATCGAATCCGCGCTCGGTCGCGAATCCGCAAGTGGCCGAAGCGGCGGTGGTCGGCAAGCCGCACGACATCAAGGGCGAGTCCGTGTTCGCCTACGTGGTGCTGCGTGGACCCAAGCCCGAGGGCGCCAAGGTCGATGCGATGGCGAAGAAGCTGCGCGACTGGGTCGCCGAGCAGCTCGGCGCCATCGCGCGGCCCGACGACATCCGTTTCGCGGACAACCTGCCGAAGACGCGTTCGGGAAAGATCATGCGCCGCCTGCTGCGCGCCATCGCGCGCGACGAGGAGATCACGCAGGACCTTTCGACGCTCGAGAATCCCGCGATCATCGAGCAGCTGCGCGGCAGCGAAACCGCCGCGCGCGTGAAGCCCGCGCCCGTGAAGAAAGCCGCCGCAAAAAAGCCGGCCGCGAAAAAGCTGCGCCGGGCAAGCCCCGAGGCAAGGGAAAGAAGCCGGCGCCCAAGAAGAAACCCGTGAAGAAGAAAGCCGCGCCGAAAAGATCGGCGACGAAGGTCGCGAAGAAAACGGCGAAGAAAAAGTCGCCGGCCCGCCGCAAGAAATAGGCCGCCAGTTGCGCGCTGGCCTGCTTCAGCCTCGGGGTGAACTGACCACGCTCAGCACGGCGACGAAATGGGCCGCCACTCCGGCGAGCACGAACAGGTGCCACACCGCGTGCGTGTAGCGGCGCGTCTTCCACACGTAGAACGGCACGCCGGCGGTGTAGAACACGCCGCCCGCGAGCATCCAGGAGAGTTGCCAGGTCGTCAGCGAATCCAGCAACGGCTTGATCGCGATCATCGCGATCCAGCCCATGCCCAGGTACAACGCCAGGGACAGCCTGGGATAGCGGAAACCCACCGTATTCTTCGCGATGATCCCGAACACGGCGAGCGCCCAGGCGACACCGAACAGCGACCAGCCCCAGGCGCGATCCATCGCCACCAGCGTGAACGGCGTGTACGTGCCGGCGATCAGTAGATAGATGGCGGAGTGATCGAGCCTGCGCAGCCGCAGCTTGAGCTCGGGCTGGCTCGACCAGTGATAGATCACGGAGGTCACGAACATCGCGAGCGCGCTCATGCCGAACACGAGCGCGGTACCGAGGCGCCATGGATCCGGGAACGACACCCAGGCGAGCCACGGAATCGCGAACACGCAGGCGACGATGCCCAGCCCCGCGGTCAGCGAGTGGGCGAGCTCTTCGGGTCGTGAATAGGGAGCCGCGGCGTTGCTCATACGCCGCACTTTACGGCCCGATGCGCTCCGCCGCTACCGGCTGGCGGTCTGGAACCCGGGCTTCGGCAGCTGGATTTCGCCGATGAGGACGCGCTTGAGATAGTCCGGCGCGATCAGGTGACAGTACTGGCGGCCGTTGTTGCCGATGGCAGCCGGGCTGGCGCCCGCCTGGCGCAAATTGTTGCCGGCGGCGCGCAGGCTCTTGGCGCGGATGCGCAGCGTACCGCCGGCATCGGTCTGCACCATCGTGAATCCTTCGAGCCATTGCGCTTCGCTCGTCGCCTGCTCGTCCGGATCCAGCGCGACCGGCAGCGCGCCCTGGAACGGCATCTTCTTCTTCTGGCGATCGGTGAGCGTCAGCATCACGGCGTCGAGCGTGCGGCGGTTGAGGCGCGCGCAGGTGGTGGCTTCGCCGGCGGCGGTGGCGCCGTACTCGGCGCGGATGCGGTCGGCGCTATGCAGCTTGCAGGAGATCATGCGCGCCTTCGACTGTTTCTCGTCGGCGTAGCCGACGAACTGCAGCGTTTCGAGCGGCTTCAGCGACGGCGTGGCGCGCGAAAACGCCTGGTAGTCGGTCATCAGCACGTTGCGCGCGGGCACGCGCGACTGGGCGATTTCCTTCTGCGCGGCGGCGCAGTAGTCGGCGATCGTCGGCAGCGTGAGCGGCTTGCCCACCACCACCGGCTCCGGATCACTCGCGCAACCCGCGAGCGCCACCCCGAGCGCGAGACAAGCGACCTTTCGCACCGTAAGCTCGGCCCAGCCGCGGACGATGGTTTTCATGCGCGCCACCTTTTTGGATAACGAGTTGCGATGCAGGACACAAGCAAGCGACCCCCGCATCGCGCGGCATTCTGGCTTTATGTCTTGGTCGGGTTCGCGGGCACAGTTCTCATGACGGCAACCTCGGCAGCGGCCGGCCCGCGCCCATTTGTCATAGCGCACCGCGGTGCGAGCGGCTACGTGCCCGAACACACGCTGGCGGGCTACTTCATCGCGATTCAACAGGGTGCGGACTACGTGGAACCCGACCTGGTGATTTCCAGCGATGGTGCACTGCTCGCGCGCCACGAGAACGAAATCGGCGGCACGACGGACGTGGCCTCGCGGCCGCAGTTCGCCGCTCGCAAGACCACGAAGTCGATCGACGGCGAATCGATCACCGGCTGGTTCACCGAGGATTTCACGCTCGCGGAACTGAAGACTCTGCGGGCCCGCGAGCGGCTGCCCGATCTGCGGCGCGGCAACACGAAATACGACGGCGCGTTTTCGATCCCCACGTTCGACGAAGTGCTCGAGCTGGTGGCCGCGGCGGATGCGCAGCGCGCCGCGGACGCGCGCGCCAAAGGACTGCCGCCGCCACCGCGCATCGGCATCTATCCGGAGACCAAACATCCGAGCCATTTCGCGCGGCTCGGCCTGCACTTCGACGAGCGGATGCTCGACTCGCTGTCGCGCCATGGTTATTCGAAGCGCAGCGATCCCGTCTGCCTGCAGTCCTTCGAGGTTGGAAACCTGAAGGCGCTGCGGCGCCGCACCGACCTGACGCTGGTGCAGCTGGTGTCGCCCACGGGACAGCCCTTCGACTTCACGCTCGCGGGCGACCAGCGCACCTACCTGGACTTGATGAGCGAAGCGGGCCTGAAGGAAATCGCGGGCTACGCGGATGCCATCGGCCCGCACAAATGGATGGTCGTGCAGTTCGGGCCGGGAGCCGTGCCGACGGGCCTGGCGCGGCGCGCACGCGCCGCGGGGCTCGGAATCCACGTCTGGACGCTGCGCGCCGAAAACGAATTCCTGCCGGATGCCCTGCGCTCGTCCGCCGACGTCGCGGCGCCGGGCGACATGAAAGCCGAGATCCAAGCGCTGCTCGACGCCGGCATCACGGGCTTCTTCTCCGATTTCCCCGATCTCGCCGTGCGTGCGCGCGACGAGTGGTGGGCCAGGCAGTAAGGTCATGCTCCAGCCTTTTCATCTTGCCATTCCGGTCCACGATCTCCGGGCGGCGCGCGATTTCTACGGCGGCCTGTTCGGCTGCGCCGAAGGCCGCAGCTCGGCGGAGTGGGTGGACTTCGATTTCTTCGGCCACCAGCTGGTCGCCCACCTGGATCCGTCGAAGAAGAAACACGTGCACCACAACGAGGTGGACGGACACGACGTGCCCGTCCCGCATTTCGGCGTCGTGATGGAGTGGAGTGCGTGGCACGCGCTGGTTGAACGCCTGCGCGCGCGCGCGACACGGTTCGAGATCGAGCCCGGCATCCGCTTCGCGGGCCAGGTCGGCGAGCAGGCGACGATGTTTCTCTACGATCCTTCCGGCAACGCGCTCGAGTTCAAGGCGTTCAAGGATCCTTCGCGGCTGTTCGCGAGATAGGCTGCGTCTTCGCGAGCGCGAGGCTCACGAGTTTCGCCGTCAACCGTTCGCTGAAGGTCGTGGGCGAACCCAGCCTGAGCCGCTCGAGATGACCGCGGTCCGCGGCGTCGGCGCCGCGCAGCAGCGCGCGACCGACGGTGGCGGCGCGGCGCAATCCGCCCGTCGTGTTCGACTTCAGCCAGCGCAGCGCGTGCGCGAGATCGATTTCCTCGCGCGTGAGATCGGTGCCGAAGGGATATTCGGAGAACAGCCCCGCGGCACGCGGCTCGGCGAACGCCTCCTCGAGTTTCGAGGGAAGGTTGCCGCGGAACCGTTCCGGGATGCGATAACCCGCGTCGATCTTGTTGGCGCGTTTTGCGGCGGCGAGCAACGCCTGCTGGAAACGCGAATCGGAGATGTTGAGCATCGCGGCGATGCACTCGCCATCGGTGCGCCCGCGCAGGTCGGCGATGCCGTACTCGCTGATGGCGATGTCGCGCAGGTGGCGCGGAATCGTGGTGTGCCCGTAACCGGCCACGATGTTCGAGGAGAGGTCGCCGTCCTTCATGCGCGTCGAGCGCACACACAGCACCGAGCGGGCGCCCGGCAGCGCGTGCGCCATCGTGACGAAGTTGTACTGGCCGCCCACACCCGAGACCACGCGGCCGTCGTCGAGCGCATCGGACACCGCCGCGCCGAGCGTCGTGAGCATCATGGTCGTGTTCACGAAACGCGCATGGCTGCGCTGGGCAATTTTCAGGTCCTGGCCGGCACCGTAGAGCTGGTTGATGTATCCGACGCTGCGCATGTCGAACAGGCGCCGTTCGGATTCCGGCAGCGCGCACAACGCGGCATAGAACGCGCGCGGGCCCAGCAGGAAGCCGGCATGCATGACCGTGCCGCCCTGCAGCTCGAGCCCCAGGCATTCGCGCGCGATCGCCGCGCGCGCCCTGGGATTCGACAGGTCCGGCTCGATGCGTACGCCGTCCGGCGACACGATGACGCCGTTCTCGAAACGGGTCTCGCTGCGCAGGACACCGGCGTGGCGCAACGCCGCGACGTCGTTCGCGTCGAGCAACGGGCCCGCGCCGGCGGCCTCCTTTTCCCTGGAGATGGCGTCGAGCAGCGCCGCATCCACCTTCGTGCTCGAACCGTTGGCCGCCAGCGCGCGCTGCAGCGGCAGATAGTCGTAGACGCGGCGCCGCAGGATGCCCGCGCGGTACAGGTCGAGCATCTGGTCGACGAACATCTCGGTGGCGCCGAACAGGCCGGCGGCGAAGGGCGCGCGGCCGCCGTCGGAGTCGATCAGCGCCGCGCTGCGCTCCGTGCCCGCGGCCTCGAGCGCGCGGCGCCAGGCATCGTTGCGCTGGTGCCGCAGCAGCAGCGAATACACGATGGAGTCGCCGAGCTCGCCGATTCCGATCTGCAAGGTACCCGCGTCGCGCACCAGCGCGCTGGCGTGCAGCCCGATCGCGTGATCGACGGTCGAAAGCGCCGGGTTGGGCGGCGCGAACAGGTCGTAGTCGTAGCGCGAGTGGTCGAGCAGCAGGTCGAAGGTTTCCGCGCCGACGTTGGCCGCGCCCAGCATGAACGGCATTTCGCGGTGAACCTGGCCGAGCATCACGAGCGGCTGTCCTGCCGCCCGCAGCCGCGCGACGTCCGGCAGGAGATCGACCGTGACGTCCGGGTTGCTGCCCAGGCTGATCTCCATCAGGCCACCCACGCTGCGTTTCGCCACCACGTGCGCGATCACGTTCACGCCGCGATGGAGCAGCTCGCGTGCGACGTGCGTGTAGTTGGCCGAGAGATAGTGCGATTGCGCGTGGACGCTGCCGAGCAGCGAACCGGGCTCGAAGAAGAATTCGATGACGCGGGCATTGGCCGGCATCGTTCCGGAGCGCACCGCCTGCAGGTAGTCGAGCTCGGGGTAGTTGCCGAAGATTCGCGCGGCCAGCGGCTCGATGAAGCGGCGCTCGAGATCGCTGCCGCCCGCGGGTTTGCGCAGCGAGAGTGCCGTGACGATGGTGAGGTCGAGGGATTCGTCGGCGCGCGCACGCCGGAAGAATTCGTTCGCGATCAGGTTGGGTTTGCCGATGCCCAGCGGCAGGGCCAGTACGACCTTCTTCCCGACGCGGCGCAATGCCTCTTCGACGATCTCCCCGACATCATCAAACAAATGCGGCATGCCGCTACACTACCCGTCGTTTCGCGAGGGTCAATCACATGAGTCTGAAAAAACCCGCGCTCGATCCGCTGTCGCTGCCGCCGCGCACCGGGTCGGGTTACCCGGAGCCCTATCGTTCACGCGTCCTGCCGCGCGAGAAACGCGCGCTCGGCGATCCCCTGGGGCTGACGAAAATAGGCATCAACCACACGACCCTGCCACCCGGCAAGGAATCGTCGATGCGCCACTGGCACACGCTCGAGGATGAATTCATCTTCGTGTTGTCGGGCGAAGTCGTCGTGAAGACGGACGCCGGCGAGCAGGTGCTGCGCGCCGGCATGTGCGCGGGATTTCCCGCGTCGGCCGACGGCAAGTCGGGCGACGGCCACCAGCTCATCAACCGCGGCAGCGAGCCGGCGACCTATCTCGAGATCAGCAACCGCGCGAAGGGTGACCAGGCGGTCTACCCGGACGTGGACCTGCATTTCCACGGCGTGGATGCCGACCCGATGTTCACGCGCAAGGACGGCAGCCGTTTTTGATCCCGGCTGATCGTCAGTGCAGGCGCGGGTGATCGCCCCGCGGGCTTTCGCCCGCGGCCTGTCCCGCGACGCGCGGCATCTGGATGACCACGGCGTCGCCCTCGAGCGGCCGCGCGCGCCACAGCAGGAAACGCTGGTTCACGGGCGACGCCATCGCATTCGCGATGTTGCGGTGGTCGAATCCGGGTAGTTTGTTGAGGTGCGAGATGAGGTCGTGTCTGGCCGCGAGGCGCTGGCCGACCATGACGCCCGACGTGCCGGTGCCCGCGAGCACGAAGATGTACTCCTCCGAGAGGTTCACGCCCTGCGTGACGACGATCGAGACCTCGCGCAGCTCGTTCCAGCGCACGAATTCGCTGTCGCCGCGCGCCAGCTTGCGCAATACACCTTCATCCGTGATCTGCAGCTCCTCGCCGCGCTTGCGGATTTCCCAGGTGAGGATCAGCGGCTCGAGCGCGAGGATGGCGAAGATCGTCAGTGCGATTCCCGGCATCCACCAGCTGGAGTAGCCGGTCCACGCCGGGTACAGCGACAGCATCGCGACCGCGAGTGAAACGCCGATCCAGATCCGGCGCATGGAACTGAAGACGGGCATCGTCAGGATTTCGCGAGCGCGACCTTGTACGAGATCGTCACCATGTCGCCGACCCACTCGGTGGATTTCCACTCGCCCTGGCCGACGCCGAAGTCGAGGCGTTTGATCCTGACCTCGCCCGAGAGCTCGAGCCCGTTCGCGGTGGCGCGGATGTTGAGCGGCAGGCGCACGTCTTTCGCGACACCGCGGATGGTGAGCTTGCCGACCGCTTCGACGCCGCTGCCGGCCTTGGCCAACGTGCCGGAGTAGGTTGCCGCCGGAAATTTCTCCGCATCGAACAGGTCCGCGCTCACCAGGGTGGAATCACGGTCCTTGTCCTGCGTGTCGAGCGACGCGATCTGCACCTTCACGTCGAGTTTGCTGGCGGCGAGATTCTTTTCGTCGTAGGCGAGCGTGGTCGTGAATTGTCCGAACGACCCCTTGCTCGCGGCGCCTGCCTGCTCGAAGGTGAACGAGAGATTGCCGCCCGTCTGCCGGTAGCCCGGCACCGCGCTCGCGGCGGCCGCGGCGGGTGCACTTGCGGCGGCGGGTTTGGCGGCCGGCTTCGCCGCGGGCGCAACCTGGGCCACGGGTCGCGCGGCGGCCGGGTGGGTGTCATCGGCGCACGCGGCGCTCGCGATCAGCGCCGTGAAAGCCAGCGCGGCAAGGTAGTTAGTCATTGGGTCTCACTTGACTCCGCCGAAGGGCAGCATCCGCTTCAGCACTTCGTTGCGGTCGATGAAATGGTGCTTGAGCGCGCCCGCGACGTGCAGCAGCGCGACGCCCAGCAGCACCTTGAACAGCAGGTGATGGAGGTCGTGCATCTGGTCGTAGGTCGCCTGGCTGGGCGCCACGAGATCCGGGAGCTGGACGAGCTTGAACCAGCTCACCGGGAAATTCCGGGCCGAGGACATCATCCAACCGGTGAGCGGCATCGCGAAGATCAGCGCGTACAGCAGCACGTGCGAGATGCTCGCGAGTACCCGCTCCCAGGGCTTCGCGACTCCCTCGAGCGAGGGAACCGGATTGAGCCAGCGCCACACCAACCGGACGATGGCGAGCATCAGGACGGTTATTCCGAAGGATTTGTGCCAGGCGAGCGCCTGCAGCTTGGCGAGCCCGTTGGGCAGGTCGTCGGCATAGCTGCCGATGACCCACTGGTTGATGATCAGCAGCACGATGATCCAGTGCAGCGCCTTCGACAGCGTGCCCCAGGCGCGCGTGGTATTGCGGAATTTCATGCCGGTAAGCTATCCGCCCAACGGGGCAGGGGTCAAAAGATGAGTACATCGCAAGGTGGGCGCGGGTTCCCGCTGGGTATCGCAGGGCTCGTCCTATTGGGGCTGGTCGCCTGTCAGACAAGTCCACCGCCGGTGGAAGTTCCGCCTGAACCCGCGCCGGTCCCCGAAGTGGCCGGAATTCCCGCCGGTGCAAAGACATGGTCGGTGGTACCCGAGGAATCGCTGCTGCAGATCCTCGTGTATCGAGGCGGCGCCATGGCGCGCCTCGGCCATAACCACGTGATCGCTTCGCACCAGGTGTCCGGTGCGGTCTACGTGCTCGACGATCCAACTCAGATGCGTTTCGACCTGAGTTTCCCGGTGAACGAGCTCACCATCGACGAACCGGCCATGCGCGAGATGGCGGGTTCCGATTTTCCGCCCAACGTGCCGCAAAGCGCGCGCGACGGCACGCGCACGAACCTGCTGTCGGCGGCGGTGCTCGACGGCGCGACGTATCCGGACATCCGGTTGCGTGCCACGGACGTGGCTGCTGCCGGCGAGGGCTACGACGTGGGCGTCGAGATAAGGATCAAGGACCAGGTGCGCAACGTGCGCGTGCCCGTGACGCTGGTTCGCAAGGAAGGCGCGCTCAAGGCGAGCGGCGAGTTTCCGCTCAAGCAGTCGGACCTGGGGATCAAGCCCTTCAGCATCGGGATGGGGGCGCTCGTCGTGGTTGACGAGATGCGCATCCGTTTCGACGTGAGCGCCAGGGAATAGGGTCGGGATGTTGGTGCCGGGATGTTGGTGCCGGAGTTAAAAAACGGGAATTAGCGCCGACGATCACTCCGGCGTCGACGTCAGACCCCGCTAATTCCCGTTTTTTAACTCCGGCACCAACATCCGGCACCACACGAACAAACTACTTCGCGCTGAGCTCCGCGAGGATCGCACTGGCGCCGTAAACCTTCGACAGCGCCTCCTTCATGATCGCCGGGTGCACGGCGATCGCGCGGTTCTTCTCGGTGTCGAACCAGTAGGCGCCCGAGATCGAGTGGATGTTGCCGTCGAACAGCAGACCGACGACCTCACCCTTCGCGCTGATGAGCGGGCTGCCTGAATTGCCGCCGACGATGTCGTTGTTCGTGGAGATGTTGAAGGGCGTCGTCCATGTCCAGCTTGTCCTTCACCTTCTGCCAGCTGTCCGGGATGCGGAACGGATCGGACCCCGTGGCACGCTCGAAGGCGCGCGACAGTCGCGTGAAGGGATCGACCATCTTGCCGTTCTCGTTCCAGCCCTGGACCGAGCCCCAGTTGAGGCGCAGCGTGAACGTCGCATCCGGGTAGACGCTGGTGCCCAGCGCAGCGAAGCGCGCCTTCGCGATCTTCTCACGCGGCCAGCTCTTCCTGCGCCTCGACGTTGTCCTCGTACTGCTTGCGCAACACGCGCGCGTCCGCGTCGATGTCGCGCGCCAGCGCGATCATCGGATCCTGTCGACGCGGCGATCGCGGCCGACGCCGCCCTTCCACAACTCCATGCGCACGGCCGGGTCGCCGAGCTTGGTCTCGGTCACGAGCCGCTTCGCGAGCTCGTTCGGACATTCCTTCGAGAGCAGCTTGCGCACCATCGGATGGTCCGGTCCCAACCACTCGCGCATGCGCTGCAGGCCGTGGCCCAGGCGCAGCGCCTCGAGCTCGGTGTAGATGGGCACCTGCGGCGCCGAGCTGCTGCTCGATGCGCGGCAACGCGCCGTCGGTGTATTCGCGGAAGCGCTGCTCGTTCGGCTTGTCACGCTCGGCGGCGCCGCGCACCAGCGCGCGCGCGAAGCCGACCAGCCGGCCCTGGAAGCCCGCGCCGGCCTCGATGTAGACGTATACGGCTGGAAGATCGCGCGCTCGGCCGCCAGCGCCTTCTCGATGTCCGCCCACGGATCGCCGATGCTCTCGAGTCGGGTCCGCGGTCACTTGCGCAGCTGCGCTTCGTCCGCGCGCTTGCGCTCGAGCATCGAGTCTTCGTGCAGCGCGTCGAGCATCTTGCGGCGCACCTTGATGCGAGTTCTCGAAGCCGTTGAGCAGGTCCGCGGTGATGCGCTCGTTCTGTCGGGCTCTGCTCCGAGAACTGGATGAGCCGGCCGCGCAGCTCCGAGTAGCGCAGCAGCCATTGCGGCAGGTCGACGTTGCGCTGCTGCTTGAGCTGCGCCACGGTGAGCAGGCGGTCCGTGCGTGCCGGGATGTCCGGACACGAACACCGGCTCGCCCGCCTCGGGACCCGCGAAGTTGATCTTCAGGTAGTTAGGCGGGCTTCACCGGCTTGCCGTTCTCGTAGGCGCGCAGGATGCCCATGTCCAGGCACCAGCGCGGAAACTGGAAGTTGTCCGGGTCGCCGCCGATAGGCCGCGATGCCGGCCTCCGGCGCGAACACGATGCGCACGTCGGTGTAGCGCTTGTACTTGTACAGCCAGTACTGGCCGCCCTGGTACAGGTTGACGGTTTGGCACTTGCAGCTTCGTCCTTGCTCTCGCACTCGCGACTCGAACTGCGTGAGCGTGGCCTTGCGCGCCTCGTTCGCGGCCTTGTCGTCCTTGCCTTCGATGGCCGCCGCGACCTTCGCGGTGATGTCCTCCATGCCGGTGAGCACGTCGGCGATCTGCGTCTGGCACTTCTTTTCCTCGTCGCGCGACTTCGCGAGGAAGCCGTCCTCGACGTAGCTCTTTTCCTTCGAGGAAAGATCGGCGAGGCACGGTTCGACGCAATGATGGTTCGTGAGGATCAGGCCGTCGTCCGAGACGAACGAGCGCCGTGCAGTTCGAGAGCCGCACGGTGGCCGTGCGCACCTGGTCGAGCCAGGCCTGGTCGAGATTCGTCTTGAGCGCGCCGTTGGCCTTGGCGAACGGAAAGCCGTGGAAGGTCCACATGCCCTCGTCGGCGCGAGGCGGCGGAGCAAAGGAAGACCGTGAGGGCGGCGGCCGCCGCGCTGGCGAATTGCTTCATTGAATGAATCTCCGGACGTCCTGTCGTCGGGCGATGCGCGATTATCCCCAGATTCGCGGGATCGCGCATTCGCGGCGTGTCGCGCGCCGGGCTCGCTTCGGCGCGCGGAATGGCGTGGCATGATCCGCCGCCGTGACCGACCCGTGACCGCCGCCTCCCGCACCGCCTTCCGGCTCCGCTCGCGCCGGGTTATGGGCCTGCGCACGCGCTCATTATCTATATGCGGCGTTCATCACCGTCGGCCTGTTCGCGTTCACGAGCTATTTCCAGCCTTACCTGCTGAACGTGAATCTCGCGCTGCCCGAACATCTGCAGGGCCGCACCGTATCCGGCGCTCAATTTCGCGAACGAGCTGCTCGCGTTGTGCTGGTGGCGCCCTTCGGCGCGCTGGCGGACAAGGTCGGGCGCCGTCCGGTCTATGCCTTCGGCTTTCTGTGGCTCGCCGCGGGGTTCCGCTGTACCCGCTGGCGCGCACGGTGCCGCAGCTGTTCGCCTGCTCGCTGTTCTTCTCGGTCGGTGTCGCCGCGGTCGGCACCATGTTAGGGACGGTGCTCGCGGATACGCCGCGCGAAGCGTCGCGCGGAAGGCTCGTCGGCGTCGCCGGGTTCTTCCAGGGGCTCGGAGCGGCGGCGCTCGTGCTTGCTGCTGGGGCGATGCCGCGGAACTCGTGGAGCCGGCGTCGAACGCGCTCGCCGCGGGACGCATCACGCTGTGGCATCGCCGCGGCGCTCATGCGTGCTGGCCGCGCTGGTGGTGCTGGCGGGACTGAAGCGCGGCACGCCGAGCCATGCGGCGCCGTCGCTGCCGCTCGCGCGCATCCTCGCGCAGGGGCTCGGCGCCGCGCGCGCGCAACCGCGCATCTGGTTCGCATGGCTGCTGCAGTTCGGCTCGTTCGGGGACCGCGTGGTGCTCGGCACGTTCCTCTCGCTGCGTCTGCAGCAGGCCTGGCTCGAGCGCGGCTTCACATGGCCGAAGCCGCTGGACCGCGCGCGGCTGCCGTTCGTGGCCGCGATGGTCGCGGGCCTGGCCACCGCGCTGGTCGTCGGCGTGCTGCTCGACCGCGTCGATCGCGTGCGCATCGGGACGTGGCCGCCATGGCGCTCGCGGCCTGGCCTACCTGGTCTGCGGATTCATCGACGACCCCACGCGCAGTCACCGCCATGCTGGCCGTGGCCGCGTTGTTAGGTGTGGGCCAGATCGCGGCCATCATCGCCGGCCAGACGTTGCTGGGGCAGGAGGCGCCGCGCGACGTGCGTGGCGCGGTGTTCGGGCTCGCGGGCATCTGCGCGTCGGCGGCCATCCTGTTCACCAACGGGCTCGGCGGCTGGATGTACGACTTCGGTGTCGAAGGGCGGGCCGTTCTTCCTGCTGGCCGGCGTGAACTTCGCGATTTTCCTGTTCGGCCTGCGGCCTGCTCTAGTCGATCGCGTTGATCAGCAGCAGCGCCGTGCCTTCCGGCGCGCGCAGACAGCGCGCTGTGCCGCGGATCGAGTCCGCGCGGCAGATCGTCCGACAACTCGACGCCGAGCGATCGCAGCCGCTCGATGCGTTCGCCCATGTCGGCGGCGGCGAACACCAGCATCGGCTGGTCGAGCGTGCGCGGGCGATGCACGGCGAGGTCGATGTGGTCGCTGGTCATCGACATGCGCACGTAGGGCGCTTCGGTCTCACCCAGCGCGACGAAGCCGAGCGGCTCCCAGAAATCGCGCATCGGCTCGAAATCAGCCGCGGCATGCTGAATTCCGCGAAGTCGCCGCACAGCGAGGTTTCGCCGCTGCTCGCGATCGCTGGCGAAATGCGTGGGGGCTTCCTGCACGCGCACCGGTTGGCCGGAGGGATCGAAGAAACCCGAACTCGTTGAACGCGTCGTCGCCGACGCGCTTCCACGCGATCTCGATGCCGTGCTTTTCGATGACGTGCGCGTGCTGCGGCCACGTCGGCGTGCACGTAGGTGATGGTGGGCGAGGGAAATTTGAACTGGTGCAGGCCGATGAACAGCCTGCCGTCGGTCATCACGCCATAGGGATGCGGCCAGGTGTCGGTGGTGCCGCACGTGGCTGAAGCCGAGACGTTCATAGAAGGCCACCGACTCGGCGATGTCCGCCGTCTCGACGCTGATTTCGTGGAACTTTCCTAGCACTGGCGCGGGCAGTGTACGTGGCTTGTCCGCACGCTGCCTTTCGCCTCGATGGCTCAGCCGTCAGATACCGCCCACGCAAATGTATTTGAGCTCGGTGAACTCGAGGATTCCGTACTTGGAACCTTCGCGACCGATGCCGCTTTCCTTGACGCCGCCAAACGGCGCGACCTCGGTGGAGATGAGGCCGGTATTGAGGCCGACGATGCCGTACTCCAGCGCCTCGGTGACGCGCCACGAGCGCGCGAGGTCGCGCGTGTACACATAGGCCGCCAGCCCGAACTCGGTGTCGTTCGCGAGCTCGCACCGCCTCTTCGTCGGTGTCGACGCGGAACAGCGGCGCCACCGGGCCGAATGTCTCCTCGCGCGCGAGGATCATCTGACGGGTGCACGTTGGTGAGCACCGTTGGCTCGTAGAAGGTGCCGCCGAGCGCATGCCGCTTGCCGCCCGTGAGCAACGGCCGCGCCCTTGGACAGGGCATCGGCAACGTGCTCCTCGACCTTGGCCAGCGCCTTCGCGTCGATGAGCGGGCCCTGGTCCGTTTCGCCCTTGAGTCCGTCGCCCACGCGCAGGTTGCGCACCGCCTCGGTGAGCTTCTGCGCGAAGGCGTCGTAGACCTTCGCCTGCACGATGAAGCGGTTGGCGCAAACGCAGGTCTGGCCGGTGTTGCGGTACTTGCTCGCGATCGCGCCCGTGACCGCGGCGTCGAGATCGGCGTCGTCGAGCACGATGAACGGCGCGTTGCCGCCGAGCTCGAGCGCCACCTTCTTCACCGTGCCCGCGCACTGCGACATCAGCAGTTTGCCGACCGGCGTCGAGCCGGTGAACGACAGCTTGCGGACCTTGCGGATTGCCGGTGAACTCGCCGCCGATCGCCACCGCGTCGCCGGTGACGACGTTGAACACGCCCGGCGGAATGCCGGCGCGATGCGCGAGCTCGGCCATCGCGAGCGCGGAAAACGGCGTCTGCGGCGCGGGCTTGACGACGAAGGTGCAGCCCGCGGCGAGCGCCGGGCCCGCACTTGCGCGTGATCATCGCGGCCGGGAAATTCCACGGCGTGATCGCGGCGACGACGCCGATGGGCTGGCGCAGCACCAGGATGCGCTTGTCCGCCTGGTGGCCGGGGATCACGTCGCCGTAGATGCGCTTGCCTTCCTCGGCAAACCACTCGATGAACGACGCGGCGTAGGCGATCTCGCCCTTCGATTCCGCCAGCGGCTTGCCCTGCTCGGCGGTCATGATGACGGCGAGGTCCTCGCTGGTTCGCCATCATCAGATCGAACCAGTTGCGCAGGATGCTGCGCGCGTTCGCCCGCGGTCTTCTTCGACCACGCGGGCAACGCGGCGCTGCGCGGCTTCGATGGCGCGGCGCGTCTCCGCCGCGCCCATGTGAGGCACGGTGCCGAGCACCTCGCCGGTGGCGGGATTGCGGATCTCGGCGGTCCGGCCCGAGTCCGCCGCGCGCCAGTCACCCGCGATGAAGCCCTGGCTCTTCCAAAGCGATCGAATCGGCGAGCTTGATCATTTGCTTCTCCAGTTGCGCGACGAGGAATGCGAGCGTGCGCTCGCGCGCCAGTTGCGCGCTGGCAGGATCGTACGCAGCGCGTTCGTCGCAATTGAACCCGTGGTCCGCCGGGTAGACATGGAAGATGCCGTTCGGGTCGGCCGCGCGGATCTTCTCGATGTCGGCTGGCGGGATATATGGGTCCTTTTCGCCAAAGTGGTACATCACCGGGCGTTTCGGCGATTTCCCGAGGTGCTCCTTGGCGATCTGGCCGCCGTAGTACGACACGGCGCAGGAAATCGGCAGCTCGCAGGCCGCGAGGTAGGCGAGCGTGCCGCCCCAGCAATATCCGACCACCGCCACGCGGCCCGCGTGTTTCACCACGTTGATCGATGAATTGATGTCGACCAGCGACTTCTCCTGCGGAATCTGCAGGCGGTAACCGCGGCCTTCCTGCGTGTCCTTCTCGGTGTAGCCGAGCTCGATGCCGCGCCGGATGCGGTCGAACAAACAAGGCGCGATGGTGACGTAGCCCGCGGCGGCATAGCCGTCCGCGACGCCGCGGATGTGCTGGTTCACGCCGAAGATTTCCTGGCAGATCACCACCGCGCCGCGCGGCGTGCCCGCGGGGGCGGCGAGCCAGGCGTTGAATTCGTGGCCATCGCGGGCCATGAGAGTCGTGTATTCGCCCATGGGACGGGATTGTGCCACCAGCTGAAAGGCCGGCGCCTGCCCCGAAGGTACTATCGACCGCAGCCCCCTGTAGGGAGATGCCGGTGTTCACGAAACTTCGCGCCTTGTTTGTGCTCCTGTTGACCACGCCGCTGGCGTTCGCCGCCGATGCGCCGGCCGATCTCGCCGCGCAGGTTCGTGCCACGGAAATCGCATTCGCGAAGACGCTCGCCGATCGCGACGTGAAGAAATTCGCGGCGATGATCGCGCCCGATGTCATCTGGCTCGCCGACAAGCCACTGCACGGTCCGGACGAAGTCCTCGCGAGCTGGCGGAAATTCTTCGAAGGGCCCGAGGCGCCATTTTCCTGGGCACCGGAAATCGTGGAGGTTCAGCCCGGCGGCACCCTCGCGCTCAGCACCGGCCCGGTTTTCGACCCCGCAGGCAAACGCGTCGCGACGTACACGTCGATCTGGCGCCGCGAAGTGAGCGGCGAGTGGAAGATCATCTTCGACCGCGGTTGCCCGGTCTGCAATTGCGAGCCGGCGAAGTAGACGGGGCTGACAAGACGCGAAGTCCCGGTATGCTCCCTGCCGGGGGTAAAACCGGTGGCAAAACGGGTCTTCAAGCTCACGCGTCGCGCCGCGCTGCAATCCGCGCTGGCGGCTGGCGCGGTCGCCTCGGGCGGCGCGCGCCTCGCCCGCGCCGATGAACCGGCCGCCGGCTCCAGCCTGCTCTGGTACCAGCAACCGGCGGAGCAGTGGACCGAGGCGCTGCCGATCGGCAACGGACGCATCGGCGCGATGATCTTCGGCGGCGTCGCGCGCGATCGCCTGCAGTTGAACGAGGACACGCTGTACGCCGGCGGTCCTTACGATCCTTCCAGCCCCGACGCGCTCATCGCCTTGCCGCGCGTGCGCCAGCTGATCGCCGAAGGCCGCTACCGCGAAGCGCAGGAGCTCGCGAACGAGAAGCTGATGGGAAGGCCGCTGCGCATGCCTTCGTACCAGACGGTCGGTGACCTCGTGCTGAGCTTCGGCGCCTCGTCGTACGCGACCGACTACCGCCGCTCGCTCGATCTCGACTCCGCGACCGCCATGACGCGCTACGTCCAGGACGGCGTGACGTATTCGCGGGAGGTCTTCGCGTCCCCGGTCGACGACGTGATCGCCATGCGCATCAGCGCGGATCGCCCCGGCGCGCTGTTCATGCGCGCGACCTTCGAGACGCCGATGCCGGGCGCGGTCAGCGACGCGGCGCCCGAACTCGTGCTTCGCGGCAGCAACACGGCCCAGCAGGGAATCGCGGCTGCGCTGACGTTCGAGGCGCGGCTCAGCGTGACGAGCGACGGTGGCAAGGTGCTGATGCGCGACCGCGGATTCACGGTCGAGCGAGCCACGTCGATCGTGCTGCTGCTCGCGATCGCCACCAGCTACCGGCGCTACGACGACGTGAGCGGCGATCCGGCGGCGCTGACGCGCGCCCGTCTCGCGGCGGCGTCGGGCAAATCGTTCGACGAGCTGCGCGCGGCGCACATCGCCGAGCATCGGCGACTGTTCCGCCGCGTGTCCATCGATCTCGGCACGACGCCGGCGGCGCAGCTGCCGACCGACGAGCGCATCAGGAATTCCGCGAAGACCGACGATCCCGCGCTCGCCGCGCTGTATTTCCAGTACGCCCGCTATCTGCTGATCGCCTGCTCGCGGCCCGGCACGCAGCCCGCGAACCTGCAGGGCCTGTGGAACGACAAGCTGTCGGCCGCCGTGGGGCTGGAAGTACACGATCAACATCAACACCGAGATGAACTACTGGCCCGCGGAGCCGGCGAACCTCGCGCGAGTGCGTGCAGCCGCTGGTGCAGATGGTGCGCGATCTCGCGGTGACGGGCGCGCGCACGGCGCGCGTGAACTACGGCGCCCGCGGCTGGGTCGCGCATCACAACACCGATCTGTGGCGCGCGACCGCGCCGATCGACGGCGCGCAGTGGGGCCTGTGGCCGACGGGCGGCGCGTGGCTGTGCCAGCACCTGTGGGACGCCTGGGACTACGGCCGCGACCGCGCCTTCCTCGCCGACATCTATCCGCTGATGCGCGGCGCCGCGGAGTTCTTCCTCGACACGCTGGTCGAGGATCCGGAAACATCGGCGTGCTGGTCACCGAGCCCGTCGCTGTCGCCGGAGAACGTCCATCCGTTCGGCGCCTCCGTGTGCGCCGGGCCCGCGATGGACAGCCAGATCCTGCGCGACCTGTTCGCGCACTGCATCGAGGCCGCCGGGATTCTCGGGAAGGACGCGAAGTTCAGCGCGGCGTGCGCCGCGGCGCGCGCCGAACTCCCGCCGACCGCATCGGCAAGGCGGGCCAGCTGCAGGAATGGCTCGAGGACTGGGACATGGAGGTGCCCGAGCCCGACCACCGCCACGTCTCGCATCTCTACGCGCTGTATCCCAGCGGGCAGATCAGCGTGCGCCGCACCCCGGAGCTGGCGGCCGCCGCACGGCGCTCGCTCGAAATGCGCGGCGACGCTGTCCACCGGCTGGGCCATCGCCTGGCGCATCAATCTGTGGGCGCGGCTCGGTGACGGCGAGCACGCGCACTCGGTCATCAGGCTGCTGCTCGACCCGTCGCGCACCTATCCCAACATGTTCGATGCGCATCCGCCGTTCCAGATCGACGGCAACTTCGGCGGCGCCGCGGGAATCGCGGAGATGCTGCTGCAGTCCGTGGATGGCGAGATCGTGCTGCTGCCGGCGCTGCCGCCTGCCTGGGCGACCGGAGCGGTGCGCGGGCTGCGCGCGCGCGGCGGCTTCGAGGTGGACCTCGAGTGGCGCGATGGCGCGTTGACCCGTGCGGAGCTGCGTGGCGCTCCGGGAGGAGTCGCGCGCGTGCGTCTGGGAGAGGCCGTGCGCACCGTGCGCGTGGCGCGCGGCAGGAGCGCCGCCCTGACCGTCGCGAACTTCCGCTGACGCCATGGCCACCGACCATCCGGTCACGCTGGCGGTGCGCGTGCTGCGTCAGAAAGGCGTGGAATTCACGCCGCACCTCTACACCTGGGAGGCGCGTGGCGGCACGGCGGCATCCGCACGGCATCTCGGCGTGGACGAGCACGCCGTCGTGAAGACGCTGATCTTCGAGGACGACGCGAAGAAGCCCCTGTGCATCCTCATGCACGGCGACCGCGAGGTGTCGGCGAAGAATCTCGCGCGGCACCTCGGCACGAAGAGCGTGGCCCCCTGCGTGCCCGAGGTCGCGGACCGGCATTCCGGCTACCAGGTCGGGGGCACCTCGCCGTTCGGATTGAAGCGCGCGATGCCCATCTACTGCGAGAAGACCATCGCGGAGCTGCCGCGCATCTACATCAACGGCGGGGCGCGCGGCTTCCTGGTCGGTATCGCGCCGGCGGACCTGGTGCGGGTCCTGGAGCCGGGGCTGGTGTCGGTCGCCATTGGCTAGCGGATTGGGGTCAGGCCGACCTGACCACGCGGTTGTCCAGCGCGCCGAAGATGCTGTGGCCCGCGGCATCCAGCATCTCGATCGACACGCGATCGCCGAACTGCAGGAACGGCGTGCGCGGCGCGCCGTGTTCGATCTGTTCGAGCATGCGCTTTTCGGCGAGACAGCTCGCGCCGAGGCTGCGGTCGTAGTTGGATACGGTGCCCGAGCCGACGATGGCGCCCGCGCCGAGCCGCCGCGTCTTCGTCACGTGTGCGATGAGCTCGGCGAAACTGAACGTCATGTCGACGCCGGCATTGGGATGGCCGAAATCCGCGCCGTTGATGCGGCTGACGCAGCGGCAGGTGCACCTTGCAGTCGCGCCAGGCGGCGCCGAGCTCGTCGGGAGTCACGGCCACCGGTGAAAAGGCCGTGGCGGGCTTCGATTGATAGAAACCGAAGCCCTTGGCGAGCTCGCCGGGGATGAGGTTGCGCAGCGACCAGTCGTTGACCAGCGCGATCAGCCGGATGTGGCCGGGCGCGGCGCCTTTCGTGGTGCCCATGGGCACGTCGCCGGTGATGACGGCGATCTCCGCCTCGAGATCGATTCCCCAGGCGGCGTCGCCGAACGGCGCGTCGTCGCGCGCGCCTAACAAGTCGTCGGAACCGCCCTGGTAGACGAGCGGGTCGGTCCAGAACGAGGCGGGCATCTCGGCGCCGCGCGCCTTGCGCACCAGTTCCACGTGATTCACGTAGGCGCTGCCGTCCACCCAGTGATAGGCGCGCGGCAACGGCGCCGCGCACTGCGCCGGATCGAAGGGCATGACGTCGGCCGGGGCGGACGGCGCCTCGAGCGCGGCGGCGCGCTCCGCGAGTTTCGGCGCGACGCGTGTCCCAGTCGTCGAGCGCCGCCTGCAGCGTCGGCGCGATGCCGGGCACGAGCTGGCAGCGCGTGAGATCGCGGCTGACGACGGCCAGCCGGCCGTCACGTCCGCCGCGCTTGAGCGTCGCCAGCTTCACTTCGCGCCTTTCCAGCTGTCCACGTAGCCGCTCCACTCGATGCCGCGCGGCCGCCGGCTGAAATCTCGAGCGCGTCGCGCGTGTCGATCATCACCGCGTATTCGTCGGTCGCGGGCTTGGCCTGCTGGAACACGTTCTTGAGCGCCTTGGGATGCGGGCCGTGCGTGAAGCCGCCCGGGTGCATCGTGATCATGCCGGGGTGGATGTTGTCGCGGCTGAAGAAGTTGCCCGCGTGATAGAAGATGACTTCGTCGTAGTCGTCGTTGTTGTGGAAGAACGGCACTTTCATCGCGCCCGGATCCGACTCGAACGGACGCGGCACGAAGGTGCACACGACGAAGCGGTCCGCGAGGAACGTGGTGTGCGCCGAGGGCGGCAGGTGATAGCGGTGGCTCATCAGCGGCCGCAGGTCGCGCACGTTGATGCGCACGACGGACAGGTCGCCGTGCCAGCCCACCGCATCCAGCGGATTGAATGGATAGGTGACGGTGGACACCGCGCCGCGTCGCTTGATGTCGACGCGCCACTGCATCTCGCCCTGCTGGTCCTTGAAGGCCTCGTCGATGCGCGGCGTGTCGAGCATCGCCGCGTCGAAGATCGCGTGCGGACCGACCAGGCCCTTGTCGGGCAGCCGATACGAGTTGTTGGTGGCTTCCATCAGCAGTCCGCGCAGCGGCTCCGCGCACTCGACGCGCCACATCGTGCCGCGCGGGATCAGCACGTAGTCGCCGGCTTCGAAGGAAAGGTGGCCGTAGTCGCAGAAGAGCTCGCCGCGGCCCGAGTGCACGAACAGCAGTTCATCGCCGTCGGCATTGCGGGCGAGCGCGGGCATCCGCTTGTCGAGGCTCCAGAAACGCACGCGCACGGCGGCGTTGTGCAGCAGCTCCGGCGCGCTCCAGGGCGATTCCTGCGACCCGGCGAGCTTGGTGCAGTCGAAGGCGTGCGGACGCAGCGGTCCCTGGAAATCGACCCAGCCCGTGGGCGGGTGCAGGTGATACAGGTGCGCGGCCGGGCCGAAGAAGCCCTCCTTGCTGATCTCGCGCTCGAAGGTGCCCGCCGGCAGATCGGCGTGCGCCTGCCGTGAGGCCTGGCCTTCAACCTTCGGAAAATGGACGTAGCGCTTCATTGACGGCCTCGCGGGCCGTCAATTTAGTTTCAAATGAAACCAATTGGAAGGGTTTCGACCTACGCCTTCTCCAGGATGGCGACCACGCCCATTCCGCCCGCGGTGCACACGGAAATCAGGCCGCGCTTCGCGGTCGCCGATTCGGACAGCTGCTTGGCCAGCGACGCGACGATGCGCGTGCCGGTGGCCGCGAACGGATGGCCGATCGCGACGCTCGAGCCGTTCACGTTGAGCTTCGCGCGATCGATGCTGCCGAGCGGCCGGTCGAGGCCGAGCCGCTCCTTGCAGTATTCAGGCGATTCCCACGCCTTGAGCGTGCACAAGCACCTGCGCCGCGAACGCCTCGTGGATCTCGTAGAAGTCGAAATCCTGCAGCGTGAGGTTCGCGTCCTTGAGCATCGCGGGCACGGCGTAGGCGGGCGCCATCAGCAGGCCTTCCTTGCCGCCGACATAGTCGACGGCCCACTGCTTGCTGAAGCTGAAGTACGCGAGGATCGGCAGGTTGCGCGCGCGCGCCCATTCCTCGCTGGCTAACAACACCGCGGAGGCGCCGTCGGTGAGCGGCGTGGAATTGCCGGCGGTCAGCGTGCCCTGGCCGCTGCGCCGGTCGAAGGCCGGCTTGAGCGTGCCGAGCTTCTCGACCGTGCTGTCGGCGCGCACGTTGTTGTCCATCTTGAGTCCCTGGTATTCGCTCACCACCAGGTCGCCGAAGAAGCCGCGGGCCCAGGCCTTGCCGGCATTCACGTGGCTGAGATTCGCCAGCGCATCCTGCTCGGCGCGCGGGATCTTCCAGGTCTTCGCCATCTGTTCGCAGTGTTCGCCCATCGAGAGGCCGGTACGCGGCTCGAGCACGCCGGGCATCACCGGCTTGAAGTGGCGCGGGCGGATGCCGAAGAACGGCTTGATGCGCTGCCAGGCGGTCTTGCCGCGAAAGGCGCGCAGCAGCAGCTGCTGGTAGTCGCGTGAATAACACGATCGGCGGATCGCTCACCGTGTCGAAGCCGCCGGCGATGCCGGAGTCCATCTGCCCGAGCGCGATCTTCATCGCCACGGCGATCGTGGCATCGAGTCCCGTGCCGCAGGCACGTTGCATGTCGATGCCGGGCGTCGCCGGATCGAGGCCGGACGACAACACGCACTCGCGCACCAGGTTGAAATCCTTCGAGTGCTTGAGCACCGCGCCGCCGGTGACGTCGCCGAGGCGTTCACCCGCGATGCGGTGTTTGGACGACCAGCGCCTGCAGCACGGCGGTGAACATGTCCTGGTTGCCGACGCGGGCGTACGCGCCGTGCCCGCGCGCGAAGGGAATGCGCATGCCGCCGACGACGGCGACGCGACGAACTTGGGATCCAACCAGCATGATGAGCTCCGGAAAAAATCAGCGCGTTAGCATGACACATCGGAAATTGCAGTCGAGCTTGTGCTGCCCGGCGGCGAAAGCCACGGCTGCCAGCAACGGCCCCAGGGCAACGAGGATCCGGCCGGCGCGAGGAATCACGGGAGGTAGATACCACAGGCAGATCAGCCTGTAACATCGACGCATGAAAAGTTCGCCCCTCGCCGGCTCAATGTTAGTCGCCGCCGCCGCGGCGCTCGCCGCCTGCACCTCCACTCCGGTTGCGCAGACGCCCGATGCCGCGCTCGACGCCCTGGTCGAGGAATACTTCGAGAAGCAGCTCGAGCTCTCGCCGATGAGCGCCACCGCGATCGGCGACACGCGCTACGACGACAGGCTGGAGGAATCGACCAGTCCGGGCTTTCGCGAAAAGACCCTGGCCATCGAACGTGCGTTTCTCGATCGCGCGCATCACATCGACGCGGCACGGCTCTCGCCGCCCGCGCGCATCACCTACGACATCTTCGCGAGCGAACGCGAGCTCGCGCTCGAGGGCGGCAAGTATCCCGAGGACCTGATCCCGCTCAACCAGATGAGCGGCCTGCCGATGGAGCTCGCGGTGTTCGGCTCGGGCTCCGGACCGCAGCCTTTCGCCACCGCGCGCGACTACGACCGTTTCCTCACTCGCATGCGCCAGTTCCCGCGCTGGGTCGACGGCGCCATCGCATTGATGCGCGAGGGCATGGCGCGCGGCATCACGCTGCCGCGCCCGGCCATGTTGAAGATCGTGCCGCAGCTGCGCGGCATCGTCACGGCGAAAGTGGAGGACAACCTCTACTGGACGCCCATCGAGGACATGCCGAAGGCGATTGACGCCGTGGATCGCCGGCGCATCACGGCCGAATATGCCGGCGCCCTCGCGAACGAGGTGCTGCCCGCGTACACGCGGCTCGCCGATTTCATCGAGCGCGACTATCTACCCGCCGCGCGCACCACGGTCGGATGGACGGACCTTCCCGATGGGCAGGCCTGGTATGCGCTGGCGCATCCACGGTGCCACCACCATGACGATGTCCGCGGAGGAGATTCACCAGCTCGGGCTTGCGCGAAGTCGCGCGCATCCGCGGCGAAATGTTCGCGGTGAAGGAGCGGGTGGGTTTCAAGGGCGATCTCGACGCGTTTTTCAGATTCCTGGAAGAGGATCCGCAGTTCTACTACGGGAGCGATGACGAGTTGCTCGGTGCGTACCGCGACGTGAAACGCAGGATCGATGCGCTGCTGCCGAAACTGTTCTCGGATTTCCCGAAGGCCGATTACGAGATCCGCGCCGGTCGAGCCGTTCCGCGCGGCGTCGGCCGCGGGCGGCTCCTACCAGTCGCCCTCGGCCGACGGCAAACGGCCGGGCATCTTCTACATCAACACCCACAACCTGAAGGCGCAGCCGAAATTCGGCCTCGAAACGCTGTCGCTGCACGAAGCGGCGCCGGGTCATCACTTCCAGATCGCGATCCAGCAGGAGCTGACCGAGCTGCCGCGCTTCCGCCGCTTCAACGGCTACGTCGCGTACTCGGAAGGCTGGGCGCTGTACGCGGAGTCGATCGGCAAGGAGTTAGGCCTCTTCACCGATCCCTACCAGTGGTACGGACGACTTTCCGACGAGATGCTGCGCGCGATGCGCCTCGTGGTCGACACCGGGCTGCATGCGAAGGGATGGATCGCGCGAGCAGGCCATCAAATACATGCTCGACAACTCGTCGATGGCCGAGAGCGACGTCACCGCGGAAGTCGAGCGCTACATCGTGTGGCCCGGCCAGGCGCTCGGTTACAAGCTCGGGCAGCTGCGCATCAGCGCGCTGCGCGCGAAGGCGCAGGGCGAGCTCGGCGACGGGTTCGACGTGCGCGAATTTCACAGCCAGGTGTTGCGCGACGGCGCGCTGCCGATGGACGTGCTGACCGCGAAGATCGATCGCTGGATCGAAGCGAAACGCAAACCGCGCGCCGTGAAGTAGTTGGGTGGTGCCGGGTCGGGAAACCGGGATAACTCTCGTTCGACGACATCTGTTGCGCACCGACGGGGGAGTTATCCCGGTTTCCCGACCCGGCACCACTCTAGTTGTTGTAGCCGTACCCCATCGTCTCGATCTCCGTCGAGATAGCCGCCCTCGAACCGCAGCCTGCGCATGAGCTTGTTGGGCCCGAGGTTGTAGATCCAGCTCTCGACTTCGATTTCCATGTAGTCGTCGCCGATGTAGTAATGACGGCCGTCGGCCCAGATCGCGGGCCGGCGGAAGATGCTCTTCTGCGCGACCACCTCGGTCGGCTCGCCGCACTTCTTCGCCACCTCCGAACGCGTGGCGCCTTCACTCACGAGTTTCGTGCCGCACCGGAAGGCGGCAAACGCCGGCGAAGCGACCAGCAAGGCCAGGGCGAGGAGCGTGGCGGCGCGTTTCATGGGAACAAACATAGGCCGATCCGCCTTAACGAACAATGAACACCGTCGCCATGTGCCACCCGGCCGGCCCCCATAATCCGTGAACCTTTTCGCCCCTCGACGGAACTCATTACTCATGGGAAAGGCGTTTCGATGGATCGCGGCTGGCCTGGCCCTGGGCTGCGGCACAGTCGCGCCCGCCGCCGATTTCCAGCTCACGCCGGCTGAAACCCGGAAAGTGCGACGCCCGGGGCATCGTGATCCGCGCCAATCTCGACGCCGGCCAGCGCCGTGGCACCGTCCGGGCCGCCATGTTGATCGAGGCGCCGCCCGCCGTGGTGTTCCAGCTCATGTCGCGCTGCGAGGACGCCATGCAATACGTGCCGCACCTGCGCCTGTGCCGCGTCCGGGACCGCGCCCCCGACGACAGCTGGCAGCTGGTCGAGCACGAAATCGACTTCGGCTGGTACTCCCCGCGCGTCAAATACGTTTTCCGGGCGGACTTCACCACGGATCGCAGCATCGTCTTCAAGCAGGTGAGCGGCGACTTCAAGGCCAATGAAGGCCTGTGGGAATTCGAGCCCGCCGATTCGGGCGAACGCACGCTGCTGCGTTACCGCGCCTATATCGACCCGCCGGGCTTCGTGCCGAACTGGCTGGCGCGCTCCACGTTCAAGCGCGAGATGCCGCAAATGCTTTCCGATCTGCGGCGTCGTTGTGAGGCCGAACAAACGCTGCGGGTCCAGGCCGCCAAGCCGCATCGATAAGCTCTCCTTACTCCCTCTCTCCATAGACTGATTGCGACAGTCCGTCGCCCAGACGGCAAGATGCCGGCCCCACATGAGCGCCGCCATCGACCGCAAGTTCGAACACACCCTCGCGGCGCTGATCAACAGCGGCGAGCCCGGGATCATTCAGGGCGGGCGCAAGGGCGTCGAAAAGGAATCCCTGCGCGTCACGCCCGACGGCCACATCGCGCAGACGCCGCATCCCGCCGCGCTCGGCTCCGCGCTCACGAACGACAACATCACCACGGACTATTCCGAGGCGCTGATCGAGCTGGTGTCGCCCACGTTCCGCACGAGCTGGGAGCTGCTGCAATACCTGCTCGACCTGCACCAGTTCGTCTACCAGCACATGGGCGACGAGTTGCTGTGGGCCACGTCGATGCCGTCCAACATCGACGGCGACGCGAGCATCCCGATCGCGCAGTTCGGCAAGTCGAACGTCGGGCGCATGAAGACCGTGTATCGCAACGGGCTCGGCGTGCGTTACGGCCGCATGATGCAGGCCATTTCCGGCGTGCATTACAACTACTCGTTCCCGGTGCGACATGTGGGACGCGTGGGCGGAATCGTGCAGTCGCGCGTAACGCGGCCAGGACTTCATCTCCGAGCGCTATTTCCACCTGCTGCGCAATTACCGCCGCCACGGCTGGATCGTGCTGTACCTGTTCGGCGTGTCGCCGGTGGTGTGCAATTCGTTCCTGCGCGGCCGCAACGTGACGCTGCCGCGGCTCTCGAAGGACACTTCGTACGAGCCGTACGCCACCTCCCTGCGCATGAGCGATCTCGGCTATCGCAACCGCAACCAGGCGGGGCTGTCGGTTTCGGTCAACAGCCTCGACGAATACGTGCGCGATCTCACGCGCGCGATCAGCACGCCGCACCCGCCGTACGAGAAGTTAGGCGTGAAGGTGGACGGCGAATGGCGCCAGCTCAACGCCAACATCCTGCAGATCGAGAACGAGTACTACAGCTTCATTCGCCCGAAGCGCGTCGCGCGCTCGGGCGAGCGGCCGACCAAGGCGCTGCTGCGCGCGGGCGTCGAGTACGTCGAGGTGCGCGCGCTCGACGTCAGCGCGTTCGATCCGGTGGGCGTCAACCAGAACAAGCTGCGTTTTCTCGAGGTGTTCCTGGCGCTGTGCCTGATGAAGGACTCGCCACCGATCGCGACCTGGGAGCACGACGTGCTCGACGCGAACCACGTGACGGTCGCGCGGCGGGGCCGCGAACCGGGCCTCACGCTGCGAGCGCGAGGGCCGCACCGTGCCCATGCTCCGGTGGGCGCGGGAACTGCATCGACTCCATGCAGGGCATCGCCGAAGTGTTCGATCGCGGGCGATCCCGCCCGGCCGTATTCAGCCGCGCTGGCCGTCCAGGCCGCCAAGATCGAGGACGTGGCGCTGACGCCGTCGGCACGCATGCTCGCGCGAGCTCGAATCCACCGGCGAGTCGTTCTTCGAGCTGGCGCTGCGCATGTCGCGGCTTCACAAGGAGTATTTCCTGGCGTTGTATCCGCCCAACGTGGATCGCCAGGCGGAATTCAGGGCCGCGGCTGAAGAGTCCCTAAGGGCGCAGGCCGCCATCGAGGCCGCGCGATCGGATGAGTTTTGAACAGTATTTGGCGGACTACGCCGCGCGCTGAAAAACTGTGACGCACGTTCTTAGTCTTGACATATCCATAAAATCTTGTTCCTGAAGCCTATTTTTTAACAATCGGCGTACTAGAATCCCCGCCCAGAAGACCGAAAGGTCCACCAGGTTCAGGGTAAAGACATGAAAACCAAGAATCAGACCGAGCATGACCTGCTCGAGTTGGCGGTGCAATACCGCGGCGAACGAAGATGGAATCTCCTCCGGCGACCCCGCGCGATGCCACGCCTGTGGCGCGCAAGAAAGGCGTGGAGCCCGTACGAAGTCTGGCGCACGCGCGTGAAGGCTTCCGCGCCGCGCGTCCCGCGCGGAGCGCGGCTCAGATCTAGGCTGCCTCCGGCGCGGCTTGCGCCGCGCCTGCCGAACACATACAAAGCAGTCTCCACTCCGGAGACCTCTCAGGTTCGGACGTCATGGCGCCCACGAAGAATTCGTCCGCCAGACAGCTCGGAAGCGGCGCGACTGCTCGCGAAGCGGCTTCCGTTTCCTGCGTTTCCCCGAACCCCTCGAAAGCGAATTCCGCACCGAACACCGTTCGCGCCTGCGCCGGCTGGAATCGCATCGCCATCTGGGTCTCCGCCTGCACCGTGGTCGGCTTCGCGATCCTCGATCACTTCGTGCTGTCGCCGAACCACGCGCGCATCACGAACATCGTCCGCTTCGGCATGCACGTGCCGGCCGTGCTGATCATGCTGCTTCTGCACGTCGAAGCGGTTCTACGACACGCTGGTACGAGCTCGGCATCGGCGTGGTCGCGCCGTTGTTCGGCATCGGCATCGTGATCATGGCGGCGTTCTCGCCGGCCAATGAAGTGCCGCTGGTGGGTGGCCGCCTGCTGCTGGTCGCGTTCTTCTTCTATTTCATGATCGGCCTGCGCTTCCGCGAGGCGGTGGCGCGCCAACTCATCGTGTTCGTCGGCGCTGGCCGTGGCCACGCTCACGACTTCGATATCGAGACGTCGACGCGCCACCTACCTGCTGTTCACGCTGTTCTCGCGCGAACCTCATCGGCTGCGTCGGGCTCGTACTCGCTGGAACACGCGAATCGCACCGCGTTCCTCGAGCATCGCCAGCTCACGGAAGTGGCGACGCACGATGGCCTGACCACGCTGCTCAATCGCGCGGCCTTCGAAGACCAGATCCGCCGCGTGTGGCAGCAGGCGCAGCGCGACCGCCAGACGATCGCGGTCATCATGATCGACATCGACTACTTCAAGGCCTACAACGACCGCTACGGCCACATCGCCGGCGACGATTGCCTGCGCCGCGTTTCAGCCGCGCTGCGCGACGCCGCGCGCCGCCGCCCGCTCGATTTCGTCGCGCGTTACGGCGGCGAAGAACTGGTCGCCGTGCTGTACGGCGCGGACAAGTCCTATGGCGAAAGCATCGCGCGCAGCCTGCTGACCGCCGTGCGCGAGCTGCGTATTCCGCACGCCAGCTCCGAAACGCAGCCTTACGTCACCGTGAGCGTGGGCGTGGTTTCGGTCGATGCGTATCGCATGGCCGACGCATGACGCCGCGGTCGCGCTGGCCGACCAGGCGCTGTACGCCGCGAAACACCAGGGCCGCGATCGATACGTGGTCATCGATCCGACGCGACCAAGCGCGGATCCGGCCGCGACCACCGTGCTGCCGCTGCGCCCGGCGAGACCCCGTTCCGCGAAGCCGCGGGCAGCTAGTTCGAGCGAGCGGGCTGGATACCACGGGCCGATCCGCTCCATTTCGATTTCGCGGCGAGAGCGGTCGGCGTCTCTCAGCGGTAGATACGCCACTTCGCGTCTGTCCGCCGCGACGCGCGCTGGCCGCGGAACATCCCCTCGCTGTTGAAATCGAGCACGATCCCGCCTTGCGGATCGATGGCGATCACGCCGCCATTTCCGCCCAGCGCCTTCATCTTCGCCAGCACGTTCGCCACCGCGTGGCCAGCGGCAGCCTTCAGGTACTCCACCTGCGCGCAGATGTCGTGCGCGACCGACCGCGCGGATGAAGTATTCGCCATGCCCGGTGGCCGACACCGCGCAGCTCGCATTGCTCGCGTAGGTGCCGGCGCCGATGATCGGCGAGTCGCCAACGCGGCCCCAGCGCTTGCCCGTCATGCCGCCCGTGGACGTGGCTGCGGCCACGTTGCCCTTTTCCATCCAGCGCCACCGCGCCCACCGTGCCGAAGGCCACGAGGTCGTTCTCCTTCTCCGCCGCGCCACCCAGCAGCCGATGCAGCTGCGCCTGGCGCACGGGCGTGCGGAAGTACTCGTTCGACACCAGCTCGACGCCCTGGCTGCGCGCGAATTCCTCCGCGCCTTCGCCCACCAGCATCACGTGCGGCGAATGGTCCATGACAAGGCGGGCGAGCTCGATCGGGTTGCGCACGTGCTTGACGCCCGAGACTGCGCCGGCGCCCAGCGTCCTGCCATCCATGACCGAGGCATCGAGCTCCGCGATGCCATCGCGTGTGAGCACCGCGCCGCGTCCCGCGTTGTAAAGCGGGTTGTCCTCCAGGACACCCACGGCGGCGATCGCGGCATCGAGGCTCGATCCGCCGCGCTCGAGCACCGCGTAGCCCGCATCGAGGGCTTCGCCGAGGCCATCGAGATAGGCCTTTTCCTGTTCGGCGGGTGTGGTCGTCGCGGGCCAAGTCGCCGGCGCCACCATGAACTGCGATCGCGAACATGTTCTTCTCCTTCGCCGCACACCAGAGGGGCACGCGAGCGTTATCAGCACCGAAATTGACCGGCGGGATCGGCCGCATGTTCTCGCTAGAATTCCGCGTCCGGGGAATCATATAGAAGAAGCCACCCATGCTGACTCGTATCCGCAGCCTGCTGGTCGCCAATCGCGGGGAGATCGCCATCCGCGTCATGCGCGCGGCCAACGAGCTCGGAATCCGCACCATCGCGATCTATTCGCAGGAAGACCGCTTTTCGCTGCATCGGACCAAGGCCGACGAGGCTTACCTGGTGGGCCGCGGCAAGGCGCCGGTGGACGCGTACCTCGACATCGAGGACATCCTGCGCATCGCGGTCGAGGCCAAGGCGGATGCCATCCATCCCGGCTACGGCTTCCTGTCCGAGAACCCGGAGTTCGTCGAGGCCTGCAATCGCGAAGGCGTGATTTTCGTCGGCCCCACGCCCGAGATCATGCGCACGCTCGGCAACAAGGTGGCGGCGCGCAACCTAGCTACTTCCGCCGGCGTGCCGGTCATGCCGGCGACGCCGCCGCTGCCCGCCGACATCGAAGCCTGCAAGAAGCAGGCGGCGGAAGTCGGTTACCCGGTGATGCTGAAGGCGAGCTGGGGCGGCGGTGGCCGCGGCATGCGCGTCATCGAAAGCGATGCGCAGCTCGCCGAGCTGCTGCCCGTGGCGCGCCGCGAGGCGAAGGCCGGGTTCGGCAACGACGAGGTGTACCTCGAGAAGCTGGTGCGCAAGGCGCGGCACATCGAGGTCCAGATCCTCGGCGACACGCACGGCAACCTCGTGCATCTCTTCGAGCGCGACTGCACCGTGCAGCGGCGCAACCAGAAGGTGGTCGAGCGCGCGCCCGCGGCGTTCCTCATCGACGCGCAGCGCAACGAGCTCTGCGGCTACGCGCTGCAGATCGGCAAGCGCCGTCAAATACCGCAACGCCGGCACCGTCGAATTCCTGCAGGACGCCGAAACCGGCAAGTTCTATTTCATCGAGGTGAACCCGCGCATCCAGGTCGAGCACACCGTGACGGAAGCCGTCACCGGCATCGACCTCGTGAAGGCGCAGATCCGCATCGCGGACGGCGCGCGCATCGGCGACGACTCGAGCGGTGTGCCGCACGCAGAAGGACATCCACGTGACCTCGCACGCGCTGCAGTGCCGCGTCACGACGGAAGATCCCGAAAACAACTTCGCGCCCGACTACGGCAAGATCACCGCGTATCGTTCGCCCGCGGGCTTCGGCATCCGGCTCGACGCCGGCACCGCGTACGCCGGCGCCATCCTCACGCGCTCGTACGACTCCATGCTCGTGAAGGTCACGGCCTGGGCGCCGAACCCGGTCGAAGCCATCGCGCGCATGCATCGCGCGTTGTGGGAGTTCCGCATCCGCGGCGTCGCCGACGAACCTGCGCTTCCTCGACCAGGTGATCACGCATCCGCGGTTCGCGCACGGCGAGTACACCACGAAGTTCATCGACGAGACGCCCGAGCTGTTCAAGTGGGAGAAGAAGCGCGACCGTGCCACGCGCATCCTGTCAGTTCATCGGCGAGACCATCGTCAACGGCAACCCGGAAGTGAAGGGCCGCATCCGTCCGAAGCAGATGACGCTGGCGCGGCTGCCGAAGGTCAACGTGTCGAAGGCGCCGCCGCCGGGCACGAAGCAGAAGCTCGACGAGCTCGGCGCCGACGGTTTCGCGAAGTGGATGCTCGCGCAGGAACGCGTGCTCATCACGGACACGACCATGCGCGACGCGCACCAGTCGCTGCTCGCGACGCGCATGCGCCAGCCGGACATGACCGCGATCGCGCCTTACTACGCGCACCTGATGCCGCAGCTCTTCTCGATGGAATGCTGGGGCGGCGCCACCTTCGACGTGGCGCATGCGCTTCCTCAAGCGAAGATCCGTGGTCGCGGCTCGAGCAGTTCCGCGCCGCCATGCCGAACCTGCTCCTGCAGATGCTGCTGCGTTCGGCGAATGCGGTCGGGCTACACCAACTACCCGGACAACGTCGTGCGCGCGTTCGTGAAGCAGGCGGCGATCTCCGGCGTCGACGTGTTCCGCGTGTTCGACTCGCTGAACTGGGTCGAGAACATGCGCGTCGCCATCGACGCGGTGCGCGAGACCGGCAAGCTGTGCGAAGCGGCCATCTGCTACACGGGCAACCTGTAGCTCGCCGAAGGAAACCAAGTACACGCTCGACTACTACCTGAAGATGGGCCGCGCGCTGAAGGATGCCGGCACACACATCCTCGGCATCAAGGACATGGCGGGCCTGTGCCAGCCCAACGCGGCGTACACGCTGGTGAAGGCGCTGAAGGACGAGCTCGGCATTCCCGTGCACTTCCACACGCACGACACATCCGGCATCGCGGCCGCGAGCGTGCTCGCGGCGGTGGCCGCCGGTTGCGATGCCGTCGATGGCGCGGTGGACGCGATGAGCGGTTTCACGTCGCAGCCCAATCTCGGCTCCATCGTCGAGGCGCTGCGTTACGGCGCCGCGCGACACCGGCATCGATCCATCCAACCTGCGCGCCATCTCCATGTACTGGGAGCAGGTGCGCAAGAACTATCTCGCGTTCGAGAGCGACATCCGCTCCGGCGCGTCCGAGGTGTACGTGCACGGCATGCCGGGCGGGCAATACACGAACCTCAAGGAGCAGGCGCGCTCGCGTCGGCCTCGACGATTCGCGCTGGCCCGAAGTGTCGCAGGCCTATGCCGACGTCAACGAGATGTTCGGCAACATCGTCAAGGTCACGCCGTCGTCGAAAGTGGTCGGCGATCTCGCGCTGATGATGGTTTCGAGCGGCATCACGAAGGAGCAGGTGCTCGACCCGAACGTCGAGGTCGCATTCCCCGAATCCGTGGTGCAGATGATGCGCGGCGATCTCGGCCGGCCCGAGGGCGGCTGGCCCGAGGGCATCCAGAAGAAAGTGCTCAAGGGCCAGAAGCCGCTCAGCTCGCGACCCGGCGCCGCAATGCCGCCGCTCGATCTCGCCGGCCGAGCGCAAGAAGCTCGACGAGAAGTTGGGCCGCGCCGCGACGGACACGCAGTTCGCGTCCTATCTCATGTATCCCAAGGTGTTCCTCGACTACGCGAAGGACCGCGCCGCGTACGGCGACTGCGCGATCCTGCCCACGCCCGTGTTCTTCTACGGCATGGAGCCGGGCGACGAGGTCAGCGTCGACATCGAGCGCGGCAAGACGCTGATCGTGCGTTTCGTCGCGTTGTCGGAAGTGCGCGACGACGGCACGCGCCAGGTGTTCTTCGAGCTCAACGGCCAGCCGCGCTCCATCGTCGTCACGGATCGCTCGCAGGTCGCGAAGCGGCCGCCGCAGCGCAAGATGGAGACGGGAAATACGAAGCACGTCGGCGCGCCGATGCCGGGCACCATCGCCACCGTGGAGGCGAAGGTCGGCGCGAAGGTCGCCAAGGGCGACCTGCTGCTGACGATGGAAGCCATGAAGATGGAGACCAGCGTGCGTGCGGAGACCGACGGCACCGTGGCCGAGGTGCTGGTGAAGCCGGGATTGCAGGTGGATGCGAAGGACTTGTTGGTCGTCCTGGGATGACGGGCGCAACCGAAACATGCGCGCACGTCCGACTATCTACGCACTGCTGGCAGTCGCCGCCGCGGCCGCGCTGGCGGCCGCGCCCGAGCGCTTTTCACTGACGTCGACGGACGGACTCAAGCCTCAAAACGTCGTCATCGCGCCGGCAAAACTGGCCGGCAAGGCCGGTCTGCGCGTCACGATGACCGACGCCGCCCGCGAGCGCTGGCTCGCGATGAGCCCGGACGACCGGCAGCGCAACGTCCAGGCGGGCGACTTCGAGCAACTCGTCGTCATCGAGGGACTCGAATTCGGCGACGGCGTCATCGAGGCCGAGATCGCTGGCGAGGCCCAGACGTCGGTATTCGAAGGAGCGCGCGGCTTCGTCGGAATTGCCTTTCGCGTGCAACCCGATCTGCGCGCGTACGACGCGTTCTACCTGCGGCCCACGAATGGCCGTGCCGACGATCAGCTGCGCCGCAATCATTCCACTCAATATATTTCCCATCCGGACTGGACCTGGTTCCGGTTGCGGCAGGAGTTTCCGGGAAAATACGAGTCGTACGTCGATCTCGTCCCCGGTGAGTGGACGAAGATCCGGATCGAAGTGCGCGGCGATCGGGCGCGCCTGTTCGTGCATGACGCGAAGGAGCCGGCGCTCATCGTCAACGATCTTCGTTCCGGGAAGGCCGCGCGTGGTGCCGTTGCGTTGTGGCTCGACATAGGCACCGTCGCACATTTTCGCAACCTCAGCGTGAAACCTTAGCGCAGGAAGGGGGCCAGGCGCGGTCCGGGTTCGGCGAGAGGTCGATCAGGAAAAACTCGCCCGATCGTGCACCGTCAGCCTGCGCGAACAGCAACCGATCCGCCCTCGGCGACAGCAACGGCCCGACCTGAAATACCTCGAGCTTCGGCACGATGCGCGGTTGCGCGACCCAGGCATTGTGCTCGCGGCGATAAGGATACAGATGCGAGCGGTCGCCGCGGTCGGCGACGACGATCATCAGTCGGCCATCGCGTGAGAGCTCGGCCTCGTATTCATTTGCGGACGTGTTCACGGGTGGGCCGACGTTTTCGACGCGCCAGCCTTTGCCTTCCGGCCGCGCGATGTAGATGTCATTGCCGCCCCGGCCATCGGCGCGGTCCGAGCCGAACACGATCGACCCGTCCGGTTGCGGCCGCGGCAGCAATTCCGCACCCGGTGAATTCACCGGTTCCGGCAGCCGCTCGGGCTTGCCCCATCGACCCTGCCCGTCGCGATCGACGAACCAGATGTCGAGATCGGCCTGATCGCGTGGCCGCGGATCCTCGCGTGAAGACACGAAGTACAGCCGCCTCCCGTCGGGCGAGAACGCCGGATCTGCTTCATCCACCGACTCCGGTGCGGCGAAAGGCGGAACGTCCGCTGCGCTCCAGGCTCCCGATACGCAACGCGACTGGAACAGGCGATAGCGGCTGAACGTCGGGTCGCCCCGGAAGAAGAACATCTCGCGGCCATCCGGCGAGAAAGTCGGCGAGGACTCGTATTGATCCGTGGAGAGCACGGTCGGCGTCCAGCGGCCGGCGTCCGCGGCGGTCACGAGCGGCGGCGGCAAAAAGCGCCAGCACGGGTACCGCCTTCATGCGCGCAGCGCGCCCGCGAGACATCTGACGATCGGCTTCGCGAAGCGATGCCCCGCGTCGAGATCCGGATCGTAGATGCAGGCGGTCATGCCGGCGATGCGGCCGGACGTGATCAACGCGCGCAGCAGCGCCGACAACTGCACGAAGTCGAATCCAGGCGTTCCCGGTGAATCGACGGCGTTCATGACCTCCTCGTCGAGCACGTCCAGGTCGACGTGGACCCACGCGCGTTCGAGTTTGCGTTCTGCAAGCCGCGCGACGATGAGCTCGGCCGTACGCGGAATGCCTTCACGCAGGATCTGCTGGATCGTCAGCCGCGTGATCGCGGTCCGCACGACGTCGCCGTAGAACTTGTCGTAGTCCGCATCCTCGGCATCGCGTTCGCCCGCCTGGATCGCGTCTTCATCCGCGACCAGCGGGCCTTCGATGCCGGGCCATTGCGTGAGCAGCGGCTCGCCGCGACCCGTCGCGAGCGCCAGGTCCATGCCCGCGGCGGAACCGAGCCGCGCCTTCGTGTCGTAGTTGCCGGGATGAAAGAAATCGCTGTGGCCGTCGACGTGCACCAGCCCGCGGCCGCCGGTTCGGCGCAGCCCAAGGAGGCACCCGAGCATCACGCTGCAGTCGCCGCCGAGCACCAACGGAAAGCGGCTGGCCAGGAGCTCGGCTTCCACCGCGTCCGCGAGCTCGAGCAGGAAGGCCCGCATCGTGTTGCCGTTGCGAATGCGTGTGCCAGGTTGTTCCTTGAAGTCGTAGTCCCGGCGGTGAATGTCCAGGCGATGCCGCGCCGCGACCGCCGCAGCCAGGCCGGCCGCCAGCAACACGCCCGGCGCGCGCCAGGCGCCGGGCTCGAGTCCCTTGTCATTCGGGCGAAGCCCGAGGCTCGATGGAGCGGTGACGAGGGCGATCTCGCGCGGCGCAGTCGCGGCGTTGCCGATGCCCGCGAGGCAGGCGGAGCCGATCGCAAAGGCGCGCCGCGAAAGGAGAGGGTTCATGGTGTTCTTCCGTTTAACCGTTAAAAATACTTTAAACGGTTATGCCTTGCCTCTCAACCGGTAAACCGCTAAATACCGGTAATGCAGGCAGTTACGCACGAGTTTCAACCGAAGGACTTCGTCGCAGGGCACGTCGCGCTGGACTTCACCAACACGGTGACCGCGCGCGACACGACGCCGCTCGACTGGCTGGACGGCTATGCGCGGCTCATCGCGTGGGCCGGCATGGCCGGCGTGATCGGGCCGGGAGTTGCATCGCGACTCGCCAGCGCATCGGAACGTGCGCCGCGCGAAGCGGCCGCCGCGCTCGGGCGCGCACGCAGGGTGCGCGAGGCCCTGCACGACGCGTGTACGGCACTGCTCGTCGAGCGTGCCCCTGCGGCCGCCGCGCTCGCCGAAATCGAGTCGGCGTGGAAACGCGCAGTCGGGCGCGCGCGCATGGCGGCACGCAAGGGAAGCCTGGTTCTCGAGCCCGATGCGGAAGAAAGCGGCCTCGACCTGCCGCTCGATCTCGTGGTGTTCGCCGCCGTGGATCTGCTCGGCGAGCTCGATACGGAACGCACGCGCGTGTGCCGCGGGCACGACTGTGGCTGGTTGTTCATCGACTCGTCGAAGGGTGGTCGCCGCGTGTGGTGCGACATGTCCACCTGCGGCAACACCGCGAAGAGCCGGCGGTTCGTGCGCGCCCAGCGCCGGCGCAAGGCCTGACCAGTAGCGGCGATCACGGCGAGGTCACACCCGCGCCGCCTCGATGCGCGAGCGCAGCCTGGGCGCCGCGAAATCGAGGAAGGCGCGCAGCTTGCCGCTCAGTCGCCGCTCCTTCACGTAGATCAGGTTGACGGGCACCGGCGCCGCTTCGTACCTGCGCAGCACGACCACGAGTTTGCCCGCCTTGACGGCGTCGGCGACCTGGTAGGAGAGCAATCTCGTGAGCCCCACGTCACGCAACGCGCCTTCCAGCGCGGCTTCGGCCGTGCTGGCCACGAGCCGCGAGCGTACGTGGATCGAGTTGCCATCCGGAAAATGCCAGGTGTCCGCGGATCCCAGCGCCGAGAACGTCACGCATTGGTGGCCGGCAAGATCATCGAGTGTCTTCGGCGTGCCGTGCCGCTTCAGATAGGCCGGGCTTGCGCACACCACTCCGCGAATCGTGCCGACGCGTGTGGCGACCATCGAGCTGTCCGGCAGATCTCCCACGCGGATCGCGAGATCGAGGTGCTCGTCGACGATGTTGAGAGACCGGTCCGAGAGCACGAGCCGCAGGTTCACCTCGGGATGCGCCGCGAGGAACTCCGCGGCCACGGGGACGACGTGCAGCCGGCCGAACGTGACGGGCGCCGTGATCACCAGCTCTCCCTGCGGAGTGTTGTATTCACCGGCGGCGCCGCGCTCCGCCTCCGCGACCTGCTCGAGGATGCGCCGGCAGGCCGCCAGGTAGGCCTCGCCGGCCTCGGTGAGCATGAGCTTGCGTGTGCCGCGCACGAGTAGTTTGGCGTCGACGTGCGCCTCGAGCTCGGCGACGCGCCGGCTGACGGTCGGCAGGGGCATGCGCAGCTCGCGGCTCGCGGCCGAGAAACTGCCCGCCGCGACCACCGCCACGAATACCGACATCGCTCCCAGGCGGTCCATTCCGACCCTTCCATATTTCGAGAACCAACCTCCACAAATTACCGGCTAGTTGCGCGAAATGAAAGGACCTACCTTGGAGTCTCATCCACCCAGAGGAGACTTCGATGTCCAGGATCAACACGCCGCCCTCCATCGACGCCGCGCCGGCCGCGTCCCGCCCGAAACTCGAGCAGGTCAAGAAGATGCTCGGCACCGTGCCGAACCTGTTCCGCATGGTGTCCCACAGCCCGGCGGCGCTCGACGGATACCTCGGCATGCTGGGCGCACTCGCGGGCGGCAAACTTCCCGCGGCCACCCACGAACGTATCGCCCTGGCGGTCGCCGAGGCCAACGGCTGCGACTACTGCCTGTCCGCGCACACGTGGCTCGGCCAGAACGTCGCCAGGCTCGACGAGGCCGAGCTGGCCGCCAATCGCCGGGGCGCGTCGAACGACGCCCACGCCGCTGCCGCGGTCCGTTTCGCGCGCCAGGTGATGGAGCAGCGCGGTCACGTGAGTGACGCCGAGCTCCAGGCCGTGCGCGACGCGGGCTACAGCGAAGCCGAAGTGATCGAGATCGTGCAGCACGTCGCGCTCAACACGTGGACCAACTACGTCAACAGCGTCGCGGGCACCACGATCGATTTCCCTGTCGTCGCCGCACGCAAGGTCGCCTGAGATGCCGGCTGCGAACCGCACCTTTTCCAGCGACGTGGCGTTCTCGCCCGCGGTGAAGCAGGCGCAGCAGCGGTTGGGATCGCGCGATGTGTATGCGCGCATGGAATCCCGCGGTGGGTGGCAGACGCTGCTCACCGCGGACCTGCTGGAATTCATCGCCGCGCAGCGCAGCTTCTTCATCGCGACCGCGAGCCGCGAAGGTCAACCCTACATACAGCACCGCGGCGGGCCGCCGGGATTCCTGCGCGCCCGGGATGCGCGCACGCTTGCGTTCGCGGACTACGCGGGCAATCGGCAATACATCAGCCTCGGCAACCTCAGCGAAAACCCACGCGCGCAATTGTTCCTCATCGACTACGCGGAACGACGGCGCGTGAAGATCTGGGGCGAAGCGCGCGTGATCGAGGACGACGCGCAGTTGCTGGCCGACCTGAAGCCCGCCGGTTACCGCGCGCGCGCCGAGCGCACCATCGTCTTCGACGTCCACGCGTGGGACGAGAATTGCCAGCAACACATCCCGCGGCGTTTCGAAGCCGCGGACGTGGAGGCCGCCCTCGAGGCGCGCGACCGGCGCATCGCGCAGCTCGAGGCGGAGTTGCGCGCGGCGCGCGGGCTCACGAACGCGACTGAAGGAACTCGTACATCGCGGAAACTTCATCCGGCGTGAGCGCCGCGAATCGCGCGACGGCCGTCGGCGACATGAGCTCGGTGCGCCGTCCGCCCAGCGCCGTGCCTTCGCGCAGCAGTTTCGCGAAATCCTCGGGCGAATAACTCTTCACGACGGCGAGCGACGGTGAATGCGCCTCTTCCCGACCCGACAGATCCTGGCCGTGGCATTCGCTGCAGGCGTTCATGACGAGATAACGCCCGCGGCTCGCGGGATCCATGGGATCGACCGCGATGTCCGCGCTCGCAATGCCGGCAGCCCGCACCGGCCCGGTCCGGAAATTGCCCGTCGCGATGATCATGCGACCCATGAGGCGGATATCGGTCTGCTCCTTCGTGCCCTCCGCGCTCGGCACGGAGCGCACGAAAGCGATGATGCGCGCGAGATCCGCGTCGGAGAGATGGACCATCATCTCGGTGGGCATGAACAACATGCCGGTGCCGTCGTGCTCGCACGCCGCGGCGAATCAGGGTCGCGAGTTGCGCGTCGCTGTATTTCTGCGCCGCGACCGTGACGTTCGGGGCGACGAATCGCACGACGTTCGGAATGTCGAGCGTCGCCTGGCCCGTCAGGGTTTCTCCGTGACAATGCGTGCAGCCGACGACGCGCGCGAGGCGTTTGCCCTCCGCGATCTCGATGTTCCTGGCGGCGGCATCGGCAGGCAGCGGCGCGAAATTCTCCGCGATACTTTCATGCTCGCGATCCAGCTCACGCTCGGAAGCGAAATAGACATACGCAATGGCGATGCACAGAACCGCGGCGAGACCCGCGACGACGAATCCCAGCCACTTCAAAAACTTTTCTCACGATCTTCCTCGATCACAAATTGTTGACAATGCCCTCTCGCCGAACACACCATCTGGTCGTGCATCGGTTCGCGCGCGAGCGCGATGAAAAGGGAATGCGGTGAGAGGATCTTAAGAGGTCGTCGAATCCGCAGCTGCCCCCGCAACTGTAGACCGCAAGCGGAATGTGACTTTTTCCCGTTTCAACGTGTGAAAAAGTGTGCAGCCACTGAGGGATCCGAACCTCGGGAAGGCCTGAACGATTCGCGATCGAGCGGTGAGCCAGGAGACCTGCCGGGCACACTTTGAACTTCTGAACGGACGGGGTGTTCCGGCAGCAGCGCTCGATGCCTTCTGCCGTCCGCAGAATCCCGCGCCGCTTCCGTTTCCCCGAACACGGAGAGATGGCAAGCAGACATGGCGACTCAGCACGGCTTCGCGCCCGCACAGACCCGGACACGTGCGCAACGAACTCTGCCTTGTCGGGCGCCGATCGCAGCCACGCGAGCCGCGCATCGAACCGACATCGAGCCCGCGATGCGCTGCTCACGAATTTCGGCCGCGCCACGCTCGCCGACCGCTATCTGCTGGCCGGCGAGAGCACCGCAGGACCTGTTCGCGCGCGTCGCGCGCGCCTATGCCGACGACGCCGCGCACGCGCAGCGGCTCTACGACTACATGTCGAAGCTCTGGTTCATGCCGGCGACGCCGATCCTCTCGAACGGCGGCACCGAGCGCGGCCTGCCGATCTCGTGCTTCCTCAACGCGGTCGAGGACAATCTCGACGGCATCGTCGACACCTGGACCGAGAACGTGTGGCTCGCCTCGAACGGCGGCGGCATCGGCACGTACTGGGGCGGCGTGCGCTCGATCGGCGAGACCGTGAAGGGCTGCGGCCAGACCTCGGGAATCATTCCGTTCGTGCGCGTGATGGATTCGCTGACGCTCGCGATCTCGCAGGGCTCGCTGCGCCGCGGCTCGGCGGCCGTGTATCTCGACGTGCATCATCCGGAGATCGAGGAGTTCATCGAGATCCGCAAGCCGTCGGGCGATTTCAACCGCAAGAGCCTGAACCTGCACCACGGCGTCTGCATCACCGACGAGTTCATGCAGGCCGTGCGCGACGACCTGCCGTTCGCGCTGCGCAGCCCGAAGAACCGGCGAGGCGCTGCGCAAGTGTCCGCGCGCGCACCTGTGGCAGAAGCATCCTCGAAACGCGGCTGCAGACCGGCGAGCCGTATCTGCTGTTCAGTCGACACGGCGAACCAGCAGCTCGCGCCGCATCAGCGCGAGCTCGGGCTCAAGGTGCGCCAGTCGAACCTGTGCAGCGAGATCCTGCTGCCGACGGGCCGCGATCATCTGGGACGCGCGCGCACCGCCGTGTGCTGCCTGTCGTCGGTGAACTTCGAGACCTGGGACAATGGAGCGCCGAAGCCGCGCTTCATCGAAGACGTGCTGCGCATGCTCGACAACGTGCTCGCAGGACTTCATCGACCACGCGCCGGCGTCGATGGACGCCGCGAAATACTCGGCGACGCGCGAGCGCTCGGTGGGCCTCGGCGCGATGGGGTTTCACTCCTGTCTGCAGAACAACGGCATTCCGTTCGAAAGCGCGCTGGCGCGCGCCGCGAATCTGCGCATGTTCAAGCATCTGCGGCGCGAGGCCGATGCCGCGTCGCGCGTGCTCGCCGAAGAGCGCGGCGCCTGTCCCGACGCCGCCGAGCGCGGCGTGCCGGAGCGCTTCAGCCACAAGCTCGCGATCGCGCCGACGGCCAGCATCCGCGTGATCTGCGGCGGCACCAGCGCCTGCATCGAGCCGATTCCCGCCAACATCTACACGCACAAGACGCTGTCGGGCTCGTTCAGCGTGCGCAACCCGGCGCTGCAGAAGGTGCTGGCGGCGAAGGGCCTCGACACCGAGGACACCTGGCAGTCGATCCTCGCGCACGAAGGCTCGGTGCAGCACCTCGAGTGCTTGAGCGACGACGAGAAGGCCGTGTTCCGCACGGCGTTCGAGATCGACCAGCGCTGGGTCGTCGAGCTCGCCGGCGACCGCGCGCCGCTGCATCTGCCAGGGCCAGTCGCTGAACCTCTATCTGCGCAGCGACATCCACAAGTGGGATCTGCTGATGCTGCACTGGACGGCATGGGAGCGCGGCGTGAAGTCGCTGTACTACTGCCGCTCGAAGAGCGTGCAGCGCGCGGGCTTCGCCGGCGTCGAAGCCGACAACACGCGCGCCTGGCCGCGCGAAGCCGCTCGACAGCCGAACGACGACAAATACGACGAGTGCCTCGTCATGTCAGTAATCGCCAAGCCCGCGACCAGATCGAGCTGATCAACGCGCCCGGCCTGCTCACGCCGTCGCGCGCAGCTACAAGCCGTTCCGCTATCCGTGGGCCATCGACTACTGGCGCCGCCAGCAGCAGATCCACTGGATGCCGGAGGAGATTCCGCTCGGCGAGGACTGCAAGGACTGGAACAACGCGCATCACGGATGCCGAGCGCAACCTGCTGACGCAGGTGTTCCGCTTCTTCACGCAGTCCGACGTCGAGGTGCAGGACAACTACATGGAGCGCTACGCGCGCGTGTTCCGTCCCACCGAGATCAAGATGATGCTCGCGGCGTTCGCGAACATGGAGACCGTGCACATCGCCGCGTATGCGCTGCTGCTCGAGACGCTCGGCATGCCCGACAGCGAGTTCACGGCGTTCATGGACTACTCCGCCATGCGCGACAAGCACGACTACCTGCAGGCGTTCGGCGTCGAGACCGACGCCGACATCGCTGCGCACGCTCGCGATGTTCGGCGGCTTCACCGAAGGGCTGCAGCTCTTCGCGAGCTTCGCGATCCTGCTGAACTTCCCGCGGCACAACAAGATGCGCGGCATGGGGCAGGTGGTGTCGCTGGAGCGTGCGCGACGAGACGCTGCACTGCGAAGGCATCATCCGCCTGTTCCACACGTTCGCGCAGCGAAACCGGCGCGCTGACGCAGGCCGTGCGGGACGACATCGTCGACTGCGCGCGCACCGTCGTGAAGCTCGAGGACCGCTTCGTCGATCTCGCGTTCGAGATGGGCCCGATCGAAGGCCTCTCGGCGCGCCGAGATCAAGGCCTACATCCGCTACATCGCCGACTGGCGCCTGAAGCAGCTCGGCCTGCCGCAGCTCTACGGCGTGAAGGAACATCCGCTGCCCTGGCTCACCGCGCATGTTGAACGGCGTCGAGCACGCGAACTTCTTCGAGACGCGCGCCACCGAATACGCGAAGGCCGCGACCGGCGGCGCCTGGCACGGCGATGAAGGCGCGTGGGGGTTGTTCGATCGCCGCGTCGCGCGACGCGGGCAGCTCGATCTGCCCGGGCTCGTCAAACTATAGCGGCAGCCGCGCCGTGATGAAGTCGCCCACCTGCTGTGCGATGGGCCCATCGAAGTTCGACAGCACGATCACCGTGTAGTCGGTGCCGGGCGAGAACCACACGGCGGCGCTCATGCCGTGGCCCGCGGCGGAGTTTCCGATCCAGTGGCCGAACCACCAGTAGGTGCGGGTCGTCGTGGCGAAGCCGTAGCTTTCGCCCTCCCAGCGCTGGACCTTCGGCTCGAGCATCAGCCGCGTGTGCGCTTCGTCGAGCAGCCTGTTGGCGCGCAGCGCCGTCACGAATCGCGCGATGTCGTCGACGGTGGAGTACGCGCCGCCATGCGCCATGCCGCGGTAACCGATCCGGTCCATCGCCGAAATCCATTGATGCGTGCCTGCCGGGCGATCGTATCCGGTCGCCCGGCCTTCGACCGCAACGTCCTCCGGTAGTGAGCCCGTGCGCGTCATGCCAGCCGGCTTGAACACCACGTCGTGCACGTACTGGTAGTAGTCCGAGCCGCTGACGTTGTCGACGACGCGACCCAGCAGGATGTACCCGAGGTCGCTGTAGTTGAAGGCGCCAGGCGGGTTCCAAACCTTGTCGACGCCAAATGCCTGCACGTAGTCGGCGTGCGAGTGCATATCGGAGAGTTTCTCGTCGTGCATCGAGTTGAACGCCTCGCCTGCTCCCGACGTATGCGAGAGCAACGGTCCGACTTTCACGCCGGCCAGCTGCCGGCCGGCGATGGCGGGGATGTACTTCCCGATGGGATCCTCGAGCTTCAGTTTCCCGTCCTGGACCAGCCGCAGCACCGCGACCGCCGTGAACATCTGGCCAACCGACGAGATTCGAAACCGTGTGTCGATGCGGTTCGCGATCTTCTTTCTGCGATCGGCCAGGCCGTACGCCTCGCGCAGCAGCACCTTGCCGCCGCGCATGATCAACACGGCGCCGGAAAATTTGTCGGCCGCTGCCTTGCGCGTGAGATTTTCGCGCACGGCGGAGATGGCCGCGGGCTCGGGCAAACGCTTCGGGAAATAGCTGTCGGGCGGATTTCCAGGCTTCAGCTTGAACAGAACGACCTGGTGCGGCGGCTTCGGCTCGATGACGAAAAACAACTCCAGCAGCGCATCCGAATCGCGGGCACGGACCCAGCCCTGCAGGTTATTGGGCGCGGGCTCGCTGATCTCGAGCACGTCGAACCCGCCTGATTCCTTGAATTGCTCGAGGCCACCATTCACCGCGCCGTAGTCACGCTTCTTGGGTGCAAACCTCGCATAGACGTATCGCTCGTACACCGCGCGGTCGCCGGTGTTTAACGCCTCGAGCAGACGCGTGAGCTCGGTGCGTGCGGGGGATACGGCCTCGCCAGCATCGGCAAACGTGGCCAAGGCGCAGGCGATCAGGCCCGCCACTCGGCGCGGACTCATAACTTCTCCTCCGGCATGGCGACGCCATAACGCCCGCAGGGCGGCTGACATTCGCTGTTCACGTAGATCTCGAGGCCGTGGTGTTCGGCCAGCATCCGCGTGACGGGACGTCGCAATGCGTAGGTGTCGAAGCTGCCGGGTTCGCGAATCGTCCCCGCGATGGAGATGTCGTAGCGCACGTCGATCAGCCAGTCGGTTTCGCCGCTTTCGAAGAAGTGTTCGCCGCGCACGAAGAATCGATTGACGCCGTAGGCGAGCCCCGCCAGGTCCTGGATCGTGGCGTTGCGAATGACGACGCCGGTTTTCGTGGCACGCACGCGCACGCGCGACCCCATGCCCGGCGCCGCCGGCTTCATGGCCACGACCGCGTTGCGCAGCGCCGCTGAATCCTCGAGCAGCAGCGCGTGCCGCCACAGCCGGTCGTCGACGGCACCCGCGATCAGCGGGCCCGATGTCACGGCCAGCGCCACGGCAGTGAACAACATGCCGCGCACGAAGCCGAGGCCCGGCTCGATGTCGTCGGGATCGCGCCGCCGGCGCAGGTCTTCACTCGCAGTGCGCCAGTGCTCGACGCCCAAACGTCTGAAAATCGTGAACGCGCAAGTGGCGGAGGCCAGCAGCAACACGCCGATACAGGCGGCGAGGGCCAGGACGGAAGCATCGGCAGCCTGCGCGGGCGTGAACCACGGCGTCATCGCGGCGATCGGCTCGACGATGTAGTCGGGCACGGTTTCCTCGCTGTGTCTCACCGGGAACCCGAGCCATCCACCCACCGCAAACAAGACACCGAAAGGGATGACGAACTTCAGCGCCGCGATGCGCCAGATCCACAGGCGCACGCGCGCGGCGCCACCGCGCGCCAGGACGGCGCCGAGCCACAACACGACGAACACGAGGACGGATTGCCAGAGATGATCGACCAGCGCCGCTAGCATGGCGCCTACAGGGAGCTGGCGGGAGCCAACGGCGTGACACGACCACAGGGGTCCTGGCATTGCCGGTTGACGTGGATCTCCAGGTCGAAACGCGAGGCGAGTAGTTTGTTGACGAGGCCGCGCATGGCGCCGGGGTCGAGATGGTCCGGGTCATCGAGCGACTCGGGCACCACCGCGCGGATTTCATAGCGCGGTGTGTCGAGCCAGTCACCGCCTCCGTTGACGTTCGAACGTTTCACGCCGTAAACGGTGGCGATGAGGTCGCGCAGCGAGCTGTTGCGGATCGTGACGCCGTGCGGGTCGGCGCCGAAGGAGTCGGAGGAGAACATGCCGTCGTTGGTCGGACGGATGTAGACGACGGCGTTGTCGAGCAGACGCGCGTTGTTCGTGAGGCTGACGTGACGGCGCGCCGCGTCGTCGACCGCTCCGGCCGCGAGTGGCCCGGCAGCCACCGCAATCGTAGCGATCGACAACGCGGCGGCCTTGAGAGCGCCGAGCGCGCGCGGCTGCGCCGAACCCAGGATTTCGCGGATGCGTGTCGTGAGGTCGCCCGACAGCGCCGATGACGTGGCCGATGAGCGAGTGGCCGAAAAGGCGTGGCGGCAAACCGCGAGGATGCCTTCGGCATAGGCCGCGCGATCGTGCCCGTGATCGACCACGCCCTCGTCGCAGGCGCGCTCGCGTTCGTCGACCTGGCGGCGGCCTATCCACCACACCAGCGGGAAGAACCAGAACAGCACCTCGACGAAACGCTGGAAGTGCGCCGTGAGGTTGTCGCGCCGCGCGATGTGTTCGCGTTCGTGCGCCACGATGGCATCGAGCTGCGCGGGCGTGAGCCTCCTGAGCAGCGCGACCGGCAGCAGCACCACCGGACGGAAAACCCGCGCAACGGCCGGTTCGATATCGGCATCGGAAACGCGCACGTCCGCTGGCGCGCCCGGCACCGGCCGCGCCGCCCTGGTAATGAGTTCGGCCGCGCGCCACGCGCGGGCCCAGCGCAACGCGACCACTGCCGCGCCGATCAGCCACAGTGCCCACAGACCGGGGAGCAGGGCGGGCGCGTGCGGCGCGGTGGCCTCGAGAATAGAAAGCGCCGGTGACACCACCGGCGCCGCGACTTGTGCGGCCTCGCCAAACATCGGGGGGCCGGCGTCGGCCGGCGTCGCGAAACTGACGTACGCGCCGGCGGAGAACAGCGCGGAGAACGGGACCAGGAACTTCACCGAAGCCGCCACCCACAACCCGTGACGCACGGCGGCGCGGTTGCCGCGCAGGATGAGCGTCACCGACCACACCGCGCCGCAGAACAGCGTCGACTGCCACAGGTGGTCGAGCAGCGCGGAAGTCATCCCGCCTTCTCCTTGCTCATGTCCTTGCCCGCGTGCGTGCGTAGCAGCTTGGCCGCGTCGTCGATGTCCTCGCGCGTGATCTTCCCCGTCTCGACCAGGTGCGCCATGAGCGGCGTTGCGCTGCCGCCGAACAGGCCGAGCAATTCCTTCACGAGCCGCGACTGAACCGAGGCCCGCGACGTGGTCGCTTCGAAAACATGAGCGTTGCCGATCTTCTTCGTGCGTCGCACCGCGCCCTTGGTTTCCAGGCGGTAGATCATGGTCTGCACGGTGGTGTAGGCGGGGCGATCGCGCCTGGACACGGCCTCGTGGATCTCGCGAATGGAGCAGGCACCGCGGCTCCACAATTCGTTCATGATCTTCAGCTCGAGGGCGCTTAGTTTCGGCTCTGCCACGATCGCTCCTTCACTACGACTGTGGTCGACTCTATGACAGTTGTAGTAGCGATTGCAACTGCGATTTGTCGTAAGTGTTTTCGGCCAAACAGATTCAGCGGGTTAACGCGCGGAAGACACCGCCGCACCGGCGAGGGGCGTGTGTTTGTCGAACTTGCGGTATACCTTTCGGCGCAGGGCGAATCGGCTCGAAATCGGCGCGCAATGATGATCGTCACACTCACACCCGGTGCGCTCAAGAAGTTTTGCCGAACGCCGTGGCGATTTCAGCAGACCGTCGAGCGGCCGAAGGCCACCGATCTGGACGAGTTTGTCTCAAGAATCATCGAGGCTCACGGAGATCTCGAGGCGGCGACGATCACGATCGCCGCCGTGATCTTCGATACGAAGCGGCTGAACGAACTCTGCCCAGCGGGTACCGAACTCACGCACGGTGTTTCGATTACGGCGCAGTCGGCGCAGGAAGCACAAACTTTGCTGGTCGCGGCGCTTTGGGATGGTCCGGACTTCGTATGTGTCCCCACACCGAAACCTTTCGTCATCTACGCGGACCACCATGACATGGTCACTTTTTTCGCGCATTCCAAATCGCACCTCAATCACATCATCGGGCCGCTTGCTGGTCGCGGCTATAAGATCGTTCAGGGTTGGCAAAGGGAGCTCAGGCGTGGCTGACTACACTTCATGAACCGCTTCATCGCGATAATCGTGCTCTTCGTATTCGCCGCCTCGGCGGCGCAGGCGGCGGCACGCGGCCAAGCCCAACGTCCGCGCCATCACGGCTTTCGTGCGCATCGACCAATCGAACTACCAGATGCAGCTCGACGACGCGATGAAGGTCCTCAACGCCGCAAAGTCCGAGTTCGCCAGGCGCGGCTACGAGACGCAAACCGTTCGGATCGTCACTCAACCATTCTCCGAGCTCGTGAAGGGTTTGTCCGAGAAGGACGCGTTCGCATTCATGAAGTCGTTCGACGACCTGTCGCAGAAGCAGGGCTTCATGCCGAACGTCGGTCCGGCCATGATTCGCGACACGGATGATCCGGCGGCAATGCAACTGCTCGCCAAAATCCTCACGACATTTCCGCGTCATCAACGCGAGCGCGATCATCGCGGGTGACGACGGCATCCACTGGAAGACGATCCGGGAGTCCGCGAAGCTGGTGCGCCATCTCACCGACAACACGCCGCGCAGCCAGGGCAACTTCCAGTTCACGGCCACCGCGATGCTCGCGCCCCTCGGGCCGTTCTACCCGGGTGCGTATCACACCGGCGCCGGCAAACAGTTCTCGTTGGGTTTCGAGGGTGCCAATGTCGTGCAGCAGGTGTTCGGCTGCGACGCGTGGTGATTTCGCTGCGTCGGTCGCCGAACTCACCCGGCAGCTCACTATCCACTCGAAGGTGGGTGAGGAAGTCGGCGAAGCCGTTGCCCGGTCGACGGGCTGGAGCTTCGCCGGCGTGGATCCGACGCCGGCGCCCTTGGGTGATGCTTCGATCGGCGACGCCATCGAGCGCTACACGGGCGCGAAGTTTGGCGCGAACGGCACCATGACCGCGGCGCTCGCCATCACCACGGCCGTCAAGGCGGTGAAGGTGAAGCAGGTCGGCTACTCCGGACTCATGCTGCCCGTGATGGAAGACAAACTTCTCGCGCAGCGCTGGGCCGAGAACACCTATGACATCGATTCCGTCCTCGCGTATTCGGCGGTGTGCGGCACGGGCCTGGATACCGTTCCGCTCCCGGGCGACGTGAGCGAAGAACGCCTCGTGAAGATCTTCAGCGATGTCGCGGCGCTGGCGTGGAAGTGGAAGAAGCCGCTGTCGGCGCGGTTGCAACCCGTGAAGGACAAGAAGGCGGGCGATCGGACCGACTTCGATAGCCAGTACCTTTTCAATACCATGCTGCACCCCTTGAACTGAGGTCGCCCAGGAGGTTTTCGACCATGTCGACCGCCGCACAGGAACTTCAGCGCGCGCTCAGCAGTCAGCCGACACCCGACTGCGCCGCACTCACGCCGTTCACGATCGAAGAGGCGGACTTCGATGTCGGCAGAGTCATCTTGCGGTTTGCGCCGCAACCCGCGTTCAAGAATCACTTTGGCAATGTGCAAGGCGGGTTCGCTGTCGCCATGGTGGATGTTCTCGTCTCGGTGGCCGCATACGCGAAGACCAGGCAGTGGCTGCCCACCCTCGAGATCAAGAGCAGTTTTGTGGCGCCATTGAAAGTCGGTGAATGCCGAGGAGAAGGGCTGATCGTAAGGGCCGGCCAGCAAGTTGTTTTCCTGGAGGCCAGGCTCTGGGGTGCCGATGGCAGGCTCGCCGTTCACGCGACGGCAACCGCGGCTGTTCCTCCGCAGCAATAACCGCCGCAGCTGCATGGTGAAACTTGAAGAGGTCGCCACGAACTGGATTGCTACTGGCGCGTCCTATTGCCGGCTTGCCGGGATAGGAGGTATCCGCCACGTCTCCGGCGCACAGATCAATCGTTAGTCCTCCGGGAGCGTGTCAGCATGAATTCCGTTCAAACGTACCTCGAGCCAACCCAGCAGGCCGGTCGCGAGTATTTTTCACGCGGCATTGCTGGTCGTGTCGTCATGCTCAATCTGCTGCGGTTTCGCGCCACGGCTGACTACTCCGCAACTCCTGCTATTGCGCCCGAGACGCCAATCTCCGGAGAAGCGGCGTATCGACTGTATATGGCTCACACACAACCGTTCCTGGAGAAGGCCGGGGGCGCAGTCACGTTCATCGGACGCGGAGGGCGATTGCTCATAGGCCCGAGCGAGGAACGATGGGACGTGGCAATGCTCGTCAGCCAGGAGAGTCCGGCCGCGTTCCTGGCGTTTGCTTCCAACCAGGAATACATGGCCGGGATGGGCCATCGCGTGGCGGCCCTGGAGGACTCACGCTTGCTGCCGCTGGTGGAAGGCATGTTGTGATGCGTGCATCGAATACCGCGAAGACCGTTTTCATTGCGTGCTGTCTCTCGCTGGTCTGGCTCGCGGCGATTGTTCTGCCCCTCGCGCTCTATCAGTATTTCGCCATCTCGACACCCGGCATTCTTGGCGACGTGGTTTCAATCTCCTGGTTCGTCTATTTGACCCCGCTCGGGTTGTTTGGCTGGACACCCACGTTCTCCAGCGTCGATCCGCTGGTTACTCTCATACCCTCGTTCGCATTGATGTTCGTGTTCTGGAGCGCGGTTCTTTCCATTGTCGTGTTTGCATTGCGGCGGCTGCGCCGTCGCGGCGCTCAGCTCGGCGATCAGGCTTCATCATGAACGTCAACGTGCGTTCGGCCTTGGCGACGGATGCGGAAGCGCTCGCACGCATCTACAACTACTACATCGAGAACACGGTCATCACATTCGAAGAAGAGCCAGTGTCGGCGGAAGTCATGGCGACGCGCGTGTCCGAAGTGCAGGGAGCGTCTCTTCCCTGGCTGGTCGCGGAGAGCGAGGGTGCCATTGTTGGATATGCCTATGCGAACAAGTGGAAGGCGCGCAGCGCCTATCGCTTCGCAGTCGAGACCACGATCTATCTCGAGAACGGGCGCGAAGGTGGCGGCGTCGGGACGAAACTCTATTCCGAGCTCTTATCCATCCTGCGTACGCAAGGCATGCATGTGGCCATTGGCGGAGCGGCGTTGCCAAATGATGCGAGCGTTGCACTCCATGAGAAGTTGGGGTTCGATCGAGTCGCCACATTTCGCCAGGTCGGGTTCAAGCACGACCGATGGGTTGACGTCGCGTATTGGCAACTGCTGCTGTAACGACAGACACTCCCCGCTCAACGATTCGCGCCATCACCCGGCGCCTGCGGCACCGGGCAGGCCTTGTCGCCGAACTTCTCCAGCATGATGTCGATGAGCGCGCGCACCTTGCACGATGCGCTGCCGCCCGGTGGACGCACCACGTAAACCCCGGCCTCGGGCATCGGGTAGTCGGGCAACAGCGTGATCATCGCGCCGCTTTCCACGTGCTGCCCGATCAGGAAGTCCGGCAGCAACGCGATGCCGAGCCCCGCGAGCACGGCCGGGACCAGCGCGGCGCCGTTGTCCGCGGTGAAGCGCGCGTGCGGCCGCACGGTGATCGTCTTGCCGTCGTGCAAGAGTGGCCACTCGTCGTTGATCCGGTTGATGGCCGCGTGCGCGGGCAGGTCGTCCGGCGAGCGCGGTGTACCGTGCTTTTGCAGATAGGCAGGGCTTGCCACCAGCCGTCCGCCGAACGTCGTGATACGTCGCGCGATCAGGCTCGAGTCTTCCAGCAATCCCAGTCTGATGGCGGCGTCGAATCCTTCCGCGACCAGGTCCACGCGCCGATCGCTGTACGACGCCTGGATCTCGAGCTCGGGATGCCGGCTCGCGAGTTCGGCGAGCACGGGGGCGAATTGCGTGGGCCCGAACGACAACGGCATCGCCACGCGCAATCGACCGCGCACCTTCCCATCCGATGACACGGCATCGCGCGCGGCGTCCGCCTCGGCCGCGATGCGAATGGCGTGATCGCGGAACGTCGCGCCGGCTTCGGTGAGCGCGGCGCCGCGCGTGGTGCGAGTCAGCAGCCGCGACTTCAGTGATTTCTCCAGCCGGGCGATTCGCCGGCTGACGATGGACTTGCTCACGCCCAGCCGCCGGCGGCGGGGGTCAGTCCACCGGCGTCGGCAACGGCCACAAAGGCCTGAATATCCTCAATTTCCATGCTTGTGTTCCGATTTATGCGACGCCGCGTCGCAGTTTATGGGGCTACTAGCGCGATTCCGGGAACACGAAGATGCATTCAACGAAGACGGGAATCAACAGAAAAGGAGAGGCCCATGAAGTCATTGTTGGTCATCAACAGCAGCGCCGCCCGCGAAGGGTCGGTGTCCCGCACGCTGGTCGAAGACGCGGTCGCGAGCCTGCTCGAGCTCAACCCGTTCGCCAAAGTCGTGCGCCGCGATCTGGGTGAGAGCCCGGTGCCGCATCTGACGGTGGACACGTTGAACGGCGTGCGCGGCACGCCGGTGACGCCGGCCGAGCTGAAGGCGCGCGTGCTTTCGGATGAGCTGATCGCGGAGCTGCGCGCGGCCGACACCATCGTGATCGGTGCGCCGATGTACAACTTCGGCGTGACGACGAGCCTGCGCTCCTGGTTCGACTACGTGTTGCGCGCGGGCGAGACTTTCTCGTACTCGGCGGCGGGTCCGAAGGGCCTGGTCACTGGCAAACGCGTGATCGTGATCGAGAGTCGCGGAGGGCTGTACAGCGAAGGCCCGGCGAGCGCGATCGATTTCCAGGAGCCGTACCTGCGGCACCTGCTGGGATTCATCGGCCTCACCGACGTGACGTTCGTGCGCGCCGAGAAGATCGGCTTCGGCCCCGAAGCGCGCGCCGCGTCGCTCACGCAGGCGAAGCTCGACATCGCATCAGTCGCGGCGCTGCCGGTCGCGGCCTGAGGCCTGGCCCAGGGCCTCCACGCGCCAACCGATCGAACCACCAACCTTCAAGGAATTCACATGCCCGCCAAGACAGGTCTTGACGCGTTGCTTCGCCCGCAAGATAGCGTCGTCGTATTGATCGACCACCAGCCGTACCAGTTCGCCAACCTGCACAGTCACGAGCCGACGATGATCGTCAACAACGTGATCGCCCTGGCGAAGGCGGCGAAGGTGTTCGACATCCCGACGATTCTCACGACCGTCATCGAAGAACGCGGCGGCTATCTGATCAAGGGGCTGCAGGACGTCTACCCCGAGCAGAAGCCCATCGATCGCACCTCCATCAACACGTGGCAGGACAAGCCGTGGTTGACGCGGTGAAGAAGACGGGGCGAAAACAACTGGTGCTTGCCGCGCTGTGGACCGAGATCTGTCTCGCCAGCCTGCGATCCACGCGCTCGCCGAGGGCTACGACGTATTCATCGTGACCGATGCGTCCGGCGGTGTTTCCGCGGAAGCGCACGACATGGCGGTGCGTCGCATGGCTGCCGCAGGGGCGGTGCCGATCACGTGGATGGCGGCAGTGGCTGAATGGCAACGCGACTGGGCGCGCGAAAATACCGCGGCTGGTCTCGCGGGGGTTCTTGCCGAGCATGGCGGTGCGAGCGGCGTTGCCTTCGCGTGGGAAATGCAGTTGCTTGCCGGTCGAGCGCGTGTCGGCGTCTGAGAGTCAGGCCGAATCCTTGAGCGCGATCGCGCCATCCGCGAGTTTCGCGCGGTCGGGCCGCGCGCGCGCCGGGATCATCTTGCGCGCGGCCATCTGGTCTTTGGTGTGGTTCACCGTCTCCACCGCGATGAGCTCGCCGCCGCGCAGGTAACACACGCTGAACGCGCGCGACGCGGGATCGCCGCGCATGACCAGCTCGTCGTGGCCGGTCGCAAGCCCCACGATCACGAGCTTGAGATCGTACTGGTCGGACCAGAACCACGGCACCTTGTCGTGCACAGTAGATAGGCCGAGCATGTTGAGCGCCGCGCTCGTGCCTTGTTCGAAGGCGTTGTCCACGGATTCGAGGCGCACGCGCGCGCCGTAGTGCGGGCTCGGGTGGCGGGTGACGTCGCCCGCGGCCCAGATGTGCGGATCCGACGTGCGGCAAAACTCGTCCACGACGATGCCGTTGTCGCAGTCGAGGCCCGCGTCGCGCGCCAGCGCGTCGCAGGGTTCGACACCGATCGCCACGAGCACGAAGTCCGCCGGCACGTCCGTGCCGTCGGCCAGCCTGACCGCCGCGACGCGTTCGGTGCCGGGTCGGGAAACCGGGAAAACGTCCGGCGTTTCCCGGTTTCCCGACCCGGCACCAAGGATTCAAGCCGCACGTCGCAGCGCACATCGACGCCATGCCGCGCATGCTCATCGGCGTAGAACTTCGACACCACGGGCGCGGCGACGCGCGCCATCAGCCGGTCCGCCGCCTCGAGCACCGTCACGGCGACACCCGCTTCACGGCACGTCGCGGCCACCTCCAGGCCAATGTAGCCGCCGCCAATGATCACGCCGCGCCGGCCCGCCACCAGCTCGGACCGCAACCGGTCCACATCGGCCACGTTGCGCAGGTAGTACACACCCGCCAGCTCGGCTCCCGGCAGCGGCAACAACCGCGGGCGGCAGCCCGTGGCCAACAGCAGGCGGTCGTACTCGACCGAGCTTCCATCCGCGATCTCCACCCGCCGCCGCGCGCGATCGATCGACACCGCGGCGAATCCGAGCCGCACATCCACCGCATGCTCCGCGTAGTGATCCGCATGCCGGAACAGCAGCCGATCCCGCTCGAATGTCCCCGCCAGGTATTTCTTCGACAGTGGTGGACGCTGATACGGCAACAGCGCCTCATCCCCGATCAGGATCAATCGCCCCGTATGGCCACGTTTGCGCAGCGTCTCCACGGCCTGCGCCGCGGCCTGGCCGCCGCCGACCACGACGACGCATTGCCGCGTGAACGTTTCATCCGGTGGATTCACAATGCACCTTTACTACACCCGCGGACCCGAAGTGCCATGACGTTACGACACTCCCTGATCATTCTCTCCGCCATCGCGTGCGTCGCGGCCTCCATCCCTGCTGACTCGGCGCCGTTGCCGGCCACCACGCGCAAGGTCATCTACCAGAAAATCACCAACGGCACCGGCTACCGGCTGGCGACGGTCGAAGCGCCGGTACCGAAGCCCAAGCGCGGCCAGGTCCTCGTGCGCATGCGCGCGATTTCGCTCAACCGCGGCGAAATCGAAAACGCGGCGGAAACCCGTGGTGACCGTTCGGGGATGATCGCCGCGTCGGACGGCGCCGGAGAAATCGTGGCACTCGGGCCAGACGCGAACGAGTTCAGGATCGGCCAGCGCGTCACCAGCATGTACTGGCGCAACTGGAACGCCGGCCCGCCCAAGCCCGAGAACCTCAAAGGTTCGCTGGGCTCGACCATGGACGGCGTGTTCGGCGAGTACGTCGCCGTCGACCAGACGGCGCTGGTCCCCATCCCGGAGGGCATGAGTTTCGTGGATGCCTCGACGCTGCCGACCGCGGCGCTCACGGCGTGGAGCGCCGTCGTCACCGAAGGTCGCGCGGGGCCCGGAAAGATCGTGCTCGTGCAAGGCACGGGCGGCGTCTCCACCTTTGCGCTGCAAATCGCACACGCCGTGGGCGCGAAGGTCATCGTCACCAGCAGTTCGGACGACAAGCTCAAGCGCGCGCGCCAGCTCGGCGCGGACTACACGATCAATTACAAGACCACGCCCAAATGGGGTGCGGAGGTGCTCGAGCTCACCGACGACCACGGCGCGGACGTCGTCGTCGAGGTGGGCGGCAAGGGCACCATCGCCCAATCGGCGGAATGCCTGGCGGACCTCGGCACCATCGCGGTGATCGGCGGGGTCACGGGATACGGCGGCGAGTTTCCGGCCGTCACGCTGGTGGCAAAGACCGCGCGCGCAGTGGGCATCGCGGTGGGGTCGCGCGCCGAGCTGCGCAACCTGGAAGCCTTCATGCTGAAGCACCGGATCAAGCCGGTCATCGACCGCGTTTATCCACTTTCCCAACTTGACTCCGCTGTGGCGCAACTTCGCTCCGGGCAGTTCATCGGCAAGATCGTCGTGACCCTCTGAGCCATTAATAAGTGTGGGTGCCCCAGGACCGTTGGGGGATCGGTTCCACAAGGCTACGCACCATTGTTGGGCGGCGGAAGAACAGGCGCGCTAAATTAGTGCCATGAAACTGACCGACCGGGCGGGCAATACCGAAATTGCCGCTATGTTGGGCTTTCGGGATACTGGCACGGAAGGTGCACTGCGATTAAGGCGCTCGCCGGTGTCGGCGTCCGACTTCTATAGAAAGATTTGGCACTAAAGAATTGGGAGAAAAGAAATGAAATTGGTCACCGCCATCATCAAGCCTTTCAAACTCGACGACGTGCGTGCGGCGCTGTCGGAGATTGGCGTTTCCGGCATGACGGTGACGGAGGTGAAGGGCTTTGGTCGCCAGCGCGGCCACACCGAGCTCTATCGCGGCGCCGAATACGTCGTCGACTTCGTCCCCAAGACCAAAATTGAAGTGGCCGTGCGTTCGGATCTCGTCGACCAAGTGGTCGAGGCGATCCTGAAGGCCGCCAAGACCGGCAAGGTCGGCGACGGCAAGATCTTCATCACCGATATCGATCGCGTCATCCGCATTCGCACGGGTGAAACCGACAATTCGGCGCTGTAAAAAGCTCGCGACGTATTGCATCGCGCGCCCGTCACGAGAGTGAACGGGCGCTTTCCATTGAAATGAAGACAAAGGCTCCGCTGCCTGACAGCGGCAGGAGCCCGCACGTGGATTGAGAAAACGGCGCCTTCCCGCCGTTCGACGAGGGGTGGAAAAATGCGTGTCTCTATCTTCCGGGTGCCGGCGGCACTCGGCTTCCTGCTGTGTCCGTTACTCGCGCAGGCCCAGGAGCAGGCGCCGCCCGCGGCGAACGCCGGCGATACGGCCTGGCTCATTACAGCCACCGCGCTCGTTCTCTTCATGACCATTCCGGGACTCGCGCTCTTCTACGCCGGTCTCGTGCGGTCGAAGAACGTGCTCTCGATCCTCATGCAGTGTTTCGCCATCACCTGCGTCGTCTCGCTGCTGTGGCTCGCGGTCGGCTATCCACTCACGTTCGGTGACGGCGGCAGCTGGCAGGCCTTCATCGGCGGCCTCGACAAGGCCTTCCTGCTGAATGTTTCGCGCGACGCGGTGTCGGGCACCATTCCGGAAACCGTGTTCTTCATGTTCCAGATGACGTTCGCGGTGATCACGCCGGCGCTGGTGATCGGCGGTTTCGCGGAGCGCATGCGCTTCTCCGCGGTGCTGGGATTCACCGTGCTGTGGCTGCTGTTCGTCTACGTACCGATCGCGCACTGGGTCTGGGGCGGCGGCTGGCTCGCGCAGCTCGGCGTCATGGACTTCGCGGGCGGCATCGTGGTGCACGTGAGCGCCGGCGTCGCGGCGCTGGTGTGCGCGCTGGTGCTCGGGAAACGGCGCGGCTTTCCGCACACCGCGATGGCGCCGCACAGCCTGCCGTACGCGGTCGCCGGCGCGGGCATGCTCTGGGTCGGCTGGTTCGGGTTCAACGCGGGCAGTGCGCTGGCCGCGAACGGCTCGGCCGGCATGGCCATGCTCACCACGCACATGGGTGCGTCGGCGGGCGCGCTGGCCTGGATGCTGGTCGAATGGAAGAAGTACGGAAAGCCGTCGATGCTCGGTGTCGTCACCGGCATGGTCGCGGGCCTGGGCACGATCACACCTGCATCGGGCTTCGTGGGCCCGCTCGGCGCCGTGGCGATCGGGCTCGCCGCGGGCACGGTGTGCTTCTTCGCGACGCAGTTGCTGAAGCGCCGGCTCCAGATCGACGACACGCTCGACGTCTCGCCGGTGCACGGCGTGGGCGGCGTGCTGGGCACGCTGCTTACCGGTGTGTTCGCCGCGGTGTCGCTGGGTGGATCGGGCTTCACGGTGCAGAAGTCGATCGCGGCGCAGCTCGGCGTGCAGGCACTCGGCGTAGTGTGCGCCGCATTGTGGTGCGCGGCACTCACCTGGGTGATCCTCAAGGTGCTCGACGGGGTGTTCGGCTTGCGCGTCGCGGAAGAGCAGGAGACCGAAGGTCTCGATCTCGCGGAGCATGGCGAGCGCGGTTACTCTCCATGACATGCCACTAGCCATCCGCATCGTGGAAGCCGGAGGACCCGAAGTCCTCCGGCTCGAGGACGTCGACGTGCCCGCACCCGCGCCGGGCGAAGTGCAGGTCCATCACACCGCGATCGGCCTCAACTACATCGACGTCTACGACCGCTCGGGACTCTATCCACAGGAGATGCCCGCGGGGCTGGGTCGCGAAGCCGCGGGCACCGTCGCGGCCGTGGGAAAGAAGGTGCGCGCGCTGCGCGTCGGCGACCGGGTGGCCTACGTGCACAACAAGCCGGGCTCGTATTGCGAAGTGCGCAACGTGCCCGCGGATCGCGTCGTGAAGATTCCGGCCGGCGTTACCGACGAGCAGGCGGCGGTGCTCATGCTCAAGGGCATGACGGCCTGTTATCTGCTGCGGCACACGTACAAGGTGAGGCGCGGCGACTTCATCGTCGTGCACGCGGCGGCGGGTGGCGTCGGGCTCATCGTTTCGCAGTGGGGCAAGGCGCTGGGTGCCACCGTCATCGGCATCGTCGGGAGCGACGAGAAGGCGAAACTCGCGAAGAAGAACGGCTGCAGACATGTGCTGGTGCGCGGTCGCGACCCGATCGCGGCATCCGTGAAGAAATTGTCGAAGGGTCTGGGCGCGCACGTGGTCTACGACGGGGTCGGCAAGGACACGTTCATCGAATCGCTCGACTGCCTGCGGCGGCGCGGGCTGCTCGTGAGTTACGGCAATGCCTCGGGCCCGGTGGCGCCCTTCTCGACGGCGGAGCTCGTGAAGCGCGGCTCGCTCTTCGTCACGCGCCCGACGTTGTACGACTACACCGCGACCCGAGCGGACCTCGAGGCCGTGGCGCGCGAGACGTTCACGGTGGTGAAGAAGAAATGGGTGAAGGTGCAGATTCACCAGCGCTACAAACTGAAGGACGCGGCGCAGGCGCATCGCGACCTCGAGAGTCGCAAGACCACCGGCGCTTCGGTCATCTTGCCGTCGGGATGAGCTTCATCACGTCGTCGAGGATCTGATCCATCGGCACGCGCGACGCGTTGCCGGTCCAGGCGATCGAAATCTTCTCGCCGGGAAAATGATAGACGGCGGCATCGAACGCTTCGATGCGGCCGCTTTCGCCGAAGCCGGAGTGCCCGCCGACTTCCACCGGCCGCAGGCCCATCCCCGGCGCGCCATCCTCGCCGCGCATGTTGCCGAGGCTGTACTTCGAGACGACCTTCCCGGCGAACAGGGCGTCCATGAACGCCACGAGGTCGTTGGCGTTGGATACCACCCCGCGCGCGCCACCGTCGACCGACGGATCGGTATCGGTGAGGGGACGCCATCCCTCCGGCGTCCACTGGTACGAGACGGCTTCGAGCGAGACTGGCGCACCCGTGCCGGCGTAGTAGGTGCGGGCCAGGCCGAGTTTGCCGGCGATCTGGCGCAGCAGGATCTCGTCGTACGAGCGCTCGCGGACCTTCTCGATCACGTAGCCCGCCAGTAGATAGTTCGTGTCGCCGACGTCGATGCGTTCACCGGGCGGGAACTTCACACCGCCATCGGCGATCACCTTCAGCATTTCGGCATGCGAGCGCGGCGTGGTGCGCCAGGTTTCGAAATCCTTCGCCTCGGTGTAGTTGGTGAGCCCGCTGCGCTGCTGCAGGAGGTCGCGGTAGCTGATCTTGAGGGCTTCCGGCAGGTCCGGGTAGAACTCCGCGAGCTTGTTGTCGAGCGTGATCGTGGCGCCCTCGGCGAGTTGCAGCATCAGCGCGGCCGTGAATATCCGGGTCACGGCGCCGATGCGGTAACGCGTGCCGCCGTCGGCTTCCTGCGGAATGCCGTTGTCGATGGATGCGAAACCGATCGAGCGTTTGTAGCGCACGGTGCCACGCTCGGAAATCGCGATGGATCCGTTGACGAGCCCCTGTTGCTGCAGCCCGTCGAAATAGGCGTCGAGCTTCTTCGTGGAATTCGCGACGGCGTCGGCGGCGTGGCTGCCGCCGGCAGCGAGCAGCAGGGTCATCAGCCAGAGCGGGTTCTTGCGGTTCATGCCTCGAGCATACTTGGGACCGATGTATCGGACGGTCCGGGTTTGGATTCGCCTTCAGGGGGAAAGTTGCCGGGCCGGAGTGCGAATTGCAGCCGGCCGCGCAGGAGGAGCATCGGTAGGCACGATGCCGGCGAACGCCGACACCGGGTTGGGGAGCCGCGCGACACGATCCGGGCGCTCGGGCAATCGACTAACTAACGAATTGATTACCTGACTACGTGCAGCGCGCGCGCATTGCGCCCGACCGCCAGCGCGCCCGACCGAACTACTTCCACGAGCTCGGTGCGCTCGCCCAGATCCTTCACGAACTGGTTGACCTCGGCCTCGGAAGCCGTGAGCTCGACGACGAAGCCTTCCGGCGACGGCTCGAGCACGCGGCCGCCCGCGCGCACGACATAACCGCGCACGGAGTCGATCAGCTGCGGCTCGACGCGCAGCTTGAGCACGACGAGCTCGCGCTCGATGTGTTCGCCCCGCGTCAGGTCTTCCACCGCGACCACGTCGATGAGTTTGTTGAGCTGGTTGACGATCTGCAGGATCACGCCGTCCGCGCCTTTGGTCACCAGAGTGACGCGCGATACCAACGGGTCATCCGTGGCCGCAACCGACAGCGACTCGATGTTGTAACCGCGGGTACTGAACAGCCCCGTCACGCGAGTGAGTGCGCCGGCCTCGTTCTGCAGGTGGATGGCGATGATATGACGCATGTTTTGTAAGGATTTTGCTTCGGCGAACACGGTGGGCAGGATAGCGGTTTGCGCTCGGAATACAAAATGCTAGGCTCGTGCCACCTATGGCAAAACCCCCCGTGAAATCAACGAGTATCCGTGACCTGAGCGCTTCCGCGAAGGCCGCCGAGCCCTCCATCCGCCATCCGCTCGCGGGTCAGAAAATGACCGGCGCCGAGATGATCGTGCAGGTATTGGCGGACGAGGGTGTATCGACGATTTTCGGCTACTCGGGCGGCGCCATCCTGCCTACCTACGACGCGGTGTTCCTCTACAACGAGGCGCGTTCGAAGAAAGGCGAGGCGCAGATGCCGCTGATCGTCCCGGCCAACGAGCAGGGCGCGGGATTCATGGCGGCGGGTTATGCGCGCGCCAGCGGCCGCGTGGGTGTGGCCATCGTCACCTCGGGCCCGGGCGCCACGAACACGGTCACGCCGATCCGCGACAGCATGGCGGACTCAATTCCCATCGTCGTGATCTGCGGCCAGGTGCCCACCAGTGCCATCGGCTCCGACGCGTTCCAGGAAGCGCCGGTGCCGTCCATCATGGGCTCCGTCGCGAAGCACATCTTCCTCGTCACCGACCCTAACAAGCTTGAAGCCACGGTCCGCACCGCGTTCGAGATCGCGCGCACGGGCCGGCCGGGGCCGGTGGTCATCGACATTCCGAAAGACGTGCAGAACTGGAGCGGCGAATTCGCGGGCTCGGGCACGCTGCCGATGCCGGGTTACCGCAAGCGATTGGAGACCCTGTCTACCGACATCATCGACGGCACCGAGGCCAACCACTTCTTCGAGATGCTGGGTGAGTCGCAGCGGCCGCTGATCTACGCCGGCGGCGGCGTCATCAACGGCGGCGCGTCGGCCGAGCTGCGCGAGTTCGCCGAGGCTTTCGGCATTCCCGTGGTGACCACGCTGATGGGCATCGGCGCGGTGGACACCACGCAGCGATCTGTCGATGCGCATGCTCGGCATGCACGGCACGGCGTTCGCCAACTACGCGGTGGACGACTGCGATTTCCTGATCGCCATCGGCGCGCGCTTCGACGACCGCGTCGCGGGCATGCCGGCGAAGTTCGCGCCGAACGCGAAGGCGATCGCGCACTTCGACATCGACCGCGCCGAGATCAACAAGGTCAAGCGCGTGCAGTGGAGCCACGTCGGCATGTTGCCCGAGGCGCTGTCGATGCTCACGGCGCACGGCAAACGCTCGGGCTTCAAGCGCGACCGCTCGAAGTGGCTGGCCTATCTCGCGGACATGAAGCAGAAGTTCGCGATGAACTACGACCGCGAGAGCGAGCTGATCCAGCCTTACTACGTGATCGAGGAGATCAACCGGCTCACGAAGGGCGATGCCATCATCTCGACGGGCGTGGGCCAGCACCAGATGTGGGCCGCGCAGTACTTCGACTTCCGGAACCCGCGCCTGTGGCTCACGTCGGGCTCGATGGGCACGATGGGTTTCGGACTGCCCGCCGCGATCGGCGCGCAGTTCGCGCAGCGCGACAAGCTGGTCATCGACATCGATGGCGACGCGTCCATCCGCATGAACATCGGCGAGATGGAAACGGCGACTACCTACAACCTGCCCGTGAAGATCGTCGTGTTGAACAACAACGGCGACGGCATGGTGAAGCAGTGGCAGAAGCTGTTCTTCAAGGGCCGCCTGTCGGCGTCCGAAAAGACGCTGCACACCAAGGACTTCATCAAGGCCGCACAGGCCGACGGCTTCAAGTACGCCGTGCGGCTCGACAAGAAGGCCGACGTGCCCAGGGTGATCGAGGAATTCCTCGCGTTCAAGGGCGCCGCGTTCCTCGAAGTCATCATCGATCCCGACGCGGGCGTGTACCCGATGGTCGGCCCGGGTCAGCCTTACGAAGCGATGATCACCGGCGACTGGATCCCGTCGCGCAAGAAGGTGGATGTGAAGCCACCCGGCGCGAGCGAGATGTTCTGAGCCGGATGATGTTCCGGTTCGCGGCGTGTCTGTTTGCCGGACTGGCATTCGCCGCGGCGGCGAGTGCGGAAGACCCGATCGGACGATTCGGCGCGCGCACGCGCGACGAATTTCGCGCCGGCCTGGCCGCGCGTCCTCACGATCCAGTGGGCGCGCGCGCCGACAAGATGCGCGCGGGCGCGCTGCAGGTCAGGCGCTGCATGACACACACCGAGGTGCGCAAGCTCATGGGGGATCCCACCTTCGGCAATGCCACGCACCGCTCGGGCGAGACCGGTAAAAACGCGGGCGCCGCGTGGACCTATGTCCTCAGCACCGTGCGCACCGTGAACGATCAGTACGACCGGATGATCACGGTGTGGCTCGATGAGAACGGGCGCGTGCGCTCCCTCCATCCCCGCGGCGTCGACGACGTGCTGCCGCTGCGCGACAACAAACAGAAGTGCGCCTGACATGAAATACCTGCACACCATGGTGCGAGTCACGAACGTGGACGCCTCGCTCAAGTTCTACTGCGACGCGCTCGGCCTCGAGGTGCTGTCGCGCAAGGACTTTCCGCAGGGCAAGTTCACGCTGATCTTCCTGGCCGCGCCGGGAGACAGTACCGCGCAGGTCGAGCTGACGCACAACTGGGAGCCGGAGGCGTACGACGGCGGACGCAACTTCGGCCATCTCGCTTATGCCGTCGACGACATCTACGCGGCCTGCGAGCGGCTGCAGAAACACGGCGTCACCATCAACCGCCCGCCGCGCGACGGCCGCATGGCCTTCGTGCGCTCGCCTGACAACATCTCCATCGAGCTGCTGCAGAAGGACGCCGCGTTGCCGCCGCGCGAGCCCTGGATCTCGATGCCCAACACCGGCGTCTGGTGAACGCCGGGAAAGCAGAGCGCCGCGCGGCGTTCAGGGAGGGCCAGCGCGCCATCCTGCATTCGCTGCCGGGCTCCGCGGCCTGGGGCCTGATCAGCGGCGTTGCCATGGTGAAGGGCGGGCTCACCGTACCCTGGGCCATTGCGATGTCGCTGCTGGTTTACGCGGGCTCCGCGCAGCTCGCGGCGCTGCCGCTGATCGTCGCCGGCGCACCGCTCTGGGTGATCATCGCCACGGGTTTCATCACCAACCTGCGCTTCGTCATCTACAGCGCCGCCTTGCGTCCGTATTTCGCGCATGAGCCCGCCGGCCGGCGCGCCGCGCTCGGATTCTTCATGACCGACTTCACCTTCACGCTGTTCATGCGCCGTGCGCAGGAAAACGCCGTGCCCGCACGGCATCGCGACGCATGGTTCGCGGGCGTCTGCGCCAACAACTGGATGACGTGGCAGGTCAGCGCCATCGCCGGCATCGTCGCCGCGAGCTATGTGCCGACGGAATGGGGTCTCGAATTCACCGGCACCCTGGCGCTGGTTGCGCTGGTGGGTCCGAGCCTCAACGCCCGGCCCGCGCTGGTCGGTGCGGTGTTCGCGGCCGTGATCGCGTTGTTGGGCCACGGCCTGCCGTTCAAGCTCGGGCTGTTCTGCGGCACGCTCGCCGGCATCATCGCGGCCACGCTCGCCGACAGCTGGCAGCGGCGCGATCCCCCACGGGTCGAGGCGGCATGAACGATCCGGTCACTGGCATCGCGCTCGGCGTCGTCATCCTGGGGCTGGCGCTGTCCACGTTCGTCACGCGCACGTCGTTCCTGCTCGCGGGGTCGCGCATCCGGCTGGGTCACAAGGTGGAAGTGGCGCTGCGCTACGCGCCGGTGTGCACGCTGGCCGCGATCATCGTGCCGGACGTGCTCATGCACGGGCCGTCTGGCGGACTGGACGTCTCGCCGCTCAATCCCCGGCTGATTGGCGTGGTTGCCTCGGGCGTTTGCCTGTGTTTCTCGCGGAACATCGTCATCTGTCTGTCGGCCGGCATGGCCGCGTTCTCACTGGCCCGACTCTATTTATAGGGGCTTCGGCTGCGATGCCAGCGTCTTCGAATGGAGGTACGCCAACAGGAACCAGGCCAGCGCCGCGGCGGTGATGTCGTGCGACAGGAAGTGCGCGCCACGAGCCTCCTGCCCGATGGCGAAGATCACGCCGACGGTGACCGCGATCCACAACGCGACCTTGGCCGCCCGGCGCGCGCGTTCGCGCAGCGCAAAGTGGAACGCGAGCAGCGCGAACCCCGACGACGCATGCGCGCCCGGGAAACACGCCGCGCGCGGCAATGTGCCAGGCCGGTCGCCGAGCAGCAGGACGTAGGGATGCGAGCCGCCGTAACCGGCGAGCGACCAGGGACAGTCGACATTCGTGACCTCCTTCAGCAGCCCGACGACGACGATCACCAAGGCCATGCCGAAGAACACGAAGGCGAGCTCGCGGCGCCAGCGCGCCAGCCAAACTACCTTGTATGAAGCGAGCCAGCCGGTGAGCGCGGCCGCGGCCAGCCCGCGCGGCAGCCAGCGCCCCGCGTCGTGGATGAGCTTGTCCGCCCACCAGTTGCCGGCACCCGCGCCCAGCCAGCCCGAGCCCGGGCTGTAGAACAGCGCGTTCGCGATGGGACGGTCGAAGTGGCCGAGCACGAGCGTGCCGAGCACGAGCGCGAACGCGATTCCGGGCCACCACACGAGGCGGCGCCATTCGGGCAAGACGGGCATTCAGCGCCGTTCCGCCTGCACGACGGCGCGATACGCCGCGCCGCGGCACCCGTCGAACAGGTCGCGGTCGTCGCGATACGCGGCCGTGCTCACATCCAGCAGGCCGAGCACGGAGTGGAACAGGTTGTCGTGCGACAGCGGCGTGTGCGCTTTCGAGCGCAGGCAGCGCGCGCTGACGTCGCCGCTGTCGGTCATCGTGCGCGACAACCACACGATCATCGGCACGTGCGTCTGCTGCTCGGGCGCGATGGCGTAAGGAATCCCGTGCAGGTACAGGCCATTTTCTCCCAGCGATTCACCGTGATCGGAGATGTACAGCATCGCGGCGTCGATTCGCGCCGACGCTTCATGCAGCGAACCGATCACCCGCGCCAGCACGTGGTCGGTGTAGGTAATCGCGTTGTCGTATGCATTCACGACCTGCTGGCGCGAGCAGTTGCGCAGCTCGGCGGTCGCGCAATCGGGCACGAAGTGACGGAACGCGGCGGGGTAGCGGCGGAAATACGCCGGCCCGTGGTTGCCCATCATGTGGAGCACGAACACGGTGTTGTCGCGGACCCCGGGCAGCTCGCGCTCGAGCCGGCGCGCCAGGATTTCGTCGTAACACTCGCCGTCGCGGCACAGATCGGGTGCCAGCGCCGGGTCGACCTTCTCGTATTCGATGCCCGCACCCTTGCACACACCCTTGCAGCCCGACTGGTTGTCGAACCAGCGCACGCGATAACCGGCGCGCACCAGGACGTCGAGCAGCGTTTCGGAATTGCGGATGCGGTGTTCGTCGTAGTCCGCGCGCCCGTAGGGCGAAAACATGCACGGCACCGAGATCTCGGTCGATGTGCCACAGGACTTCACGTCGGAGAAGGCCGTGACCCCGAGCTTCTCCAGCTCGGGGTTGGTCTGCCGCGGGTAGCCGAGCAGCGAGAAATTGTCGGCGCGCGCGGTTTCGCCGAGCACGATGACCAGCACGTGCGGCGGCGTCGCCAGGGCGACGCGCATGAGCTTTGCGTCGGTGCCCACGGGCTGGCGCGGCGCGTGCGCATCCTTGGCGGTGTGCAGCGCGTTGACGGTGACTCCGTAGAGGGCATTGGCGGGCGTGATCAGGTAGCGCGCCTCTCGCTCGTTGCGCATGAACGAGGTGATGTCGCGCGAGATCGGCAAGATGGCGACCAGGGTCAGCACGAGCGCGCCGGTCACCGCGGCGGCCCGCGTCAGGAACGCGCGCAACGGAGGTACACGCGCGAGGCGGACGATCCAGATGAAGGCCAGGGGCGGCGCGGACCAAGCGATCACCCACACGATCATCCCGAGGGTGAGGAGGTCGCCCGCCTCGTGCGCGTCCGTGCGGAAAACGTTCTGGATCATCGTCGGATCGAGGATGACCGCGTACTCGTGCATGTAGTAAGACGCGCTCGCCGATACCACGACCAGCAGCGACAGCAACGGGCGCGCCGTCCGGCGGGCGGTCAGCGGCGCGAGCAGCGCGAAATGCAGCGACACCAGCGCGACGAAGCACGCCACCAGGAACAACCAGCTCGCGGGCTGCGACCAGTCGCGGCCCGAGCCCACGGCGCTCCACCATGCGCCGTTGGCCGTCAGCATCAGCCACGCGAGCACGGCGAGCAGCAGCGTCTCGACGCGGATCATCGGGCGCAGGCGGGTCGGAATCATCAGCATCAGAAACTCCTTTTGGTCTCGATCAGGAACTGGACGTTCCTGATCGATTCGTCTCCGTCGAGCGGAAACGCGACGTCGAAATGCAGGACGTTGGCGAGCGCCGAACGCGAATTGGAGAAACGCAGGCCGAAGCCGACGTCGCGCAGCGTGCCGAGCTGCGGCACGTCGAGTGCGCTCGGTCCGAAGCTGCGGCCGACGTCGGCGAACACCGCGCCGCCGACACGGAAGAGGCGGAACGGATACCAGTCGGTGTAGAAGCGCTGCTCGAGCGTGAGCAGCGCCCGCGAGGTGCCGGACTGGTAGCGCAGTGGATAGCCGCGCAGTCCGCTGTCGCCGCCCAGCGTGAGCTCATTGTCGAGATCGAGTGCGTGGCCGAAATCGCCCTGCAACGACGCGTGAAACAGCGTGTTCGCGCTGGTGCGCCAGTAGTAACGCGCGCCTGCCTTGTAGACGGCATTACGCGTCGCGCCGCCTTCGAAGCGGCCCGAGAGACCGGCGCCGAAAAACAGCGTGTGGTGCGGATGCAGGCGCCAGCCGCGGCTCGCCTCCGCCCGCAGCAGCGCGGCCGAATCACCGCCGCCGAACGCGGAGTCGGCGTAGCCGAGCTCGACCATGAACCGGCGGCCGAATTCGAAATCCTCGGTGCGTTCGATCTGGTCGATGTTCGAGTCGGTGGCGAAATCGTCCTGGATGAATTCGAAGCTCGCGTATGGATACGTGAAGGAGCGATCCGCGGGCAGCGCGAGCGTGGGTTCGAAGCCGGGCGCGTCGGAAAATTTCGCTGCGTCGAAGCGCAGTCCGGCGGTGAAGCGGCGTACCCAGCCGTCGTCCCAGCCGCGCGAGGTGCCGAAGTGCAGGTCGGCGGTGCGCGCCTCGCGCCGGAATTCGTCGGCGCGACGGCCGAGCGAGTAGCGATGTTGTACGCCGTCGTCAGTGCCCAGCGTGACGCCCGCGGTCCAGCGCGTGTCGAATGAGAAGAAGGGGCGCTCGATCTCGAGCGACGCGGCGCTGCCGTCGTCGTTGTCCGAGTAGATGGCATTCGTGGTCCAGCGCGTGCCGAACACGTTCGGGTCGCTCCACAGGAACGACGTCGAGCTGCGGTCGACGCCGTTGCGCGTGCCGATCGACACGCGTTTGCCGCTGCCGAACACGTTGTAGTCGTCGAACTCGAAACTCGTGGTGTTGGCGCCGCCCTTGCGGCCGAACGACAGTCCGGGACTCAGCGTCCACACGTCGGACGCGGTCACTTCGAGGTCGACCACGCCATCGTGGCGACCCACCACGCGGATGTCCGGTTCGCGGATGTAACGCAGCCGGCGCAGCGCGCGCTCCGTTTCCTCGACGATGCGTTTCGAGTACGGATCACCCTCGGCAAACAGCAACTGGGCGCGCAACGCGTCTTCCCGCGTGTCGACGTGCAGGCGGTTCGCGAGCCGATACAGCGCCTTGTTCTCGCCGGGTTTCGTCGTGTCGAAAATGTCGCGGACGCGCACGAAGATCGTGCCGATCCGCTCACCCTCCACGGGAGCTGCATCGTCGGCGGTGGACAGGCTGGAAGCCGACAGCAACGTCGCGAACAGCAGGGTGCGGAGGGTGCGAGCCATGCGGGGTAAGACCCCTGCCGACCCGCGGATCAATCGTGAAAAGTTCGTAACCTGTCGACGGGCCAGGCCTGCCCCGCGCATTGCGATTGATTGTCGGGTGAATGGCCGTCTAACCTGTGGCCGAGATGGAACAGGATCGGCTGCTGGTGCAACGGCTGCTGGCGGGCGATCAGGTCGCCCTCAGGCAGTTTTTCGACGAATATTTCGACCGGTTGTACCGGTTCGCCTACGCACGATTGCGCGGCGACGCAACCCTGGCCGAGGATGCGGCGCAGAATACGCTGGCCCGCGCGTTGCGCGGCCTGGCGGGATTTCGTGGCGATGCGGGACTATTCTCCTGGCTCGCGACGATATGCCGCAACGAGATCGCGGATCTCGTGGAGAAATCCGCGCGCGTCTCCTCTCACACCGTGAGTCTCGACGCGGAAGGCGCCGGACGTGTTGCTGCGCACTCGGTGGCCGCCCCGGATTGCGCGGCGGACAAGGCGTCCGAAGGCGCGGAGAGATTGCGAGTGATCCGGCAGGTGCTCGATGAGCTGCCGGGCAGGTACGGAGAGATGCTGGAGCTGAAGTACATAGAAGAGTGGGACGTCGAGCGCATCGCGCAACGCGTCGGCCTCTCCTTCGAGGCGGCGCAGTCGCAACTGCAACGCGCGCGCCTCGCCTTTCGTTCGGCGCTCGAAGTGCGCGGCCTCGCCGCGCGGGACCTGCTGCCATGAGCACCGACGAAGAACGCGAAACCGCGGCGCTGCTCGGGCAGCTCAAGGTCACGCCGGCCCCGGCCGCGCGTGAACGCGCGTTCGCGAAATTGCAGGCGGAATTCCAGGCGCAGCAGGCCCCGGTGCGGCCGCGCCATCGCGCGCGCTGGGCCATCGCGGCCGGCCTCGCCCTTGCGATCGCCGGCGGCTGGTTGCTGCGCGATGTGAAGCAGGAAGTGCTGGTCGCGCGCGTCGAGGCCCTGTCGGGATCGGTCGGGATCCGGACGGCGGGGACGGACCAGCAGCCGATAACGCTCGCGATGGACGGCCCGATTTCGTCCGGCAGCACGTTGATCACGGGTGAAAAGGGCGGCGTGTTGCTGCGCGTCTCGCCGGATCTCACGGTGCGCCTCGCGGCGGCCTCGCAGGCGCGTTTCATCGGCGGCGATGAATTCGAGCTCGTGCAGGGCCAGGCCTTCGTCGACGCCACGCCGGGCGTCCACGCGCCGCTGCGCGTGGTGACCCAGTACGGCACCGTGACGCACCTCGGAACGCAGTACCTGGTGAAGCTCAGCGGGGACGGCGTGGAGGTCGCGGTGCGGGAAGGGCGCGCGGAATTGAAGTCGCCCTCGGCCACGTCCGTGGCCGAAGCCGGCCGCTGGGTGCTGCATCGCGACGCGGGCACTGCGCCGATCGCGGGCTACCTGGAGCCGGCCGACGCGCGTTTCGAATGGATCGGCACGTTGCCGAGCGAATTCCAGCTCGAAGGCGCGACACTCGCGGGCTTCCTCGCCTGGTTCCAGCGCGAGACCGGACTCACGCCGGTTTACAGCCCGGGACTCGACGCCACAAAATTCTCGCAGGTGCAACTCAAGGGCTCCATCGAAAATCTCGAACCGCTCGAAGCCCTGAGCTACGTTCTAGCTACCGCGGATCTCGCCTGGCACCGCGAGGGCGCGAAAGTTTTCATTGAGCAACGCCTGGCCACCACCGGCTGACCGATATCGTCCGCGTTCGCGCCGGACCGCGCTCGTCGCCGGATGCGCGTTGCTCGTCGTGCGCGCCGCGTTTGGTGCCACGGTGGGCCAGCCGCTGACCGCCGCGCTGGCCGAGCTCGAACGCAGCGGCCTCACTCTCAACTACTCCTCCGTGCTCGTCACGCCCGAATTGCGCGTGGTCGGGGATCCGGGCCGCGGCGCGGCCGAAGACGTGGCGCGCCGGCTGCTCGCGCCTCATGGGCTCGCGCTGCGGCCGATCCGTGCCGGTACCTTCGCGATCGTGCGCGCTTCGCCGGCGGATTCCGCGCCGCCGCCCGGGCCTGCGCCGGTGGCCGAGGCTGCCATCCAGGAGCCCGCGCTCGAGGAAATCGCGGTCTACGCGAGCCGCTACCGCGTCTATCCACGACCCGGAGCCGGTTCCGCCGAGCTCACGCGCGAGGACATCGAAGCGCTGCCCGGCCTCGACCAGGACGTGCTGCGGGTCACCAAGTACCTGCCGGGGACCGCGAGCAACGGCGTGTCGTCGCGACCCTTCGTGCGTGGTGGCCGGCAGAGCGAGCTCGCCGTGTACTACGACGGCGTGCCACTGTTCGAGCCGTTCCACTTCAAGGACTTCCAGGGGTTGTTAGGCGTGCTGGACCCCGCGGTGACCGGCAGCCTCGATTTCTACAGCGGTGTCCTGCCGGTGCGCTTCGGCGACCGGTTGTCGGGCGCGCTCGACATCGTGCCGCGCCGCGCCGGTGCCGAGGACACGTGGATCTTCGGTCTCTCGCCGCTGTACGCCTCCGCCGTCGGCAGCGGCCGCTTCGATTCGAACCGGCTCGAGTGGCTGGGTGCCGCGCGCACCAGCACACTCGGCATGGTGGCGGATGCCATCGACGAGCGAATCGGCGATCCGGACTTCTCCGACGCGCTGCTGCGCCTCGAGCTTCCCTATGGCGAAGGCAACAAACTGGTGGCCGGCTGGATGCTGCTCGACGACGCGCTGGACTTCACCGCCGCCGACGATGACGAGGCCGCGCGCGCGAGTTACCGCGACGCCACGGGTTGGATGCGCGGCGAGTTCGCGCTGTCGGACCGCTGGGAGCTCGCGACCACGCTGTCGCACACGGAGCGACACACCACGCGGCGCGGTTTCATCGACCGCAACAACGCCACCGGCAGCGTCGACGACGTGCGCCGCCACGACGCGACGACGCTGCGCGCCGAGCTGTCGCGCAGCGTCAAACGTGCGCAGATCGTGTTCGGCGTGGAAGCGCAGCATTACGAGTCGGAGTACGATTACCGCAGCGACGTGGCTTTCGAGCCGCGGTTCGCCGCTGCCTTTGGCCGGCCGCAGAGCATCGATTTCGCGCGCAACCGCGTCGTGGGCGGCGATGCCTACGCGGCGTACGCGCTGTACGCCCGGGAAGTGCTGCCGACCCTGACGCTCAGCACCGGCCTGCGTTACGACGGCCAGCGCTACACCGGCTTCGCCGCCAACCAGTTCTCGCCGCGGCTCCTGCTCGACTTCCATCCGAACGATCGCTGGCGCGTGCGCGCCGCGTTCGGGCGAACGCACCAGGCCGAACGTCCCGACGAGTTGCAGATCCAGGACGGCGAAGACGTCTTCCACCTGGTGCAGCGTGCCGAGCAGGGCGTGCTCGCGGTGGAGCGGCGGCTCGGACGCGACTGGTCCCTGCGCATCGAGGGATTCAGCAAACACATTTCCACTCCCGTACCCATCTACGAGAACCTGCTCGACGCGCTGGTGCCGCTGCCCGAGCTGGAGGTGGACCGCGTGCGCGTGGCGCCAGAGGGCTCGAGCGCCTACGGCGTGGAGTCCATGCTGCGCTGGCAGCCCCCCGAGCGCTGGTCCGGGTGGATCGGCTACAGCTGGACCGAATCGCAGGACGAATTCCCGGGCTTCGACGTGGCGCGCACCTGGGACCAGCGCAATGCGGTGAACGCGGGGCTCGCGTGGACGCGGCGGCCCTGGCAACTCTCCGGCACGTTGCAGTGGCGCAGCGGCTGGCGCCGGAACGCCCTGCGGGTCGTCGATGCGACCACCGGCGAGCTCGAGCTGCTGCCGCGCAACGGGCTCGCTTACCCGCGCACGATGTCTCTCGACCTGCGCGCCACGTGGACCTGGGCGCTGCGTTCGAGCGCGCTGCATTTCTACGCCGACATCGGCAACGCCGGAAACAGGCAGACGCCGTGCTGCACGAGTTACGAGCTCGTGGAGAATGCCGGCACCTGGGCGCTCGAGCGCGAATACGACAGCACCTTCCCGCGCTACGCGCTGATAGGCGTGAACTGGGAATTTCCCTGATACTCGGCGGATGGAAAAACCCAGCCTCAACATCATGCGTGCCGCCGACATCGCCGCGCACGCGCAGGAGTTCTCGCATCCCTGGAATCCGCAGTCATTGCTGCGCGGCACGCAGCTCGCGCGCAGCGTCGGGCTCAAACGCACCGGCGTGAACTTCATGCGCGTGCCGGCCGGCAAGGAATCGTTCGTCTACCACTCGCACCAGCACGAAGAGGAGTGGATCTACGTGTTGTCGGGGCGCGCGCTGGCGCTGATCGACGACGTGGAATACGAGGTGGGCCCCGGCGACTTCATCGGCTTCCCGGCGCCGTCGGTCGCGCATCACCTGCGCAACCCCGGGCCGGACGAGCTCGTCTATCTCGTGGGCGGCGAGAGCCGCGACAACGAGATCGCTGATTTCCCCAGGCACGGCAAGCGCATGGTCCGTCGCGGCAACGAAGTCGAAATCGTCGACCTCTGACATCGACGGTGCCGGGTCGGGAAACCGGGAAAACTCTTCAACCGGCCCGTTTCGACTTCCACGCCGCCAACACCGTGGCTTCCTTGTCCGCCGCGATTCCGGACTTGAGCTTCTCGCGTTCCTCGGCGGGACGCGCCAGGTGCCAGGCCATCGTGTCGTCCACGGTCTTCCCGATCGGCGTGATCGTGAGACCCTTGGCACGCGCCGCGGCATTGCTCGTGCCGGCGAACGCCGCCTCATCGCCCTTGGCGGGGAGCCATACCGGCATCTCGCCCCACGGCTCGACCTTGTGCTCCTCGAGAAACTCCGTCGGTAGATAGACCGCGCGCGGCGGGCTCGCCGGCTTCGCCAGCCGGTTCGCCGCCGCGATGCAGGCGTCGGTCAGCTCGCCGAACTTGAACTCGTTGACGTTGCTCACCAGGTTGTACGTGCCGGTGACGCCGTTCTCGATGGCGTTGATGGTGAACGCCGCGAGGTCGCGTACGTCGATGACCTGGAAAGGATCCGTCGGCGCGCCCGGCGCGATGAACTCACCGCCGCGCGCGGCGCGCGCGGGCCAGTACGTGAAGCGATCCGTGTTGTCGTCGGGCCCGACGATGAGGCCGGGGCGGATCACCAGCGCGCGGCCCGGCATGGCCTTCGTCACCGCCTGCTCGCACAGCGCCTTCAGCGGTCCGTAGGTATCTCCATCCACTTTTTCGACGGATTCGTCGGCCAGCTTGCCGACCGGCGAGGTCTCGTCGCGCGGCACGCTGAAGTTCGGATAAACGGAGATCGACGAGGTGAACACGTACAGCTTCACCGCAGGTTGGAGCAGCTCGGCCGACATCCGCACGTGGCGCGGCACATAGCCGGAGTTGTCGATGACCACATCCCACTCGCGATTCTTCAATCCATCGATCTCGCCGTTGCGATCGCCCTTGATGCGTTCGATCCCGGGATATCGATCCGTGTGCGTCTTGCCGCGGTTGAAGAACGTCAACGCGTGCCCGCGCGCAATGGCGAGCTCGGTCATGTGCAGTCCGATGAAGCGCGTGCCGCCGAGAATCAGGATCTTCAGCGGCTGCTTCGCTTTACCAGCCTTCTTCGCGGCCCACGACGGCGCGACCGCCGCCACCGCGCCCGCGGCGGCCATCGACAACAAGGTGCGGCGTTTCATGAGCTTCTCCTTCAGCGGGCGCCGGGCGCGGCGTAGGTCGCGACCCAGTCCTGCACGGCGCGATACCAGAACAGCGAGTTCTGCGGCTTCAGCACCCAGTGGTTCTCGTCCGGAAAGTACACCAGCTTCGAGGGGACGCCGCGCTTCTGCAGCGTGTTGAACAACTCGATGCCGTGGTTGACCGGCACGCGCAGGTCGAGCTGGTTGTGGATCACGAGCGTCGGCGTCTTGAAGTTGGCGGCCGAGGTGTGCGGCGAATATTTCGCGAACTCCTCGGGCCTGTCCCAGAAGTTGAAGAAACGCTCCTTCTCCGCGCCGTAGTCCGAGGCCTGCTGCGTGAACAGGTTGTACACCGCGGCGTGGGCGACCAGCGCCTTGAACGGATTCGGCCGGCCTAACAAGGTGCTGGCGAGGAACCCGCCGTAGCTGCCGCCGGCGGCCACCATGCGCTCACTGTCGATGTAGGGCTTCGCGGCCATGAAATCCGCGGCCTTGATGGTGTCTTCGTAGGGCAGCGTGATCCAGTCCGGGTTGATGCTGTCCGTGAAGTCGTTGCCGAAGCCGCTCGAGCCGTGGAAGTTGTGCCACGTCACCACGTAGCCCCAGCTCGCGAACACCTCGGCGTTCCAGCGCCACTGCGTGGCGTCGGTCATCGCGCCGTGCGGACCGCCGTGCAGCAGCATCATCAATGGATATTTCTTCGTGGCGTCGAAGCCGGGTGGATAGACCACCCACATCTGGATGTCCGCGTCCTTCGCGCCCTTGTAAATGACGCTTTCGACCTTGCCCATGTCGACCGCGGCCAGCGCGTCGTCGTTGAACGACGAGAGCTTCTGCACCGCGCCGCCGCGCGCCGCGATGGAAACCAGCGTCGGCGGTTCGGCGAAGCCCTGGCGGATCGCCACCAGCGCCTTGCCGTTGCGCGACAACGCGAGCGAGCCGAAGCTCGACGCCTTCGTGATCGCCTCCGGCTTGCCGCCGTCGAGCCTGAAACGATACACGCGACGCGTGGCGGCATCGTCGATCGCGCCCAGCAAGCTGCGCGAGTCGCGCTCCCACAGCAGGCCGTCGACGGAGCGGTCGAAATTCTCGGTGGCGCCAACCACCGTGTTCGCGTTGCGGTCGTGGATCATCAAGCGCGAACGGTCGGCATAGAAACGCTTGATGCGTTGCTGCGTGAACGCCAGCCGGCGGCCGTCCGGACTGTAGACCGGCGAGCCGTCGTCGGCCTTGTTGTCCGGCGTGAGATTGCGCGGCGGCTTGCAGCCGCAGGTGGGCAGCAGGATCACATCGAAGTTGCTGTCGATGCCGCTCTTGTCGGTTTCGGCGACGAACGCGACCTCGAGTCCATCGGGCGAGATGTCATAAGAAGAGGAGTCGTACTCCTGCTTCGACAGGTGGAATCCCGACATGCGCGTGATCGCCGTGGGCTCGCCGCCCTCCAGCGCGATGGAGAACAGGTGCGGCTCGCGATCGTCGAGAAAGTGATCGAAGTAGGAGATCGGCGCCCGGGTCCAGACGCGTGCGCTCATCTTCGAATCCGCGCGCTCCTTCTTGCGCGCGCCCTGATCTTCCCAGCGCACGAGGTCCGGCCACACCTCGCTCGCGAACGCGAGATGCTGGCTGTCCGGAAACCACTTGGGTGCGCCGGCACCGGTCGGCAGGTTGGTGACGCGGCGCGCCTCGCCGCCGTCGATCGCGATGACGTAGATCTGGCTCTCGGTGTCGTCGCCGCGTTTCGAGACGAAGGCGACCCATTTGCCGTCGGGGCTCACCGTGGGCTGCGAGTCGCTGGCCTTGTCGCTGGTGAGCTGGCGCGGCTTGCCGCCGGCCACCGGCACCAGCCACAGGTCGGTGAGACCCTTGTTCTCCTTGATGTCGAAAGTGGTCACCGCGACGACGGCGCTGGCGCCATCCGGTGTGATGGCCGGATCGCCCAGGCGCTTGAGCGCCCACATCTTTTCGGCCGTGAGCTGGCGCGGATTGGCGGGAGGCGTGGTTTGCGCCGAGGCGTTGATGACGAAGGCGGCGAGAGACAGGAGACCGAGAAGTCGGCGCATGAAATCCCCGAAGGTGAGGGCGCGGGAACCGCGCGAGTGCCGGCATTCTGCCGACCGGCTTTTCGCGGAAGCAAGCCGTATGGGAACGTTCGGTCGAACTGGCCCTTCGCTTGGGCGTGGCTGCTGCGAGAATGGAGCACTCACATGAGCATGAAACCCACTCACAACGATTCGCATCGCTTCAACGAATTCGGCCAGCCCATCGGTTTCGCGCTGCCGGACTGGAAGCCGCCACCGTTTCCGCCTCATCAACCCTGGGAGGGCCGCTACGCCCGGCTCGAGCCCCTCGACGCCGCGAAACACGCGCGCGACATCTTCGAAGCGCAGCTCGAGGACGCGTCCGGCGAACGCTGGACGTATCTCTTCCACGGTCCGTACTCGGAGTTCGGGCCGTACGAGAAATGGGCGCTCGAGGCGCAGACGTCCCGCGATCCGCAGTTTTACGGCATCGTCGATGCCGCGAGCGGCCTTGCCCTGGGCTCCGCCGCATGGATGCGCATCGACCCCAAACACGGCGTGATCGAGGTCGGCAACATCTACATGGCGCCGCGCCTGTCGAAGACCCGTGCCGCCACGGAGGCCATCTACCTGTTCATCGCGAACGCGTTCGCGCTGGGTTATCGGCGCTTCGAGTGGAAGTGCGACAGCTGCAACCTGCCATCGCGCCGCGCCGCGACGCGCTTCGGGTTCACGTACGAGGGCACGTTCCGCCAGGCCATCGTCAACAAGGGCCGCAACCGCGACACCACGTGGTTCGCGATCATCGACAAGGACTGGAACGGTGGATTGAAGGACGCCTATCTACGCTGGCTCGATCCAGGCAATTTCGATGCGACGGGCAAACAACGCCAGAAACTCTCCGAGCTCACCGCGCGCTTCGTGCACGCCGTCAGCTGATCCATTTCGACGGTTCCGCGTTTCGCTTCAGGCGAGAAACGGCACCACGTGTTTGGCGACCAGCGCGGCCTGGTTCTCCAGCAGGCGCTTGTCCTGGTCGGGCATGTCGACCACCTTCGCGCCCGCGACGTACTTCGACACCCGGCCGCCCGCTTCCCAGAAGTTGTCCTTCGGGCGCAGCGCCAGCAAGGCCTGCTTGAGCAGCGGCAGCCGCGCCTCCGCCTTCCACTCGATCACCGCGGCGCGCGCCCACAGCGCGCCCTGCGACAGTCCCTCGGGTGCCGAAAGATCGCGGTAGGTCTTGCGCTCGGTTTCATCGAGCACCGGCGCACCGATCATCACCAGCTTGCGCACGACCTTGGGCCGGGTGATCGCCAGCTCGGCCGCCACGGCCGCTCCCGAGTGCGCGCCTAACAAGTCGATCTGGCGGAAGCGCATCGAGTCGATGAAGTCCCCGAGCGCCTCGGCGTAGCCCGCGATGCTCAGCGCCTTGGGTGGTGCGTCCGATTCGCCGCAGCCCGGTGTGTCGGGGCTGTAGACCGAGCGGCTCCGGCCGAGAATTTTCGACAACTCCAGGAAGGAGCGGCCCGTGGCGCTGCTGGAGTGCAGGCAGAGCAGGGTTGTTTGCTCGTCGAAACCACCGCCCGCGGGAATGGCGTTATGCACGTGGAGCTGCCCGTAGCGGCATTCGAAGTAGGCGCGGCGCAGTCGGGGCAGGGCGGGTTCCAGGCTCATGGGGCATAACGATAACCCAACCGCCAATCCCGGCGTCCGGGTCGCGCGTCGGTCGCTTCCTACCCGGCAGGTACGGGTATTAGGGGGCATTTGACAGAAATGAGAATTGCATTCGCATTTCGGCCCGAGGGCGAAAAGTCTTCGGCCCCGAGGACGCGCCCGGGGACTAGAATCCTCGCAAAAGAAGTATCCGGGGATACCCGTCGATGGCACCCGTCAACCCGAGCTCGACTTCATCGGAGGTCGACAACGAAGCCACGGCCGAACTGCCGGTGCTCGATGTCGCTGCCTACGAGTCGACGCTCAACGAGCCGCTTTCTCACACCGATACGTGGGTGATCCCCGCGAGCGGCGCGACGCCCCAGATCATCGAGGCGACGCCGTTGCCGGTGCTCGGCAGCGATTCGATCCCCACGTTGAAGCCCGCCGCGGATCTCGAGCTCACCAGCGAGATGACCCACAATCTCGATCACAGCGGCACGCACGAAATGCCGGCGCTCCCGCCCTTCAGGAAGAGCGACAAGATCTCGCCGGTCGCGAAGACGGCCGCGAAGGCGCCCGCGAAACCCGCAGCGAAGGAAATCCCGAAGGAATCCCCGAAGGCCGCCGCGCCGGTGACGCCGCCGGCCGCCGCGCCGCCGGCGCCGCGCACTTCGAGCACGGGCCAGTTCGCGATTCCGCCGTCCCCGCCGATGATCGAAGAACTGCGCAACGCGCTCGCGGCGGCCGAGCGCCGCATCGAAGAATTGAACGAACGCGCGCGCATCGCGGACGCCGAACGCAACGTGGCCGTGGCCCGCGCCAATGCCGAGGCCGCCCAGCTGCGCGAGCAGCTCGACACGCATCTCGAGAAGCTCGGCACGGCGCGCGAGCGCCTCGGCGTGCAGCGAGCGGACGAGCCGGAGCTGCAGGACGAACTGTTCCGGCGCTTCGATCGCATCAACGCGCTCGAGAACGAGGTTGCGCACCAGTCGCACGTGATCCTCGATACCGCGGCCCGGCTCGGCGCCAGCGAGAAACGCGCCGATTCGCTCGACGTGGAGGCCATGAACCTGCGCGGCGGCATCGCGCGCCGCGACTCGCAGATCGCGATCCTCGAAGCCGAGCTGCGGTCCCGCCAGGAGCGCGAAGCGCACCTGAGCTCGCGCCTCACCGAATTGCTCGCGTCGATCGACGTGAACGTGCCCGACCTGCGCGCCGAGATCTACGCGCGCGAGGAACAGATCCGCAATCTCGGCGCGGAGCTCAAGGCCGCCCGGGCGCTGGCCGAAGAGAAGAACCAGGACCTGCAGGTGGCGGAAGAAAGCATCCGCAACCTCGAGCTCGACGTGCGCGACAAGACCGGCAAGCTCGAAGAGGCCAGCGTGACCGTCGAGGAATGGCGCGCGGTCATCGCCGAGAGCCAGCGTTCGATCCTGCAGCGGGACAGCCGCATCCAGGAGCTCGAGACCACGATGCAGAAACGCCTCGCCGCCGCCGCCGATTCGGCCGCGCAGACGGGCGAGGAGATCGCACTCGAAGGTCCGGCGCGCGTGCTCATCCGCACCGACGGCAACACCGACTTCGTCCATGTCCTGGGCCGCCGTACGCGCATCGGCCGCGGCAGCGACAACGAGCTCGTGCTCGACACCAAACACATCAGCCGCTACCACGCGGTACTGCTGGCGGGTCCCGTCCACACCTCGATCGAGGACCTGAACAGCACCAACGGCGTGTTCGTGAACGGCAAACGTGTCAGCCGGCAGGCGCTCAAGGACGGCGACCGCGTGACCGTGGGCAAGACCCACTTCCGCTACACCGTCCGCGACTAACTCCCGCTAATATGTCGGTCCGCCATGACCGACAACTACATCGAGCGCATTCTCAAGGCCCGCGTCTACGACGTGGCGATGGAATCACCCCTGGAGGCCGCGCCACGCCTGTCCCGGCGCATCGGCAACTCCGTGCTGTTCAAGCGCGAGGACCTGCAGCCGGTGTTCTCGTTCAAGCTGCGCGGTGCCTACAACAAGATCGCGCACCTGTCCGATTCGGTGGCAAAGCGCGGGGTCATCTGCGCCTCGGCCGGCAATCATGCGCAGGGCGTGGCGCTGGCGGCGCAGCGCCGCGGCATCCCCGCGACCATCGTGATGCCGCTGACTACGCCTGCCATCAAGGTGAGCGCCGTGCGCAACCTCGGCGGCGAGGTGGTGCTGCACGGCGACGACTACGACAGCGCCTACGAACACGCGCAGTCCATCGTGCGCGAGCGCAATCTCGCGTTCGTGCATCCCTTCGATGACCCGGACGTCATCGCGGGGCAGGGCACCATCGCGGTGGAAATCCTGCGCCAGTCGCGCGGCGACGTCGACGCGATCTTCGTGCCCGTGGGTGGCGGCGGGCTCATCTCCGGCATCGCCATCTACGCGAAATTCCTGAACCCGAAGATCAGGATCATCGGCGTCGAACCCGTCGACGCGGCTGCCATGCACGATTCGATGCGCGCCAAGAAACGCGTGGTGCTCGACCGCGTCGGCATCTTCGCGGACGGCGTCGCGGTCAGGAAGGTGGGCGAGGAGACGTTCCGCCTGTGCCGCGAGCACGTCGACGAGATCGTGCTGGTCGTGCACCGACGAAATCTGCGCGGGCATCCAGGACATCTTCGAGGACACGCGGTCGATCGTGGAAGGCGCGGGCGCCCTCGCGGTCGCGGGCATCAAGAAGTACTGCGCGCTCAACCAGTGGAAGGACAAGCGCATCGTCGCCGTGAACAGCGGCGCGAACATGAACTTCGACCAGTTGCGCTACGTCGCCGAACGTTCGGACGTCGGCCAGTCGCGCGAAGTGCTGCTGGCGGTGGAGATCCCCGAGCAGCCGGGCAGTTTCCTGCGGTTCTGCGAAATCCTCGGGCAACGCTCGGTCACCGAGTTCAACTACCGTTACGGCACGAAGGAGCGCGCGCAGATCTTCGTCGGCTTCGGCATCACGCGCGGCAGGGAAGAACGTGACGAAGTCATCGCGAGCCTGAAGGCGGCCGGCTACGGCGTAACGGACATGACCGACAACGAGATCGCGAAGCTGCACGTCCGTTACATGGTCGGCGGGCATGCGAACGGCAACGTCGCCAACGAGCGACTGTATCGATTCGAGTTTCCCGAACGCAAAGGCGCGCTGCTGAATTTCCTGCAGGCCGTCGGTACGCGCTGGAACATCACGTTGTTTCACTACCGCAACCATGGTTCGGATTACGGACGCGTGCTCGCGGGCATCGACGTGCCGGCCTCCGACACGGCTGACTTCATCGATCACCTCAACGTCCTGCACTTTTCCTACAGCGACGAGACTAACAATCCGGTCTACCGGATTTTCCTGGGCGCCTGACGCCGGACCGGGGAACACGGGCCGGAAACGCCTGTCTGTGTAAAATGCCCCCGGCCGCCGTCATCAGGTCTCTATTGGTGTTCGACGAACAGCACCCGCTCTTTCGCACTTACAAGATCGCAAAGCGCGTCGCCATCGGAATCGTGGGCGGATCCGTGCTCGTCGTCGGCGTGGCCATGGTCGTGTTGCCGGGTCCTGCGTTCATCGTGATCCCGGTGGGCCTCGGCATCCTGGGCATCGAGTTCGCCTGGGCGCGCAGCTGGCTGAAGAAAGTCAAGGCGAAGGCACAGTCGATGGTCGGCGCGGCGCCCAAGCCGCAAGACTCCAAGCCGCCTAACTAGAACGCCCGCCTATTCGATCGGCAGATCGAACATGAGCTGCCGGGCGAACCGCACCGGCGGCGACCCGTACGACAACACCTGGTCGTGATACGCCTTGAGATCGAACGCGGCGCCGCCGCGCTGCTGCGCCTCCGCGCGCAGCGCCACGTGCTCGCGCGCGCCGACGAAGTACACGGGCAGCTGGGCCGACGTGAGCTGCGCGCGCGTCCACTTGCCCGACGCCTCGCGCTCTTCCTGGAAAGCCTCTTCGCGTCAGGAACCTGACCGCCGCCTCGCGCGACATGCCGTCGACGTGCACGGCCTGGTCGAGCAGCGCATTCGCGACCGAACGCACGTACCACTTGAGCTGGATGAGCCTCATGAGCGGATCGCCGTTCATGTAGCCCTCCTCGACCATCACCTTCTCGGCGTACACCGCCCAGCCTTCGATGAACGGACCGGACGCGAGCACCGCGCGCAGCGGCGACGGATACTTGTTCGCGTGCGCGAGCTGCAGGTAATGCCCGGGCATCGCCTCGTGCACGGTGAGATCCTGGATCGAGCGCGTGTTGTACTCGCGCAGGAAGGAATCCGTCTGCGCCTTCGTCCAGGTCTTCGGGATCGGCGACACCGCGTAGAAGGTCTTCTGTCCCGCCTCGAGCGCGCCCGGCGAATCGCAATACGCCAGCGCCACGCCCTGCTGGAACTCCGGCATCTCGATGATCTCGAGCGGCTCGTCGGGCACCGTCACGATCTGCTTTTCGCGCACGAAGCTGGTCGTGGCGACCAGCGCGGCGCGCGCGGCGTCGAGCACGGCGTCGCGTGCCGGCCGCTCGGCGTACGCGAGCTCGAGCGCGGCGCGGATGGCGCGGCGCTGCACGTCCGGCGCCGGGTCGTCGGGCATCTTCGGCGCGTTACGCCTTCCCTTGAGCACCTGCCGCGCGATCCCGTACATCGCATCGTGCGCGGCCGCGAGCTCGGCCTCGGCCTGCGCGCGGATTTCCTGGCGCGAGAGCGGCGAGAACAACGCGAACGCGAGCTTCTGGTCGTAGCGCTCGGCGCCGAGACGGAAGTCGCCCTTGGCCTCCGGCAGCAGGCGCTTTTCGAGCCAGATCTGGTGCTGGTTGATCGCGCTGCGCGCCTTCGCGAGCGACGCCTTCAGCTTTTCCTGGTCTTCGGACGGCAGCGACGAGGACGAGCTTGCCGCGAGCTGCGTCGAGCATCGACAGCAGGCCGGCGTTCTGCTTCACCGCGGTCTCGGCATGGATCTTCGGCACGCGCGCCGGATCGAGCACTTCGCGCACCTGCGCGAGGAAGCGCGGGAACTCGTCGAGTCGCGCGCCGGCGTTTTGCAGGCGCTCGGGCAGCGGCGCGAACTCGCGCGCCAGCAGGTTGTAGAGCGAGCTCGCCCGCGATGCTGCGTGTACACGAGCGGATTCCAGCGCCAGTCCTCGAGCGTCTGTATGCGCCAGCGCTCGGACTCGAGCTCGTGATGCAGCAGCAGCGCATCGACCTGGTTGGCGCGCGACAGCTTCGCGCGGTCGATGGGCGCGAGCGCCGATAGATAGATCTCGGCGAACACCACGCGCGCCTGCCAGCCGGCGGCGCTCACGTCGTCGAGCCGGTTGTCGAACCGGTGATCGCCGAGACTCGTGGCGGAGACCGGCGACTGCTCGGGAAATTCCTTGAGGTAGCGCCTGGCCAGCGCTTCGAATTGCTGGTCCGGCGTGGGCGGCGGCGGCGGGGGAGGCGGCGGCCGTCTGGAGCACGGGCGGAGAAGGCGCGCAGGCGCAGAGCAGCACGGCCGCAGCCGTAACGATGACCCGGTTTTTCATCGCATCTCCCCGACGAAATGGCTCGACTCAATGATCAACGGGACGCGACGTTACCAGTTAAAGTGCGCATCCCCCAACACCCCGACGACACTTGAGCCCCGAAACCCGATCGCCGGCGAGGCAGGCTTTAGCCACCCCGATTTCGCGCGCTATGCGTACGGCCGCTTCGCCGCGACGCTGGCCTGGCAGATGATCGACGTCGTGCTCGGCTACCAGGTGTGGCAGCTCACGCGCAACGAGGCGTACCTGGGGTACATCGGCCTGGCGCAATTCCTGCCGTTCGTCGTGCTGCTGATACCCGGCGGACAGATCGCCGACCGCTTCGACCGCCGCCTCATCATCGCGCTGGCCTACGGGCTCGAGCTGCTGGCGGCGGCCGCGCTGCTCATGTTCACGCTGGCAGGCAGTGACGACGTCTACTGGTTGTTTGCCATCGCCGCCTTGTTAGGCGTCGGACGCAGCTTCTGGGCGCCGGCCGGCCAGGCCATGGTTCCCAACCTGGTCCCCAAGGAGCTGTTGTCGGGAGCGATCTCCACGAACACGCTCCTGTTCACGATCGCGACCATCGGGGGCCCGTCCATCGCCGGGCTGACCCTGATCCTCGGCATCGACTGGTCGTACGGACTCGCGGTGGCGTTGATGATCGCCGCGATGATCCTGATCATCGGCGTCAAGCCGGTGCGGGCGAAGTCGAGCTCGGAATGGCGCTGGGGTGAAGTGCTCGGCGGCTTCGTGTTCGTGTGGCGCAAGAAGCCCGTGCTCGGCGCGATTTCGCTCGACCTGTTCGCGGTGTTGTTCGGCGGCGTCGTCGCGCTGCTGCCGGCGTATGCGGACAAGGTCCTGCACGTGGACAGCATCGGCCTCGGACTCATGCGCGCCGCGCCCGGCGTCGGCGCGGCCATCGTCGCGTTCTCGCTCGGCGTGCGACCCATCCAGCGGCACGCGGGTACCTGGATGTTCGGTGGCGTCGCCGTGTTCGGCATTTGCATGATCACCGTCGGAGTGTCCACCAGCCTCTGGTTGTCGATCGCCATGCTCGCGATCGCCGGCGCCGGCGACATGGTCAGCGTGTTCGTGCGCAGCATGCTCGTGCAGCTCGAAACGCCGGACGCGATCCGCGGACGCGTGAGCGCGGTGAACTCGATGTTCATCGGCGCTTCGAACGAGCTCGGCGCGTTCCGCGCGGGCATGCAGGCCGCCTGGATGGGCATCGTGCCTTCGATGATCTGGGGCGGCGTCTGCACGCTGGGCGTGGTCGCGAGTTATCTCGGCCTGTTCCCGCAACTGCGCAAACTCGACCGCTTCCCCGACCCCGTCCACTGACGGGGTGCCGGGTCGGGAAACCGGGAAAACTCTGCGAGCACTCATCCAGTAGTTGAACGCAGCCGGAGCTGGATTTACTCGACGCCTGTACATAAATACAGTTCGCGCATGGCCAGTGCATACAAAGGTCGCGGTGCGCTTTCGAACCCGCCGGGCCGCTTCGACAAACTCACACAGACATTCGAGCACGACGGCTGGTACGAAGAAGAACCGGCCGAGAAGATCGAGACCATCGTCTTGCCCGAGCCGGCGCGCTCGATCATCAGCCGCAACAACTCGCCAGACATTGGTTTCAGTCAGTCCATCAATCCATACCGGGGATGCAGCCATGCATGCCCTTATTGCTACGCCCGTCCCAGTCACGCGTATGTCGGTTTGTCACCCGGTCTCGATTTCGAAACCCGCCTCTTCTACAAAGTCGACGCCGCGAAACTGCTGGAAGCCGAGCTCGCCGCAAGAAGCTACAAATGCTCGACCCTGATGATCGGTGCGAACACGGACCCTTATCAGCCACTGGAGAAAACTCAGCTCGTCACGCGTTCCATTCTCGAAGTGCTCGCGCGTTGTCGACATCCGTGCACCATCACGACGAAGGGTGCGCTCGTGGCCCGCGATGTGGACCTGCTTGCGGATCTCGCGCGCGATGGTCTGGTGCGCGTGATGTTCAGCATTCCGACGCTCAACAACGAGTTGAAACGCGCGCTCGAGCCGCGGGCCGCATCGGCATCCGCGAAGCTGAAAGCGATGCGCACGCTCGCAGAAGCGGGCGTCCCGGTTGGTGTACTGGTCGCGCCGATCATTCCCGTGCTGACCGAGCACGAAATCGAGGCAATTCTCGAGGCTGCAAAAGAGTCCGGCGCCTCGCTGGCCGGATACACGGTGTTACGACTTCCCTACGAAGTGAAAGATCTCTTCAGAGAATGGCTGGCGGAACATTTCCCCGATCGCGCCGCACACGTCATGTCGATCGTGCGTGGCATGCGCGGCGAGCGCGACAACGACCCCGATTTCGGGACCCGGATGCACGCCACCGGGCCCGTGGCGCAGCTGATTCGCCAGCGTTTCCGGCTCGCCAGCCGCCGCCTCGGGTTCCCGGAGGAGCGGCAATACGAACTTCCCACGCATCTTTTTCGGCCTCCCGGGCGTACACCTCCACAACTGTCCCTGGATCTGTAACGCCGGCCTGGGAACCACGGACCGGCGCCCGAGGTCACAAAGTGATGATGCTGCAACGTGGCATACTTGCCGCGCCCATAGACATTCCCGCATCGAACCTGGGAGCCCGTCCATGAAGAGCGCAATTTGCGCGACATCCGCACTAGCCGGAGTCCTGCTACTCGGTGGATGCATGCAGGCGCGTATCGAAGAATCCCGCGAGATGGCGACTCCCCTCGAGAAGGGCGATCGCGTCGTCATCCTCGCCAAGCCGCAAATCGAAGGCGCGGGCGCCGAAGACGAGTTCATGGATTGCGTGAGCGACAACATGGGCGGTCGCAATGGCGTCGCCGTCCACGACAACAACGAGTTCGTGGACAAGATGTTCCCCTGGTTCGAGCCCTCGACCGCTCCCCAACGGCCCGAGGCCATGAGCGCGCTGTTGGCACGCCCGGGCGTGGCGGACCAGGTCGGTGCGAGCGGCGTGCGTTATGTAGTCTGGCTGGACGGCAGCACCCGCAAGACCGATGGCGGCGGCAGCCTGGCCTGCGGCGCGGCGCCCGGCGGGGCGGGCTGCATCGGCTTCGGCTGGTGGCAGAAGGAATCCGCCTACGAGGCCACGATCTGGGATTTGAAACAGGCCAAGTCGGCGGGTAGCGTCGGTACAAACGTCACTGGAACTTCCGCCATTGTCGGCGCAATAGTTCCATTGCCGTTCATCGCGCGCGTGCAGGCGACGGCATGTAATCGCATGTCCAACCAGCTGCGCAGTTTTTTCACGGGAACCGAAGCTCAGGGCGGCGGAACCCACTAAGTAGTAGCGAGGAGACCCATGCGCACTACAAACCTCATTTCAACGGCGATTGCCGCCGTAGTGCTCGCGGGTTGCGCGTCCACTGGTCCCACGGGCCCAACCGGCCCTTCGGGTGGAGGCGGCATGCCAGGCGGCGGCGGCGGCATGCCGGGCGGGATGCCCGGCGGCGACAGCGGCGGACTGCCGGGCGGCACGGCCGGTCTGCCGGGGGGAATGCCCGGCGGCACGCCCGGAATGCCGGGCACGCCTGGAATGCCAGGCACGCCTGGAATGCCAGGCGACCCCACGGCAACACCGAGCACCTCCGGCGAATCGGGCAGCGGCTCCAGCAGCTCGGGTACGTCGGGTGAAGCCGGCAGCGCTTCGACGGAAGGCCCCGGCACGCAGACGTCCGAGGAACGCCGCAAGTCCGGCGAGAAAGAGCTCGACGATTCGCTCGGCGATTTCGACAAGACGTTGAAGAAGGAACAGGAGCGCGTCGCCAAGGAGCGCGATGCGCGCGGCAGCGCGGAAGGCGAAGAGTCCTCCGATGGATCGTCGGACGGCGAATCCGAAAGTGGCGGCAGCGGCACCCCCGGCATGCGCAGTGGCGACCTGAAGTCCGCGAGCACGGCCAGCTCCGGAAGCAACAGCGGCCAGGAAGGCAACAACGAAGGCGAATCCGAGGCCAGCGACGGAGAGTCCAGCAAGGCCACGAAGGGCGGCAGCGGCGCGGGCCACAAGAAGGCCGTGCTCGGCAACGACGACGACATCGTCGCGCGCCGGTTGCGCAAGGCCGCCGAGGAAGAGACGGATCCGGAGCTCAAGGAGCGCCTCTGGAAGGAATACAACGACTACAAGAAGGCCGCGAGCTGAAGCGAGGACTGGCCATGAATCTCAAACCCATCCTGATGTTGATCGCGGCTTCGGTGGCGCTCGGCGGGTGCGTCACCAGCGAGACCAAGCCGATTCCCAAGATCGCGGCCAAGCAGGCCACGGTCCACATCCCCGAAGCCGAGCTGCTGGACGTCGGCATCCGCGTCTTCGATCCGGGCATCCCGAAGTCCATCGAAGGCGACGAAGAGGCGCTCGCGAAAAAGCGCATCTACCCCGACCTGCGCAAGGCCGAGGCGCGTTACTTCCCGACCCTGCTGCGCGAGACGCTCGAGGAGACCGCCCAGTGGGGCGCCGTGCGCGTCATCCCGAACAGCGCCGATTTCATCGACGTCATCGTCACCGGCAAGGTCATCGATTCGAACGGCGGATTCCTCTCCGTCGACATCTCCGCCACCGACGCCGCGGGCCGCGTGTGGATCAAGGACAAGCGCTACCAGAGCCTGGTCGACCTCGGCGCGTACAAGACCTCCGCGTCGATGAAGGCGCGCGATCCGTTCCAGAACATCTACTCCGAGATCGCCAACGACCTCGTCGCCGCGCGCGACAAGCTCACGTCGCTCGACCGCGAGAACATCCGCAGGATCGCGAGCCTGAAGTTCGCGCAGGACCTCGCGCCGGACGCGATGGCGGGCATGATCGCCGTCGATTCCAAGGGCATCACGCAGGTCGCGCGGCTGCCCGCCGATGGCGATCCCACGCTCGGTCGCATCGAGCGCATCCGCGAGCGCGACACCGCGGTGGTCGATACGGTCAACGATTACTACGCGAGCTTCCACGACAACATGGAAGACTCGTACGGCAGCTGGCGCCAGACGAGCTTCACCGAGCTCGAAAAGGAAATGCGCGCGCGTTCGAGCGCGCGCACGCGCACCGTGCTCGGCGCCGCGGCGCTCATCGCGAGCATCTTCGCGCCCAACAGCTGCAGCAACTACGACAGCTGCCGCATCAACAACGCGATGCGCAACGCCGGCACCATGGGCGGTATCGCCGCCGTGCTCTCGGGCATCAAGAAGTACGCCGATGCGCGCACGCACGCGGACGCGTTGAAGGAGCTCACGCAGAGCTTCCAGTCGGAAGTCGCGCCGCAGGTCGTCGAGGTCGAGGGTCACACGCTGCGCCTCACCGGCACCGCGGAAGACCAGTACCGCGAATGGCGCAAGCTGCTCAAACAACTCTACCTCGAAGAGACGGGTGCGGCCGCGGCTCCGCCGCCGACGCAGGCCCCGGCGCCTGCGACCACGACGGCGACCGCCACCAGCAAGCCCCCTTCGAGCTAGACAGAATTAGTTAGTCACCTCCCAGACCTAAGTGACAAATCAGAACCAGGCCGGCACAAAGCTGTGCGGCCGCTTCGTGCTCATCGAAAAACTCGGCGCCGGCGGGTACGGCGAGGTATGGCGCGCACGTGACGAAATGCGCGAGACCGAGATCGCGCTGAAGATCCTCTACTCCCAGTTCCAGGGCTCCGAGGCCGCCTGGCAGGTGTTCCTGCGGGAGTTCACGCTCACCGCGCGCCTGAGCCATCCCGGCGTGCTGCGCGTATACGAGCCCGTGCGCGCGCCGGACGCCACGGTGCTGCCCATGGTCCTGGCGGCGGGCGGCGACCTGCGGCAGATGCGCGGCGCGTCGTATACCCGCATCCTGCCGCTGCTCATCGACATCGCCGCGGCGCTCGATCACGCGCACTCGCGGCGCATCGTGCATCGCGACCTCAAGCCCTCGAACGTCCTGCTCGACGGCGTGGGCCGGCCGATGCTCGCGGATTTTGGCGCGGGCGCCTCGGAAGGCGACTCCACCGGCGGCCCGCCGGGATCGCCTTTTTCGGCGAGCCCGCAGCAGCTGGGTGGCGAGCCGGCGCGCCCTGCGGACGACATCTACGGGCTGGGTGCGCTCGCCTACGAGCTGCTCTCGGGTTACCCGCCGTTCTACCCGGCCTTCGACGCGAAAAAGATCGCGACCGAGCCGGTGCCGCGCCTCAAGCCGGTCAAGCCGATCCCGCCGCGCCTCGAATTGCTGGTGTCGTGGCTGCTGGCCAAGCAGGCCCGCGAGCGCCCGCCGTCGATGCGGCACGTCGCCGATGAAATGAACGCGGTCCTGCAGGACACGCTCGGTTTCGAGAACAGCGCCGAGTCCGCGGCCGACCTGACCGAGGCGGCAATGCTCGGCGCCGCCGCGGACAACCTCACGCCGGCGGTGATGGCCGACGACGAGGCGCCGCCTGCTCCCGCCCCGGTGCGCGAGCTCGAGGAAATCGATCCCGGCATGCTGCCGCAGGTCGACGAGCTGCGTGCGCGCGCCGAACGCGAACAGCGCGCCAGCAACCGGCGCCGCAACTGGATCATCGCCGCCGTGCTCGTGGTGGTGGCGGGCGGTGTCGCGATGCTGTTGCCCGACATCGCGGGCAAGCAGAAGGTGGACGTCGCCTCTCTCAACCTGCCCGCGGCGCCGACTGCCGCGCAGGCGGCGGTGGAGAAACGCGCCGCCGAGCTCGCCACGCAGCACAACGAGCTCGAAAAGCGGGTGCTGGAGCTGGATTCACGCGCCGCCGCGCAATGGGGCGGCACGGACTTCGCCGCCGTGCGCAAATCGCGTCGACGAGATCGGCGGCATGCTCGAGCGCCGCCGGTACGACACCGTGCCGGGCGCGATGACGGCGTTGCAGAAGCAGCTCACCGACATCGAGACGCGCATTCCCGCCGCGTTGGCCGCGCAGATCTCCGAAGGCAACCGCGCGCTCACCGCCGGTGAGTTCGAGAACGCCCGTCAGGCGTTCGACAACGCGCTCAAGATCGATCCGGGCAACCGGGAAGCCACGGAGGCGCTGGCGAAGGTCGCCGCGGCGAGCGGCGTCGTGCCGACGCTGGCGGATGCGGAAAACGCCGAGCATTCGCAGGACCTGCCCAAGGCGCAGACGCTGTTCGCCGACGTGCTCAAACGGAATCCAGGCAACGCCGCGGCCACCGAGGGCCTGGCACGCGTCAAGCAGACGATCTCCGACAACCAGTTCAATGCGGAAATGGGAGCGGGCCTGACCGCGCTCAACGCCGGCCGCCTGTCCGAGGCGCGCACGCACCTCGAGAAGGCGCGCGCCATGCGTCCCGGCAATGCCGACGTGAACGCCGCGCTGCAGCGCGCGGCCGACACCGGCAGCGGACGCAGCGTCGCCGAGCTCGAGCAGCGCGCCGCCAGGCTCGCGACCGAGGAGCGCTGGACGGAATCGCTGGCTGTCTACGAAGAGGCGCTGGCCCGGGACCCCTCGCTGGAATTCGCCCGCAAGGGTCGCGAGGAAGTGGCCCCGCGCGCGGAACTCGGCAAGCGTCTGCAAGCACTCATAGACAGGCCCGATCGCCTGGCCGAGGACAACGTGCGGCGCGACGCCCAGCAGCTGCTGGCACGAGCCAACGCGCTGCCGAACAAGGGCCCGGTCATCCGCTCCCAGGTGTCGCGCCTGGAACTCCTGCTGCCCACATTCAATCAACCCGTCATGCTCGCGCTCGAATCCGATAACGCCACCGAGGTCGCCATCCAGCGGGTGGGCTTCTTTGGCGCCTTTGAAAAGCGCCAGGTCGAGCTCAAGCCGGGCAAGTACACCGTGACCGGCAAACGCTCGGGTTTCCGCGATGTCCGCCGCGAAATCACGGTCGCGCCGGGACAGGGCGGCCAGACCATCGTCATCCGCTGCCTAGAGCCCATCTGAACGAACCCGGCTGAACATGGAACCGTCGCTCTCACTCGACCCGAACATCATCCTGCGCACCTCGCAGGGTGAATCGCGGTTCGGCACGCGCGTCACCATGGATCCCGGCACGGGCGCCATGCAGTCGGACCACTCCGAAGGCGCGCCACCCGCGGATGCGGCGCCGCACATTTCGCTGCGCGCGGTGTCCGGACGCTGGTTGCTGGACGCCGCGCCCGGCAGCCGCGTGAGCGTCAACGGCGTCGCCGTCGGCGGTGCGCGCGTGGTGATCGCCGGCGACGTCCTCACCATCGCGGGTGCGCAGCTGCTGGTCGAAGAGGCCTCGGGCAATTCGCTGGCGCTGCGGCGCTTCGAGCTCGAAGGCACGGAGACGCTGCCGCCCGTGAGCGACAGCGTGCAGGCGCTCGCGCCGCCCGCCGAAGATTTCACGATCGACATGGGCGAGGTGCCGAGCATCGACGGCGTCGTCGCGCCGCGCGCGCAGGCGCGTGCCCCCCGCAGCCGCTGGAACTACGCGGCCTGGGTCATGGGCGCGTTGCTGGTCGCGGTGATCGGCGTCTTCATGATGATGCAGCCGGTCGAGATCGACCTGCGGCCGGCCGACGCCGACGTCGAATCGGTCACTGGTTTCTCGTGGCAGTCCGCATCGAGCGTGTTCGTGTTTCCCGGCGAACACACGCTGCGCGCCGAGCGCAAGGGCTACGAGCCCAGCCAGGTGAAGGTGAAGGTGGGTGGACCGGCGCCGCGCCACCGCGCTCATCCACCTCGTCAAACTACCGGGCAAGCTCAAGGTGGACACGCGGCGGCGTGACCGCGGAGATCTTCGCCGACGGCGCGCCGCATCGGCCAGGTGCCGGGTGTGGTCGACGTGCCGGCCGGCGATCGCACGCTCACGTTCAAGGCGCCGCGTTATCTCGACCACGTCGATCGCATGACCATCCTCGGCGGCGGCGAGAAGCAGGACCTCAAGGTCTCCCTCAAGCCGAACTTCGGCGTCGTCACCGTGAGCTCCGTGCCCGCGGGCGCGCAGATCGAGGTGGACGGCAAGCCGGCGGGCGTCACGCCGGCGAAGGTGGAAATGGATTCCGGCATTCGCCGCGTGCAGCTCGGCGCGCCGGGGCTGCGCCTGTGGAGCACGAGCGTGGTCATCACCGCGGGCCAGCCCGCGAACATCGGTCCCATCACGCTCGGCGCCGCCGACGCGCGCGTCGCGGTGCGCTCCGTACCGTCGGGAGCGCAGGTGACGACGGGCGGCAGTTTCCGCGGCATCACGCCGGTCACCATCGACCTGTCGCCCGGCGTCTCGCACGCCGTCACCGTGGCGCGCGCGGGTTATGCGCCCTGGTCGCGTGAAGTGTTCGCCGAAGCCGGACAAGCACACCACGCTCGATGCGCGCCTCGCGGCGCTGCTGGTCGACGTGCGCATCCAGGGCAAGCCCGAGGACGCGGAGGTGTTCCTGAACGGCCAGTCGCGCGGCAAGGCGCCGGTGTCCGTCCAGCTGCCGGCGAGCCGGCATCGCCTGGAATTGCGTCGCGAGGGGTTCAACTCCCAAACGACCGATCTCGTGCTCGCGCCCGGCATCGCGCGCACCATCGAATTCAAGCTCGTGAACCCGAAGGACGTCGCGGGCAATGCGCCCCAGCGCATCACCACCAAGGGCGGCCTGCGACTGCTGATCGTCGCCGGCGGCACGTACCAGGCGGGCAGCGACCGCCGCGAACAGGGACGGCGCCCGAACGAAGGCGGTCACAAGGTCACGCTGCTGCGCCCGTTCTACATGGGTGAACGCGAGGTCACGAACGCGCAGTTCCGCCAGTTCAAGGAGAGCCACAACTCCGGCTCGTTCGGAACGTTCTCGCTCGACCTCGACAAGCAGGCGGTGTCGCGCGTCAGCTGGAACGATGCGGCGGAATTCTGCAACTGGCTCTCGCAGCAGGAAGGCCTGCCGGCCGCGTACAAGCCGCGCGAGGCCGGCGAGTTCTCGTTGATCGTTCCCGTCAACAATGGCTACCGCCTGCCCACCGAGGCGGAGTGGGAATTCGTCGCGCGCGCCGCCGCGGGTCCCAGGCCGCTCAAGTATCCGTGGGGCAAGGATCTGCCCGTGGTCTCCGGCACCGCGAACATTGCCGGCGCCGAAGCCGCAGGCTTGTTAGGCACGGTGCTCGACGGACACCGCGACGAGTTCCCGGCGGTGGCCGCGCCGGCGTTGTTCGCGCCGAACTCGATGGGCTTCTACGATTTCGCGGGCAACGTGTCCGAGTGGACCAACGACAAGTACCTGTCGTTCATCGCGTCGACGCCGGTCACGGACCCGCTCGGGCCCGACGATGGCAAGCATCACTCGTACCGCGGCTCCAACTGGCGCACGGCGACCACGGGCGAGCTGCGTTTCCCCTGGCGCGAAGGCGCCACCGAGGCCAGCGACGTGATCGGCTTCCGCGTCGCTCGCTACGTTGCGCCGGAATAAGAGGACCTTCAGTCATGCGTCACATCATCGGCAGCCTGTTCGCCATCGGCCTCGCCGCCGTCGCCGCAATCGCGGCGACCTCCGCGATGCTCAACATGCCGGTGCGCAGCGTCCCCGTCACCGCGCTACCGGTCGATGCACCCACGCCGGCGAATCCCGCGGCGCCGGCCGCAACACCCGCGCCGGGAAGCAAGCCGGCCACGGATCCCGCGAAACCCGACGCCGCGAAGCCCGCGGGCGCGGGCGCCGCCGCAGGTGCTGGCACCGGCGAAGGAAGGCGAGGAAGAAGCCGACGACGATCCCTACGAGGGCATCGCGCCCGAAGAGCTGCCGCCGGACCTGCAGTACAACGCGGATTCGAGCGTGAGCTTCCCCACGAACATCTGAACCCATGTACGGCCTCCATTTCGACCACCACACGCTGTCCATCGCCCGCGATGGCGAGCTGCTCGCCTACGAGCCGCTGGCGGTGGAGATGTCGGCCAACGAGCCGCGCTTCGGGCGCGCCGCGCTGGCGGCCGCGCGTGGCCGGCCCGATCTCGTGTCGCTCACGCACTGGCGCGAGCTCGGCCGCGACGACGTCGCCGCCCGCCACGTCGCGATCGAGGTCGCGGCGCACCTGCGCGCGCTCGGCGTCACCGAACGACTCGATGCGATCGTCGCGGTGCCGGCCGATCTCGACGCGGGCGCGTTGACCAGTCTGCGCGGCGCGTTGAGCGCCGCGGGTTGCGATGCGCGCGACTTCGTCGACGCCGCCACGCTCACGGCGGCCGCGGTCACCGAACGCGGCCACTACGTCGTGCTCGAGGCCGGCTGGCGTTCCGCCACGGCGACGCGCGTCACCGGTGGCGCCGACTGCGCCTTCGAAGAAGCCTTCGTGAGCGAGCGCGCCAACCTGCTCGACGTCTACGACCTGTGGCTCGCGGCCGTGGCGGGCGCGCTGGTGCGCAACACGCGTTTCGATCCGCTGGTCAGCCTCGAAGTGGAGCAGCGCCTGTTCGCGGATCTGCCGCTGCTCGCGGCGCGCGCGGCCACCGAGAGCAAGGTCGAAGCCGCGGTCGAAGCCGATGGCGCGCGCTTCGCCGTCGAGGTGGAGTCGCAGCTGTTCGCCGATGCGGCGCAGCCTTTCTACCGCGAGCTCGTGCGCCTCGCGCGTTCCGCGCGCATCGCCGGGGAAGGTGCGGCGCTCGTGCTGCCGGCCGAATCGCGCCGCTGGCCGGGTTTCCTGCCGCGCCTGCTCGAGCTCGAACAGGACGGCCTCGTGATCGCGCCCGCCGGGACTCGCGGCCGTGGCCGCGAGCACGCGCGGTGCCGACGTGAACGTCGGGCCGCGCCTGCGCCGCCGCATCGACGCGCGTCGCCGATCACGCGCTCGCGGCGAACATCGAATACGTGTCCTCGGTCGCGGCCTCGCCCGGCCGCGCGCTGCCGGTCACGCACATCCTGTTCGGCGGCGATTCGATGCGCTTTCCGGACGTGGGGCTGGTGATCGGCACCGAAGAAGTGTCGAACGAGCCGCACATCGCGCTGCCGCGCGCCGCCGCCGGCGTGTCGCGCCGCCATTGCTCGCTGCGCCGCGAAGGCGAGCGGACGCTGCTCGTCGACCACAGCCGCTTCGGCACCTGGGTGAATGGCGCGCGCGTGCGCGAGCGCGCCCCGGTCCGGCCGGGCGATCGCGTGCGCGTCGGCACGCCGGGCGTCGAGTTCACGCTGATCTCCGCCGCGGCGTTCGGAGCCGCGCCGTGAAGAAACGCCGCGCGTTCGAAGTCTTCACGCTGTCGTTCCTCGACTGCATCTGCTGCGGCTTCGGCGCGGTCATGCTGTTCTACACCATCATCAGGCGCAGAGCGGCATCGAGGAAATCCGCCGCATCGACGAGCTCACGCGGCGAAGTGAACAAGCTCGAAGAAGAGGTGCTCGTCGGCACGCGCAACCTCGTCGTGCTGCGCAACACGCTCGAGAAGACCGACGAAGACGCCGCGGCAGCCGCGGCGCGCGCGACGCGCGTCGCTCGCGGAGCTCAAGGTGCGCCGCGAGCAGTCGTCCGACGTACGACGACGACGAGCCTCGCGCGCCGCGAGCACATCAAGAAGCTGAAGGCCGACATCAAGTCGCTGGAGGAGGGCATCAAGCGGCTGGAGGGCGGCGCGCTCGACAAGGGCCCGCCGAGGGAACGCGCATCAAGGCGTTCCGCGGACGCGGCAAGCGCCGGTACATCAGCGCGCTGCAGATGCAAGGGCAAGCGCATCCTCGTGCTGCTCGACACGCTCCGCGAGCATGATGCACGAGGACCTCGTCGAAGATGATCGCGCATGCGCAACCAGCCCGAGGCGGCAGCGGCGCGCCGCGCTCGAAGTGGCGGCGCGCGCTCGACATGGTCGAGTGGGTCACCGCGCAGCTGCCCGACAACAGCCAGTTCCAGGTGTACGGCTTCAACACGAAGGCGAAGGCCGTGCATCGCCGACACCGCCGGCAAGTGGCTGGACGCGAACGATCCGCGCGCCATCAACAACGTGCTGACGCGCGGCGCGCAACATCACGCCCGCGGAGGGCACGAGCCTCGTGAACGCGTTCGCTCACGATGCGCACGATGGAGCCCGCAGCCGGACCAGATCATCCTGATCACCGACGGCCTGCCGACGCAGGGCTCGGTGCCGCCGGCGCGCAAGTTCATCAACGCGCGCGACCGCGAGAAGCTGTTCGACGACGCGTTGAAGACTGTCGAACAAGGACATGCCGGTCGACGTCGTGCTGCTGCCGATGAAGGGCGACCTGCCCGCCGCGCACGCGTTCTGGCGGCTCGCGCGCTAGCACCGGCGGCATCCTGCTCATGCCCTCGAAGGACTGGCCGTAGGAAAGAAACATGGCACTGGGCAAACGCCGCGAATTCGAAGTCTTCACGCTGTCGTTCCTCGACTGCATCTGCTGCGGCTTCGGCGCGATCATCCTGCTGCTGGTGCTCACCGACGTCGGCCAGCCCATCGTCATCGAGAAGAGCGAGAAGGATCTCAACGGCCAGATCGTCGCGCTGCAGCGGCAGCTGTACGAGCTCCGCGGCGAAACCGACGTGCTCAACCGCGAGCTGCAGGGCCGCATGGAGGTGCTCGAGACCGAGCAGCGCGGCTCGCGCCGCTCGCCGGCGATCTCACCAAGATCCGCGGCGAGTTCAAGGCGAGCAAGGCGCGAGGCGTCGGTCACCAACATCGTCGAGACCGAGCTCGTCGCCGCCTACCAGACGCTCACCGCCGAAATGCAGCGCCTGCTCAAGAACCAGCCGCGCAAGATCGACACCGCGCAGGCGGTCGGCGGCATCCCCGTCGACAGCGAATACATCATCTTCATCATCGACACGTCGGGCAGCATGCAGGCCGACAACTGGGAGAACGCCCAGAACGTGATGAAGGAGATCCTCGACATCTATCCGAAGGTGAAGGGCCTGCAGATCATGGACGACGAGGGCAAGGCGATGTTCCCGGGCACCAAGCGGCCAGTGGCTGCAGGACACGCCCGCGCAGCGCGCCAAGATCGTCGCGACCATGGTCAACTGGAAGCCCTTCAGCAATTCGAGCCCGGTCGAGGGCATCGGCGCGGCGGTCCAGGGCTGGTGGGCCGCCGACAAGAAGATCAGCGTGTATGTCATCGGCGACGAATTCACCGGCAGCTCCGTCGAGGCGGCGCTCTCGGCGGTGCGTAAGTACAACCCCGTAGACCGGCAGGGGCGGCACCGGGTCCGCATCCATGCCATCGGCATGCCGGCCGGGCCGAGCTCGCCGCCGTTTATTAATCAGCGCTTTTCCGTTCTAATGCGAGCCATGTGTGACGACAACGAAGGCACTTTCGTCGGTCTCACGCTCGGCGGCCGGGCTGCGCGATCAAGGTCGACGTGCTCGGCCAGCCGCGCTGCATTAGTTAGGCACAGGGCACAGGGACAACATGAACACACGCCGCGTCACCCGACTCGTGCTCCCGCTCGCGGTCCTGGGCTTGAGCGCCGGGTGCTCGACGGTCATCGTGAGACCCGAGGGCGAGCTGCCCAAGCCGCTCATCGTCCCGACGCCCGCCAAGGTGGCCGTGGTCGTCACCAACGAAACCGGCAACTACGTGCACAAGGAATCGCGCGCCAGCGTGGACTACGAGGCGCAGCTCGGCGCCGCGCACAGGCAGCATGGTCGAGGAAGTCTTCCGCGCCGAATTCACCGAGGCGAAGTTGTTCGACACCGTGGATGCCGCGCGCCTCGAGCCGGGCCTCCTCGCGATCTTCGAGCCGCGCATCGAGCAGTTCTCGTTCGCGAACGCGAAGGAGACGGGCGGCATCTACTGCGCCGTCACGATCCGCTACCAGATCGGCATCTACGCGCCGAATGGCGAGCAGGTCGACATGTTGACGCTCACGGGTTACGGCAGCGGGCCGGCGCCGAAGATCGGCAACGGCCAGGACGAGCTCGCCATGGCGGCGTTACGCGGCCATGCGCGATGCGGCGGCGAAATTCCTCACGCAGTTCCCGGGGCTGGACGTGGCGAAGCCGTTGCTCGCCTCGCAGGCGCTGACGCCGAAGGAAGCGCCGCTGCCGGGCAGTGCCGAGGCGGTGGCGGCCGCGGCGGACCTGACCATCGAAGCGGTGCCGATCAACGAGACGCCTGTGGCGGCGACTCAGTCCCCGCCGGCTTCGGCGCCGTCCGGCTTCGACTCCTCCGCCGGCTTCTCCGCCGCCGAATCAGATGACGTCCCGGATTCCGGCGACGCCGCTCTGACCAGCACGCGTTCGAGGAACACCACGTCGTCGGTCGGAACGGCCACGCCATTCTCGATGCGCGGCGCGAAGCGCGAGCGCTTCATCGACGCCACCGAATTCTTCACCACCGAGTCGGGCACGTCCGTGGTCGGCGAGGTCACGTCGTCCGATCCGGCCGTCGCGCTCCACGCGGAAGTGCATCTCGACCGACTTGAGCTCGGCTTCGGCCGGATCGAGCTGGGAGCGATCGACCGAGCTGATCGACGGGCGATAGGCGAGCAGGCGCGGCGACTCGAGCAGCTTCGTGTTGCCGGCCTCGGCCAGCGCCTTCCACGCTTCGGCGTAGGTGTCGAACGCGCGGCGCGACATGTTGAAGCGACAGGTACCAGTCGCCGAGATCGGTGAGCACCTGGCCGCGCAGCTCCTGGTCCACGGGCGTGTTGCCGTCGATGATCGCCAGCGCCGTGGCCAGCGACGTCTCGCCACGGCGCTGCTGCGTGCCATCGCTGAAGACCGGCGCGCCGTTGGTGCCGGCATTGAACGTGGCGCCCGTGTCCGCCCCTTCCACGCCGTAGAAAGCCTCGAGGCGGAACGCGCGCGCGATGCCGCGCAGCGGGCCGACGCGCCGCAGGTCGTTCTCGCGGCGCATTGCGCGACAGCACGTTCAGCGCCCTTTCGTAGACAGGCGCGTTCGCTGGTGTAGCGGCGATCGGCTTCGTAGCCAGCGCGCGAGTTTGTCGTAGCGGTCGAGCAGCTTGATCGAGTTGCGGCCGTAGGCGGCTTCCTCGACGCGCATGGCGTAAAGGGCTCTCCTTCTCGGCTTCGGCCCAGCGGCCCGTCGCGCCATACGCGTCGATCAGCGCGTCGATGAATTCGACCTGCCCGATGTTGAACAGGCCGTCGGTGTTGCGCGACAGGTCGGCGGCGCGCTTCAGCGCCACGACCGCGGACTCGGGATCGCTCGCGCCCAGAAGCGAGATGCCGAGGCCGTGCAGCGGGCGGATCTGCTGCCTTGTCGGCCAGCGTCGATTTGGCCTGCAGGATGCGCAACGGTGCGCTGGTAGTTCTCGATGGCCGCCGGGAAGTTGCCGAGCTTGTAATGAACCGTGGCCAGGTTCGTCAGCGGGTTGGTGAGCTGCAGCGTCCTCCGCGCCGTATTGCTCTTCGGTGAGCGCCACGAGCTGCTCGGCCAGCGGCTGGGCCTCGGCGTATTGCCTGGCGTCGAATTGCGCGCGGAATTCCTGGTAGACCGCGATGCGTTCGGCATCGGTGACGGCGCAGGCCGGGCGCGGCCAGCGCCGGCGAGGATGGCGCAATACAGCCACCCGAGAGTTTTGACGGCAGCGCCATCGTGCGGACGATCCTACCGCTTCTCGAACAGGTAATGCGAGACCAGCCATTCGCGACCCTCGGTCAAAACCCCAGAGCTCCGCGCAGGCCATGAAGAACACGCGCCAGTACACCCACCAGCGCAGCGCCTGATCCGCGCCATAGGTGCGGGCCAGAATCGGCATCAGCTCGGCGCGCTGGCGTCCATGTTCTGCAGCCAGGCTTCGCTCGTGAGCTGGTAGTGCCTGCCGGGCACCTGCCAGTGGTCGAGCAGCCGCACGTCGCGCTGGAAATACAGCAGCAGGTCGTCGCTCGGCATGATGCCGCCGGTGAAGAAATAGCGCGCCATCCAGTCACTTTCGTCGCGCACCTCGAAAGGGTAGGCGAATTGCCGGTGCGTGAAGATGTGTACGAACAACGTGGCGCGCGGGCTCCATCCACGACGCCACGCGCGCCAGCAGCATCTCGTAGTTGCGCATGTGCTCGAACATCTCCACCGACACCACGCGGTCGAACTGCGTGCCCTGCGGGAACGCCAGCCGGTTCATGTCGCAGGTGACGATCTCGAGGTTGCGCGAGGCCGCGCTCGCCGCGCCCGGGCGTCGATGAACTGCTTCTGCGTGCGGGAATTGGAGACGGCGGTGATGCGCGAGTCGGGATAGTTGCCGCCATCCACAGCCTCAGGGAGCCCCAGCCGCAGCCCAGCTCGAGGATGCGCTCGCCGTCCGCCAGGCGCGCGCGCTGGCAGGTGAGCGCCAGCATGCGCTCCTCGGCCGCGTCCAGGTTCCGGCCGGTGCGCTGCGGATCCGGACTGAATCGAAGTAGCAGCTCGAATACTTGAGGTGCGTGCCGAGCACGCTGCGGTAGAACTCGGTCGGCACCTCGTAGTGCTGCGCGTTCGCCGCCGCGGTGTTGATGGCGACGGGGCTCGCCTTGAGCGCGCGAGCACGAAATCCTGCAGCCGCTGCTGCTGCCGCTCCGGGTCGCCCTGGTCTTCTTCGCGCAGGCGCGCGCGAGCAGCGAGCGGATGCGGCGGCGGATCAGGAAGTCGGGCACGAGGTCGCGTTCGAGCAGGTTCATCGCGAGAGTGGTCATGCAGTCACCATGGGCGCCGGCGCCACCTTGCGGAAGACCGGCTTGAGGATCCAGTAGAGCGCGAGTGCGGCGCAGGGCGCGAGCACCAGCCAGCCGAGCGTCGCGTGCACGATGGCGTCCCACAGGACGCGCACCGCGTTCATGACGCCGCGCGACAGCAGCGCGAGTCCCGAATCCAGCGTCACCGGGTAACGGGCCGCGCCCGCGAGCCACTCGCCGAAACGCAGCAGCGGGATGATCAGCAGGAGCTGCACGGGCGTGAGTAGATAGTTCACGATCTGGATGGCCGGCATGTTGAGACGCAGGGCGAGCGCCAGCGCCGCGCACAGCACGCGTCGACACGCCGAGCACCGGCACGACCCGATACACGCGCCGAGCGCCACGCTGAGCGCGAGCTTCTCGGGCGTGACACCCTGCCTCAGCAACGCGAGCAGCGGCGCCACCAGCCGTCGTTTCAGGAAGTCCTTCATGTCAGGCGTTGCGCGCCGACAGCAGGACGCCCATCGAATCGTCCGGCCGGAGCCGCGCGAGCTGCCGCAGGACGTAGGCCGACATCGCGATGTTCCCCAGCGCCATGATCGCCACGAACCAGAGGATTCGCGGCACGGTCCGCGTCTCCTTCCACAGCACCCAGACATAGAAGGTGAGGAAGCCGTAATAGGCATCGACCAGCGTGGCGATGGTCCAGAGGTTGTCCGGCGGGGTTGTGAGTCCGCCCCAGTCGAGGACGGACTGCCGGGTGCTCACCCAGACGGTCCCGGCGGTCAGCGAGACCAGGATGAAGACGAACAGTATCTGGAGGGCGCGTTTGTGCATCGCGGTTGCCTTGGGGGTGGTGAGGCTACCGGTGATACGGAAGGGGGTCGGAATTGGATGCATTCCGACTTCCTCCGCCTTCCTACAAAAACGCCGGCGGGACTCTGCGATCATTTGTCGTCCAGGAGAAATGAATGCCCAAACAGATCGGTTACGTCATTGGCAGCCTTCGCAAGGATTCTCACAATCGCAAGCTCGCGACCGCGCTCATCAAGCTCGGCCCCACGGACTTCACCTTCAAGGAACTGCGGATCGGCGACCTGCCGCTCTACAACCAGGACGACGACCGGTCCCAGGCGCCCGAAGTGCAGCGGCTCAAGAGCGAGCTGCGCGCCGTCGACGGCGTGATCTTCGTGACCGCCGAGTACAACCGCTCGATCCCGGGCGTGTTGAAGAACGCCATCGATCACGCGTCGCGTCCTTATGGGCAGAACGCCTGGGCGGGCAAACCCGCGGGCATCATCGGCGCATCGATCGGCGGCATCGGTACCGCCGTTGCGCAATCACATCTACGCAGCGTGCTGGCATTCATCGACATGCCGCTGCTGCCTTCTCCGGAGGCCTACATCACGGTGAAGGACGGGTTCTTCGACGAGGCGGGCAACGTCGCCAACGCCGACACGCGCAAGTTCCTGCACGGCTGGATGGACAAGTACGCCATCTGGGTGAAGCGCCTCACGACCTGAGCGGAGGCGCCATATCGGCCTCTTCAGCGCCGATATATATGTGTCGGTGGCGGCATCACCCGTGGCAAAACGCCGCCATGGCCCGCCTCACCTGTTTCACGCCTCACGCCGGCATCGCGCCGCTGTCCCCCGCGGAATCCGCCGTCGCGGTACAGCTCTGTGAAGGGATGTCGCTGGCGCAGATCGCGCAACTGCGCGGCGTCTCGGTGAACACGATCAAGTCGCAGGTTCGCCAGGTTTTCCGCAAGGTCAACGTGGATTCGCGCGTGGCCCTCGTCCGGCGACTGTATCCCTGAGCACGTCGACCTCGGCGCCGCGCCCCGGGCGCCGCACGTCGACCTCGAGCACGCGGATGCCGCAGCCCGGCAGCGTTCGCAATTCGTCGTTCGTCGGCACGCCGTTGGCATCCAGGTCCTGCCAGACGCGCAATCGCATCCAGATCGCGTCGGCTTCGCTGATGACGCCGTCGTCGTTGCCGCCCAGCTCGAGAGAGTCGTAGCGGGCGAGGGCGTCGAATCGCACGGGCACGTCCTCGTCGAACAACTCCCACTGCGCCTGGTCGGCCAGCAACGCGAACAGGAAAAAGACGCCGCCGTTCATGCGCGCAGGATATTTCGCGCGCCGTCCGCCGCATCACCCGGACGGGTGACCACCCCTCATTCGTGGCGCGAATGATGCAGAATGCGCGCGTGTTGTTAGTCATCGACCTCGTCGGCGTCTTCGTCTTCGCGCTCGCGGGCGCCACCGCGGCGGTGCGCCAGCGCCTCGACCTGTTCGGCGTGCTGGTGTTGTCCTTCGCGACGGCCAGCGCCGGTGGAATCCTGCGAGATCTCCTGATCGGCGCCGTGCCCCCGGCCGCGTTCCGGGACTGGCGCTACCTGGCCGCGGCGATGCTCGCCGGCCTCGTCACGTTCATCTGGCACGGCGCGATCGAGCGGATGCGCAATCCGGTGCGCGTGTTCGATGCCGCGGGTCTCGGCCTGTTCGCCGTCGCGGGCACGCAGAAGGCGCTGGCCGTCGGCCTGCACCCGGTCATGGCCGCATTGCTCGGCATGCTCACGGGTATCGGCGGTGGCATCGTGCGCGACCTGCTGCTGTCGCGCGTGCCGGTCGTGTTCCAGTCCGACATCTACGCGCTGGCGGCGCTCGCCGGCGCGGCCGTCGTGGTGATCGGTCATTGGCTGCCAGTGGCCCGTCGATGCCCACGGCCATCGCCGGCGCGCTGTTGTGCTTCGGTCTGCGCATCCTCGCGATGTGGTTCAACTGGCATCTGCCGAGCGCGCATCGCGACGACCCTTGATAGACTTCGGCGCGTGAGCACAACTCCCAGAATCGCGCTGGTCGCGGGCGCCAGCGGCCTCGTCGGCGGATTTCTCCTCAAGGCGCTGCTCGACGCGCCGGACTATTCGCGCGTGTTCGCGCTCACGCGCCGGCCGCTCGGCAGGGAACATCCGAAGCTCGCCAATCGCATCGTGGCGTTTCGAGCGCATGGCGGAACAGCTCAAGGGCCTGGCCGCGAACGACGCGTTCTGCGCCATCGGCACCACGATCGCCGAGGCCGGGTCGCAGGAGGCATTTCGCGAGGCGGACGTCGAACGCCGTGCTGCTGTTCGCGCGCGCCGCGCGCGCGGCCGGCGCCACGCGCTTCGTCGTCGTGTCCTCGGTCGGGCGCGGACTCGGGCTCGAAGAAGTTCTATCTGCGCACCAAGGGCGAGATGGAGGAGGCGGTCGCCGACGTCGGCTTCGCGTCGGTCGACATCCTGCAACCCAGCCTGTTGTTAGGTCCGCGCAAGGCGTTGCGGCCGCTCGAGATCACCGGGCGCATCTTCGCGCCGCTGATCAATCCCCTGCTCACCGGGAACGCGCGAAGTCTACCGCGCGATTCCGGCCGAAACCGTCGGCCGCGCGATGCTGGGCGCGGCGCGCGCCGGGCGACGTGGCGTTTACCGCTACACCTACGGGGATATCCGGCAAGCTCTCGGAGCTGCGCGCGGCGCAGCCAATCCCGGCGCAGGCCGCCAAAAAGACGCCCGCCTGAGCACGGTGCACCCGCAACCGTGACGCGCCGCGCATTTGCGGCGCGCCTGCATTCCGTAAAGTCGGCTCGATAATCCGGGCACGGCGTGCCGCGTTGTCCGGACGCAACTAAGGCTCATGGGTCTCGGATGAGCGGATCATCCCTACAGCTCCGTCCTGCGCAGCAGTCTGACGCGCCGGCTGTGGTTAATCATTGCTTTCGCGATGCTGGTGCCCGTCGGCCTGGCGGTCGTGTCGCGCTGGTTCGAAGCCGAGGAACGCCGTGCGTCAGCTGCAGAACCAGGAGCTGATGGCCCTGTCGCGCGACAAGGCGTCGACGCTGCTGTTCAACTCGCGCGGCGTTCCCGAGGACTACGCGCGCGGGTCTCGACGGCCGCTACCTCGTGGTGCTCGACGGCGCCGGCAGCTCGCGCTTCAGCAGCAGCCCGGTTCCGCGAAGAGCTGGTGCAGCTGTTCGCGCGCCGCGCGCCGCACGCGATCGATGCGCCGGGCGGCACGACCATCCTCGCGTGGTACGCATCGGGCCGCGAGTGGCGTGGCGCCATGACCTACGTGCCGCCGGTCACGCAACGGCGATCCACTCACCGCCAACACCGTCGTCGTGTTCGCGCCCGAGGCGACGTTCGGCAACAGCTTCAGCGAGCTCGCGCCGATGGCGCTGGGCCTTTTCGTGCTGACGATCGTCGTCGCGTTCGCCGTCGCGGCGATCATCAGCGAACGTTACCTGCCGCCGCTGCGACAGCTGCAGCGCGGGCTCGCGCGCCTGCGCGACCGCCGCTTCGAAACCATTGCCGCGCATGTCCGTCGAGGAGTTCGCGCCGCTCGAGCGCGAATTCAACATCACGTCGCTGTCGCTGCAGCGTGACTGGCGCGCGTTCGAGGTGCTCGGCGAGGTGGACCGCGCGCTGCTCGCCGCGAACGAGATCGACCGCGCGCTCGACATCGTCCTGCCGAAATTCCGCGAGCTCACGCGCAGCCAGTGCGTGGGCGTGATCCTGCATGGATCCGACCGCGCACGCGCACGGCCGCCTGTTCATGGCGGCGCTCGGCGCCGACGAGCTGCCGGTGCAACGCGTGACCTTCGACCCCGCGATGATCGCGACGGTACGCGAGACGCCGGAAGGCATGACCATCGCGCGCATCGAGGAGACGCGGCATGCCTTCCTCGCGTCGATGCGCGATGCCGGCGCCGAATTCTTCTGGCTCTGGCCGGTGGTCGACGACGAGCGGCTGAGCTGCCATGCTCATCGTGGGATACCACGGCGAGCCGGCGCGCGATCCCGCCGTGGCCGACTACGGCGCGGCGTTCGCCGAGCGGCTGCGCGCCGCGCTTGTCGAACAGCGCGCGCGACGAGCGGCTCTATCGCCAGGCGCACTACGATCCGCTCACGCAGCTGCCGAATCGCGCGTTGTTCCGCGACCGGCTCGCGCAGGAGCTGGCCGCCGCGGCCACGGGCCTCACGCGCGGCGCGCTCATGTACGTCGACCTCGATCATTTCAAACGCGTCAACGACACGCTGGGGCACAGCGCCGGCGACCAGCTGCTGTCGATCGTCGCGCACCGCCTCAAGGCCTGCACGAAGGAGGGCGACACGGTCGCGCGCCTCGGCGGCGACGAGTTCACCGTGCTCCTGCGCAACGTGGGCGACGTCGAAACCGTGCGGCAGATCGCCGAGCGCGTCATCCGCTCGCTGGCGTTGCCCGCGAATCTCGGCGGCCGCGACTACCAGATGCGCGCGAGCGTCGGCGTCACGCTGTTCCCGGATGACGGCGTGCGATCTCGAAGACGTGATCCGCCACGCGGATCTCGCGATGTATCGCGCCAAGGCGCAGGGACGCGGCCGCGCGATCTTCTTCGAGCGCGAAATGGCGCAGCGGCGCGCGAGCTTCACGGATTCCGGCCTGCACCGCGCGTTGCGCCGGCGCGAGCTGTCGCTGTTCTACCAGCCGCAGTTCACGCTGGCCGACAACCGCCTGTGCGGCGTCGAGGCGCTGCTGCGCTGGCAGACGCGCTACGACGGCATCAAACTACCCGGCGAGTTCATTCCCGCCGCCGAACACTCCGGGCTCATCACCGACATCGGCGGGTTCGTGCTGGATTCGGCGTGCTCGCAGTACGCGGAGTGGGCGCGCGCCGGCATCGCGCCGCGCATGTTCTCGGTCAACGTCTCGGTGCAGCAGCTCAAGGACAACAGCTTCGTGCGCATGGTGCAGTGCGCGCTCGAGCAGTACCGCATCACGCCCGGCCTGCCTCGAGCTCGAGCTGGTCGAATCCGTGCTCGCGGACGCCGAGGTGGAAGAGCCGTTGCGCGCCATCGCCGCGCTGGGCGTGAAGCTCGCGCTCGACGATTTCGGCACCGGTTATTCGTCGCTGAACTATCTTCGCCGCTACCCGGTGCATACCGTAAAACTGGACCGGTCATTTCTGGATGAAGTCCCACAGAACGAATCCGCGGGTGCACTGGTCGAATCGGTCATCACCATGGCGCATACGCTCGGAAAACGCGTGACTGCCGAAGGCGTGGAATCGGGCGCCCAGCTCGAGTTCCTGCGTTCGCGCGGCTGCGAGTCGGCGCAGGGGTTCTACCTTGCCCGGCCCATGTCCGCGTCCGCGCTCACCGAGATCCTCGAATCGCGCCGGCCCGGCTCGGAGATCGGCGATCACCGTGCGGCCGGCTAGGAAAAAGGGGACAGATCCATTTTTCCGCCTTACGGCCGCGTTTCTGGATACGCGCCGGTGGAAAAATGGATCTGTCCCCTTTTTCCTGCTGCTCGCCGGCTGCGCCTCGGCACCACCGCCGCCGCCCGAACCGCCTCCCGTGATCGAAACTTCACCGCCCGTGGTCTCCGTGCCCGAGCCCACGGAGGACGAGTCCGTTGACGATGAGGAGTGGGACGGCAGCGGCGGCGCATCGGCCATCCGCCATCGCGGCGACGCGCTCGCGGCTTTCGCGCTCGGATTGCGGGGCGCGCCTTATCGCTATGGCGGTGCAACGCCCGACGGCTTCGACTGCAGTGGTCTCGTGTTCTACGCCCATCGCAGCCTCGGCCTCGTGGTGCCGCGAACTTCGCGCGAACAGGCGGAGGCGGCGGAGGGCGTGAAGCCACGCAAACTGCGCCGCGGCGATCTGGTGTTCTTCAAGATCGGCAGCCGCGCGTCAATCACGTGGGCATCTACATCGGCAAGCATCGCTTCGTGCATGCGCCCGGCAAGGGCAAGCCCGTCACCATGAATTCGCTCGACGACGAGTTCTACGCCGAAGCTTTTTCTTCGGCTGGACGCTTCTGGAACCGGCTGCCGCAGTAGTCTGTGCTTGAATACGCCGCTGCATAACGCTGTGCAGCAAAAGAGCGCGGCATCGTTATGTCGCATTTCTCCTAGGGGAATGAATATTTCGGTCTGTGATCTGCGACAGCGTGCTCAGTTCGCCGGTTGACCGTATATGCATGCGTTCGCACACTCGGCTTCGAGTGGAAATAGGATCGCATCCGGGAAGGGATGCGGTTCCGTATCGGCTTTTCGGGGAAACGATCCAATTCAATGAGTGCCAAGCCAGACTACGTCGTCAGCACAGCTGACGCGGCCCACCGGAGCCGCCACGGGCGGCTTTGTCATCAACCTGACTTCGTCGACGACGCCCATGGCGTTGTCGCAGCCGAAAGATCCGACCCTCGCGCAATACACGTTCTTCGTGAGCCGCCGTCTCGAAGACGGCCGCGAGCGTTTCCGCCTGCACATGGGCTACTTCGAGACCCTGCAGGCCGCCGAAGAAATGCTCGCCGTCGTGCGCGAGGTTTATCCCAGCGCCTGGGCCGGTGAAGCGCCCGGCAAGAAACTGCGTGCGAACAATCCCGCCGCCGCGGCTGCTCCCGCTCCTGCGCCTCCGCGTCCCGCTCCGGCACGCCGCCGCAACCGCGGCTCCGGCCGCGCGCGCGCCGGTGCCCGCGCCGCGCCCGTGGCTGCGAAGCCCGCTCCAATTCCCGCTCCGGCGCCCGCGCCGGCCGCGCGGCCGCCGGTCGCCGCCAAGCCCGCGTTCGAAGAGCCGTTCGTGTTATCCGACGACGCGCCCGATTTCAAGCCGATGGAAGTGCCGGTCGTTCATCCGCCGGTCGTCCATCCGCCCGCCGCGAGCCCCGCGGCGAGGAAGGTAGTTAGTTCGCCGCCGCCCGCCGCGAAGCCGGCCGCGCCGAAAGCCTCCCGCGAAACCCGCCGCGACCAAGCCCGTGCAGGGCAAGCCCGCGACGAAGCCGGTGCAGGCCAGGCCGGCCGCGACCCATACCGCTCCGGCCAAGCCGCCGGTGGTTGCGCCAAAGATCGCGGCCCAGGTTTCCGCTCCCGCGCTGACCGCGTCCGCGCCGCCCGCTCCCGTGGTTCCGAAAGCTCCGCCGCCGGAGCCCACGGTGCAGATGCCCGCGCCTTCGATTCCGACCGCCGCGGCCGCCGTCACCAACGTGCGCCAGGTCATCGACGAGCTCGACGATCTTTCCGATACGCAGACGATCCGGCTGCTCGAGCGCCACACGCCTTACAAGGAAGGTTCGCAGGAAGCGAATGCCGACGAGGCGATCCGTGTCATCAAGCCCGAAGACGCGCAGTCGATGCAGGCGATCAAGAACGACGTCAAGCGCAACGCTCCCGTGCTTTTCGCCGTGCAGATCGACTGGTCGGTGTCGCCGTTCGACATGGCGAAGGTTCCGCCGCTGGCGATCTTCAACGCGTACACGCTCTATACCACCGAAGCGAATCGCGAAGGCCGCACCTGGTACGGCCTGCGCCTCGGCTTCTTCAGCGATGCCGTCTCGGCAAAGCAGGTTGCGTACTACGTGCGCTCCGACTTCAAGACCGTTTCGGTCGTGCCCGTCACGACGATCGAGAAGGAACGCGCGACCGACCTCAACGCGGAACGCAGCGGCATCCATCGCGCCGTGAACATCAAGGAAGGCCCGGCGCCGACGCCCGCTTCCCTGGCCGCTTCGAACACCAGCGGAGTCTTCAAGCTGCTCGAAGACGACATGCCCGAGCACATCGCCCAGGACGTCGACGGCGAGATGTCTCCGCGTTTCAGCAAGCCGGCGGCCGAGAAGCCGGCGACTCCGCCTGCGGCACCCGCCGCGCCGCCGGCACCCGAGGCCAAGAAAGCCTCCAGCAAGCGCAAGCCCGGTGGCAAGGGCACACGCCGCGATGCGAACGCGCACCTGGACGAGGAGACGCTCGACCAGACGCTGGAAATCCTCGGCGCGAGCACGCTCGAGATCCAGAACGACAACAGCGGCGACACCGGCGTGCGTCACCTGCGCGTCAAGATCGACAAGAAGGGCTCGAAGTTCGCGTCCCTCATCGACCGCCTGTCCGGCAAGAAGCCCAATCCCTTCTGACAGGGATCGTCTGGACGCAGCTGTCGAATTCCGGTCTGCTGCTTCGACTACTTACCGCAACCCGGTAACAACGTCGGAGGAGAAACCGTCATGCCCAGCACGATTCGATTGCATCGCGTCCTCGCCGCGCCGCCCGCTCGCGTCTACAAAGCCTTCATCGATGCGGATGCCCGCTGCAAGTGGCTGCCGCCCAACGGCTTCACCGCGAAGATCCACCACTCGGACGTCCGGGTTGGCGGTACCTACCGCATGTCGTTCACGAATTTCACGACCGGCTCCAGCCATTCGTTCGGCGGCGAATACCTGGAGCTCGTGCCGGGAGAGCGGCTGCGCTACTCGGACAAGTTCGACGATCCGAACCTGCCGGGCTCGATGAACGTCACGGTGACCCTGCGAAAGGTCTCGTGCGGCACCGAGCTCAACATCACGCAGGAAGGCGTGCCCGACGTCATCCCCGCGGAGTCCTGCTACCTCGGCTGGCAGGAATCGCTGGCGCAGCTCAAGGCGCTGGTCGAACCCGAGATCCCGGACGGCGCCTGATTCCGCGCCGCGGGGCGTGCAGTCGGGCAATGCGCCGCGCCTCCGCGGCCACCGCCGCGCGCAGCGCCGCCGGTTCCAGAACTTCCATCTCCGATCCCATGCGCATGGCCTCGCGCAGGGCCATCGACTGCTTTTCGACCGGAATGCGCGCCTCGATCCACGCGTCGGCCGGAGGAGAGGGGTGCTGTTCGGCCACCGCGTCCGCGGCCGGGGGACTGACGTCGCGCAGCAAGCGGACGCCGCGCGGTGACAGGCGCACGCGCGCGGTTTCGCTGCGCAAATTCTTCTCGAACTCCCGCGTTGCTTCGGCCCAGAACTTCGCCAGGTCGAAGCCGCGCGGCCGCTGCACGGGCTCGGCGAGGATTTCCAGTGCGTTGATGGCCGCGACCTTGTAGATGCGCGTGGACGCGCCGGTCGCGCCGGCGAGATACCACGCGCCCGCCTTCATCACGAGGCCGAGCGGTGATATCGCGCGGCGCACGACACCTTTCCAGCTTTCGTAGGTGAGCTGCACCTGGCGGTCCGACCACACGGCCTCGGCCAGCGTGCGCAGCGCCGCGGGCGGGGCGTGCCGCGAGTACCAGGGCGCGGGATCGAGATGGAAACGCGTGGCGACCCGGTTCGCCACCTTGCCCTTGCCCTGCGGCAGGCTCGCGAGGATCTTGAGCCGCGCGGACTCGGCTTCGGTGCCGAGCCCGAGATCGGCCGCGGCCTGCGCGCTGCCGATCAGCGTGACGGCATCCGCCTCGGTCGCGGTGAGACCGGTGAGGTTCGTGCGAAAGCCGCTGAGGAGCGCGAAGCCGCCCGTGCGGCCGCGCTCCGCGAAGACGGGGACGCCCGCGGCACCGAGTTGGTCGACGTCGCGATAGATGGTGCGCACCGAGACCTCGAGCTCTCGCGCCAGTACCTCCGCGCTCATGCGGCCGCGCACCTGCAGGAGGATCAGGATGGTGAGGAGCCGGCTCGCGCGCATCCGCAGACTATGCCGTGTCCGATATCAGTGGGCGCGCGCGAATCGGCCCGGCGACTGGCCGACGTGCCGGCTGAAGGCGGTGCTGAACGTGCTCGCCGACCCGTAACCGACGCGCCCCGCCACGACGTCGAGCCCGAAGTCCGACTTGCGCAGCAGGTCCTTCGCGACCGCCATGCGCCACGCCAGCAGGTATTCCATCGGCGCCAGTCCGACGGCGCGCGAGAACCGCTCGAAGAATGCGGAGCGCGACAGCGAGGCCTTCTTCGCGAGCTGGGCGACGGTCCAGGGCCGCGCGGGATCGGCGTGCATGTGCTTCACCGCGGTAGCGAGGCGATTGTCCGCCAAGGCGCGCAGCAGGCCGGGGGGCGCGTCGGTTCCCGGTGCCGCGCGTAGCGCCTCGACCAGCAGCACCTCGACGAGGCGCGCCAGCACCAGCTCGCGGCCCGAGCGCTTTTCTTTCGACTCCTCGCTCACCAGTTGCACGAGTGTTGCCAGCCGTGCGGCGCCGCGCACGTGCAGAATCGCGGGTAACAGTGATACGAGCAGCGATGCGTCGGCCGATTCGAATGCGAAGTAACCGCCGAGCAGACGCACGTCGGGAGTTCCACCGCGCCGGCCATGACGAACTTCACCGCTCGCGGCGGCCGCGACCTTCGGATCGATGAGCACGGGCTTGCCCGGATCCAGGCCGCTCAATACGAAACCGGGCGTGGCGGGAAGCAGCACGAAATCGCCCGCCGCGAGCGTGACAACCTTCTGGCCATCCACGCCGAGGCGGCATTCGCCTTCGAGCACGACGCAGAAGCTTGGCTGGCCGAAGGCCGAGTATCGAACGCCCCAGCGTCCCGCGCCGCTGATGGCCTTCGCGTAGACGGAACTGGGCCGCAGCAGCGTGATGATGTCGGTCAGTGGATCGCTCATGGCCGGACTCTTGCCAATGAAATATGGACTTTTCATTGTATTTAGTCCGGCACGTGGACGCTATCGTTTCTCCATCAGTCACCCACACAGGAGAAACCCCATGAAAACCGCATTGATCACCGGCTGCTCATCCGGCTACGGCCTCGAGACCGCCCGCCACCTTCACGCCCGCGGATGGAATGTCATCGCCACGATGCGTACACCGCGCGAAGACCTGCTGCCGCGCTCGCCACGCATGCGAGTGCTGGCGCTCGATGTCACGCAGGAGTCGAGCATCATCGCGGCGCTCGAGGCCAGCGGGCCGATCGACGTCCTCATCAACAACGCCGGAATCGGCATGCTCGGCGCTTTCGAGGCGACGCCGATGGCGGCGGCGCGCGAGGTCTTCGAGACCAATACTTTCGGTGTGATGGCCATGACGCAAGCCGTCATTCCCCAATTTCGCGCGCGGCGCTCGGGCGTCATCGTCAACGTGACCTCCAGCGTCACGCTCGCGCCGATGCCGCTGGTCGCCGTCTACACCGCGAGCAAGACCGCCATCGAGGGATTCACCGGGTCGCTCGCCCATGAGCTCGCGGAGTTCGGCGTGCGCGTGAAGCTGGTCGAGCCGGGCTACGGACCGGGCACGCGCTTCACGGAAAACGGAATGCCGCGCATGCAGGGGCTGATCCCCGAGGCCTATGCGCCCTACGCGCAGCGGATCTTCTCGGCGTTTGCGCAGACGAAAGTGGTGACGACCGCTGCCGACGTGGCCGACGTGGTGTGGACCGCCGCGAACGACACCTCGTCCCGGCTGCATTTCGCCGCGGGAGCTGACGCGGTGGCGCTGGCTGCGGCGGCCTGAGCGGCGTGTCAGTCGACCGCTGGAACGAGCGCCCGGTAGATGGGCTCGTTCCAGCGGTCGTTGTCGATGTCGTACACGATGAAGTTGCTGTCGAACTGCCAGTACGTCCAGGCCCAGCCGCGCTTCTCCGCGGCGCGCGCCACGGCGGCCGTGTACTTCAGGCGCGACTCCTGCGGCGCCTTGTCGTAGGCGCCGAACTCGCCCAACAGGATCGGGCGGCCGTGCGCGTTCGCCCATGCCTGGGCGGCATCGAAGTCCTTTTCGATCTTCGCGTAGTCGTCGGGCGCACCCCAGGAAATGCCCGAAAGGTTCCGCCATTCCGGGTCGCCCCAGCGCGCGCCCTGGTGAGTGAAGGTGTGCGGCTCGTAGTAGTGCACCGTCACGATGATGTGGCGGTCGGCCGCCGGCAGCTCGAGCGCGGGGAGATGGGAGATGTTGTTCCAGAACGCGGGACCGATCACCACATTGCGGGTCGGATTGGTCTTGCGGACCACCGCGAGCGCTTCGGCCAGCAGTCCGTTCCACTTCTCGTCCATTTTGCGATTCGGTTCGTTGAGCAGCTCGAACATCACGCGATCGGGTGCGTTCTTGTAGTGCTCCGCGACCTGCGTCCAGAAGGCCAGCAGCTGCCGGCGGCAGAGCTCGGTGTCATCGGTGCACTTCTCGTAGTCGTGCTCGTCGAGCACCACGTTGAGGTTTTGCGCGAGCGCGCCGGCAACGAGGCCGTCGAGGATCGCGTACCACGCCGGCGCCATTTCCAGCTTCTCGTTCATGTGCCGGAAGCCATACAGGTTGATGCGCACCGTGTCGAAGCCGCCATCCTTGATGATCTTGAAATGGCGCGTCTTGAACCGGCCCCGGGACGCGTCGGTCCAAAGCGGGTCGTAACCCACGATGTTCACGCCGCGCCGCATCGCGGCGACCTGGTCGGCGGCGGACAGCGGGTCCGCTGCGCTGGCCCACGTGGCGGCGCCGAGGGTGACGAAACATAACCCAGGATACGAACGGCGTTCATCGGCGCCAGTGTAGCGCGCCGGTTTGTCGGCGCGGCGATTGCCGGTATTCTTCCCGCGCCAGGAAATTCCGACGCGTGAAAACTCGAACAACAATCCTCGCGTGCATTCTCGCCACGTGTTGCGCAGCCGCGCCGGCGGCGCCTCCGCAGCCTACCGCATGGCGGACCCGCCATCGTGGGTTGCCGTCGTGCCCGACGAGGAGCTGTTGGCTCCCGATGCCAAGGCCGTGGAAGCGGGCCAGTCGGACTACTCCCTGGTCGACCGCCAGGTGCGCGTCTCGGCCGTGACGTCTTACTACCAGCGGTACGTGCAGCGGCTCGTCAGCCAGTCGGACGTGGACTCGGCCGCGCAGGTATCCATCGAGATCGATCCCGACCACGAGAAGTTGCTGCTGCACGAGATCCGCGTGCTGCGCGGCGCGCGTTCGATCGACAAACTCGCCGACGCGCGCCGCTCGCTGCTCAATCGCGAGTCCGAGCTCGAGGATGGCTTGATCAACGGCCGCGTGACGCTGCACGTCCTGTTGCAGGACGTGCGGGTCGGCGACGTGCTCGACTACTCCTACACCACCGATCGCGTCGACCCGATCAGCGAGCGCGGCTATTACGCGTGGTTCTACACGCGGTGGACCCTGCCGGTGCGCCGCTCGAGGATACGGGTGCTCGAACCCGCGGGCCGCACGCTGCAGGTCAAGGACCAGAGCGGGGGAGCCGCTCCGGTTCGCAAGCAGAACGGCGGCTGGACGGAGACGTTGTGGGATGCCCGCGACGTCGTCGCGCTGCCGGACGAATCCGGACGCCCCGCCTGGCATTCCCTCTATCCGCGCATCGAGCTCAGCGAGTTTGCCGACTGGAATGCGGTGCGTGCATGGGCGTTGCCCATGTACGAAGTGGCGCCGCGCAAGGATCCGGCGATGGACGCGTTGCTCGCCGAGCTGCGTGCCGAGACGGACGTGAAGAAACGTGTCCTCAAGGCTCTGCGCTTCGTGCAGGACGACATTCGTTACACGGGCCTCGAGATCGGCGCGGGCGCGTGGCGGCCCACGCAGCCGGGAGTCGTGCTGGCGCGCCGCTACGGCGACTGCAAGGACAAGGTGCTGCTGTTCACCACGCTGCTGCGCGCGCTCGGCGTCGAGGTGTGGCCGGCCCTGGTGAATTCCTCGTCGGGACGCGGGCTGAAGGATCGCCTGCCGGGCCCGGGCGCATTCGATCACGTGATCGCGAAGGTGCGCCTGGATGGAACCGACTACTGGTTCGACGCAACCGCGAGCGGGCAGGGTGGCGTGCTCGACACCGTGGTCCAGGCGGACTACGGGCCGTCGCTGCTGCTCGCACCGGGCGCATCGGGACTCGAGCAGATCCCGGAGCGCGATGGCAAACGTGCCTCCAGCCGCGTGAAGGAGATCTACGACTTCCGCAAGGGCACGCAGAAGCTGGCGCGCTTCACCGTGCGCAGCTCGTACTACGACGAGGACGCCGACGGCATGCGCGTGAAGATGCGCAGCAAGACCGCCACCGAGCTCGGCAAGGAGTACTTCGAGTACTACAAGAAGAGCCACGAGAACATCCGCGTCGTGACGCCGCTCCGGTACACCGACGACCGCGAAAAGAACCGCTTCACGATCGAGGAGAGCTACGAGATCGACAAGCCGTTCGTGAAGGACGAGGACGGCGACGGCCGCAAGTTCTACCTGGAGGCGTATCTCATCACCGACCAGACCGGCCAGCCCGACGAAACCGTGCGGACCTCGCCGCTGGCGCGGCGCTTCCCGCTGCACGTGCGCCACGAGATCGTGGCCTATCTGCCCGGTCCGTGGGAAATCGAGGACGAACGCAAGACCGTCACCGACCCGGCGTTCGAGTACAAGTCGAGCACGCGCTTCGCGGACGGAAAACTCGAGCTCGACTACGAATTGCGCAACACGCGCGATCACGTGCCGGTGGCGGGACTGAAGCAGTTCCTCAAGAAACTCGACCAGGCGCACGACGGTGCCTACTTCACGCTGACCGATGGCGATGCGACGGAAGCGGACCCGGCGTTGCCGCCGCCGCGCGGTGCACCGAGCATCGAGATGTTCATCGCGATGCTGGTGGGAATCGGTTTCGGCGCCGGCGCTATCTACCTGTTCGGACGCTTCAGGTCCCGGCTGCCATCATGGCGGCGGGACCCCGGGAGCCCCGCAGGCTGAGTCCGCCGGGGCCTGCGGCGCCGGTTCACTTCTTGCCGAACAACGCGTCCAGCGCCGCCTTGGCCGCGTCGGCTTCGGCCGTCGGCGCGACGTATGCGCCCACCTTCGGTTTGAAGTGATCGCAGAAGTTGGCCTTGGTCTTTTCGCGCACCTCTTCGGCGGTGGGCTCGCGACAGTGTTTGGCGACGCGCGTGTCGTATTCGACGCACATGCGGCAGACGTGCAGCTCGGAGCGGCAGGCCTTGCACTCCTCGAGCCGTCGCAACGGCAGCGTCAGCTCCTCGAGCGAGGCGCCGCATTTCCAGCAGGTGAGGCCGTGTGCCATGAAAAGGGGACGGATCTGTTTTTCGCCGGGTGCGAGAAGTGTGCCCGCGAAACCGTCCGAAAAACAGATCTGTCCCCTTTTCAGGCGCGACGTTCCCGCAGGAACTCCTTGAGCACCACGCCGGTATGCGAGCGGGGTTCCTTCGCAACCACCGAGGGCGGTCCCGCGACCACCACCTTGCCGCCACCGGCGCCGGCCTCGGGACCCATGTCGATGATCCAGTCGGCTTCGGCCATCACGTCGAGGTTGTGCTCGACGACGACCACCGAGTTGCCGGCGTCGACGAGACGGTGCAACACGTGGATGAGCTTCTCCACGTCCGCCATGTGCAGGCCGACGGTGGGCTCGTCGAGCACGTACAGCGTGTGTTGCGGCTTCTGCCGCGGCACGCGCCGCTCGGGTCCGCGCACCTTCGCGAGCTCGGTCACCAGCTTGATGCGCTGCGCCTCGCCGCCGGAGAGCGTGGGCGACGGCTGGCCCAGCGTGAGATAACCGAGCCCCACGTCCTGCAACAGTCGCAGCGCGTGGTGGATGGACGAATGCGCCGACGAAGAACTCGACCGCATCGTCGATGTTCATGTTGAGCAGGTCGCCGATCGACTTGCCACGCCACAGGATCGACAGGGTCTCCGAGTTGAAGCGCCGGCCGCGGCAGGTGTCGCACAGCACCTTCACGTCGGGCAGGAAGTTCATCTCGATGGTCTGCATGCCCTGGCCCTCGCAGGCCTCGCAGCGTCCACCCGCCGTGTTGAAGCTGAAGCGACTGTTCGTATAACCCGCGATTTTTGCTTCCGTCGTATTCGCGAAGATCTTGCGGATATCGTCCCAGAATCCGATGTAGGTCGCGGGGCAGGAGCGCGGCGTCTTGCCGATCGGCGTCTGGTCCACCTCGAGCACGCGGTCGATGTGCTCGACGCCGCGCAACGCTTCGACGCCCGTGAGGTCGGGTTTCCTGGCGCCGCGCGCCAGCTTGCCGACGAGGCGGCGCAGGTTCGTGTAGAGCACGTCGCGCGCGACCGTGGACTTGCCGGAGCCCGACACGCCGGTCACGACCACCAGCCGCCCGATGGGCACGCTCACGTCTTCCTTCGAGACGTTGTGCAGCTCGACGTTCTCGAGCTTGAGCCGTGGCTCGCGCGCACCGGTCGCACGGCGCGGCTCGGCGGGGTGCGTCAGCGGCCGCGCGAGAAAACGTCCGGTGACGGACGCGGGATTCTTCATGAGATCGCCCACCGTGCCCGCGGCCACGACCTCGCCGCCGCGCACGCCCGCGCCGGGACCGAGATCGATGACGTGATCGGCGCGGCGGATCGTGTCCTCGTCGTGTTCGACGACGATCAGCGTGTTGCGATTTTTCGCGAGCTCGGCGAGCGCATCCAGCAGCACGCGGTTGTCGCGCGGATGCAGGCCGATGGTCGGCTCGTCCAGGACGTAACACACGCCCTGCAGGTTGGAGCCGAGTTGCGCCGCGAGCCGGATGCGCTGGGCCTCGCCGCCGGAGAGCGTGGGCGCGGAGCGGTCGAGGGGTAGATAGCCGAGCCCGACGCGCTGCAGGAACGACATGCGCGCCTTGATCTCGGCCATGAGGTCGCGCGCGATCTCGGCTTCGCGCTTCGACAGGCGCAGCTTGCCGATGAAGGCGAGGGTGTCGTCCACGCCCAGGCGGGTGAGCTCGGCGATGTTGAGATCGCGGAATTTCACGTGCAGCGCCACCGGGTTGAGACGCTGCCCATGACAGGTCTCGCAAACGTGCGCTTCGCCGTCCAGCCACTCGTTCCACGCGGCTTCCTCGCCCGACTGCTCTTCGCCGAAGCCCTCGAGCGCGAGGCCGGTGCCGAAGCAGCCCTCGCACCAGCCGTGTTTGCGAATTGAACGAGAACAGGCGCGGATCGAGCTCGGCGAAGCTCGTGCCGCAGGACGGGCAGGCGCGCTTGATGGAGAACACCTGCACCTTGGGCTTCTTCGCTTCGGCGTCGAGCACGTGCACCAGGCCCTTGCCGAGATCCAGCGCCTTGATGACGTTGCGTTCGAGCGAGTCGACGTTGTCCTTCTGCACGGAGATGGTCGCGACGGGCAGCTCGATCGTGTGTTCCTTGAAGCGGTTGAGGCGCGGCCACTGGTAGGTGGTCAGCATCTCGCCGTCGACGCGCAGGTGTTTGTAGCCGCGCGCGTTGGCCCACTTCGCGAGCTCGGTGTAGTAGCCCTTGCGCGCGACGACGAGCGGCGCGAGCAGCGGTGATGCGGCCGCCCCTGTGCTGCTTCAGCAGGCGGTCGGCGATGGACTTCGAAGTCTGCGGTTCGATGGCCACGTCGCAGGTGGGACAGAACTGCGTGCCGAGCTTCTGATAGAGCAGGCGGAGGAAGTGGTAGATCTCGGTGAGCGTCGCCACCGTGCTCTTGCGGCCGCCGCGGCTGGTGCGCTGTTCGATGGCGACCGTGGGCGGGATGCCGTAGATCGCATCGACGTCCGGGCGGGCCGCGGGCTGCACGAACTGGCGCGCATAGGCGTTCAGCGATTCGAGATAGCGCCGCTGGCCCTCGTTGAAGATGATGTCGAACGCGAGCGTGGATTTGCCCGAGCCGCTGACACGCCGTGATGACGGTGAACGCCTCGCGCGGAATCGATGACGTCGATGTTGCGCAAGTTGTGCTCGCGCGCGTTGTGCATGACGATGGAGTTGGCGGTGCCGGGTCGGGAAACCGGGACAGATCTAGCTCGGCGCGCAGGTTCTCGGCCGACCTTGGCAGCCGGCGCTCGGAGATACGACTTCTGGTTGCCCGACCCGGCGCCTCGTACTCCCGCAGCGCCTTGGCCGGTGTGCGAGCGGGGATGCGCCTCGACCTGCGTCGGCGTGCCCGTCACCGACGACCTCACCGCCGGCATCGCCGCCCTCGGGCCCGAGATCGATCAGCCAGTCGGCCGCCGCGGATCACGTCGAGGTTGTGCTCGATCACCAGCAGCGAATGCCCGATCTTGAGCAGCTTGCGGAACGCGCGCAGTAGTTTGGCGACGTCGTCGAAATGCAGGCCCGTGGTGGGCTCATCGAACAGGAACAGCTTGCCGCGAATCGACGGCGTGTCGTCCGCCGCGGCCTCGGCCAGGTGCCCGGCGAGCTTCAGGCGCTGCGCCTCGCCGCCCGACAGCGTCGGCACGGGCTGCCCGAGCTTCACGTATTCCAGGCCCACGTCCACCAGCGGCTGCAGCCGCACGGCGACATTCGAGTTGCCCCTGAAGAACGCCAGCGCCTCGGTGACCGTCATGTCGAGCACATCGGCGATGTTCTTGCGCGAGCCGTCCGCGCCTTCGCGGCGGATCTCGAGCGTCTCGGCGCGATAACGTTTGCCGTCACAATCCGGGCAGCGCAGGTACACGTCCGACAGGAACTGCATCTCGACGTGCTCGAAGCCGTTGCCGCTGCAGGTCGGGCAGCGCCCGGTGCCGGAGTTGAAGCTGAACGTGCCCGGCGTGTAGCCGCGCGCCTTCGCCGCGTTTTCGTTCGCGAACAATTCGCGCACCACGTCGAATGCGCCGACGTAACTCGCCGGATTCGAGCGCGTGGTGCGGCCGATCGAGCTCTGGTCGATCATCACCACGTCGTCGACCAGTTCCGCGCCGTCGAGCCGGTCGAATGCGCCCGGCGTTTCGCTGGGCTGGCCCAGCGCCTTGCGCAACGCCTTGTACAGCACGTCTTCGATCAGCGTGGACTTGCCCGAGCCGGAGACGCCGGTGATGCACACCAGGCGCCGCAGCGGAAACTCCACGTCGATGTTCTTGAGATTGTGCTGCGTGACCCCGCGCAGCTTGATCGCCTTCTGCGCCGGCACCATGCGCGCGCGCGGTTCGGTGTCGACGGCTTCGGCGGCGGCCGCGCGCGGCGCCACGATCTTCGCGCCCGACAGGTACTGGCCGGTCAGCGACTTCGGATTCGCGCGGATCTTCTCCGGCGTGTCGAACGCGACGATCTCGCCGCCGCGCTCGCCGGCGCCCGGCCCGAGATCGAGGATGCGGTCCGCCGCCAGCATGATCTGCGGATCGTGTTCCACGACCACGAGCGAGTTGCCCGCGTCGCGCAGCCGGTGCATCACCTGCGTCACGCGCTGCATGTCGCGCGGATGCAGGCCGATCGACGGCTCGTCGAGCACGAACAGCGTGTTCACCAGCGACGTGCCGAGCGCCGTGGTCAGGTTGATGCGCTGGACCTCGCCGCCCGACAGCGTGCGCGACTGGCGATCGAGCGTGAGATACCCCAGCCCCACCTCGCATAGATAGGCGAACCGCGAGCGCACTTCGCCCAGCAGCAGATCCGCCGCCTCGTCGAGCGGCGCGGGCAGCCGCAGCGCCTTCGAAGAACGCCCGGCTCTTGTCGAGCGACAGCAGCATCGAGGTCATGCACGTTCTGTCCCGCGATGCGCCACAGCAGCGCGTCGGGCTTGAGCCGCGAGCCGCCGCAGGCGTCGCAGGGCGTGTACGCGCGGTAACGCGACAGCAGCACGCGCACGTGCATCTTGTACGCCTTGGTCTCCAGCCACTCGAAGAAGCGCTTGGCGCCGTACCAGACCTTCTTCTCCCACTTGCCTTCGCCTTCGATCACCCACTTGCGCTGATCTTCGGTCAGCGCATACCAGGGCGTGTCGAGCGGGATGCCGCGCTTCTTCGCGAACTTCACCAGGTCGTCCTGGCATTCCTCGTACGACTTGGTCTGCCAGGTTTTCACGGCGCCACCGGCGAGCGTCTTCGTCTCGTCGGGAATGACGAGGCCGTAGTCGATGCCGATGATGCGGCCGAAACCACGGCAGGTTTCGCAGGCGCCCACCGGCGAGTTGAACGAGAACAGCGAGGGCACGGGATCGCGATACGAAAGGTCGCAGTCCGCGCAGTGCAGTTCGTTCGAATACTTCCACGACTCGAGCGTTTTCGGCCCTTCTTCCGAAGCAGAGGGGCCGTCATCCACGACGAGCAGGTTCACGCGCCCGCGGCCCACGCGCAGCGCGGTCTCGAGCGATTCCATGACGCGCGCGCGTTCGGCGGATCCCAGGCGCAGGCGGTCCTGCACCACCTCGAGCGTATCGCCCTGGCGCTCATGCACTGCGCGAATATCCCTGCGCTTTCCAGCAGCTGCCGCACCTCGGCTTCCTTGAAGTTCTTCGGCACGGTGACCGGGAAGCAGATGTAGACGCGCGGATCGCCGCGTGCTTCGGCGCGCGCGCGTGGCATCGGCGTAGATGCTCTCCGCCGTGTCGCGCCGCACCGGCTTGCCGCAGTTCCGGCAGTGCAGCTGCGCCGCGCGCGCGAACAGCAGCTTCAGGTGGTCGTTGAGCTCCGTCATCGTGCCGACGGTCGAACGCGAGGTGCGCACCGGGTTCGTCTGGTCGATGGCGATCGCGGGCGGAATGCCGTCGATGCGGTCCACCGCGGGCTTGTCCATGCGATCGAGGAACTGCCGTGCGTACGGCGAGAACGTCTCGACGTAACGACGCTGACCCTCGGCGTACAGCGTGTCGAACACCAGCGAGGACTTGCCCGAGCCCGACACGCCCGTCACCACCACGAGCTCGTGCAGCGGAATCTCGAGACTCAGGTTCTTGAGATTGTTCTGGCGCGCGCCGTGCACCGCGATGCACGCGTACTGCGCGTGCGCGGGTTTCGCTACGGCTTTGCGGATGGTGACAGGCTTGTCCATGTAGTCGGGCGATGGGCGACGTCGCGGATCGAATAGTGTACCGGGCCTGTCAAGACCCCTGCTTGCATTCGTTGTCGGTCGATGCGCCTTTACGCTCGCGCCGTCGCGCGGTTATTGTGGCGGCCGTTTTCAGGGGGTAGCAGTGGTACAACAAAAAGGCATCGACGCCGCCCACCGGCGCGTCATCTTCGCGTCATCGCTCGGCACCGTATTCGAGTGGTACGACTTCTACCTCTACGGCTCGCTGATCACCATCATCACCAAGAAGTTCTTCTCGGGGATGAACGACACCACGGCGTTCCTGTTCGCGCTGCTGGCGTTCGCGGCCGGGTTCTTCGTGCGGCCGTTCGGCGCGCTGGTGTTCGGCCGGCTCGGCGACCTGGTCGGCCGCAAGTACACGTTCCTCCTCACCATCGTGATCATGGGCGCGTCGACCGCGCTCGTCGGCTGCCTGCCGACCTATGAGACGGTCGGCGTCGCGGCGCCGATCATCTTCATCGTACTGCGGCTGCTGCAGGGCCTTGCGCTCGGCGGTGAGTACGGCGGGGCCGCGACCTACATCGCCGAACACGCCCCGCCCGGCAGGCGTGGCCTCTACACGAGCTGGATCCAGACCACGGCGACGCTGGGCTTCTTCCTCTCGCTGCTCGTCATCCTCGCGTGCCGCCTCACGATGGGCCCCGAGCAGTTCGATGCCTGGGGCTGGCGCGTGCCGTTCCTGCTCTCGACGGTGCTGCTGCTGATCTCCGTGTACATCCGCCTGCAGTTGCAGGAATCGCCGGAGTTCCAGGAGATCAAGGCCGAGGGCAAGCTGTCGAAGGCGCCGCTGACCGAGTCGTTCGGCCAGTGGGCAAACCTCAAGATCGTGCTGCTCGCCTTGTTTGGCGCGACCGCCGGCCAGGCCGTCGTGTGGTACGGCGGCCAGTTCTACGCCTTGCTGTTTCTCGAGAAGACACTGCAGGTCGATCCGACGAGCGCGCAGCTGGTGATGGCCGCCGCACTGCTGATCGCGACTCCGTTCTTCGTGGTGTTCGGCGCGCTGTCGGACCGGATCGGCCGCAAGAAGATCGTACTCGCAGGTTGTTTGCTGGCGGCGCTCACGTATTTCCCCATCTTCAAGGGCATCACGCACTTCGCGAATCCGGCGCTGGATCACGCGGTCCAGACGGCGCCCGTCACCGTGGTCGCGAATCCGGATGAGTGCAGCTTCCAGTTCGATCCGGTCGGCAAGAAGCAATTCACGACAGGCTGCGACCTCGCCAAGGGCGCGCTCGCGCGCATGGGCGTTTCGTATGAGAACGAGGCTTCGCGGCGAGCACGGGCAAGGCCGCGGGTGAAGATCGGCAGACGACGTGGTCGCAGTCCCTGATCTCGCCGCCGCGCTGACCGCCGCCGAATACAAGAAGGAACAGGACGCGGTCACCGCCCGGCTCAAGGAAGCGCTCGCGAAAGCGGGCTATCCCGCGAAGGCCGACATGTACGGCGTTCAACTACCCGATGGTGATCCTGCTGCTGCGCGATCCTCGTCCTGTACGTGACCATGGTGTACGGGCCGATCGCCGCCTGGCTGGTGGAGCTCTTCCCGGCGCGCATCCGCTACACGTCCATGTCGCTGCCGTATCACATCGGCAATGGCTGGTTCGGCGGCTTCCTGCCGGTCACTTCGTTCGCGATCGTCGCGGCCACGGGCAACATCTACAACGGCCTGTGGTACCCCATCGTCGTGGCGCTAATAACACTGATTGTCGGTGGCTTGTTCCTGCGGGAAACGAAGGATTCCCCCGCATAAAGGTCATCCTGTAGACTTCGCGCCACAAGTGCGCCGTCCGGGGGGAATGGTCGCGGAACTCCTTGCCCCTGCCGTGTCCGCACGAACAACAGGTAGGAGTGGTCGCATGAAGTCATGGATCGGACGCGGCGCCGCCGCGCTATGCATTTTCACCCCGTTCGCAGTTACCGCGCAGGACACCCCCGACGACGACGCAATCGACGAGATCATCGTCACCGCGCAGAAGCGCGCCACGTCGCTGCAGGAGGTGCCGTTCTCCATCGCCGCGGTGACGGGCGAGGACATCAAGGAATCCGGCGCGACGAACATCGTCGAGCTCGCGCGCAACGTTCCCGGCCTCTACATCGCCGACCTCGGCCCCGGCCAGAGCCAGGTCGCCATCCGCGGCATCAGCGCCGGCCAGGTCATTCGCGACCAGCCCGGCGTGAAGGAATCCGTCGGCATCTATCTCGACGAGTCGCCCATCTCGGTGGCGTTGTTCACGCCCGACCTCGACCTGTTCGACCTCGACCGCGTGGAAGTACTGCGCGGCCCGCAGGGCACGCTGTTCGGCGCGGGTTCGACTTCGGGCACGGTGCGTTACATCACCGCGCAACCGGACATCGGCGAATACGGTGGCGCGGTGGACGTGACGTTCCAGGGCGCCGCGGACGGCGACTACGGCGGATCGCTGCGCGGCGTGTTGAACGCGCCGCTGGGCGAGAACGCCGCGATGCGTGTCGTCGGATATCACTCCGAGCTGCCCGGCTTCATCGACTCCGTGTATCCCGGTCGCGGGCGCCAGGAAAACGTCAACGGCGGCACGAACACCGGCGGCCGCCTGGCCTTCCGTTTCGAGCCCACCGAGAACGTGACCATCACGCCGCGCATCGTGTACCAGAAGCTCGACACCGACGGCTTTCCGCGCATCGACGTGTACAACATCCTGGGCAACACGCTGACGACCACTCAGCCACAGGTGGATCCGGGCCAGCGCGGCCAGGTCACGCAGCTCGAAGAAGGCCTGCGAGACGAGTTCATGATGGGCGACCTCAAGCTGGAGTTCGGCTTCGGCAACATCGGTCTGACCTCCGTGTACCACCTACATCGACCGCACCGTGAACGTCGTGCGCGATGCCAGCCAGCTGACGGGCAGCGTCATCGAAGTCGATCGGCCTCTCCGACGCCGTCGCGCACCTCGATTCGCCGCTGCACGACGACACCGATCTGCAGGTCTTCAGCCAGGAAATCCGTCTCGGATCCTCCGGCGAAGGTGCGTTCCAGTGGGTGGCGGGCGCGTTCTACCAGCAGGCCGATCGCAAGTACGGGCAGACGCTGCCCACGCCGGGTTACGACGCGCCCATCGGTGTGCCGAGCTCGGTATTCTTCGCGCCGCCGGACACGCCGTTCTATTCGCGGCTGTCGTACGACTTCCAGCAGATCGCGGTGTTCGGTGAGGCTACCTACCGCTTCAATCCGCAGTGGGCGCTGACCGGCGGTCTGCGCTACTACGACTTCGACGAGGATCGCCTGCTGACGTTCGCCGGCGCGTTCGTCCGACCCGGCCATCCACATCGACGAGCCCGGTTCGACGAGCTCCGACGGCGTGTCGCCGCGCGTGATCCTCGCGTACAGCCCGAGCAAGGAAGTGCAGTTCACCGCGCAGGTCGCACGCGGCTTCCGGCTCGGCGGCATCAACGATCCGCTGAACGAGGGCCTGTGCGACCTGATGATCTCGAGACCTACGGCGGGCACCCGACCTGGGACGACGAGAAGGTGACCGAACTTCGAGATCGGGGCGAAGACCCGCACCAATGAGGGCCGCGTGACATTCAACGCGTCCATCTTCCGCAGCAACATCGACGGATCTGCAGGCGGTCGCGGACGCGGGCTCATGCTCGTCGCGCATCATCCTGAACGCGCAGGCGCGTTCGCAGGGCGCGGAGATGGAACTGTTCGTGCGTCCCGACGAGAACTGGGACTTCGGCCTGTCCGCGACGTATGCGGACACGAAGATCACGGAGTCGCAGACCGACGCTCAATGGCGCGGTCATCGCCGGCATCCGCGAAGGCAATCGCCTGCCGACGTCGCCGGAACTGCAGGCCGCGGCCACGATCGCCTACAACTGGGCCATGCGGCTCCGTCGCTCGAGAGCTACGTGCGGTTCACCGGCCAGTATGTGGGCGACTCGTACACGCAGCTCGCCGACCAGGAGCCGGGCTTCGGCATCATCACCAACGTCGGCTTCGCCGCCGGCTGGCGCCGCGGCGCTCATCCAGTTGGGTGGTGTGCCGGCGAACACCACGATCAACTTCGACCCGAATCTCCCGTCGTACGAGATCATCAATCTGCGCTGGGGCATCAAGGCCGATGGCTGGGAAGCGTCGGTGTTCATCAACAACCTGGTTGACGAGCGCGCGTTCCTGTCGCTCGACCGCGAGCGCGGCCGCCGCGCGCGCGTGGGTTACCTCACGAACACGCCGCGCACGCTGGGCGTGAATTTCCGGATGAACTTCTGACCGGACGGCGGCGGTGAGGCTTCGCTTCGCCGCCGCCTTTCCGTTCGTGAGGATTCTTTTCCACGCCGCGATCACGCTGCCTGCGGGGCAGGGTGGATCGCTCGACCTGATCGCGCGCTACTAGATGACCTTTGCCATCCTGAAGAGGGGCAGATAGAGGCCGTAGTACGCGACGGTCACCGCGATGCCAAACACGATCGAGAAAACGATCATCGCGAGGTTCTTCGCGCGCAGCTCGCGGCGCGTCTGTTGCTTCGGCTTGCCGATCCACACCGTCAGCGCGACCGCCACGATCAGGAAGATCACCCAGCCGTAACGAGTTGCCAGGATGAATTCCGTGATGCCCGGCAGCTCGCCCTTGAAGCGCCGGAACACGTTCTCGAACCAGTTGATGACGAGCGGCGCCACCCACGAGCCGCAAAAGGCGGTGAGGAGGATGATGCCTGGAAAGAGCAGGACTTCCTTCGAACGCGGGATGATGTCGTCGTCGCTCTTCACACGGCCCGGCGCGGCGGAGCGCACGCGATAGGGATTCTGGTTCATGCCAGGCGAGGATACGTGAAGAACAGGAAGTGCAGGGCGTTCGCGCAGAAATGCACGCCCATCGCCGCTTCGATGCGCTGCGTCCGGTGGTACGCGTATCCATAACCGACGCCGGCCACCGTCGCCGTGAGGACGTATTTCCATCCACCCCCGAAATGAGCGAGACCAAACAGGATCGCGCTGACGCCGATGGCAACGGCCGCGGCGACAGCGGTGTTCCTCCCGATGCGCGCCAGCTCGTGCTGGACGAAGCCGCGGAAGAAGGCCTCCTCGGCGAGGCACGTGAAGAACAGGTTGGCCACGGCCCAGGGAATGAAGAGCAGGGTCCACTTGGGTTCGAACGCGACGTACCCGGTCGCGTACACGCAGGCGAGCGCCGCGAGCACCGTCGCGCCGAAGACCGGCAGGGTCTTGCGCGCGACCGCGCCCGCTTCGGCGAGACCGCGAATGCGGATTTCGTTGAGCAGTCCGAGGATCAGGATGCCCGTGACGACCTTGGGAAATCCCAGGCCCACGCTGAACGGAGCCGCACGCGGAGTCAGCACGGTCTCCGCAACGAGCGTCGTGCGCTCGAAGCCCGGCAGCAACAACAGCGCGCAGGCCAGGGCGAAGACGAAAAAGGCGAGTCCCGTGATCACCTGGCCGAGCTTCGCGCCGCGCTCGCGCTGCGTGCGATGCGCCAACGCCAGCAATACGAGGATTGCGATCCAGGCCAGCGCCGGCGCGCGCAATGCGCCCGTCACGTACCCCGCGCCGATGGCGAGGATGAGGGCGGCTATCCACACATTGCGATGCACCCAGAGGCCGATCACGGCCACCAGCAGCAGCACGAACGGAATGAGCGCCTCGGGGATCATGCGGCGTTCAGTGGACGGCGCGGTTCTGCTGCTCGGCCTTCGAGGCAAGACTGAAGCGCGGCTCGATCTTCTTCAGCTTTCCCGTGACCAGCTCGCTCGCATATCGCCCGACCTCGGGTCCGTGTTTGAACCCGTGACCTGACCCGCCGCCCACTAGCAGCAGGTTCGACGCCGCCGGATGTCTGATCGATCAGGAAATCGCCGTTGCTGCTGTTCTCGTACTGGCACACGCGCTCTTCGTTCAGCGGTGAGTTCGCCAGCGCCGGGAAACGCTTCGCGAGATACGCGCGCACGTCGGACAACGCGCCGGGTGTCGCCACGCGATCGCCGCGATCCGGATCGACCGGCAGCCCGTGTTTGTCGTGCGCGATCTTGAACCCGCGTCCCTCGATGTCGGCCATGCCGTAATAGATGTCGCCGTTGTTGAAATCGGCCCAGCCGGGGAACGCAGCCGAGCGCGAAGCGCGCATCACCCGCGGGCGGCGCGAAGAAGAACACTTCCTGGCGTGTCACGAAGATGCGCGGCCCGAGCAGGTGCGCGAACAGCTTGGGCAGCCACGGTCCGCAGGCGAACACGTAGTTGGCCGCGGAGACCGTCGAGCCATCGGCGAGCTCGAGCGACGCCAGCGCCTTCGACGCATCGGGCGGTTTCACCGCCGCGACCCGGTACTCGCCGCCGGCCTTCACGAACTGCTTCACCAGCGTCTGCACGGCGCGGCGCGCCATCAACACGCCGAAGCCGGGCTCGAACAGTCCCACGTCGATGTCCTTCCAGTTCGCCTGCGGCCAGCGCTGCTCGAGCGCCCCGCGATCGAGGACCTCGGTGGGTAGTTTGAGGCGCGTGTGCACCTCGACGGACTGGTCCACGTAGGGCTCGCGCTTCTGGAAGAAGAACACGACGCCGGTGGGATGGAAGACCGGCAGGCCGGAGAGCTCGGACAGCCAGCGCCACTGCGTCAGCGAGTCGAAGGCCATGCGCGTGTAGACCTCGTCCGGGCCGTACGCGCCGCGCGTCATGCGTGATTCGCCGCCCGAGGAGGCACGTGCGTGCGCGGCGCCGTAGGCGTCCACCAGCAGCACCTTTTGCCCGGACTTGCGCAGGTACCACGCAGTCCAGGCGCCGAAGACGCCCGGCACCGACGACGATGGAATCCCAGCCCGCCTGTTTGCCGGTCATCTTCTTCTCCTCGCCACGCACGCGGCCCGCGACGCCGGCGGCGATCGCGAGTCCGAGAGCGCTCCGGCGTGTCATCTTGTTGGGCATGGCGCCGGATTGTGAGGCCGCCTCGCCTTTCAGAAAAGCCGTCGGCCCGAATCTCCCTTACTGATGTCCGCCTTCTTTCGCGGGCAAGGTCACCGTCGACATGGCGCGGTTGGTCTCGCCGAACGACTCTTCGGCCTGGCCCGGAAGCGGGCGGTCCAGCACTTTCAGGAAGGCGACGAGGTTGCGCAGGTCGTTGCGCGACAGGACCTGGCCGTAGATCTCGGGCATGCTCGACGGCGCCGCCGTGCGTTGCTTGACCTGGTCCTTCGGGATCGCCAACGTGCTTCCGTCGGCGCGTTTCAGCGCGATGGACGTGGCCGACTCACTCGCGACCGATCCTGTCTCCGTGTTGCCGTCCTTGAGCTGGAACGTCACGATGTCGAAGCCCGGCGCGATGTGCGCGCTCGGCTTGACCACCGACTCGAGCAGGAACTCCACGGTCTTGTCCTTGGCGATCAACGACAGATCCGGACCCGCATCGCCGCCGTCTCCGCCAATCTTGTGGCATCTGACACAGGGGAGGACGGCGTTATCCCAGAACACGTCGGCGCCGCGGCGCGGATCGCCGCCGGCCAGCGCGAACGAGTAGGGCGCGAGTGGATTGGTGCCCGCCGCCCAGGCCGCCTGTTGCTTCGCCCAGCGAGCCTTCACGGCCGGCGCGGTGCTCTTCTCCAACGCGTCGATGAGCTCGACCTGCGCACCGGGCTGTACTTTGCCGGCCGCAAGCTGATCGACCGCGGCCACCAGCAGTTTCGGTGTCTCGGGGCGATCGAGCCCGTCCAGCGCCTGGAACGCCGTGCGCTGTTCGGCTTCGGAACCCGTGCTGGCGAACTGGCGGATCACGGGCAGCGCGCGCTCGGGCGCGCGACGCGCGACGATCTGCAGCGCGGCGAGCCTCAGTCCGATCACCGGCGACTTCTGCGCGGCGTCGATCGCGCTCAACACATCGTTTCCGCCGACGGCATCGAGCTGCCTGAGCGCGGCGATGCGTACGGCTTCCGGCGACTTGTCGCGGGCGACCGTCGCGGCGAGCACCGCGTTCGAGCCCTTCAGACCGAGCGAACCGACGGCTTCCAGCGCCGCGAGTTGCACGTTTTCCGGCGCGTCGCCGAGCAACTGCTCGAGCACGCTCGCCAGCGCATCCGCCGCGGGTTTGGCATCGCGCGCCGGCAGCGGCCGGTAGATGCCGACGATGCGGTCGCGCTGCGGCACCTTGGCCCAGAAGCCGAGCTGCATCAGCGCCTCGGCGCGCATGTCGGGCAATGCCCTGGCGTTGGTCGCGTATTTGGCCAGCACCTGCGCGCGCTCGGCGCCGCCCAGGCGGAAATTGGCGTTCAGCGCGCGCTCGACCACGGCGATGTCATCGACCGGAGCGCTCGCGAGTTTGCCAGCCAGCCGTCCCAGCGCAGGCTCGACGGGCGCATCGTTGATGGCCTCCGCGGCCTCGCGCGCGACGTACGGATCGGCATCGTCGAGGAACTGCGCGATGGCCGGATCCTGCTGCTCGCGATACGCGAGCAACACGCCGAGGCGCACGGCGGCCGACGCATCCTTCTCGGCGGCGCGCAACGTTTCGTTCGGGCCCCCTCCGGTCGAGAGAATGGTCGCGAGCGCATGCGCGGCCGCATGGCGCAGGTAGGCGTCCTTGTCGGCATTCGCGCGCAGGACAGCAATCAACGGCGCGGTGGACTTCGGGTTCCCGAGCTTGCCCAGGCTCTGCGCCGCGAAGAACTGCACGCGCGGCTCGGCGTCCGTGAGTTTCTTCACGAGCGCGTCCTGCGCCTTGGCGAACTGAGACGTCACCCAGGCCCTTGGCGGCTTGCGCGCGTACCTCGGAGTCGGCGTCGTTCAAGACCTTCATCAACTGTGGCGCAATCTTCGCATCGGACTTGCCGAGCTGCGTCAGTCCCCACACGGCGTGCAGGCGCGCCAGCGGCGTCGTGCCCTTCGGGCCTTTGAGCACCTTCGCGAAAACGGCGGCGCTCGCCGCGCCGCGCGACGCCAGCTCGAGCTGCGCCTCGAGGCGCGCGCGGCGGTCGGGGTGCGACAGCAGTTGCGCGAGCTCGTCGCTGCTCCGCTGCGTGAAGCCCGCGGCGAGGATCTTCGCGAGGTCCGCGCTTTCCTTGACCGTCGCCGGATCCGCATTCACCGGCGTGATGCCATAGATGCGGCCCTTCTGCGACTTCGGCCAGCCGTCGACCCAGTCGGCGAGATACAGCACGCCGTCCGGGCCGAATGTCACGTCCGTGGGCAGCACGCCGCCCATGAACTGCTGGCTGCTGGTGGGCTTGAACGTGGCGCCATCCTGCTTGAGCGTGTAGGTCTGGATGCCGGAGCGCGCGATGCTGCCCTTGAAGTGCGTGATGAAGAAATGCCCGGCGTATTCCTTCGAGAGGCCGGTGCCCGGGTAGTAGGTGAGGCCGGACGGGCCGTCCTCGATGTTGCACACCGCCGGCAGTAGATAGGCGGGGCGTCCCGCGAAGCGCGGTTTCCACAGGCCTTCACGGATCCAGGGGCCGCCGTGGCCGCGCGGCGCGAACTGATAGCCGACGCGCCAGCCGCCGTCGCCGCCCTCGACGACATATACCAGGCGCTCCATGTCGCCCTGGTCGCTGTCGTTGTCGCCCGTGAACAGGTTGCCGTGCTCGTCGAACACCAGCTCCTGCGGATTGCGCAGGCCGCGAAACACCACCTCGAGCCCGGTGCCGTCGAGGTTCGAGCGATACACCGCGCCTTCATCGGGGAAGTCGACGACCTTGCCGTCGGGGCCCTTCACGTGCGCGCCGCGGTCGCCAATCGAGAAATACATCTTGCCGTCGTGGCCGAGGGCGAGGCCGTGGAAATCGTGGCCGGTGAAGTTGTAGCGCACGCCGAAGCCGCGCAGCAGCTCGTTCTTCTTCGCCGATCCGTCCTTCTGCTCCTCGAGCATCCACAGGCTCGGGATGTTCGTGAACCACACCTTGCCGTGGCGCGCGAGCACGCCCGAGGCGATGCCGTCGAGCTCGCTGTTGAAACCGTCCGCGAACACGCGCGAGGCGTCGGCCTTGCCGTCGCCGTCCTTGTCCTCGACCAGGCGCACGACCTCGCTCTCGATGGCGAGCTGCGGCGCCTGCGCGCCGAACACCGTCTTGTTGAGCGCGACGCGGTCCTCGATGGTGCGCGCCGCGAGATCGAGCTCGAGCATGCCCATGTAGCCGCGGATGTCGAGCACGCTGGTGCGGTAACGGTACGTCTCCGAGACGAACAGCCGGCCCTTCTCGTCGAAGTCGATGGCCACCGGGTTCGCGAGCATCGGCTCGGCGGCCCACAGTCTGGCCTCAAGTCCCTTGGGCAACGAGAAACGCTTGAGCGCGAGCGTGGCGTCTTCGGAAGCCGGATCCATGACCGGCTCGGGTTTGCGTTCGAAGGGCTCGAGTTCGAGCTGCTGCGAGAAGACGGTGCCGGCAAATAAAAGAACCAGGGCAAAACGGGAGAGCAGAACGGAAGGTTTCATGGGGTCCCGGGAGTTCTATGGAAGGGCTTACAAACCCGCGCACTATATCCGGATGCGCGACGTCTGAGAGCCCGCGGGACGCTTGAATTAACGGGGATTACGGTCGATTCTGGCACGCGTGCAGTCGCCCCGATCCCACAAGGCAAAAGTTGCGCTGGCCATCGCGATCATCGGCGCGCTGGCGGCGTGGTTTGCCGCGCGCGATTCCGGGAAACCCGCGCCGACGCCGGCCGATGCGGAGCCGATTCGTGAAGAGACGCGCGAGCGGCAAAAGCCCGTGGCGCCCGTGAAGCCTGCTGCAGAGGCCGCGGCGAAATTCGATTTCTACCTCCTGGCGCTGAGCCTGCATCCGGCGTTCTGCGCCGACGGCCACGCGCGCATGCCCGAGTGCAGTGGCGGTTCGTCGCGTGTCCTCGTGCTTCACGGCCTGTGGCCGGAGCGCCTGAAGCCTGGCGCGTATCCGCGCGATTGCCCGGCGCCGCCGCTCGCGCTCGACCCGGGGCTCGAAGCGGAGCTCGCCGAGTTCATGCCCGGCATGCGCGCCGACCTGCACGTGCACGAGTGGCGCAAACATGGCGGCTGCACCGGTCTCGACGACGACGACTACTTCCGGCGTTCGCTCGCGATGGCGCGCGAGATCGATTCCGCGCTGGCGGCCAGACTAGGGACGATCGTCAAGCGCCGCGCCGTGCTCGCGGCGGGCACCATCCTGACTGGCTCGATGCCGCTCTACGACCTGCCGAACGATCGCGTAATTCAGCCCGCGCCCGGAGAGCCGCTGATCGTGCCCGAAGGTGCCGTCGTGGTCCCCGGCACGCGACCGGTCACCAGCGGGCGAGGGGCGGAGTGGGGGCTGTCGGTCGCGACGCCGATCATCATCAAATACCGCGACGAACGCACGAGCGCGAGGACCGCACTGGAATCATGGATACGCTAGCGGCCGTCCGCTTCGCGCGCGACCTGATCGACATCGATTCGACCACAGGTCGCGAGCAGGCCGCCGGCGCCTGGCTTGCCTCCGCGCTCGAGCGGCTTGGATATACCGTCGAGCGTCAACCGGTCGCGGACGGCCGGTTCAACGTCTACGCCAGGCTCGACGCGCCCACCGTCGTGCTGTCGACGCACTTCGATTGCGTGCCGCCGTTCTTTCCGAGCGACGTGCGCGAGGGCAAGCTGTTCGGCCGCGGCTCGTGCGACGCCAAAGGGATCCTCGCCGCGCAGCTGGCCGCGGTCGAACGGCTGCGCGCGACCGGCGAGCGCCGCGTCGCGCTCCTGTTCGTCGTCGGCGAGGAGCGCGGCAGCGACGGCGCGACCGTCGCGAACGCGCATCCGGGGGGATCCGCGTTCCTCATCAACGGCGAGCCGACGGACAATCGCCTTGGCCGGGCGACCCGCGGCAACCTGCGGATTCGCCTGACCGCGCGCGGCCGCGCGGCGCACTCCGCCACCCCCGAGTATGGGGAGTCCGCGATCGACAAGCTGCTCGACGTATTGATCGACATGCGGTCGATGCAGTGGCCGGCCGATCCGGATCTCGGTCAGACGTTTTACTCGATCGGTCTGATCGAGGGAGGCATTGCCCCCAACGTGATCTCGCCGTCCGCGAGCGCTGAAATCATGTTCCGCATCGTGGGGTCGCCCGACGATGTCCTGCGCATCGCCCGGACGCTGGAACCGCGCGTCAGCATCGAGGAAGTGCTGCGCGTGCCGATGGTGCGGCTGCACACGGTGCCGGGACTGCCGGCGGCGGTATTCCCGTTCACCACCGACATACCGCTGCTCGACCGGTGGGGCACGCCGCTGCTGTTCGGCCCCGGCTCGATCCTGGTCGCGCACACCGCCGAGGAACACCTCGCGATCGCCGAGCTCGAGGCCGCTGTCGCGGGCTATCAGGCGCTCGCGACCTCCTGCCTCAATTCCCCGCTGCCCGCCAGGGCATGAACCGGCGGCGCCATCGCCCAGAGCGGCGAGGCGCTGTAGCCGATCTTGCGGTGCACGGTCGCGAAGGGGCGCCCGAACGCCGGCTCGCGGAGATCCGGATAGAACACCGGTAGTTCCGCGGGCGACAGCAGTCCCTTGTAGATCACCATCTGCGTGGAGAGCGAGACGACCGCGAAGCCGCGCGCTTCGTGCCGGAGCGCGTGCAATTCCAGGTACCTCCGCGCCTTGTCGAGACTGCCGCGCGCCGGACCCTGTCCGTCGCCGACGGCGGCGACCTGCACGATCGCGGGCAGGTGCGCCCGCCGCGCGGGGCTGAAGCGCTCGAACGACACCGGCACGCGCCGCCATTCCAGCGTGCCCCACCCCGTGGACCGCAGGGTCTCTTCGATGATCGCGGTCATCTCGCGCGTTCGCGTACGCGGGAGAAAAAACGCGCCGAGCGCACGCCGCGTGCGCGCGACAGAGAAGATCGGCGGCAGGTCATCGGCCAGGAGATTCCACGGAATCGGCGCGACGATGCCGCACGCGTCGGTGTTCATGCTCACCGTTATGAGGCCGCGGGCGCAAGAAGGGAAATAGAAAGAGCAGATTGATTCCATGTCGCGTGCGCATATCGACCGGGATGGGCTGGAAAGTTGCGACCGACACCTTCGATGCATGCGATCGATGCGGAGTTTGTATCAGGGATGTCACACCGGCACGCTAGCCTCGAAAGCAGGAGGAGCGTTCCATGCGTCGCCGTTGTCTGTTCGCTGTGTTGTGCCTGTTCGTTGCCGTCATCGCCGTTTACGTCCCCGAAAACATGTCCGCCTCGGCAATCTGTGTGTCGTCGCTGCCGTTCAACATCGACGCCGGCATGCTTCACCCGCTGGCGATCGGGCTCCTGCAGCGGTCGCCAACGTTCCAGCAGCAGTGTCTGCGCATCGCCAGCACGGCGGTGCTGCGGGTGTCGATCCGAGTGGTCTACACCACGGTTTCAGGTCGCGCGCAGACAACGATTACCAGGTACGAGGCGGGTGCATTGCGCGCGGAGGTCCTGATCCGGTTCGGCGAGGACTATTACGAGCTGCTGGCGCACGAGCTGGAGCACGTGCTCGAACAGGTGGACGGCGTGGTGCTGCACGACGAGATGCTGGCCCAGCGCGCGTGGCTGACGGACAGCGGCGGCTTCGAGACCAAGCGTGCGTTCGCGGCCGGGATGCGGGTGCGTCAGGAGTGCGACGAGCCGCGCGGCTCCGCACGGCATACGAGACCGCCTAACGGGGCGCAGCGGAAGTAGCGCGCAGCAGAGCGATCATGGCCCGAAGACGCCGCCAGAGCCTGGACACCCACGACGCCGGTGACTGGCTCTCAGCCAGGTAGCGCGCGACGAAGGGTTCGAGTTGGCGCAGGAGTGTTTCCGACTGCTCGGTCGTCGCGCAGAGAAAGACTCCCAGAAAGTGCTGGCTGTGCAAGGTCAACACGTCGCTACCCAGGCGCAGATCCCAGTACACCTCGTCAGTCCCAAGAGACCCGACTCGCTCGACGACCGCGCCGTCTTGCGCATCGACCAGCGCCTGCGCGAAGTCGACGAACGGGAAACGCCAGGCCTGCGAGGATACGCACAGCGCCAATCGGCCATTCGCGAATGGCCGTTCGAACTCCAGGACTACCGGCGCGTCAGGCATTGACTCTCCTAACAGCGGAAGCGATCCAGGCGCACCGGGGTAACTCCCCACGCAAGGGACGCCAGTTCCGCTGACCGCTGGACCATCGCATCCATCGCCGGCCCGTCGTCGCCCAGCGCCCGAAGATATACCAGCCCCGGCGCGGTTTGCCCGAAGGCAACCTCGGTAGCGGCGGTGCCCTCCGGCACCGCCGGCAGTTCGCCGACGTTGTCGACGCCGAGCCAGAACCCGGCGGCCAGGTAGCGGCGGTTGGACAGCACACCGGCGCCCGCGACGTCGTTTACGGCGGGTTCCAGGTCCAGGGTGTCCGCGTAGAGGAGCCGGTCGTCCACGGTCAGCGTTGTCCTGCTCGGTGAGCGACCGGAAGTCGAGATATTCGCCGCGCGCCGCGCGGCCGAGCGCCCAGCATCTCGATCACGCCGACGCGCGCCGTCGGCGCCGGCCGTCACGGCACCGTCTGTTTCGAGCGCGCTGCCGGGAAATGGAATCGTGACCGGCGGGGTAGTACTCGAGCGAGGCGTCGTCACCCGCCTGCAGCCGCACGTGCTGCTCGGCATGACCTCGTCGGCCATCGACATGATTTTCGTGGCGGCCGTCGTCGTCACGATGACTCGTGCGCCGTCGAGGGCAGTGACGTTGATTCGAACGACGTCGCCGCCGCACAGCCCGGGACCGAGCGTGATCAGCTGCACGACCAGGCGGCCGTCCGGCAGCTCGAATGGCCGGACGACCGTCATCGGCGCCTCGACGCGCGAGTGCTCGAGCACGGTCCGCGCTCCGCGGCGCGCGAACGCAGGTCGGCGCAGCCGCGCACTGAGGCGGCGACTGCGCGAGCAGGGTCGTCACGAGCACGCGGCCGCGCTCGAACAGCACGTCGTGCCGGATCCAGGCGATCACCCGGTCGAGGCCGTCTCCCGTCTTCAGGTTGGTGAAGACGATCGGCTTGCCCCTGCCGGATGGCGGTCGCGTCGCGCTCCATCACCGACAGGTCCGCGCCGACGTGCGGCGCAAGGTCGGTCTTGTTGATGACCAGCAGGTCGCTGCGCGTCACTCCGGGCCCGCCCTTGCGCGGGACCTTGTCGCCGCCGGCGACGTCGACGACGTAGATGCTGACGTCGACCAGCTCCGGGCTGAAGGATGCCGCCAGGTTGTCGCCGCCCGACTCGAGAAACACGATCTGCACGTCGGGAAATCGCCGCGACCGTCTGGTCGAGCGCCTCGTGGTTGATCGACGTGTCCTCGCGGATCGCCGTGTGCGGGCAGCCGCCGGTCTGGACGCCGCGAATGCGCTCGAGCGGCAGCGCGCCCGAGCGCATCAGGAACTCCGCGTCCTCGTAGGTGTAGATGTCGTTGGTGACGACCGCAAGACTGTAGCGATCGCGCAGCCGCTTGCACAGGCCGTCCAGGAGCGCCGTTTTCCCGGAGCCGACCGGGCCGCCGACGCCGATAGTCACTCTACTCATTGGCGATTGATGATTGGTGATTGAAGATTACACGGATTGACGATTGTGGATTGTCGATTGGGATTAGGCGTGCCACAAGCCCGGGATCAGGATCGCGAACAGGATCGCAAGCAGCGGCACAACCACCCGATTACGAAGAGCCAATACGACTCGCGTTCGAAGGAGAACCCGAACATCTTTCGCATGCCGACTCACCCTCGCTGCACTTGCCGTGTCGGAACACTCGAGCAAGCTCCAATCATCAATCTCCAATCGTCAATCCGTTAATCGCCAATCTGCAATCGCCAATCTGCAATGACATGGCGGCTTACGATTGAAACAGCCGCGTATGCAGATGCGCCTGCTGATGACTGCGGATGTCGAGCGCCGGCGTGCACGTGAAGAGGCACTCTTCCGGATCCGCCAGCGCGCGTTCGACCGCCCCACCGATGCGCGCACTGCGCCGCGATGAGCACCTCCTGCGCCTGCACCGAGCTCACGGGCATGCAGCGGACGGCGGCGGCGAGCGTGCCCGTCGCCAGGCTCTGCCCGAAGGCCAGGAGCAGTGGCCGCTCCTCGATCGCCCAGGCGCCGTCCGGCGGTCCCGACGACCAGTGCGTGATGTGGACGTCGAGATCGGGCGCGGCGTCCGGATACAGGCGGTGGAGAAGGTCCGCCGTGCGCCGTCCCAGGCCGATGCTCATCTCGCGAATTGCGGGCACGACCTTCACCGCGTCGAGTGTCCGCGCGAGCCGATCGAGCTCGCGTGCCGAGTCGGCCGATCCTGTGGCGCGCCACGCCAGACAGGCCGCCCCCAGCTCGCTGCGCCCCCATCCCAGGGCGATCTGCGCGTCAAGCACCTCGCGCAGTTCCGGCAGCGAACCTCCCAGCGCCGCATAGGTCTCCAGACCTCCCGAGTGCGCGAAGCCGCCGACGGGAAACTGCGAATCGAACAACTGCAGCAGCCGCAGGAGCGCGAGGGGATCCATCAGTGCGCGTGCTCGCCCGGCGGACGGCCGTGAAAGGCCCGCCGATCTTCGACGAACGGAATGCCGGCGCGCTGCAGACGGTCCGCCAGTGCGGCGTCGGCGAGCGCGACGATGTCTTCACCGTGAGCCTCGATGTCGCGATGCAGGTTGCCGATGAGATGCCCGACACGCGCCGCTTCGGCGAGATCGCGCGGCCGGGCGACCAGCACGTCCTCGGGCGCCGCGGCCACGATGTATCCGCGCTCGCCGGATTGATGGAGCACCTGTCCTGGGCGCAGCACCGTGCCGGTCGCCAGTTCCAGCGGGAAGCGCGCTCCGTCGGGCGCTTCGACGATGCGCCGCACGCGCCGCCGATCGTGCGCGGTCATCGGGATCTCGATGGTGATCGTGTTCGGCATGGCTCAAAAGAGGAAGTAACGCTGGGCGAGGGGCAGCAGGGTGGCCGGGCGCGGCACGACGACCTCGCCGTCGATCGAAACGGTGTAGCGCTCCGGGTCGATCGCGATCTTCGGCAGCGCGTCGTTCAGCGCCATGTCCTTTTTGCCGATGCGCCGGGTATTGCGAACCGGCAGCAGGGTGCGATCCAGTTGTGAGGGGAGATGTCCGCCGTCGAGCGACGCACCCGACACGAACGTCCACGACGTGGCCGCAGACGCGGTGCCGAGCGCGCCGAACATCGGCCGATAGCGCACCGGCTCGGGCGTCGGGATCGACGCGTTGGGATCGCCCATGGCCGCTGCGGCGATCAGGCCCCCCTTCAGCACCAGGTCCGGTTTGACGCCGAAGAACGCCGGGCTCCACAACACCAGGTCCGCGATCTTGCCCACTTCGATCGACCCGACGTAGTCGCTGATGCCGTGCGCGCGCGCCGGGTTGATTGTGTATTTCGCGAGATAGCGGCGAATGCGGCGATTGTCGTTCTGTCTGTGTTTGTCTGCTGCCCGTCTGTCGGCCTTCATCACGTGCGCCGTCTGCCACGTGCGCATGATCACTTCGCCGACCCGCCCCATCGCCTGCGAGTCGGAGGACATCATGCTGATCGCGCCGAGATCGTGCAGCACGTCCTCGGCCGCCATCGTCTCCGGCCGGATGCGGGATTCGGCGAAGGCGACGTCTTCCGGGACCTGCGAGTTCAGGTGGTGGCAGACGAGAAGCATGTCCAGGTGCTCGTCCAGCGTGTTCACGCGTATACGGCATCGTCGGATTCGGTACTGGACGGCAGGACGTTCGGCTCGGCGCAGACGCGCAGGATATCCGGGGCATGGCCGCCGCCCGCGCCTTCGCTGTGGTACGTGTGGATCGTGCGCCCCTTGAACGCCGCGATCGTGTTCTCGACGAATCCCGACTCGTTCAGCGTGTCGGTGTGAATCGCCACCTGCACGTCGTAGTCATCGGCGACCGTCAGCGCCGTGTCGATCGCCGCGGGCGTCGTTCCCCAATCCTCGTGCAGCTTCAGGCCCATCGCGCCGGCGCGAATCTGTTCGACCAGCGCCTCCGGAGTCGCCGCGTTGCCCTTGCCCAGGAACCCGAAGTTCATCGGCAGGTGCTGCGTCGCTTCGATCATCCGGTGGAGGTTCCACGCGCCGGGGGTGCAGGTGGTCGCCCGCGTGCCCTCCGCCGGGCCGGTGCCGCCGCCGATCATCGTGGTCACGCCGCTGTAGAGCGCCTCCCATGTCTGTTGCGGGCTGATGAAGTGGATATGCGCGTCGATGCCGCCCGCGGTCAGGATCCGGTGTTCGCCCGCGATGATTTCTGTGGACGGCCCGATCGCCAGCTCCGGCGCGACGTTGTCCTGGATGTCGGGATTGCCGGCCTTGCCGATGCCGCAGATGCGCCCGTCGCGGATGCCGACGTCCGCCTTCACGACGCCCCAGTAGTCGAGCACGATCGCGTTGGTGATGACGAGATCCGGAGCGCCGTCCTGTCGCGACGTTCTGCGACTGTCCCTGCCCGTCGCGGATCACCTTGCCGCCGCCGAAGGTGACTTCTTCCCCGTAGGTCGCTGAGTCGCGCTCGATCTCCAGGAACAGATCCGTGTCCCCAAGCCGCACGCGATCGCCGGTCGTCGGGCCGTAGAGGCCCGCATACGCGTTCCGCGTGATCTTCATAGCGGGCCGTTCACGAGCGCGTTCATCCCGTACGCCCGGCGCCGGCCGGCCAGAGGAATGAGCGAGACGTCGCGAGATTCGCCGGGCTCGAAGCGCAGCGAGGTGCCGGCGGGCACGTCGAGCCGGCGTCCGTAGGCCATCTGGCGGTCGAATTGCAGCGCCTGGTTCACTTCGAAGAAGTGCGTGTGAGAGCCGACCTGGATGGGACGATCGCCGCTGTTGCTGACGCGCAGGCGCGCCGGTTCGCGCCCCGCGTTCAATTCGACGTCGCCGTCCTGCAGAACGTATTCGCCGGGTACCACGCGCGCGTCCCTATCGGATGGGGTCGTGGACCGTCACGAGCTTCGTGCCGTCCGGAAATGTACCCTCGACCTGGATCTCGCGGATCATCTCGGGCACGCCTTCCATGACCTCGTCGCGCGCCAGCACCGTCGCGCCGAGCGACATCAGCTCGGCGACCGTTCGCCCGTCGCGAATGCCTTCGAGGACTTCGGCGCTGATGAGCGCGACAGCCTCGGGATGATTGAGCTTCAGCCCGCGCGCCTTCCGCCGGCGCGCGACGTCGGCCGCCGTGAAGACCAGCAGCTTGTCGATCTCCCGCTCCGTGAGCCTCATGATTTACCGGGGGGCTTCGCCCCGCCGGACCCCCCTACACGCGCACTCGCGGGGGCCCCATACCCCGCTCCGTGCGCGTGGCTCCCTCGCGTTGCTCGCTCGCTCATGACGCGCGGTCAACCGTCGCCTGAAGTTGCGGCAGGATCCGCGTCAGCGTCGCCATCATTTCCTGGACCACGCGCGGGGCGCGCTCGCCGGTGCGATAGACCCATCCCGTCTCGCGCACCAGCTGCTGCGCCCGGATCCGCGCGACCTTCAGCGATCCGCCGCGCGTCTCGCGCTCGACCGACTGGAAGGGGACGATGCTGACGCCGAGGCCGGAGGCGACCATCGACTTGATGATCTCGACGTTCTCCGTCTCGGCGACGATGCGCGGCTTGATCTGCTCGCGGACGAAGAACTCGTCGAGCGTGCGCCGCGTGTTCGAGCCCGCCTCGAAGATGACGAACGGCAGCCCGACCAGCGCCTCGACGCCGACCGAGTCTTTCGTGGACAACGGATGCCCGGCCGGCATCACGAGCATCAGCTCTTCGCGCAGCACCGGCACGGTGGTGAACGTCGGGATCGTCGACCGGCAGCGTGAGCAGCGCGAGATCGGCGCGCCGCGTGCGCAGCCGGCGCAGCAGCCGCTGATGGCCGCCGGTCGCGATCTTGATGTCGACGTGCGGGTGGTGAGTGCGGAATTCCTTGAGCAGCAGCGGGAATACGTACAGGCACACGGTCATCCCGCCGACGAGGTTCAGCGGTCCGCTCAGCACCTTCTGACGATCCGTGATGCTGGCGGACGTGTCGCGGATGTCGTTGAAGACGCGGTGGCTCAGCTGGAGGAGCACTTCGCCGGCGGCCGTGATCTGGACGCGACGGCCCAGCCGCACGAACAGGCGCTCGTGGAACTCGTCCTCGAGGAGCAGGATCTGGCGGCTGATGGCGGACTGGGAGACGTTCAGCCGCGCGCCGGCCCCGGTGAACGACCCGGTTTCCGCGATGGCGCGCACGATTTCGAGCTGTCTGAGATCCAAGGAACTGATTGATGGACCACTCAGGCAGCTGCCAGAAGGGAAATAGAAAGAATTTATCCGATCGATGCGTTTGACTTATAGCTTTGACGAGGGGTAACTGCCCAGGACGCGGACCCAGTGGGAGAATTCGGCCAGATCGGCGAGCGCGCGCTGGCAGCCGGGGTGGCTGGCGGGGACCTCGACGTCCACGTAGAACGCGTACTCCCACGGCCGCCCGCGCAGCGGACGCGATTCGAGCTTGGTCAGGTTGATGTCGCGCAGCGCGAACCCGGCCAGGGCTTTGAACAGCGCGCCCGGGCTTGCTGTGGAGCGCGAAGACGATCGAGGTCTTGTTCGCGCCCGTCAGTTCGACGGGGGGCTTCGCGATCACGCAAAAGCGCGTGATGTTGTCGGCGTAGTCCTGGATTGATTCGCGCAGGATCTCGAGCGCGAAGACATCCGCCGCGCGCCGGGACGCCACGGCCGCGGCGTCGCGCCGCACGCCTTCGCGCACCATCTTGGCCGCGCCGGCGGTGTCGTACACGGCCACCACTTCGACGCCGTGCATCTGGGCCAGCGCGTTCTCGCACTGGGCGAGCGCCTGGGGATGCGAGTACACGACCTTCACGTCCGCCAGCCGGGTGCCGGGAAGCGCGAGCAGGCAATGGTCCACACGCAGCTCGATCTCCCCCGACGATCGGCAGGTCGTGCTCGAGGAGCAGATCGTAGTTGCGGTGGATGCTGCCCCCGATGGAGTTCTCCATCGGCAGGATGCCATGCGTCGCGCGCCCGCCCGCGACGGCGGCGAAGACCTCTTCAAAGGACGGGCAGGGAAGCACCGCCGCCTCGGGTGAGTACTTCAGCGCGGCGGCTTCGCTATACGCGCCAGGTTCGCCCTGAAAGGCTACGAGCATGCTGCATTGTAGATTGCTGACTGCAGATTGGCAGATTAAACGGATTGTCGAGTGCCGATTGTCGATTGGGGACCAGCTCGATGGCGTCGCAGTGCCGCTCAGCGAAGCCCAATCTTCAATCTGCAGTCTGCAGTCTTCAATTACGGACAGTGAGCGTGCCCTTCATGTCCTTGCACTTCGCGTCCTGCGAGAGGTTGCAGTAGAACGGTGAAGGGGCCGGCCTTGTCGGCGCGGAACTCGAAGGTGACGGTCTGGCCGGCGCCGGCGCGCTTCACGATCCGGTAGTCGTCGATCGTGAAGCTGTGGGCATGTCCGCGCGGTGAAGGTGATCTTCACCAGGTCGTTGCGGTTGACGGAGATGCTGGACGGCGAGAACGCGTGGTGGTTTCCGCTGATCGAGAACTCACGGGTCGTTCCCTGCTCTTGGGCCGCGGTGGAGACGAGAAACAGCACGGACGCGGCGAGCGTTGTCGAGAACCAGCCCTTGTCGTGCTGTATGCATCCTAGCGCATCACGGCCGGCTGCCCAATTGGTACCAGACGTTCGACACGCCTGACGATCGGTTTGAGGGCGCGGCTCGTGGGCCGCCCATACCCCTACTCTTTTCGCGCGGAGCCGCCTTCCGGCAGCCTGGGTGGGGCCAGCAGCGCCTTACGGCTGAGGCGGATCTTGCCGGACGGGTCGATGTTGATCACCTTGACCATCACCTGATCCCCTTCCTTCAGCTCGTCCCGGACGTCCTTGACGCGGTAGTGCGCGATCTCGGAGACGTGCAGCAGGCCGTCGAGCCCGGGCATGATCTCGATGAAGGCGCCGAAATCGGTGATCCGCTGGACCTTGCCCATGTAGGTCTTGTTCAGCTCCGGCGTCGCGGTCAGCTCCTGGATGATGCCGATCGCCTTCATGCGCCGACGCTTCGTCGGACGAGGCGACGTTCACCGTGCCGTCGTCCTCGACGTCGATCTTCACGCCGGTCCGCTCGATGATGCTGCGGATCATCTTGCCGCCCGGTCCGATGACGTCGCGGATCTTGTCGACCGGGATCTTGATGGTGATGATGCGCGGCGCGTGCTTCGACACGTCCGTCCGCGTCGCCGCCAGCGTCTCCTGCATCTTGCCGAGGATGTGCATCCGGCCCTGGCGCGCCTGTTCGAGCGCCTTGGTCATGATCTCGGTCGTGATGCCGCCGACCTTGATGTCCATCTGCAGCGCCGTGATGCCGGCGCTCGTGCCGGTGACCTTGAAGTCCATGTCGCCGTAGTGGTCTTCGGCGCCGGCGATGTCGGTCAGGACCGCGTACTTGCCGGTCTCCTCGTTCATCACGAGGCCCATCGCCACGCCCGCGACCGGCGCCTTGAGCGGCACGCCGGCATCCATCATCGCCAGCGACCCGCCGCAGACCGACGCCATCGACGAGGAGCCGTTCGACTCGAGTGATCTCGGAGACGACGCGCACGGTGTAGGGGAAGTTCTCTTCGGCCGGCATCATCGGCAGCGAGCGAGCGCTCCGCCAGCGCGCCGTGGCCGATCTCGCGGCGGCCGGGGCCGCGCAGGAACTTGACTTCGCCGACCGAGAACGGCGGGAAGTTGTAGTGGAGCATGAAGCGCTTCCACGTCTCGCCGTCGACCGTCTCGACCTTCTGCTGGTCGTCGGCGGTGCCGAGCGTGGCGATGACGAGCGCCTGGGTCTCGCCGCGCGTGAACAGGCAGGAGCCGTGCGTGCGCGGCAGGACGCCGACTTCGATCGTGATCTTGCGGATCTCGTCGAACTTGCGGCCGTCGAGCCGCTGGCCGCGCTCGAGGATCTCGTCGCGCAGGATCTTCTCTTTCAGGCCCTTGGCGATCAGCTTCTTCTCGGTCTTGAGCTCGAGGTCCTCCTCGTAGATCGCCGCCAGGTAGTCGTTGATGACCTTGTCGACGGTCGCGTAGTTCTCGAGCTTGTCCTTGATCCGCATCGCGTCGCCGAGCGGCCCGAGCACCTTGCCCTCGACTTCCGCGACGAGGTCCGCCGAGAGTCTCCTTCTTCGGCGCGGCGGCGCGCTTGGACTTGCCGGCCTGCGCCGCCAGCGCGTCGATGCCGGCGACGATCTCCTTGATCGCCGCGTGCGCCGCGCTCGAGCGCCTGGACCATCTGCTCTTCCGGCACTTCCTTCGCGCCCGCCTCGACCATCACGATGCCGTCCTTGGTGCCGGCGACGACGAGGTCGAGCGTGCTGCGCTTGCGCTGCTCGAAGGTCGGGTTGATGATGAAGTCGCCGTCCGCGAAGCCGACGCGCACGCCCGGCGAGCGTCCGGCTCTGCGGGATGCTCGACAGCGCGAGCGCCGCCGAGGCGCCGGTGATCGCGAGCACGTCCGAGTCGTTGTCGGTGTCGGCCGAGATGACGAGCGCGATGATCTGCGTCTCGTTGCGCCAGCCGTCCGGGAACAGCGGCCGGATCGGGCGATCGATCAGGCGGCTCGTGAGCACTTCCTTTTCGGGCGGCTTGCCTTCGCGCTTGAAGAACCCGCCGGGGATCCGTCCCGACGCGTAGGCGTTCTCCTTGTAGTCGCAGGTGAGCGGCAGGAAGTCGACCCCTTCGCGCGGATTGGCGTCCGCGCAGGCGGTCACGAGGACCATGGTGTCGCCCAGCCGGACGATGACGGCGCCGTCGGCCTGCTTGGCGAGGCGGCCGGTTTCGATCGAAATCGTGCGTCCGCCGACGGAGATGTCGCGTGTGTGCATGTGCCTGTCTTTCGAATGAGCTGCGCCAGCTTTCAGGTTTGCGGTGCTGCTGGCTAGGTCGCTCGGGTCCGCAGTGGCCGGAGTCGGCCACGGGCAGAGCTTACTTGCGGATGCCGAGGCGCTTGATCAGTTCCGCGTAGCGGTCCGTGTCCTTGCGCTTCAGGTAGTCGAGCAGGCTGCGGCGCTGGCCGACGAGCTTCAGCAGGCCGCGGCGCGAATGGTGATCCTTCGCGTGGGACTTGAAATGTTCGGTGAGATAGTTGATGCGCTCGCTGAGGAGCGCGACCTGCACTTCGGGGGAGCCCGTGTCGCCGTCGTGGGTCTTGTAGGTGCCGATGACTTCGGTCTTGCGTTCCTTGGTGAACACGATGGCTTCCTTCCACGCACGGCCCAGAACTCGGAGCGCCATGCTCCGCACCAGGCCGCCGTTGTCCGCGTATTTACTAAACGGTTCAATATTTTACCTCAGGACAACGAGGGGATGCAAAAGCCCGTCGGCGCGCGCGTTCGGCGATCGCGAGCAGCCCCACCGACGGCGTCCAGGAGGCACCCGGACTGTTCGTGCCGGGCCGCCGCGAACCGGCCCAGCGACGTGGTGCCGGCGCCAGGCGTATTGCCGTGCCCGGCCCGCCGCAGGCCCTCTTCCGTCAGCGTCACGGCCGGCATGTCCGCGCAGCAGCGCTCGCAGCGGAACGAGCCGATCCGCGCTTGCCGCCCCGCCGCCTCGATGGCCTCGAGCGTCACGCGCGTCGTCCACGACGGAACCGTCCCGCGCGCGTCCGCCGCAGCGCCTCCAGGTGCGCCCCGCAGCCCAGCACGCTGCCCGATGTCGTGCGCGAGCGAGCGGACGTAGAAGCCGGCGCTGCAGACGACGCGGAGGCGGAGCAGGGTGGGGTCGGCGGACGCGAGGTCGGAGGTCCGATGGTCGGAGGTCGCGAGGTCGGAGGGCGAGGTGGCGGTTCGAGCAGCTCCAATTCTGGACTGTCACCTCAACCGGCTTGAGGTCCACGGGTTCATTCTTTCGGGCCTTCTCGTACGCCCGGACGCCCGCGATCTTTCTTTGCCGAGAACGGCGGCGGCAGCTGCGGGAACGTGCCGACGAAAGCTCAGCGCAGCACCGCTGTCGATTCCGCGCTCCGCCGGCCATCCGTCATCGGCCTCCGTCCTCCGGTCCGTCCGTCCTCGTCCAGCGACCCTGCGCGTCATAGGTCGGCGTCGCCAGCCCCAGCCGCACGTCGGCGACGTACTCCTTCTCGTCGGTGACCAGAAACTGCGACAGGCGCGTGGCGTGGCCGACGAGCAGGACGAGCAGTCCCGTCGCGAGCGGATCGAGCGTGCCGGTGTGTCCGACGCGCGGGCGTCTTCAGCGCGCGGCGCACGAACGCCACGACATCATGAGATGTCGGGCCCCGACGGCTTGTCGACGAGCAGGGCGCCGTGCACATCGACATCTGTCAGCTCCCAGCTTCCAATTCCCAGCTCAGTAACTCACGCAATTCCCAATTACGCGGCAAGCGTAGGGTTGGAGTTGGCATCGGAGTCTGGGAGTTGCGAGCTGGACTGAACTACACGTCGGCTACGGCCGCGTCTGCACCCCGTGAGCGATGGCCTGCGATCTCCTCGATGATCCCGTCGCGCACGGCGGCCAGCGGACCCTTGACCTTGAAGCCGGCGGCGTTCTTGTGGCCGCCGCCGCCGTGGCGCGCGGCCACCGCGCGGACGTCGACGTCGTACTTCGATCGCATGCTGACGTGGATGTCGCCGTCGGCGCCGAGCTTGAAGAACACGACCGCCTGGATCTCGCGCGCGGTCAGCGGCAGGTTGATCAGCCCCTCGGTGTCGTTGTAGGTCGGTGCCGGTCGCGTTCATGATGTCGTCGTTCAGGTACATCACCGCGAGCCGGCCGCCGTCGAGGAGGTCCATCTCGGCGAGCAGCGCGCCGATCAGCTTCAGCTTGCCGAAGCTGTTCTGGTCGAACACGCGCCGCGCCATCGCGCCGGGTTCACGCCGGCCTCGACCGTCCGCCGGCAGATGTCGAACGTCTTCGGCGTGATGTTGGCGTAGTGGAACGACCCCGTGTCGGTCAGGATCGCGAGGTAGACGTGGGTCGCGATCTCGATCGTCAGCGGCACGCCGAGGGCCTCGATCAGGTCGAACACCATCTCGCCGCACGCCGCGGCCGACTCGTCCACCCAGTTGACGACGCCGTAGTGCGTGTTGCCCTGGTGGTGATCGATGTTGATCGGTGAAGCGTCCCTCGAGGCCGCTCGACGCCGGTCCGCGTCAGGTCGCCCGACTCCATGACGATCAGCGCCTCGGCGTCGGTCCGCTCGACCGCCCGCGCGATCTCGATGCGATCGACGCCGGGGAAATCCATGTAGTGCTCGGGGGCCGGGTCGGCGTTGACGAGGCGCACCTCCTTGCCGATCGCCTCGAGCGCGTAGGCCATGGCGAGCTGCGATCCGATGGAGTCGCCGTCGGGGCGGGCGTGCGAGGAAATCAGGAACCGCCGGCGCGCGTGGATCGCGTCGCGAGATCTCAGTCTTTGGTGTGTTTAGCGTCGTCATTCGGGACATCGGCGGTCGTCCGTCCGCCGGCGGGCGCGCGGCCGCCTCGGCCTTCAGTCCTGGAGGATCTGTTCGATGCGGTCGTGCTGGGCGACCGACTTGTCGTAGAAGAACTCAGCTCCGGCACGCGCCGGAGGCGCACGCGCTGGGCGATCTGGCGCCGCAGGAACGGCGTCGCGCGGCCCGAGCGCCTTCGCCGTTTCGCGCTGCGCCTTCTCGTCGCCCATCGTCGTGTAATAGACGCGCGCGAGCTGCAGGTCCGGCGACACCACGACCTTGGTCAGCGTGATGAAGCCGACGCCCGGATCGTGCACGTCGCGGGCCAGCAGCTCGGACAGCTCGATGGCGGATCGCCTCGCCGACGCGTTCGGGTCGGTTGGAACTCACGCGGTCAACTCCCAACTCCACAACTCCCAACTCCCAATGAACTCCCAACTGCCAACTCCCAATATGCCGTTTCCCTTTGTCGCTTGGGAGTTGGGCGTTAGTTGGGCGTTGGGCGTTGGGAATTGGGCGTTGAGACGCGGGTCTCACGCCGTCGCCGCGACCCGCTCCACAACGAAGGCCTCGATGACGTCGCCGACCTTGATGTCGTTGAACTTCTCGAAGCCGATGCCGCACTCGAAGCCCGCCTTGACCTCGGACACGTCGTCCTTGAAGCGGCGCAGCGAGCCGATCTTCCCCTCGTGGACGACCTCGCCGTCGCGCAGCAGGCGCGCCTGCGTGTCGCCCGAGCGGGCGATGCGCCCCTCGGTGACCATGCAGCCGGCGATGGTGCCGAACTTCGGCGTCTTGAAGATGTCGCGGACCTCGGCCGCCGCCGATGCGGACTTCCTTCAGCGTCGGATCGAGCAGCCCGGTCATCGCCTTCTTCATCTCGTCGGTGACGTTGTAGATGACGGAGTGCAGCCGGATGTCGACGCCGTCGCGATCGGCGACGCTCTCCGCGTTGCGGTCGGGCCGGACGTTGAAGCCGATGATGATCGCGTTCGACGCCGCGCCGAGCAGCACGTCGGACTCGTTGATCGCGCCGACGCCGCTGTGGATGATGCGGATCTTGACGCGGTCGTCGCTCAGCTTCGTCAGCGTGTCGGCCAGCACTTCGGCCGAGCCCTGCACGTCCGACTTGATGATGATCGGCAGCTCCTTCATCCCGCCTTCGGAGATCTGGGCCTGCAGCGATTCGAGCGTGAGGCGCGCGCCCTTGGCGCCGAGCGCCTTGTCCTTCGCCTGCGTCAGGCGGTAGTGCGCGATCTGCCGCGCCTTGGCCGCGTCCGCGAGCGACTGGAACGCGTCGCCCGGCGAGGGCAGCCCGCCGAGCCCGAGCACTTCGACCGGCGTGGACGGGCCGGCGCTCTTGATCGGCTTGCCGCGGTCGTCGATGATCGCGCGCACCTTGCCGACGATCGTGCCGGCGATCAGCGTGTCGCCGACGCGCAGCGTGCCGTCCTGCACCAGGATCGTCGCCACCGGGCCGCGCCCCTTGTCGAGCTTGGCTTCGAGCACGGTGCCCGACGCGTTCCGCTTCGGGTTGGCCTTCAGCTCGCTCAACTCGGTGACGAGCAGCACCATTTCGAGCAGCGCCGGAATGTTCTCGCGCTTCTTCGCCGACAGCGGAACGGTGACGGTCTGGCCGCCCCAGTCTTCCGGCACCAGCCCGAGGTCCGACAGCTCCTTCTTCACGCGATCGGGATTGGCGTTCGCCTTGTCGATCTTGTTGATCGCGACGAGGATCGGCACGTTGGCCGCCCGCGCGTGATCGATCGCCTCACGCGTCTGCGGCATGACGCCGTCGTCCGCCGCGACGACCAGGACGACGACGTCGGTGACGCGCGCGCCGCGGGCGCGCATCATCGTGAACGCTTCGTGACCCGGGCGTGTCGAGGAACACGACGTTGCGGTCGTTGACCTGCACCGCGTAGGCGCCGATGTGCTGCGTGATGCCGCCGGCTTCGCGCTCGGCGACGCGGGTCTCGCGGATCGCGTCGAGCAGCGTCGTCTTGCCGTGATCGACGTGGCCCATGACGGTGACGACCGGGCCGCGCGTGACGATGTCCTCGGGGTTCGTGTCCTCGGACTCGACCTGCAGCAGCTCTTCTTCGAACGTCTGCATCTTGACGTCGGCGCCGAACTCGCGCGCGATCATCGACGTGGTGTCGGTGTCGAGCGTGCTGTTGATGGTCATCATCATCCGCTTGTCCATCAGCTTCTTCAGGACGTCCTTCGCCTTGACGTCGAGCTTCAGCGCCAGGTCGGAGACGGTCATGCCCTTCGGCGAGCGTAATGGTGCGGGTGACGGGCGGCGGCGGCGCGCTGCTCGTCGGCGGCGCCTGCATGACGCGGCTGATCGCGGCGCGGGCCGGACGAGCGCGGGCCCGACGGACGCGGCGGCGGCGGACGATAGCCCGGCACCTCGGGCCGCAGCGGCTGTGACGGACGGACCGGCTGCGACGGCAGCGGACGCGGGCCGCCCATCGGCGCCTGCGGGCGCGGATAGGCGCCGGCGCGCGGCGGACCGCCGGGACGCGGCGGCGCCGGGCCGGCCGGCCGCGGCGGCGGCCGGCTTGCTCAAGTTGCCGGTGGCGGCCGGCGGGGGCGTCGTGGACGCCGGCGGACGCACCAGCAGCGGGCGGCGCGGCGGCGCGGGCGGCGCCTGGCCGGTCTTCGGATCTTCGACGCGCAGCCGCAGCGTCGGCGGCACGATGCGGCCCGGGCGCGGCGCGGCGCACGCGGGGCGCGCGGGCGGCGGCGCCGCCGCGGCGGCGGGCGCGACTTCGACGGCCGGCCGGCGGCGCTTCGGCGGCGCGGCGGGCGGCGGCTCCGGCACGGCGGGCGCGTGCGGCGCGGCGGCGACTCGACCGGCGGCTGCTTCGGCAACCGGCGCCGGCGACGTGCACTTCGGGTTCGGGCGGCGCTGCGTGGTAAACGGGGCTCGGAGCGGGCGGCGGCGTCGACTTCGACCGGCCCGGGCGCTTCGGCTCGGGCTCGTACGCTTCGGCCGGCGGCGGGCGCTTCGACCGGCGGGGCGGCCGGCTTCGCCGTCTTGACCAGCCGCGGCGCGGCGCATCGGCGGCGCGGCCGGCTTGGCCGGCTCGGGGGCCCGGCCGCCCGGCTTCTTCAGCCCGCCGCGCGACGGCGGGACCCGGCGTGTCGGCGAACGAGGCGTTGGTCGGCACCTTGATGTTCCGCTGCCGCGCCTGCTTGCCGACGAACTCCCGCGCGACGACCTCTTCGATCGTGCTCGACGCGCTCTTCACCTCGATGCCATGGTCCTTCTTCAGAAGGGCCATGACTTCCTGGCTCGAGAGGTTGAGGAGCTCCGCGACTTTGTAAATCCGAACTGTTGCCAAAAAGATATACCTCGTAGTGCGACTCGCCAATTCGGCTCTTCGAGCCGCCCCTACATCGTCGCCTACTCGGCCTTCGCTTCGGCCTGCGACGGCCGGCTGCTGCGTCTCGCCACGCCTCCGTGACCGGCGCCGTGTCGGCCGCCGCCGGTTCTGCCTCGGCGGCGGCTTCCGCGGCCGGCGGCTTCCGCCGGCCACGCCTCGGCCACGGCCTGTCCGTGCCGCTCTTCCGTCTTCGCCTCGCCGCCGATTTCGAGCGCGCCGAACTGCGCCTCGACCTCGCGGCGCTTCTCTTCTTCGCTCTTGATGTCGATCTTCCAGCCGGTCAGCTTCGCCGCCAGGCGGACGTTCTGCCCCTTCTTGCCGATCGCGAGCGACAGCTGCTTGTCCTCGACGACCACTTCCATGACCTTCTCGGCGTCGTCCACGATCGAGACGCGCTGGACCTTCGCCGGGCTGATCGCGTTGGTCACGAACAGGACCGAGTCCTCCGACCATTCGACGATGTCGATCTTCTCGCCGCGGAGCTCGCGGATGATCGACTGGACGCGCGTGCCCTTCATGCCGACGCAGGCGCCGACCGGGTCGACGTCGCGCTCGCGCGAGTAGACCGCGACCTTGGCGCGGTCGCCCGCCTCGCGGACGGCGCCGCGGATCATGACGGTGCCGTCGTAGATCTCCGGCACTTCCTGCTCGAACAGCTTGATGAGCAGGGCGGGATCGGTGCGCGACAGCACGATCTGCGGCCCCTTGGCGCTGCGGTTCACGCCGCGGATGACGGCGCGGACGCGATCGCCGACGGCGTAGTTCTCCGCGCGCGACTGTTCCTTGCGCGGCAGCTGCGCCTCGATGCGGCCCAGCTCCATGATGATGTCGCCGTTCTCGAAGCGCTTCACGACGCCGCTGACGACTTCGCCGACGCGGTTGCTGTACTCGGCGTAGACGTTCTCGCGCTCGGCCTCGCGGACCTTCTGGAAGATCACCTGCTTGGCGGTCTGCGCGGCGATGCGGCCCGAGATCTTCGGTCGGGCGCGGGAACTCGATCTCCATGTCGACTTCCGCTTCGTCGCCGTAGAGCTGCTGCGCCTCGGCGAGCGAGATCTGGTTCGGCGGATCGGTGACTTCCTCGACGATGCGCTTCACCGCGCAGAGCTCGATCTGCCCCGTGTCGGTGTTGAACTTGCCGCGCAGCGTCTCGTTCTTGTAGCGCTTGCGCGCGGCCGCCTCGATGGCGTCCTGTACGGCGCCGATGATGATTTCCGGCTCGACGCCCTTTTCCTTGGCGATGGCGTCGATCTGCTGCAACAGCGGATTCTGCATGTCAGTTACCAGCTCTCAGCTCTCAGCTTCGTGCTCTCAGCGACGGCTGCAAGCTCAAGCTGCAAGCTAAAATTCCACGTCCAGGTTCGCGCGCTTGATCTTCGTCGAGCGGCACCCGGTGCGTCTTTCGTCCTTCTTCGAGGAGCACCGCGCCGTCCTCGATCCCTGTGATCCGTCCCGCGAACGCGCTCTGGCGCCCGATCGGCTCCGTCGTCACGATCTTCGCGAGCCGTCCCGCGAAGCGCCGGTAGTCCCGCTCGTGCCGCAGCGGGCGATCCAGCCCCGGCGACGAGACTTCGAGCGTGTAGGTCTCGCCCAGGTCGTCTCTCCGAACTCGTCTTCGACGTCGAGCAGCGCGCTCAAGTCCTGGCTGACGCGCTGGCAGTCCGCGATGCCGACGCTGTCCTCCGGCGCTTCCACGCCGCCCGGGTCCGGCCGGTCGATCACGACGCGCAGGACCATCCCGATGGGCTCGCGCCGGAGCTGGACGTCGAAAATCTCGAGCCCGTGGCTCTGCGCCACGCGCTCGGCGGCGTTCCGCAGCCGCGTTATTTCCTCGGTTTCGGCGTAATCCTTGCCCCTGAAACACAAAAAGTGGGCAAACGGCCCACTGTCTGAAAACCCCCCGCGACCTAGCATCCAATAGTATACCGGATCTTCGAGCTGTCCAGGATCTTCCGCCTAAAGGCGGAAACTACAAGGTTGAGGTGGAAGGCGCGCTCTCTCTCGCGATCCTGTAGTTTCCGCCTTCAGGCGGAAGGCGCCGCGAGCAAATCGTACCCCTGCGCTCCGACGATCCGCGCACGGATGAGGTCGCCGCGTCCGTAAGCGGACGGATCGCAGTCGGTCAGGTAAACCACCGGGTCGATGTCGGGCGCTTGACCTTCGAGCCGTCCCTGCAGCACCAGCTCGTGCTCGGCCGACGGGCCGTCGATCAGGACCGCTGACCTCGGTGCCGATCCGCGCCTGCTGGCGCGCGGCGACGATCCGCTGCTGCCGCTTCATGATCGCGATCGCGGCGCTTGCGCTTCGTCGCCGCCGGCACGTCGTCGGCCACCGCGATAGGCGCGCGTGCCTTCCTCGTGCGAGTAGGTGAACACGCCGACGTGGTCGAAGCCGGTGTCCGCGACGAAGCCCTCGAGCTGCGCGAACTCCTCGTCGGTCTCGCCGGGGAAGCCGACGATGAAGGTCGTCCGCAGCGTGACGCCCGGCACGCGGGCGCGGATCCGCGCGAGCAGCGTGTCGTAGGTCTTCCGGTTGCCCGGCCGCCGCATCCGCTTGAGCACGTCGGCCGACGCGTGCTGCAGCGGCAGGTCGACGTAGCGGCAGACCTTCTCGCACTCCGCCATCGCCGCCGAGCACGTCGTCGGTGATGGTGGTCGGATAGAGGTAGAGCAGCCGGATCCACTCGATGCCGTCGACCGCGTTCAGCTCGCGCAGGAGCTTGGCGAGCGCGCCGCGCTCCTGGCGGTCGATCCCGTAGAACGTCGTGTCCTGCGAGATGAGCAGCAGTTCCTTGACGCCGCGCGCCGCCAGCGCGCGCGCCTCCGCGACGATCGATTCGCGCGTGCGGCTCCGGTACTCGCCGCGCAGCGTCGGGATGATGCAGAACGCGCACGTGTAGTCGCAGCCCTCGGCGATCTTCACGTAGGCGAAGTGCTTCGGCGTGGTGATGACGCGCGGGCTGTCGGCGTCGTAGATATAGGTCGGAAGAGGTCGGAGGTCGGAGGACGGAGTGGACGGGCGGCGTGGAGCGGAGGACGGAGGTGGGAGAACGGAGGACGGACGTTCGGAGGACGGAGGTGGGACCACGGCAGACGCTTTCGAGACCGATGAAAGGTCAACGGCGCGACAGCACCGCCCGAATCCGACCTCCGACCTCCGGCCCTGACCGCCTCGGTCCTCGAGTGCCGCCACGATCTGCGGCACTTCCCCTGTTCCGAGACGGCGTCGATCTCGGGGATCTCCTTCTTCAGCTCCTCGCGATACCGCTCGGCGAGACAGCCGGTGACGACGAGGCGCGACGCCTTGCCGTCGCGCTTGTGCTGCGCCATCTCGAGGATGGCGTCGATCGATTCCTGCTTCGCGTTGTCGATGAACGCGCAGGTGTTCACGACGATGACGTCGGCGCTCGCCGCGTCGGCGCGTGATCTCGTGCCCGGCCTGCTGGGCGTACCCCAGCATCACCTCGCCGTCGACGAGGTTTTTCGGGCATCCCAGGGAGACGAAACCGATCTTCATGTTGCTACTTCGCTGTCACGACTTCGGCACAGTTCCCAACGTTCACAACTCCCAAGTAACTCCCAATTCGTTGGGCTTGTGGTCTTCGTGGCGTTGTGTCAGTTGGGAATTAACTAAGGGTACATCCGATACAGCATCCGCGGATACGGAATCGCCTCGCGAAGATGCTCCAGCCCGCAGATCCACGAAACGAACCGCTCGATGCCCATGCCGAAGCCGCCGTGCGGGACGCTGCCGTAGCGGCGCAGGTCGAGGTACCACTCGAACGCTTCCTGCGGCAGGTTGTGTTCCTTGATGCGCGCGATGAGCAGATCGAGATCGGCGAGACGCTCGCCGCCGCCGATGATTTCGCCGTAGCCTTCCGGCGCGAGGACGTCGACGCCGAGCGCCACTTCCGGACGGTCCGGATCCGGCTTCATGTAGAACGCCTTCACCTTCGACGGATACCGGTGCACGCAGACCGGGCGATCGAACTCCTCCGACAGCGCGGTCTCGTCGGGGGCGCCGAAGTCGCCGCCCCACTCGAAGGCGATGCCCTTTCTTGTGGAGAATCTCGACCGCCTCGTCGTAGGAAATCCGCGGGAACGGCGCCTGCACCTTCTCGAGCTTCGACGTGTCGCGCTCGAGGACCTTCAGCTCCGGCTTGCGCTTCTCCAGCACGCGCGCCACGACGGAGGCGATCAGCTCCTCCGACAGCGTCATCACGTCGTCGAGCGTCGCGTAGGCCATCTCGGGCTCGACCATCCAGAACTCGGTCAGATGGCGGCGCGTCTTGGATTTCTCGGCGCGGAACGTCGGGCCGAACGCGTAGACGCGGCCGAGCGCCATCGCGTTGGCCTCGTTGTAGAGCTGTCCGCTCTGCGTCAGGTACGCGGTCGTGTCCTCGAAATACTGCACCGGGAACAGCGTCGTCGTGCCCTCGCACGCCGCCGGCGTGAAGATCGGCGTGTCGGCGAGGATGAACCCCCGGCCGTTGAAGAAGTCGCGGACGCGCGTTGATCACTTCGTGGCGCACGCGCAGGATCGCCTGCTGCCGCTGCGAGCGGATCCAGAGATGGCGGCGGTCCATCAGGTAGTCGACGCCGTGCTCCTTCGGCGTGATCGGGTAGTCCTTCGCTTCCGAGACGATCTCGAGCGACGCGACGTCGACCTCGAAGCCGCCGGGCGCGCGGGCGTCGGCGCGCGGCGGTGCCGTCGACCACGATGGCGCTTTCCTGCGCCAGGTGGTCGGCCTGTCTTGAACATCTCCTCGCCGACGGCCTGCTTCGACATCACGCACTGGATGAAGCCGCTGCCGTCGCGCAGCGTCAGGAAATGGATCTTTCCGCTCGAGCGGCGGTTGTGCAGCCAGCCGCGCAGCCGCACCGGCTGTCCCGACGTGCGTCGCGATGTCTTCGATGTAGACGATCTGATTCATACTGCGAACTGCAAAACTCTTCTAATACGCCATCAGCTTCGTCGAAGCGCGCGCGCGCCGCCTGCGCCTTGCTGCAGCACCGTCGGCCGGGGAGCCCGGTGTTGGCGAGCTCCATCAGGTACGTGCCGTCGTAGCCGATCTTCTGCATCGTCATCAGCGCCGATGTCCCAGTTGATCCGCCCCTCGAACGGGACCAGGTGCTCGTCGTTCTTCCCGTCGTTGTCGTGCACGTGCGTCGTGATCAGGTGCTCCGCGACCGTCTCGATCGCGTCGGCGACGTCTCCCATCAGGAAGGCGTGGCCGAAGTCGAGGCAGATGCCCGCCAGCGGCGCGTCGAGATCGCTTCTCGATCATCGTGACGAGCGACGCGGCGTCCGACAGCGGGTTCGGGATCACCTCCAGCGCCACCCGGATGCCGAGCGGCTCGGCGAGCCGGCAGATCTCCTCGACGCTGCGGAACGCGGCGGTGCGGTTGTTCTCGCCGCCCTGCACGGTCGGCGTCCCGAGATGGACGACGAAGACGTCCGCAGGAATCTGCCGCGCGATGTTCAGCGCGACGTCCGCCTCGCGCACGGCCGCCTGCCGCTTCGCGACGTCGCCGACCGCGTTCGAGATGGCCGTCGCCCCACTTGATCGCGCCGGCCCATGCTCTCGACGATCGGCGCGTGGATGCCGTGCAGCGCGAGCCCGGTTTCCTTCAGCCATTCCGCCAGCTGCGCGATCGCCGCCGGGTCGTGGTAATCGAAGTGGCTCCGCGTCGCGAACACCTCCACCGCCTCGAACCCGTGGGCCGCGATCTGCGCCAGATGGTCCCGGCTCAGCCGCTGGTCGTGAAAGAGGTGCGTGGAAATCCCGAAACGCATATGAACTGCGACCGATGAACGGAACCCTGATTGTACACGCCACGCGACCAGTAAGCCTGACATTGATGTCGGCCGGCTGCAGTCGGGCACCGGTTTAGCGGAACTCTTCCGACGTAGGTCGCGAGCAGGTCCCGCAGGCGAGCGAAGCGGGGCTGGTTGTCGAGGTTGTCGCGGACGTAGCGCAGCGTGCGCGGGATGTACTGGATGTAGACGGGGTTGCGGCGCGCGGTGGTCTGGTAGCCGAACGTGCCGAGGGCCTTGAGGTTGCGCTGCAAGCGCCATCACGTCGAAGCGGCGGCGGAAGTCGGGGTCCGTCGCCGGTCACGCCTTTCAGCGCCAGGAAGTACGCGATCAGCTCGCTCGACCGTCTGCTCGGGCAGATCGACGTAGGAGTCGCGCAGCAGCGACACGAGATCGTAGGTGTCGGGTCCCATGCGCGCGTCCTGGAAGTCGATGATGTAGAGCTGCGACTCGTGCAGCATCAGGTTGCGGCTGTGGTAGTCGCGGTGGCAGAGCACGGGCGGCTCGGCCGCGAGCTCGCGGACGATGATCGCGAATTCCTCGCGCAGCGCGGCGCGCTGGTCATCGCTCAGCATCACGCCGCGATACGCTTCGAGAAAATGCTTCGTGAAGAAATCGAGCTCCCACGTCAGCTTCTCGACGTCGAAGCGAGATCCCGTAGGGCAGGTAGTCGGGGACGCGAGCTCCGCGCCGCGCCGTTGCAGCGTCGCAATCAGCGCGACCGCCTGGCGATACAGCGCCGCGTGCTCCGCCGGGGTCGCCGCGCCGAGGTGCGCCTGCAGCGTGACGTCGCCGAGATCCTGCAGCGCGAGCACGCCGAGGTCGTCGGCGTGCCCGAGCACTGCGGGAATCGGCACCGGCATCTTCGCGAGCAGCGTCGCGACGTTCACGAACGGCAGCTTGGTGACGTCGAACGGCGCCGAGTTCAGCGCCAGCACGATGGACGAGCGCCTCGGGCAGCAGGATCCGGAAGTAGCGGCGATCCGACGCGTCGCCGCGTCAGCGGGACGACGCGCGGGCTGCTGCCGGCGAGACCGCTGCGATCGAGGTAGCCCTGGATGCGCTCGCGCGTGTCATCCGTCGTGTCCGCTTGCTTCATCCTTCGTACGATTCGTACTCAGAGTCAGCGGTCGAGGTCTGCGAGCTGACGAGCCCCTCGCCGCCGCGGACGATCGCGCAGCGCGTGATGACGCGTGGTCCGGGATCGACACGCCATCGGCGACGATGCATTCGGTCAGCGTCGCGCCGGCGCCGACCGTCACGTCGTCCCACAGGACCGAGCGCGTGATGCGCGCGGTGGCGGCGACCTGCGAGTTCCGCCCCCACCGCGGAGCGATCCGGCGCGTCCGTCCGCCGCGGCGAGATCGAGCGAGGTCTGCAGCAGATCCGCCGGCGTGCCGATGTCGTGGAAGGCGGCGTCGCTGACGAAGCCCATGACGGCGCCCGGGCGTTCGGCCATGAGCGCCGGGATAGATCGCCGGTCACCGACTCCGCGGGCACGCCGTCGGTCAGCGGCAGGAACGACCTCCGCCTCGACGACCTGCGGTCCGATGAAATGAAAGACTGCGCTGCGGATGAGCCGCGGCGCGTGAAGCCGGTGACGGCGTGGCCGGCATCGAGCAGGACGCCGCCGTACTTGTCCGGGCGCGGGTTCGGGAATCAGCGCCATCGTGACGAGCGCGCCGACTGCGGCGATGTTGCGCGAGCATCGCGCGGCAGGTCGACGTTCGGTGAGCGTGTCGCCGTTGACCAGGACGAACGTCGCGTTCCGTCAGAGCAGCGGCAGCGCGTGGCGCGGCCCGCCCGCGGAGCCGAGGACCGGCGATTCCCACGAGTAGCGCACGCGCGCGCCGAGGTCGCTGCCGTCGCCGACCGCCGCGGTAATCGTTTCCGGCTTGTGATGGAGGTTGAGGACCAGATCGCGCACGCCGTGCGCCGACCAGCCAGCGATGGTGCGCCGCGCCAGCGGCTCGCCGTCCACGGGCGCCGCCGCTTTGGCGCGCGCCAGCGTGAGCGGCTGGAGCCGGGTGCCGAGGCCCGCGGTCGAGCACGAGGCCGCGCAGGTTCGTCATCTACTCCGGCGGGCCGAACACCATGTCGGCGCCGGTGAGCCCGAGCTCGTCGCGGTGCTTGAGGAACAGCCCGCGGTACGAATCGAGGATGTAGTCGGCCGGCCGGCGTCCGAGCGCCGCCGCCATCGCGGTGATCCCGTGTTCGCTGCCCTCGATCTCGACGAAGACACCGACCGGCGTCTCGTCGATCGCGACGATCACGTCCTCGTGCGCGAACTCCTCGCGGTATTTTTCGTAGCGGAACCAGACCTGGAAGCCGAGCTCCTCGAAGATGCGCAGCAGCAGCACGCCGTCGCCGACGATCGTCTCGAGCTCGTCGCGCAGCTTCATCGGCGAGCGGCTGCACGGGCCCCTTGAAGGTGATGCGGCTCTTGCCGTTCTCCATGCGGATGCGGAGCGCGCACGCGCGCTCGGCGCAGCATGCTCGTCGGCGGTGTCGAGCAGCGCGTCTTCCTGGAGGCGGCGGCCGAGCAGCGGCGTGGCGCCGGCGGCGAGGACGGCCTCGCGCGCGGCTTCGGCCGAGTCGAACCTCAGCTTGACCTCGCGCTCGAGCGTGGTGGCTGTGCCCATAAGCGGCTGATTATAGTGCGGTCGGCCGCCACGAGCCACGCCACAACCAGCGGCGGGCGAAAACGTACATCACGAAGCACTCGACCGCGAAGGCCGGGAAGCCGAGGTAGCCGGCGAGCGGCATCTCGAACAGCTTGATGTCGGGCGGCACCGGCACGGTGTAGACCCACTTCGTGTGCGCCCAGTAGTTCCAGAACTCCCAGAGCAGTCCGCAGACCAGCCCGGCGACCAGCAGGTTGACGAGGCGCCACGGATGGCGCGCGCGCAGGTCGCCGCGCAGCGATTCGGCGCCGTACCTGCGCGTTGATCGGATCGAGCAGGAAGATGAAGCCGAGCCAGACCGGCGCGGCCAGCCACGGCGACGGATACACGATCGGCAGCAGCAGCATGATCGCGCCGGCGGCCATGCTCGTCCAGGCCAGCCGCGTCGAGCGGGATCCGCTCCGGATCGAGGCGGCGGTAGGCCGGCGCGCGGCGATCGCGGATCGCGCCGACCAGCTCCGCGGTGATCAGGATCGCCGGCCAGATCGTCGCGAACGCCCAGGCGTAGCCGACGTAGCGGACCAGCAGCGTCTCGGGCAGGCCGATGTAGTGCCAGTTGACAGAGCGTGTGCTTGTTGTATTGCTCGAAGATGACCCAGAGCGGCACGCTGACGACGCGCCAGGAAGACCATCTCGGCGCGATCGTTCCGGAGCGGCGACTCGCCGCGGCGGTGCCAGATCAGGCCGTCGATGAAGAAGATGTAGCCGGTCCACGCGATCGGCGTGTGCCAGGACCAGAACGGCTCGATCTGCGCGAGCATGCCGGCCTCGGACAGCGACGATGAGTCCGAGGCCGCAGAGCGCGGAGAGCGGGAATCTGCGGCGAATGTGCGGCAGTCTCAGTCCTCTAGCGTTTCGTCATGGTCACGAACTGGTTGTTGCCGTCGCGCCACACGAGCAGGAACGCGACCTGGCCGTTCTGCACTTTCTGCAGCTCGCGGGTCACCTGGCTGACGTTGGCGACCTTCTGCCGGTTCACTTCGAGGATGACGTCGCCGGGGATGCACGCCGCCGCTGGCCGCGGGGCTGTTGCGCTCGACGTCGGTCACGATCGCGCCGCCGGCGTTGCGCCGGCAGGTCGAGCCGCCGCGCGATCTCCGGCGTGATCGGGTCGAGCGTCATGCCGAAGCCGGTCGGCGTCGGCTGCGGATCGGTGCCGTTCGGGCGTGCCGCGCCGCGCCGACAGCGTCTGCTCCGCCTCGAGATCGAGCTCGTCGACCGTGACGTTCAGCGTCTTGCGCTGGTTGTCGCGGTAGATCGACGATCGGCACGGTCGTGCCCGGCTTGGTGTTGACGACCATGCCGACCAGCGAGTCGCTGTCCTTGACCGGCTTGCCGCCGAACTCGACGACGACGTCGCCCGGCATCGATGCCGGCCTTGTCGGCGGGCGCGGTCGGGGACGACGCTGGAGATGAGCGCGCCGCTGGTGTTCGGCAGGCCGAACGCCTTCGCGGTTTCCGCGCGTGAGGTGATCCCTCGAGACGCTGACGCCGATGACGCCGCGCACGACCTTGCCGTTCTGCAGCTGCGGCAGCAGATCGCGGATCGCGTTGATCGGCGTCGCGAAGCCGATGCCGATGTTCGCCGAGCGCTGGTCGGTGTAGATCGCCGTGTTCATGCCGACGACCTCGCCGCGGACGTTGAGCAGCGGCCCGCCGGAGTTGCCCGGGTTGATCGCCGCGTCGGTCTGGAGCATGTTCTGCTCGCGCCCGACGACGCCGAACGGGCCGGCCGAGCCCGCTGATGACGCCGACGCTGACGCTGTGGCCGAGGCGGAACGGGTTGCCGATCGCCATGACCCAGTCGCCCGGCTGCATCTGCGTCGGAGTCGCCGAACTTCATCTCGGTGAGCGGCGCCGGCGGCATCTCGGTGAGCTGGAGGAGCGCGCTGTCGGTCAGCACGTCGTGCCCGACGATCTTCGCGCGAGTAGGTCTCGAGTGCGCTCGGCGCCGTAGAGGCTGACCCGGATCGCTTCGGCGCCTTCGACCACGTGGTTGTTCGTGAGGATGAGTCCCGACTTGTTGATGATGAAGCCGGTGCCGGCCCCTTCCATGACGGGCGGCTCGGTTGTCGCGCCCGCTCGGCGTGCGGTTGCGGCCGCGCGGCGCGGGCGCCTGCGGCTCGTCGCCGCCGAAGAACCGCCGCAGCAGGTCGTCGCCGCCGCCGCCCGCCGCCGAAGAACTCGGTGAGATCGCGGTTGCGCTGGCGCGGACCTCGGTCTGGATGTTGACGACCGCCGGCGCGTTGAGCTTCGCGATGTTGCGGAAGGTCGTCGCGTCGATCGGGCCGCTGAGCGGCGCGCTGTTGATCGCCGGCATCGCCGACCGTCTGCGCCGACGAGGACGGCGTCAGGTCGAGCCGCGACGCGATCACCATCCCGACGGCCATGCCGGCGACCGCGATGAGGACGGCATAAAAGGCCGAGGTCTTTCCAGTGGACATGATTGCCTGTCTCCCGTGGTCCGGCTTCCGGTTCCGCTCCGTTTACAATAAGAACGAATTCGGTCTGCAGCGGGCCGGTCACCGTCGCTTCGCGTTCGCCGACGAACATGTTGATCTCCGTCCGCACGCCGAACGCCTTCGAATAGATGCCCGGCTCGATCGTGAAGCCGGTGCCGGGAATCAGCCGGCGCTCGTCGTGCGTCTCGAAGTCGTCCATGTGCACGCCGTTGCCGTGCACCTCCGTGCCCAGGCTGTGCCCGGTGCGATGGATGAACTGCGGCGCCGAAGCCGGCCCGGTCGAGCACCGCGCGGCAGGCGCGGTCGACCTCGAAGCCGCGCAGCTCGCGTCCCGCTCGCGCCGCGTCCTTCACCAGGGCGATCGCCGCGTCGCGCCCGTCGCGCGCGGCGTTGAACGCCTGGACGTATCGGTCCGGGACCGCCTGCGGCTGTGAACCCGACCCAGGTGATGTCGGCATAGACCGCGCCCGGCTCCGGCAGCTTGCCCCAGAGATCGAGCAGCACGCACCTCGCCGTCGCCGATCGCGCGGTGTTTCGCGTCGCGTCGGCCCGTAGTGCGGGTCCCCGGCGTTCTCCTGCGCGCGCCACGACGGGCGGGCTGTCGGTGATCAGCCCCTCTTCCGTCGAACCAGCCGACCATCGCGCGCTGCACGTCGAGCTCGGTCAGCGCGCGGCCCGGCGCGGCGTGCCGTCGCGGACGAAGGTCGAAGGCGCGATCCTTGATCCGGTAGAGCCGCTCGCTGACGCGGCGCGGTGCGTCTGCAGCGCCTCGTCCGACCAGATCGCTTCGAAGCGCTGGACGAGATCGCCCGACGAGGCGACGTCGATCGCCGAGCTGCCGGACCGCTTCGACCGTGCCGGCATCGACGCGCGAGATGTAGGGGATGTTGTTGCCCGGCGAGTACTCCATCGCGACCCGCTTCAGGCCGCCGAGCACGCTCTTTCAGGCCCGCGGCCAGCGTGTCGCGCTGCGAGTAGATCGTCTTGTCGCCGGGGAGGTGGTCGAGGTTGAACGGCTCGATCGCGTGCACCAGCTTCTTGCGGCTCGCCCGCTGGCCGGGATCACGTAGTACCAGCGGCGGCGTGGTCTTGTGTCGCCGCTGTCGAGCCCGGCCAGGCGCCGCGCGATCGGGTTCGACCCGTGGAAGTCGTACAGCAGCCAGCCGTCGAGGCCCTCCTCTTTCAAGGCGGCCTGGACGGCTGGGATCGACAGCGCCATGGTTTGAGTATAGACGGAAGGGGCGGGAAAACGGATGGGTCGACGACCGCCCGGACCGTCACACCGTCCGTCACACTCCGGGCCGCCGAAGGACCTATAATCGACTGCCGGCCTGTCAGGAACGATTATGCGAACCACCATCGCGCTGATCGCTGCTGGCGGATCCTGGCGCAGACGCCCGCCCCAGCCGCAGCCGCCCGTCACCTTCAAGGTCGAAGTCAACTACGTCGAGATTGACGCCAACGTCACCGACGCGCAGGGGAACTTCGTCCGCACGCTGACCAAAGAGGACTTCCAGGTCCTCGAGGACGGCAAGCCCCAGGCGCTGACCGCGTTCTCGATGGTCGACATCCCGATCGAGCGCGTCGATCCGCCGCTCTTCTCGAAGGCGGCGATTCCGCCCGACGTCGTCACGAACCGCAAGCCGTTCGAGGGGCGCGTGTTCGTCCTCGTCCTGGACGACCTGCAGACGCGCTTCACCCGCACCGCGCGCACGCGCGCCGCGGCGCGGCAGTTCGTCGAGCGCTACGTCGGCGCCAACGACATCGTCGCCGTCGTGAACACGTCCGGCTACGGCAAGAGCATGCAGGACTTCACGAGCAACCGGCGCTCGCGCTGAAGGCGATCGACGCCGCGATGGGCGAACAAGGCCGAGTCGTCGACGGCGGCGGCGCTGCAGGACGCTACGCATGAACCGCGACATGCCCGGCAGCGCCTCCAACGCCAACGCCTCGTTCAACGAGCTGCAGCGCTACAACAACGCGCGCAACTCGATGCGCACGCTCAGGAACCTCGCCGACTTCATGGCCGGGATGCGCGGGCGCCGCAAGGCGGTCGTCTATTTCAGCGAAGGGCGTCAACTACAACATCACCGATCCGTTCGGCGAACCGCTACGCGACCGACGTCCAGCGCGAGATCCGCGACATGATCGCCGCGGCCACGCGCGCCAACGTGAGCGTCTACAGCGTCGACCCGCGCGGCGTCGGCTCCGGCATGGAGGACGCCATCGAGATCGGCGGCTTCCCGGCGGACGGCCGCATCAGCCCGACCGACCTGATGGACGAGATGCGGCTCGAGCACGACAGCCTGCGCGTCGTCGCCGAGGAGACCGGCGGGTTCGCCGTCCTGAACCAGAACGACTTCCGCAGCGGCGTTCTCGCGGATCCTCGAGGACAACAGCAGCTACTACGTGCTCGGCTACTACCCGACGAACGACAAGCGCGACGGCCGCTTCCGCAACGTCCAGGTCAAGGTCCTGAAGCCCGGGCCTGCAAGGTCCGCGCGCGCCGCGGCTACGTGGCGCCGGTCCGGCGGCGAAGAAGGAGAGCCGCCCAAGGCATCGGACCGGAGGCGCGAAGACCTCGCCCGACGCTGCGCGAAGCGCTCGACAGCCCGCATCCCGATCAGCGGGCTCACGGTCAGCGCGTTCGCCGCGCCGTTCAAGGGCGCCGGCGCACAACGTCGCGATCGCCATGGCGATCGAAGTGGACGGCGTCGGCATGACGTTCACGCAGGACGCCAGAAGGGCTGTTCGCCAACGAGCTCGAGATCGCGCTCTACGCCGCCGACGTCGACAGCGGCAAGATCAAGGATGGCGCGCGCGACGTCATCAGCCTCGACGCTCAAGCCGCAGACCTACGAGCATCGTGCGCAGCGGCGCCTTCCGCGTCGTCCGCCGGATCCAGGTGCCGCCGGGCAAATACCAGCTCCGCATCGGCGCGCGCGAGTCGGGCGGCGGCAAGGTCGGCAGCGATCATCTACGATCTCGACGCGCCGGACTTCTCGAAGGGGGACGCTCACGATGAGCGGCATCGCGCTGGCGTCGGCGTCGGGCAGCGCGGATGCCGACGGCGAGCCCCGACCCGAGCGTCAACGAGTTCAAGGACGTGCTGCCGGGGCCGCCGACGCGCGTCGCGCGAGTTCCCGCGCGAGCGACACCCTCGCCGTGTTCGCCGAGGTGTACGACAACGTCGCGAAGACGCCGCATCGCGTCGAGATCATCGCGGCCGTGCTCGCCGACGACGGCAAGGTGGTGCATACGACGTCCGACATGCGGAAGAGCGAGGAGCTGCAGGGCGCCACCGGCGGTTACGGCTACACGACGAAGATCCCGCTCGCCGGCATGGCGCCGGGCCGCTACGTCCTGCGGCTGACCGCGAAATCGATGCTCGGCAACAGCCAGCCTGTGACGCGCGAAGTGGAGTTCCGCGTCAGATGAGCGCGGAGCGAGGCGCGAGTCGCGAGGCGCGAAACGAGAGTCACGAGGCGCGAGGGGCGGAACCGTCGTCCACGGGGCTCGAGCCACGCACCGCGTCGGCGCTGGCGTATCTCGCGGGGCCGTTTTCCGGCGCGCTCATCCTGTTTGCGGAGTCAACCAATCAGGACGTCCGGTTCCACGCCTGGCAGTCGATCGTCGCGCTGGGCGGACTCGGGCTCGCGGTGCTGGCCAGTTACCTGCTGGCGACGTCGCGCTGTTCGTGTCGGCGACGGCGCTGACCCTGATGCTCGGCGTGGCGTACGTGATCTGGGTCGTGCTCGTGATCGTGTGGGCGCTGTGCCTGTGGAAGGCGTGTCCGGCGGCCGGTGGAAGCTGCCGCTCGCCGGCGACTACGCCGAGCGGCTCGCTACCGCCACCCCTCGCGGTCCCGCAGCGTCGTAACGTGCGCCACGTGGTGGCGCCCGTGCCACGCGTACATCTGCAGCAGCTTGTCGAGCGTCATCGGGCCGTATTCCGGATGCTGCACGGGGCGCGCGAAATCCTCAGCCTTCATTGACTCCAGCAGCGTTCACCCAGCGCTCGTGCAGCGCGTCGAGCAGCGCGAGCGACGTCTCGACCGGCGCCCGCTGAACGTCGTCCAGCCTGGCCCAGGCCGCCTCGTTGTATGGCTTGATCGTCGGGTTGTCCTCGGTCAGCGCCAGCTTGAAGCGGATGAACGCGTTCATGTGGCTCTCGGGCACGTGGTGGACGACCTGCCGGACGGTCCATCCGCCGTCGCGATACGGCGTGTTCAGCTGCGCGTCGCGTGAGGCCGCGCACCGCCGCGCGCAGCGCGGCGGGCGTCTCGCGGATCGCCGCGATCGACCGACGCCGCATCTCGGGCGTGACGTCAGGATTGAACGTGAACGTGCCGGTGGGAAAGCGCGGGATCGGCGTTTGCCCGGAGATGTCATGCGCGCATTTTAGTGCAGGCATGATCGATCGCCGGGCGGGCCAAGCGCTGGCCTTCCGGCCTACGTCTTGCTTCTTCTCTTCCGTGAACTTCTTGACGCCCTTCGCCTTCACCTTGCCGTTGGCGTGGTTGAACATGCAGCTTGCTGTTGGTAGAGGTCCGGCTTGACCGGCGACCGTGGTCGTGATCTCGATCGATCTCGCCCGGCGCGAGCGGCGTGCGAACACGCTGGGTGTCGCCGGTGACCTGCCACCTCCTTCTGGTTGACGTAGAGTACTCGTCGATCGCGCAGGCCCGCGATCGGCGCCGTTCGACATGTTCTTGACCTTGCTGACGCGTGACGATGTCGCCGCCGATTTTCTTCGCCTGGCCCTTGATGACCTCGACGTACGCGGTGCCCTTCACGGGCGTGCGCATCCTGCGCTGCAGCTCCGGTGACGGCGGGCGGGGGGGCGGCCGGGGCGGAACGGCGTCCTTCTTGGCGGGCGCCTGCTGCGGCGGCTTTGCCGGCCTGGGCGAACGCGGCCGGGCGCGAAGCGCCATGCGAGCAGAGGAGCGCAGCGGCACGTCGACGTCGCGGCGTAACTTCATCTGATCTCACCTCCTGGGCGGGTAGCTGGTAGCTGGTAGCGGATTATAGACCTCTACATCTCGCCGTTCCAGTCCTCCGGCTTCGGGGTTGGAGGACCGGAAGATTTCGAGGTGCCACTTGCCGCCGCCCCACGGCTCGATGACCTCGGCGGCGACGACGTCCACGAGGATCTCGGCGAACGTGCGCCCTTCGGGGTCTCCTTCGAGGTGGTAGGCGGCCTCGTCCCACGCGAAGCTCGGGTACAGCACCATCGTCAGGAACAGGTCGTAGCCGTCGTCGACGACGATGAGCTGGCCGCAGGGGCGCTTCAGGGTGGAGTGGTAGATGAGGTATTTCTCGGCGCTGTGCGCGCGGATGTAGCGCTTGAGCGCGAACTCGCGCGCGACGATCTCCTCGACGGCGATCTTCTTGTCCCAGCAGTCGCGGCAGTAGCGCTCCTCGCCGCGCGGCTCGGAGACTTCCTTGGCGCCGCAGAGCGCGCAGCGGGCCTGGCGACGGTTTTACGGGACATCGGCGATCGATTGTACCACTGCACGCTCACCGGCTCAGCGGCAGTCTGCTCGCGGCGGCGCAGCGCCGGCGCCGTACATCTCGTCGGCGTACTCCTTGACCATGCGGCGCGCGCTGAAGCGCGGCGTGACGCGTGACGATCGCCTGCCGCACGACCGACAGCCAGCGGCGCGGGATCCCGTTCGCGTCGCGGTCGTAGAAGGTCGGGACGATCTCGCGTCTCGAGCAGGTCGTAGAGCGCCTCGGCGTCGGCGGCGTCGACTGCGCGTCGTGATCGGCGGCCTGCGCCGGCCGTCGATCAGCCAGCCGTTGTCGCCGGTGTAGCCTTCGGCCCACCAGCCGTCGCCGATGCTGAGGTGCGGCACGCCGTTGATCGACGCCTTCATGCCGCTCGTGCCGCTGGCCTCGAGCGGCTTGCGCGGGTTGTTCAGCCACACGTCGCAGCCCTGCACGAGGAAGTGCGCGACGTGCAGGTCGTAGTCGTCGACGAACGCGATGCGGCCGCCGAACATCGGGATCGATCGCGCGGCGGTAGACCTGCTGCAGGTGGTGCTTGCCGGTCTCGTCGGCCGGATGCGCCTTGCCGGCGAAGACGATCTGCACCGGCCGGCGCGAGGCGTTGAGGATCGCCAGCAGCCGCTCGGGGTTGTGGAAGATCAGCTCGGGCCGCTTGTAGCCGGTGAAGCGCCGCGCGAAGCCGATCGTCAGCGCGTTGGGATCGAGCAGCGTGCCGGCGGCGACGACGCGGGCGGCGCTGACGTGCTCTTCCTTCCAGCGCTGCCGCGCCCGCTCGCGGATGAACGCGAACAGGTAGTTGCGCAGCGCGCTGCCGCGCGGCCCACAGCTCCTCGTCCGGGATGTCGAGCACGCGCGTCCACAGCGTCGGGATCGTCGTGGCGATCGCGCCAGTCGGCCGGCGAGGTGGTCGTCGAACAGCCGCGCCATCTCCGACGACAGCCAGGTCGGCACGTGGACGCCGTTGGTGATGGCGCGGACCGGCCGCTGCGTCGTCCGGCGACGCCCGGCCAGATCGGCCCCCACATCTCGCGCGTGACCTCGCCGTGCAGCTGGCTGACGGCGTTGACGCCGCCGGCGGTGCGCAGCGCCAGCGCCGTCATGTTGAACAGCGGCCCGCTGCCGTTGTCGTAGTGGCCGAGCGCCAGGAAGCGCGTCGCGGTACGCGCCGAGCGTGCCCCACGCGTCCGGCGAGGTGCGTCTCGACCAGGCTGAACGGAAACGCGTCGTGCCCGGCCGGGCACCGGCGTGTGCGTCGTGAACATCGTCGTGCGCCGCACTTCCTCGAGCGCCGCCTCGAACGACGTCGCCGCTGCTCGATGCAGATCGCGGATGCGCTGCAGCACGACGAACGCCGCGTGGCCTTCGTTGAGGTGCCAGACCGCCGGCGCCGAGCCCGAGCGCCTTCAGCGCGCGCACGCCGCCGATGCCGAGGATGATCTCCTGCTGGATGCGCGTCTCGCGATCGCCGCCGTAGAGCCGCGCCGACAGCTCGCGATCCCACGGCGCGTTCTCCTCGAGATCGGTGTCGAGCAGATACAGCTTCACGCGCCCGAGCCGCACGCGCCACACCGACACGAGCACGCTGCGGTTGCCGAGCGGCACGGCGACGATGCACGGCTTGCCGTCGGCGGTGATGGCCGGCTCGATCGGCGCGTTCGTCCCAGTTGAGGCGCTCGTAGAATTCCTGCTGCCAGCCTTCCGGCGAGACGCTCTGGTGGAAGTAGCCCTGCGGATACATGAACCCGACGCCGATGAGCGGAATGCCGAGGTCGCTCGCTTCCTTGCAGTGATCGCCGGCGAGCACGCCGAGGCCGCCGGCGTAGATCGGCAGCGACTGGTGCAGCGCGAACTCGGCGGAGAAGTAGGCGATCGGCCCTGCGGCGTCCGGGAAGCGGTGCTGCCACCACGTGTCGCGCGCGCTGCGCGCGCGCGTCGAGCGCCTCGATCGCCGCGTCGTAGACGGCGAGGAACCGCTCGTCCTGCGCCGCGAGCTCCAGCATCTCCTGCGAGACGCTGCCGCAGCATCAGCACCGGGTTGTGCGCGGTCTGCCGCCAGAGCGGGTAGTCGAGCTTGCGGAACACCTCGCGCGCCTGCGGGTTCCAGGTCCACCAGAGATCGGTCGCGAGCTCGGGCAGCCGCGTGCAGGCGTTCGGGGATGTCGGAGCGGTCATGTTCCATGTCGGGTCAGTGAGGCTGTCGAGTCAAGGTGGATCAGGTCCGTCAGGCGAGTCGTCAGTCGCACGCGCCGACGAGCGTGGCGAAGCGCGCGAGATCGATGTTGCCGCCGGACACGACCGCGACGACCTTCCGGTGGCCGCGCGCGGCGAATGCCGGGCGAGAGCGCCGCGGCGACGGCGCACGCCGCCGCGCCTTCCGCGATGACGTGCGACGCGGTCGGCGACCAGCCGCATCGCGCGCGCCGCGTCGTCGAGCGACACGACGAGCGAGTCGTGCCACCCAGGCCTGCAGCAGCGGCCACATCGTCGGAGCACCGACGTGCCGCCGGCGCCGTCGACGAACGACGGCTGCCAGTCGTCGAAGCGGCTGGCCTTCGCCGGCGTCGAACGAGCCGCGCAGCGGCGCCGCGGTTTCCGGCTCCGCGGCGTAGACGCGCGCCGCGGGCCGCAGCGCGCGCGAGCGCGCACGCCGATGCCGGCGAGCAGCCCGCCGCCGCCGAGCGGCGCGATCACCGCGTCGACGTCCGGCAGGTCCTCGACGATCTCCAGCCCGACGGTGCCGTTGCCGCTGATGAACGCGTCGTCGTCGAACGGATGGACGAAGTGCCCCTGCATGCGATCGGACGCGTGCGCTTCGACCGTGCGCCAGCATTCGTCGTACGGCGCCTGGACGATGGTCGGCGCCGAGCCGCTCGATGGCGCGCAGCTTGCGTCGCGGGCGCCGTGTCCATCACCATGACGCTGCAGGCGGCGCCGGCCTTGCGCGCCGCCAGCGCGACGCCCTGCGCGGCGTTGCCGGCGCTGACCGTCCAGACGCCGCCGGCGAGCTCGCGCCGGCGTGAGGTGGCCGGACGGCGTTGTAGGCGCCGCGGATCTTGAACGAGCCGATCGGCTGCAGCGTTTCGAGCTTGAGGAAGATCTCGGGCGCCGCCGGGGGCTGCGGGGTCGAGCGGCCCGAGCGGCACGAGCGGCGTGCGGACCGCCGACGTCGTACACCGTTCCGCGCGGCGTCGCGGATGGTGTCGAGGGAGATGGCTCGCGATAGCAGTCGGTCGCGTAGTCACAATCTACCGAGCCCGTCCGCAAACCTGAGCCGTAAGGGGTCAACGCTGATGTCCGAGCAGAATTTCGCCGCAGGAAGTTCGTCGCTGCCGAGCACACGCAGGTCTCGCGGCGGCGGCCGCGGCTCCGTGCCTTCGGCCACCTGTCCACCGATTCGACCGGCTCGGGGCACGCAAGCCCGGGGCAGGCGCCGGCGGTCATCACGAACAGCGGCGGTCGAAGCCCGTCGTCATCGCGTCCGCGAACGGCCACGGTACAAGAACGGCGGGCACATGACGTGCGTCGAGAAGGCGTTCGCGATGATGACGGCGGGGAGCGACGTGCTCGACGCGCTGATCGCCGGCGTCAACATCGTCGAGCTCGATCCGGAGGACACCAGCGTCGGCTACGGCGGCCTGCCGAACGCCGACGGCGTCGTGCAGCTCGACGCCTGCTGCATGCACGGGCCGAAGAAGCGCGCCGGCGGCGTCGCCGCGCCTCGAAGGCGTGCGGACGCCGTCGCTGGTCGCGCACAAGGTGATGGACGAGACCGACCACCACCTGATCGTCGGCAAAGGGGCGCAGGAGTTCGCGCGCAGCATGGGCTTCAAGATCGAGGACGACCTGAACACCGAGCGCTCGCGCAAGACCTGGCTCGAATGGAAGCGCGCGCACCGACCCGCTGCACTACCTCGATCCGATCAAGCGCGAGGCGGCGATGCGCAGAGTCGAGCTCGAGATGATGGCCGAGGGCCTGATCGATCCCAACCACTTCTACGGCACGATCAACTGCAACGGCGTCAACGCGAAGGGGGAGGTCTGCGGCGTGACGACGACGAGCGGGCTGGCGTGGAAGATTCCGGGACGCGTCGGCGACTCGCCGATTCTCGGCGCCGGGCTCTACGTCGACAACGACGTCGGCGCGGCGGGTTCGACGGGGCGCGGCGAGGCCAACCTGTACAACCTGGCGTCGTTCCTGATCGTCGAGGAGATGCGGCGCGGCATGCACCCGAAGGATGCCGGCATGGACGCGCTCAAGCGGATCAAGGCGAACACGATCGAGAAGCGGCTGCTGAACGCCGACGGCGATCCGAACTTCAACATCAACTTCTACGTGCTGAATGCCAACGGCGAGCACGCCGGCGTGGCGATGTACGCGGGTCCGCGGTCCGGGTCGTCGGTGCAATACGCGGTGTGCACCGAGAGCGGTCCGAAGCTGCTGCCGTGCGAACCGCTGCTATCGGGGACGCCGACGGACTAGCCAGGCGCGTAGCGCAGACTCGTAGCGCACCCGTAGCGCAGACCTTCAGGTCTGCATCACGGCAGGGAAGGTCCTATGCTCCAAGACGTTCGCTACAGCCTGCGCGCGCTGGCCAGGCAGCCGTCGTTTACGTGCGCCGCGGTGCTCGTGCTCGGCCTCGCGGTGGGCGTCAACACCGCCGTCTTCAGCCTGATCAATTCGCTGCTCTTGCGCCCGCTCCCCGTGCGCGCGCCGCACGAGCTCGGCTTCGTCTATTACAGCGGGGAGCAGGGGGGCATCAGCTACTCGGATTATCTGCAGCTGGTGGAGAAGACCGATGCCTTCAGCGGCGTCGCCGCGCGCGCCGGCGACCTCGCGCGGCTGCACATTGTCTCATCGGGGGTTTCATCGGGGGCGGAGGAGCTGGTCACGCTCTATGGCGAGATGGTCTCGCAGAATTATTTCGACGTGCTCGGGGTGCGTCCCCGGATGGGCAGGGCGTTCGATGCCGGCGACGGCTCGCTCGCGGCCACGCCGCTCGCCGTCATCAGCGAAACCTTGTGGCGCACGCACTTCGCGTGCGGATCCCGATATTCTCGGACGCCCGCTCCGCATCGAAAGCCCCGCGTACCAGGGGCGCTACATGGGCACGAAGGACTACACCATCGTCGGCGTCATGCCGGCGGAGTTCCGTGGCACCGGCAATCCGTGGCAGCCGGCGCGTGTACTGGGTGCTCCTGCCGCAACGGGCGCTCGACCGCGCCTCGCACGACCCGCGAGCGGATCGATCCGATCGGGCGCGCGCCGGCCCTTCCGATCGGCAGACTGAAGCCGGGCGTCAGCTTCTCCCAGGCGCGTGCCGCGGTGGATGTCGCCGGGCGCGACATCATCCAGCACCAGCCGTACCGCGTCGAGGGAAACCCAACCTACGTGCTGGAAGATGCGCCGCGGCTCCGCCTGCCGTTCCAGGGCGCGTTCCGCTTCAGCGTTCCGCGCCTGGTCGCCGCGCTGATCGCGGTCGCGACCCTCCTGATGGTCATCGCCGCGACGAACCTTGCCGGCATGCTGCTGGCGCGCGGCGTCGCCAGGCGCGCCGAAATCGGCATCAGGCTGAGCCTCGGCGCCGGCAAGGCGCGCCTGATGCGACAGCTGCTGGTGGAAAGCCTGCTGCTCGCGGTGGGGGGAACGCTCGCCGGGCTGGCACTGGCGCGCGTCCTCGTCATCGTCGCCTTGCGGGAGATTCCGCGCTTGCCGGGCATGTACGCGGCGGCGCTCTCCGCTGACGTGCCGCTCGACTGGCGCGTGCTGCTGTTCGCGGCCGCGACCTGCTTCGGCACCGCGCTCGTCGTCGGTCTCATGCCGGCGATCGCGGCGGTGCGGGTCGATCTGCTGTCGTCGCTCGCGGGCGGCGGCGCCGGCGTGCCGCGGCAGTCGCGATCGAGAATGCGGCGCCTGGTGCTCGTGCCGCAGGTCGCGCTCGCGCTGATGCTGCTGCTCGTGAGCGGCGTGCTCGTCCGCAGCCTGCTGCGCGTCGAGCTCGCCTCCCCCGGCTACGATCCGGTTCACGTCGTGCTGCTGAACATTCAGCTGCCGTTCCAGGGGACGCTCCAGACCAACGAGGACTATGCGGCGGAGCGCGACCGTCTCAGGGCAGTCATCGCGCGTATCCTGGCCCGTGCCGCCGCGGTGCCCGAGGTCCAGAGCGCCGCGATCACCCAGGAGACGATTCAGGATGTCGCACTCGCGGAGTCCGGGACGACGATCATTGCGCGGTCCGACTACGGTAAGGCGAATGCGTACAAGGGAGCGACGACCGGCTACATCTCCGCCGATTATTTCAAGACGATGGGCATTCCGTTGTTGCGGGGCCGTCCCTTCGATGTCCGCGACGCCGTGCCCGTTGCCGCCACCACGATCGTGTCGGAACGGCTGGCGCACGAGCTCTGGCCCGGCCGGGATCCCATCGGCGAGGCGATTGCCTTCCACTCGCCGCAAAGCCGGATGCCGCCGCGATGGATGGAGGTGGTCGGCGTGGCGAAATCGGTCACGCTTCCGCTGGAAGTGTTTCCGCGTCCGGTGTTCTACGTCCCGATCGAGTCGTCGCCGCACGGCTCGACGCTCGCCGTCAGGGGGACCGGGCATCCCGCGCAGCTGATCGATCGGGTGAAGAAGGCGGTCGCCGGATCGGGCGACGGCGTCATCGTGGCGCGCGCCCGTACGCTGACCGAAGCGGTCGCGGCCGTGCGCTATCCCCGCCGCTTCAGCGCGGCGCTGCTGGGGGTGTCGGGGCTTGCCGGGATGATCCTGATGTCCGTCGGGGTGTTCGGATTGATGTCGTACGCCGTCGCGCAGCGGGTCGCGGAAATCGGCGTCCGCATGGTGCTCGGCGCGCAGCGCCGCGATGTCATCCGCCTGATCCTGTTCGACGGCGCCGGGGTGGTCGTGGCCGGGATCGTCATCGGGTTTGCGCTCGCGTTCTCAGGGATTCGCTACGCGTCGCACGCGATCGTGCCGCTCCCCGATGCCGATCGCACTGACCTTCATCGTCGTCCCGGCCGTCCTGATAGCGGTGGTGCTGCTGGCGTGCTATCTCCCGGCGCGCCGCGCCGCGCGCGTCGATCCGCTCGTCGTGCTGCGGAATTCATGACTCGCGCCGTCCTTCACACCGCGCTGCTGTTGATCGTTCTGACGGCGGCGCGTCCGCACGCCGGCGATCGCGTTCCGTCGGTCAAGGACGTCATGCGCCGCGTCGCCGACTACGTCTCGGCGTACGGCGAGAAGGCCGCGGTCGTCGTCGGCACCGAGCGCTACACCCAGGAGACGAACGGCAATACCGCGGACGCGCAGCGCACGCGCGCCACCGTCGCGGAGTTCGCGATCGTGAAAGTGGCAGACCATTCGGGGATGGCTGGGATTCAGGGATGTGATCGAGGTGGACGGCCGGCGTCTCACCGACAGGGACGATCGGCTGGTCCGGCTGCTGACGTCGCCGGGCGAGCACTACGATGAGGCCCGGCGGATGAACGCCGAGAGCGCGCGCTTCAACATCGGCCGCGTCGAGCGAAACTTCAACGTGCCGACGACCGTGCTGTTCTACTTCACGCGCGATCATCAGGAGCGGTTCAAGTTCACCGCGAAGGGCGTGCAGGCGGACGGCAGCTGGGAGATCGCGTATCGCGAAACGCAGCATCCGACGCTGATACGAACGCCCGAAGGCAAGTCGGTGCCGTCCGACGGATCGATCTGGGTGAAGCCGGCCGACGGCACGATCGTTCGCACTCTGTTGAAGGTCGGCGGCGACGGCATCGGCGCGCCAAAGGGCACGCGCGGCGACGGTACGATCGACGTGACCTATTCGCGTGTGGCGGCGCTCGACATGTGGCTGCCGGAGTCGATGCTCGAGCAGTTCGAAACGAAGGACCGCGACACGTGGGAAACCGTCACGGGACGGGCGACGTTACACGAACTACCGGCAGTTCCAGACGATGATCAGGATCAGATAAGTTCACGAGGTGCTAGCGGTGCTAAGCGTGCCAAAGGTGCTAAAGGTGCTGGTGCTAAAGGTGCCAAGGGTGCTGGCGGTGCCCAGTGCTGCTTGGTGCGTTTGTCAGTGCGCAGGCGCCACAGCCGCCGGCGCGCACGGGTGTGATCGCCGGGCAGGTTGTCGATGCGGCAACGGGGAAGCCGGTAGGCGCCGTGATCGTCAGCATCAGCGGTCCCGGGGTCATCATGCGGGGAACGATGGGCGCCGGCGTGAATCCGTCGGTGCCGCGCGTGATGACGGGCGCTGACGGACGGTTCATGTTCCGCGATCTGCTGGCCGGCAGCTTCACGATCACCGCGTCCAAGAACGGCTACTCCGACGGCGCGTCCGGCCGCCGCCGTCCTGGGGGCACGCCGCAGCCGGTCGTCATCACCGACGCGCAGCCGTCCGCGAACACGTCCGTGCGCGTCTGGAAGAACGGCGCGATCGGCGGCACCGTGCTCGACGAAGCGGGCGAACCCGTCGTCGGCCTGCAACTCCGTGCCTTGATGCGGACGACCACCGGCGGCCGCCGTCGCTTCGTGCCGGCCGGCGCCGGCGCCTCTACCGACGATCGCGGCAGCTATCGCTTCAGCGGCCTGGTGCCCGGCGAATACCTCGTTGTCGCGTCGCCACCACCGGTGGGCATGCGCTTGAGCGTGTTGGGCGACATCGGCCGCGGCGGCAGGGGTGCGGGCGAGCTGGCGGCCATGATCGCGGTGGGCGGAACGCAAGGGGGTCTCCAGGTTGGCGACGCGTTGTTGACGCTCGGACGGGGCAGCGCGATTCCTCCGCCACCCGCGGGCGATCGGCTGCAGATCTACCCCACGACGTTTCATCCGTCGGCCTTCGTGCCGGCGCAGGCCTCCGCCGTGACGATCGCGTCTGGTGAGGAGCGCGCCGGCGTCGACATCCAGTTACAGCCCGTGCCGACCGCGCGCGTATCGGGCCTGGTAACGTCACCCATGGGCCCCCCCGCGACGATGCCGCTGCGGCTTCTTCCTCAGGGTGGCGACGAGATTCCACCGGACCTCCTCGGCGGCGCCACGGTCACGGATGCCACGGGGGCCTTTACGTTTCCCGCCGTTCCCGCGGGGCAATACACCTTGCGCGCCGCGGGGACCGTCACGACCAGCGAGCAACTCAGCTCCAAGGGGGGCATGTACTGGACAGCCATGCCGGTGACGGTGTCCGGATCGGACCTCGATGGCGTCGTGGTGAATCTGCGCCAGATGCTGCGAATCAGTGGGCGCGCCGAGTTCCAGGGCAGCACTCCACCGCAGTCGAGCGCGGTACGCGGGATGTCGATTGGCGTCACGCTCGAAAGCCTTGACGGGCCGTTCGGGCCGGGGACCGGCGGCGGCACCGGCGGCGCGACATGGGACGGTTCGACCTTCACCTTGTTCGGCTATTCGGGTGGCCGGTACGTGGTGCGGGTCGCAAACTCGCCCGCCGGGTGGATGTTCAAGAGCGCGACGCTCGAAGGCCGCGACGTCTCGGAGACGCCGTTCGATTTTCAACGCGACGTCGCGGACCTGATCGTCACTTTCACCGATCGCTGGAGCGGGATGAGCGGGTCCGTGCAGGGCGCAACCGCCGATGGCGCGTCCGTGGTCGTGTTTCCGATCGACGCGCAGTCGTGGACGAACTACGGATCGAATCCGCGCCGGCTGAAGTCGGCGCGCGCGACCGCGCAGGGGCGCTTCGGGATCAGCTCGCTGCCGCCCGGCGACTACTACGCCGTCGCGCTCCCCGAAGAGCAGACCGCCGACTGGCGCGATCCGAAGATGCTGGAAGAGCTCGCGCGCGTCGCGACGCGGGTCAGTATCGGCGAGGGGGAACACAAGACGATCGATCTGAGCCTGAAAGAGGTGCGCCAGTGATCGCGGCCGTGCTGCTCGCCGCGCTCGTCGCGCAGGCCCAACCGCCCGTGCGCGACACGCGCCCCGTCGTCGCCGGTCCGCCGGCGGCGATCGCGGGCGTGGTCGTGTCCGACGAAGGACGGCCGCGACCGCTGCGCCGCGCGCGCGTCACCATCAACGGGGCGACGCTGCAGCTCCGCGCGCACCGCGATCACGAAAGACGACGGCACGTTCGAGTTCGGCGGGTTGCCGGCCGGACGCTACACGGTGACGGTGCAGAAGGACGCCTACGTCGCGATGACTTATGGCGCCGCGCGGCCCGCGCGTCCCGGGCGTGCCGGTCGTTTTACGCGCCGGCGATCGTCAGTCCATCACGATTGCGCTCCCGCGTGGCGCGGTGATCACCGGGACGATCGTCGACGCGGACGGTCAGCCCGCACAAGGTGTGCAGGTCACGGCCTCGAGCCGGCGGCAAGTCGACACCGATGGGCGACCGGCGGTTCGTGGTGGGCGGCGTCGGCCCGTCTCCCACCGACGATCGCGGCGTCTATCGGATCTTACGGGCTGCCCGCCGGCGAGTACGTCGTGGCGGCGACAGCCGCAGCAGCGGGCCGCCGGACATGCCCGGGTGGAGAAGTGCGCACCATGTCCGCCGCCGGGCCGAGCGCGCGCGCAGTGACGCCGGCGCCCGTGTTTTTTCCTGGTGCGACGGACCTGGGGCGCGCCTCGCGGGTCACGGTCGCCGCGGGCGAGGAGCGGACGGGCGTCGACATCCAGCTTCAGTACGTGCCGCTGGCGATCGTGTCCGGGAGCGTGCAGGTCGCGCCTGGAATGAACCCCGCGACGCATCACGATGGCGCGGCTCGGCGAAACGTCGCGGGTTTCGAGCCGACACCGACGGCGCGCGCCGAGCCCGATGGGCGCTTCACATTCACGAGCGTCCGTCCGGGGCAGTACATGCTCATCGGCCGCTCCGCCCAGGCATCGCCGGTGACCTCGGGGGGCTCGCCGCTGATCGTCCCCGCGGAACCGTTCCAGTGGTCCACCGCCGAGGTGACAGTAGACGGAGACGACGTGCCGAACGTCGCGCTGACCGCCGTCCTCGATCACGATCGCGGGCCGCCTCGCGTTCGAAGGAGCGAGACCCGCCGCCGCGATCTCGGCCTGCATGCGGCTGCCCTGTCATCGCCGCAGGCCAGACGATCGGGACGTTCCAGACGACGCTGCCGCAGATCCAGCTGGAGACGCGGTGGACGGTTCGTGGTGGCGGGAATCCTGCCCGGCCTGTACCGCTTGGGCGCGCTCTCCAGCCAGCCGGTGCAGGGCATCCGCACGCCGATCGGCGGGTGGTGGCTGAAGTCGGTCGTCGTCAACGGCCGCGACATCCTCGACGCGCCGCTCGACATCCGCCAGGGCACCGACGACGCCGTCGCGACGTTTACGGACCAGGCGAGCGAGATCTCCGGAACGGTGAAGGATGCGCAAGGCGCCGCGGCATCGGATCTGTTCGTGGTCATCTTCACCGCCGATCGGGCGTCGTGGTTCTTCAACTCGCGCCGTGTCGCCGCCGTCCGCGCCGACCCCGAGGGGCGCTTCGCGATCCGCAACCTTCCCCCCGGCGAGTACCGCGCCGTCGCCACCGCCGACCTCGAGCAGAACGAGTGGTTCGACCCCGCCGTGCTCGAGCGCCTGCTCCCGGCCGCGCCGCCATCACGCTCGCCGGGGTCGAAAAGAAGACTCACGATTCTGACGCTGATTCGCTGAGCACCGGCTGCAAGCACGTGTGAGCCGATCTTGAAGCGCTCGGCAGTCCGTCTTCAGCACGAATCCGCACCCGCGAGCATCGCCGCGGCGGCGAGGGATGCACCTCGGCCAGTGATATCATCCGCGCCTTCACTACTTAAGGGGGATCCCCGATGAGGAAGTTTCTGGTCGGCGCCGCGCTGCTGTTCGCGGTCGTTTCGCTGCCCGCGCAGCAGGCGGTCACGGAGACCCGCGACCCCGCGCAGCAGCAGGATGCGGATTTCGAGAAATCGGTGAAGGAGTGGACGACGCAGCCGTACTTCATCAGCCCGCTGGTGGATCACCTGCCGGTCGTCAAAGGCGTGCCGACGCCGAAGGCGGTCCTCGGGTATCACATCGGCGCGCCCGCCAAGCTGACCTACTACGCCGACATCCTCAAGTACTACCGCGCGCTCGCCGCCGCGACGCCGCGCGTGAAGATCGAGACGATCGGCAAGTCCGACGAAGGGCGCGAGCTCGTCGTCGTCTGGGTGTCGTCGGACGACGAACATCAAGAACGTGCAGAAGAACCGCGACAACCTCGCGAAGATCGCCGACCCGCGCGGGCTGTCGCAGGATCAGATCAAGACAGCTGATCGCGACGACGAAGCCGCACTATCACTTCATGGGCGGTCTCCACAGCGGCGAGACCGGTCCGTCCGAGATGCTGATGGAGCTGGCGTACCGCCTCGCGACCGAGACGTCGCCGCTGATCAAGCGGCATCCGCGACAACGTCATCGTGTCGATCACGCCGGTCGCCGATCCGGACGGCCGCGATCGCAACGTCGACTGGTTCTATAAGGGGTTGGACGAACAGAGCGCTGTCGGTGCTACAGGTGCTACAGGTGCTACGGGTGCACGGGTGCTACGGGTGCGGCGGTGCTACAGGTGCGGGTGCCGCGGTGCTGCAGGTGCCAGGTGCGGCGGAGGCCTGCCCTCCGTAGCTGCGCCGGCAGCGCAGGGGGGCGCGGCGGCGGTGCGCTGCCGTACTGGGGCAAGTACGTGTTCCACGACAACAACCGCGACATCAACCTGTCGCAGGTGTCGATGCGCGCGATCGTGGACTGGTACTTCACCGCGTATCCGCCGATCATGCACGACCTGCACGAGTCGCTGCCGCTCCTCTACACCTACAGCGGCGGCGCGCCGCAGAACCCGAACCTCGATCCGATCCTGTTCACCGAGCTGCCGTTCTTCTCGAACTTCGAGCTGTCGCAGATGACGAAGTGGGGAATGCCGGGCGTCTACACGCACGGCTTCATGGACGGCTGGTCGCCGGGCTATCTCGGATCCGTCGCCTACAACCACAACGGCATGATGCGCATGTACGAGACGCAGTCGGGCCGCGAAAGCGGTCCCGGCGCCGGCGCCGGAGGGCAGCGCGGACGCGGACGTGGCGGAGACGGCGCGCAGCAGGCGGCCGCGCCAGGGACCGCACCCGCGGCGGCGGCGGCCCAGCCCCCGGTAGCGGCGGCTGCGCAGGCAGGCCGCGGCGGCGGGGCGCGTCAGTGTGCCCACCGGCCGCGGCGGCGGTCAGCCGCGCGAGTGGTATCGCGGCATCCCCGTGCCGCCGGACGCGGTCGCGAACTTCTCGCGCCGCAACAACACGAACTACATGCAGACGGGCGTGCTGTCGGCGCTGCAGCTCACGTCGATGATCCCGAACCTCGTCATCGAGAACTTCTACCGCAAGACGCAGAACTCGATCGACGCGGGCAAGACCGAGGCGCCGTTCGGCTACGTCATTCCGGCCGGCACGAAGGACATGACGCGCGCCGCGACGCTCGTCAACATCCTGCGCACGCAGCGCATCGAGATCGGCACCGCCAACGCCGAAATCAAGATCGGACGGCGACGACGTTCCCGGCCGGCTCCTACGTCATCAAGCGCGACCAGCCGTACGGCCGGCTCGCCAAGAACCTGCTCGAGAGGCAGAACTATCCCGATCCCAACCTGACCACCTACGACGACAGCGGCTGGACGATGGGGCTGGCGATGCACGTGGACGTGAAGGAGATCAAGGACAAGGCGATCCTCGAACGTCGCCGTCACGCCCGTGAAGGAAGCGACCGTCAAGGGGAAGGTCAGCGGCGCGGGCACGCGCCGGCATGGCGGTCGCGCACTACGGCTCGACCAACATGATCGCCTTCCGCTACAAGCTGAAGAGCGTGCCGATGAAGATCGCCGACAAGAGCTTCACCGCCGAGGGCGTGGAGTTCCCGGCCGGATCGTTCGTCGATCGCGCCGGGCGCCGACATGGCGGCCGTGCGCGCCGCGGTCGAGGAGCTCGGCCTGACCGGCGCGGCGCTCGCCGCGGCGCCTGCCGTCGCGATGCACGAGGCGGACCTGCCGCGCGTCGCGATCTATTCCTCGTGGAACAGCACGCAGGAGATCGGCTGGTACCGGCACGCGTTCGACAAGTTCGGGATCCCGTTCGATCTGATCTTCAAGGAGCGCGTCAAGCAGGGCAACCTGCGCGCCGACTACGACGTGATCGTGATGCCGACGCAGCAGGCGAGCCGGCAGGCCGTGTTCGCGCCGCCCGCGGCGCGTCCGGTGCCGTACATGAAGACCGACAAGTTCAAGTTCCTCGGCGACTACGGCTCGTCGCCCGACATCACCGGCGGGATGGGCGGCGAAGGCGTCGACGCCTTCGCGAAGTTCCTCGAGGGCGGCGGCACGCTGATCTGCACCGGGCAACGCCGTGCAGTTCCCGACCGAGCTCGGGATGGCGCGCACCGTCGACGCGTCGGATTCGACGACGAGCACTTCTACGCGCCGCGGCCGCTGATCAACGCGGAGATCGTCAAGCCGGAGCACCCGGTGTTCTACGGCTACACCGAGAAGATCATGCCGCTGAAGTATCTCGGCGGCCCGCTGATGTCGGTCGGGCAGCCCGATCAGGCGAACGTGCTGGCGCGCTATCCCGGCGGCGACGCCGAACGTGCTGCAGCGGCCTGATGCGCGGCGCCGAGGAAATCGTCAACCGCGCCGTTCGCCATCGAAGTGCCGGGCGGCTACACGGGCAAGGGACGCGTCGTGCTGTTCTCCAACAACCCGATCTACCGCTGGCAGAACCACGCCGAGTTCAACATGGTGTTCAACTCGATGCTGAACTGGAACGACATGGGGCAGGCCGCGGTGGCCGCGCCGCGCACGACCGCTTCGAGCGGGGGGCGATAGCCTTCTGCTGAGCATTGCGAACGAGCGTTAGCGAGTGAGCCACGCGAACGGAGCGAGCCGTCGAAGCGGCGAGCGAGTGAGCGTGTAAGGGGGTTCGGGGGGACGAAGTCCCCCGGTTAAAAGAGCGACCACAGCACGGTGTTCGACGCGCTGTAGATCACCATGTTCCCGTCGTCCTGCACGTTCAGGTACGCGCCGGGGTTTCCCGCGGTGCTCGTGGACCACACGGGAACCGCAGACCCGTCCTGGATGTCGTAGATCACGAAGTTCCCGTCGGCCTGCATGACCGCCTCGGCCGCGCGCCTGCCGCGGGGCTCGCTCGCGCTCTGGTGCGTCCCCTGGCCGTAGCCCTGCCAATCGAAGTCGGACCAGCTGTCCCAGTTGACACCGCCGCAGCCGGCACCGCCGATCGTGATGACATCGAGGCGATTCAAATACCCGATGCCGTTGTAGTGAAATGCCATTTCGACGCAGCCGCCTCCCGACCGCAGGGTGTCACCCTGCCGCAGGACACTCCCGGCGAAGAACGGGGATGTAAAACTGTCCTTGGCGCGTGCAGGACTTTGCAGCGCCGTGACGATCGCCACCATGGCGAGGCAGAAAGTCGCGTGAGTACGCATGACCTCTCCTTGTTCGCTGAGTCGTCGACCGGCCGTTCGCTGCAATTCCAATTCCTGACGAATGGCTTCAACTTTTCCGGCGCCACCACGGTCTTAAAGGCGTGAAAGAGGGAATGGCGGAATCAGGGCACGCGCACGTGGATGGGCTTGTGTCCTCCGCACCGCGCGCTCGTGTCACCTTCGGATGTCTCTTCGAATGTCTCCCGCGCAAAACAGCGCCAGCTGATCGGCGCCGCCGCCAGGGCTGGATCTTGCAAGGCGGAGCGCGATGACTCCGGACGCGGCCCACAGAAAGAACAAGGTTCGCGCTGCCTGGATATCCTTCGTCGGCCGCATCATCGCCCAGGCGATCGGCGCCGTCGCATCCGTGATGCTCGGACTCATGGTCCTCACCAGGTACGGACTACCCGAAAGAGCGCCGGCGCCGTCCGCGACTGAGTCAGCAGCTAAACCCGTCAGCACACTCGCCGCGCAGAAGGCGCCCCGCGCGCCCGGTGACCTCGCCATTGCGGTGCTGCCGATCCAGAACTACTCCGCCGACACCGCGCAGACGTATTTCGCCGACGGCGTCACCGAAGCGCTCATCGCCGAGCTGGCGCAGACCGCCGGCCTGAAGGTCACGTCGCGGACGTCGTCGATGGCCTACAAGGGCACGACCAAATCACTGCCGGCGATCGCGCGAGAGCTCGACGTCGACGTGATTCTCGAGGGATCGATGGTTCGCGACAAGGACGTGGTCCGTGTGACGGCGCAGCTGATCGCGGCCGACCGGGATCATCATCTCTGGGCGCGCAGTTACGATCGTCCGCTCCTCCGAAATCTGCTGCCGCTCCAGTCCGACCTGACGAGCGCCATCGTCGCCGACGTCAATCGCGCCCTCCGCCGCTGGATCGGGGCGAAGACCTGAAAGAACGCCCCAAGCTGTAAGATCTTCGATCCGCTCCGCTCCGACGCCCGCTTTTCGGGAAATGCTGGCCAAACTCGGCTTGTCATGACGCCAAAGCGCGTCAGTGTCATAATCAAGCCACCCCAATGCGGACACGTCGGATCGCGACTCTGGCCGTCGCCCTCGGATCGACGCTGCTGCTGGCGTATTGCGGCGCGAGCCCGCCATCGTCCCCCTCGCCCGGTCCAGGCCCCGGCGGCGGCGGGAACGGCGGGGGAGGTGGCGGCGGAGGCGGCCCGCAGACATCGGCCACGATTCTTGCGGCGGGGGACATCGGCGAATGCGGCTTCGGCGCGCTCCAGACGGGTGCGCTGCTCGATCGTCTGCCCGGCACGCTGCTCGCGCTCGGCGACCTCGCCTACATGCAGGGCACCGCGGCCAACTTCCGCGATTGTTACGATCCGGCTTGGGGCCGTCATCTCGATCGCACGCGCCCGGTTCCCGGGAACCACGAGTACGAGAGTCCGGGCGCTGCCGGCTACTACGATTATTTCGGCGGGCTCGCGGGGCCGCGTGGTCTCGGGTACTACGCGTTTTCCGCCGGCACCTGGCGGATCATCGCGCTCAACAGCGAACTGGCGGGCGGCCCGGCGTCGCCGCAGGGGCAGTGGCTCCGGAACGAGCTGCAGACCAACAAGACGCAGTGCACGCTGGCGTACTGGCACCGTCCCTTGTTCAGCTCTGGTCCCAACGGCAGCGCCCCCGACAGTACGCCGCGAGACTTCTGGCTGACGCTCATGGAGTTTGGCGGCGACGTGGTCTTGAGCGCGCACGATCACCTGTACGAGGTCTTTGCGCGACAGGATGCCGATGGGCGGCCGAACAGCGCCACCGGCATCCGGCAGTTCACGGTCGGCACCGGCGGCGCGCACCTTTACGTGCCCGGTGCGCCCCGGCCGAACAGCCAGGTCAGGATCAGTGCCTACGGCGTTCTCGAGCTCACGCTTGGCAACGATGCGTTCCAGTGGCGTTTCGTCTCGGTCAACAACTCCGTTCTCGATTCAGGAAACGGTCCATGCCACTGATGCCGTCGGCCGCGCTGCTCGTCATTCTCACGCGGCCGGCGCCGGCGGGCGTTGCACGCGAGCGGACACTTCAAACCGGCCCTAAAGACCCAAAGCCGAAGGGGCAGAAGCCGAAAAAGGAGAAGCCGAAGGAGGAGTACCCGCGGTTCCGGCTCGACGAGCATCCGTCGATCGTGTTCGGCAGAGGGACCCACCTCGACTTCCGCTCGCGTTTCTCGGCCGACAAGTCGGACTCGGACGCCTCGACCGACGATCCGGCTGAAACGTCCACGACCGATCTCGGGAAGCGGCGCATCGGCGTCTCCGGCGAAATCGCGAACATCATCGAGTTTCAGATCGAGCGCGAGCTCACCGACAACGATCCGTGGCGCGACGTGTACGGCGAGGTACAAGCAGTTTGCATTCGCGCGCGTTCGCGGCGGCAAATTCAAGATTCCCTTCAGCCTCGACGAGAACACCGGCGCGAGCCGGCTCGACTTCATGTTCCGCTCGCTCGCGGCCACCCATCTCGCCCCCGGCCGCGACATCGGCGTCATGGCGTTCGGCCGCGTGTGGAAGACCCTGATCGGCTACGAGGCCGGCGTGTTCGAGCACGATGGCAAGAACGCTCGCACGAATAACCCGAACAAGGTGTTCGGCGGCCAGACCAAGGCGGGACGCGTGACGATCGAGCCGCTGCGCAACGTCAAGAACGCGGTCGGCGACCTGTCGCTGGGCGTCGCCTTCACGCAGAGCGACGTGCCCGAGGGCATCTCGGGCCTGCGCGGGCAGACGGTGCTTGAACAGAACTTCTTCTCGTCCGCGGACTACCTCGTGGGCGGCCCGCGGCGCCGCACGGGCATCGAGATGGAGTTCCTGCCGGGTCCCGCGTCGATCAAGGCGGAGTGGATGAAGGTCGAGACCCAGCGTCGCGGTCAGAGCGTTGAGGACACCGACCTGTCGCCGCTCGTCGGCGAAGGGCTGGTACGTCAGCGGGACCTACGCGATCACCGGCGAGAAGAAATCGCAACGTCAGCAGGCCGAAGAAGCCGCTGTTGCAGGGCGGCTTCGGCGCCGTCGAAGTCGGCGCGCGCGTCGAAAGCCTGCGCTTCCGCAGCGGCGGCGTCCGGCGAACAGGGCTCGCGCGAGCCCGCGCGCGGACATCATCCTCGGCAACCGCGACCAGGTCACGACGTTCGGCGTGAACTGGTACATCAACCGGTTCTTCAAGAGTGCAGGCGAACTTCATCCGCGAAAAGCTGGACGATCCGTCGCAGGGCCCGCTGCCGTCGACAGGCGAGCTTCGCGACCAAGGCCATCCGGTTCCAGTTTTCCCTTTGAGGCCATCCATGCGCGCTGCGTCCAGCCGTCATCGCCGCGGTGCTGCTCGGCGTCGTCTTCGCCGGCGCCGAGGCCGGCCGCACGCCCAGACGGCGGCGGAGCTGTTCGACAGCAACACGCTCCAGGAGATCCGGCTGTCGGTGAACAGCCGCGACCTGCGGACGCTGCGCGCAGACGCTTCAACCTGAACACGTACTACCCGGCCGACCTGACGTGGCGGAACATCAAGGTCCGCAACGTCGGCATCCGCTCGCGCGGCCTCGGCAGCCGCAACGGCACCAAGCTCGGGCCTGCGCGTCGACATGGCGCGCTACACGACCGGTCAGACGCTTCGTCGGCCTGTCCACGATCGTCCTCGACAACCTGTGGCAGGACGACGCGCTGATTCGCGAGCGGCTGGCGTTCACGATGTTCGAGCGGCTGGGCCATGCCGGCGCCGCGCGAGTCCTTCTGCCGGCTGTTCATCAACAACGAATACCAGGGCGTCTACGCGATCACCGAGGAGATCGACGGCGACTTCGCCCAGCGCGTGACCGGCGAGACCGACGGCACCATGTTCGAATATCACTACGTCCGCGACTGGCGGATGGACGACCTCGGCGACGATCGCCAGTTACAAGCCGCTCTTCGAGGCGCGCACGCACGCGCTCGAGGCCGACAGCACGCTCTACAACCCGATTCAGGAGATGGTCCGCGAGGTCAACGGGCCGGACGACGCGGTCTGGCGCGAGCGGGTCGAGCAGTACATCGACCTGAACCAGTTCATGGCGCACGCGGCGATCGAGGCGTTCATCGCCGAGAACGACGGGATGCTCGGCTATGCCGGCATGAACAACTTCTACCTGTACCGGCAGCAGGGATCGAAGAAGCACCGGGTCTTCGCCGTGGGACAAGGACAACGCATTCTTCCGTCAAGGGCAGTTCGATCGCGACGACCGACGCCAACGTGCTGTTCCGCCGCGCGATGGCGCACCCGGACCTCCGGGAGATCTACCTGTCCACCGTCGAGCAGGCGGCGCGGCGTCGCCGCCACCGACGAGTTCCTCGCCGTTCGAGGTCGAGCGGCTGACGGCGCTGATCTTCGAGGCCGCCCGCGCCGACACGAAAAAGCAGTTCGACAACGAGCGTTATGATCTGGCCGTGCAGTTCATGCGCGAGTTCGCGGTCCAGCGGCCGCAGCACGTGCTGAACGAGGTGGCGCGGATCCGGGCGGCGGGCTTTAGGCATTAAACTCTACGGCGGATGCGGACACTGCGGCGCGAAGCCCTCAATACGCTACTGATCGTCTGCGGAATTTTTTCGGCCGGCATGGGAATAAAAGGGTTCCTCATGTCCAGCCATTTCATCGACGGCGGCGTGACCGGCATCTCGATGCTGCTGGCCAAGACCACGCCATATCCGCTGGCGCTGTGGCTCCCCGTCGTCAACATCCCGTTCGTCATCCTCGGCTATCGCCACCTCGGAGCCGCGTTCGCGGCGCGCAGCGCGCTGGCGATCGTCGGCCTCGCCGGGGTGATTGCGACCGTGTATTTTCCCGACGTGACGCACGACCTGCTGCTGACGGCGGTCTTCGGCGGCGTGTTCCTCGGCGCGGGGATCGGACTGGCGGTCCGCGGCGGGGCGGTGCTGGACGGCACCGAGATCGCGGCGCTGCTGATCGGCAAGCGCAGCGCGGTGCTCAAGGTCGGCGACGTCATCCTGGCCTTCAACATCGTCCTCTTCCTGGTCGCCATGCTGGTGCTTGGCGTCGAGCCCGCGCTGTATTCGATCCTGACCTACGTCGCGGCGACGAGGACGCTTGAGTTCATCCTGCACGGCATCGAGGAGTTCACCGCGATCACCATCATGTCGGCGGCGCCGCAGCTGATCCGCGCCGCGATCCTCGACGAGATGGGACGGGGTGTCACCGTGTACAAGGCGCTCGGCGGCAAGTCCGGCGACGAGCGCGAGATCCTGTATTGCGTGGTGACGCGGCTCGAGATCGGGCGCGTGCTCCGTATCGTCGAGGCGCACGACCCGAACGCGTTCGTGGTCAGCACCCGCTGGCCGACGTCCGCGGCGGCGTGGTCCGGCGCTCCGAGCTGCCCTGAGTTCTCGCGCCACGGATCACACGGAGTTCACGGGCACGGATCGGATGCAGCCACAGACCGCACGGACAACACGGAACGGATCGGATCACAGCCCCGGATCGCACGGATAAACACGGATCGGATCTCGAGCCACGGATCGCACGGATAACACGGATCGGATCTCGAGCCACAGACCGGACGGACGACACGGACATGAAATCGGATCGACCAGCGGCGCAGTCATTAAAGGAAGCGGCCGCGTACGTGGTGGGTTCGCGGCCCGGCCTCCGGCCGGTCATGGGAGGTGGGTGAGATCTGGATCCCGAGTGCTTTCCGCGACGAGGCCCGCACTCGTGATCCAGATCTCACCCACCTCCCGCCGCGCGAAGCGCGGCCCGCGAACCCGCCACTAAAATGCGGCCTTCTTCATCCGTGTTCATCCGTGTGATCCGTGGCTGTAAAACTCGACCGACGGGTTCCGAGCGTGTGTTTTATGCGACGCGTCCCCAGCGAGCGGTTCACTAAAGCCAGCCTAGTTGTCTGGGCGGCGGTGCTGGTTGTCGCCATGGCGGCGTGTTCGGATAGGTCGGAGTCGCACGCGCGGGAGGCGAACGAGCGCCCTGCACGCCAGGCAGCCGTGCAGCGTCTGACGTCTTTGCTGGCGCACAACCCCAAAGATGACTCCCTTCTGCGTGAGCTCGGCTCTCAGTATTGGGCCCTGGGCGAGTTCGATGACGCTGAGCGGACGTTCAAGCGATCGCTGGCCCAGACCGCGCACGATGACACCCAGCTGAAGTTGATCTCGCTGCTCTCCTGGCGCGGCCGATACGTGGAATCCAACGACATCGCGACGCGCCTGGATGCGTCTGCCAAGAATTCTGTTCCTGAGTGGGTACGCGACTGGCGCCGGAAATTCAATCAGGCGCGCAGCAAGACGAACGGCAAGGCGGTGGCGCTCGCGCGCGTCAACGGCCAATCGTGAACTCCATTGGCATGCGGTTCGTTGAAATACCGGGTGGCGCCTTCACTCGCGGAGACGATCGAGGCGAGCGCTCGCACCGACCGAGCCGCGCTGTCACGCTGTCGCCATACGTGATCGGTGAATTCGAGGTCACCGCGGGGCAGTTCGAACAGTTTCTTCGCGACACGGACTACCGGTTTCAGCGTGTGATTCCCCAAGTCCTGGAGCCGAGCTTCAGCGCATCTGGCTGCCGCGGTTTCGGCTGGACGCACAAGCTTTCACGATTTGGCTGTCCACCCGTGAGAAGGCTGTCTACCGCCTTCCAACGGAGGCGGAGTGGGAGTTCGCCGCACGCGGCACCGCTGGGTTCCGTGAACCATGGGGCAATGAGAGAGGGAAGAAACAAGTCGACGCGAATTGGGGTTTGACCAGGAGCTCTGATGTTCGCGCGTCGCCGCCGCCGCTCCGTCCTGTCGGGAGCTTCCCGCGCGATCGCTCTCCGTTCGGAGCGTTCGATATGGCCGGTAACGTCACGGAGTGGTGCATGGACGAGTATGCGCCGGATTACTACTCGTGGTCGCCGTCCCGCAACCCCTACGGGCCGACCGAGTGGAGCGGCGTGAAAGTGCTTCGCGGCGGGGCCTGGAACCATCCCGGTCCCGGTGACTTCGCCATTCGAAGAGGGAACGACGCTGAGAATAAGCCGTATACCGGATACGGATTCCGCGTCGTCCGCGAGATCGAGCCGGCGCCCAGCTCGCGCGCGGTCATGAAGCCGATTGATGCCTTAGCCACGGATCGCACGGATTCACGGATCGGATCGCAGCCACGGACGACACGGACGACACGGACGACACGGACCCCTCCTCACAGCGCAACGCCGGAGCGGCGCAAGCAAGCGGCCGCCGTGAGACGTGTTCGCGGGCCGCGCTTCGCGCGGCGGGAGGTGGCGTGAGATCCAGATCACGAGTGCGTTCCGTGGCTTGCTGCAGGCTTTCGATCAAGCCGTCTTTGCGCAGTTTGATAAGCAGCGGCGACAGCGTCGTGGATGGCACGTTAGTGATACGCGACAAGTGGCCCGTGGTGATTGGGTCCCAATAAAGGGCAATGGCGTCAATCACTGCGCGTTGCTGAGGCGTTTGATATTCTTCGATCCGCGCCTTGTAATAGGGCGTAACCTGATCGAGTAGGATTTCAAGATCGGCCATTGCTGCGTCGGATTCGGCAGTCTCTAACAACCGGTAAATGAGAGCGAGGACGAGCGGATTCCCCTCTGTTAGGGTATGTAGCGTCTTCAGCCGCTCCGGTTGCTGATCTAGAACTCTTATCACATGCTCGCCGTGCTCACCGCGCCTCCGCGCAAGCGCGCGCATGCATTTTTCGGGTCTCACGTTCATCCAGCGGCTCAAGGTAATGGGGTTGGAAGAATTCGTAAAAGGCCGCGTTGTGTTCACAACTTTCTTTTAACGGTTGGGTTGCGGCGCCGATCATGATTGGACCTTGGGGCATTTGAAGATGCCGGCGCAGTATCCAATGATCGTTGGTTGGCAGCGCCTCCAAGATGAAATTGAGGTTGTCGACCAAGAGCACAGCTTGTCGTTGAAGTGCCGCTACAGCAGCGTGGAATTGCTCAGCCGAATTCTCGTCTCCGGACCAGGCTTTGGTCGGCAGGGCAGCGTCGATTCTATCTGCGAGTTCTGTGCCTGCGGTCGCTCCGCCCATTCGGCTAACGCCTCACCACAATTGCGCCAGAAATCTCCAAGCGTCAGAACATTATATTGCTCCTCACGGAAGGTAAGAGGGACGAAGCGCTTGGCTAGCTGAACTGACGATTGATCGCGATCGCCAGTCTTCTCAGCAATGAGGTCTTTCCCATTCCCCGCGGTCCAGTCCAGGATATGATGGAGCCCGCGGCCGTCAGGTTCAGCGGCCCGCATGCGGCGAAGCAGCGTTTCGAGCACGTCATGGCGAGCGACGAAATTGGCGACGAAATCGTCGTCGCTCGGGCTATACTGATTGTGCAGAGTTGGGCTGGCGGGCACGGGTCATTCCGCCTCGTATTCTTGCCAATATCGGCGGACCAGTCCGGAACGGAACGCATAGACACGTATGAGTTACATAAACATA
>CAVZED010000009.1:0-61936 GCA_963774045.1 uncultured Pseudomonadota bacterium
CAGGACCAGCAGCGTTCTTAAGGAAAACACTTTCTTCGCGGCTTTGCCTCAAAAGTCGTCTCATTCACACCGGGCTTTAGCCCGCTGTCGTCGACGCGAAGCATTCGCAGAAACCGTTTCAACGGTTTTCCTGGGTTTCGCTGTGAAACCGTTAAAACGGTTTCTCAACAATGTGCATTCCTTCCACCGGGCTAAAGCCCGGTGTGAATGAGAAGTAAGGCGGAATCACAGTCGACTCTTGACGGTTCTCCCCGATTCCGTTCCAGTCTAGAATGATTCTTCACCATGGTTCGCAACCAGCTTAGTCAAATATTCGTGCTCGCCAACGAGTTCAAAGAGGGTGATCTGAACGTCGGCGGCACACGTGATGATCACATACGCCGAGAAGCACGCGACACGCTGGCTGCTCTGTCGCTCGGAGATATTGCCAGAGCCGACTTCGTTGAGGACCAGGTCACCGAGGCTCTTCATCGGTCTTTGGATCCACAACTGGCCGGCAATGTGGCCCATCTTACTGTCGCTGAACTCAAGCGAATTCTCCTTTCGCCCCAAGGCGCGAGTTGGATCGAACGTCATCGAAATGGTGTCTCCAGCGAAGCTACTGCCGCAGTGGTGAAGATCATGACAAATGAAGAGCTTGGGACGCTTTCTCGCAAGCTCTTCAATCCGTTGCCGGGAAGCGGTATCGCTATCGGATCACAGGGACATTTCGGATCGCGAGTTCAACCTAATTCTCCCGGCGATGATGAAACCGAGATATTGCTTTCAATCCTATCACGGTGCGCCTCGGCCGCCGGCAGGTGGACGAGCGTTTCACGCGCTTCGTGCAGGCCGGTGTCGGCCAGATCGCCGCGCATGCCAGCGACATCAACTACATCGACATGCGTTACACGAACGGTTTCGCGATCGGCTGGCGCCAGGGCGGCCAGCGCGTGGCCGCTGGCGCACCAGAGGACGACAATTCTGATGGCTAAGCGCCCCGACAAGAATCTGATCATCGGCCTCGATGTCGGCACTTCGAAGGTGTCCGCCCTCGTCGGCGAAGTGGCATCCGACAATTCGATCGAGGTGATCGGCATCGGCACGCAGCCCTCGCGCGGCCTCAAGAAGGGCGTGGTGGTCAACATCGAATCCACCGTGCAGTCGATCCAGCGTGCCATCGAAGAAGCCGAGCTCATGGCCGGCTGCGAGATCCATTCGGTGTTCGCCGGCATCGCCGGCTCGCACATGCGCAGCCTCAACTCGCACGGCGTGGTCGCGATCCGCGACCGCGAAGTGAGCCACGCGGACGTCGAACACGTGGTCGACGCGGCCAAGGCCGTCGCGATCCCGGCCGACCAGAAGATCCTGCACGTGCTGCCGCAGGAATTCATCATCGACGGGCAGGAAGGCATCCGCGATCCCATCGGCATGTCGGGCGTGCGCCTCGAAGCCAAGGTGCACATCGTCACCGGCGCGGAAAGCGCCGCGCAGAACATCGAGAAGTGCATCCAGCGCTGCGGCCTCGAGGTCGACGACATCGTGCTCGAGCAGCTTGCCTCGAGCTTCGCCTGCCTGACCGACGACGAGCGCGAGCTCGGCGTCTGCATCATCGACATCGGCGGCGGCACGACGGACCTGGCGGTGTTCTCGCAAGGCGCGATCCGGCATACCGCGGTGATACCGATCGCCGGCGACCAGGTGACGAACGACATCGCCGTGTCGATGCGCACGCCGACGCAGTACGCCGAGGACATCAAGGTGCGATACGCCTGCGCGCTGTCGCAGCTCGCAAATCCCGACGAGAGCATCGAGGTGCCGAGCGTGGGCGACCGTCCCGCGCGGCGCCTCGCGCGCCAGACGCTGGCCGAAGTGGTCGAGCCGCGTTACGAGGAGCTGTTCGGGCTCGCGCGCGAGGAACTGCGCCGCTCGCGGTTTCGAGGAAATCATCGCCTCCGGCATCGTGCTCACCGGCGGCAGCGCCAAGATGGAAGGCGCGATCGAGCTCGCCGAAGAGGTGTTCCACATGCCGGTGCGCCTCGGCCTGCCGCAGCACATCAAGGGCCTCTCCGACGTGGTGCGCAATCCGATCTACTCGACCGGCGCGGGCCTGCTGCTGTACGCGCGCGACAACGCGCTCGCGGGCAATCGCGGCCGGTCGATCACGGGCAACGCGCGCACGATGGCCGAGCGCATGAAGAACTGGTTTCAGGGGAACTTCTGAGCGGGCTGACGTGGGAGCCATTGTTGAAAACGAAGCTGACAGCTTTGACTAACTAGTGAAGGAGCGACACGATGTTTGAACTAATGGATGCTTACAGCCAGAACGCTGTAATCAAGGTCATAGGGGTGGGAGGCGGCGGCGGCAACGCGGTCGCGCACATGGTCACGAGCGGGATCGAGGGCGTGGAGTTCATGTGCATCAACACCGATGCGCAGGCGCTCAAGCACTCGAAGGTGAAGACCTCGCTGCAGATCGGCTGCAACATCACCAAGGGTCTCGGCGCCGGCGCCGATCCCGAGGTGGGCCGGCAGGCCGCGATGGAAGATCGCGACCGCATCATCGAGATGATCGAAGGATGCGACATGTTGTTCATCACCGCCGGCATGGGCGGCGGCACCGGCACGGGCGCGGCGCCGGTGGTGGCGGAGGTGGCGAAGGAGCTCGGCATCCTGACGGTTGCCGTGGTGACGCGCCCGTTCGAGATGGAAGGCGGCAAGCGCACGCTGGTCGCGAATCACGGGCCTCGCCGAGCTCGGCAAGTACGTCGACTCGCTGATCACCATTCCGAACCAGAAGCTGCTCACGGTGCTCGGTGCGAAGACGACGCTGCTGGATGCCTTCAAGAGCGCCAACCACGTGTTGCAGGGCGCGGTGCAGGGCATCGCCGAACTGATCACGCGTCCCGGCCTCATCAACGTGGACTTCGCCGACGTGCGTACCGTGATGAGCGAGACGGGCATGGCGATGATGGGTTCCGGCGTCGCGAGAGGCGAGAATCGCGCGAAGGAAGCGGCCGAGATGGCCGTCTCCTCGCCGCTGCTCGAGGACATCAACCTGCAGGGCGCGCACGGCATTCTCGTGAACGTCACCGCGGGCATGGACCTGTCGATCGGCGAGTTCCAGGAAGTCGGCAACATCGTGAAACAGTTCGCCTCCGACGACGCCACCGTCGTGGTGGGAACCGTGATCGATCCGGAGCTGTCGGATGAAATGCGCGTCACCGTGGTTGCCACCGGGCTGGGTCGCCCTGAAGTCGCAGCCGTCGGCCGTTCACCCTACGGACGCGACGTCCCGACGTTGCAGAAGGTAGCCCCGCCGGTCCAGCAGGCCGTGGAGCCACCGATGCGCGTCGTGCCGCGCCGTCCGCTGACGGCCGCGGACTATGCCGCGCTCGACAAGCCGGCGGTGCAGCGTCAGCGCGCGGTAGGAGATGGCCTGAGGGCGGACGCTGACTCCGAAGATGTGCTTGATATTCCGGCGTTTCTGCGCCGGCAGGCGGATTGATCGACAGGACTGATAAAGGCATCTGTGTTACGGTAGCGCCCCTTTTGGGGGCAACGGTGTACCGCCCGGTGGTACTCGCTCCCCGCTGCCCGCCCCCAGCTTCGAACGAATTCGTTCTCGAAGGAAAAGGGCGGCGTTACCCGTAACCGCGCCACTCTCGGCTACGGGGGTTTGGAATCACATGCTCGGACAACGCACTCTCAAAAATTCCATCCGCGCGCAGGGCGTCGGTCTGCACACCGGCAAGAAGGTGCTGATGACCCTGCGCCCCGCGGCGCCGGACACCGGCATCGTGTTCCGCCGCACCGACCTGGATCCGCCCGCCGAAGTTCGCGCGCGCGCGGAAAACGTCGGCGACACCCAACTGGGCACCACTCTTATTAATGGCGAAGCGCGCGTCTCGACGGTGGAGCACCTGCTCTCCGCGTTCGCGGGCCTCGGCATCGACAACGCGCACGTCGACGTGAGCGCGCCCGAGGTGCCGATCATGGACGGCAGCGCGGGACCCTTCGTGTTCCTGCTGCAGTCGGCGGGCTTCGAAGACCAGCGCACACCGAAGAAATTCGTGCGCATCACGCAGCGCGTGCGCGTCGAAGAAGGCGACAAGTGGGCCGAGTTCCGCCCCTTCGACGGCTTCAAGGTGAACTTCGAAATCGAGTTCAATCACCCGCTGTTCAAGCGCCGCTCGCAATCGGCGTCGATGGATTTTTCGACGACCTCGTTCCTCAAGGAAGTCTCGCGAGCGCGCACGTTCGGCTTCATGCGCGACCTGGAAATGCTGCGTGCGCGCAACTTGGCGCTCGGTGGCAGTTTCGACAACGCCATCGTGCTCGACGACTTCCGCGTGCTCAACGAGGACGGACTGCGCTACGAAGACGAGTTCGTGAAGCACAAGATCCTCGACGCGATCGGCGATCTCTATCTCCTCGGCCACAGCCTCATCGGAGAATTCAGCGGCCACAAGTCCGGCCATCGGCTGAACAACCAGCTGCTGCGCAAACTCATCGGCGAGACCTCGACCTGGGAAGCCGTGACGTTCGAGAAACCTTCCGACGCGCCCATCGCCTACGTCCAGCCGCCGCCGGTGGCCGCGGGCTCGGCGATTTGAACTCCGCCATCCCCGCCTGAATTTCGTGACGCCCGCCACGCCGGGCGGCAATCTGCTGCCGCCGGTCGCGGCACATCCCGCGTTGTCCTACGAAATAGGGTGATTGGCCGCACACCGGGCGCGTCCAGATCGGAGCGCCTGGGCCGATAGATCGGGACGGAGGGGTTCCCATCGTGTCCGATCCGGCTTCAGCCACCAAACTCGACCGCCGCGCCTTGCTGCTCGGCGCCGTCTTTCTACTGGGCGGCGCGGCGGCATTGACGCGTTTTTCGCGCAAGCCGGGAACGAAGCCCGGCGCCGGGGGGGCGGCGATGAGTGGCGAACAATTCATGCTGCTCGAGCAGGTGACGGACGTGATCATCCCGAGCACCGACACGCCGGGTGCATTGGCCGCCGGCGTGCCCGCCTTCATCCGCGACATGGTGGCCGATTGGGCCAGCGACATGACGCGCGGGCAGATCATCGGCGTGCTCGACGCCATCGAGAAGCTGGCCTGGGCGCAATTCGGCGCGGCGTTCCGCGAACTGCCGCCCGAGCGCCGGCTCGAGATCGTGCGCCGTTTCGACGATGACGCGATCAGCCGCCAGGACCCCGCGTACGGAAACTTCAAGTACCTCGTGCTCGTGGGCTACTACCAGTCCGAAATCGGTGCCACCGAAGAGCTGCGCTACGAGCTCGTGCCGGGCGCCTGGCGCTCGTGCCTGCCGCTGACGGAAGTCGGCCGCGCGTCCGCGGTCTGATCGGACAGCGCCATGGATTTCGACGCCATTGTCGTGGGTTCGGGAATCAGCGGAGGCTGGGTCGCGAAGGAGCTGTGCGAGCGCGGCCTCAAGACGCTGGTGATCGAACGCGGCCGCAACGTGAACCACCGCGAGGACTACCTGGATTTCGCGACGCCGTGGCAGGTGCCGAATCGCGGCATGGTGTCGCAGGTTGAAATGGCGGAGCACTACTCGATCCAGAGCCAGTGTTACGCGTTCAATGCCAGCACCAAGCAATGGTGGGTGCGCGACAGCGAGCATCCCTATTCGACGCCCGCGGACCGTCCTTACAGCTGGATCCGCGGCTACCACCTCGGGGGGCGCTCGCTCACCTGGGGTCGGCAGACGTATCGCATGAGCGACGTCGACTTCAATGCCAACAAGCTCGATGGCCATGGCGTCGACTGGCCGATCCGCTACGCGGACATTTCGCCCTGGTACGACCGCGTCGAACGTTTCGCGGGCATTTCGGGCGCGAACGAAGGACTCGACCACCTTCCCGACGGGCAGTTTCTGCCGCCGCTCGCGCTCAACTGCCTCGAGACCGCGTTCAAGGAGCGCATCGAGGAGTACTACCCGACACGGCGCGTGACGCCGGGCCGTTGCGCACATCTCACCGAGCCATCCGCCGAACACATCGCGCTCGGCCGCGGTCCGTGCCAGTCGCGCAACGTCTGCGAACGCGGTTGCGGTTACGGCGCGTACTTCTCGTCGTTGTCGGCCACGCTGCCGGCCGCGAAGAAAACCGGCAATCTCACGATCGTCACCGACGCGATCGTCGAGCGACTCGACTACGACCATGGCAAGCGCCGCGTATCGGGAGTCCGCACGATCGACGCGAACACCGGCCAGGGCAGGAGCTACCAGGCGCGAGTCGTATTCCTCTGCGCGTCGACCGTGGCGACGGCGCAGATCCTGCTCGCGTCGCGCTCCGAACAGATTCCGAACGGCCTGGCGAATCGCTCGGACGCGGTGGGCCGCCACCTCATGGATCACGTGATCGGAATCGGCGCGTTCGGCACGCACCCGGGCTTTCTCGACCGCTATTACTACGGCCGGCGGCCGAATGGCTTCTACGTGCCGCGCTATATCAACGTGACCGAAAACGCGGACGTGAACTTCATCCGCGGCTACGGCTTCCAGGGCTACTCCGGGCGCAGCAGCTGGGGCCGCGGCGTACGCGAGACCGGCGTGGGCGCCGAGCTCAAGCAGCGGCTGCGCAATCCGGGCCGCTGGGAAATGACGCTCGTCGGCTTCGGGGAGATGCTGCCGCGCGCGGAGAATCGCGTGACTCTCCAGGAGCAACGCCGCGACAAGTGGGGCATCCCGCTCGTGCACATCGACTGCACCCACGGCGAGAACGAACACCGCCTGGCCGAGCGCGCCAGCCAGGACGCCGTCCGCATGCTGATCGCCGCGGGCTTCGAGGACGTCGCGCCACTGGGTGCGATCAAGCCGCCGGGGTCGTCGATCCATGAAATGGGCACCGCGCGCATGGGGCGGGATCCGGCGACCTCGGTGCTCAATGGTCACAACCAGGCCCACGACATCGCGAATCTGTTCATAACCGACGGCTCGTGCATGACGTCGACCGGCACGGTGAACCCGTCGCTGACCTATATGGCGCTGTCCGCGCGCGCGGCCAACTACGCCGCGGACCTCCTGGGATCGGGGGAAATTTGATCAGCGTGGCGGGGTCCGCCGGGGCCGGACGCGGACCACGAGGTCCCGGAATTCGGGGGTCACGGCGCGCAATTCCGCGTCGATTTCGGCGAGCCGGAACTTGATGCGCGTGGCCCAGGCGGACGACTCGGCGATGACCGTAATCCTTCCACTATTCAAGGTGATGGCATTTACCTTATTCGCCAAATCTGGTCCCAAGGCCTTCATTACTGTGAGGTGCCACTCGGACGTTTCGGGCGTCGAAAGGGCACGCTGGGCCAGAGCTGGCAGACGCGCGGAGATTAAGTCGCGGACTGTGCGGGGCGCGTGCCCTGGCCGGGCCGATTGCTTGTCTCGTTGGGGTCTTTTGGGCATAGTTTCGCGCCTGCTGGGCCTGATGGTTTTGCCTTGAAGGATATTCGAGGGAGCAGACACATGTGGGTGCCAGCGAGGTGCAAGCCTTTGAAGATTAAAGACTGCGTTCCGGGATTCGCGAGATGAACATCATCTTCTTCTCGCGCCGCGAAGGACGTGCCAAGCATTTCAATCTCGCTCACCCCATGGCCGTCGCCGCCTTTGCGACGGTGCTCGTCGCCATCCTCGCCGCCGCTTTCAGCCTGGGTCTGAAGATCGGCGAGAGCAAGCAGGCGCCCCGCGGCGTGGCCACCTGGTCGGCGACCCTGGCCGAACAACAGGCCGAGATCAAGGAATTGAAGGCCGAGCTGCAGCGCCGCGTCGACGCGGTTGCCATGCGCATCGGCCAGATGAACGCCCACGTGATCCGGCTGGATGCGCTGGGCAAGCGCCTCACGCAGATGGCGAACATCGACAACCGGGAGTTCGATTTCGAAAGCACGCCGGCCATGGGCGGACCCGAATCCGACATCGGCGTCGCATCCCAGGTGCCGGACCTCAACGCCATGCTGAATGGCCTCGAGGCCAAGATTTCCTCGCGAGATGCGCAGCTCGCGGCGCTCGAAAACGCGCTGCTGTCCAAGAAGCTCGATGAACAGATCCGCCCGGACGGCCGCCCGGTCGTCGATGGCCACATTTCCTCGTATTTCGGCGAGCGCCAGGATCCGTTCAACGGTCACCAGGCGTTCCACAAGGGCATCGATTTCGCCAGCCCTCGCGGTTCCGATGTGGTTGCCGTGGCCGCCGGCGTCGTCACGTTTGCGGGAGAAAAGGCCGGTTACGGCAATCTCGTGGAAGTGAGCCATGGCAATGGCCTGGTGACCCGCTATGGTCACAACCAGGGTCTCGCGGTCGGGATCGGCAAGACCGTGTCGCGTGGTGACACGCTGGCCTACGTGGGCTCGACCGGCCGTTCGACCGGACCGCACGTGCATTTCGAAGTGCTCAAGGACGGGCGCCAGATCGACCCGCTGACGTTCATCGGTCGCTGAGCGTTCCTGACGGGATCACGAAAGCCCCGGGCATGACCCGGGGCTTTTCATTTCTGCGCCTTGTATGGCCCGAGGGGCGGCCCAAATGAAGGCGGCCGGGGAGGCGCGCTGAAACCAGTTCCGCATGGTCGGGTCTATCCGTAGAATACCGGCCCGGCTGCGTTACTCGCCCTTCTAAGTATTTGTGCAGCCTGAAGTTTTCTCCAAGGATCTCTCGTGCTCAATCTTCTGACGCGGCTTTTCGGCAGCCGCAACGATCGCATCGTCAAAGGCTATGAGGTGACGGTGCGCAAGGCGACCGCCTTCGAGCCCGCACTGCAGGTACTGAGCGACGAGGCGCTGACCGCCAAGACCCAGGAATTCCGCAAGCGTCTGGCCGACGGCGAGAAGCTCATCGATATCGCTCCGGAGGCCTTCGCGGTGGTCCGGGAGGCGGCACGCCGCACGGTGAAGATGCGCCACTTCGACGTGCAGTTGATCGGCGGCCTCACGCTCAATGACGGACGCATCGCCGAGATGCGCACCGGCGAAGGCAAGACGCTGATGTCGACGCTCGCGGCGTACCTCAACGCGCTGCCGGGTGAAGGCGTGCACGTGGTCACCGTCAACGAATACCTGGCGGCGCGCGACGCCGAGTGGATGGGGCCCATCTACCGCTTCCTCGGTCTGACGGTCGGCGTCATCCGCAACCAGCAGGACCCGAACGAAAAGCGCGCCGCGTATCGCTGCGACATCACCTACGGCACGAACAACGAATTCGGCTTCGACTACCTGCGCGACAACCTGGCGTTCCACCTGAACGATCGCGTGCAGCGCGGCCTCGCGTTCGCGATCGTCGACGAAGTCGACTCGATCCTCATCGACGAGGCACGCACGCCGTTGATCATCTCGGGCCCCGCCGAGGAAAACGACGAGCTGTACATCAAGGTCAACAAGCTGGTGCCGCGCCTCAAACGGCAGATCGGTGAGGAGGACAAGGGCGGCGACTTCACGCCCGGCGCCTACACCGTCGACGAGAAGCAGCGCCAGACGCATCTCACCGAGGCCGGCCACGAGCAGGTCGAGCAGCTGATGCTGGAGTCCGGCCTGTTGCGCGAGGGCGAGAGTCTCTACGACCCGTCGAACATCCGGCTGATGCATCACCTGAACGCGGCCTTGCGCGCGCACGCCCTCTACAAGCGCGACGTCGAATACATCGTGCGCAACGGCGAGGTGATCATCGTCGACGAGTTCACCGGCCGCACGATGCCGGGCCGCCGCTGGTCCGACGGCCTGCACCAGGCGGTCGAGGCGAAGGAAGAAGTGAAGGTGCGCGCGGAAAACCAGACCGTCGCGTCGATCACCTTCCAGAACTATTTCCGTCTCTACAAGAAGCTCTCGGGCATGACCGGCACCGCCGACACGGAAGCCCCCGAGTTCATCCAGATCTACAACCTCGAAGTGGTCGTGATCCCGACCCACAAACCGATGATCCGCCAGGACAACCCCGACTTCGTGTATCTCACGCAGGCGGACAAGTTCAAGGCGATCATCGAGGACATCGAGGATTGCGTGAAACGCGAGCAGCCCGTGCTGGTCGGCACCACGTCCATCGAGACCTCCGAGTTGCTGTCGGGCGTGCTCAAGGAAAACGGCATCCCGCACGAAGTGTTGAATGCCAAGCAACACGAGCGTGAGGCGCACATCGTCGAGAACGCCGGCATGCCGGGCAAGGTGACCATCGCCACGAACATGGCGGGCCGCGGCACCGACATCAAACTCGGAGGCAACAACGAAGCCGAGCTCGAGCAGGCCGCCGCCGCCGCGGGCGAAGCGGGGCTCGACGAAGTCACCGCCGCGCGCATCCGCTCCGACTGGCAGGCGCGCCACGACAAGGTCGTCGCCGCTGGCGGATTGCACATCGTCGGCACCGAGCGCCACGAATCCCGGCGCATCGACAACCAGCTGCGCGGCCGTTCGGGCCGCCAGGGCGATCCGGGCTCCAGCCGCTTCTATCTATCGATGGAAGACAACCTCATGCGCATCTTCGGCGATCCGAATCGCACGAAGAAGTGGCTGGCGATGGCCGGCATGAAGGAAGGCGAGGTCATCGAGAGCGGCATGCTCACGCGCCAGATCGAGAAGGCGCAGCGCAAGGTCGAGGCGCACAACTTCGACGTCCGCAAGCAGCTGCTCACGTTCGACGACGTGGCCAACGACCAGCGCAAGGTCATCTACCAGCAGCGCACCGAGCTCATGGGTGCCGAAGATCTCGCCGATGCGGTGCGTGGCATCCGTGCCGAAGTGGTCGGCGGTCTGCTGGACCAGTACCTGCCCAACAACGTCAGCCACGAGGAATGGAACCTCGACGGCCTCGCGAAGGCGATCGAGAAGAACTTCGCGACGCAGGTCGATCCGGCGCAGTGGCTCAAGGATCAGCCCGATCTCGAGGAAGCCAACCTGCGTGGCCGCATCGTCGGCGCGATCGACGCGATGTACGACGCCAAGGTGGAGCGCATCGGGCGCGACGCCGAAGGCAACGTGATCATGCGGTTCTTCGAGAAGGACATCATGCTGCGCGTGCTCGACCAGCAGTGGCGCGATCACCTGGGTGCGATGGACTACCTGCGCCAGGGCATCCACCTGCGCGGTTATGCCCAGAAGGACTATCGCTTCGAATACAAGCGCGAGGCCTTCGAATTGTTCGCCGCGATGCTCGAGCGCATCAAGTTCGACACCGTCACGATCCTCGCGACGCTCGACGTGAAGATCAAATCCCGCGAAGAGATCGAGCGCGAGGAAGAGGTGCGCCGCCAGCGACTGAACAAGCTGCTGCAGGCCCAGCACGCCGAAGCAGCTTCACTCGCGCAGCTCGGTTCCGCGGGCGACGCGGAAGCGCAGCCGCAGGCCCAGGGCGCCGCGCGCGGCGCACCTGCGGGAGCGAGGCAGGCCGGGCCCGCGGCGCCGCCACAGGCGGCGCCACAGCGCCCGGTGCGCGTGGCCCCGAAGGTCGGACGCAACCAGCCGTGCCCGTGCGGCAGCGGCAAGAAGTTCAAGAACTGCCACGGTGTGCTCGAAGGAGTCGAATAGGCCCTTGGCCGTTTGCCCATGAAACCGCGGCTGCGCGTGGTGGCCGCCGCGTTGTTCGACTCCCGGCACCGCGTGTTGATCGCCGAAAGGCCCGCCGGCAAACACATGGCCGGGTGGTGGGAATTCCCCGGTGGCAAGGTCGGCGCCGGTGAATCCGACGCGGCTGCGCTCGCGCGCGAGCTCCACGAAGAGCTCGGCATCGAAGTCCGGGTCCACGACGAGGTTGCGAGGCTGCAGCACGAGTATCCCGACCGGATCGTCGATCTCGTCCTGTGTCGTGCAAGCCTCGTGCGCGGCGAGCCGCGCGGTCTCGATGGGCAGGCTCTCAAGTGGGTCGAGTGTCGGTCACTCGGCAGTGAGCGCCTCCTGCCGGCCGACGAGCCGTTCATCGAGGCGTTGCAGTTGTTATCATCCCGCGCCCCGGTCTGACGAAAACACTGGCGGAAGATTCACATGGCCAACGAACAACAACTTCCCGAAATCAAACTCGACGCGACGCAGCTCTATCGCGAAGAGATCTTCACGGACCGCAAGGCGGGAACATTGCGCCGGCTCGTTCCGGTGAAGGCTGACGGCACCGAGGACTCCTCGCGGCCCGTGCTGTATTCCGGCCAGACCCAATTGCTGACGCCCGCCGGCGTGCTGCCGCTCGCGTTCGAGCTCGAGGCCGCGTCGCTCGAAGACGCATGCAGCAAGTTCCCGGACGCCGTGAAGATCGCGATCGAGCAGGCGATCGAAGAGGCGCGCGAGATGCGGCGCGAAGCGGCATCGCGGATCGTGGTGCCCGAGGCCGGCGGCGGCATGGGCGGGCCGCCCGGCGGCGGACGGATCAAGCTCTGATTTCCTGATTTACCGGGGGCCGGCGCCGAGCTCGCGGTCGAAAAAACGCACGATGTTCGAGTGCGCGTGCAGCCCGGCGACGTTCTGGCGGATCAAGCCGTGTTTGCCGCCCGGATAGGTCATCAGGTCGAACGGCTTGCCGAGATCCTGCAGCTTCTTCATCAGCGCGGTGCTGTTCGCGAACAGCACGTTGTCGTCCGCCATGCCGTGAACCAGCAGCAGCGGCCGTCGCAGCTGGTCCGCATGGGTCAGCACGTTGCTGGCCGCGTAGCCCGCGGCGTTCGCCTGCGGAGTGGATAGATAACGCTCCGTGTAGTGCGTGTCGTACAGCGTCCAGTCCGTGACCGGCGCGCCCGCGACGCCGGCGGCGAACGCATCCGGCGCCTGCATCAGGCACATGAGGGTCATGTAGCCACCGTAGCTCCAGCCATAGATGCCGACACGCTGCGCGTCGACGAAAGGCAGGCTGCGCAGGTACTTCACGCCCGCGAGCTGATCCTGCACCTCGATGCCTCCCATTCGCAGCACCCCATCGACGGCAAGGGCGGTTTCGAACTTCGTACCTCGCATTCCGCTGCCGCGGTTGTCGAGTGCAAACACGATGTAGCCGTGCTGTGCCAGATACTGGTGGAAGAGATTGCCCCAGGCGTTCATCACGCGCTGCACTCCCGGCCCGCCGTAAACGTCCACGAGGACGGGGTACTTCTTGCCGGCGACCAGATCGCGGGGCTTGAGCAGCATGTACCGGAGCTGTTGTCCGTCGGCCGCCGCGAGCGTGCCGAACTCCGGCTTCACGTGCGCCGCCGCGTACGGGGCGTACGGATGCGTCGCATCGAGCTTGTTGGCCAGCATCACCGCGAGCGGTGCGCCGCCTGCATCGCGCAACGTGACGCTGCGCGGAGTTTCGGCGTTCGAGAATGCATCGAGGAATACGCGCGCGTCTTTCGACATCGAGACGTCGTGCCAGCCCGCGCCCTGCGTGACGCGCACCGGCTTGCCGGGTTTGTCGAGCGACACCCAGTAGAGTTGCCGCTCGACGGGTGAGGGCAGGTTCGCCGTGAAATAGACGCGGCGCGCGCGCTCATCCACGGCCCGCACCGCCGAATCCGGCGACACGCCCAGCACCATGAACTCGCCCGACGTGAGCCGGCGGATCAGCGTGCCGTCGTTCGCGTAGAGATAGAGGTGCTGGTAGCCGTCGCGCACCGAGGCCCAGATGAACTCCTGCCTGCGTTGCAGGAACATGAGCTCGTTGTTGAGCGGCACCCAGCTGTCGCTGCGTTCGGTGAGCAGCACGTGCCCGCGGCCGGTGAACGCATCGAAGCGCAGCAGCTCGAGCGTCTTCTGGTCGCGGCTCTGCCTCTGCACGGCGAGGCCGCGGCTGTCCGGAAACCACTCGACGCGTGGTAGATAGATGTCGCGCACCGTCCCGAGGTCGAGGGGAATGCGCGTCTCGGCGGCTACGTCCGCGACGAACAGCTCGACCTGGGCGTTGGCCGCGCCGGTGGCCGGATATCGCTGCCGCACCACGCGCGCGCCGGTGGCCTGGATCTCGAAGCGCTCGACTTCCGCCACGGGCGACTCGTCGACGCGCGCGAGCGCGATGTGGCGTTCATCGGGCGACCACCAGTAGCCGGTGTCGCGGTCCATCTCCTCCTGCGCGATGAACTCGGCCATGCCGTAGCTCACGAGCCCGCCGCCTTCGCGCGTGATCGCGCGCTCGGTGCCGTTCGCGAGGTCGATCACGTAGAGATTCTGGTCGCGCACGAAACTCACGAAGTGCGAGCGTGGCGAGAAGCGCGCGTCGGTTTCGTAGCCATCGGTCGACGTGAGCCGGCGCACCGCGTCGGCGGGCCTGCGCGCGAGGTCGTAGACGTAGAGGTCCCCGTTCAGGGGGATCAGCAGCTGGTGGTTATCCGGCGCGAAGCTGTATTCCACGATGCCCGAGTACGCCGAGGTGCGCTGCCGTTCGCGCCTGGCTTCTTCTTCCGCCGACAACGCGCGGTCGGCGCCGGCAAGCGTGCGCGAGTCCACGAGCTGGCGGTGTCGTCCGGTGGGAATGTCGTAGGCCCACAGGTCGTAACGGTCCTTGTCGTCGTCGCGCGCCCGCAGGTAGGCCACGAGCCGGCCATCGGGTGAAATCTTGACGCCGCGCAGGCTGGGTCCGGACAGGTCGGGAGCCGCGAACAGCCGCTCGAGCGGCAGTGTTTCCGCGTGCACGAGCCCGGGATCGACCGCGCCAGCCGTCAGCGCCGCCAGGCCCAGGCTTGCGCCGAATCGAAAAGAAAACGCGGCGCGCGGGACAGGCGCGCTCGCACCGTTTGTTAAACTGCCGGCAAAATTCATCCGGAGAGTTTAGGGATGGTCACGAGTCCTCGCTACATGCTCGCCTCGCTCGCGGGCGTGCTCACCGTTCTCCTGGCCGCATGCGCGACGCCGAAGGCCGAACACACGGCACAGCCCGCGGCCACTCTCCAGTATCCGGCGACGATGCGCGGCGACGTCGTCGACGACTATCACGGTGTCCGGGTCGCCGACCCGTACCGCTGGTTCGAGGATCCGGCCGCGCAGGCGACGCGCGATTGGGTGGCCGCCGAAAATGCGCTCGCACAGCCGTATCTCGAGCACCTCCCGCAGCGCGCCTGGCTCGGCAACCGGCTCAAGCAACTGTGGACCTACGAGCGGTTCGGCGTGCCGCGCCGTGAAGGCGGGCACTACTTCTACATGCGCAACGACGGCACGCAGGACCAGAGCGTGCTCTACGTGGCGGATTCGCCCACGGCCGCGGCGCGCGTGCTGGTCGATCCCAACGGCAAGCGTGACGACGCGACGATCGCGTTGTCGCAATGGGAGCCGAGCCCCGACGGCCAGATCCTCGCGTATGCGCTTTCCGATGGCGGCACCGACTGGAACACGTGGCATTTCCGTCGCGTCGCCGATGGCGTCGACCTGCCGGTCGTACTCAAGTACAGCAAGTTCTGGCCAGTCTCCTGGGCGCGCGACAGCTCGGGCGTGTACTACAGCCGTTATCCGCTCAAGAAAAACCAGGCCGCCGACGATTCACGCGGCGACGATTCCGGCCGCCCCGATGTCTTCTTCCACAAGCTCACCGATGCGCAGTCGGCGGACAAACTGGTCTACCAGGTCACGGATCACCCGACGCGTGTACCGTCGGTGCAGGTCACCGAAGACGGGCGTTACCTGCTCATCGGCCTGTTCGACGGCTACGAGACGAACGGCTGGTTGATCCAGGATCTGCGCAAACCCGGCGCCAGCCCGCGGCCGCTGTTCACCAGGTGGGATGCGCTCTACAACCCGCTCGGCTCGAACGGCGACGAGATCTATGTCCAGACGACACATGATTCGCCCCGCGGGCGTGTCATCGCGGTCAACGCGCGCGACCCGGACCCCACGAAGTGGCGCACGGTCGTTCCGCAGGGCGACTACGCCATCAACAACGCGACGTACGTCGGCGGGCGTGTCATCGTCGAATACACGCGCGACGCGCGCAGCCTCGTGCGCCTGTTCGAAGCGAGCGGTGCACAGGCGGGCGAAGTCCAGCTGCCCGGACTTGGCACCGCCGCCGGCTTCCAGGGCAGTGGCACCAACCCGGAGACTTTTTTCTCGTATTCGGACTACCTGTCCCCCACGCGCATTCTGCGTTTCGATGCGGCGAGGAACGCGGTCAGCGAATTCCGCACGCCGAAGGTGCCCGCGGATTTCTCACCGTTCGTGACCGAGCAGGTGTTCTTCCCGAGCAAGGACGGCACGCGTGTGCCGATGTTCATCACGCGCCGGAAGGACGCGCCGCGTGACGGCAATCGTCCCGTGATGCTGTACGGCTACGGCGGGTTCAACGTGACGCTGTCGCCGGCATTCAGCCCCGCGATCCAGGGCTGGCTCGAGATGGGCGGCGTTTACGTCGTCGCGAACCTGCGCGGCGGCGGCGAATACGGCGAGGACTGGCATCAGGCGGGCACGCGGCTCAGGAAGCAGAACGTGTTCGATGACTTCATCGCGGCGGCGGAATTCCTGGTCCGCGAGAACTACACGAAACCGAAGCGCCTCGCGATCCTCGGCCGCAGCAACGGCGGCCTGCTGGTCGGCGCCGCGCTGACCCAGCGGCCCGACCTGTTCGGCGCCGCGTTGCCCGGTGTCGGCGTCATGGACATGTTGCGTTATCACACGGCCAGCGCGAACGCGCGCCAGTGGTCGAGCGACTTCGGCATCTCCGAAGATGCGTCGGAGTTCAAGGCGCTGCACGCGTATTCACCGGTACACAACGTGAAGGCCGGCACCTGCTATCCGCCGACGCTGGTGACCACGGCCGATCGCGACGACCGCGTGGTGCCCTGGCACAGCTACAAGTTCGCCGCCGAGCTGCAGCACGCGCAGGGCTGTGCGAATCCGGTGATGATCCGCATCGAGACTCGCGCGGGCCACGGCGCCGGCAAGCCGATGTGGATGCAGATCGAGGACATCGCCGACCAGTTCGGCTTCGTCGCGAACGCCCTGGGGATGCAGGCGCCGGGCTGACGCCTCAAAAGGTGTACGTGACTCCCAGCAGCGTGAGGTCGGCGACATCGGCGCCGAATCGCACGCGCTGGTATTCGAGCCGCGTGGCGAATCGCTCGACATGGAACTGCGCGCCGGCGCCGTAGGAAAAATCGGTGTCGCTTTCCCTGATGCGGGCGAGATTCGAATCGTCGAAGTTGAGCGTATCCACCTCGGCGCGCCAGTGCGTGAATCCCGCGCGCGCGTACAGGTCGAGAGCGCCGCGCGGATAGAGAGCCAGTGCGGAGAGTGAGGTCGTCGCGACTTCACCGCGCATGAGCGCGGGACAGGGGATGGTGACGCAGACCACCCCGGTGGGTGTGCGACTGCCCTCGAAGCGGCTGAAGTCCGCCTCGATTGCCACCCAGTCGAGCGCGCGATATCCCGTGACGATGCGCCACGCGCTCGAGCCGAGCGGATCCAGCGCGCTCAGGTCGATGGGCCCGGGATCCGGGATGCTGGACACCAGGTCCATCACCCGCACCGACGGCGAATAGTCGGCCGACACGCTCGAATACGCGCCGCCGATGTAGAACCCGCGCTCGGCGCTGGTGGCGGCTCCAGTCGTGAGCGACGCAAGGGGCAACAGCAGTACCGCGGGTGAAAACTTCACGGCGCACTCCCGGGAGAAGCCAGCCTTGAAGTTAGGACGCCGTGGCGTCCATTACTGTGCGGAATTGTGGGGATTCTGTGGGAGCGCTCTCGCGCGCCCTAGGTACAACACGTCAGCGTGAACGGCACGTCTTCCGCGGTCTGCTGCGGCCGTGTCTGCAAGCCATTCCAGGCCAGCAGCCGTACGCTGCAGCGGTAGTGAGAGCCGCTCGTCTCCGGATACAGCCCGGAGTTCGCGGGCAGCGCGATGCGCACCAGCTGGATCGGCGTATCACGCTCGAAGGTGATGTGGTACACGCCGGCGCGCGCGATTTCCTGCCGCGGCTTGCCGTGCTGCCTCGTGATCCACAACAGCTCGGCGATTGCGTCGCACAGCGGGCGCAGCGTCGCCAGCCACTCGTTGAACGAGCGCGAGCGCTGGTCGGTGGCCTGGTTCAGCCAGAAGAAGAAATCCGGCAGGTCGAATTCGCAGGTGCCGCCCGGGATGGCGCTGCGGTGCTTGATGGCGGAGAGGAATTCCGAATCCTTGAGACCGGCAAGGTAGTTAGACCCGCAGGCGACCAGGTCGGCGCGCAAGCGCAACAGGTTCGACATCACGGTGCGCAGCCGCGCCGAATCGACGCCCGGCTTGCTCTGGAACACGTTGAGCTGCGCGAGGTGTCGCTCGAGCTCCTTCTGCACGTCGGCGCGCACGTCGCCGCGCGCCGCGATGGCCAGGATGTCGAGCAGGCTGCCCATCGCGGCCCGGCTGCCCCACTGGCTCTGCATCTCGTTGTGATACAGCGCCTGGTTGTAGAGGAAATCGAGGCGCAGGAAGGTGCGCATCCGCTCGTTGAGCGGCTGCTCGAAGACCAGCGGCGCGGTCTCCGCAACGGGTGTGGGTTGAATCTGGGCCTCTTCGGACATCGGGCTATTCTGCGCGACCCCGCCCGCCGCCGTAAACCGCGCAATCTGGCCCGGCCGGGTCGTCCATGCTCATGTCGCGGCCTTCGCTGATTGCTCTTTTGCCACCTCGACATAACGGCGATGCAGCTTTTCCACCTGCTCGCGCAGCGCGGCGACGTCCGAATCGTTGTGGATCACGTCGTCGGCGACCGCGAGCCGGTCGGCGCGCGAGGCCTGTGCCGCCAGCATTTGTGCCGCCTGTTGCGAAGTGACGCCATCACGCGCCTGCAGTCGCGCCAGCTGGAGCGCGGGGTCGGCGTCCACCACCAGCACGCGGTCGAATCGCGCCGCGCCGCCGGTTTCCACCAGCAGCGGAATGGCGACCATCGAGTAGGGCCCGCGCGCCGAGTCGCAACGGGCGTCCGTGAGCGCACGGATGGCGGGATGCGTGCGTTCCTCGAGCCAGCGCCGCTCGGCCGGGTCCGCGAACACCCGCGCGCGCAGCGCGCGGCGGTCGAGCCCGCCGTCGGCCGCGACGATGCCGGGGCCGAAGTGCGCGATCACTTCCGCCAGCAGTGGCGAACCCGTGGCGAGCACTTCGCGCGCGAGCGCGTCGGTGTCGACGATGGGCACTCCCAGCGCGGCGAAGAGGTTCGCGACCGTGGTCTTGCCGCTCGCGACGCCGCCGGTAAGCCCCACCCTGAAGCCGCGGGATTTCACGGGGACTGTGTCGTCAACAGGAAGTAGCGGTCGACGACGTCTTGGCCCACCAGCAGGAACAACCAGCCGGCGATCGCGAGATACGGCCCGAAGGGAATCTGCGTTCTCATTCCCTTGCGCTGCCGCCAGAGAATCCAGAGGCCGGCCACGGATCCGATCAACGACGCGAACAGGATGATGGGCAGCAGCATCTTGAATCCGAACCACGCGCCAAGGGCGGCGAACAGCTTGAAGTCGCCGTAGCCCATGCCATCCATTTTCCGGATGAGCTTGAAGATCCAGTTGAGGCTCCACAGCGACAGGTAGCCGATGACCGCGCCCAGGATGCTGTCGAACGGCGTGACTGGCGAAGCGCCCGGCGCCCACATGGGATGCGTGAGGCTCAACAGCAGTCCTGCCCATTGGAGCGGGTAGGTGAGCTGGTCCGGCAGCAGCGTGGTGTCGAGGTCGATGAACGTGAGCGCAATCAGCACCCACGTGAAGAAGATGCCGGCCAGCGCCAGGGACCCGTAACCGAAATGCCACGCGACGAGGCCAGTGGTGACGCCGGTCAGCAGCTCGACCAGTGGATACCGCACGCTTATCGGCGTCCTGCAGTTGGCGCACTTGCCGCCGAGGACCAGCCAGCTCACGACCGGAATGTTTTGCATGGCCGTGATGGGTGCCTTGCACTTGGGGCAGGCCGAGCGCGGCACGACGAGATTGAACACGGGCTTCGCCGGCGCCGCTTCCTCCACTGGAGTTTCAGGTGCTCCGGAGACCTGAGCGGCAGGGTCCAGTGACGCCATGGTCTCCGCGGCCGGCGGCGCGGATGCGAACAACGGTGCCGGGTCGGCGGGCGCAGCCGTCACAACCGGCTCGGGTGACTCTGCCGGCACAACGGTCTGCGCCGGGGCCAACGCTTCTGCGGGTTGCGCGTCCGCGCGCGCGGCGGAGATCTCCTCCGCGTCTTCGAGGACGATGTTGTCGATCATCACCGGCAGGCGATAGATCACGACGTTGAGAAAGCTGCCGACCAGCAGGCCCATGAAAGCGCAGCAGCCGATGAACAGCGGCGGGTGCGCAGCGAGCAGGTCCAGGAAATCCATGGGTTCGTCCGTCAAAAGGAAACGCCGCGACGGGCGCGGCGTTTCGTTGTTATTCGCGAATGATCCGCGGGATCACACCGCGGCGCCCAGCTTGAAGATGGGCAGGTACATCGCGATGACGAGACCGCCGACCAGTACGCCGAGGATGGCCATGATCAGCGGCTCGAGCAGGCTGGACATGCTGTCGACCGCGTTGTCGACCTCCGCCTCGTAGAACGTGGCGACCTTGGCGGACATCGAGTCGAGCGCGCCGGCTTCTTCACCGACCGCGATCATCTGGATGACCATGTTCGGGAACAGGCCGGTGTTTTCCATCGCGCGCTGCAAGCGCTGACCGGTGGCGACTTCGTCGCGCATCTTCAGCACCGCGTTCTCGAAGACGATGTTGCCGGTGGCGCCGGCCACCGACTCGAGGGCTTCGACCAGCGGCACGCCCGCGGCGAACATCGTCGACAGCGTGCGCGCGAAGCGCGCGATCGCACCCTTGTAGAGGATGGGTCCGATGATTGGTAACTTGAGCATCATGCGGTCGAGCCACTCGCGCATCGCCTTCGAGCGCTTCTTGAAGTAGAAGAACGTGACGAACGCACCGACCACGAAGAGCAGGACGACGATGCCGTTGTCCTGCAGGCTTCGCGACAGGTTGATGACCCACTGCGTGAAGGCCGGCAGATCGGCGCCGAAACCCTTGAAGAGCTCCTCGAACTGCGGGATCACGAAGATCAGCAGAATGACGGTGACGATGATGGCGACGCACAACACCGCGGCCGGATAGAAAAGGGCCTTTTTCACCTTCTTCTTCAGCGCCTCGGTCTTTTCCTTGTACGTGGCGATCTTGTCGAGCAGTGTCTCGAGCGCACCGGCCTGTTCGCCGGCCTCGACCAGGTTCACGAACAGGTCGTCAAAATAGAGCGGGTGCTTGGCGAGGGCCTCGTGCAACGAGGTGCCGCCCTCGACGTCGGCCTTGATGTCGAGAATCAGCTTCTGCATCGCCGGCTTGTCGTTGCCGTTGCCGACGATCTCGAACGACTGCACCAGCGGGATACCCGCGGCGAGCATGGTCGCGAGCTGGCGGCTGAATACCGCGATGTCCTGCGGGTTGACCTTGCCGCCGGTCTTGAAGGCCTGCGACTGCTTCTTGATCTTGCCGACCGCGATGCCCTGGCGGCGCAGATCTGCGCGCAGTGCGGCTTCATCCGGAGCGAGGCTCTTGCCGGAGACGCGATTGCCCTTCTTGTCCATGCCGGACCATGAGTAGGGGATGTCGCGCTTGATTCCCTTTGCGCCTGCGGTTGCTACTGCTGTGGCCATACTCGCCCGTCCTTAAATTCGAACAACACTCAAAACCTATTCGATCGTGACCCAGTTGACTTCTTCGAGGCTGGTCAGGCCCTGCCTGACCTTTTCCAGTCCCGCGCGGCGCAGATCCCACACGCCTTCCTTCGCAGCCTGGTCGGAAATGTCGATGGCATTTCCGCCTTCCATGATGAGTCGGCCGATGGCATCCGTGACCGGCATGACCTGGTAGATGCCGCAGCGGCCCTTGTAGCCGTCGGTGCAGTTCGAACAACCCTTGGCGCCGTAGACCTTGATGCCGGCCCTGACGTCGGCTTCCTGGAAACCCTCTTTGAGCAGCGCCTCCGCCGGAACATCGATGATGGCCTTGCACTGCGCGCACAGCCGGCGCGCCAAGCGCTGCGCGATGATCAAGCTGACCGAAGTTGCGATTGCGTAGGGCTTCACGCCCATGTCGACCAGGCGCGTGAGTGTCTGCGGCGCGTCGTTGGTGTGCAGTGTCGACATGACCAGGTGACCCGTCTGGGCCGCCTTGATGGCGATCTCCGCCGTCTCGAGGTCGCGGATTTCGCCGACCATCACCACGTCCGGATCCTGGCGCAGGAAGGCGCGCAGCGCGGCGGCGAAGGTCAGGCCGACCTTGTTGTTCACGTTGACCTGGTTGACGCCGGGCAGGTTGATTTCCGCCGGGTCTTCCGCGGTCGAGATGTTGGTGTCTTCCTTGTTCAGGATGTTCAGGCCGGTGTACAGAGACACGGTCTTGCCCGAACCCGTGGGGCCCGTCACGAGGATCATGCCCTGCGGCTTCGCGAGGTACTTGAGATAGATCTCGCGCTGGAACGGCTCGTAACCCAGCGAGTCGATGCCGAGCATCGCCGAGGACGGATCGAGAATACGGCAGACGATTTTTTCGCCGAAGAGCGTCGGACAGGTGCTCACGCGGAAGTCGATGGCGCGAGTCTTCGACAGCTTCATCTTGATGCGGCCGTCCTGCGGCACGCGGCGTTCGGCGATGTCGAGGCGCGACATGACCTTGAGGCGCGCCGACAGCTTCATCGCGAGCTGCACCGGCGGCTGCGCGACTTCCTTCAGGATGCCGTCCATGCGCAGGCGGATGCGGTACATCTTCTCGTACGGCTCGAAATGGATATCCGACGCGCCGCGGCGGATGGCGTCGAGCAGTAGTTTGTTCACGAAGCGCACGATGGGCGCGTCTTCGATGTCGTCGCGGGAAACTCCCGCGCCTTCCATGTCGTCGTCGCCGCCCGAAACGTCGAGGTTCTCGAGATCGAATCCGGTCTCGTCCTCGGTGAGCTGCGGCATCTGCGTATCGGCCTGCTCGACGGCCTTGTCGATCGCCTTCTGCAGCTTGTCGTCTTCGACGACCACGGCCTCGATGCCGAGACCGGTCTGGAACTTGATCTCGTCGATGGCGTGCAGATTGGTCGGATCCGCGACGCCAAGGAACAGGCGCTTGCCGCGGCGATACAGCGGCAGGCAGCGATGTTTCTGCAGCAGCTTGTCCTGGACCAGTTTGACCGTGTCGAGCTCGACCTGGTGGGAGTCGAGGTCGTAGAGCGGTACACCGAACTCGGCGGAGGCGGCGATCGCGATGTCGCGTGCTTTCGCGGCTCCGGCGGCGATCAGCTGCGTGACGAAACTGGATTTGCGCTCTTTTGCCGTCTGCAGCGCGCTGAGCATCGCCGATTCTTCGACGACGCCATCCTGCACGAGTCTTTGCGGCAGGCCGCCAAGACCCGAGCGATTTCCGCCGAGCGCTAGTGATGCGTTGTCATTCATGCGGTTACGTGCGAGCGAAACGGGCCGCTTGGGCGCCCAGTGTACTCAAGGCCCCAAGGCAGGCAATTGTTAAATCTGCGGCCAATGGTCGCATAGGAGCCCCCCCTGACGCGTGAACCGGCTCCCAAAAGAAGAAGCCCCTCCGGGGAGGGGCTCCTGAGCGACTTCGCAATTCCGCCTAAGGATTACGCGCGGCACTCGGCCGGCGAGTACTTGGCGAGAACCGTGCCCACCGCGTTCGCGGCACCGGGCATCAGGTTGTTCGTCGGGGCGGCGGCCGAACCGACAGCGCGGCACTTCCACGAGACCGACTGGTCGACGGAGACATAGGGAACCAGCGTGATCGTGGCACCGTTGATGTTCGCGTTCGCACGCTGCGGGGTCGCGTTCGAGTACGTCACCGTGATGACGCCGTTCACGACACCCAGGCTGCCCACGTAGTTACCGCGGGTGTCGCCAGGGGTGTTGGTGTTGCCCATGCCCGCCTGGATGCGGTTCGTCGGGGCGGCGCCCGTCTGCGCGTAGTACTCGGAGATCGACGCTTTGGCCGAAGCGGCCAGCGTCAGACCTTCCGAGACCTGGCCACGGATGGTGTAGTCCTGATAAGCCGGGATCGCGATCGCGGCGAGAATGCCGATGATGGCGACCACGATCATCAGTTCGATGAGGGTAAATCCCTTTTGCACAGATTTCATCACGTACTCCTGAATTCAAAGGTTGAGGATTGAAGGTTGAAAACTTGTAAGGCATCTAAACACGCGCGCGCGTACCCGCGCTGCAACCTGTGTCTAGCTTTTCGAAGCCGGTTTGCCGGCAAAACATGATCAAGATGCGCGCAACTCGAGTGGGCTATATTTCCGGCGCCAAAAAAAAGAGCCCCTCTTGCGAGGGGCTCCTTCATCCAATCGATGAGACTTGGATTACGCGCGGCACTCGGCCGGCGAGTACTTGGCGAGAACCGTGCCCACCGCGTTCGCGGCACCGGGCATCAGGTTGTTCGTCGGAGCGGCGGCCGAACCGACAGCGCGGCACTTCCACGAGACCGACTGGTCGACGGACACATAAGGAACCAGCGTGATCGTGGCACCGTTGATGTTCGCGTTCGCACGCTGCGGGGTCGCGTTCGAGTACGTCACCGTGATGACGCCGTTCACGACGCCCAGGCTGCCCACGTAGTTGCCGGCCGTGTCGGCCGGCGTGTCCGTGTTGCCCATGCCCGCCTGGATGCGGTTCGCCGGGGCGGCACCCGTCTGCGCGTAATACTCCGAGATCGACGCTTTGGCCGAAGCGGCCAGCGTCAGACCTTCCGAGACCTGGCCACGGATGGTGTAGTCCTGATAAGCCGGGATCGCGATCGCGGCGAGAATGCCGATGATGGCAACCACGATCATCAGTTCGATGAGCGTGAAACCCTTTTGGATAGACTTCATGAAGAAACTCCTGACAGGAATAAATTTGGATCGACGAATATTCGACACGCGTGACGCGCCGTTGCGGGGAATTGAGCAAGCTGTATGCCAGAGGCGTCCCACGGGGCGTAAGTGATTGAACCGTTGCTGAATTCAAGAATTCTGCCGCACAGTGTTTTACATAGACTTGTTGACGGCGACAGACGTAACTGCCCAATTGCGTCAGTTTGTGACGCAGATCGTCAGTTTTCTCCCGGCTATTCGATGCCGAGCTTCTTGATGCGATACCGCAGCGCGCGGAACGTCATGCCCAGCGCCTTCGCGGCCGCGGTCTTGTTGTAACGCGCCGCTTCCAGCGCCTTCATGATCGCGGCGCGTTCCACGTCTTCGAGCTGCTCGCCGAGGCCCGAGCGGTTCGGCGCGTCGGCTGTCGTGGCTTCGGCGCCGCCCGCCCGCATCTGAGCCAACGATTCCGGCGAGGGTATCGGCGCGTTTTCCGTGCGCGGCACCGCGCGCAGCTGCAGGTCGGCGACGTCGATCTTTCCGCCGTCACACAGCGCGAGTGCCCGCTCCAGAACGTTCTCGAGCTCGCGCACGTTGCCGGGAAACGCAAAAGCCTTCAGCAGCTCCAGGGCTTCGGGAGTGATCGCCGGCGGCTCCATGCCGAGCCGGCGCGATAGACGGTGGACGATGGCATCTGCGAGATCCGGAATGTCCTCGGCGCGCTCCCGCAGCGCCGGGACGCGCAGCTCGATCACGTTGATTCGATAGAAGAGGTCTTCGCGGAACTTCGCCTGTGCGACGAGATCCGCCAGGTTCTTGTGGGTCGCCGACAGGATGCGCACGTCGACCGGGGCCTCGCGTTGTTCGCCGATCGGCCGCACCGTCTTCTCCTGGATGACGCGCAGCAGCTTGACCTGCATGTGCAGCGGCAGGTCCGCGACTTCGTCGAGAAACAGCGTGCCGCCTTCGGCGCTCTGAAACAGGCCCAGCTTGTCCGTGACGGCGCCGGTGAAGCTGCCGCGCTTGTGCCCGAAGAATTCGCTTTCCATGAGCTCGGAGGGAATGGCGCCGCAGTTGACGGGGACGAACGGTCCTTCGGCGCGCGGACCCGAGCCGTGGATCATGCGCGCCACCAGTTCCTTGCCCGTGCCGGATTCGCCTGAGATGTGCACCGGCGCCTGGCTGCGCGAGACGCGCAGGATCATCTCGCGCAGGCGCTCCATGGCCGGTGCGTGACCGATGAGCTGCGTGCCGGTGCGCGTGGTCGCGGCGCTTTCCGCGGTCGAGAGCTTGATCGCCGTGGTGACGATGCGGCGCAGGACGCCGAGATCGAGCGGCTTGGAGACGAAATCGAAGGCACCGAGCTTGAGCGCGCGCACCGCGGATTCGACGTTGCCGTGCGCCGTGATGACCGCGCACGGCACTCCCGGGCAATGGGCGTTCATCCATTCGACCAGGTCCAGGCCGTCGCCGTCGGGCAGGCGCATGTCGGTGAGGCACAGATCGAACTTCTGCGCCTTCAGCAGTTTCTTCGCCCCTGCGACATCGCCTGCGGACTGCGTCGCAAGCTGCATGCGCGACAGAGTCAGAGTCACCAGCTCGACCAGGTCGGGCTCATCATCGACGACCAGCACGACCGGAGGCGCCATTCCCGTCCCCTTCAGGCCACCCAGCGTTCCGGATCGCGGAACACGATGCGGAACAGGCTGCCGCCGCTGGTACGGGGCTCATATAAAAGAGTGGCGCCATTGGTCTGCGCCAGCTCGCGCGACAGGAACAGGCCGAGACCCGTACCGCGCTCATTGCCAGTGAAGAAGGGCTCGAAGATGCGTTCGCGATGCTGCACCGGGATGCCCGGGCCGCGATCCGCGACCTCGAGGAAGGGCCGCGCGGTCGATGCCAGCCGGCCGATGCGCAGCTCGATGGTTTCGTTGCCGCGGACTCGTGCCGTATTTCACGGCGTTCTCGCACAGGTTCCAGACGATCTGCCGCAGCTGCGATGGGTCCACCTGGACTTCGACGTCGCCGAGCAGCGCGGAGACGGCGAGCCGCTCGGGCGGCAATCTGCATGGTCGCGCAGAACTCCTCGCGGAAGCCCGCCGAGCCAGTTGCCGAGCACCAGCCGCTCGGGTCGCGAGTTCTCGCGCCGCGCCATCGACATCACGTTTTCGATGATCTGCCGCACGCGGTCGCCATTCGATCGCACGATTTCGGTGAGCCGCTTGTCCTCGGCGGACAGCGACGGCGATTCGGCGAGCAGTTGCGCCGCGTGGCTCATGGCGCCCACGGGATTGCGGATTTCGTGCGCGATGCTGGCGGAGAGCCGCCCGAGTCCCGCGAGCTTCGATTGCTGGATCTTGGCCGCCAGCAGCTCGGTATCTTCGAGGAACACGATGACGGGCGAGGGCTCCGACCCGCCCAGCGAGGCGAAATGCGGCTGGATCACGTGCCCGCCATCGGCGGCCACGAAGGTCTGTGACGGCGCGGCCGGTGACGCGGTGCGCGCGCGCCAGGTCTCCAGTAGATAGAGAAGCTGCGGCGACGCTTCGCCGAGCAGGGCGCCCGGATAGGCGCGCGAGTCGCCGAGCAGCGCGCGCCGCGGTTTCGTTGATCAGGCGGATGCGGTTCTCGTGATCCACCACGACGATGCTCTCGCGCAGGTGCTGGACGATGTACTGCGACAGCTGGGCGAGGTTCGCCAGGTCCACCTGCTGCCGTCGCACCGTCGCCTCGGTGTCGCGCAGGCGGCGCGCGATCGGCCAGGCGAGCAGCGCCACGAGGAAGACGATGCCGCCCAGGATGCCGGTGGTGGGTAGTCGTAGCTGTCAGCGCCGCCGAGCACATGGCTGCCGATCTGCTGCGCGAACAGCGCAAGCGTGGCGAGGGCGGCCAGCAGGAAGGCGTCGCGGCTGTCCGCCAGCAGCGCCATGGCGCCGACCGGCACCACGAACAGGATGCCGATGCCGCTCGCGACGCCACCGCTCGCGAACATGAGCAGGCTGATGGCGACCGCGTCGACCATCGCGTGCACGAAAGTGGTTGACACGCAGATTGGGCAACAGGCGCCGCCCGCCGGCCACGATGGCCACACCCGCGGCGAAGTACACGATGCAGCATCCACAGGAATAGCTGCGGCCGGGCGCCGCCGAGCGTCGCGGCACTGCCGGAGAAGGCGTAGAGGGCGTACAGCGACGGCGGAACCAGCAGCCGGTAGAGATTGACCAGGCCGATGACGCGCCAGGCGAGATCGGTTGGAGCTGGTGGAGCGGCAGCGACAGCGGCATCGGGCGAGACTGTAGCATGCTGCGTCAGCATCAAACTGGCGACTGCCGGTCGATTCCGGGAGAATACCGGCTCTTTTTTCGCCACAGAGCGAGCCGGATGAATCTCCACGAGTATCAATCGAAAGAAGTGTTCCGCGAGTTCGGAATTCCGGTCCCTCAGGGTAAGCCAGCAAGGAGTGCTGATGAGGCTGTTGCCGCGGCAACAGCGTTAGGCGGCAAGCTCTGGGTCGTCAAGGCCCAGGTGCATGCGGGTGGCCGCGGCAAGGCCGGCGGCGTCAAGCTGGCGCGCGATCTCGACGCGGTGCGTGCCGCGACGTCAGACATGCTCGGGCAGCGGCTGGTGACCAAACAAACAGGTCCCGAAGGCCTGCCCATCGAAACCGTTTACGTGGAGTCAGGCTCGGAGATCGACCGCGAGATCTATCTGTCGCTCACGTTGAACCGCGAGCGTGGCCGCGTGGCGGTCATCGCCTCGGCCGCGGGCGGCATGGACATCGAAGAAGTGGCCGCGCACTCGCCCGAGAAGATCCTGCGCGCGGACATCAACCCTGCCGCCGGACTGCAGGGCTACCAGTGCCGCAAGCTCGCCTTCGGCCTGGGGTTCAAGGGTCCGCAGATCGGGAAGTTCCAGTCCATCCTGATGGCGCTGTATCGCATCTATCTCGAACGCGATGCGGCGCTGCTCGAGGTCAACCCGCTGATCGTCACCAAGGCCGGCGAGCTGGTCGCACTCGACGCCAAGATCAACATCGACGCGAACGCCATGTTCCGGCAGAAGGCGCTGGCCGGGATGCGCGATCCCTCGCAGGAAGATCCCATCGAGCGCGAGGCCAGCGAGCACGACCTCAACTACGTTTCACTCGACGGTGACATCGCCTGCATGGTGAATGGCGCCGGCCTCGCCATGGCGACCATGGACCTGATCAAGCTGCATGGTGGCAGCCCGGCAAATTTCCTCGACGTCGGTGGCGGCGCCACGGCAGAGCGAGTAACGGCGGCCTTCAAGCTCATCCTCTCGAACAAGAAGGTGCGCGCGATCCTCGTGAACATCTTCGGCGGCATCGTGCGCTGCGACCTCATCGCCGAGGGCGTGATGATCGCCGTGAAGCAGGTGGGCGTCAGCGTGCCCGTCGTCGTGCGCCTCGAGGGCACGAACGCGGAGCAGGCCCGCGAAATGCTGGCGCACAGCGCGCTGGCGATCACGCCGGCCTCCGACCTCACCGATGCGGCGCAGAAGGCCGTGAAGTTAGCCGCGGGTAAATAAGACAATGAGCATTCTCGTCAACAAGAACACCCGCGTGATCTGCCAGGGCTTCACCGGCCAGCAGGGCACCTTCCACAGCGAACACAGCATCAAGTACGGCACCAAGATGGTGGGCGGCGTCACGCCCGGCCGCGGTGGTGAGAAACACCTGGACCTGCCCGTGTTCGACACGGTGGCCGACGCAGTCAAGCAGACCGGCGCCACCGCCAGCGTCATCTACGTGCCCGCGCCGTTCGCGGCCGACGCGATCCTCGAAGCGGCCGACGCCGGCATCGAGCTCGTGGTGTGCATCACCGAGGGAATCCCGATCAACGACATGGTGAAGGTGAAGGCGACGCTCGCCGGCACCGGCACCCGATTGATCGGCCCCAACTGTCCGGGCGTCATCACGCCGGGCGAATGCAAGATCGGCATCATGCCGGGGTTCATCCACAAGAAGGGCCGCGTCGGCATCGTGTCGCGCTCGGGCACGCTCACGTACGAAGCCGTGTTTCAGACCACCAACAAGGGGCTCGGCCAGAGCACCTGCGTCGGCATCGGCGGCGACCCAGTTCGCGGCATGAACTTCGTCGACGTGCTCGAGCTGTTCGAACGCGATCCGCAGACCGAGGGCATCATCATGGTCGGCGAGATCGGCGGCACGGATGAAGAGGCCGCCGCGGACTTCATCAAGCGCTACGTGACCAAACCCGTCGTCGCGTACATCGCGGGCGTCACCGCGCCGCCCGGCAAACGCATGGGCCATGCCGGCGCCGTCATCGCGGGCGGCAAGGGCACCGCGGCCGACAAGTACCGCGCGCTCGACGCGTCCGGTGCGCGCACCGTGAAATCGCCGGCCGATCTCGGCAAGGCGATGGCCGAGCAACTCGCCAAGCGCCGCGCCAAGCCACTCAGGAAGCCGGTCGGCCCCACGGTTCTCATCATCGAACAGAAGACCAAGAAGAAGGCGGCGAAGAAGACGGCCAGGAAGCCGGTGCGCAAGCCGGCGCCAAAGAAGACCGGCAAGTCGAAGCCGTCGCGCGCGCGACGGGCGAAGTAACCCGCGGCCGAGGTGAACGCTCCTCAAAAGCTCAAGTTAGCCCTCGGGCAGCTGAACCTGCTCGTGGGCGACATCGCGGGCAACGCGCAGAAGATCGTCGCGGCGGCCGAGCGCGCCTGCCGCGACCTCTCGACGGACCTGCTGGTGTTGCCCGAGCTCACGCTCTCGGGCTATCCACCGGAGGACCTGCTGTTCCATCGCGGCTTTCGCGTCGCGGTGGAGAAGGGCATGGCCACCGTGCGCGGAGCGCAGGCGAGCTGCGGCGTGGTCGTGGGTTTTCCCGAGTATGCCGGCTCGCAGATCTTCAACTCCGCGGCGCTCATCGAACGCGGAGAGGTGCGCGCCACGCATCGCAAGAGCTGCCTGCCCAACTACAAGGTCTTCGACGAGAAGCGGTACTTCAAATCCGGCGCGCAGCCGACCGTCGTCGATTTTCGCGGTTTCCGGCTCGGCATCCTCGTGTGCGAGGACATCTGGGAGCCGGAGCCCGCGCAACTCGCGAAGTCCGCCGGCGCCGAGATGCTGATCGTGCCGAATGCCTCGCCGTACGAAATCCACAAGCAGGCGAATCGCGAGGACATCGTGCGCCGCTGCGTGCGGGAGCTCGGGCTGCCCGTGGTCTACGTGAACATGCTGGGCGGCCAGGACGAGCTCGTGTTCGACGGCAACTCGTTCGTGATGGACGGCGCGGGGAAGGTGGTCATGCGCGCGCCGCCTTTCGAGGAGGGTCTCTACACGGTCGAGTTCGAGCGCGCCGATGGAATCGTGCGCCCGGTGCCGACGACGGTCGCGCCCGAGCTTGGCGATGCCGAAAGCGTGTACCGCACGCTCGTCCTGGGCGTGCGCGACTACGTCGGGAAACACGGTTTCCCGGGCGTCGTGCTCGGCCTGTCGGGCGGCGTCGACTCCGCGCTGACGCTCGCCATCGCGGTGGATGCGCTGGGTGCGCCACGCGTGCACGCGGTCATGATGCCGTCGCCGTATACCTCGCAGATGAGCCTCGACGATGCGCGCGCGCAGGCCGATGCGATGGGCGTGAAATACAGCGTGCTGCCCATCGACGACATGATGAAAGCGGCTGAAGCCACGCTGCGCGACGAATTTTCCGGCCGCAAACCGGATACCGCGGAAGAGAACATCCAGTCGCGATGCCGCATGGTCCTGCTCATGGGCATCTCCAACAAGACCGGCAAGATGCTGCTGACCACCGGCAACAAGAGCGAGATGGCAGTGGGTTACGCCACGCTGTACGGCGACATGGCCGGCGGCTTCGCGCCCATCAAGGATTGCTCCAAGCTGCTCGTCTACCGGCTGGCCAACTACCGCAACTCGGTATCGCCCGCGATACCGCAGCGCGTGATCGACCGGCCGCCGTCGGCCGAGCTGCGGCCGGATCAGAAGGACAGCGACTCACTGCCCCCGTACGAGGTACTCGACCCGATTCTCGAGGCGTTCATCGAGTACGACCTCGGCGTCGACGAGATCTGTGCGAAGGGATTCGAGCGCGCGACCGTGGTGCGCGTGCTGGACCTGGTGAAGCGCAACGAATACAAGCGGCGGCAGGCGCCGCCGGGAGTGCGCGTGAGTCGCCGTGCCTTCGGGCGCGACTGGCGCTATCCGATTACGAGCGGCTACCGAAGATAGAGGGTTCCCATCAGGTGGACAGCCAGAGCTTCCACCACTTGCGCTTCGGTGCGAGCCGCTCTTCGCCGGCCTCGGCATCGTAGTTCGTGCGGTACACCTGGCGCGTCTGGTTGGCGAGATCCTTGAGATCCATCCGCTCGTAGGAAAGGATCAGGATCTCGAGCGCCTTGCGCACCGCCGGCGAGCCGTCGAACTCCTCGATGCACACCTTGGCGCGCTGCGCGGCGGCGACATAGGCGCCGCGGCCCACGTAGTACTGCGCCACCGCGATTTCGTAATCCGCCAGGCGGTTCCTGAGGTACACCATGCGGCGTCGCGCGTCGTGCGCGTAGTCGCTGTTCGGATACTGCTCGACGACGGTCAGGAATGCCTGGAACGAGCGGCGCGCCTCCGTCGGCGGACGCTGGTTCAGATCGACGCGGAACCAGCGCTCGAGGAAGTTCGGCAGGCGTTCGAAGTCCGTGAGGCCCTTGAGATACCACGCGTAGTCGATGCGCGGATGCGTCGGGTTCTCGCGGATGAAGGTGTCGGCGGCGTCGATGGCGGATTCGGACTCGCCCGCCTTGTAGTAGGCATAAATGACGTCGAGCCGCGCCTGGCGCGTCTCCTCGGCGAACGGGTAGCGCGCCATGAGCGCTTCGTAGATCCGGATGGCCAGCGGGTAATCCGACTGCAGGATCGCCTTGTGCGCGCGCTGGTAGACCACCTGCGGATCGCTCATCGGCCCATCCCGGCCGTCGCGGGTCTTGCACCCCGACAGGGCCAGGGCCAGGGACATGAATAAGAATGCCAGGGGACCGGCGCTACGCAGTGCTCGCATGAAGTTCCTGAATCCTCGATCGGGCCGGTGTGCTTTTTAGGTTTGAAATCGTCGCCGGGCGCGTGAAGTATAGCGGCCCCCGCAGCCCTCGGACCACACGCTTGGCCCCCAAGTTCCAGACCCACCGCGTCGAATTTCCCCCGGAACAGGCCGGCCGCCGCCTCGATGCCGCGCTGGCGGCGCTCCTGCCGCAGTATTCCCGCACGCGCATCCAGCGCTGGATCGACGACGGGGCCGTGCTCATCAACGGCCTTACGGTCAGGGCGCGCGACGTCGTCACGGGTGGCGAGACCGCCACAGTCGAGGCGCGTATCACGGCCGACACCGGTGTAAAGGCGGAAAAACTGCCCCTCGACATCGTCCACCAGGACTCCGCGATCATCGTGATCAACAAGCCTCCCGGTCTCGTCGTGCACCCCGGTGCCGGCAACCGCGAGCACACGCTGCAGAACGCGCTGCTGGCCCATGACAAGTTGTTAAAAAATGTGCCGCGCGCCGGGCTCGTGCATCGCATCGACAAGGACACCAGCGGGTTGTTAGTCGTGGCGCGCACGCTCGAAGCGCACACGGCGCTCGTGGCCGCGCTCGGCGCCCACGAGATCGAGCGCGAGTACCTGGCGGTGTGCACCGGCGCGATGACCGGCGGCGGCACCGTCGATGAGCCCATCGGCCGGCACCGCACGCAGCGCATCAAGATGGCCGTGCGCAGCGATGGGCGCGCGGCCGTGACCCACTACCGCATCGAGAAGCGCTTTCGTGGCCACACGCTGGCGCGCGTGCGGCTCGAGACCGGGCGCACTCACCAGATCCGCGTGCACCTCGCGCATGCGGGATATCCGATCGTCGGAGATCCCGTGTACGGTGGGCGCAAGAAGCTGCCGGCCGGCGCGACGCCCGCGTTGATCGCGGCGTTGAACGGCTTTCAACGGCAGGCGCTGCACGCGGCGCGCCTGAGCTTCGCGCATCCGAAGAGCGGCAAGGCCGTTTCGTACGAAGCGCCGCTGCCCGATGACTTGCGGGCGCTGCTCGATGAGCTGACGCGCGACAATGCCAGGACGGGCAAGTGAGCGATCCGCGGCTGCTGGAATTCGAGTGGCAGTTGCCGGCCGGGGTGCGCGCGGCATTCACCACGCGGCTCGGGGGCGTGAGCGAGCCGCCGTGGGACTCGTTCAATGTCGGCGCGCATGTCGGCGATTCGCCCGCGGCCGTGGCGGCGAATCGTGCGCGTTTGAGCACGTTGCTGAATTTGCCCGCAGAGCCCGCCTGGCTGAGCCAGGTGCATGGCATTGCGGTCCACGATCTCGATGGCGCGCCGGCCGCTGTTCGACCACCGACCGCTGACGCGGTGGTCACGCGCGAGCCCGGCCGCGTCTGCGTGATCATGGTGGCCGACTGCATGCCGGTGTTATTCGCGACGCGCGATGGCTCGCGCATCGCCGCGGCGCATGCCGGCTGGCGCGGTCTCGCCTCCGGCGTACTCGAGCAGACCGTGCACGCGCTCGGGTCGTCCGGCGGCGAGCTCATTGCATGGTTGGGCCCGGCGATCTCGCGCGAGCATTTCGAGGTAGGCGATGAAGTGCGCGCGGCATTCATCGCGGCGGATGCCGGCGCGTCGGATGCGTTCGAGCGCAATGCGAGCGGGCGCTGGCAGGCGGACCTGGTGTCGCTCGCGAAACGCCGACTGCGCTCACTCGGGGTCACCGACATCAGCGGCGGCGAGTGGTGCACATTCGCGGATCGCGCGCGTTTCTTTTCTCATCGGCGCGATGGCAAGGGCGGACGAATGGCGGCGCTGCTCTGGCGCGAGTGATTCTGCGTGAAATGACCAGTTAGTCCGCGGGACATGGCACCCGCGGAGAGGGAGCATTCCTTCCCTCGTCAGGCGCACCAGCAGAAAAGGAATTCTCATGCCGCGTCAGCTTCAAACCGCGCAGCGATGCGCAGGTCTTGCGTTCATCCTGTTCGTCGTATTGATCCTCTCGGCCGCTTCACGCCCGGCATCCGCCCAGGGCTATCCGCCCAACTGCTCGCCGGTGGGATCGGCCGTGTGCACGAGCATGTACCCGCTCGCGTGGGAATACTCCAATCGCGGCACCTGCCGGGGATTCCCGGCGCGCAGCTCGGAAGAGGCAGCGCGACAGGACATCGTTACCGACTACACGCGCCCGGACCAGTGCAGCCTGAGCGTGACGCCGAGCGGCGGCTGGCTCTCCGGCGGACCGCACTCCATCGGTTACTGTGGTGGCGTACTGAATTACACCACGCTGCCCTTCCTGCACCGGAACACCGGAATCCCGGTCCAGAATTACCGGCTGTACGACATTGACTGGCAACAACCGCTCGGCGCCTGTATCGGCTATCACGCCCAGAGCAGCATCAGCATGCAGAGAGTCCTGGTGTGCCCGCCGGGAGTGACCGGCGCCATCCACGGCACGATCGTCGTGGATGGGCAGACGCATTCCAGCATGTACTGCGCGTCGAGTGGCGTGGCGCCGCCCAAGAATCTCGGCGAACCCGATGCGAAGAACTGCGGTCCGCTCACCAAGAATCCGGTTCATATCGCAACGGGCAACAAGTTCCTGACCGAAACGGACTACGTCGCAGCCGGCGCCGGCGGCCTCGAATTCAAGCGCTACTACAATCACGGCGGTGTGCCCGAGAGTCAAAGCGCCTGGTTCGGCGCGAACTGGTTCACACGCATCGGCAAGTACTGGCGGCATACCTACGACCGCTCGATCCTGTACGTCGCCTCCGGCGCGCTGACCACCGCTTCCGCATACCGCGCGGACGGAAAGGTGCTGGCCTTCAATCTCTACAACGGCGCATTCATCGCGCAGGCGGACGTCGACGACCGGCTGGAGAAACTCGCCGGCGGTGGCTGGAAGTTCACGACCACCGCCGACGACGTCGAGCTATATGATGCCGAGGGCAAACTACTGTCCATCACCACGCGTGGCGGCCTGGTGCAGACCATGGTCTACAGCGATGAGTCCACGCCGGCCGCGATTGCGCCGGTGCCGGGACTCCTGATCGGCGTCACGGATTCCTTCGGCCATGCGCTGGGGTTCAGGTACAACGCGGCGTCCCAGCTCGTCGCAATGACCGATCCGGCCGGCGGCGTGTTCGCCTACGCGTATGACCCGGCGGGAAATCTGGCCAGCGTCACTTGGCCAGACGCGAAGCTGCGCACCTATGTCTACAACGAGCCCGGGAATACATCGGGCACCAGCCAGCCCTCGGCGCTGACGGGAATCATCGACGAGAACAACGCGCGCTTCTCCACGTACAAGTACGACGCCATGGGTCGCGCAACGTTTTCCGGTCATGCGAATGGCGCCAACAACACCACACTTTCCTTCACATCGGGAACGTCGACGTCGGTCACGGATGCGCTGGGCGAGACGCGGACCTATCAATTCAGTACCTCACACGGCGTGCAGAGAGTCAGCAGCATTTCGAGCTTGTGCCGGGATTGTGGATTGCCGGCCTCACGGTCCTTCGATGCGAACGGCAATGTCGCCTCACGGACCGACTTCAACGGCAACGTCACCAGCTACTCGTACGACACGGCGCGGAACCTCGAGACTTCGCGCACCGAGGCCTCTGGTTCACCGCGGGCGCGAACCATCGCCACCACCTGGCACCCGATATTCCGGATTCCGGCATCGACGGCGGAGCCGAACCGAACGACCACGTTCACGCATGATTCCAGCGGGAACGTCCTGACGCGCACGGTGACCGACACGTCGGTGACGCCCAACGTTTCGCGAACCTCATCGTTTTCGTATGACGGCTTCGGGCGCGTGCTGACGGAAGACGGACCCCGTACCGACGTCAGCGACGTGACCACTTACACCTACTACACCTGCACGACGGGCGCGCGTTGCGGGCAGGTGAATACGATCACGAATGCCGCCGGGCACGTCACGACCTACGACGCCTACAACGCACACGGTCAGCCGACCCAGATCACCGATGCGAACGGCCTCGTCACCACCCTGGCGTACGACTCGCGCCAGCGCCTGACGGATCGCTGCGCCGGAAGTCTCCTGCCGGCCTGTTCGGGTGGCGAGTTGACGCACATCGACTACTGGCCAACGGGGCTGTTGCGCAAGGCCGTGCATGCCGACGGCAGCTACACCGAATTCTCCTATGACGATGCGCATCGCCTGATCGAGATCCGCGACGGTGCCAACAACCGGATCACCTATACGCTCGACGCCATGGGCAATCGCACGGCGGAGAACACCTTCGACCCGAACAACGTCCTCAAGCGCACGCATGCGCGCGTCTTCAATACGTTGAACCAGCTCTGGAAGGAAGTGAACGCCGCCGGAACCGCAAACGTAACCACGGTTCTCGGATACGACAACAACGGCAACCAGACGACGATGAACGCGCCGCTGGGCCGGAACAGCGCGAATGCCTACGACGAACTGGATCGGCTCAACGCGATTACGGATTCGAACTCCGGAGTCACCCGACTCGCCTTCGACGCGAATGACAACCTCACGTCGGTCACGGATCCGCGCGGACTCGTCACGACCTATACGTACAACGGATTTGGCGATCTCAAGGCGCTGGCGAGTCCGGATACAGGTCTCATGGCCAATACATTCGACTCGGGCGGCAACATCGTCTCCAGCGCGGACTCGCGCAATTCGATCGCCACGAACACGTACGACTCGTTGGGCCGAATCGTGTCCTCTGCATTCCGGATCGGTTCGACGACGGACCAGACGATCAGGTACACGTACGACTCCGGCACCCATGGCCGAGGCCGCCTCACGGGTGCGAGTGACGCGAACCACTCGATGGCCTGGATCTACGATCGGCAGGGCAGGCTGACCGGGAAGAGCCAGACGCTGACCGCGGGCTCCGTCATCCAGTCGCTGGGTTACGGCTACAACTCGATGGGCCAGCTCACGACGCTGCTCATGCCATCGGGCAGAACAATCCAGTACGGCTATGACTCGAATGGCAAGGCCTCGAGCGTGACCTTGCTGGGTACACCCAACGTCACCATCCTGCGCAACGTCACTTACGACCCATTCGGTCCGATCACGGGCTGGACCTGGGGCAATGGAATTGCCGCCAGCCGCACATTCGACGCCGACGGCAAGCTCACGAACATCGCGCACGCTTCAACCATCGTCGGCAGTCAAACGCTCAGCTACGACGATGCGTTCCGGATCACCGGTATCTCCGACAGCGCCAACGGGGACCCCACCTGGGCACTGGGATACGACCCGCTCGACCGGTTGATTTCGGCGACGAATGCCGGAGCCAACATTGGCTACACCTACGATGCGAACGGCAATCGGCTCACACAATCCGGCACGAGCGCCAGCTCATACCAGGTTGCAGCCTCGTCCAACCGGCTCAGCTCGACGTCGGGCGCGCTGGTGCGCTCCTATTCCTATGATGCCGCCGGCAACACGCTGGGCAGCGGTGCGACGACGCATACCTATTACAACAATGGCCGCATGAAAACCGCGCGGCTCGGATCCGCGGGCAGGACCACGTACCTGTACAACGCGCTGGGTCAGCGCATCAAGAAGTCCGGCGGCGCCATAACCGCGGCTCTCTATTTCATGTACGACGAAGCCGGACACCTGGTCGGTGAATACAGGTGGACCAATGGCGCGCTCGTGCTCGTACAGGAAACCGTGTGGTTAGGCGACATTCCGGTCGCGACGCTGCGCAACGTCGGCGGCAAGGTCACGGTCTTCCACGTGCACACGGATCAGTTGAATGCTCCACGCAAGGTCACTACAGCCGCGGCCGTGCCCGTGCTGAAGTGGAAGTGGGATCCGACGCCGTTCGGCGAGGGTGAGCCGGTCGAGCCGGCGGGTGCGTTCAAATACAACCTGCGCTTTCCTGGCCAGTACTTCGATGTCGAAAGCAATCTCAGCTATAACTACTTCCGTGATTTCGATCCGGCCCTGGGCCGCTACGTAGAAAGCGATCCAATCGGGCTGGCAGCGGGAGTGAATACGTATGGATACGTCGGAGCATTGCCGGTGAGCCGCATTGATCCACTCGGCCTCCAGACTGCCGGACCGTGTCCGATGGGGCAGCGCAGCCGGCCGATACCGGGAGTGGCGAATGGCTATCAGTGCATCGACGATCCACGGGCGGCGAATGATCCGCCGTATTGTCCTGGTGGTGGGTGTGCGGTCTATCCACTGAACCCCCCAAAACCAGTGGAGACGTGTGAAGCAGAAATGCGAAGGGCTCGGGACAAAGTGCTACAAGCTCACCCAAGGATATGGGCCGGCAATGAGGAGTTTCGGCTGGCTTTTGTGTCGCGCTGCGGGTCCGCAAGGAATAGGGCCGGCGGTTCTGTCGGTGCGACAGCAGTATCCGCTGGGGTTGGCAGTGAGCTCCGCTCAGGTCTTTGAAGTGGCTGACTGGAATGACCGAGGCTGGAATCTATAAAGGCTGCGAAGTCGGCAAGGTGAAGTGCAAGAGGCTTGCGATTGCGACGGGCTCAATAGGAGGAATCGTGAAACACGGACCGTCATATTCTTGCAGTTGCTGTGTTTGGACGTTCTATTGGTGCCGAGTTCGGCGATGTATCGGTCGAAACTCAACTTGGAGAGAATCTACTTCCTGACTCCGATCTATTTTGTCATAGTGTTCGGCATCGATTGGTACCGAGCAAAGGACCTCAAAGAACGAATCGAAAGGCTGGAGAGAGCTGCCATTGATCGCGAAAACTTACTCAATCCGCCTGAGGTGGCGAAGGAGTGATCCGAAGACCGCATTTCTTCCCAGCAGAGGAGATGGGTTGGCCCACCTAGCTAGGAGGCGCTAGCTATCGCGGCTGAGAAGCGGGCAGGCAAGCTTTCCGCGAGAAAACGCCTATGCCACATGCGCGGCGCAGGCTGTGGTGCACGGCGCGCTTGATCAAAATGGGCCACGTCCGGATTCGGCGCGGTCGCCGGGAAAAGCAGCGACCGCGTGCTAGCATTTCCCCGCCTTGAACACCCTCATCTGGATAATCCTCAGCACGCTCGTCTCCGGCGTGCTCTCGGTCCTCGCGGCCGGGCTGTTCCTTGCCTTGCCGTACAAGCAGCGCGAGCCGCTCATCCCGCACATGGTCTCCTTCGCCACCGGTGCCTTGTTAGGAGCGGCGCTGCTCGGTCTCATTCCCCATGCCGTCATTGGGGCCGGTAGCGATCGCGTCCACGAAGTCGGCATCGCCCTGATCGCCGGCATCGCGCTCTTCTTCATCCTCGAAAAGTTCCTCCTCTGGCGCCACTGTCACGACGACCATTGCGACGAACACGCGGTCGCCGACACGCACGCGCACCACGGCCACAACCACGATCACGCGCACCACGCCGCTCGGCAAAAGGCGAGCGGTGCGCTGGTCCTGGTGGGCGACGCCCTCCACAACGTCCTCGACGGCGTCCTGATCGCCGCCGCCTTCCTGACCGACGTGCACCTCGGCATCGTCACGGCCGTGGCCATCATGGCCCACGAGATCCCCCAGGAAGTCGGCAACTTCGCGGTGCTGCTGCACTCGGGCGTCTCCCGCCGCCGGGCCCTGGCGCTCAATCTACTCACCAGCCTCACCGCCGTGATCGGCGGCGTGGTCGGCTATTTCGCACTGGGCACGGCGCTCAAGGCCCTGCCGTTCGCCCTGGCGGTCGCGGCCGCCAGCCTGCTCTACGTGGCGGTCGCGGACCTGATCCCCGGCCTGCACCGCCGGGTCGATCCGCGCTCCAGCGTCATGCAGGTTTTGCTCATTGGCGCCGGTATTGCCATCATTGCGCTCGCCGAGAATCAGGCTCACTAAGAAGTTAGTCTCGAGGGAGAAGAAAAATGCAGAACCCGTATAGCCCACTCCGTGGCAGGCCCGGCCACGCCCGAGCAACAGAAGCTGTCCGACTACGAGATGGCCATCGGGCCGAACGCCGAGCACTACATCCCGAAGTTCGAGGAGTACGACAAGGGCGCCTCACAGCTCGGCTGGAACTGGCCGGCGTTCTTCGTGACGACGCCCTGGTTCTGCTACCGGAAGATGTGGGGCTGGGGCATGGGAAACATCGCCTACTTCTGGGGCATGCTGACCTTCGTCGCTCCGATCGCCATCGGCATCGCCGCGGGCGCCGCCGGCACGGAAAACGCGGCGGGCGCGATGGTCACGGTGGGCATCGTCCTGGGCGTGCTCATAGCCGCGCCCTGGTTCATCCTGCCCATGTACGCGAACGCACTCTACTGGCGGCACATCAACAAAGTGATCCGCAACGTCCCGGCGAGCTTCGCGCAGCAGCCGGACAAGCGCTCGGCGCGGATCCAGCGCAACGGCGGCACGGGCGCGGGCGCCATGATCGGCGTACTGGTCGGCGGCGCGTTCATCTTCATTTCAATCCTCGGCATCCTCGCGGCCATCGCGATTCCGGCCTACCAGGACTTCACGATTCGCGCGCAGGTCATGGAAGGCCTCAATCTTCGCGTCGGCCCAAAGGCCGCCATCGCCGAGTATTACGCGCAGCATGAGGAGTGGCCGCGGACGCGGAGGCCGCAGGACTGCGGACGCCATCAGCGGCGTCTACGTCGACCGGGTGACCGTTGCGAATGGCAGCATCGTCATCACCTTCGGCGGCAAGTCGAACACGAATCTCGTTGCCAACCGGCTGATCCTGTCGCCGGGCCTGACCGAAAAGGAAGACATCGTCTGGACCTGCGGGGAGCACCCGGTGCCACCGGAGGTCGTAACGATGGGGCCGGGCCCGAGCGGGACCAATGTCGCGGCGAAATACCTGCCGGTCGACCTGTCGTCCGGCAGCTAGATACGTAATCCCGCGTACTTGAAGCCATCCGGGGTGAGCCCCATTCTCGGCGCACTATGAGAATGGACAAACTCACCAGCCGGTTTCAGACGGCGCTCGCCGATGCCCAGTCACTGGCCGTCGGGCGCGACCACCAGTTCATGGAGCCGGCGCACGTGTTCGCGGCGCTGCTCGACCAGCAGGACGGCAGCACGCGCCCGTTGCTCGTGAAGGCCGGCGCCAACGTCGCCAAGCTGCGCAAGGACCTCGACGCCGCGCTCGACAAGCTGCCGACGGTGCAGGGCACGCCCGGCGACGTGCACGTCTCGCAGGACCTGAACCGCCTGCTCAACGTCACCGACAAGCTGGCCCAGCAGCGCAAGGACGACTACATCTCGACCGAGCTCTTCGTGCTCGCCTCGTTCGAGGACAAACAGCACGCTCGCGCGCCTGCTCAAGGATGCCGGCGCGTCGAAGGCAGCCATCGAAAAGGCCATCGACCAGATCCGCGGCGGCGAAGCCGTGAACGATCCGCAGGCCGAGGAGAAGCGCGGCGCGCTCGAGAAATACACCATCGACCTCACGGCGCGCGCCAGCGAGCGGCAAGCTCGACCCGGTCATCGGCCGCGACGATGAAATCCGCCGCACGGTGCAGGTGCTCGCGCGCCGCACGAAGAACAACCCGGTGCTCATCGGCGAGCCGGGCGTCGGCAAGACCGCCATTGTCGAAGGGCCTCGCGCAACGCATCATCAACGGCGAAGTGCCCGAAGGGCTCAAGGGCAAACGCATCCTCGCGCTCGACATGGGCTCGCTGATCGCGGGCGCGAAATTCCGCGGCGAATTCGAGGAGCGCCTGAAGGGCGTGCTCAACGATCTCGCCAAGCAGGAAGGCCAGATCATCCTGTTCATCGACGAGCTGCACACCGTGGTCGGCGCCGGCAAGGCCGAGGGCGCCATGGACGCCGGCAACATGCTGAAGCCCGCGCTCGCGCGCGGCGAGCTGCATTGCGTCGGCGCCACCACGCTCGACGAATACCGCAAGTACATCGAGAAGGATGCCGCGCTCGAGCGCCGCTTCCAGAAAGTGCTCGTCAACGAGCCGACGGTCGAAGACACCATCGCGATCCTGCGCGGACTGCAGGAGCGCTACGAAGTGCACCACGGCGTCGACATCACCGATCCGGCGATCGTCGCGGCCGCCACGCTTTCGCATCGCTACATCGCCGACCGCCAGTTGCCGGACAAGGCCATCGACCTGATCGATGAGGCCGGCGCGCGCATCCGCATGGAGATCGACTCCAAGCCGGAAGTCGCTCGACAAGCTCGAGCGCCGCATCATCCAGCTCAAGATCGAGCAGGAAGCGCTCAAGAAGGAGAAGGACGAGGCGACGAAGAAGCGCCTCGCCACGCTGCAGGAGCACGCTCAAGGGTCTCGAGAAGGAATACTCCGATCTCGAGGAGATCTGGAAGAGCGAGAAGGCCTCGCTGCAGGGCGCGGCCGGCGTGCGTGAAGAGCAGGAGAAGGTGAAGCTCGAGATGGACGCGGCGCGCCGCAAGGGCGACCTCACGCGCGTGGCGCAGATCCAGTACGAAGTGCTGCCCGCGCTCGAGCGCAAGCTCGCGCAGGCGCAGATCGCCGGAGACGCAAGGAGACGCAGCTGCTGCGCACCAAGGTGACCGAGGAAGAGATCGCGGAAGTCGTCTCGAAGTGGACCGGCATTCCCGTCTCCAAGATGCTCGAAGGCGAGAAGGAAAAGCTACTGCGCATGGAAGGCGCGTTGAACAAGCGCGTCGTCGGCCAGGATGAGGCGGTCAAGATCGTGTCGAACGCGATTCGCCGCTCGCGCGCGGGCCTTGTCCGATCCGCGCCGGCCGAACGGCTCGTTCCTGTTCCTGGGGCCCACCGGCGTCGGCAAGACCGAGCTCTGCAAGGCGCTCGCGGAATTCCTGTTCGACACCGAAGAGTCGATGGTGCGCATCGACATGTCCGAGTTCATGGAGAAACACTCCGTGGCGCGGCTCATCGGCGCGCCGCCGGGATACGTCGGCTACGACGAGGGCGGGCAGCTCACCGAGGCGGTGCGCCGCCGTCCGTACGCCGTCATCTTGTTGGACGAGGTGGAGAAGGCCCACCCGGACGTGTTCAACGTGCTGCTGCAGGTGCTCGACGACGGCCGCCTCACCGACGGCCAGGGCCGCACCGTGGATTTCCGCAACACCGTGATCATCATGACCTCGAACCTGGGTTCGCGACGTCATCCAGACAGTTCGCGGGCAGAGGGCAACTACGCCAGGATGAAGGCAGCGGTCATGGAAGTGGTGCAGCAGAACTTCCGGCCCGAGTTCATCAACCGCATCGACGACATCTGCGTGTTCCATCCGCTGGGCGGAGCGCAGATCCGCGCCATCGTCGACATCCAGCTCGCGCAGCTCAAGAAGCGCCTGCTCGACCGCAACCTCGAGCTCGTGCTCGACGACGCGGCGCTCGACAAGCTGGGCGCAGGCCGGCTACGACCCGGTGTACGGCGCGCGGCCGCTGAAGCGCGCGATCCAGCAGCAGGTGGAGAATCCGCTGGCGCAGGCCATCCTGTCGGGCAAGTTCCTGCCGGGCGACCGGATCCGGGGCACCGACAGCGCCGGCAACGGGCTGGAATTCACGAAAGAGCGCTGAGGCCGCCGGGCCGGCACGTGTCGGCCCGAAGCACTGCGAACACCGCCGCGAGCTAGCGCGGACCGCAAACAAAGATCAGGCGATGGTCGGCGGAGCCTGGCGGACAAAACGTGAACCAACCCGCTTCCTGCTCATGGGGGCTTTCACCATAATCCGGCGGTGGATGCCCTCACAACAGCCGGAAACCGCCATCGAACGCGCCTCAAAGTCGCCGTCCTGATCCCGTGCCTCAACGAGGCCGCCGGCATCGCGAGCGTCGTCGAAGGCTTTCGGCGGCGTATGCCCGACGCGACCATCTACGTCTACGACAATGCATCGACCGACGAAACCAGCGCAGTCGCGGCGAGCGCCGGAGCGCAGGTGCGCCGCGAGCCGCATGCGCGGCAAGGGCAACGTCGTGCGCCGCATGTTCGCGGACGTCGAAGCCGACGTCTACGTGCTGGTCGACGGTGACGGCACCTACGACGCGCCGTCTGCGCCGAAGATGGTTGCGATGCTTGTGCGAGCAACATCTCGACATGATCTGCGGCAAGCGCGATCGATACCGCGCAGGAGGCGTACCGCCAGGGACACCGCTTCGGCAACCGCGTACTCACCGGGCTCGTCGCGAGCCTGTTCGGCGACAGCGTCACCGACATCCTGTCTGGCTATCGAGTGATGTCGCGCCGCTTCGTGAAATCCTTCCCGGCGCTCTCGAAGGGTTTCGAGATCGAAACCGAACTCACCGTGCACGCGCTCGATCTGCGCGTGCCCATCGCCGAAGTGCCGACGCCGTACGGCGCGCGCGCCGAAGGGAACCGCCAGCAAGCTCAACACCTGGCGCGACGGCTGGCGCATCCTGCGCACGATCGCGACGGCTCGTGAAGGAAGAACGGCCGTTCGCCTTCTTCTTCTCCGGCGGCGCCGTGCTTGCGCTGGTCTCGGTGGTCCTCGCGACGCCGATCGTCATCGATTTTCTGCGGACCGGATTGGTCGAGCGCATTCCGACCGCGGTGCTGGCCACCGGCATCATGCTGGTCGCCGTCATGAGTTTCGTCTGCGGCCTGATCCTCGACACGGTCACGCGCGGCCGCCGCGAGCTCAAGCGCATGCACTATCTACTGCACAGCAGCCAGGTGGCGGGCCGGTCTGCGCAAGCCATGAGCGCCAGCGTTCCGCAACGCGTTGCTGTGGATGTTGGGTATCCGCCGTCATGGTCGGCGGCGGCTCTGTCATCGACGTCCGCGGCCTACGTCGACGGCCATTACGTTCCGGACAACGAGGACGCGTTCTACCACGCGCGCCGCATCCTCGATTCGGTGCTGACGACTGCGCCGGTGATGCAGTTCGACCCGAAGATCCACGTGCCCGAAGGCAGCTGGATCACCTGGCCGTGGGGCTTCGACACCCTGATGGCCCAGCTCACGAGCGCGTTCGGTCCGTTCGCCGACGCCGACCATGCGAACCGCGTGCTCATGAACATTCCGCCGGTGGCTTCGGCGATCGCGGTGCTGCTCGTCCTGGTGCTCGCGCGGCAGGTGAAGCTGCCGACGCTGCACACGATCGTGTTTGCGCTCGCCTTCGCGCTCCTGCCCGCGGCATTTCGCGTCTTCAGTGTCGGCAACGTCGACCATCATTTCGTCGAGCTGCTGTGCACGCTCGGCACGTTCACGGCCGGCGTCGCGTTCTTCCGCGAAGACAACCGCTCGCCGATCGCGCCGCTGGTGCTGGGTGGCCTGCTGGGGTTCGCGGTCGCCCTGCAGAACGGGCTGTTCATTCTCCAGTTGCCGGTGTGCCTGATGCTGGGCTTGCGCTGGGTCCGCGGCGCGCCGCTGCCGGAAAGAAAGCACATGCGGATCTTCGCGGTCACACTGGTGGTCACGACGCTGCTCGCGTGCCTGCCGTCGCAACCGTTCCGCCACGGCTTCTTCGAGTTCTACACGCTCTCGGTGTTCCACCTGTACATCGCGACCGTCGTCGGCGCATTCAGCATCCTGCTGTCGCAGCTCGCGTTCTCCCGCCGCAACCTGATCATCGTGTGCGCGCTCGCGGTGGTCGCGATGTTGCCGCTCGGCGGCATGTTGTATCTCGCCGGCGCATTCGTGACCGGCAGCCTCGACACCATCGCCAACATCTCGGAGGCGAAGAGTCCCTACCGCCTGTTCATCGAGCGGGGTGAGACCGAGTCCACGATGTACATGTCGTGGCTGCTGATGTTCATGTTCCCGATGCTGCTGGTGAACCTGTGGTGGGCCTGGCGTCGCCGCGATCCGCTGTTGCAATTCGTCGCGGTGATGTCGGCGTTCGGCCTCGCGTTCTTCCAGTTCCAGTACCGCTTCAACGTGTTTGGGCTGGTGCCGATGCTGCTGACGCCGCTGCTCGTCGCGAAGGAGCTCGCATTGGCCCGTCCCGCTCTCGGACGCATCGTGCCCGTCGCCACCGTGGTGCTGTTCGTGCTGGCATACCTGCCGACGCGCGGCGTCTGGCAGACGACCTGGGCGCTCGGCAGCCACCTGGCGTATTCCAACATCCGCACCACCTGGCCGCGCCTCGAGCACCTCTGCAGCGAGCGGCCGGGCATCGTGCTGGCGGACGTCGAAGCGGGCCATTGGGTGCGATACCACACCGCATGTTCGGTCATCGCCAACGTGTTCCTGCTCACGCCGCAACACGCGGCGAAACTCGCGGAGAACGAGAGCCTGATGCTGCTCACGCCGGACGAGTTGCTGAAGCGGCGGCACGACCTGCGATACGTGCTCGTGTTCCACGAAGTGATCATCCGCAATACCCCGGACGGCGCCGAGGTGCCGGCACTGGAGTTCCTGCGGCAGCAGATGTTGCCGCTCGAACGCGAGCTGCTCGGACCGGACGCGAAGATTCCCCCGCAGTTCGCGAAGCGCTGGGAGGTGCGATCGCCGCAGGGGCAGATCTACTCGCGCCTGTACGAAATCGTGCGCGACTGAGAGTATCCGGTCATGTCACCCTGGTTTCGCTACACGCTGCTCTGGATCGTCGGTTCCGCGGTCCTCGTTTTCTCTTCGCTGGGCATGGTGCAGGCGGCCTACGTCGACGGTCACTACATTCCCGCGAACCCGGACGCGTTCTACCACGCGCGCCGCATCCTCGACGCGGTGATGCAGGATGCCTGGGTCATCCAGTTCGACCCACGCATCCATGCGCCCGAGGGCAGCTGGCTCACCTGGCCCTGGGGTTTCGACCAGCTGCTCGCGACGATCACCGGCGCGTTCGGTCCCTTTCAGAATGAGCACGCGGCCAGCCGGGTGCTCATGAACATCCCGGTCGCGGCCGCGCCGATTGCCGTCGCGCTGGTGCTGGTGCTGACGCGCCAGCTGCGCCTGTCCGGGTTGTCCTCGGCCATCGCCGTCATCGCGTTCGCGCTGTTGCCCGCGATGTTCACGCTGTTCGCCGTCGGCAACGTGGATCACCACTTCGCCGAGATGTTGTGGCTGTTGATGTCGCTGAGCGCGTCGATCTGGTTTTTCGAGTCTCGCACCTCGCTTGCGCCTGCGCTGGTGCTCGCGGCGGTGCTCGGCACCGCGGTGGCCATGCAGAATGGCCTGTTCATCCTCCAGTTGATCGTGCTGGTTCCCTTCGGTTGGCGCTGGCTGCGCGGCGAGGAGCTTCCCGCGAAGCGGGTGGTCCTGGTCTTCGCCGGTGCGTTGCTCGCGGTCACACTCCTGATGTGCGTGCCCTCGCAGCCCTGGCGGCGCGGCTTCTTCGAGTTCTACACGTTGTCGTGGTTCCACGCGTACATCGCGTTCTGCACGGCGACCGTCATCGTGCTGATGCGCTTCCTGCGGCACCGGGGCTTGCCGCTGGCCGTCGTCACCGGGGCTGCGCTGCTGGCGGCGCTGCCCATCGTGAGCATCGCGATGTTCGGTTCGAAGTTCGTGAGCGGCGACCTCGAATCCGTCGGCGGAGTCATGGAGGCGTACAGCCCGTATCGGATCTATTTCTTGTTCGGTCCGGAGCAGTCGACGCGATATACCTCGTGGCTGATGTGGCTGGCCATGCCGGCCTGGCTGCTTAATGTCTATTGGGCCATGCGCACGCGCGACACGCGCCTGCAGGTGTTTGCGCTGGCGAGCGTACTGTTCCTGGGCCTCTATCAACTCCAGTACCGCTTCGGATCGCTGGGTTCGGCATTGCTGCTGCTGACGCCGCTGATCCTCGTCGACCAGATTGCCGGGCGTTGGCCGGCACGGCGAATCTTCGCTGCGCTGGGCGCCGTCACGCTGTTCGTCATCGCGTACATTCCCACGGCCTCGGCCTGGCAAGTCACCTGGGCGCGTGGCGGCGATCCTTCCTACGACCGCGTGCGCGGCGTGTTCCCGGCGCTCGAACGCGCGTGCGTCGCGCAGCCGGGCATTGCGCTGGCGCTGGTGAACGACGGCCACTGGGTCACGTTCCACTCGAAGTGTTCGGTCATTGGTGACGTATTCCTGCTCACCGAGCAGCATGCTCGCAAGCGCGCGGAGACCGAAGCGCTGTTCCAACTGTCGGCGCGCCAACTGGTCGATCAACGTCCTGACATCCGCTATGTGTTCGTGCGCCACAGCGTCGAGGTTGGCGCTCCGAGCTTTCCGGGCGGCCCGGAGAACCCGGATCTCGAGGAAGTTCGGCCTTATCTCTGGCCACTGTCGCGTGATCTGCTGGCGCCCGAGCCCACGCTGCCGCCGCAGTTCCATCTCGTCACGCAGGTGTCGACGCCCGCGGGCCGTGCCTATGCGCGTGTGTATGAGATCGTGCGCGACGCGCCGGGAGCTCCCTGAACCGTGCGCCGCGAGTCCGTCAATTTCATCCGCTACGTGCTCGAGGAATGGATCCCGCCCGCGCTGCGCGACTCCGCGCCCATGCGCTGGCTGTTCCGCGCGTACTGGGGACGTTTCGTCGACGACCTGGAGCGCTTTCGAGCCAACATTCACCAAGTGACGCCCGACCAGTACGCGGACATCTACCGGCGCATGCCGCGCATCCAGCAGGGCACCGACAACAGCGAAGCCTGCATCGCGCGCCTCGCCGCGCTGCTGGCGCCCGGAAGCGTCTGCGACGTCGGTTGCGGCACCGGCTACCTGCTCGCGGAGCTCATCCGCCGCTCGGGTCGCCCCGCGGCGGAGTTCTCCGGCGTCGATTTCCAGCTCGAGCCCAACATCGCCGGGCGGGCGCCCGGCGTGTCGTTTCACGAGGCGGACATCGAGAAGCTGCCATTCGCGGACCGCGCGTTCGACACCGTGATCTGCACGCACGTGCTCGAGCACGTGCTCGACATCTCCCGCACCATCGGCGAGCTGCGGCGCGTGACCGCGAAACGGCTGCTGGTCATCGTTCCGCTGGAGCGCGAGTACCGCTTCACGTTCAATCCTCACGTGCACTTCTTCCCGTACCCGCACAGCTTCCTGCGGCACATCACGCCGGTGCCCGCGAATGCGCGCCATGAAGTCATCGGGCGCGACCTTCTCTACATCGAAGAACGGGGTGCCGCGTGACCTGGTCCTTCCGCCAGCTGCTCGAGCTCGTTTCGTTTCCCGTGGCCATCGCCGCGGGCCAGATCCTCTTCAAGCGTGCCGCCTCGCAGCTCGGCACGGCCACCGGGACGGCGTGGATACTGGAGGTCGCTCGCCTGCCGACGATGTGGCTCGCGCTCGCCCTGTATGGAGCCGCGACTCTGTTATGGGTGCGCATCCTGACCACCGTGCCGCTGTCGCGCGCCTATCCCTTCATGGCGCTGGCCTTCGTGCTCGTGCCGGCCGCCGGCTACGTGTTCTTCCATGAATCCATCACGGTACGCTACGTTCTGGGCACCGCGTTGATCATCGCTGGAGTGGTTGTCGTCGCCCGGCCCTGAGCACCCTATAATTCCGGGCGTTTCAAAGCCCGGGATCCCCATGCCGTTTTACGAGTACGAATGTCCGAACTGTGGCTACCGCGACGAGGTGCTGCAGAAAATCAATGACAAGCCCCTGAAGAAATGCCCGAGCTGCGGCAAGAACGGGCTCAAGAAGCTCATGTCCGCACCGGTGTTCCGGTTGAAGGGCTCGGGCTGGTACGAGACGGACTTCAAGTCGGACAAGGAAAACAAGCGCAACCTCGCGGGCGCCGAGAAGGAAGAGGCGAAGAGCGAGACCAAGGCTGATACAAAGGCGGACGCCAAGGCCGATTCCAAGGCCGACACCAAGAGCGAGACCGCGAAGAGCGACGCCCCCAAGGCTGAGCCCGTGAAGCCGGCGGCGAAGCCCGTCGCACGCAAATCGGCGGCCAAACACAAGGCGAAGACGCGTAAAACGCGCCGTTGACCCGTGCCGTGAACTACGCGCGGCGCCCCGGAATCGACAGTGAAGCGTTGAAAAACGTCGAAGTCCGCGAGCGCGCCGCGTTCCTCGCACATCACGCCGAAAGTGCGCGGCTCGCCGCCGCGAGCGCGGCGCACTGGTTGAACGGCGTCCCGATGCACTGGATGCGCGACTGGTCGACGCCCCATCCGCTGTTCGTGCGCCGCGCGCGCGGCGTCGAGCTCGAAGACGTCGACGGCAACGAGTACATCGACTTCTGCTTCGGCGACACCGGCGCGATGTTCGGCCATTCGCCGCCCGCGATCGCGCGGGCGCTGGCCGAGACCGGCGCGTCCGGTATCACCTCCATGTTGCCCGCGGAGCGCGTGGCGCGCGTCGGAGAAAAACTCGCGCGGATGTTCGGCCTGCCGTTCTGGCAGATGACACAGACGGCCACCGACGCCAACCGCGCGGTGCTGCGCTGGGCGCGCGCGGTCACCGGCCGGGCGCGCACGCTGGTGTTCGACGGCTGTTATCACGGCACGGTGGAAGAGACGCTGGTGAGGGCGCTTCCGGAGATGGAATTCAAGGGTGGCACCCGGGCACGCGCCGGCCTGATCGGCATGAACCACGACGTCGCGGCGACCACCGACGCGGTGCCCTTCAACGATCTCGCGGCGGTGGAAGCCGTGCTGAAACGCGGCCGCACGGCCGCGCTCATCGCCGAGCCCGTGATGACCAACATCGGCATGGTGCTGCCGCAGCCCGGATTCCTCGCCGACCTGCGCGGGCTCACGCGCAAACACGGCGCATTGTTCATCATCGATGAGACACACACGTTGTCGAGCGCCCGCGGCGGTTACACGCAGGCACAGAAACTCGATCCCGACGTGTGGGTGTGCGGCAAGGCCATCGCGGGCGGCATGCCCTGCGCGGTGTTCGGCTTTACCGCGGAAGTGGAGGCGGGCATGCGGCGCGTACAGGCCGAACGCGCCGGCGGCCATTCGGGAATGGGCACGACATTGTCGGCGAACGCACTCGCGCTCGCCTGCCTGGAAGCCAGCCTCGACGAGTTGATGACTCCGGCCAACTACGAAGCCATGCAGGCGACGGCGACCTATCTGTCGGAGGGCCTGGGCCGCCTGTTCGCGGCCGAGGAGCTGCAGTGGCACGTCGCGCGCGTCGGTGCCCGCCTCGAGTTCGGTTTCGGCAAACCCCCGCGAAACGGCATCGAATCCGAGCGTGCCGCGTGGCCCGAGCTCGAGCACGCCATCCATCTCTATCTATTGAACCGCGGCGTCCTGCTGACACCGTTCCACAACATGATGTTGTGTTCGCCCGTGACCACCACGGCGCACGCGGACCTGCTGCTCGGGCACCTTCATTCCTTCGTGCGCGAAGTGGGAGCCGTTCGTGAGTGATCGCATCGGAATCGCGACCAGCAAGGAGCTCGATTCGTTCCTGGCAGGCAATCCGGACGTGCAGGCGTTCCAGATCTTCATCACCGACGCTTCCGGCGTGGCGCGCGGCAAGTCGGTGCGTCGCGAAGAGCTGGCGCGCATCTACGATTCCGGCCGCCAGGTCGCAGGCTCCATCCTCGGGCTCGACATCACCGGCCAGGACGTCGACGACACCGGGCTGGTCTGGGACACGGGCGACGCGGACATGACCGCGCGTCCCGTCGCCGGCACGCTGGTGCGTGCGCCGTGGCTCGCGGCGCCCACCGGGCAGTTGATGCTCTCCATGTTCGACGGGAAGGGTGCGCCCGCCGCCGCGGACCCGCGCCATGCGCTGGTGCGCGTGCTCGACCGGTTCTCGAGCGGGGGCATGGTCCCCGTCGTCGCCTGCGAAATCGAGTTCTATCTACTGAAGGAGGAGGCGGGCGGCAGACTCGTGCCCGCGGGCGCCGGCCGCGCCGCCGAACGCCGGAAGATCGATGCCTACAGCCTGCAGCGCCTCGATGACCTCGCGCCGGTGTTCGACGAGATCTACCGCGCAACGGCGGTCCAGGGACTGCCCGCGGAAACGCTGATGTCCGAATACTCGCCCGGCCAGTTCGAGATCACGCTGCATCACCGCAACGACGCGCTGCGGGCGGTCGACGAAGCGGTGATGTTCAAGCGTGCCATCCGCGGGGCGGCCCAGAAACACGGACTCATCGCCTGCTTCATGGCCAAGCCGTTCACGGAGCGTGCCGGCAGCGGCCTGCACGTGCACGTGAGCGTGAACGACAGTCACGGCACCAACCTGTTCGCCAGCGACGACCCCGCCGGCACACCGGCCCTGCGTCACGCGATCGGCGGCATCAAGGCGACCATGGCGGAATCGATGGCCGTGTTCGCGCCCAACGCCAATTCCTACCGGCGCTTCGTGAGCGAGAGTTACGCGCCCGTGGCGCCGATCTGGGGTATCAACAACCGCTCGGTTTCCCTGCGAGTGCCCGCGGGGCCCGCGGTTTCACGCCACGTCGAGCACCGCATCGCCGGCGCCGACGCCAATCTCTATCTGGCCGTGGCCACGGTGCTCGCGGGCGCCGCCCAGGGCCTCGCCGGCAAACCCGATCCGGGGCCGCCGGTCGAGGGTAATGGTTACACGCAGGGCGGCGCACGCACCTTGCCGCGCACCTGGCGCGAGGCGCTGGATGCCGCCGCCCGGTCGCAGTTCCTCGCGGAAGCCTTGTCGCCGGAGTTCCTGAAGATCTTCCTCGCCATCAAGGAGCAGGAGCACGCACGTTTCACCGCCGAGGTGAGCGAGCTCGACTACGCCTGGTACCTCCGCAGCTGATGGGGACAGTCCCAGGTTGACCCGATCGCGGGACGAGGCTTCCTTCGGGTGCGCCGAGCAGTTAGGGTCGCGGCATGAAACTCCTGACGCTGCTGTTCACGCCACTCGTCCTGACCAGCGCAACGGCCGGCTCGCTCGACATGCGCTGGCATCCGGGCGAGGAGCAATGCTCACCCGCCAATAGCGGCCGCATCGAGGCGCACGCCTTCGATGAGTCCACGATCGTCATCCGCCAGAATCCCTGCGTCGATTTCGAGGCGAACTTTCTCTATCTGTTGATCGGCGAGTCGCGCGCGCTGCTCGTCGATACCGGCGCCACGGAAGACGCGCAGACGAACGCCGGGCTGGTCGAGATGGTCGACGGCTACCGGCGCCGCCCGGATGGCGCGAAGCTGCCGCTCACCGTCGTGCATACGCACCGACATAGCGATCACCGCGCCGGTGATGCCGCGTTTGCCAAGCTACCCGGCGTCGACGTCGCGCCGATCGACAGCGCCGGAATGCGCGGCTTCCTCAAGCTCGTGGACTGGCCCAATGGCACGGCGACTCTCGACCTCGGCAATCGCATGGTCGATGTGTTGCCGGCGCCCGGTCACCACGAGGATCACGTGGTGTTGTACGACCGGCGCACGCAACTGCTCTTCACCGGGGATTTCCTGTTGCCAGGACGCCTGCTCGTCGACGACATCGACGCCTACGAAACCAGCGCGCGGCGGGTCGCGGAATTCGTCGCGAAGAATCCGGTGAGCCACGTGCTGGGTGCCCACATCGAGCTGGACGCGACCGGCGAGCTCTATCCACACGGCGCGACACTGCACGCCAACGAACGCGCGTTGGCGCTGACCGCGGCAGACGTGAAGGGTCTGCCGGCGGCGCTGGCCGGATTCAACGGTTTCTACTCGCGGCACCCGAACTACGTGGTGGTGAACCCGATCCGCAACCTCATTGCGCTCGCGAGCGGCGTGCTCGTGGCGCTGGTGTTGCTGGGATGGATCGCGCGGCGGCTGTGGAAGCGCCGCCGCGCGGGCTGATCAGCTCTTTTTCGGCGCCGGCGCCGGCGCGGGCGCCTGCGCGGGCTTCGGCGCGCTCTCTTTCGCGATCAGGAAACGGATGACACCGATGTATTCCTCGGCGCTGCGGATTGCGTCGCCGTTGAGGCGGTACTTGCCGTTCACGACCAGCGTCGGAGTGCCGGTGACCTTCATCGCAATGATCTGCGCGTCGGCCTGGCGCACCTTGAGGTCCACGCTGAACGATTTCGAGGCCGCGATGAAATCCGCGGGCTTCAAGCCGGTGACTCGCTGGTAGAACTTCGCGATGTCTTCGAGCGTCGGCAGATTCCGTTTCGGCCGGCCGGTCGAGATGCCTTCGAGCACGCCGAGCTCGCCCGTGGTCCAGATCGCGTTGAAGAACTCGTCGTGCGCCTTGTCGGCCACGCCCAGCGTTTTCGCCGTGATGTAGGCGCGCTGGAATGTCGGCCAGTTTTCGGAGGCGTTCCACGAGGCCGGCAGGTAGACCATCTGCGCGTTGGCGGGCATCGCGGCCTTGATCTTCTTCATGGTGGGCTGGAAGTGGTCGCAGGCCGGGCAGCCGTACGAGAACACTTCCATGACCTCGACCTTCCCGGGGGCGACGTTCGTGCGCTGGGCCTGGGGCAGGACGTCGTAGTGCTTGCCCGCTTCCCAGGTGGCCGCCGGGGCCATTGCGGAGGCTCCCAGGAGGGCCAGGGCGGACAGGATCAGGGTCATCGGACGGGTCATGAGCACCTCTCGAGATTCACGTATTGCCGGTATTCGACACGGGCGGCCGCGAATGATTCCAAATGCGCCGCACGAGGTAAACAATTGCGCCGAGCGGCAACGCCACGCTCAGGGTCCATGAACCATAAGGCATGCCAAATGCACTGGCGCTGAACAGCAACGCCGAATATCCGGCGAATTCGTGACCGCCGCTGTTCCAGTCGAGCGAAAACTGCATGACGCCGAACAGGATGAACAGCACCCACAGCCATTTCAGCTTGAGGTTGCGATCCCGTATGCAGGTGACGAGCGCTGCAAGCGTGACGAGGATGGCCAGCACCGCGGCCGCCAGCGTTGCGTAGTGCACGCCAGATTTTCCGCGCAGCGAGAACTTCGGCTTTGCCTCCAGCCGCGCATCCAGCGGCACGATCTGCATGCCGAAGATTCCGGCATTCGGGCCGGAATTCACGTAAGCGCAGTTGACCATGAACCAGCGGTCGCCGAAATCGTACTGGTAGGTGAGATTCGAGGTGCGTACGCCGTTGTTGATGTTGATGTGCGCGCCGATCAGCGACCGCTTCTGCGGCGCGCCGGCGGGCATCATGCGAGACATCTTCCCGAGCGTCGCGCGCAACTGCGGAGACTGGAGCGACGGAGCGAACTCCGGCGCGAGTTCCTCGACCTTCCCGTCGCGCATCATCTCGATCAGTTCGATCGCGCGCGCCTGCTCCTCATCGTTCGTGAACTTCTCGAGGGCCTGCTCCGGACTGCAACCACCCAGCAGGGTGAGTACGGCGAGCGCGCGGAGCGCGAGGGAACGTCGAGACACGATTCCTGTCCTGCGGCGGCGTGGCAAACGGCCCCGCAGCTTAGCCTTTCCCACGCGACCGGCAACCCGGTAACATCGCCGCCCTTTCACTCGCCAATCCCCCGGATTTCCATGCGTTCTCACTATTGCGGCCAGGTCAATGAAAAGCTGGTCGGTCAAGAGGTTACGGTTGCCGGATGGGTTCACCGCCGCCGCGATCACGGTGGCGTGATCTTCGTCGACCTGCGCGACCGCGAAGGCCTGCTGCAGGTGGTCTTCGATCCCGACAACAAGGCCCAGTTCGGCGAGGCCGAAAAGCTGCGCAACGAGTTCGTGGTCAAGGTCCGGGGACTGGTGCGCGAGCGCCCCGCCGGCACCGCGAACGCGAACCTCGCCTCGGGCGAGGTGGAGCTGCTGGCGCGCGAGCTCGTGACGCTGAACCGCTCCGAGCCGTTGCCGTTCCAGCTCGACGAACACGTGAGTGAAGAGGTGCGCCTCAAGTACCGCTACATCGACCTGCGCCGCGAGGACATGTCGAAGCGCCTGCGTCTGCGCCACAAGATAACTCGCGCGATGCGCGCTTATCTCGATGACGCCGGCTTCGTGGATATCGAAACGCCGGTACTGACCAAAGCCACGCCCGAAGGCGCGCGCGACTACCTCGTGCCCTCGCGCACGCACGCCGGCAAGTTCTTCGCGCTGCCGCAGTCGCCGCAGATCTTCAAGCAGTTGCTGATGGTCGCGGGGTTCGACCGCTACTACCAGATCGTGAAATGTTTCCGCGACGAGGACCTGCGCGCCGATCGCCAGCCGGAATTCACGCAGCTCGACATCGAGACGTCGTTCCTGTCGCAGGACCAGATCATGGAGACGATGGAGGCGCTCACGCGTCACTTCTTCAAGGACGGCATCGGCGTCGATCTGCCCAATCCGTTTCCGCGCATGGGTTACGCGGAAGCGATGCGCCGTTTCGGCTCCGACAAACCCGACCTGCGCAATCCGCTCGAGCTCGTGGACGTCGCCGATCTCGTCGCGGGCTGCGACTTCAAGGTGTTCGCGGGGCCTGCAAAAGATCCGAAGGGCCGCGTGGCGGCGCTGTGCGTGCCGGGCGGCGGCGCGATGCCGCGTTCGCAGATCGACGATTACACCGCGTTCGTGGCGCGCTACGGCGCGAAGGGCCTCGCGTACATCAAGGTCAACGAGAAGGCCAAGGGCAAGGAAGGACTGCAGTCGCCGATCGTGAAATTCCTGTCCGACGATTCCGTGAAGGGCATTCTCGAGCGCACGGGTGCGAAGGACGGCGACCTCATTTTCTTCGGCGCGGACAGCGCCAAGGTAGTCAGCGACGCCATCGGCGCCCTGCGCCTCAAGGTGGGCGTGGACCAGAAACTCGCCACCGAAGGCTGGAAGCCGCTGTGGGTCGTCGATTTCCCGATGTTCGACTGGGATCCGGACGAGAAGCGCTGGGTGGCCATGCATCATCCGTTCACCGCACCGGTGAACGACGACGTGGCGGCGCTCAAGGCGAAGCCCGATGGCGCGCTCGCGAAGGCCTACGACCTCGTGTTGAACGGCAGCGAAATCGCCGGCGGATCGGTGCGTATCTTCCGCCAGGACATGCAGTCGGCGGTGTTCGAGCTGCTGGGCATCGGCGCCGAAGAGGCGCAGCTCAAGTTCGGCTTCCTGCTCGATGCGCTGAAATTCGGCGCGCCGCCGCATGGCGGCATCGCGTTCGGTCTCGATCGCCTCGTCATGCACATGACGGGCACGGACAGCATCCGCGACGTCATCGCCTTCCCGAAGACGCAGACGGCCGCCGATCCGCTCACCGACGCGCCCACCGAGATCAGCGAGAAGCAGCTGCGCGAAGTGCACATCCGCGTGCGCACACCGCCGCCGACGGGCTGAGCGATGAAGACGGCCGCGGTTTTCGTCCACGGTCTCTTTCTCAACGGCGCGGAGTTCACGCTCCTGCGCCGCCGGCTCGCGGCGGAGCATGGCATCGAGAGCCATCGCTTCAGTTACCCGACGGTGCGCGGGTCGATGGCGACGACGGTCGAGCAGCTCGCGCGCTACGTCGCGCGCATCGACGCCGAGCGCATCCACTTCGTCGGGCACTCGCTCGGCGGTCTCGTGTTGTGCCGGTACTTCGAGAAGGGTGGTGCCGCGCGAGTCGCGGATGGCCGTGCGGGCCGCGTGGTGCTGTTGGGTTCGCCGGTTGCCGGCAGCCGCTCGGCGCGCGCCGTTGCGCGGCACTCCTGGCTCAGGCGGGTCATCGGGCCGCTGGTCGCCTCTGAGCTCGTGGACTCCGACGCGCCGCGCACCTGGGATTGCGGTTGCGAGCTCGGATTGATCGCAGGCAACAGCCCGATGGGGCTGGGACGTTTCTTCGCGCGCTTCGAGGAGGAGTGTGACGGCACCGTCGGCGTGAGCGAGACACGCATTCCCGGTCATGCGCACCTGACGCTGCCCGTGAGTCACATGGGCATGCTGGTATCCCCACTGGTCGCGCGGCAGGTTGGCCGCTTCCTCGAGAACGGGCGGTTCGACTGATCGAGATCGACGGGTCTGCAGGCGAGGGCGGCGGGCAGATCCTGCGGTCATCGCTGTCGCTCGCGATCTGCACGCGGCAGCCGTTCCGCATCACGAACATTCGCGCCAACCGCGACAAGCCCGGGCTCATGCGCCAGCACCTCACCGCGGCGCGCGCCGCCGCGGAGATCTGCGGCGGCGAGCTCGAGGGCGCGGAGCTGGGCTCGCGCGCGTTGTCGTTCAACCCGGGCTCCGTGCTTCCGGACGACTACACGTTCGCGATCGGTACCGCCGGAAGCTGCACACTGGTCCTCCAGACGGTGCTGCCGCCGCTGCTGACCGCCGCCCGCGAAAGCCGCGTGCGCATCAAGGGCGGCACTCACAACCTCGGGGCGCCACCCTTCGACTTCCTGGCGCGCTCGTTCCTCCCGCTGCTGGCGCGCATGGGCGCCGGCGTCAGCCTCGAGCTCGTGAGCTACGGTTTCTATCCGCGCGGCGGCGGAGAGATTCGCGCGCGCATCGTGCCTGCGCCGCGGCTCGGCTCATTGGCGCTCACGGAGCGCGGCGCATGGAAGCGTGGCTACGCGGAGGCGTACGTGGCGACGCTGCCGGCGCACGTCGCGCAACGCGAGCTGGAAGTAGTCGGCCGGCAACTCGATTGGAAGCGCGACCAGCTTCATCTGCGTGCGTTGCCGAGCGACACCGGCCCGGGCAACGTGCTGACGCTGACCGTCGAACACGAGAACGTCACCGAGGTGTTCACCGGTTTCGGCGAGCGGGGCGTGCGCGCGGAGGATGTGGCGCGTACGGCCGCTGGCGAAGCGGCTGCCTACCTTGCGGCGCGCGCGCCCGTCGGCGAGCACCTGGCCGACCAGCTGCTGCTGCCCATGGCGCTGGGCGACGGCGGAGTCTTCGTCACCACCACGGCGACCGAACACCTGCGCACCAACGCGGCCATCGTCGAACGCTTCACCGCGCGGCGCGTGCGGATCGGGTCCGCCGCAGGAGGCGTCGAAGTCACGGTTGATTGACGCCGCCCGATAGATGGGGTCAGGCCCCTTTACTGAAAGCGGAAGATGAGCTCGTGGTACACGTTGTCCTTGAGCCTGATGACCAGCCGCCGGCAGCCGCTCCAGCTCGCGCCTGTCTGCCAGTTGTAAGTGAACGTCTGTGAGCTGGCGTCGTAACTGATTCCGGCGGCACCCGATCCCACCTCGGTGTACGGCACCGGCGTGCCGCTGCAGCTCAGGCTCGTGACCGACGCCGAGGTGAACGAGGCCGTGTTCGAAACGAACCCGCCATTGCCGTCCGGCAATTTCCAGCGGATCGGCACCAGCGAGCCGCGCGAGACGAGATTCGGCGTGGGCGAAGGTGCAACACCCAGGAAGCCTTCGAAATTGAAGGTGCTCGACACGTTGAAGCTGTTCGTCACCGCCGTCGTGAAGTTCACCGAGTCCTTCGCGGTCACCTTGTAAGTGCGCGCACCGGCCGTCTTCGTGTTCACGAAGGCTCCCTCGGCGGTGGTGCCGACGCACGACAGCAGCGAGACGTCCGTGCAGTCGAAGTCCGCCACCACGTCCTGGTAGAAGCCGTAACTCGCCCCTTGGGCCGGCGACGTGAGCGTCACTTGGGGCGGCGTCTTGTCGATGTTGCGCGGCGGCGACGTGAACGTCACGACGTTGCCGGCGCGGTCCGACACCGTGACCTGTCCCGTGACGCCCGCGCCTTCGGCGCTGATGATCAGCGGTGTTCCGCTGCTCACTTCGTAGATGCCCGAGAGCGCATCGGCCGTCGTGAACGCCTGGCTGACGTTCGTCTTGTTCCAGCCATTCGCGTTCGGCGTCGGGCCGGCCGCGCCCCATTCCAGCGTCGGCGGTGTCGCGTCGCGCTTGAGCCAGCGAGACACTCCCATGCCGCCGGCGCGCGAGTTCGCCAGGCAGTGGAACCGCACGCCTTCGGAAGTGGTATCGGCGGTGAGGGAGCCCGCCTCGCATCCCTGGGTTTCCCAAAGGCTCGCGGGCATCTCGAGGATCGACCACTCGACCGTCACGTCGCTGCGATACCAGTCGTTGTTGCCGAGCGTGCCGGTGATGATCGGTGTCACCATCGGCGGTGTCTTGTCGATGTTGATCGGCGGGCTCGTGAACGAGGCGGCATTGCCCGCGACGTCACTGACCGTGACCGAGCGGCTGAGGCCGACGCCTTCGTTGGTGAGCGTCAGCGGGCTCGGCTCGCTGGTGGACGCGACACCGGAGACGGCGTCGTTGACCGAGAACGCGATGCTCGTGTCGTAGTTGTACCAGCCCCATGCGTTCGGGCCCGGAGTGGGCGTGCTGAAGATCAGCGACGGCGCGGTCGCGTCGCGTTGCACGGTGGTCGAACTACTCGTCGTGCCGCCGGCCGACGTCACCGAGCACGTGAAGGTGGATGCGGGAGTGTCCAGAGTGACGCTGGTCGTGTCGCATCCCGTGCTCGACTCGATGCTCGCGGGAATTTCATTGATCGACCAGCCGACCTGCACGTCGCCGACGTACCAGCCGTTGTTGCCCTCGGGCTGCCGGAGACATCCGCGGTGACCACCGGCGGCGTCTTGTCGATGCTGATCGCGGCGCTGGTGAACGTCGCAGAGTTGCCGGCGTTGTCGGTGACCGTCACCGACTGTGTCATGCCCATGCCTTCGTTCGCGAAGGCGAGGGGGCTCGATTCGCTGGTTGATGCGACGCCCGAGGTGTCGTCGCTGGTCGTGAAGGGAATGCTCACGTCGGAGCCGTTCCAGCCGCCGGCATTCGGCGCGGGAGCGGTCGCGCCGAAGGTCAGCGCGGGCGGTGTCGCATCACGCTTGAGCGTCACGTTGTTGGAGCTGGTGCCGCCGTTCGAAGTGGCCGTGCACGTGAGTGTGATTCCCGCCGCGACCATTTGAGTTGCGCAATGTGTCAGAAGGTAAACACACGCTGCGAGTGTTCGCTTCGCGACCGTGGCATGAAAGCTATAAGAACGATGGCGCTTTTCAGATGGTGACCTTCACCGTTAAAATGGGCGGCGATGCCAGCAAACCAACAACTACCAACTCGGGGCAGACGATGGCCAACAACAATACCGCTTCCAGTCCCAGTCCCGAACGCGAAGGCAAAGAGATGAGCGCGAGCAGGGGCGGTGAAGTTGATCCGGCGTTGCCGCTTTTGACCTACAGCCGGCCCAAAAGGTGAATACAAAGGCGATGAAGTTGATCCGATCATGATCGACTTCTTGTTCTCAAATGCGAAGTTAAGAGGAGACGGTGGCGAGTATCGAGTGCGATACATTGTCGACGACGATGATCCGCGGTTCATTGATAAGTGGGAAGCGATTTGGTTGTCAGGCTGGTTAGGCGGCAAGCATACGGTGCGGCTCGAGTTGCTGGATAAGAATGAGATGCCGGTCGCAAATGGCAACTTCAACACCACAACGCGCGAGATTACGGTGGTGAAATGAAGTCTCAAGTCTCGATTTAGTCTCAGGTCTCAGGTCTCAAATATGATACCAATCGCAAAGACGCAAAGACGCAAAGACGCAAAGACGCCAAGACGCAGAGACGCAGAGACGCAGAGAGCAGAGACGC
>CAVZED010000010.1:0-36011 GCA_963774045.1 uncultured Pseudomonadota bacterium
AGATTTGCCTAGGATGCAGTGTCTCGTCATCAATTGTGGAGTATAAGCGCCGCGCAGATTGATGTACTGTTTCTCCTGTTGCGAACAGGCCTGCGGTGATGCCGCCGTTGATGACGATGCCGATGGCGGCGACGGCCGTCATCGTTCCGCTCGCCACCGGTTCGGGGCGCGAACAGGCGCTCATAGGCTTCGAGCGCGATTGCGCCGCAGGCGAGCAGCAATGTCACCGCGTTGAACAGCGCGGCGAGGATTGACGAATTGCGCAGGCCGTAGGTCAGGCGCGGCGTCGGCGGACGCTTCGCCAGCGTGGCAGCGAGCCAGGCTGCGGCAAGCCCGAGACCGTCGGAAAGATTGTGTCCGGCGTCGGCGAGCAGCGCGGTCGAATTGGCAAGGAAACCGTAGGTGGCCTCGATCGCGACAAAGGCGGACGTTCAGCGCTATGCCGACGGCGAACGCGCGGCCGAACTCGGCGGGCGCGTGCACGTGGCCGAGAGCTCTGTGGTCGTGATGATCATGCGTGTGCTCGTGCTGATGACTTATGCGCGCAATTTAGCACCAGCGGTTAGCAGGAGCACTGCCTATCATTCAGTGAACGCTATAACGTTACAGGAATGCCAAAGCAAAAACCTAGAGGGTGTCATCACCTGGCTTGTCCGGGTGATCCCGATGAGGGAGGCATTATTGCCCACCTAAAAGCGAGATGCCGGTTTCAGGCCCGGCAAAATTTCCCGATCCTCATCCTGAGGAGCCGAGCTTGCACATTCGGCGCCTCGAAGGACGCAGTTCCGCTGAAACTTGTTTGCATCGGGGCCCTCACGGTTCGAGATGCGCTTCTTGCGAAGCGCTCCTCACCATGAGGAGCCGCTAGACAACATTAGCTCTCGCTTCTTCGCCGTGATCTTCCATCTCTATCTTCATTTCCGGCTTGTAGTTTCCGGCGATGGCGATGATCGTTGCAGCGGGGCGAATTTCGCCGAGAAACTCCCCGCACACCGCTCGAACACCGCGTCGGCATCCTTGGGATTGGTGATGTAATAGGTCGCGCGCACCACTTATCGGCGATGTCGAAGCCCGCATCCTTCAGAACGCCAGAAATCGTCTTGAAGCAGTTGCGGGTCTGGTCGGCGACGGCGGTTGGCAGCGTCATCGTCGCGCAGTCATAGCCGGTGGTACCGGAGACGAAAACGAAATCACCGTCGACGACGGCGCGGCTGTAGCTGGCGGTCTATTTGAACTCCTACTCCGGCCAAAATCAGGCGACGCGGCATGGCTTGGATCTGGGTGATATCAGTATGAGGCAGGCATGCCGCGCGGGGACGCCAAGATCAAGCGGCTTTCAGCATGGACTTGCCAAGGGAAGGCCTCATAAGACCATCACCCACCCTGTCGCCCGCGGGCACGATGACGCCGCTAAACCTAAAGTGCACCATCCTTGAGTTCAAGGCCGAGCAGCCGCTCGCGCGCGAACGGCCCGTCAGTTCCAGCGCCGAGTGTGGAAGTGGAAGCGGGCGTAATAAGGGGCGTCGCCAACAGGATGCATGAATTTCTTCGTGGCCGTGCTGAGCCGCCGCCGCAACTGGCGCGGCACAATCAAAGGCGCCGCCGATGCCGAGGTCACGCAGCATCGGGTCGACCGCGAGCGGTCCCAGCATCAGCGCGGCGCGGCCGCCCGCGTCGACATGCCACAATCTGACCGTGCCGACTGATCTTGCCCTTGTGCATGGCGACCAAAGTGCAGAGGCCACGCGCTGGCACGGGGCCATCGCGCAGGCGCTGGCAGGCGCGGCGCCAGGCGGTCTTCGCTGAATCAGACTTCCAGCAACTTCGCGGCCCCTACGTTGCTTGCACACGTTCTGCGCGAATTGCGCAACGGCTTGCTGGACTGAACCATCCGCCGCGTATCCGATCGAAGAGGCGTCAAACGTGATGTTCATAGCATTCATTCCCCGCCCCGCTCGCAAGGCGTTGTCATTCCAACCGGGAAGTGACGGGACGGGAGCCGGCGCACCGGCTCCCTGCGACTATCGATGATCCGAGCCGCGAAGCGGTGAGATCAGATGTGGTAGTCCGCAGCGGCGGGAAGCCGTTGAAGCCGACCGAGGAGTAGGTCGTCGTGTAGGCGCCGGTGCAGAGGATCCGCACCTTGTCGCCGACCTCGAGCGCCGAGCGGCAGCTGGACGGCGCTTCTCGTAGAGCACGTCGGCCGAGTCGCAGGACGGGCCGGCGAGGATGCAGGGGCCGGTCGCGCGCGCCGTCGTGCGGCGTCTCGAACTGGTAGCGGATCGCCTCGTCCATCGTCTCGGCGAGGCCGGAGAACTTGCCGATGTCGAGATAGACCCAGCGCGCGGTCGTCCTGGTCGCTCTTCTTGCGCGACGAGCACGACCTCGGCGACGATCACGCCGGCCTCGGCGACCAGGCCGCGGCCGGGCTCGACGATCGTCCGGGATGCGGTTGCCGAAGCGGTGGCGCAGCGCACTGCAAGATCGCCCGGCCGTAGGCTCGACCGCCGGCACCTGCTTGCGGTAGAAGGCCGGGAAGCCGCCGCCGATATTGAGGATGCGCAGGTTGATGCCGCGCTCCGCCGCAGTCGCGGAACGATCGCGGCGCCGCGCGAGGGCGCGGTCCCACATCGTCGGTCTCGCGCAGCTGCGAGCCGGCATGGAACGAGATGCCGGCGGCGTCGAGGCCGAGTCGCGGGCGTGGTCGATCAGTCGCAGCGCCATGTGCGGCGCGCAGCCGAACTTGCGCGACAGCGGCCAGTCGGCGCCGGCGCCGTCGAACAGCATGCGGAAGAACACCCGGCGCCCGGCGCGGCGCGGGCGATCTTCTCGACCTCGTCCTGGCGTCGACGGCGAACTGGCGACGCCCAGCGCGTGGGCGTGCGCGATGTCGCGCGCCGCTTGATGGTGTTGCCGAAGGCGATGCGGTCCGGCGCGCGCCGAGCGGCGAGCAGAGGTCGATCTCGCCGCGCGAGGCGGTGTCGAAGCAGGAGCCGAGCGCGGCCAGCAGCGCCAGCACCTCCGGCGCCGGGTTGGCCTTCACCGCGTAGAAGACGCGGGAAGCCGGCAGCGCGCGGGCGAAGCTCGGGCAAGCGTCAAATCGCATTCGTTCGCGTGATGATGCACCCATACAAACGCCACCACCGACGAGCGTGGCATCGCCGAGGTGCGGGTCGCAAAAGGGGCTTACAAGCTTTTCGTCTCGCAGACCCGGTATGTGACCTTCGGCCTGCCTGTCGAAGTGACGGCGGACATGACCGCGAGGGCAGAGCTCTATCTGGAGCCGGTGCAGGAGCGCAACTGATCGTCCCCACCTGCAAGGACTTTCGGCCATTTTTCTTCTCGAGGATTTGTCATGCCCGTTCTTGTGAGAGTCGTCTTCGCCAGCCTTCTGTGCGCGCTGTTGACGTTGCCCCTCGCGGCGTCGGTCACGGTGTCCAAAGCCGAAGATGTCGGGATCTCATCGCACCGGCTTGGACGCATCCAGCCGATCATCAAGGCCCACATCGACGCCAAAGACTTCGCTGGCGCGGTGACGCTCGTCGCGCGCCGCGGAAAGGTCATCCACTTCGAGGCGCACGGGTCAACGGATTTTGAATCGCACACACCGATGCGTACGGACACGTTGTTCCGCATGGCGTCGATGACGAAGCCGATCACCGCCGTTGCGGTCCTGATGTTGATGGAAGACGGCAAGCTGGTTCTGAGCGATCCGGTGTCGAAGTTCATCCCCGAGTTCAAGACCCCGAAAGTGGCGGTGTGGAACCTGCCCAACGATTCGCGTGGCGCCGGCGTCAGGCTGATCACCGCGGACCGCGAGGTGACGCTGCAGCACATCCTGACTCACACCGCCGGCCTCGCCGTGAGCGCCGACGGACCGGCAGGCGAGTTCTTTCGGCAGGCGGAGCTGTCGCAGCGCATCTCGCTCGCGGAGTATTCGAAGCGCGCCGGCGCCCTTCCGCTCAACTTCCAACCCGGGACACAGTGGCAGTACACCTCCACGATGGGATTTGCCATCCTCGGCCGCGTCGTCGAACTCGTGAGCGGCATGAACCTGGACCAGTTTTTCAGGCAGCGCATCTTCAAGCCGCTAGGCATGAGCAATACGTTCTTCGACGTTCCGGCGAATCGCATGGGCGATGTGGCGCCCGTTTACACACTCACGGCCAAGGGCCTCGTGAAACAGAATCCTCCAGCGCCGCTGCCGGCTGGTGTCGAGTTCTATTCGGGCGCGGGTGGACTCACCGGATCGGCCGAGGATTATCTGCAGTTCAGCCAAATGCTGCTCAACGGCGGCCAGTTGGACGGCACTCGCCTTGTGAGCCGGAAGTCGGTCGAATTGATGACCGACAACGCGATCGGCGATCTGGATCTGGCGAACTATCCGGAACCAGGACAGAACCTGCGCGGATACGGCTTCGGCCTCGGCGTCCGCGTTCGCAAGAGCACCGGCGCCAGCGGCTGGTTGGGGAGCGTCGGCGACTACGGGTGGGCAGGCGCGAACGGGACCTACTTCTGGATCGATCCGAAGGAAGAACTCGTCGGCATGGTGCTGATGGCGACGCGCGTTGGACGCCTGCGCACGGAATTTCCGAACGCGGTCTATCAGGCAATCGAGGACTAGGACCACACGGGCGAATAAAGACTCGCCTGCGGGCTCCGCGGCATCGCTCAGGCCGGCCTGAAGGCCGGCCTCTACGTGCGACTCGTGCTACACTGCGGCCGCGACTGAGAGCTGCGCCACCCGCTGCCCGCATCAGAAACGAGTCCGTCCTTCTCGCCTCTCCTGCGTTTGTAACGCCGAGCAATTCTGCTCAGGCCTGCCTTCAGCCTTTCCGCATTCGCCGAGCGATGCAGGAGTGAATCCATGAGCACCAAGTTTACGTCGGCAATCGCCAATGTACAAACCGGGGTGCTGCATGCATTTAACTCCTGCATCGCTCGGCGAATGCGGAAAGGCTGAAGGCAGGCCTGAGCAGAATTGCTCGGCGTTACAAACGCAGGAGAGGCGAGAAGGAGCGTACCTGGTTTCTGATGCGGGCAGCGGGTGGCGCAGCTCTCAGTCGCGGCCGCAGTGTAGCACGAGCCGCACGTAGAGGCCGGCCTTCAGGCCGGCCTGAGCGATGCCGCGGAGCCCGCAGGCGAGTCCGACACTCGCCCGTGTGGTCCTAATCCTCGATGGCCTGATAGACGGCGTTCGGAAATTCTGTCCGCAGCCGTCCGACGCGCGTCGCCATCAGCACCATGCCGATGAGTTCTTCCTTCGGATCGATCCAGAAGTAGGTTCCGTTCGCGCCCGCCCAGCCGTAGTCGCCGACGCTCCCGAGCCACCCGCTGGCGCCGGTGCTCTTGCGAACCCGGACGCCGAGACCAAAACCGTATCCGCGCAGGTTCTGTCCCGGCTCCGGATAGTTGGCCAGATCCAGATCGCCGATCGCGTTGTCGGTCATCAATTCAACCGACTTCCGGCTCAAGAGCGAGTGCCATTCAACTGCCCGCCGTTCAGCAGCATCTGGCAAACTGGAGATAGTCCTCGGCAGATCCCGTGAGTCCACCCGCGCCGGAATAGAACTCCACGCCCGCCGGCAGCGGCGCGGGAGGATTCTGTTTCACCAGGCCCTTGGCCGTGAGGGTGTAGACGGGCGCCACGTCGCCCATGCGATTCGGCGGAACGTCGAAGAACGTATTGGTCATGCCCAGCGGCGTGAAGATGCGCTGCCTGAAAAACTGGTCCAGGTTCATGCCGCTCACGAGCTCGACGACGCGGCCGAGGACGGCAAAGCCGACCGTGGAGGTGTACTGCCACTGTGTTCCCGGTTGGAAGTTGAGGGGCAGACCGCCAGCGCGCTTCGAATACTCCGCGAGCGAGATCCGCGGCGACAGCTCCGCCTGGCGGAAAAACTCGCCTGCCGGTCCGTCGGTGCTCACGGCCAGGCCGGCGGTGTGAGTCAGGATGTGCTGCAGCGTCACTTCGCGGTCCGCCGGTAATCAGCCTGACGCCGGCGCCACGCGGATCGTTGGGCAGGTTCCACACGGCCACTTTCGGGTTCTTGAACTCGGGGATGAACTTCGACACCGGATCGTTCAGGACCAGCTTGCCGTCTTCCATCAACATCAGGACCGCAACGGCGGTGATCGGCTTCGTCATCGACGCCATGCGGAACAACGTGTCCGTACGCATCGGCTGTGTGGATTCAAAGTCCGTCGACCCGTGCGCCTCGAAGTGGATGACCTTTCCGCGGCGCGCGACGAGCGTCACCGCGCCAGCGAAGTCCTTCGCGTCGATGTGGGCCTTGATGAGCGGCTGGATGCGTTCAAGCCGGTGCGACGAGATCCCGACATCTTCGGCTTTGGACACCGTCACCGACGCCGCGAGGGGCAACATCAACAACCCGCACAGCAGGCTGATGAAGACGAATCTCACAAGAACGTGCATGACAAATCCTCGAGAAGAAAAAATGGCCGAAAGTCCTTGCAGGTGGGGACGATCAGTTGCGCTCCTGCACCGGCTCCAGATAGAGCTCTGCCCTCGCGGTCATGTCCGCCGTCACTTCGACAGGCAGGCCGAAGGTCACATACCGGGTCTGCGAGACGAAAAGCTTGTAAGCCCCTTTTGCGACCCGCACCTCGGCGATGCCACGCTCGTCGGTGGTGGCGTTGTATGGGTGCATCATCACGCGAAGCGGGTGCGTGCGACAACTACCAGACCTTTGCCCAGGCGCTGCCGGATTTCCTTATGTTCTACGCGGTGAAGGCCAACCCGTCGCCGGAGGTGCTGTCCCTACTTGCCTCGCTCGGCTCCTGCTTCGACACCGCGACCGTCGCGGAGATCGAAATGGCGCTGGCCGCGGGTGCGACGCCGGATCGCATCTCCTATCGGCAACACCATCAAGAAGGAGCGCGACACGCTCCGCGCCTTCGCGCGGGGCGTTCGCCTGTTCGCGGTCGACTGCAGGCCGAGCTCGACAAGATCGCCGAGCCGCACCCGGCGCTCAGGGTGTTCTGCCGCATCCTGTGCGACGGCGTGGCGCCGACTGGCCGCTCTCGCGGAAGTTCGGCTGCGCCCCGGAGGCGGCGGTCGATCGTGCTCGGCTCGCGCCGCCGGGCTCGACGCCGCCGGCGTCTCGTTCCACGTCGGGTCGCAGCAGCGCAACCGCAAGGCGTGGGACCGTGCGCTCTCGACGCGGCGACTGGTGTTCCGCCACTGTGCCGAGCGGGCATCAACTGCGCTCGTCAACATCGGCGGCGGCTTCCCGGCTCATCTACCTCAAGACGTGCCGGCGTCGAGGCCTACGGCCGGTGATCCGCGTGCGCTGCGCCAGCGCTTCGGCAACCGCATCACGGAAATGTCGTCGAGCCGGGCCGCGGCCTGGTCGCCGATGCCGGCGTCATCGAGACCGAGGTCGTGCTCGTCTCCCGAAGAGCGATCGAGGACGACGTGCGCTGGGTCTATCTCGACATCGGCAAGTTCGTCGGTCTCGCCGAGACGATCGACGAATCGATCCGCTACCGGTTCCGCACGCCGCACGACGGCGGGCCGACGGCGCCGTGCGTCCTCGCCGGCCCGACCTGCGACTCCGCCGACGTGCTCTACGAGAAGCCGCCGTTCCAGCTGCCGCTCGCCTCGAGCCGGCGACAAGGTGCGCATCCTTTGCACCGGCGCCTATACGACGACCTACTCTCGGTCGGCTTCAACGGCTTCCCGCCGCTGCGGACGTACCCACATCTGATCTGACCGCTTCGCGGCTCGGATCATCGATAGATATCGCAGGGAGCCGGTGCGCCGGCTCCCGTCCCGTCACTTCCCGGTTGGACTAACAACGCCTTGCGAGCAGGGCGGGGAATGAATGCTATGAACATCACGTTTGACGCCTCTTCGATCCATACGCCGCGGATCGTTCCGTCCAGCAAGCCGTTCCGCGATTCGCGCAGAACGTGCGGGAGGGACGTAGCCGCGCGCGAAGCCCTGCTCGACGTCTGTTTCGGCGAAGACCGCCGGCGTCGCACCTGCCAGCGCCTGCGCGATGGCCGCTTGCCCGCGCGTGGCCTCTCCTCTTCGTCGCCATGCACAAGGGCAAGATCGTCGGCACGGTCAGATTGTGGCATGTCGATGCCGGCGGCCGCGCCGCGCTGATGCTGGGACCGCTCGCGGTCGACCCGACGCCGCGTGACCTCGGCATCGGCGGCGCCTTTGATGCGGCACGCCGTTGCGGCGACGGCTCAGCACGGCCACGAATTCCATCGTGCTGCTTGGCGATGCCCCCTATTACGCCCGCTTCGGCTTCCACGCTGAAGCAGCCTCGGCGCTGGAACTGACAGGGCCGTTCGCGCGCGAGCGGCTGCTCGGCCTTGAACCAAGGATGGTGCGCTGAGGGCGCCCGCGGCCTCATCGTGCCCACGGGCGACAGGGTGGGTGATCGTCTGATGCGGCCTTCCCTCCGCAACTCCATGCTGAAAGCCGCTTGATCTTGGCGCCCCGGCGCGGCATGCCTGCCTCATCCTGATATCACTGAGGTCCAAGCCATGCCGCGTCGCCTGATTTCCACCGGATCACCATTCGAGAAGACCGCCGGCTACAGCCGCGCCGTCGTCGACGGTGATTTCGTTTTCGTCTCCGGTACCACCGGCTATGACTACGCGACGATGACGCTGCCCGCCGCCGTCGCCGACCAGACCCGCAACTGCTTCAAGACGATTTCTGGCGTTCTGAAGGATGCAGGCTTCGACATCGCCGATGTGGTGCGCGCGACCTATTACATCACCGATCCCAAGGATGCCGACGCGGTGTTCGCGGTGTGCGGGGAGTTTCTCGGCGAAATTCGCCCCGCTGCAACGATCATCGCCGTCGCCGGACTTTACAAGCCGGAAATGAAGATCGAGATCGAAGTCACGGCGAAGAAAGCGAGCTAACGTTGGCAGCGGCTCCTCATGGTGAGGAGCGCTTCGCAAGAAGCGCATCGAACCTGAGGCCCCGATGCAAACAAGTTTCACGGACCTGATCCTTCAAGACGCCGAGCAAGCTCGGCTCCTCAGGATGAGGATCGGGAAATTTTCCCGGCCTTAAACCGGCATCTCGCTTAGGTGGGCAATAATGCCTCCCTCATCGGGATTACCGGGACAAGCCCGGTGATGACACCCTCTAGGTTCGTGCTCCGGCTTCCTGTAACGTTATAGCGTTCACTGATGATAGGCAGTGCTCCTGCTTACCGCTGGTGCTAAATTGCGCGAATGAAGTTATCAGCACCACCACACGCATTATCAGCACGACGACAGAGCTCTGGCCACGCGCACGCGCCCGCCGATTTGGGCCGCGCGTTCGCTGTCGGCATTGCGCTGAACGTCGCCTTTGTCGCGATCGAGGCCGCCTACGGTTTCCTTGCCAATTCGACCGCGCTGCTCGCCGACGCCGGACACAATCTTTCCGACGTGCCTCGGGCTTGCCGCAGCCTGGCTCGCTGCCACGCTGGCGAAGCGTCCGCCGACGCCGCGCCTGACCTCGGCCTGCGCAATTCGTCAATCCTCGCCGCGCTGTTCAACGCGGGACATCGCCGCTCGCCTGCGGCGCAATCGCGCTCGAAGCGGTTCAGCGCCTGTTCGCGCCCGAACCGGTGGCGAGCGGAACGATGATGGCCGTCGCCGCCATCGGCATCGTCATCAACGGCATCACCGCCGGCCTGTTCGCGACAGGACAAGAACGACATCAATCTGCGCGGCGCCTATCTCCACATGATCGCGGATGCTGCCGTCTCCGCCGGAGTTGTGGCTGCCGCTGTCGCGATCTGGCTCACCGGCTGGGTGTGGCTCGATCCGGTCACCAGCCTTGCGGATCGTGGCCGTCATCGTCTGGGGCACCTGGTGCTCGACGAGAGCACCGCGATGTCGATGGCGGCGGTGCCGGCGGCGATCGACCCAGCCGCCGTGCGTCGCTTTCTCGCAAGCGGCGAAGGTGTCGCCGCGATGCATGATCTGCACATCTGGCCGATCTCGACGACGGAGACCGCGCTCACAGCGCATCTGGTGATGCCCTGCCGGGCACCCCGGCGACGCCTTCCTGAGCGCGCTCGCAACCGAACTGAGGACACTTTTCCGCATCGGCCACGCGACAATTCAAATCGAACATGCATATATGGTTGCGCGCTGGCGCCCGACCATCTGGTGTGACATGGGGATGACGGAACGCTTTCGCGCACATTCCGCAAGAGTGGAGACCACTTTTGCGACAAGAATTCGCGCAACGTATCGAATTTAGAGCATTTTACGGCAAAATGCTCTGGCGCGCGTGCCGTTGGTAGATCTTGATTTCCGCGGGCAATTGTCGTTTTCAAAGCAGGGATTTTGACGCTGGGGCGCACGAGCGCCCTGCCTGGAGACAATGATGGCTGCAACCTGAACCGTTCACGCTGAGGATCACCGGCCCGATCGTGATGATCGGCTTCGGCTCGATCGGCAAAGGCACGCTGCCCCTGATCGAACGGCATTTCAAATATGACAAGTCGCGGTTCGTCATCATCGACCGGCAATGAGGACGGCGAACTCGGCCAAGCAGCACGGCGTGCGCTTCATCAAGCAGGCGGTGACGTAAGGGACAATTATCATGATATGGTCCCCCGCCTCGCCGCTCACCGAGGCGGCGGCCAGGGGCTTCTGTGTGAAATTCCCTCGGTCGACACCTCCTCGGTCGACATCATGACGATGTGCCGCGAAATCGGCGCGCTTTATATCGACACCGTGATCGAGCCATGGATCGGCTTCTATTTCGACAAGAGCGTCGGGGCCCGAGCTGCGGACAAATTACGCGCTGCGCGAGACGCTGCTCGCGGCCAAACGCAGCCCGGGACTGGCGGTTGCGGACATCGACCAGCTGCAACTCCGTCTGCGACAGGCTGATGCGCATGCTCTGGTACACCGGGTTGATGTTCAGCGCATTCGTGCCCACGGGCGCGCTCACGCCGGTACGGCGCCGCGCGGCCTGCTGTTCGGCGCGATCGGTCTCGAGTTGCTTGATGGTCTCGCGCAGCGAGATGACCTCGGGATGTTTTTCGGTGTATTGCAGCAGCAGGTTCTCGAGACGGGTCTTGTGCTGGGCAATCGTCGCGTCGATCGGACTCGGCGGGCCCCGCGGCGGCGGAGTCGTTGGCCCGCGACGACGCCGACCTGCTCGGCTCCTCGCCTTCAAGCTTGGCGCATGAGCTCGTCGCGCTTGCTCGACAGTGCGCGATACTCGGTCTGCGCCGCCTCGAGCTCGCCTGTTCGCCGCCTGCAGGCGCGCGTAGTAGTCGCCGGCTTCGCCCGGCATGAGACCGACGTTCTTGCGCTTCAAAGTCCGCGAGGCGTTCTTCGGATTCGCGCATGCGCACTTCGTATTCGGCAATCTGGTCGCGCAGGAATTTCTGCGCCTCGTTGGAATCGGCTTGCTTGACGCCCAGCGTGTTCTCGACGAACGCCGTGAGCATGGCTTTCACGACGTCGCGCGCCAGCACCGGGTCCTCGTCCACGTACGAGAGGATGTAGGTGTTCGCGTCGCTCGAGCCTCGTGCGACCACGATACTCTGCGCGAGCAACTCCACCGTGTATTCGCGGTCGGCCTGCGTGCTCGAGGCGTCGATCATCTTGGTTTCGAGCGCCACGCGCTCGACGTTGGGGCGCGAGAGATCAGGCGCGACATGGTCGCGGCACTCGCGTTGACGTCCGTGCCCACGGCGAGCCGGTCAGCAGCGGCTTCAGCACCGAATCCGAGTCCACGTGGATCTGGGCACGCGACTCGTATTCATTGGGGATCAGCGCGATGGCTACCCACGCCGCCAGGCAATGACCCAGGCCGTGGCGACCGCGGTCCAACGATACCGCCAGCTGCCGCGGATCTGGATCAGCACCTCCTTCAGGAGATCAGACATGTTGCGCGAGTTCTCGGGTGTAGGTGTGCGACGCAACGCTTTATAACGCCTGCGCAAAGCCGGCGAGGGGCGTTCACGGATTCATCCGGCGAGAAATGTGAGGTGCGTCGGACCTTGCCCGGGCCGGGAGGGCAATCGCTCTTGCGGCGATTCGGCCGTTTGGAATGAAGAACTGGCGTCCCCAGGGGGATTCGAACCCCCGTTACCGCCGTGAAAGGGCGATGTCCTGGGCCTCTAGACGATGGGGACGCAGAAGAATCGATGGTGGAGCCAGGCGGGATCGAACCGCCGACCTCTTGCATGCCATGCAAGCGCTCTCCCAGCTGAGCTATGGCCCCACGCGAGGCGCGGCAAGCTACAGAGCGGGCCCCGCCAAGTCAAGACGTTACGTCACACCGAATGTCCTATCCGGGAGGCACTTAGGAGGCCAGTGCGGCCCGCAGCCGGCCGACACCCGGGCACGCCCAGCAGCGCCGCCGTCTGGTCGATTGGCGGCGAAACGGGCCCGCCCGCGATCGCGACGCGCAGCGGCTGGGCCACCTTGCCCAGGCCCAGCTGCTTCTCCTTCGCCAGAGCTTCGACGGCTGCCGTGTACTGCCGGGGCGGTCCATTCGGCGAGCGCCTCGAATCTCGCGACGAGCTCGGCCAACAGCGCGCGCGCGTCGGGCGTCAGGTGTTTCTCGCGCCGCCTTCGGGTCGATGGTCACCTAGTCGCCGAAAAAGAACCGGCTGTTCTCCGCCATCTCCTTGAGCGTCTTCGCGCGTTCGCGCTGCGCGAGCACGATGCCCTCGAGCAGCGCGTCGTCCTGGGCTAGATGCCGAGCCGCGCGAGCTGCCAGCGCAGATGCGGCACCATGTCCTTGGGCTGCGCGCGCACCATGTGCTGCTGGTTGGTCCACAGCAGCTTGTCGGGGTTCAACGCCGAAGCGGACTTGTTCACATCGGCGATGTCGAACGCGGCGATCATCTCCTCGAGCGTGAAGATCTCCTGGTCGCCGTGCGACCAGCCGAGCCGCCCCAGGTAGTTGAGCAGCGCCGCGGGGAGAAAGCCGTGCATCCTGATACTCGCAGCACGCTCACTGCGCCGTGCCGCTTCGAGAGCTTCGTGCCGTCGGGGCCGAGGATCATCGGCACGTGCGCATAGACCGGGGGCGTAACTCCCATCGCACGCAGCATGTTCATCTGCCGGGGCGTGTTGTTGATGTGGTCGTCGCCGCGGATCACGTGGCTGATGCGCATGTCGGGGTCGTCGACCACGACGCAGAAGTTGTAGGTCGGCGTGCCGTCCGAGCGCGCGATGATGAGGTCGTCGAGCTCCTGCTCTGGAAAGGTGATCGGCCCGTGAACGACGTCCATGACGACGACCGAGCCCTGGTCCGGGTTGCGGAACCTGACCACCGGCGCGGCTCGCTCGCGGCGGGCCGCTCCGTGGCGGCAGCGACCGTCGTACCGTGGCTTCTCCTTACGCGCGAGCTGTGCCGCGCGCATCGCCTCGAGCTCCTCCTTCGTGCAGTAGCAGTGATAGGCCTTGTCCTCGCGGAGGAACTCGCGCGATCACTTCCGCATAGCGGTCGAAACGCCGCGTCTGATAGTACGGCCCCTGGTCGTGATCGAGCCCGAGCCATGCCATGCCGTCGAGAATCACGCGTATGGCTTCGGCGGTCGATCGCTCGCGATCCGTGTCCTCGATCCGCAGGATGAACTGCCCACCCATGCGCCGCGCGTACAGCCAGCAGAAAAGCGCGGTGCGCACGCCGCCGATGTGCAGCAGGCCGGTGGGGCTCGGGGCGAATCGGGTAATGACCGTCATAGGGGCCCGGCATGTTAACGGCATTGCTCTTATGCGCCCAGCTTTCTGCCGTTAGACTTCGCCCACTTTGAAAACCAAGCGTATCCACCTCATCGCCGCGGCCCGACCGAATTTCATGAAGGTGGCGCCGCTCTATCACGCTCTGGCCCGCAGCGAACTGGTGCACGGTGAAGGTCGTGCACACCGGCCAGCACTACGACGCGAACATGTCGGACGCGTTCTTCCGCGACCTGCGGCTGCCGGAGCCGCACATCACCTCGAAGTCGGCAGCGGCAGGCACGCGGAGCAGACCGGGCGCACGATGATCGCGTACGAGGCGGTGTGCCTGCGCGAGCGGCCCGACGCCATCGTCGTGGTGGGCGACGTGAACGCGACCGCCGCGTGCGCCATGGTCGGCACGAAGCTGTGGATTCCGGTCGTGCACCTCGAAGGCGGGCCTGCGCAGCCGCGACCGCTCGATGCCCGAGGAGATCAATCGCCTCGTCACCGATGCGATCGCCGACCTGCTGTGGACGCCTTCGCCCGACGGCGACGAGAACCTGCGCGCCGAAGGCGTGCCGGCCGCCAAGATCGAGCGCATCGGCAACATCATGATCGACTCGTTCGAGATGCTGCGCGGGCGGATCGAGGCCTGCGATGCGCGCGGCGCCGCCTCGGGCGTGGAAGGCGAGCAGCTACGCGATCGTGACGCTGCACCGGCCGTCGAACGTCGACCAGCGGGAGAAGCTCGCCGAGCTGGTCGAGCGTGCTCACGGCGGTGCGCCGCGGAGCTGCGCATCGTGTTCGCCGTGCATCCGCGCACGCGCAAGCGCCTGGCGGAGTTCGGCCTGCTCGCCGCCATCGACGGGCAGCCCGCGCATCACGGCGACCGAGCCGCTGAGGCTACATCGAGTTCATGAACCTCGTCAGCGGCGCAGGCGCGCGCCATCACGGAATCGGGCGGCGTGCAGGAAGAAACGCACCTACCTCGGCATTCCGTGCGCGACGTTGCGCGAGGAACAGGGCCGAGACGACCGGTAACGGTGAGCCGAGGGCAGCCAACCGGCTGATGAAGCCGGCGACGCTGCTGGCCAGCGTGCGCGAAGTCCTGCGGGGGACGGTGGGCCGAAGGGTCGCCGGCCAAGGACTGGGACGGGCAAACGGCCGAGCGCGGCGTGACGAGCCTGAAGCGCTGGCTCGACGGCTCGGGCGGCGGGAAATGAGCGCCAGTTCTGTTGCACAAGGACGCGGGAGCGTCTTTAAACTCCCGCGTCCCAAATGCGGGCGGTTAGCTCAGCGGTAGAGCACTGCTTTCACACGGCAGGGGTCGCAGGTTCAATCCCTGCACCGCCCACCAGTTCCTGGCGACGGCTCCCGCGCGCATCGACCCGGCCGAAGGCACCTAACTACTTTCCTGATGTCGACCTGACCCGCGGCCCCGGAAATCCGTTGCCGTCGCCCATGCACGCCGCGCACTTTTGTAAAGTCACCGGCCGGCATCCGCCCGGCTCCAGGGTTTCCATGGAAGGTCACGTCCCGGCCGTGCGGCCCGGAAGGGTGAACTCGCTCGCAACGTCTGCGCCGTATCAACTCGGCGTCTGGATCGATGTGACTCAGCTCACGTCCTGATTGTTCGCGCGGCCTCACGCTTCACCCTGGTGCGCCGATAAATGACCAGCCATAGGTCTGCGGGCGATTCAAGTTTCGGAAAGGTGGGCCAGTGGGGATGTTGTCGACGTTCGGCAAGCGGCTTGCGCGCAAGCGCTTACAGCGACCGGATGCGGGATTTTCGTTGCTCGACCTGATGCTCGCGCTCGCGATCGTCGGGATCCTGCTCGCCGTCGCCGTGCCGTCGTACGCGCGTTACGTGGCGCGCGCCAACACGTCCGCGGCCATCGCCGACATCTCCAGGATTCACCTGGCCATCGAAACCTACAAGATGAATCGCGACGCGCCGCCGCCCGACCTCGCTGCGATCGGCTAGGGCGGCATGCTCGATCCCTGGGGCCAGCCCTATGCCTATTTGTCCTTTGACGGCCTCACCGGCAAAGGCGACATGCGCAAGGACAAGAACCTGGTGCCCATCAACTCGGAATACGACCTGTACAGCGTCGGTCCCGACGGCGATTCCGTTCGTCCGCTCACCGCCAAGCCCAGCCGCGACGACATCGTGATGGCGAACAACGGCGGGTTCATCGGGTTGGCTGCCGACTACTAGTGATGGGGGCGCTGCAGTTCACGTATCTGAAGAGCCGACTCGGCCGCCGGGTCGTCGGCCTCTTCGTGCTCTGCGCGCTGCTGCCATTGTCGGTGGCCACGCTCTTCCTCGCCGCGCAATTCGATGCGCAGCTGACACACAACCAGGAACAGGACCTCGACACCGCGGCGCGCGGTTATGGCCAGGCGTTGCTCGGGCGCCTGGGCAGCGCGGACGACGTGCTGCGGGTGCTGACGGCTGCGCGCGGCGCAACCGACGAGTCCGTGCAGGAAGAAGTCGCAAAGCTGAACTGGATCCGCAGTGCGCGCCGCGCCACGGTCGGCTCGATTCCAACCATCGCCGAGCGGTCGCTCCCGGAACTGGATGACCGGCAGCGCCTCGCCGTGGAGCGCGGCGACTCCGCGATCGAGTCCACGATCGATGAGCTCGGCGCGCGCCAGATCTACCTCGTCCGCAAGCTGCCGAGCGGCGCGTGGCTCGAGGCGGAGCTTCAGGCCACCTGGTTGTGGGCCGATGCCAGGGACTACGCCGGCGACGCCCACCTGCTGGTCGTGGACAACTACGACGAAACGCTGGCTTTCGCCGATGACGGGATCGACCTGGCGCCGGACGCGGCAGCCGTCGCGGAGATCACGGACATCAAGGAGGACCGGCTCACCCGGTCGTGGGAGCTGTTCCTCGGCAGCCGCTTTTCGTCGCCCTCCTGGCGGGTGATTGCGCGGCAGCCCCGCCACTCGCTGGTCGGCCTCGGCAGCCACGTGGAAATGGCGTTTCCGGCGATCATCCTGTTGACCCTCGTGCTGGTCAGCGTGCTTTCCGTCGCCGTCATCCGTCGCCAGGTGCGCCCCCTGGAGCAGCTCAATCACGCGACGCAAAGAGTGGCGCGCCGGGACTTTTCCGCATTCGTCGAGACGGGCGGTGACGATGAATTCGGCGACCTGGCGCGATCCTTCAATGCGATGTCGGGACAACTGAAGCAACAATTCTCCGCGCTCGAAACTCTCGCGGAAATCGACCGCCTGCTGCTGCGCACGCCGGACTTCGAGCGCATCCTCGATGCGCTGCTGCCGCGAATCGCCGCCGTCCTCGGGTGCCGCTGCGCGTCGGTGCTGCTCATCGACGGCTACGCCCACGAACAATCGCGGGTGTACGACTGGTTCGCCACGTCCTCCGAGAAGCTTTCGGTTCGCCGCGTCGCCTTCGACGCCGGGGCCTTTTCGACGCTGGACGATCAAACCCGTATCTGGAGATCGGCGCTGCCGCCGCGGCGAACATGGCCGTCCTCGGGCCGCTGGCTGCTCTGCGTCCGTACAGACGATCCGACTGCATGCGCTGCGACACGATGGCCAGCTCTCCGGATACCTGTGCATCGGCCACACCGACAGCGAAGACTCTGCGGCATCGCCCGTCATCAGCGCCGGCGATCTCGCGGACCGGCTGTCACTGATCCTCGCGAATGTCGAACGCGCCGAGAAACTCTACGAGCAGGCGCACTTCGATGCCTTGACGGGCCTGCCGAACCGCAAGCTCTTCGCCGATCGCGTCAACGTGGCACTGAAGTCCACGCTGGAAGCGAAAAGCCTGGGTGCGCTCCTGTACATCGACCTGGACTACTTCAAACGCGTCAACGATACCGCCGGCCATGCGGCCGGTGACGAGTTGCTCCGGGCCATCGCGAAACGCCTGACCGGCTGCACCAAGGAAGGTGACAGCGTCGCGCGCCTGGCCGGCGACGAATTTGCCGTGCTGCTGCCCAACCTGCGCGACGCCAGCGTCGCCGGGCAGATTGCCGAGCGCATGCTGGCGAGCCTGCAGGCGCCGGTCGTCATCAACGGCCGCGAACACCACATCGGAGCCAGCATCGGGATCACGATATTCCCCGCCGACGGCCGGACGATCGAGGATCTGCTGAAGAGCAGCGACATCGCCATGTACCGCGCCAAGGAATCCGGCCGCGGCCGGGTCGTGTTCTTCGAGGTCGAGATGCAGCAGAGGATGCTGGCGCGCCTGACGCTGGAATCCGGATTGCACCGTGCGCTGCAGCGCGAAGAATTCAAGCTCCTTTACCAGCCCATCGTCGGGCGAGGTCCGCCGCAGGCGATCGGGGTGGAGGCGCTGCTGCGCTGGCCGCACGGGCCGGATGGCGGCGGACGTTCACCCGCGCTCTTCGTTCCGGTCGCGGAAGAAACCGGAATGATCGTCACCCTGGGCGAGTGGGTCCTCATGACGGCCTGCCGGCAGTTCATGGCGTGGCGACAGGCGGGAGCGGCGGTGGACTACCTGTCCGTCAATCTCTCCGCGCGCCAGCTGCGCGAGTCGAACCTCATGGAGAGGCTCACCGCCATCCTCGCGGACTGCGGCATGAATCCGTCGGACCTGCAGTTCGAGATCACCGAAAGTGTCTTGGCCGAGGGACCGGTGATGGAACGCACGCTGAGGAGCATCGCCTCGTCCGGCGTGCAACTGGCGCTCGATGATTTCGGAACCGGGTATTCCTCGCTGAGTTATCTGCGCAGCTTTCCCATCCACACCGTCAAGATCGACCGCTCGTTCGTCGTCGGCCTGCCCGCCGACGTCGCCTCATGCCGGCTGGTCGAATCGATCATCGTCATGTGCGCGGCGCTGGGGAAACACGTCGTCGCGGAGGGCGTGGAATCGGAAGGCCAGCTCGATTTCCTCGACGCTGCCGGATGCGCCGGCGTCCAGGGCTACATGCTCGGCCGCCCGATGGAGGCCAGCGACATTCCGGGCTTCGTACGCCGGCTGCGCTGCGGCGCGGGAAGCGATGCGCAAGCCGTCGACCACGAGATGCCGCGTCAGGTGAGCGGCATCTAGCGACCACTGTTCACCCGAGCAGCGGACAACCCGGCGCCGCCGCCGCCTTCTTGCCGGCGACGATGCCCGCGCAATATTTTTCCAGGTAGTACGCGATGGTCTCCACGCGGATCTTCACCGAGCCCGCGGGCTTGGTGGAGTCGAGATCCTGGAAAGAGAAAAAGAGGGTGCCCGAACGCTCCACGATCTGCTGCACCGGCGAATACGTGGGCTGATCCATGCCGCATTCGTAACTCGACAGGCGCACCACACACGCGACCCACGGCATGCGCGCGGCGAACTTGGCGGCCCACAGGATCTCGTTCGTGTTGCCGCTATAAGAGGATGGCCAGACGTCGGCGATGTCGAGCGCCGACTTGATGTGCCCGGCCGCGATGTCCGCACCGAACATCCATTCGAGCAGGTCGGCATCCGTCGGCAGGTACTGCGTCCAGATCACCGGATAGCCGTAGGCCTGCAGATCGACCTCGATCTCGTGCCCGATGCCGGGGTCCATGTGATACGGGCGCGCCAGCACCAGGATGCAGGGCTTGTCGGCGCGCGCGCAGTGCTCGAGCGTCGCACGCGCCTTCGCACGCAGGTTCGCGCCGAAGGATTCGAGCGCGTCGAACCCCGCCTGCGTGGCGCGCTGCGTCTCCTTCAACGTGAGGCCGGGAAGTACCTCGTGCAGGCTTTCGAACAGCTGCTTCGGTACGAGCGGCGCGTCGCCGAGCGACACCATCGGCGCCACGTGCGCGACGCCCTGCTCCGCGAACACATCTTTCTCCTTGAGAAAACCCGCCTTGATGTTCTCCGGCGCCGCCATGACGCGCGGGCACGCGAGTGATGCAAGCACGTGGCCATTCAGATAGGACGGCAGCGAATAGATCATCGGCGAGAACAGGATGTCGATCTTGTGATGCTTCGCGCGAGCGAGCAGCTCGCCATAGTGGCCGTTGATGCACTTCACGGGATAGCAGCAGTCGACGGTGCCGCGTCCCTTGGCGAACTGGCGCGCCTGGTCTTCCGAGCTGTCGGAGGAAAATTCGATGTGGCGCGCGTCGATGCCGAGCGCGCCGAAGAAGCCGATCCAGAACTGGTGCGTCGACCAGAGATTGAGGACCCGCGGGATCCCGATGCGCAGTTTCCCGCGCGGCTTCGACTGCGGCTCAGTTGTCGACTTCGGTGACCCTGGCGCGGCGGAAGGCGGCTTCGCGAACCATCTCAGCAGTGTTTGGGCAGGCATCCCGCGTGCTCTCCATGTTCTTCTTCACGATCCGCATCTCGTTGGCGTCTTCCAGCAAACCCTTCGGACAGGAGTTGCCACTGATCACGCGCTCCCAGCCGGTGCCGAGCGGCACCTTGCTCCACGGCCGGCCCTTGCCATCGGGCACGCGCACGTCGATGAACGTGCGCTTGCAGCTCACCGGGCACCAGGTGCAGGTCGTGTGCTCGTTGGTGGTGCTCACGTGTTGCAGCGACTCGATGACGTCGTATCCGCGGAAGCGCGTCGCGACGCCCGTCTGCAGCCGGTCGGCGGCGCACAGCGCCGCGCCGATGGCGCCCGCCTCGCCGGAGTACGGATGCACCACGATCTCGGCGTCGGGCACCTTCGAGCTGATGAAATCGACCTGCGCCTTCACCACCGCGAGATTGCGATGCGTGCCGCCCTGCAGGATGAACTTGCGGCCCGCCGCGGCGAGATTCTGCAACTGGCCGGCATACACCCACACGTTGAGCGGCAGCACCGCCGCGAGCCCCGCCATGATTTCGTCGGCGGACCATCCCTTGCGCTGCTGGTTGACGATGTCCGACTGCAGGAATACGCCGCAGCCCATCGCGAGCGCGGGTACCGCCTTCGCAGCGAACGCGTGATCCGCGTACTGCTCGAGCGGCACCGAGTAACGCTCGGCGACGCCCTGCAGGAACGCGCCGTTGCCCGACGAGCACTGCGAATTCAACCGAAAGTCCGACACCGTGCCCTGGCGCAGGATCATGATCTTCACGTCGGTGCCACCGACATCGCAGATCACGTCCGCATCCGGGAAGTAGTGCAGCGCCGCGGTGGCGTGGGCCACGGTCTCGACGATCCCGAGATCGGAGCCGATGACCTCCTTGAGCAGGTCCTTGCCGTACCCGGTCAACGCGAGTGCCCCTAACTTCCCGAAGCCCGCCTGCCGCAACTGCCGGAACAGCGACTTCGCGTCTTCGATGGGATTGCCGTTGGATGGCGCGTAGCAGCTGAACAGGAGCTCACGCTCCGGCGACAACACCACGGCCTTCGCGGTGGTGCTGCCGAAGTCGCAGCCGACCACCACCAGGGCGGAGGAGCTGCGGTTCTCCTGCCGGCCGGTCGTCGAGTACTTCGCGACGAAGCTCTCGAGCTCGCCCGCGTCCTTCACCAGGCCCTTCGCGCCGTCCTTCGCCTTGGCTTCCCACTGCCCTTTCTCGATCCAGTGCGCCAGCTTCTCCCGGCCGCCGTACCTGCCGATGCCGGTCTCGCCACCGGCGATCTCGATGCAACCGAGGCAGGCGTAGTAGACCGCCTCGCTGGGCACCTGGATCGCGCTCGCGGGATCGGCCTCGACCTTCCGTTCCTTCCACAACTTGCCGAGATGGAATCGCCAGGCCTCCTGCAGTCCGCGGAAGAACAGGTTCGGCCCGCCTAACAACAAAACGCCCGGCGTCGGCGTGTTGCCCTTGGTGAGCGTGGCGAGGTTCTGGTAGACCACGGCCTCGAACAGGCTGGCGACGATTTCCTCCACCGGCACGCCGGACTTGACCAGCGTGTTCGCGTCCGCTTCGGCGAAGATGCCGCACTTCGAGCTGATGCGGTGCAGGTCGTAGCCGTCGTAGCCCGCCTGCGCCAGCTTTTCCTGGCTGACCTGCAACTTGCGCGCGGTCTTCTCGATGAAAGTGCCGGTGCCACCGCTGCAGGCCGACTGCATGAAGACCTGCTTCGACTTGCCGTCGCCGCTCGGTGTGAAAAACAGCGTCTTCATGTCCTCGCCGCCGATCTCGGAGACGAAGTTCACGTCGGGGTGGAGCTTCTCGACCGCCGCCGATACTGCCACGACCTCCTGCACCGTCTTCGCGCCGATCAACGGCGCGAGCATTCCGGCACCCGAGCCGGTGACGTAGATGCGGTCGCGCCCCGGCGTCAGGCCGCATTCGCTCTCCATGCGCGCCAGGAACTCGAGCACCATTTCCGCCTGCTTGGTGTTGTGGCGCGAATAGTGTTGCCAGCGCACCGTCCCGTCTTCCACGACCACCGCTTTCACGGTGGTGGAGCCGACGTCGAGGCCGACGATCAACATGGGGGGCATTGCGCGAGGTGCAGCGCGTAGTTCGCGGCCGTGCCGGTGACCCCGTGGCGCGGCACGCGGTACGTCGCGCGCCGCATCTCGGGCGTCTCGCGCCGGCGCAGTTCCTCCGGCGACTTGCCGATGCGCGCCAGCACCTCGTCGTACTCCTTCTGCGCGCGCTTCTTCGCCTCGGTCAGGATCATCTGGCAGCGCGACAGCGCGTGCACTTCCGCGTCGCCCTTGATCTCGAGCGGCGCGTACAGCAGGTCGGGATGTTTGCCGAGCACGGCCGACATCGCGCCGATGCTCATGGTGTTCGGCATGCACGAGTACGGCGAGAGCTCGCAGATCATGTGCGCTTTCTTTTTCTGGTGTGCCCACAGCGCCTTGCCGATCAGCATGTCGCCTTCGCCGCCGTTCAGCCGGCTGTGGTAGTAAGGTTTCGCGAGATCGCGCAACAACGCCTGCTGCGGCAGCTCGTGCGGCACGCCGCCGAGCGCGTTGCGCATGCGACCGTACGTCCAGCGCAGCAGTCCCTGCGCGGCATGGATCGATTTCATCTTCAGGTACGCGCCGCGGTCGATGCCGATGTGGTCCTCGAATTCCTGCGCGGCCATGCGCATCAGGTAATCGAACCAGATGACGATCACGGCCGGGTAGACCTCGGCGCCCTCCGCCTCCAGCCAGCGGTGGATGTTGTAGTTCGGATCGCCCTCCACGGTCTGCAGATAGAACTCGCCGGTGATCTTGACCTTGGGCTTCATTCGCAGGCGGTCCACCTCGACCTCATCGAAGCGCCGCCGCACTTCCTGCATCGCCCTGACGAAATACGGCGTGCCGAGATGCCAGGCGAGCGAACGCCATTTCCGGCCGCGCGCCGGCCGTTCCAGCATGGCCCGGTGCAGGATCTCGACGGCGTCCTGCGCGGCGCGCGCGGTCTCGCCGGGTTTCACTTCATAGGGGCGGGCCTGGTACTCGATGTCCTGCACCACGTCGGCGAGCAACACCGACCACGCGGAGCCGAGCAGCAGCGGCAGATTGAGATCGAGCCCGCCGCCGTCCGTCGCACCCTGGTCGAGTCCGCCCTGCCCCATCAGGAACATGCGGAAGCCGTTCAGCCCGGAGTTGCGCAGCGCGAGCTCGTAACTCTGGTGGTACTGACCGAAGCGACACGCGCCGCAGGAACCGGCGGTGAGGTAGATGAAATTCTTCGAGACTTCCTCGGCGCTCGTGCTCTTCGCTTCGCGCCGCAGGGTATTGACGAGATTGCCCGCGGTGAAACTGGTGGGGCAACACTGGCCGATGTCCGCGACCTCGCGGCCGGTGAGCAGGTCCTCGCGCGTCGCGGTCGGCAGGATCTGCGTGCGGTAGCCGAGGTTCGTGAACACGCCCTGCATGACGCGCTCCGCGCGCCAATGCAGATTTCCAAACAGGATCGTGACCTTGTCGCGTTCTTCTCGCGTGAAAGGTCGCGGCTTGTAAGCGCGATACGGCTCCGAGGCGCTGCGCGCTGGCGGTGCAACGCTGCGTGTCTTCGTCGCTTCGCCGTTCCGGGCGACGACGACAGGAATATCAGCCAGTGCCATAGCTAGACCTCCCCGCAAACCTTGACGACAATACTGCCTCAACGATCGGGAGGGAGTCGATGAAGATCTACAACGCGGTCGGTTACGCGTGCCTCATCCTTTACGCAGCGGCGAGCGCGTTGCTCGCGCCGGCACATCTCGGACCCTGGGTCGGGATGGCGGTCGGCATGGCCTACCTCGTGGTGTGCTGGTTCTTCGCCGGGGTCTATCTCTCGTGCGTCATCCACATGGGCATCGCCCATCGCGCGCTCGACTACAAGGAGTGGTTCGTCAAGAGCCTCTCGCTCGTGAACAATGCCTTCGGCGTCTACATCGATCCCATCACCTGGGTAAACCGCCACCGCCTGCACCACAAATACGCCGACCATGCCGGCGACCCTAACAAACTCGCCGCCGACGGCTTCTGGAAGACGCTGTGGCTGTGCAATTTCCCGTACCAGACCGACGTCAACGTCGCGAACGACGCGATCCTGCGGACCTGGCCCATGCGCCTGGCGGGGAATACGCTGTTCTTCGTCGTGACGCAGGCGGGAAACTTCGTGCTGCTGTGGTGGCTGGTGGGCAGCCTGCCGTTCGCCGCGCTGCTGTGGGTGGGTACGCGCCTGTTCGCCGTGTGGGTCAACATGGTCCAGAACTACTGGACGCACGAAAAGCGCTGGGGTTACCGGCGCTACGAAGACGACGACAACGCCATGAACATCGGCGACTGGTTGCCGGTGATGGCCACGTTCAGCGCCTGCCTGCAGAACAACCACCATCACTCGCCGCAATTCCTGCGGCTGAGTCACGATGAAGCGGAATTCGACTTCGGTTTCATGACGGTCAAGGTCATGAAGAGGCTGGGCCTGGTGAAGGCGTCGAACTACGGCGCGGTGTTGCCGCAGGACATCCCGCTCAAGTCCCTGGAGTTCTAGCCGGCGGCCCGCTTGCGGGGTAACAACGGATAGAAGAACTGACCCCAGAAGCTGAACGGAATCTTTTCGTGGCTCAATCCGTAGGCCACGGGCCAGCTGTCGTCCTTGGGCAGGTAGTAGGTTCCGAAGATCCGGTCGATCCACGGGAAGTGGATCGCGAAGTTCTTGTCGATGGCTTCCTGCTGGGAGGTGTGATGCCAGTGATGGAACCGGCACTGCACCAGGTATGGCTCGAGCCACTTGATCGTCGGACCGAAATTGCAATGCGCCCACGTGGCATGGATGTTCACGAAGAACAGATAGGCCATGTTGATGGTCGGCGGGAAGATCAACATCATCGGAATCAGGATGCCGCCGCGCACCACGACGTCTTCCACGAGATGGGCGCGCGAGCCGGCAATCCAGTCGAGCGCCTTGGAGGAATGGTGGATCGCGTGGAAGCGCCACATGAAGCGAATCATGTGGAAACCACGGTGAATCCAGTACTGCGCCAGGTCCGCGACCAGCACCGCGAGGAAGAACTGCACGATCCACGGCAGTTTGCTCATCATGGCCGGGATCGGCAGGCTCAGCAGCGAAGTGATGTGCGTCGCCGGCATGATGATCATGAAACTCGTGATCTGGATCGGCAGGTGCGTGGAGAGGAAATAGACGATGTCGTTCAGCCACTCGCTGCGGAAGACGCTCTGCTGCGGATAGGCGGGCCACAGGACTTCGATCGGCGAGAAGATGAGCGTCATCAGCAACATGTCGAGCAGGAACCAGTCCAGGCCGATGGCCGGGCCATTGCCCAGCTCCTCGTTGATCGGAACGCTGGCTCCGCCCAACAGGGTTGCGCACAGCGCCAACGCCATGCCGGTCAATGCGAGCACCTTTTTCCGCCGCAACATGGCCGAGACGAGCCCGAAGAAGACCGCCCCGATGATGACGCCCTGGATCGTCATGCGGATGAGGTCCATCGGGTAGTGAGGCCGCAGCTCGGGCGAGGACAGCAGCTGCGGGAAATGCAGGCACAACACCGCGCCGAACGCCAGGAAGCCGAAGAAGGCCGACAGGACGCCGCTCCACCAACCGGTACCGAAGCCGGAGGGCTCGTCGTCGCCGAATATCTCGTTGATCTTCTGTTCGAGCATCAGCCTGTCCCACTGGCCAGGCCGAAAATTACTTCAATCCAGCGCCCGATACACGAACGTTTGCGCCAAAGTGCGAACTATTCGAACCCGGCTAACCCGGCGTCTTGCCCGGCGGCCCCGGCTTTGTCTTGGTCGACTCTTCTTCTTTCTTGTCGTCGCCTTCCTTTTGGCCGCCTTCTTCATCGCGGGGCGACGGATCGATGTCCTGCAGGTTCTGCTTCACGTCGCGCAACGTGATCGAGCCTTCGAGCGAGCGCGCGAACGCGCTGATGAATGCGTTGCGCAGCACGCTCGAAATGGTCGCGAACAGGTTCGTCTCCGGATCCTTGATGGTCCCCGTAAACGGAATGCGCGCGGCGACCTGGTCCGCGTCGGGGTTCTCGAGCACGTTCGCGGCGAAGTCGAGGAAGCCTTCCCAGAGTCGCTTCAGCGGATTTTCCTCGGGCTCACCCGAGCGATACAGGTCGACGTTCTGCAGGATCGGTTTCGCGTAACCCGTGAACTTGTTGTCGGCCGCGGCGATCTCCATGTACAGCTCGAAGTCGCCGGCTTCCGCGTCCGCCTTGATGTACTCGCGCAGCCACGGGTTCGCCTGTGGCAGCTTCACCTGCTTGACCTCCATGTTCACGTCGAAGGTCGGAGTCGCGGCAAACGCATCGACACTGCCGGCGACTTTCGCGGGCGCGCCTTCGAGCACATCCGCGGTGACCTGGAATCCGGCGAAGGTCTGCTTGCCGGATTCGGCCACGTTCGTGAGATTCGTGATCTCGCCGTCGACGTTGCGCGCGGTGATCGCATCCTTCGTGCTGATCCCCGGCGCGAGGAAGCGCACCGTGCCGTCCACGACCTCGATCGTGTTGAATCGGAACGGGAACAGTTCTTCGAGCCGCCGGTTCCAGTTCTCTTCACTGCCGAGCTGGGAGTCTTCCTTCGACTTCGCCTGCACGAGGTTGACCTCCGGCGCCAGGAACGAAGCCTCGGAGACGATCGACCCGCGCCACAGGCTGCGCCACTCGACCGACAAGTCGATCTTCGCCGACTTGAAGAAAGGCACCGGGCGCGCGCCGCCTTTCTTGAAGATTTCGATTCCGTCGATGCTGTACGCGCCGCGCCAGAGGTGGATGTCGATGTCGCCGACGTGCCCGTCGTACGAATCCAGCGTCGCCATCTGGTCGTTGACGTAGTTCTTGACGACGTACGGCAGGGCGAGCCGCGCGGCGACGAGAATCGCCACGACCGCGCCGACCACGATCAGGATTCTTCGGCTACGAGTCACCGAGGCATCGTCGGCGATGCCTGCGCCATTCCCCAGCGGCGACCGACGCCTCCCGTCGTCGTTGTCAGGGCACACGGGGCTGTCAGCGCGCGCTGACGCAAGACCAGAACCGTCACCGTTTACCGACTGGATATTCGTCTAGAGGTCAATCTCGATCAGCTTCACCGACTGGCGCGGCAGGGTCACGTCGAGCCGCGCCTGGCCCGCGGCAGTCCTGGTCAAGGCACGCGGAGCCGCGCGCATCGTCGCCGCGGCGCGCAGTCTGGCGATCTGCTCACCCGTGGGTGCTTGCGGCGAACCCATCGCGAGCCACGCGGTGTAGGCGTTGCCGGAAACGTCGTCGATGGCGAGTTCGACCGCTTTCGCGGCATTGCGGCCGGCCGGAAGTCCCGCAATCGTCAGACGCAACTCGCGGCGGTCGCCGTGGCCGCCGGCGACATCGTGGTAGTTCCACAGGAGGATCGTGAGTCGCGAGCGTGCGGAATCGATGGAGGCAACGACACCGACATCGGGCTCGCCACGTACGCTGTCGGCGATGATCGCATCGAGCGGAATCATGCCGGGCGCTTCAACGGCAAGGCGCTCGGGGGCGAGCCGCGCGAAGAGCCTGAAGGTGTTGAATACCGGGAGCTCGACTTCATTGGTTGTGAGCGCCCGCAGGCCGTTGAACCAGGGCTGCTCGGAGAACGTGAATGCCCAGGACACCGCGCCCTGCAGATTGCCGCCAGTGCGCGCGAGCAGGTCCTGTTTGCGCATGAACGAGGCCGCGGTATAGGCCGCGAACTGCGACGTGCGGCGATAGTCGCGCTGCGGATCGAGCGTGGCCGGACAACCGGCACACCCTTCCGGATCCGACTCGCCGATGTAGACCGGCAGATTCGCGAACTCCGGGAAACTCGCGATGATCCGGCCGTAGGTGTCGATCGACTTGAGATGATTGCGCAGGTTCATTTCCACGCGCCCCTTCTCATCGAGACGCGTCGTTCCCTTCGCGTGGAATGCCACGAAGTCGAGTGGTGCCCCGGTGCCGCCGGTCGCGGCGTTTTTTCCGGAGCGGCAGTGCTCGAGAAACGCCCGCATGAAGAGGTCGCCATTCTTCCAGCCCGGATCGGTCACGTGCGGACCGCCCACGCGTGCTTTCGGCAATGCGCGTTTCACCGCAACGGCGAAATGATCGTAGAGCCTGAAGTAGTCCTGCGGAGTTCCGCGCCAGTACGGCGACTCGGGTTCATTCCACAGCTCCCACAACCACGCAGAAGCGCGCTCGACGCCGTAGCGTTCAGCGCTGTGCCGCGCCCACGCCTCGATCAGCGCCTCCCATTTCAGGTAGTCCTTGGGTGGATAGAACGCGCCACCTGAAACCATGTCGCGTGGCAGGCCGGACTTCACGAGCTTCGGCGTGTAGGGCTCGGGCTGGGACGAGAGGGCCTGCGGCATGAAACCCGCCTGCACGAACGGCTCGAGGCCGGGGCGCGAGAGCTCATCCATGATCGCGTCGAGCCGGGTCCAGTCGTAACGCGGGTTGCCGGCGGAATCCTCCGAGTAGACGTTGGTGCTCGACCATTTCAGCGCAAGCGTGCCGTCGCCACTGGTGAGCAGATGGTGGACGCGGATGCGGATTGGCTCGGCACTCAGGGTGTTCAGCTCGGCCAGCAGGTGACGCCCCTCGCGCGTGAGCGTCGTGCCGGCTTCGTCGTAGCCGAAATAGTTCCAGATGGGACGAATCTCACCGACCACGCGATCGGCGTGGATCGTCACCGGTGCCGGCTGCCCGTGGACCGGCGCTCCGAATGCGAAAAGAAGCGGTGCAAGCAGGCGCGAAGACTTCATGCGAACTCCGGACAGGCAGCCAGGCGGTGACCAGAATACCCCGCCAGAGCTCATCGATGTTCGATTGCGGGATCGGTCAGAATCCACCGCCCGGTCGAATATCCAGCGATGAACGAACTTCAGATCACCTCGATTCACGAAGCAGGCCATGCGGTCATCGCGCTGCGCCTCGGACTCGTGTTCGATCACGTCACCGCCGTTCCGGACGACGACGCGCAGACGGACGGCGCCCTGCACTGGACCGAACTGCACACCAACGACGGACTCGCGATCACGCCCGAGCTGGACGCCGTGGTGCTGCTCGCGGGGCCATTCGCGGAGGCGAAGCTGTTGCAGCTCTCGCTCGACGAGGTTCTCGCCGACGAGGCGGCGGGCGAGGATCGCGAAGCACTGGCGACACTCGGACTGAGTGATGCCCAGTTCATCTCCGCCAGCCGCGAAGCGCTCGCACTGGTCGAGCGCGAATGGCCGGCGATCGAGCGTGTCGCGCGCGAACTCGCGGGCGGCCCGCTGTCCTTCGCGGAAGTCGCAGCCCTCGCTAACTGAACCCGAGCGCGATGCTCAGCGCGGCGTGCAACTCCTCGATGCGCACGGGCTTCGCGATCACCTGGTCGGCGCGCGCCGCCAGCGTGCCCACGGCGCCCGGCTGCTCGCCCCAGCCCGTGAGCAGGATGGTCGGCGTACGCGGCGCGATCTTGCGAATCCTCTGGATGAACTCGTAGCCGTCCATGTGCGGCATGCCGAGATCGGTCACGACCACGCCGAACGGCCTGCCGTCGACCAGTGCCTGGCAGAATTTCGCGAGGCCGCACTCCCCGCCTGCGGCCGTCTCGATCTCGAAACACTGCTGCAGCAGCTCGGCCAATGCATCGAGGATGAGCGGATCGTCGTCGATCAGTAACACACGCATGGCGGCACCTCCTGCTTTCAGGAGGTACTACGTACGGAGGCCGCCCTTTCTTCCCGGGAAATCTTCCCGGCTATTCCTTTTTTATCCGGGCGTCCGCCAGTTGCGACTCGAGCGCATCGATGCCGGCGGCGAGCCGCGCCTGCGTGGCCGCGTCCGGCGGCACGCCGGCGGGCAACGAGTCGATCAGCGCCTCGGTGCGCGACGCACATTCGCCCAGGGCATCGAACCCCATCGTAGCGCCGGTGCCCGCCATGCGATGGGCCAGGTGCCGGATCTCGACGAGCGCGCCGGCATCGCCCTTGGCGAGCTTCGCGAGCTCGTCGCGCATCGTGCCCAGGTCCGCGCGCGAGCGATCGATGAATTTCGCGGCGAGCTCGGCCATGCGTGTGCGCGCGGCCGCCATCCTTTCTTCACGGTTCTCACTCATGGTGCAGCTTCCACAATGCCTTGACCTGGCTACCCAGTGCCATCGGATCGAACGGCTTGGCGATGACGCCGATGGCCGACAGGTCGCGGAAACGCGCGACCTCCTGCGGGTTCGCCTTCGCCGTCATGAAAATGACCGGGATGTGCTTGAGCTCCTCGTCGCCGCGCATGCGCGCCAGGATGGTCGGACCGTCCATGCCCGGCATCATCACGTCGAGCATCACGAGGTCCGGCTGCTCGACGCGCATCTGGGTGAGCGCGCGTTCGCCACCCTCTGCGACGAGCACGTCCATCTGGCCATCCAGCGACAGCGACATCTGCACGATCTCGCGGATGTCCGCATCGTCATCGACGTACAGCAACGACTTGAGCACCGGCGCCTTCACGCCAGCACGACCGGCAACTCGTCGATGGTCACGCGGTCGCGCCCGGCATTCTTGCTGGAATACAGGCAATCGTCGGCGCGGCTCAGCAGGTGATCCGCGGTCACCTCGCCGCGGTCCGGAAAACAGGCGAGACCGCTGACGCCCACGCTCACCGTGAGCTCGATGTTCCCCCCGCTGCTCGTCACCGGCTCCGCGGCCACGGCGCGGCGAATCTTCTCCGCGACGACCGCGGCGCCGCCGAGGTTGGTTTGCGGCAGCACCACGGCGAATTCCTCGCCGCCGAGGCGCGCGCACCAGTCGGAGCCGCGCAGCATGGCCTGGATTCGGCGTACGAATTCCACGAGCACGATGTCGCCCGCCGCGTGGCCGTGGCGGTCGTTGATGTGCTTGAAGTGGTCGATGTCGAACACCAGCAGCGAAACCTCGCTGCCGAAACGGCGCGCGCGCTTGAGCTCGCGGCGCATGTGGTTCATGAAGTAACGGCGGTTGTGCGCGCCGGTCAGAGCGTCGCTCATCGCCATGCGACGCCGTTCCTCGATCACCTGCTTGAGCGAGTGCTCGAGCGTGATGATGCGGCGCGCGGTCGCGAGCCGCGCGATCACCTGCGTGCCGGACACCCGCTTCGACAGATAGTCGTCGGCTCCGGCCTCGAGGCCCGCGAGCAGTTCCTCCTCGGAGTCGTGCGCCGTCACCAGCATGATGTAGACGTAACCCGGGAACTGCGTCGCGCGGATGGTCCTGCACAACGTGAGCCCGTCCATGCCGGGCATGTTGCGGTCGAGGATCACGATGGGCGCGAATTCGCGCCGCAACGACTCGAGCGCGGCCGCGCCGTTCGATGCGCTCGTGACCTCGAAACCGGCCGCGGTGACGAGGTCGCGCATCCGCTCGACCATGATTTCGTCGTCGTCGACGACCAGCACGCGCGGCGCGACTTCGAGCAGCGCCGGCTGGATCTGCGTGATGACCGATTCGTCGGCCGGATTTTCCTCAGCCGGCGTCACGACGTTTCGATGCAAGCGCGAGCGCCGCGCGCGCCTCGCGCAGCTGCACGCGCAGCGAATAGGTATTCATGCCCGCGTGGATGCGCGCGATGAGCTCGAGCTCGCGCACACCCTTCGTGAGGTAGTCGTCGACACCGGCGCGGTAGCCGCGGGCGAAGTCGAAATCCTCCTTGCGCGACGTCAGCATGATCACGTAGGTGTCGTTGACGTTCGCGGCGCGGAACTTCTCGGTGAACTCGATGCCGTCCATGACGGGCATGTACCAGTCGACGATGACCACCGGCACTTTTTCCCTCGACAGCCGCTCGAGCGCCTCGGCGCCGTCGGCGCACTCGCCCACCTTGATGCCGCGGGTCGCAGCCGGTCGGCGATCAGGGTTCGCTCGAGCTCGTCGTCATCGATGACGAGCACCGAAAGGGCATGTCCGCGGCGAGCGCCCGCAGGCGGCTGGTGACCACTCCCGAATTGATGTCGTTTTCGAAGCTGCTCACGACGCGCCTCCGATGTTCGTGCGACCGGCCGTGCATCCAGCGCGGGTGCACGCTAACGTATTGGTTAATGGGCGGCTACGGGCGAGATCACACTGGCCATGACCGAAACGCGAGCCCACCTAGGGGATTGTAGCAGGCGACATGCGCTCTAACTACTTCCTCAGGGTGGCGCTGCTCGCGGCGCTCTACATGATCACCGGCAAACTCGGCCTGCTGCTGGCCGTGCCGCCGGGGTACGCGACCATCATCTGGCCGGCCTCCGGCATCGCGATCGGCATGTTGATCATGCATGGCGCGCGACTCTGGCCCGGCGTGTTCGTCGGATCGTTCCTACTGAACGCGCTCAACTCCGGCGCGTTCGCGGAACCGGAGTGGTTCTCGGCGAAACTGCTGGCGGCTCTTCTCATCGCCGTCGGCTCGACGTTGCAGGCGGTCACCGGGCGCGCGCTGATCGAGCGCCTCATGGGGCTGCCCCTGAAACTCGCTTCGGTGCGGCAGATCTTCTGGCTGCTCGGCATCGGCGGCCCCATCAATTGCGTGATCGCCGCCACGATCGGCGTGGGCACGCTCTGGTCACTCGGCATCCTCGCGCGCGCGGAGCTGGTTCCGAACTGGCTCGCCTGGTGGTCGGGCGACACGCTCGGCGTGCTCGTGTTCATGCCGCTCGTGCTGCTCGCGCCCGGCAGCCGCGCGGAGCTGACCTGGCGCGGCGCCTCGATCGGACGGCTGCCGCTCGCGGGGTTGCTGCTGCTGCTGCTGCCGCTCGGCCTCACGTTCTACGCGTGGAAGGCGACGACCGAGAACGACTACCAGCGCGGCGAGGCGAAGTTCCAGACGCTGACCATCGAAAGCGAAAAGGCGCTGCAGAACCGCATCGCCTCGTACGGCAACGCCCTGCTCGGCGCCGCGGGCTTCATCCAGGGCTCGGTCTCCGTGTCGCGCGAGGAATGGCGGACCTACGTCGAGACGATCCAGGTGCGCGAGAATTTCCGGGCATGAACGGCATCGGCTGGATCGAGCCCGTGTCCGCGGACGACTCGATGAGTTCGTGCGCGCGGCGCGCGCCGACGGCGCGCGGACTTCAGCGTCCACCCGGCCGGGGCGGGCGACGCCACTACATCATCCGGTTCATCGAGCCCGAAGCCGACAACCGCGCCGCGCTCGGGCTCAACATCGCGTTCGAAAAGACGCGGCTCGAGGCCGCGGAGCTGGCGCGCGACACCGGGCAACCGGCGATGACCGGGCGGCTCGTGCTCGTCCAGGACGAGCGCGCGGTCGCCGGGCTTCCTGCTGCTGTTCCCTATCTACCACCGCGACGTGTCGCTCGGCACCGTCGGGCGCGCCGCGCGGCGTTTCGCGGCTGGACCTATGCGCCGTTCATCGCGCACAACTCGCTCGACGGCCTCACTCACAGCCAGGACTCCGAATTCCGGCTGCGCATCTACGATGGCACGCGCGAGTCCGACGGCCCTCATCTACTCGAGCCATGGCGTCGACGCGCATCCCGCGTTCACCGAGCGCAGCACGCTCGAGATCATGCAGCGCCAATGGACGCTGGTCTGGGAGAGCACGCCGGCCTTCGAGCTTGCCGAACGCTCGACCAATCCGCTGTTCATCCTCATCGGCGGCCTGCTGTTCACCGCGCTGCTCGCGCTGCTGTTGATCGTCATCGCCGTGCGGCGCGCGGAGCACATCGAGCAGATGGTGGGCGAGCGCCGCTTCGCGGTGCCGATGCTGGTGTTCCTGGTGATCGGCGCCGGCAGCTTCGCGCTGTATTCCAAGCTGCGCAGCCAGGAGCTCGAGTTCGTGCTGCGACAGGTGCAGGACGAAGCCAGCAAGATCGGTCGCTGCTGCGTTCGCAGGCGAACGAACGGGTCGCCTCGCTGGCGCGCATGGCGGCACGCTGGGAACCGCCGGCGGCACCGAATACCGGCTGTGGCGCCGCGATGCCGCGAATCACGTGGCGCAGATGCCCGGCCTGCGCGCGATCGAGTGGATAGGCCCGACCTACCACGTGCGCTGGGTCGAGCCGCTCGAGGGCAATGAGAACGCCGTCGGGCTGAACGTGCTGTTCGACCCGCAACGCGCCGCGGCGCTGCGCGGCGCCGCCGACCGCGAGCGCGACGCTCACGCCGCCGCTGAAGCTCGTGCAGGGATACACCGCTTTCATCGCCTATCTGCCGCTGCGCAGGGACGGCCGCTTCGACGGCTTCATCGCCGGCATGTTCTCGATCGAGGATTTCTTCCACGGCGCGATGCGCACCGAGCTGTCGCGCAACTACTCCATCTCGATCCTGCACGACGGCGTCGTGTACTTCAGGGAACGAGACGCGCGCGCGCCGCCGGCGAGCTGGGTCACCGAAACCTCGATGCGCATCCAGGACCAGGCCTGGACCCTGCGCATCGCGCCCACGGCCGCATTCGTCGCGAGCCAGAAATCGGCGCTGCCCCCGCTGGTGCTGGCGGCGGGCCTGCTGGTCGCGGCGCTCGCGGCGCTGTCCGTGCGCTACATCCTGATCTCGCGGCTCAAGTCCGCGCACCTCGCGAAATCCCTCGCGCTCAACGCCGGCATCATCTCGAGCAGCGCGCACCTGGTCATCGCGATCGACGAGGAGTACCGCATCATGAACTTCAATCGCGCCGCCGAGCAGGCGCTGGGTTATCGCGCCGACGAAGTGATCGGCCACCGCGCCATTCCCATGTTCCTCGATCCCGGCGAGCTCGAGGAACGCGCGCGCACGCTGTCCGCCGAACTCGGCGAGACGGTGCCGGTGGTCCCGGATCTTCACGAGCATCCCGCTGCGCGACGGCCTCGAGACGCGCGAGTGGACCTTCGTGCGCAAGGACGGCTCGCGTTTCCCGGTCAACGTCACGATCACGCCGCTGCGCGATGAGTCCGGCACGATCACCGGCTTCCTCGGCGTGATCGAGGACATCACGGTGCGCAAGGAAGTCGAACGCATGAAGAGCGAGTTCACGGCGGTGGTGAGCCACGAGCTGCGCACGCCGCTCACGTCGATCCGCGGCTCGCTCGGCCTCATCCTCGGCGCGATGTCGTCGAGCTGCAGCCGAAGGTGCAGGAGCTGCTCGAGATCGCGCAGAGCAATTGCGAGCGCTCGTGCTGCTGGTCAACGAATCCTCGACCTCGAGAAATTCTCGGCGGGCCAGATGCGTTCGATTCCAGTCCCTGCCGCTCGCGGATCTCGTAACCAGGCGGTCGACGCCAACGAGGGCTACGCGCGCAAATTCAAGGTGAGTTCGACTCGAGCGGTCGACGGCCTGGCAGTGAGGCGAGGTCGACCCCGATCGGTTCATCCAGGTGATGTCGAACCTGTTGTCGAACGCCGCGAAATATTCGCCTCCGGGCGGCACGGTGCGCGTGCGCGCCGGACCGGGGAAGATGTCGTCCGGGTCAGCGTGAGGGACGACGGCCCGGAATTCCCGAGAGTTCCGTGACCGCATCTTCGAGAAGTTCTCGCAGGCGGACTCGTCGAGCACGCGCGAGAAGGGCGGCACCGGCCTCGGACTGCACATCGCCAAGCGCTTCGTCGAACACATGCACGGCCGGATCGGCTTCGATTCCGAGCCCGGCCGTGGCTCGACCTTCTGGATCGAGTGCCGCTGGCCGCGCAGGCCGCCGCGGCCGGAACCGCGGCATGAACGCCGTTCGAGCAGTTAGTTCCGGGACCCGCCGGAACCCGGTCCACTGTCAAGTCGGGGGAAACCACCGGGCCAACCGGCTGCCCGGTCGCTTCCCCGGGCGCCTCTCAAGGGGGTTTACCCTCAGGCCGTGCAAGACGGTCCGACTCCCGCGACAAGAAAGGGGGCGCCTCGCTGGCGGCCTTACGTCGCCGCGTTGATTCTCACGGTCGCGGCCACGCTGCTGCGAATGGGAATCACACCCTGGGTCGGCGAGCGGCCGGTCCTGATGATCTTCCTGATCCCGATCATCATCAGCGCATACATGGGGGGCCTCGGGCCGGGCCTGCTGGCGACCGCGCTTTCCGCCCTGGTCACCGACTACTTCGTGCTGCC
>CAVZED010000011.1:0-87797 GCA_963774045.1 uncultured Pseudomonadota bacterium
CGTCCGCGAGGGCGACCGCGCCCTCCACGATGAGCTTGGCGTGGCCATCGAAAAGACTGAAGAATCGCCCCTCGCGAGGCATGAGACGCGCGATGAAGTTCATTGTTTTCCGCTGATCCCCGTCGATTTCAGGCGCGGAGTTTAGAGGGTCGCCGCGACACTGTCACAAAAGTGTCAGAAACGGCGGCAGGGCAGGCTCAGGCGAGCATTTCCTTCAATGCGTTCAGATATATGCGATGCAGGCGGTCGATGTCGGCCACCGCGACGCACTCATTGACCTTGTGAATGCGTCGCGTTGATGACGCCGAGCTCGACGACCTGCGCGCCAGCGGCGCGATGAAGCGCCCGTCGGAGGTGCCGCCGCCGGTGGAGTACTTCGGCCTCGATGCCTGTCTCGGCAGACGCTTTGCGTAACAGCTTCCGAAACGCCCCGGCGCCGTGTAGAAAGGTTCGCCCGAGACGTACCATTCGATGGTGTACCTCACGCCGTGTTGCGAGGATGCCCTCGACGGTTTCCTTCAGGCCGTCGAGGGTCTGCACCGGCGAATAGCGCAGGTTGAAGCGCGCCTTCAGCTCGCCCGGGATCACGTTCGGCGCGCCGGTTCCGGCGTTGAAGTTCGAGATCTGGAAGGTCGTCGGCTGGAAGTGCTCGTTGCCCTTGTCCCAGACCCGCGCCGTGAGCTCGGCGAGGGCCGGCGCGAAGGTGTGAACGGGATTTTCCGCCAGCTGCGGATAAGCCACGTGACCCTGTACGCCGTGCACGGTGAGGCGGCCGGACAGTGAGCCGCGGCGGCCGATCTTGATGGTGTCGCCGAGCTGCTTCTCGCTCGAGGGCTCGCCGACGATGCACCAGTCGATTCTCTGGCGCGCCGCGCAGCGTTTCCATCACGCTCTTGGTGCCGTCGACCGAGGGGCCTTCCTCGTCGCTGGTGATGAGGAAGGCGATGGTGCCCTTGTGCTTCGGATGCGCGACCACGAACTCTTCGGTGGCGGTGACCATCGCGGCCAGCGCCGCTCTTCATGTCCGCGGCGCCGCGCCCGTAAGAGATGTCCGTCGCGACGGCGGGCTGAAGGGATCGCTCTTCCAGTCCTCGAGCGGCCCGGTCGGCACGACGTCCGTATGGCCGGCGAAGCACAGCACCGGCCCGCCATTGCCGCGCGTGGCCCAGAAGTTGTCCACGTTGCCATAACGCAGGTGCTCGACCTCGAAACCGGTTCGGCAAGGCGCCGGGTCATGACTTCCTGGCAGCCCTGGTCGGCGGGCGTCACGGAGTTGCGGGCCATGAGATCGAGGGTGAGATCGACGGTGGCTGACATCGGAGCGCGTTATACGGAACGCGCCCGGTGGCATCAAGGAGTTTTATGACGGTCTGGTTAAAACCGCGGGGCGTGAAATATTTCCGCAACCTTGCAGTCATAAAGTGCCGCCCGTCACAACCGGAGGCTACACAAGTGACTCGCACATTCCTCATTTCTTCGCTCGCGGCGGCCGTCATCGGTGCCATGGGCGCGGCAGCGCAGGCCCAGTCGGCGCGCGATTCCATCACCATCGTCGGTTCGTCCACGGTGTATCCCTTCACGACCACGGTGGCCGAACAGTTCGGCCGCAGGGCAAGTTCAAGACGCCCAAGGTGGAGAGCACCGGCACCGGCGGTGGCATCAAGCTGTTCTGCAACGGCGTCGGGCCGCAGTTCCCGGACATCGCCAATGCTTCGCGCCGCATGCGGCCGGCAGAGCTCCAGACCTGCCAGAAGAACGGCGTCAAGGACGTCGTCGAGATCAAGGTCGGTTACGACGGCATCGTGATCGCCGAGAACAAGAGCGGCGCGTCGCTAACGTGACGCGCAAGGACATGTATCTCGCGCTCGCGAAGAACGTGCCGGATCCGGCCAACCCGACGACACTGATCCCGAACCCCTACACGACCTGGAAGGACGTAAACCCGAAACTGCCGGCCGACGAAGATCGAAGTGCTCGGCCCGCCGCCGACCTCCGGCACGCGCGATTCGTTCGTCGAGCTGTACATGGAAGCGGGTTGCCGCACCTACGCCTGGCTCGACAGGCTGCGCACGCAGGATGAGCCGCGCTTCAAGCGCGAGTGCGACACGATCCGCGAAGACGGTGCGTACGTCGAAGCCGGCGAGAACGACAACCTGATCGTGCAGAAGCTCACGGCCAACAAGGATGCCGTCGGCATCTTCGGCTACAGCTTCCTCGAAGAGAACGTCGACAAGCTCAAGGGCGCGATCGTCGATGGCGTGGCACCGACGTTCGAGTCGGTGTCTTCGGGCAAATACCCCGCCTCGCGTCCGCTGTTCATCTACGTGAAGAAGCAACACGTGAACGTGATCCAGGGCATCCCGGAATTCATCGCGGAATACACCAGCGACAAGGCGCTTGGCGAGGAAGGTTATCTCGCCGACAAGGGCCTGATTCCGCCCACCAAGTCCGAAATCGGAAAGATTCGTGACGACGCGAAGGCGCTGAAGCCGCTGCGGCTCTGATCGTTCGCGCGCTGCGCGTGGCCGAAGGGCGCGCGCGGCGACGCGATCCGTGTAAGACGAACGTCATCCAAATAGTCAGAGAACACACCATGACCCGTAAATTGATTTCCCTCGCCGTCACGGCCGCGCTTGCTGGTGCCGCGGCCATCGCGCCGCAGACCGCGTTCGCACAGAGCGCCGAGATCGAAGCGCTCAAGGCGCAACTCGCCAGCCTCGCCGCGAAGATCGAGCAGCTCGAGAAGTCGCAGGCACAGACCAAGAAGGTCGCCGAAGAGACCCAGGCGACGGCCGACAAGACCGCCGACGTGGTCGCGCAAGCACGCACCGCGCTGTCCTTCGCCGGCGATCTGCGTTATCGCAACGAGTCCTTCGACGTTCAGTACGTCGACCGCGACCGCGACCGCGATCGCATCCGTGCGCGTTTCAACGCCAACTTCCGCGTGAACGACACGATTACCGGACAGATCGGTCTTTCGTCGGGTAACGACGATCCGCGTTCGGGCAACCAGAGCCTCGACGGCCAGAACTCCCGCAAGCCGTTTGCACTGGACGTCGCCTATGTCACCTGGGCGCCGAACGCGAAATGGAAAGTCACGGCCGGCAAGCAACGTTACGGCTGGGTGCGCAGCGGCAGCCTGTTCTACGACAACGACGTGAACCCGGAAGGCCTCTCCGTCGGTTTCACGCAGGGCAACTTCTTCGCCAATGCGTACTACGACTGGCTCGCCGAGCGCGCGCTGTCGTTCAGCAACCCGACGACCGGCACCAACGTCGACTCCATCATGTTCGGCGGGCAGGTCGGTTACCGCATTCCGTTCTCGGACGCCGTGCGTCTCACCGTGGCGGCGTCGTACACCGACTTCAACGGCGTGCAGGGCTACAACCCGTTGTTTGGCGGCAGTTCGTTCGGCAACACCACGTCCACCAGCGCGGCGGTATGCAATCGTTCGCTTCCCGCGAACACGCCATGTCTGCTGTCCGACTTCAACATCCTCGAGGTGTTCGGCGATCTGACCGCGTCGGTGGGTGGCAAGCCGCTGCGCTTCTTCATCGACTATGCGAAGAACGACGGTGCCGAGGTCAATGCGGCCGCCAACGATAAACTGGATACCGCCTACTCCGCGGGCATCAGCTTCGGTGCCGCGTCGGCGGTGAAGGGCACGTGGGAAGTCGGCTTGCTGTACCAGCAGGTCGAGAAGGATGCGTTGTTCGGCCAGTTGCTCGACTCGGACTTCGGCGACGGCAACACCGACACGAAGGGTTTCGTCCTGCGCGGCGGCTATACGCTGGCGCGCAACTGGACCCTGAATGCCACGCTGTTCATGAACGAGCTGTCGAACGACGTGTCGCAGAACGTCACGGTGTTCAACACCGACACTCCGACGCTTCCCTACGACACGGTAGTCATCGGGCCGGTATTTGATCGTGAATACAAGCGCTTGCAGCTGGATTTGAACTTCCGGTTCTAAGTCTCGCACGGCCGGGCGACGAGCTTCGCCCGGCCATTTTCACGAAGCTGTAACAAAGCGGCGCTAAACAAGGTGGCCGCTCAAGACGGCCAGAGTCCAGACCAAGAACACCTATGACACCGGCGGCTCTTCTCATTGCTTTGACCCTCCTTTCGGTGGGCGCCTTCTGGGTCGGCAAGACGCGCTCGCTCGCGCTCGTGGGCGGCACGCGCGGCGTGCGCAACCTTCATTCCCTTCCCAGCCATTACGGATTGATGACGGCGATGTGGTGCGCGTTGCCGGCGCTCGCCGTGATCGGCGTGTGGCTCGTGTTCCAGGACGCCATCATCCTGCGACTGGTCACGGATCAACTGCCGGCAGGCATGCGCGACCTGCCGAAGAACGAGCTGTCGCTCGTGCTCAACGACGTGCGCAATGTCGTGGCCGGCAACGTGCCCGCCGCCACCGCGCCCGAATCCGTGCGCGCGGCCGCGGCCGAGTATCTCCACCTGCGCGGCATCAGCCGCTTGGCGCTCACGGTGCTCGTGCTGGTCATGGTCATCGGCACGGTGCTCGTGGTGCGCTCGAAGATCACGCCCGAGGTGCGCGCGCGCAATCGCGTCGAGCTCGTCATCGAATGGCTGTTGATCGGCTGCTCGACGATCGCCGTGTTCACCACCATCGGCATCGTCGCGTCGGTGGCGTTCGAGGCGTTCCGCTTCTTTTCGATGATCTCGCCCATCGATTTCCTGTTCGGCACGCAGTGGAGCCCGCAGATGGCGATCCGCGCCGACCAGGTCGGCTCTTCCGGCTCGTTCGGCGCGGTGCCGTTGTTCGCCGGTACGCTGCTGATATCGTTCATCGCGATGGTGATCGCCGTGCCGATCGGACTGTTCTCGGCCATCTACCTCGCCGAGTACGCCCATCCGATGTTCCGCACCTGGGCCAAGCCGCTGCTGGAGGTGTTGGCCGGCGTTCCGACCGTCGTGTACGGATTCTTCGCGGCGCTGACCATCGGTCCGGCGCTGCGCGGCTGGGGCGAGGGCATCGGCCTCGACGTCGCCTCCGAAAGCGCGCTCGCCGCGGGCCTCGTCATGGGCATCATGATCATTCCGTTCGTCTCCTCGCTGGCCGACGACATGATCAGCGCCGTGCCGCAGTCCCTGCGCGACGGCGCCTATGCGCTCGGCGCCACGCGTTCGGAGACCATCAAGCAGGTCGTGATGCGCGCCGCGCTGCCGGGCATCGTCGGCGGCGTGTTGCTCGCGGTGTCGCGCGCGATCGGCGAGACCATGATCGTCGTGATGGCCGCGGGACTCGCGGCGAATCTCACGGCCAATCCGCTCGAAGCCGTGACCACCGTGACGGTGCAGATCGTCACGCTGCTGGTCGGCGACCAGGAATTCGACAGTCCGAAGACGCTGGCGGCCTTCGCGCTCGGCCTCGTGCTGTTCGTCGTGACGCTGGCCCTCAACGTCCTCGCGCTGCACATCGTCAGGAAATACCGTGAGCAATACGAATAAGCCTCGCCGCACGCCGCGCGAAACCCAGGCGATCGTCGAGCGCAGCCTGAAGCGCCGCTATTGGGCGGAGCGCCGCTTCCGTTTCTACGGGCCTCGCCGCGGTCACCGCCGGCATGACGTTCCTCGTCTATCTGTTCGTGGTGATCTTCTCGAACGGGCTGGGCGCTTTCCGGCAGACGCAGGTGCGGCTCGCGGTGTATTTCGATCCGCAGGTCGTCGACCCGTCGGGTAATCGCAACCATGACGACCTGCTGGCGGCTGACTACCAGGCGTTGATCCGCGCCGCGCTCAAGGCGAGATTTCCCGAGGTCGAGGGACGCGCGGCGACGCGCGAGCTCACGCGCCTCGTGAGCGGCAGCGCCGCGTTCGACCTGCAGGGTCGCGTGATTGCGGATCCGTCGATCATCGGAACGACCGAGAAGGTCTGGCTGCTCGGCGAGCGACGCGCGTCGATCTGCTCGAGAAGGGCCACATCGACCGCGCGTTGCCCGAGGCGGAACGGCCGATGACCGATCAGCAGCTGGCCTGGGCCGACAAACTCCAGGCGGACGGTGCGCTCGGGCTCAAGTTCAACACGACCTTCCTGACCGGGCGGTGATTCGCGCGAGCCGGAGAAGGCCGGCATCTGGGGCGCGGTGGTCGGCTCGTTCTTCACGCTGATATTGACGCTGCTGCTGTCGTTCCCGATCGGCGTCGCGACGGCGATCTACCTCGAGGAGTTCGCGCGGCGCAATCGCTGGACCGACCTCATCGAGGTGAACATCAACAACCTCGCCGCCGTGCCGTCGATCGTGTTCGGACTGCTGGGGCTCGCGGTGTTCATCGGATTCTTCGGCATGCCGCGTTCGGCGCCGCTGGTGGGCGCGCTGGTGCTCACGCTGCTGACGTTGCCAACCATCATCATCGCCTCGCGCGCGGCGATCAAAGCCGTGCCGCCCTCGATCCGCGAGGCCGCGCTCGGCATGGGCGCCTCGAAGATCCAGACGGTCACGCACCACGTGTTGCCGCTGGCCATGCCCGGCATGCTGACCGGCACCATCATCGGCATGGCGCGCGCGCTCGGCGAATGCGCGCCGCTGCTCATGATCGGCATGGTCGCGTTCATCGTCGACATTCCGAAGGGCATCACGGACGCGGCGACCGCGCTTCCGGTGCAGGTGTTCCTGTGGTCCGACAGCCCGGAACGCGGTTTCGTCGGAAAAAACCTCGGGCGCGATCATCGTGCTCCTGGCCTTCCTCGTCGTCATGAACACGACGGCGGTCATTCTTCGTAAACGATTCGAACGTCGGTGGTGAGACCATGGAAAGTGCGGTTCAAGTGGAGCGGGCGGGTATCAATCTGAAACCCAGCGGGCGCGTGTCAGACGACTCGGCCCTGCAGGCGCCCATCGAGCCCGGCAAGACGGTCGGCAACATCGAGGTGCCGGATCCGATCTTCAGCTGCCGCAACGTCGACGTGTATCTACGGCGAGAAACACGCCATCAAGAAGGTGGGCATCGACATCGCGAAGAACCAGGTGCTCGCGATGATCGGGCCTTCGGGTTGCGGCAAGTCGACGTTCCTGCGCTGCCTCAACCGCATGAACGACACGATCCCGAGCGCGCGCGTCGAAGGCTCCATCCTGCTCGACGGCAACGACATCCACGACAAGAAGCAGGACGTCGTGCAGCTGCGCGCGCGCGTCGGCATGGTGTTCCAGAAGCCGAATCCGTTTCCGAAAACGATCTACGAGAACGTGGCCTATGGCCCGCGCATCCACGGTCTCGCGGGCGATCGCGTCGAGCTCGACGAGATCGTGCACGGCTCGCTGCAGCGCGCCGGCCTGTGGGAAGAAGTGAAGGACCGGCTGCAGCAGCCGGGCACCTCGCTCTCGGGCGGCCAGCAGCAGCGCCTGTGCATCGCGCGCACCATCGCCGTGAATCCCGAAGTCATCCTCATGGACGAGCCGTGCTCCGCGCTCGACCCGATCGCGACCGCGCGCATCGAGGACCTCATGGAGGAGCTGCGCCAGAGTTATGCGATCGTGATCGTGACGCACTCGATGCAGCAGGCCGCGCGCGTGTCTCAGCGCACGGCGTATTTCCATCTCGGCGACCTCATCGAGGTGGGCGAGACGGACCGCATCTTCACGAACCCGCGCCACAAGCTCACCGAAGACTACATCACGGGCCGCTTCGGCTAGAGCGCCGCGATGGCACTCAGTCTCGAAGGCCACACCGCCCGCGCATTCGACGGCGACCTGTCGTCGCTGCACATCCAGGCGGTCGCGATGGGCGCGCTGGTCATCGAGCAGGTGCAGCTCGCGGTCAACGCCTATTCGAACTGGGATCGTGCGATCGCCACGCTGGTGCTCGAGCGCGAGCGCAAGATCAACAGCTACGACGCCGAGATCGAAGAGGCCGCGCTGCAGGTGATCGCGAAACGTCAGCCCGTGGCGCAGGACCTGCGCGCCGTGTTCGCCATCGACAAGGTGGTGACCGAGCTCGAACGCGCGGCCGACGAGGCGAAGAAACTGGCGCTCGCGGTGCTGGCCGATTCCGAGTCGAACGGCTTTCGCCCGGGCGCCGCCACCGCGCGCGAGGCGCGCCAGCTCGGCCGGCTTGGCGTCATTGATGATCCGCGCCGCGCTCGAGGCCTTCGACCGGCTCGATCCCGTCGCCGCCGCGGCGGTGATCCGCCAGGACGAGGAGATGGACTCCGAGTACGCCGCCGCGCTGCGCCGCATCCTCACGCGCGCGATGGAAGACGTGCGGCAGACGCAGGCCGCCATCGAGGCGGCGTTCATCATGCGTTCGCTCGAGCGCATCGGCGACCACGCGCGCAACATCGCGCGCCACGTGGGATTCATCGGCGGGCAGTTCGATCCCGAACGCGACCGGCGTGCTGCCGGCCTCGATCTCCGCCAAGCTCTGACGCTAGACCGCTGCCGCGTCGAGTCCCAGGAACCGGCCGTAACGCGCCGGTCGCGGCGTCCAGCGCCACGGCCTCGGCACGAGTGAGTTTGCGATGGAGCTTCACCTGCGTGATTACGGCCTGCTTCGCGAGCTTGCGAGTCCAGGTGCCGACCACCTTGCCGCTCACGACGACCACGGGGCCCAGGAGACCGAATCCGGTGCCGGATGAGTCGCTCGAGGTGTCGAGGAGCTGCGAGCGGTCCTTGTAGGCGACCGTGTATTCGTCGTACGCGGGCAGCAGCAGAACGTGCGGTGCCCGCGGCCGGCCCGGTACGGCGCGCTGCCGGCCGGACCAGTAGCTCCGCTCTCCGTCCGCCCGGACGAGTTTTTCTCCAGCGCCGCCGATTGCGGCCTGCGCATCCTTCGACGTCAGGCCCGACCACCACATGAAATCCTGGAGGGTCGCGGGCCCGCGGCTCGTGAAATACCGCGTCGCGAGCTCGGCGAGCGCGATGTCGCGCTCGAGGACTCTCGACGTCGGAATCCACTCGTCGAGCAGCGCAAACGTATGCTGCTTGCCCGACCTGCCGGTCAGGCACACGGTGCCTTCCATCGCATGGATCAGCAGGATGTGCAGGCCACGCGAGCTGCCGGTGCGGATGCGCCGCGTCTCGAGCAGCTCGTAGAGTGCGGCCCGCTCCAGTCGCCTGCCACCCTCGAGGCCGCGGACGATCACGTCACGGCTGCGCGCGATGGTCTTCGCGTCGATGTCGAACTCGCGTTTCCAGCGCGCCGCGTGGCGCGCGAGGATGCGCGGGGCCAGCAGTCGTGTGATCCAGCGGGCGTCGTCGGCGGCGACGAAGTGCAGCGTGCCGCGCATGGGCCAGCAGCGGATGAGCGCGCGTTGCGCGAGCGCGCCTTCGACGGACATTTCGGTCGCCTTGCGCATTCGCAACCCCACCGCCCAGAGCGCGCCGAGGTAGTCCTGCGCCTGGACAGCTCCGAACCAGGACACGACCGCCGCGGGCTCGTCGAACAACGGCCGGGCGAGTCCCTGTGCCGAAAGCCGCCGGCGCAGGAGGTCGGCGGTGTTCACGGCCGCGGTTCGAACCACACCGCGTGGGCGGCGAAGTCGATCACCAGCACGAAGCGCCGCAGGATCGAGGTACCCACGTTGACGTCGCCGGCAGTGGCCTGCGGATCGATGGCGGCGCGCACCTTCTCGAACTTCACGCCCGCGATGGTGAGCTCGTTCAGGATGACGATGTCTCGCTCCACCGTGCCGCCGATGCCGCCGCCCGACTTGCGTTCGACGATCCGCCCGGGCGCGAGCAGCCCGAGCCTCTGCGCGAACTTCCGGCCGATCAGCACTTCGCTGCCATTGCCGAGATCGATGTCCGCGCCGACCGGAACGCCTTCGACAGAGGCGGGAAAGTGTTCGATGCCGCGCGCCGACGTCAAGGCGAGCTTCACGCCCCGCGGTTCGCCCGACGCGTCCAGCTTTTCGATCGTGCCGCTTTCGATGTCGATGCGCACCCGCGCCGCATCGAAGAACTCGCGCCCGAGAATGATGCGGAGCTCGGAGTTCACGACCTTCCGCGAAAGTTCGGTCATGTCGAGCAATGCGACGGTCATGTCCTTCAACTCGACGCCGGCGGCGGAAATGTTCACGCCCTTGGCGAACCGCACCTGTGCACTGCCGCCGGAACCCTGCGCGGTTTCACTGCCCTCGGGTGTCAGGCCGAGCTGCGCCGCGAGCTTCGAGTCGACGAAGGTCATCTCCGCCGCGGAGTCGAGCAGTGCTTCCGTAGCGGTGCCATTGATCGTCACGGGAATGTAGACGCGGTTGCTGCGCAGCTCGAGCGTGCCGCTCGATGCGGGAGCCGCGACCCAGAACATTGCCAGCGCGAATGCCAATGGTCGTTTCATGCGCCTAGTCTAATCGTCGTCAGAAAGAAACGCCGGGGCGCAGCACGACCTGGAAGAAAGCGAGCAGCGCCAGTGTCGCGAGCAGCCACGGCGCGAGCGTGGACGGTGCGGCGGGGCGCGGGGCAGTTCCGCTCCACGCCGCTGCGGCCTGCATCCACGGCACGCCGACGATCATCACCGCCACCGGGACGATCACGACCTCGATGAACTCGCGTGGCACGCGGAATGGAATGATGAGCGCCAGGGAGAGCAGCGCGGGCAGCGTCGCCACCTGGAACAGAAAACGTGCGCGTGCACGCGTGTTCGCCAGCGTCTGCGGCGCCAGCGCCAGGAAGGCGCGTGACAGCATGAGAGCGAGCGCCGGCATCGCGGCCAGCGAAGCCAGCGCGAGGATCAGCTTCGCGGTCGGGCCGAGCTGTAGATAGGTCATCGCGCGGCCCAGATCGCTGGCATCGCTGAGTGCGCCGACCGTGACCTGCGGCAGTGCCATCAACAGACCGCAATAGGCCATCCACAGCAGCATGAGCCGCGCAACCTGTGTCCGGCCGAAACCGCGGGCGAGCAGCGCGGTGCACATCGCGCCGGAGACGGCCGTCGCCAGTGCGCCGGTGCCCTGGAACAGTTCCGCGAGCGGATTCGAGCCGGTCCACGTGTGGTTGTTGTGGAAGAGCGTCGGCGAAAGTCCGGGGGTCAGTGCCTTCGGCAGAACCAGGAACAGTTCCTGGATGAAGAACGTGAGATTGAACGCGAGCGTGCACGCGAGAGTGGAGGTGAGCACCAGGCGCCAGTTCCAGGCTTGCACCGGCGTTTCCCGACTCGCCCGGCGCCCTCGAATCCAGCCGGCAACTCCCAGCGCGAGCGGACCAAGCAGCAGCGTGAATCCCGCGGCGACCGCGATGACCGCCCCCACGCGTTCAGTCCGCGCGCAACAGCTCGTTGATCGACGTCTTCGCGCGCGTCTGCGCGTCCACGCGCTTGACGATCACCGCGCAATACAGCGAGTACTTGCCGTCGGACGAGGGCAGGTTGCCCGACACGACCACCGAGCCGGCGGGCACGCGCCCCTGCAGGATCTGTCCGGTGGTGCGATCGTAGATCTTCGTGCTCTGGCCGATGAACACACCCATCGAGATCACCGAGCCTTCCTCGATCACGACGCCCTCGACGACTTCGGAGCGCGCGCCGATGAAGCAGTTGTCCTCGATGATCGTGGGCCCGGCCTGCAGCGGCTCGAGCACGCCGCCGATGCCGACGCCGCCCGACAAGTGCACGTTCTTGCCGATCTGCGCGCAGGAACCGACGGTGGCCCAGGTGTCGACCATCGTGCCGCTATCGACGTAGGCGCCGATGTTCACGTAGCTGGGCATCAGGACGACGTTCGGCGCGATGAACGAGCCGCGCCGCGCGACGGCGGGCGGCACCACACGCGTGCTGCCGCCGGACAGGAGCTGGCCCTCATCGGCCTGCGAGCGCGCGGCATATTTCAACGGCACCTTGTCGAAGAACCGCGTATAGCCCGCGTCCATGATGGTGTTGTCGTGCGTGCGGAAATACAGCAGCACGGCTTTCTTGAGCCACTGGTTGACGACCCACTGGCCGTCTTTCTTCTCCGCGACGCGCGCCTGGCCGCTGTCGAGCAGCTCGATGCATTCCTCGACGGCGTGACGCACGGCGGGCGGCGCATTCTTCGCGCTGAGCTCCGCGCGGCGTTCGAAGGCTTCGTCGACGGTCGCGGCGAGGGAGGCTTGATCGGTCACTGACTACTTCTCCAGAAAACTGCGGAGGCGCTCGGCGGCGGTGATGCATTCGGCCACCGGCGCGACGAGGGAAATGCGGACGCGTTGCCGGCCCGGATTTCCCGCGCGCGTGTCGCGCGCGAGGTAGCTGCCGGGCAGGATGGTGAGATTCTGCGTCGCGAACAGCTCGCGCGTGAAGGTTTCGTCGTCGCGCTTGACGTCCGGCCACAGGTAGAACGCGCCGTCGGGTTCGGCCACGTCGAGCACCGGGGCGAGAACGGGCAATACACGCGCGAATTTCTCGCGATACAACGCGCGGTTCGCGGCGGCGTGTGCGTCGTCGTTCCAGGCCGCGATCGAGGCGAGCTGCGTGGGCACGGGCATCGCGCAGCCGTGATAGGTGCGATACAGCAGATACGGTTTGATGATCGCCGGATCACCCGCGACGAACCCGGAGCGCAGGCCCGGCACACTCGAGCGTTTCGAGAGCGAATGGAACACGACACAGCGCTGGAAGGAATCGCGACCCGTCGCGAGCGCGGCCTGCAGCAGCGAGGGCGGCGGCGCGGCCTCGTCGCGATACAACTCGGCGTAACACTCGTCGGATGCGATCACGAAGTCGTGGCGCTCCGCGAGCTCGAGCGCCGCCTGGAGAAATTCCAGCGACAACACCGCGCCGGTGGGATTGCCCGGGCTGCACAGGAACAGGACTTCGCAGCGCTTCCAGACCTCGGCCGGGATCGAATCGAGATCGGGCTGGAAGCGGTTCGCCGCGGTGGTGTTCAGGAACACCGGCTCGGCTCCCGCGAGCAGCGCCGCACCCTCGTAGATCTGATAGAACGGGTTCGGCATCGCGACCACCGGCGGCCCATCTTTCGAGCCGGGGGATCCGGTCGCGCGCTGGCTGACGACCGCCTGGACGAACGAGAACAGCGCCTCGCGCGTGCCATTCACCGGCAACACCATCGACTCGGGATTCACGCGTACGCCGAACCGGCGCGCGAGCCAGGCCGCGCAGGCGGCGCGCGTCTCGGGCAGCCCGGCGGTGGCGGGATAACTGTCGAGCTTGCCGAGGTGCTCGCGCAGCGCGTCCAGCACGAACGCGGGCGGCGCGTGTTTGGGCTCGCCGATCGACATCGCGATGTGCGGCAGCCTGGCGGGGGGCGTGATCCCGGCCTTGAGCCGCGCCAGTCTCTCGAAGGGATAGGCGGCGAGGAGTTCGAGGCGCCCGTTCACGCGGCGGCGCGGCGGTCGAGCGCGCCCGACAGCTTCTGCTGCAGCCGCGTGGCCGCGGCTTCATCGAGCGGCTGGCCGGCGAGCGAGGCGAGGTAGAACACGTCCTCGGCACGTTCACCCACGGTCATGATCTTCGCGGCCAGCAGGTCGACGCGTTCTTCCATGAGCACCTTGCCCACGTCGCACAGCAGGCCCGGCCGGTCGCCCGAGGTGAGCTCGAGCACCGAGCGCCGGTTGCGCTCGTCGACGGTGACGGCGATCTGCGTGGCGGTGCGGAACATGCGCGACTGGCGCGGCACGCGGCGCGTGACGGTGACCGGCGCTTCATCCGGGTGCTGCAGCGCGCGCCACAGCGCACGTTCGATCTCGCCGATCCGTTCGCTGTCGGCGATGGGCGCGCCATCCTCCTCGAGCACGTGGTACAGGTCGAGGCTGAAGCCGTCGCCCGTCGGCGTGATGCGCGCGTCGACGATGTTGAGTCCGAGCTGGTCGAGCACCGCGGTGGTGATCGCGAAGCTGTTGTAGCGGTGCGGCGCGAACGCGAGGATGGCGGTGGTACCGCGCTCGCTGCTAGCCTGCACGGCGACCAGCGGGTCTTCGCTGCCGGGCTCGCGGTCGGCGAGCAGCTGCGTGTGCCAGGCCACTTCCTCGGGTGTGTGCCGCAGGAAGTAGGCCGCGGTGAGCCGCTCCCAGGCACGCGAGATCTCCGGCGGCGTGATGCGCCCGGATGCGGCCAGCAGCTTGCGCGCGCCGTCCTGCGTCTCGCGCATGAGTTCGTCGGGATCGATCGGACTCTCGAGGCCGCGGCGCAGCGCGCGTTTCACGCGCTCGTAGAACTCCTGGAACAGAGAGGCCTTCCACGAGTTCCACAACTTGGGATTCGTGCCGCGCACGTCCGCGCTCGTCAGCACGTACAGGTAGTCGAGATGCGTCTCGTCGCCAACCTTGCGCGCGAAGGCATTGACGACCTCGGGATCCGAGATGTCCTGCTTCTGCGCCGTGACGGACAACTCGAGATGGTTCTGCACCAGCCAGGCGACCAGGCGCGCGTCGTAACGCGACAGGCCCTGTTCCAGGCAGAAAGCCTCGGCGTCCACCGCGCCGAGCTGCGAGTGGTCGCCGCCGCGTCCCTTGGCGATGTCGTGGAACAGCGCCGCGAGATAGGCGATCTCGAGCTTCGGCAGCTGCTGCATGATCGCCGAGAGATTCGGCAGCTCGCCGTCGTACTTCGTCAACGACAGCCGGCGCAGGTTGCTCAGCACGAACAACGTGTGCGCATCGACCGTGTACGCATGGAACAGGTCGTACTGCATGCGGCCGACGATGCGGCCGAATGCCGGGTATGTAACGGCCGAGCACGCCGTAGGTATTCATGCGGCGCAGCTCGTGGGTCACGCCGGCCGGCGCGCGCAGGATCTCGAGGAACAGGCGGTGATTGCGCGGGTTCTGGCGGAACTCCTCGTCGATCAGCCACAGGTTCTTGTTGATCGCGCGGATGGTCGACGCGCGGACACCCTTGACCTCGGGGTTCTGCTGCAGCAGCACGAAGATCTCGAGCAGCGTCGACGGCGTGCGCGCGAACAGCTCCTCGCTGACCGCTTCGAGATATTCGTTGCGCACCTGGAAGCGTGGATTGAGCGGGCGGGGAGGCGCGTGTCTCGGTGAGGATGGCCTCGCGGAACAGCTGCAGCAGCAACTCGTTCAGCAGCGAGACGTCCATGACCGTGCGGTAGTAACGCTGCATGAACTGTTCGACCGCGAGCGTGTACGTGGCGTCTTCGTAGCCGAACATCTGCGCGAGCTTGATCTGGTGATCGAACAGCAGGCGGTCTTCGCGCCGCCCGGTGACGATGTGCAGGCCGAAGCGCACCTTCCACAGGAACGACTGCGCCTGCTTGAGCTTGCGCAGCTCGGACAGGGACAGGAAACCGTGGGTGCGCAATTCGTCGAGCGAGCTCGCGCCGAAGTGACGCTTCGCGACCCACGCGATGGTCTGGATGTCGCGCAGGCCGCCCGGGCCGGTCTTCACGTTCGGTTCGAGGTTGTACGCGGTGTCGTTCGCCTTGAGGTGGCGATCCTGCTGCTCGGCGACCTTCGCATCGAAATACGCCTTCACGGACCAGACGCGATCCGCCGACACGGCCTCGCGCATCGCGGCGAGCAACTGGGCGTTGCCGGCCAGCAGCCGCGCCTCGACCAGCGTGGTCATCACGCCGACGTCGGCCGCGCTTTCCTCCGCGCATTGTTCGACGGTGCGCACGCTGTGGCCCACCTCGAGATTGATGTCCCACAGGAACGTGACGACGCGCTCGACCACGCCGCGCCCGGCGTCATCGGGCGTGTCGTCAGGTGTCGGGGCACGAGGATCAGGATGTCGACGTCGGAATGCGGATGCAGCTCGCCGCGGCCATAACCGCCGACCGCCGCGAGCGTCCAGGACCCGTAACCGTCCGGAAGCTGCGAGCGCCACACTTCGCGCAGCATCGCGTCGATGAGCTCGGCGCGCGCGTGCACCAGGATTTCGACCGACTCGTCGGCGCGGAAGCGCTCCTCGAGCTCGGCGTGTGCTTCCTTCAGCTCGGTGCGGAACGCGTCGGGCGCGTAGTTGGCCGCGGCGAGCCGCTCGGGCAGGTGCGCGAGGCGCAGCCACGGCGCGCTGCGCAGAACCGTGGTTTCGCTGGCTTCGATGTCTTCGTCGACGGATGCCATCTAACTATAAAACGCGGGCTTGCGACTGCCCGCGCCCAGCGTCAACACTTCGACGCCGTTTTCCGTCACGAGGCAGGTGTGCTCCCACTGCGCGGACAGCGAGTGGTCCTTCGTGACCACCGTCCAGCCGTCACCCAACAACCGCACGTGCCGTTTTCCGGCATTGACCATGGGCTCGATCGTGAATGTCATGCCGGTCTTGAGCTCGTCGCCGGTGCCCGCCTCGCCGTAGTGCAGCACCTGCGGATCCTCGTGGTAGATCTTGCCGATGCCGTGGCCACAGTACTCGCGGACCACCGAGAAGTTGCGCTCCTCGACGAAGGTCTGGATGGCATGTCCGATGTCGCCGAGCCGCGCGCCCGGGCGCACCTGCTCGATCCCGCGCCACATCGCCTCCCAGCAGGCCTCGGTGAGACGCTGGGCGGGCAGGGCCGGCTTGCCCACGAAATACATGCGGCTGGTGTCGCCGTGATATCCGTCGCGGATCACGGTGACGTCGATGTTCACGATGTCGCCGGACTTGAGCACCTTGTCGTTGGGGATGCCGTGGCACACCACGTGGTTCACCGACGCGCAGATGGTCTTCGGGAAACCCCGATAGTTGACGTTCGCCGGGATGGACTTCTGGACCTTCGTGATGTGGTCGAAGCACAGCCGGTCCAGCTCCTCGGTGGTCACGCCGGGCTTCACGTGCTCGCCGATCATGTCCAGGACCTCGGCCGCGAGACGGCCCGCCACGCGCATTTTTTCCTGTTCGGCCGGGGACTTAATGGAGATATGGCGACTCACGAGGGAGTCCATCGCGTGCACCTGCGTAAGGCATTGTTTTGACGGGGAAGGGATGGTATAAAGCGCGGCCTTTTTTGGCAATGAAACTCACTTAAACCACACGCGCAACCTGTCCCACAGGCCTTTCGACGAAAGGCCGGTCCATAAAAGGATTGCCCTCTCCGGGCTGTGCGGCATAACGAGTGGCAGGGTGTCGTCCTCTTCTTTATTCAATATCGAAGAACGATAACCACTCGGGCGGCGCGGAGGCTCAACCCCCAAGGAGACTTTGATGACCGGCGTGTCAATGCGACAGATGCTGGAAGCGGGCGTCCATTTCGGACACCAGACCCGCTTCTGGAACCCGAAGATGGCCCCCTTCATCTTCGGCGAACGAAACAAGATCCACATCATCAACCTCGAGAAGACGCAGCCGATGTATTCGGACGCTGCGAACTTCGTGAAGAGCGTCGTCGCCGATGGCGGCAAGGTGCTGTTCGTCGGCACGAAGCGCTCCGCGCGTGAAGCCGTCGAGAAGGAAGCACGGCGCTGCGAGATGCCCTACGTGAACCAGCGCTGGCTGGGCGGCATGCTCACCAATTTCAAGACCATCCGCGGCTCGATCAAGCGGCTGATGGAGCTCACCGAGATGTCGGAGAACGGCACCCTCGGCAAGCGTGGCAAGAAAGAAGCGACGATGATGCGCCGCGAGAAGGACAAGCTCGAGAAGAGCCTCGGCGGCATCAAGCAGATGGAGTCGCCGCCGGACGTCATCTTCATCATCGACGTGGGCCACGAGGAGATCGCGATCCTCGAAGCCAAGAAGCTCGGCATTCCCGTGGTCGCGGTGGTCGACACCAACTGCGCGCCGGATGACGTCGACTACGTCATCCCGGGCAACGACGACGCCATGCGCGCCATCTCGCTGTACGCCACCGGTATCGCCGATGCGGTGATCGAAGGCAGGGCGGCAGTGCCCACCGTGGTCGTCGGCGAAGACGAATTCGTCGAGCTCGACGAACAGGGCAACCCGAAGAAGAAGGGTGCGCGCAGCGCGCGTCCGCCGAAGGCGCCGGCGCCGGTACGCAGCCGCCGTCCGGCCAACACCGGCGCAAAGACGGCGCCCGGTGGTCGCGAGCGTCGCGGCCGAGCCGGATGAAGCCGGTGAAACGGCGGTGTTCGAGGATACGGGTGAAGCGCAGCCGCGCAGCGCCACGGCGAGCGCCGGGCGTTCGCGCACGGGCACGGGCAATCCGCCCAGCCGTGGTCGCGGCGGCGGCGGTCCGCGCCGTGGATAAGGGGAATCGTTCATGAACATTACTGCTGATGCAGTGAAGCAACTGCGCGAGCGCACCGGCGCCGGCATGATGGAGTGCAAGAAGGCGCTCGTCGAAGCCAATGGCGATCTCGACGCCGCCGCCGAGAACATGCGCAAGTCGGGTCTCGCCAAGGCCGACAAGAAGGCCTCGCGCGTGGCCGCCGAAGGCGTCGTGGTCATCGAGAAGTCCGACGACGGCAAGACCGGCGTGCTGGTCGAGGTCAACAGCGAGACGGATTTCGTGGCGCGTGGCGACGACTTCCGTGGTTTCGCGGGCGATGTCGCCCGGGCGGCGCTGGCCGCCAGGGCGGGCAGCGTCGACGCGGTGAACGGCCTCAAGCTCGCGAGCGGCGAGACGGTGGACGAGAAGCGACGCGCGTTGATCGCGAAGATCGGCGAGAACCTGACCGTGCGTCGCGTGGCGCTGGTCACGGCTCCCACGGTCGTGGGCTCGTACGTGCACACCGACAGCAAGAAGGCCGCGCTGGTCGCGGTCGAGGGCGGTGACGCCGAGCTCGCGCGCGACCTCGCCATGCAGGTGGTCGCCGCCAGCCCGCGCTACATCACCCCGGGCGATGCGCCGGCCGACATGGTGGCCAAGGAGCGCGAGATCGAGACCGAGAAGGCGAAGACCGAACCCGCGAATGCGTCCAAGCCCGCGGAGATCCTCGCCAAGATCGTCGAGGGCCGCCTGCGCAAGTCGGTCAACGAGTTCGCGCTCACCGGCCAGGTGTTCGTGAAGGACGGCGACCTCACCATCGAGAAGCTGCTCAAGAACGCCAAGGCGCAGGTCCTGGGCTTCGAGCGCTACGAAGTGGGCGCCGGCATCGAGAAGAAGCAGGACGACTTCGTCGGTGAAGTCATGGCGCAGGTCAAGGCGCAGACCAAGACCGACCCGCCGGCCACGAAGCACTGAGTCGACCCACGAAAACCCCGCCTTCCGCGGGGTTTTCTTTATGGCAAAGTTGGGGAAGCAATGACCGCAGCTCGCTACAAACGCATTCTCGTGAAGCTCTCGGGCGAGGCGCTGCTCGGTAACACCGAGTTCGGCATCGACCCCCTGGTGCTGAAGCGCATCGCGAGCGAGGTGCTCGAGTGCCAGCAGAGCGGCGTCCAGGTGGCCTGCGTCATCGGCGGCGGCAACATCTTCCGCGGCGCCGGCCTCGCCAAGGCGGGGCTCGATCGCGTCACCGGCGACCACATGGGCATGCTCGCGACCGTGATGAACGCGCTGGCGCTGCAGGACGCCATCGAAAACCTCGGCGGCCAGGCGCGCACGCAGAGCGCGGTGCGCATCAACCAGGTGTGCGAGGACTACATTCGCCGTCGTGCAATGCGCCACCTCGAAAAAGGCCGGGTCGTCATCTTCGCGGCGGGGACCGGCAATCCGTTCTTCACCACGGACTCGGCGGCGGCGCTGCGCGCCATCGAGATCAGCGCCGACGTCCTCCTCAAGGCCACCAAGGTCAACGGCATCTACGATTCGGATCCGATGAAGAATCCGGATGCGAAGCGTTACGCCACTCTCACCTACGACAAGGTGCTGCAGGACCGGCTCAACGTGATGGATGCCACGGCCATCGTCATGTGCCGCGACAACCGCATGCCGCTGCAGGTGTTCAATCTCAACAACGCCGGCGACCTGCCGCGCGTGGTGCGCGGCGACGACATCGGCACCGTCGTGACCAGCGATTAGTTAGAGGGACGAATTCATGCTAGACGACATCAAGAAGGACGCCTCCACCCGCATGGGCAAGTGCGTCGAGAATTTCCAGGGCGACCTCAAGAAGCTGCGCACCGGCCGCGCGCACCCCTCACTCATCGAGAACATGAAGGTCGACTACTACGGCACCGACACGCCGCTCAAGCAGGTGGCGAACATCAGCGTCGAGGACGCGCGCACGCTCGTGGTTTCGCCCTGGGAAAAATCGATGGTCGCGGCCATCGAAAAGGCCATTCACAAGTCCGACCTGGGCCTGAACCCGATGAGCGCCGGCACCGTGATCCGCATCCCGCTGCCGCCGCTGACCGAGGAAAGACGCCGCGACATCACGAAGGTGGTGCGCGCCGACGCCGAGAACGCGCGCGTCGCCGTGCGCAACGTGCGCCGCGACGTGATCGCGGACGTGAAGGAAGCGCTCAAGGAAAAGCTCATCTCGCAGGACGAGGAAAAGAAGGCCGAGGTCGACATCCAGAAGCTCACCGACAAGTACATCGGGGACATCGACTCGCAGCTGGCGGCCAAGGAAAAGGAAATCCTGCAGGTGTGAGCGGCTTGCCACGCGGAATAACGGGCGCCGTGAGCATTCCCCGACACATCGCAATCATCATGGACGGCAACGGGCGCTGGGCCGAGGCCCGTGGCCTGCCGCGGCACGCGGGCCACAAGGAAGGCGTGCGTCCGGTGCGGATGTGCATCGAGCAATGCGCGCGCCGCGGCGTCGGCGCATTCACGTTGTTCGCATTCTCGAGCGAGAACTGGCGACGGCCCACCATCGAGGTGAGCACGCTCATGCAGCTGTTCCTGGAGGCGATGGATCGCGAGATCGACGAGCTGCACGGGAACAAGGTGCGGCTGCGTTTCATCGGCGACCGGACCGCGTTGTCCGTGAAGCTGCAATCACGCATGGCCGCGAGCGAGGAGCTCATGGCCGGCAATCCCGGATTGAAGCTGCAGGTGGCCGTGAGTTACGGCGGACGCTGGGACATCCTGCAGGCGACACGCAGGCTCGCGGCCGCGGTCGCGGCCGGGTCGCTGGCGCTCGACGACATCGACGAGGCGCGCTTCGCGCGCGAGCTGAGCCTGGGCGAGGTGCCGGACCCGGACCTCTTCATCCGCACCGGCGGCGATCACCGCATCAGCAATTTCCTGCTGTGGAATCTCGCGTATACCGAGCTGCACGTCTGCGACACGTTGTGGCCGGATTTCGACGTGCCGCAGTTCGAGGTGGCGCTGGCGTCGTTCGCGGGTCGCGAGCGGCGCTTCGGGCTCACGCCCGAACAGCTGCGCGAGGCGGCGAATCGTGCTTAAGCAACGCGTCCTGACCGCGGTCATCCTGGTCGCCATCCTGCTGGGCGTGATGCTCGGCCTGCCGCCGTACGCCACCATCGCGCTCATCACGGTCCTCGTGCTGGTCGGCGCGTGGGAGTGGGCCGGATTCATCGGCGACGGCGGCTTTCTCACGCGCGCGGTGTTCTCGCTCGCGGTGGGCGCGGCGATCCTGGCCTCGTGGATGATGTTCCTCTTCGTGGATTCGTTCGCGCGCATCACGCTGCTCGTGTCGATGGCCTGGTGGTTCGTCGCCTTCCTGTGGGTGTGCCTGGCGCCGGCGCGCGTGAATCCGTTCACCGCGGCGCTCGCGGGGTTGCTCGCGCTGGTGCCGTGCTGGTTCGCGCTGTTCTTCCTGACCCTGAAGACGCAGAGCACCCACTGGGTGCTGTTCACGCTGGCGCTGGTGTGGGCCGCGGATACCGGCGCGTTCTTCGCGGGCCGGTGGCTGGGCCGCGTGCCGTTGGCGCCGCGCGTTTCGCCGAAGAAGACCTGGGAGGGTGTGTTCGGCGGCGTTGCGCTGTCCGCGCTCGTCGCCTGGGTCGCGGGCAAGTGGATCTTCGTGGTCGACGTCTGGCCGTTCGTGCTGGTCTGCGTCGCGGTCGCGGCCCTGTCGATCGTGGGCGATCTCACGGAAAGCATGCTGAAGCGCGCCGCCGGCGTGAAGGACAGCGGCAACCTGTTCCCCGGTCACGGCGGCATGCTGGACCGCATCGACAGCGTCACCGCCGCGGCGCCCGCCCTGGTATTCGGCCTGCTCGGCTTGAAGGTCATCACATGAGCGCGGGCGTGAGCGGCGTGGCCATCCTGGGATCGACCGGATCGGTGGGCGAAAACACGCTCGACGTGATCGCGCGCCACCCGGACCGGTTCCGCGTCGTCGCGCTCGGCGCGCAACGCAACTTCGAGAAGCTCGCGGCGCAATGCGAGAAATTCTCGGTGCCGTATGCGGCGCTCGCGGACGTCGAGGCGGCCGCCAGGCTCACGCAGCTGTTGCGCGCGCGCGGTATCGCGACGCGCGTGCTTGCCGGGGCCGAAGGGCTGATGGAGATCGCGAGCCTGCCGGAAGTCGCGAGCGTCATGGCCGCCATCGTCGGCGCCGCCGGACTGCCGTCGACCCTGGCGGCGGCGCGCGCCGGGAAGCGATTGTTGTTAGCGAACAAGGAATCGCTCGTCATGGCGGGTCCGCTGCTGATGCGCACGGTCCGTGCCTCGGGCGCGACGCTGCTGCCGATCGACAGCGAGCACAACGCGGTGTTCCAGTGCCTGCCGCGCGACGCACGCTGCGGCGAAGCGCCGGCCGGCGTCAAACGCATCCTGCTCACGGCGTCCGGCGGGCCGTTCCTCGACACGCCGCGTGCGCGCCTCGAAAACGTGACCCCCGCGGAGGCCTGCGCCCATCCGAACTGGGTCATGGGACGAAAGATATCGGTGGATTCCGCGACCCTCATGAACAAGGGGCTCGAGTTCATCGAGGCCTGCCTGCTGTTCGGCGTGGCGCCGGGGCAGGTGGAAGTGCTGATTCACCGCGAGAGCATCGTCCATTCGCTGGTCGAGTATGTCGACGGCTCGGTGCTGGCGCAGTTAGGCGCCCCGGACATGCGCACCCCCATTGCCCACGCCCTGGCGTGGCCGGAACGTGTGGCCTCCGGTGTACAATCCCTCGACCTCATCCGGGTTGGAAACCTCAGGTTCGAGGCCCCGGACCTGCTGCGTTTTCCGGCCCTGGCCCTGGCCCAGGAGGCCGCGCGGGCAGGCGGATCGCGGCCCGCATCACTTAACGCCGCAAATGAGGTGGCCGTGTCGGCGTTTCTCGAGGGTGGATTGAACTTTGCGCGAATTCCGGCAGTCATTGAATCAGTGATGGCGACCACTTCTGTTGGCGAAATCCGCGATCTCGAAGACGTGATGGCGGCCGACGCCGAAGCGCGGGAACGCGCGTCTTCCCTCATCCGGCCCCGTGCCGTTCACGCCTGAGGGCACCCGATGAGCGGCATTCAGGACTTCTTCTGGTTCATCGTCGGCGTCAGCCTGCTCGTGACCGTGCACGAGTTCGGCCACTACTGGGTGGCCCGCAAGCTCGGCTTCAAGGTGCTGCGTTTCTCCATCGGCTTCGGCAAGCCGCTGTTCAAGAGGATTGGCCGCGCCCCGGATCACATCGAATACGTGATCGCGGCGTTGCCGCTCGGCGGCTACGTGAAGATGCTCGACGAGCGCGAAGGCAACGTCTCGCCCGCGGACGCGTCGCGCGCCTTCGGCGCCAAGCCGCCGTGGCAACGCATTCTCGTGATGCTCGCCGGCCCCGCGGCCAACATCATTTTCGCGATCCTCGTGCTGTGGGCCGTGCTGTCGACTTCCGAGACCGTGCGCCTCAAGCCCGTCATCGGCGACGTCATCGTCGGGAAACCCGCCGCGATCGCGGGGCTGCGCAGCGGCGACGAGCTGCGTTCCATCAATGGCGAGGCGCTGGAAGACCGCGGTGACGCTTCGCTCGGGTTGTTAGACGCGATCAGCGACGATGGTGACGCCTTGATCGAGGTGCGGGGCCGCGACGGCTCGCTGCGCAGTTTCACGCTGTCCGTGCCGGACCCCGATGCGCGCCGCAAGGTCACCGAACCGGACCAGCTCTTTCCGGGACTGGGGTTCGAGTACTGGAGGCCGGAGGTTCCTGCCATCATCGAAGTCGTCGTGCCCGACGGGCCGGCGGACAAGGCGGGCATCAAGGAAGGCGACGTGATCACCGCCCTGGATGGCAAGGCCATCGCCAATTTCGACGAATTCCGGGAGTACATCCAGGCGCGTCCCTCGACCAACGTCCACGTCACGTGGCGCCGGGACAAGCAGGAGTTCTCGGCCCGCATGACCACGATCAGTCAAGAGATCGAGGGCAAGAGCATCGGCCGGCTGGCGGTCAACGGACCCGACGACATCGCGAAGTACTTTCCCGAAGGAATGAAGATCCGCGCGAACCTCGGTCCCGTCGCCGCGCTCGGCGCCGCGATGAACCAGGCCTGGGAGCTCACCGCCATGCAGGCGAAGTTCTTCGCCCGCATGCTCACCGGCAAGATTTCGATGAAGAACCTGTCCTCGCCCATCGGCATCGCGGGCTTCGCCGGCGATTCGGCGCGCGCCGGTCCCGGTGTCTTCGTCCAGTTCCTCGTGCTCATCTCGCTGTCGCTCGGCTTCCTGAACCTGCTGCCCATACCGATCCTCGACGGCGGGCAGATCGTGTTCGTGGTGGCGGAATGGCTCAAGGGCAGCCCGCTCTCGGAGCGTGTGCAGGCGTTCGGATGGCACGCGGGGCTCGTCATGCTCGCACTGCTCATGGGCGTCGCCGTGTTCAACGACCTGTCGAGCCGATTCGGATAGCTCCAACAACGATTTCTTTCAGGGGATCAACTTGACCTCAAGGTTCGCGAGTCTGTGTGCCGTCGGCGGGATGATGCTGGCCGCTCCGTCCGTCTACGCTCAGGAAGCGGCCCCGGAAGGAACCGCTTTCGTCGTCGGCGACATCCGCGTCGAGGGACTGCAGCGCGTCACCGAGGGAACGGTCTTCAACTACCTGCCGATCAACATCGGCGACCGCTTGTCGCAGCAGCGCGTGCGCGAGGCGGTGCGTGCGCTGTACGACACCGGATTCTTCCGCGACGTCGAGCTGCGCCGCGATGGCAATACGCTGATCGTCGTCGTCAACGAGCGCCCGACCATCGAGAGCTTCGAGCTCAAGGGCAACAAGGACATCAAGACCGAGGACCTCACGAAGAGCCTGCGCAACGTGGGCCTCTCGCAGGGCAAGACCTTCGACCGCTCGGTGCTCGAGGACGTGAAATCGTTCCTGCAGGATCAATACGGCGCGCGCGGCAAGTACGCCGCGAAGATCGACGCCACGGTCGAGGAAGTGCCGGGCAACCGCGTCAAGGTCAAGATCGAAATCGTCGAGGGCAAGCGCGCGAAGATCCGCCAGATCAACATCGTCGGCAACCACACCTTCAAAGAGAAGGACATCCTCGAGACGCTCGAATTGAAGATGCCGAACCTGCTGTCCTTCTACAAGCAGGACGACCGCTACTCGCGCGAATCGCTGCAGGGCGATCTCGAGAAGGTGCGCTCGTTCTACATGGATCGCGGCTACGCGAATTTCGAAGTGGAGTCGACGCAGGTCGCCATCGCGCCCGAGAAGGACGACATCTTCATCACGGTGAACGTGAACGAGGGTGACGTCTACAAGGTCAAGGACGTGAAGCTTGCGGGCACGTTCGTCGTGCCCGAGGCCTTGTTGAAGCGCTACCTCATCGTGCGCCCCGGCGACACGTTCTCGCGCAAGGTCATCACGGCCACGCAGGAGCTGCTGCAGAACCGGCTCGGCGAGGACGGTTTCGCGTTCGCCAAGGTCGACCCGGTGCCGACGGCCGTCGGCGACCCGGCCAACAAGGAACTCTCGCTCACGTTCTTCATCGACCCGGGCAATCGCGTCTACGTGCGCCACATCACCTTCAATGGCGTCACGAAGATAAACGACGAGGTCCTGCGCCGCGAGATGCGCCAGCTCGAAGGCGGCTGGTTGTCGAGCACCGCGCTCGACCGGTCGAAGCAGCGCCTGGAGCGTCTGCCGTACATAAAGAAGGTGGAGTCCGAGACGAAGCCGGTCGCCGGTTCCGCGGATCTCGTCGACGTGTCGTACGACATCGAAGAGGGGCCGTCGGCGCAGCTCGGCGGCGGCGTCGGCTACTCCGAGTCGCAGTCGTTCATCCTCTCCGGCAACTACGCGGACGCGAACTTCCTCGGGACGGGGCGTCGCGTCTCCGTGGACCTGAATTCGGGCCGTTACAGCAAGGTGTACGGCATCTCGGTGACCGAGCCGTACCTCACGGCCAACAACGTCGGTTTCACCAGCAGCCTCAGTTACCGCGACCAGACGCAGTTCGTATCCGCGTCGTCCGACTTCTCCTCGGAGACGCTCGGCGCCGGATTCGACATCGGCTATCCGATTTCCGAGACCCAGGGCTTGCGCTTCGGTCTTTCGTACCAGAGGTCGAGCCTGCTGGTGAGCAGCGGCGGCAGCGCCCCGCAGGCCGTCTCGTGGGTGGAGCGCAACGGTAATTCCAACCAGCGTTGCATCGCCGTCGACCGGACCGAGGTCGCCTGCAATGCTCCCAACGTCTACTTCTCGTTCTCCGGAACGGAGTACGACACGGTGGAGGCCACGACCTTCTGGAACTACGACAGCCGCAATCGCTCGCTGTTCGCGGACCGGGGTCAGCGGCATTCTCTGGGACTGGCCTACACGCTGCCCGGCGTCAGTGACGTCGAGTACTTCGTCGCCAGCTACGAGTTCGTGAAATACATCCCGCTGTTCGGACGCTTCACGCTGCAGCTCGGCGGCGATCTGGCCTACGGCATGGACATCGGCGAGACGACGGCGCTGCCGCCGTATCGGCAGTTCTACGCCGGCGGTCCGGACACGGTGCGTGGATATAAAGAGAGTCGGCTCGGGCCCAAGGACGATTTCGGACGCCCGTTCGGCGGCAACATGAAAGTGAGCGCCCGCGCCGAAGTGCTGATTCCGCTGCCGCAGAAGTTCGAGACATCGGCCCGGCTGTCCTGGTTCTACGACATGGGCAACGTGTTCTCGACCGGCAATCGCCATTCGTTCCGCGGCCGCAATCGGCCAGCCGGTCGAATACGGGTACGAGTATGATAAATTGAAACACTCAACAGGGCTTGCCGTTCAATGGCTTGCACCGTTGGGGGTGTTCCGTTTCAGTTATGCCATTCCGCTCAACGCGTACAAGGGCGACGTGAATACGTATCCGGACGAAGTCGAGCGCTTTCAGTTCTCGGTCGGCCAGGCTTTCTAAGAGGTGAGTTCAGTGCAGGTTTCTTTCCGCAAAATTTTCGTAGGTACCGTTGCCGCCGCCGTGCTGTCGATTCCCGCGATGGCAGAAGTCAAGGTGGGTGTGATCGATTTCCAGCGGCTGCTCGAGCTGTCGCCGCAGGCGAAATTGGTGCAGGACGCGCTGCGCAACGAATTCGGGCCGCGTTATCAACAACTGGTGACGCAGGAGCAGACGCTCAAGACGCGCGCGGACAAGCTGCAGAAGGACGCAGCCACCATGTCGCCGGAGCAGCGCGAAAAGGAAGAGAAGTCCTTGCGCGACGCGGCGCGCGAGCTCGAGCGCAAGAAGAGCGAGTGGAACGACGATTCCAACTCCAAGCGCAACGAAGAGATGAACAAGTTGCAGCGCTCGCTGATCGGCGAAGTGCGCGACTACGCCAAGGCGCAGAGTTTCGACGTCGTCATCGCCGAGGGCGTCATCTACGCGACGCCGACGGTCGACATCACGCCGCAGGTCCTGCAGGCGCTGCAGTCGCGTGCGCCGAAACCCGCTGCGGCTCCCGCGACCGCTCCGGCTCCGGCCAAGCCGCCCGCGAAGCCCTGATCGCGGCGCCCTGAAAAACGGCGCCGGCCGCCATGTCCGTGACCCTGGGCGAGCTGGCGGTGCGATTCGGCTGCGAGCTGCGTGGCGATCCGGGCACCGCCGTCGATTCGGTCGCGGCGCTGGGCAGCGCCGGGCCGCGCGCGCTCTCGTTCCTCGCGAATCCCAAGTACGCCTCGCAGCTGGCCGAGACCCGCGCGGGCGCGGTGATCCTCGATGCGAAATCCGCGGCGAGCTCGCCCGTGCCGGCGCTCGTCGTCGCGAATCCGCATGCGACCTACGCGCGCATCGCGACGCTGCTGCATCCGGATCCACCGCTCGCGCCCGGCATCCATCCGCTGGCCGCGGTCGCTGCCGGCGCGCAGGTCGACGCGACTTCTGAAGTCGCCGCCGGCGCCAGCGTCGGCGAGGGCGCGCACATCGGCGCCCGCTGCTACATCGGCCCCGGCAGCGTCATCGAACGCGGCGCCGTGATCGGCGACGACTCGCGCCTGGTGGCGCGCGTCTTCATCGGCCGGTTCGTGCGGCTCGGCGCCCGTTGCGTCGTTCAGCCGGGCGCCGTCGTGGGCGGCGACGGTTTCGGTTTCGCGCCCGACAAGGGCACCTGGATCAAGGTGCCGCAGATCGGCAGCGTGCTCGTGGGCATGGACGTCGAGATCGGCGCCAACACCACCATCGACCGCGGCGCGCTCGGCGATACCGTGATCGAGGACGGCGTGAAGCTCGACAACCTCATCATGATCGCGCACAACTGCCGCATCGGCGCGCATTCGGCGCTTGCCGCCTGTGTCGCGATCGCCGGCAGCTCGGTGGTCGGCAAACGCTGCATCCTGGGCGGCCGGGTCGGTCTCACCGGTCACATCACCTTGTGTGACGACGTCGTGGTGTTGGGCACCACGTTCATTTCCCGCAACATCACGAAGCCCGGGATGTATTCTTCGGCGCTGCCGGGAGAGGAAGCCGGTGCGTGGCGGCGCATCGTCGCGCGCATCAAGCGTCTGGACTCCATGGCGAAACGCATGCGCGCCCTGGAGAAACACGTGGGTTTCTCGGCGATGGATTCCGATTCTTCCGAGGACTAGCTAATGACCCATTCTTCGCCGGATCAGGCGGTCACTCTCGACATCATGGGCGTGATGCGCCTGTTGCCACACCGCTATCCATTCCTGCTCGTCGACCGCGTGCTCGAATGCCGCAAGGGCGAGAGCATCCGCGCGCTCAAGAACGTCACCGTGAACGAACCGTTCTTCCCGGGACACTTCCCGCATCGTCCCGTCATGCCCGGCGTCATGATCATCGAGGCACTGGCGCAGGCCGCGGGCATCCTGGCCTTCGTCACGGCCGACGTGGTGCCCGACGAATCCACGAAATTCTATTTCGTCGGCATCGACGAGGCGCGCTTCCGCAAGCCGGTCGAACCCGGCGACCAGCTCATCCTGACCGCGAAGCTCGAGCGCCAGATGCGCGGCATCTGGAAATTCTCGACCATCGCCTACGTGGGCGACGATGAGGTAACTTCCGCGCTGATGATGGTTGCGCCCGAAACCAACAAGTCGTCGCCGAAGGCCGCCAAGTGACCACGATCGATCCTCGCGCCATCGTCTCGCCGCAGGCCGAGCTGGCCGGCGACGTGACCGTGGGACCCTACACCGTCATCGAGGCCGGCGTGCGCATCGGCGCCGGCACGTGGGTCGGTCCACACGCGGTCATCAAGGGCCCCACCACGATCGGGGCGGGCAACAAGATCTTCCAGTTCGCGTCGATCGGCGACGCGCCGCAGGACCTCAAGTACAAGGGCGAGCCCACGCGTCTGGAGATCGGCGAACGCAACGTGTTCCGCGAATTCACCACCATGAACCGCGGCACCGAGCATGGCGGCGGCGTCACGACCATCGGCAGCGACAATCTCTTCATGGCCTATACCCACGTCGCGCACGACTGCCGCGTCGGCAACCGCTGCGTGATGGCGAACTACGCAACACTCGCGGGTCACGTGGAGCTGGGTGACTGGGTGATCATGGGCGGGTATTCCGGCACTCACCAGTTCACCAAGGTCGGCGCCCACGCGTTCATCGGCAACAACGCCGCGGTGACGCGCGACGTGCCGCCCTACGTGATGGTCGTGGGCACTCCGGCCGTGCCGCATTCGATCAACTCCGAGGGATTGAAGCGCCGCGGCTTCACGGAGGCGCAGATACGCAATCTCAAGAACGCCTATCGCGTGCTGTATCGTTCGGACCTGAAGCTTGCGGACGCGGTCACGGAGCTCACGAAACGCGTGGCCGAGCAACCCGAGCTGAAGATTTTCGTGGACTTCATCGGCGTGTCCACACGCAGTCTCGTGCGTTAGCCTCAAGGATCACTCGGAGGATCGCGATTGCGAATCGCGCTGGTGGCCGGCGAAGCATCCGGTGACACGTTGGGGGCGGCGCTGGTCGAAGCCCTGAAACGCCGTTTCCCCGCCGCGCAGTTCGCGGGCGTGGCGGGACCGAAGATGAAGGCCGCCGGCTGCCTCGCCTGGCACGACATCGACGAGCTCGCGGTCATGGGTCTCACCGAAGTCGTCACCCACCTGCCGCGCCTCATCAAACTGCGCGCATCGCTGCGCGCGCGAATCCTCGAATGGCGGCCCGACGTGTTCATCGGCGTCGACTACAAGGAATTCAACCTCGGGCTCGCCAAACTGCTCAAGCAGGCCGGCCTCGCGACCGTGCAGTACGTGAGCCCGCAGGTCTGGGCCTGGCGCCCCGGCCGCGCGCGCACCATCGGCGAATCCGTCGACCTGCTGCTGTGCCTGTTCCCGTTCGAGCCCGCGTTCTATCGCGAGTACGGCGTGCGTGCGGCTTTCGTCGGTCATCCGCTGGCGGACCAGATACCGATGCAGGTGGACCGCGCGGCGGCGCGCGCGACGCTCGGCATCGATCCGGGTGCGCGCGTGCTCGCGGTGTTGCCGGGAAGCCGGCGCGGCGAGGTCGAAAAACTCGCCGATCCGTTCGCGGGTGCGGCCGAGCTGCTGGCGCGGCGATTTCCCGGGCCTGGTTTGCGTCGCGCCGATGGTCAACTCCGCGCTGCGCGAACGTTTCACCGAGCGTTGCGCCGCGCTCGCGCCCACCGCCGCCGTGCGCATGCTCGACGGCCAGGCGCGCCTCGCACTGGCCGCGGCGGACGTCGTGCTGGTGGCTTCGGGCACCGCCACCCTCGAAACGGCGTTGTCGAAGCGGCCCATGGTCGTGGCGTACCGGCTCGGCGCGATCACGGCTTTCATCCTGCGCACGTTCGGCCTGATCAAGGTCAGGCATTTCTCGCAGCCCAACCTGCTGGCCGGCACGGAGCTCGTGCCGGAGTTCTTCCAGGGAGCGGCGAGCCCGGAAAACCTCGCGCTCGCGCTCGCGCGCTGGCTCGAAGACCCGGATGCGGTCGCGAAGCTTGCGGCGGAATTCGCGCGGATCCACGAACGCTTGCGCTGCGACGGCGCCGAGCGCGCCGCCGCCGAAGTCGCCGCCCTCGTGACGGCGCGGGTGGCGACGCCGTGAAGGTGCGCATCCGGCTGCGCGTCGCGGGTGTCGACGAGGCAGGGCGCGGTCCGCTCGCGGGTCCGGTGGTGGCCGCTGCCGTCATCCTCAATCCGTTGCGCCCCATCCGCGGGCTCGCCGACTCAAAAGTCCTGGAACCGGAGGAACGCGAGCGGCTCGCCCCGCTGATCCGCCAGCGCGCCTTGTGTTACGCGGTCGCCTGGGCCGACGCCGAGGAGATCGACAGCATCAACATCCTGCAGGCGACGATGCTGGCGATGCGGCGCGCGTTGCTCGGGCTCGCGGTACCGCCGCAGCAGGTGTTCGTCGACGGCAACCGTTGTCCCTGTCCGGACGGGCTCGGATTCGAATGCCTGTTCGAGGCGGTGGTGAAAGGCGATGCGACGGTGCCGTCGATCAGCGCGGCCTCGATTCTCGCGAAGACCACGCGCGACGCGCTCATGCGCGATCTCGATGGGCGGTATCCGGGATTTTCACTCTCGGGTCACAAGGGGTATCCCACGCCCGCGCACGTGCGCGCGCTGAACGCGTTGGGCCCGAGTCCGCTGCACCGGCGCAGCTTTTCGCCGGTGCGTGCCGGCGCGATCGAGACCGGGATGTTCGACGACTAATTGCCGCGCAAGGCGCGCAGCCTGGCGGTGTTCGGGCAGTCGAACTTGTTGTCGTTGGCGCGGATCCAGGCCGCGAGCATGCGCGGATCGAGCGGCTTGCTCATGAAAAAACCCTGCGCGTCGTCGCAGCCGAGCACGCGCAGCATGTTCCACGCCGCCGCGTCCTCGACGCCCTCGGCGACCACCTTGAGGTTCAGGTTGTGGCCGAGGTCGATGGTCGAACGCACGATCGTCGCGATCTCGGGATCCGATGCCATGTGCGCGATGAACGAGCGGTCGATCTTCAATTCCTGGACCGGCAGCCGCATGAGATACGAGAGCGACGAATAACCGGTTCCGTAATCGTCGATCGACAGTTTCACGCCGAGCTCGGAGAGCCGGTCGAGCACTTTCTGTGCGTGGACCGGATCTTCCATGAAGCCGCTCTCGGTGATTTCCAGGCACAGCAGGGACGGCGCCACTCCGTATTCCGCCAGCAGGGCCGACACCTGTTCCGGCAGCTCACGGTTCATGAGATCGCGCGCCGAGATATTGACCGACACCGTCAGGCGCAGCCCCTCGCGAGTCCACTCCGCGCACTGGCGCACGGCCTCGCGCAGCACCCAGCGGGTCAGCAGCTTGATGTAACCGGTCTGCTCCGCGAACGGGATGAACAGCGCCGGCGACACCAGGCCGCGGCTCGGATGTTCCCAGCGTATCAATGCCTCGACTGCGCTGATGTTGGCCGATTGCAGCGACACCTTCGGCTGGTAGTAGAGGCGCAGTTCGTTGCGCTCGACGGCGCGGCGCAGCTCCGACAGCAGCGACAGGTGCTCCTGCTGCGTGGTGTCGTAGTGGGCCTCGTAGACCGCGAAACCGGTCTTGTTGCGCTTGGCGGCGTACATGGCGATGTCGGCATTACGTACCAGCGTCTGTGCGTCGCGGCCGTGTTCGGGGAAGTGCGCGATGCCGATGCTGGCGCCGACGTCGAGCGGCTGACCTTCATAGAGGATCGGGGATTCGAGCGCGTCGATGATCCGGCGCGCCTCTTCGGTGAAATCGGTTCCACCCGGGTGGCGCACGAGAATGGCGAACTCGTCGCCGCCCAGGCGGGCGACGCATTCCGCGCTGGTCACGGTGCGCTTGAGGCGCGCGCTGACTTCGCGCAGCACGTGGTCGCCGACGCCGTGGCCCAGCGAGTCGTTTACGTATTTGAAACGGTCGAGATCCATCATGAGGATCGTGAGGCCGCAGCGCTCCTCGGCCGCGCGTCCGATCGCGGTCGCGAGGGTGTTCGAGAACCGCGAGCGGTTCGCGAGATCGGTGAGTGGATCCTCGTACGCGAGCTTGAGGATGTGTTTCTCGCGGTCGGCGATGCCACTGCGCATGTGATTGAGGCTCGAGGCGAGCACGCCGATCTCGTCGCTGCGTTCCACGCGCACCGGCTCCCGGTAGTCACCCTGTTCGATGCGCGCGGCGGCGCTCGCCAGCGTCTCGAGCGGCCGCGTGATGTTGCGCGCCACCACGATGCTGGCCACGATCGACAACACGACGCTGAGCACCGCGAGGACGATCAGCGTGATGCGCAGCCGTTCGAAGGCCGCCAGCGCGCTGTCGAGCGAGCGATGCAGCACCGCGACGATGCGCGCGTCGTGATTTTCTTCGAGCGGGATCATCAACGCCTGGTGGTCGACGCCGGACAGGTTGATGACCAGGCGCTGCGAATCGGCCGCCCGCAAGGGCAGTATCGGCAGCAACGCATCCTGGTCGGCGACGCTCAGAGTGGAGGCGAGCATGTGCCAGGGTTCGCCGGTGTCCAGCGGCGTTTCGAGGACGAACGAAACTTCGAGCTCGGTCAGTTTGCGCAGGTCGCGCGCCAGCGTATCGTCGACTGCGAACCCCATGACCACCCAGCCGATCGGCAGTGGCGCGAGAACCGGCACGGCGACGAGCTGGAACCCGCGTCCATCGAGCACTTCCATGCTCGCCGTTGGATCGCTGGTGTCGGATCTGAGCAGCGCCGGGTATTCGAAGCGCCGCGAATCACCGCCGGGCCGCAGAGTATCGGCGACGACGCCTCCTTCGAGGTCGACGAACACCATCGCGTCCGCGCCGATGCGCGCGCCATGGTTCGCGAGCACCGAGGCGATCGTGCCGGTATCGTGCGTGGCGATGGATTCGCGGAAGGCGAAGTCGGCCGCGAGCACGCGGGCCGACAGCTTGAGTTTGTCGGCGTTCTGGTCGAGCAGGCGCGCGAACACGCGCTGACCGACATTGAGCTCCTCTTCGATCTTGGCCTGCGCGTTCTTCGAGTTCGCGGCGTTCACGAACCAGAACGCCGCCACCTGCACGAGCGCCAGCAGCACGACGAAGAAGACGATGATGCGCGTCTGCAGTCGCTGGATGCGCATCACGCACCCACCGCGAAGTTTCCCCTGCGCACGCGGCTCACCGTCTCAGAATCTTGCGACGCCGCGCGGCGGTGCGGCGAGCAGCTCGAGCAATTCGTTGCGGGCGGCGATCGGAATCCGCTCGGCGCGCATCGCGCCGCGCAACTCCTCGACCAGCGCGAGATAGTTCGCGTCGCTCAACTCGAGCACATCGGAGTTCGTGCGGCAGCCGCCCCCGGCGAGCGCGCAGATCCGCGCATTCAACGAGGACTTCATCCGTTGCAGGTGCGTGGCGTCGAAGGACGCGGCGACGCGCGTCACCGCCCGCTCGACCACCATGGAAACGGTGGAGGCTCCGCCGAGCCGCGCATACAGTGATCCGTCCGGCGCACCGCTTGCCGGAGAACCGCCGAATGACGACACCGCTGCAAGGCACAGGAAGATGCGGGCGAGAGTTTTGCGAGGTGCCATGGAATGACCCCGGAATGGCGGCAGACAGGCCGGAAATTATCGATCCGGGTCTCCCCCTAGGCCGTTGATACGACTCACAACTTCACAGAATTCACGGCACGTTCCGGCGCCGGCCCGTTCCGCGCCTTCGGCTCTGGAGTAGGGGGCCGGGCCTGACTGTGAACCCGATCCCAGTTTCGGAGCTGTCACGCGGCGCGGTTGGGCGAACGTGCTGGGCGCTGCGCTGCGCGGCGATTTTGCGCGAACGCCGCCGGCGGCGGCGTGTCGCCGACTCCGTGTGATCTCGAACGACGAATCCCAAATCGCTGGCGGATTCAAGAGGTCATTCCGCGCGCGTTCGCATGTAAACTCGCGCCGCATGCCCGCCGCGAGTTTCGTCCACCTTCGCCTGCATACGGAGTACTCGCTCCAGGACAGCGTGGTGCGCATTCCGGAACTGGTGGAGCGCACCGCCGCCCTCGAAATGCCCGCGGTCGCGGTCACCGACCAGAACAATCTGTTCGCGATGGTGAAGTTCTATCGCGAGGGATTGAAGGCCGGCGTCAAACCCATCATCGGCGTGGACGTGCTGCTGCGCGCGGCGCGCGGCGCACCGACGCGCATGACCTTGCTGTGCAAGGACCCGGGCGGCTACCAGAACGTCACCAACCTGGTCACGCGCGCCTGGCTCGAGGGCCAGGACAAGGGTGTGCCGCTCATCGATCGCGCCTGGCTCACGCCGGAAACCACCGCGGGATTGATCGCGCTGTCCGGTGCCGGCGAAGGTGACGTCGGGCGCGCGCTCGCCGCGGGCCGCGCGCCGGATGCACTGGCCATCGCCATCGAGTGGCGTGAGCTCTTCGGCGACCGTTATTACCTCGAGCTGCAGCGCCTGGGGCGTCCCGAGGACGAAGCGCAGGTCGCAAAGACCGTCGACATCAGCCAGAAAACCGGCATCCCCGTCGTGGCGACCAACGACGTGCGTTTCCTCGCGGCCTCGGATTTCGAGGCGCATGAAGCGCGCGTGTGTATCTCCGACGGCACGCAACTCGCCGACCCGTCGCGGCCGCGCCGGTACACCGTGGCGCAGTACCTGCGTTCGCCGGCGGAGATGGCGCAGGTCTTCGCCGACATTCCGGAAGCCCTGGAAAACACCGTCGAAATAGCGCGGCGCTGCTCGCTGCCGCTCAGGCTCGGCGAATCGCGTCTGCCCGTCTTCCCGCTGCCGGATGGCGTCTCCGTCGAGGCCTATATCCGCGAGGAAGCGCTGCAGGGCTTCGCGGCGCGCGAAAAGGCGTTCGTCGCGACCCAGCTCGCCCGCATCGAAGAATATCGCGCGCGGCTCGACAGCGAGCTCGCCGTCATCACCAAGATGGGATTCGCCGGCTACTTCCTCATCGTCGCGGATTTCATCCGCTGGGCGCGCGCCAACGACGTCCCCGTGGGGCCGGGCCGCGGCTCGGGCGCCGGTTCGCTGGTGGCCTACTCGCTCGGCATCACGGACATCGACCCGCTGCAGTACGACCTGCTGTTCGAGAGATTCCTGAATCCCGAGCGCGTGTCGATGCCCGATTTCGACATCGACTTCTGCATGGACGGTCGCGACCGCGTCATCGAGTACGTCGCACAGAAGTACGGCCGCGAACGCGTCTCGCAGATCATCACCTACGGCACGATGGCGGCCAAGGCCGTGGTGCGCGACGTGGGTCGCGTGCTCGGCATGGGTTACGGCTACGTCGACAAGATCGCCAAGCTGATCCCGTTCGAGCTCGGCATCACGCTCGACGACGCCATCGAAAAGGAACCCGAGCTCAAGCGGCTCTACAAGGAAGACGAGGAGATCAAGAACCTCATCGACCTCGCGCGTTCGCTCGAAGGGCTGACGCGCAACGCCGGCATGCACGCGGGCGGCGTGGTCATCGCGCCATCGAAGCTCACGGAATTCGCGCCGCTGTACGCCGATGACAAGGGCGGCAGCGTCGTCACGCAATTCGACAAGGACGATGTCGAGGCCGCCGGCCTCGTCAAGTTCGATTTCCTCGGCCTGCGCACGCTCACGGTCATCGACCGCGCCGTGAAGATCATCAACGCGCGCCGCGCGAAGAGCGGCGAGGCGCTGCTCGACATCTCGGCGCTGCCGATGGACGACCAGGCCACCTATTCACTGATGCAGGAGGCGCGCACCACCGCGGTGTTCCAGCTGGAATCGCGCGGCATGAAGGACCTGATCCGGCGCCTGAAGCCGGACCGCTTCGAAGACATCGTTGCGCTGGTCGCGCTCTTCCGGCCGGGTCCGCTCGAATCCGGCATGGTCGGCGATTTCATCGAGCGCAAGCATGGGCGCGGCGACGCCCTGGCGCCGGCCATCGACTACCTGCATCCCTCGCTTGCAGCCGGTGCTCGCGCCCACGTACGGCGTCATCCTGTACCAGGAACAGGTGATGCAGATCGCGCAGGTGCTTGCCGGCTACACGCTGGGCGGCGCCGACATGCTCCGCCGCGCCATGGGCAAGAAGAAGCCCGAGGAGATGGCAAAGGAGCGCGGCAAGTTCGTGAGCGGCGCCGTGAAGAACAACGTGCCCGAGGAGCAGCGCCGCCTTCATCTTCGACCTCATGGAGAAGTTCGCGGGTTACGGCTTCAACAAGTCGCACTCCGCGGCGTACGCGCTGCTGTCGTACCAGACCGGGTGGCTGAAGACCCACGAGACCGCCTCGTACATGGCGGCCGTGTTGTCAGCCGACATGGATCACACGGACAAGGTCGTCGGGCTGCTGTACGACTGCCGCAAGGAAGTCGGACTCACGATTCTCCCGCCGCACGTGAATCTCTCGGATTACGCCTTCGCCGCGGTCGACGATCGCACGATCCGTTACGGACTCGGCGCCATCAAGGGCGTGGGCGAGGGCGCGGTCGAAGCCATCGTCGGCGAGCGGCGCGCGCACGGCGACTACTCGAGCCTCGAGGACCTGTGCCGGCGACTCGATCTCTCGAAGGTCAATCGCCGCGTGCTCGAGGCGCTGATCAGGTCCGGCAGTCTCGACGGGCTCGCGGCGAACCGCGCCACACTGATGGGCCGGCTCGACGCGGCGCTCGCTCTCGGCGAGCAGAACACGAAGGCGAACGAGACGGGCCAGCACGACATCTTCGGCCTGTCCACCGCCCACGCGCCCGAGGCGGTGCGCGTGAAGGCGCCGGACCAGCCCGAGTGGACCGACTCGGTCCGGCTGCGCGGCGAACGCGAGACGCTGGGCCGCGCGATCTCCGGGTCACCCGATCGACCGTTTCGTGAACGACCTGCCGCGCTTCATCACCGGCCGCATCGCCGACTACCTCGAAGCCGACAGGCCGGCCTCGGGCGGCGAGGGCGGGCGCGCCTTCTTCGGCGGCAAGCCGGCGGCCATCGCCGGCGTGGTCGAGGAACTGCGCCGGCGCGGGCCGCGCACCGAGATCTTGTTAGATGACGATTCCGGGCGCATCGCGGTCAGTTTCTTCGACGAGCAATACCAGCAGTTCCGCGAGATCCTGGTGAAAGATGCGCTGCTGCTCATCGAAGGCAAGGTGCGGTTCGACGAGTTCGCCAACACGTGGGTGCTGCGCGCCACCAAGGTGAGCGAGCTGGAGCGGCTGCGCGAGAAGGAGGCGCGCCGCATCGTGCTCAAGATCCGAGTCGCCGCGGACGCGAAGCTGCTGGCGAGCCTGCAGACCACGCTGACGTCCGTATCGCGGGGGCGCCTGCCACGTGGCGGTCCAGTATTACGGCTCCCGGCGCGCGGTACTTACTCGTTCGGGGCCGACTGGAAGGTGCGGCCGGCGCCGACACTGCTCGAGGAGCTCGAGAAGCTCCTGGGGCGCGGGTCGATCGCCGTGTTGCTACAGCCCCCCGCCGCAGGCAGCGGACGCTGGCGTACGAGCTGATAGAGCTGCCCTATCCTCGCCCCCTATGGCAGTGAATTTCCTCGATTTCGAGCAGCCGATCGCCGAGCTTGAAGCCAAGATCGAAGAACTGAAACACGTTCCTTCGGGCACCGCGGTCAACATCCAGGAAGAGATCACGCGACTGCAGGCGAAGAGCGAGCAGCTCACGCAGAGCATTTTCGCGAACCTCACGCCCTGGCAGATCACGCAGCTCGCGCGTCACCCGCAGCGCCCCTACACGCTCGACTACGCGGACCTCATCTTCACGGATTTCCACGAGCTGCATGGCGACCGCATGTATGGCGACGACCTCGCCATCATCGGCGGGCTGGCGCGGATCGACGGCCGCGCGGTGATGATCATCGGGCACCAGAAGGGTCGCGACACCAAGGAACGCGTGCGTCGCAATTACGGCATGCCCAAGCCCGAGGGTTATCGCAAGGCGCTGCGCCTGATGCGTCTCGCCGAGAGATTCCGCCTGCCGCATCATCACGCTTATCGATACGCCGGGCGCGTATCCCGGCGTCGGTTCCGAGGAACGCAACCAGTCCGAGGCGATCGCGCGCAACCTGTTCGAAATGGCGGTGCTCGGCGTGCCCATCATCGCCTGCGTGATCGGCGAGGGCGGCTCGGGCGGCGCACTGGCGATCGGTGTCTGCGACCGGTTGCTGATGTTGCAGTTCGCCACCTATTCGGTGATCACTCCGGAAGGGTGCGCGTCGATTCTCTGGAAGAGCCAGGACAAGAAAGAAATCGCGGCCGAGGCCATGGGCATGACGGCGGACCGGCTCTAGAAGCTCAATCTCATCGATGAGATGCATTCCCGAGCCCGTGGGCGGAGCGCACCGCAATCCGCAGGCGACCGCCGAGACCATGAAGGCCGTGCTGATTCGCCATCTCGACGAGCTCGAACAACTTCCGACCGACAAGCTGCGCGCGCTGCGCAACGAGCGCATCAACGGTTTCGGCGTCTTCAGCGAAGACCCGAACTAATGGGGACATTCCTGATTTCGTAGGAAAAGGGGACAGGGCTGATGCCGGCAGCGTTTGATCCCGTCGCGATGCTGGCCCGCTTCGGCAGCCTCGCCGGCTCTCGGCCGCGAGTCGTCGTCGCATTCAGCGGCGGCATGGATTCCACCGTGCTGGTCCACGCGCTGGTGCAGCAACGGCGCAAGCTGGGTGGCCTGCGGCTCGTCCATGTCGATCACGCGCTTCAACCGTCGAGCGCGGAGTGGGCCCGTCGTTGCGCAACGCTGGCTCGCCGCTGGCGCGTTCCGTACACGAGCCTGCGTGCCGACATCAAACGCCCGCGCGGTGAATCTCCCGAAGCCGCCGCACGCGAGGCGCGCTACCGGTTGCTGGCGGATGCGATGAAGGTCGAGGAGGTCCTGGTCACGGCGCAGCATCGCGATGACCAGGCGGAAACGTTGTTGCTTCAGCTGTTCCGCGGCGCAGGCGTCGCGGGCCTCGCGGCAATGCCCGAGATCGCGCCTTTCGGCCCCGGATTCATCGCGCGGCCCATGCTCGACGTTTCCCGCGAGGACATCGCGGCATACGCCAGCGCGCATCGACTCCAGTGGGTAGAAGACCCGACAAACGCCGAGACGAGATTCGCCCGCAACTACCTCCGCCATCGGGTGTTGCCTCTCGATTCGCGAGCGGTGGCCGGGCGTCGATGCGGCCATCGCACGCAGTGCGGCGCACATGGCCGAGGCCAAGTCGCTGCTCGAGACGATCGCACGTGCCGATCTGTACAAACTCGCCGATGGAGCCGGAATCAGTGTCGCTGGACTGCGCGCGTTGCCGCGCGCGCGCCGCAAGAATGCCCTGCGTGCCTTCATCGCGCGTGCCGGCGTCGAGATGCCGGCCACGACGCGGATCGTCGAGATCGCCGGAGCCATGCTGCGCGCGCGCCCCGACGCCCATCCCGAACAGCGCTTCGATGGCGTGGTCCTGCGCCGGAGCGGCGGCCGCCTCGAAGTGAAAGCCGATTCTCGAACCGCAGGGGATCGCGGCATCGAAAACGTCGCCAAATCATGGGACTGGACGGTTGATCGCGAGTGCGTCCTCAACGAGCTGCACGACCGGCTCACGCTCGTCGATGACAGCCAGGGTCCGATCGACCTCGATCTCCTGCCACGCGCCTTCGAAATTCGCGCGCGTCGCGGCGGTGAAACCCTGCGTCCCAGCCCGCGCGCCCGTACCCAGTCCCTGAAGAAGCTCCTGCAGGCCGCGCGTGTCGGTGTCGATGAACGTGCGCGCATTCCGTTGCTCTTTGCAGGGGATCGCCTGATCGCCGTGGGAGATCGCTGGATCGACGCTTCCGTCGCCGCGAATGTCAAATCCCGGCGCCGTGCGCGCCTGTGCTGGAGCTACGGCTAGAAATTTCGTCGGCGGACTCCTCCAGCCGTTCCGTGACCGGGTCCGGTTTGGTAATCTGCCGGCCCGTCGATGCGCACTTCTTGCGTTTCCGGTTTCACCTGCGGCGGGCTCCACATGACACGTTTCGTATTCGTCACTGGTGGCGTCGTTTCCTCATTGGGAAAAGGCATCGCCGCCGCATCGTTGGGCGCCATTCTCGAAGGCCGCGGCCTCAAGATCGCCATGGTCAAGCTCGACCCGTACATCAACGTGGATCCGGGCACGATGAGCCCGTTCCAGCACGGCGAAGTGTTCGTCACCAACGACGGCACCGAGAGCGATCTCGACCTCGGCCACTACGAACGCTTCGTGCGCACGACCACCGGCCGTCACAGCAATTTCACGACCGGCCGAATCTACGAACGCGTGATCGCGAAGGAGCGGCGCGGCGATTACCTCGGCGCGACCGTGCAGGTGATCCCGCACATCACCGACGAGATCAAGCGCTCGATCATGCTCGGCGCCGGTGATGCCGACGTCTGCATGGTCGAGATCGGCGGCACGGTCGGCGACATCGAATCGCTGCCGTTCCTCGAGGCGATCCGCCAGCTCGGCGTCGAGCTCGGCCGCAACAACTGCGTGTTCCTGCACCTGACACTCGTGCCCATCGTCGGCGGCTCGGGCGAGATCAAGACGAAACCGACCCAGCACTCCGTGAAGGAACTGCGCGGCATCGGTATCCAGCCCGACGTGCTGCTGTGCCGCTGCAAGAATCCGCTGCCCGACGAGCAGCGCCGCAAGATCGCGCTGTTCACCAACGTGGAAGAGCGCGCGGTCATCTCCGGCGTCGACGCCGACGACATCTACAAGATCCCGATGCTGCTGCACGAGCAGGGCCTCGACGACATCGTCGTCGACAAGCTGCGCCTCAACGTGCCGCCCGCCGATCTCACCGAGTGGAAGCAGGTCGTCGCCGCGAAGGCCAACCCCGACGGCCAGGTCGACATCGCGATGGTCGGCAAGTACGTGCAGGTCAAGGACAGCTACATCTCGCTGAACGAGGCGCTGACCCACGCCGGCGTGAAGACCAGAACTCGCGTGAATGTGCACTACATCGAGTCCACCGACATCGAGAAACACGGCACACACGCGCTGTCCGGCATGGACGCCATCCTCGTGCCCGGCGGCTTCGGCGAGCGCGGCATCGAGGGCAAGATCGCGGCCGTGCGCTTCGCGCGCGAAAACAAGATTCCGTACCTCGGCATCTGCCTCGGCATGCAGCTCGCGACGATCGAATTCGGCCGCCACGTGCTCGGACTCGAGAATGCGAACAGCACCGAGTTCAACCGCGCCAGCCCGCATCCCGTGATCGCACTCATCACGGAGTGGCAGGACATCGCCAAGGGCGAGCAGAAGCGCGACGATGCCACGGGCAAGGGCGGCACCATGCGCCTCGGCGCGCAGGAAGTGCGCATCGCGCCGAACACGCTGGCTCGAGCCATCTACGGCGATGAGACCGTGCTCGAACGGCACCGTCATCGCTACGAGTTCAACAACACGTACATGGACCGGTATACGGCGGCCGGTTTCCGCTTCCCGGGGCTTTCCAAGGACGGTCTGGTGGAAATCATCGAGCTGCCCGGACATCCGTGGTTCGTCGCGACGCAGTTCCATCCGGAATTCACGTCGACGCCGCGCGACGGTCATCCGCTGTTCACCGGATTCGTGCGCGCTGCGCGCCAGCACCGCAACGCCCAGCTGCCCGAAGTCGCGAGCGCCTGACGGTGCGCGTCGCGCTGCGCGGCCCGGCGTTTGCACTGATATTCGCGTGCGCCGTGCCGATATTGGCGGCCGAGCCGACAACGACCGCCAAGAAGGCAGAGATGATCGGCCTCATCGACACGCTCGAAGCCCAACCCCACCATGCACAGGCGCGTGACATGCGTGCCGCGGTGCTGCAGTGGCTCATGGAGGCTCCCGACGTGAGCGTCTCCGTGTGCGGCGACTACCTCGCGCTTGGCGACATTTCGCCGGACAAACCCGGTGGCGAGCTGCAGCTTCAGCAGCCTTTCGCGGAAGCGAAATACATCCTCGAGAATCCGGACAAGGCGCAGGATGAAGAGGCGATACACGTCGCGGGCATCGAGGGCGCGCTGCGCGCCTATGCTGCGATGAAGGCTGAAGACCCGACGCTCGTGATTCCGGCCATGGAGTCGTTGGCCAAACTGCAGGCCGAGCGGAAACTGCCGGAGCATGTCGCGAAGGCGATGAAGACGTGCAGGAAGTAGCGCCGCTCGGTTGTGGATCGGTAAACCGAAATAGGCCATGCCAGGAACGCCCGAATCCTCCGGACTCGCGGCGCTGCGTGCGATCAAGGTGGTGCATACGCTGGCCTGGGCGTTATTCGCCGGATGCATACTCGCGCTGCCCATTTTCGTGTGGCTGCGCCGGCTCGACGTCGCGTACGTCCTGATCGGGATCGTCATGGCCGAGGTGGTCATCCTGGCGTTCAACCGGATGCGCTGTCCGCTCACGGCCGTCGCTGCGCGCTACACCGCGGACCGGCGCGACAATTTCGACATCTATCTTCCGTCGTGGCTGGCCCGGTACAACAAGCAGATTTTCGGTACCCTGTTCGTCGCGGGGGTCCTGTACACGCTCGTGCAGGGGACATGAAAACACGGAGAACCCATCGATGAACAAACATGCGCTCGTCGCCGGACTGATCGGCTCGCTCATCGCCTGCGCGGCGCTGGCTAAAGAGCCCGCCAAGGTCGAGTTCCTCGACTCGGGAAAGGTGTATCCCGCCGGCGTGCCATTGGCCGAAGCCGTGCGAGTCGACGACACGCTCTATCTATCGGGACAGATCGGCATCCAGCCGGGCACGCTCAAGCTCGTGCCGGGTGGCTTGAAAGAAGAGTCGCGTCAGGCGATGACCAACATCAAGACCACGCTCGAGGCGCATGGTTATTCGATGCGCGACGTCGTGAAGTGCACCGTGATGCTGGTCGACATCGCGAAATGGGGCGAGTTCAACGAGGTCTACAAGAGCTTCTTCTCCGCGCCCTATCCGGCGCGTTCGGCGCTCGGCGCCAACGGTCTCGCGGTCGGAGCCCAGGTCGAGGTCGAATGCATCGCGGTCGCCTCGAAGAAATAGAGCGCCGACGCTGACGGTCCCAACGCAGTGAGTTCCGGAGTCGAGAAGCTCGGCGCATTCGCGACATACCTGCTGCTCGCCATCCTCGCGGCCGGCCTGTTCGGCGCCCTGCACGACCAGATCAGTTACACCGTTTCGAACGAATACTTCACGAAGTTCAAGTTCGTGCAGTTCGCGTGGCTGGGGACCAACGTGCCGGAGCGGGTGCGCGTCGCCGAGATCGGTTTTCTCGCATCCTGGTGGATGGGAATTCCCCTGGGCCTGCTCACCGGCCTCGCGGGATTCCTGCACGCGGATGTCGGGCAGATGAAACGTGCGCTGTGGCGATCGCTGGCCGTCATCGCGGCGACCACGTTGACGTTCGCGCTCGGCGGCCTGTCGTACGGCCTGGCCGTGACCGGCAACCTCGACCTGGCTGACTACCCGCTCCGGTTCATTCCGCCGGATCTCGAGCAGCCACGTCGATTCATCGCCGCCGGCACCATGCACAACTTCGCCTACCTGGGCGGGGCGGCATCGATTCCCGTCGCCTGGATATTCCACGTCATCTATCGGCGCCGTTGTCGTGCAGGACATTGACGGGATTTCCGGCCGATGGACGCTTTTCTCGCGACGGGCTGCGCTCGCGGCGCACTGCCGTGTATCCTCCGCACTCCCGTTTCGGACAGGTAACTGTGTTACTCGCCAACTTTCAGGTCGGGATCGACCGGCCGATGTTTCTGATCGCCGGTCCCTGCGTCATCGAAGGTGAGACGCTGACCCAGGAAATCGCCGGGACGCTCAAGGACATCACGTCACGCCTGGGCGTGCCCTTCATCTTCAAGGCCTCCTACGACAAGGCCAACCGCTCCTCGGCCAAGAGCTTCCGCGGCCCCGGCATCGACGCCGGTCTGAAGGTGTTGCAGGGCGTGAAGCAGAAGATCGGTGTGCCCGTGCTCACCGACGTTCACGAGGACACGCCGTTCGCGGAGGTCGCGAGCGTCGTCGACGTCATGCAGACACCGGCATTCCTGGTGCGGCAGACCAACTTCATCGTCAACGTCTGCTCGCAGAACAAGCCGGTCAACATCAAGAAGGGCCAGTTCCTCTCTCCCTGGGAGATGCAGAACGTGGTCGACAAGGCGCGTTCCACCGGCAACCAGCAAATCATGGTTTGCGAGCGCGGCTTCTCGTTCGGCTACAACAATCTCGTCTCCGACATGCGTTCGCTGTCGATCATGCGGGCGACGGGCGCGCCCGTCGTCTTCGACGCCACGCATTCCGTCCAGCTGCCAGGCGGACTGGGCGGAAGCTCCGGCGGTCAGCGCGAACACATTCCCGTGCTCGCACGCGCCGCGGTCGCGGCCGGCATTTCCGGCCTGTTCATGGAAACTCACCCGGATCCCGCCAAGGCGCTGAGCGATGGCCCCAATGCGTGGCCGCTCGGGCGCATGGAAATACTACTGTCGACGCTCAAGGCGCTCGACTCCGCTGTCAAACAACAACCCTTCGAGGAAAGTCTCCTATGAGTCGCATCGTTGATATCGTCGGGCGCGAAGTGATCGATTCGCGCGGCAACCCCACTGTCGAAGCCGACGTGTATCTCGAAACCGGTGCGATGGGCCGCGCGGCCGTGCCTTCGGGCGCGTCCACGGGCACGCGCGAAGCCGTCGAGCTGCGGGATGGCGACAAGAAGCGCTACCTCGGCAAGGGCGTGCGCAAGGCCGTGTCCAACGTGAACGGCGAGCTCAGGAACGCGCTGCTCGGCAAGGAAGCCCTCGACCAGGAGCAGCTCGACCAGGTCATGATCGATCTCGACGGCACGGATACGAAGAGCCGCCTCGGCGCGAATGCGCTGCTGGCCATTTCGCTGGCCAATGCGAAGGCCGCCGCCATCGACAGCAAGCAGTCGCTGTGGAAGTACATCGCGCGCGGACGCGAGCCCGTGATGCCGGTGCCGATGATGAACGTCATCAACGGCGGCGCGCACGCGGACAACTCGCTCGACGTGCAGGAATTCATGATCATCCCGGTGGGCGCGCCGTCGTTCTCCGAGGCGCTGCGTTACGGCGCGGAAATCTTCCACACGCTCAAGGGCATCCTGAAGAAGAAAAAGCTGACGACCGCGGTCGGCGACGAGGGCGGCTTCGCGCCGAATCTCTCCTCGAACGAGGCCGGCATCAAGGTCATCATCCAGGCGGTCGAGCAGGCCGGCTACAAGCTCGGCAAGCAGGTCTACCTCGGCATGGACGTCGCGGCGTCGGAGTTCTACAAGAAGAACAAGTACGACCTGCACGGCGAGGGGCGCAAATTCTCTTCGGATGAGTTCGTGAAGTACTTCGCCAAGCTCGCGGCCAAGTATCCCATCATCAGCATCGAAGACGGCATGGCCGAGCAGGACTGGGCGGGTTGGGCGACGTTGACCAACGCGCTGGGCAAGAAGGTCCAGCTGGTCGGCGACGATCTGTTCGTGACCAACACCAGGATTCTCAAGGAAGGCATCGACAAGAAGATCGCCAATTCGATCCTCATCAAGGTGAACCAGATCGGCACGTTGTCCGAGACGCTCGCGGCCATCAAGATGGCGGCGGATGCGGGGTACTCCTCGATCGTGTCGCATCGTTCGGGCGAAACGGAGGACGCGACCATCGCCGACATCGCGGTCGCCACGAGCGCCTCGCAGATCAAGACCGGTTCGATGTCGCGCTCGGATCGCATCGCCAAGTACAACCAGCTGCTGCGCATCGAAGGAGAGCTCGGCGGCAAGGTTCGTTATGCAGGCAAGGACGCATTCCCGATCAAGATCTGAGCTGGGAAATTTCAGGGGGAAACATGCCGAAGCTCTACGACAAGAAGACCAACAAGCTGCTGGGTGAATTGAGTGAATCCGACGTCGAGTGTCTCGTCGACGTGCTCGAGGAAGAGGATTCGAAAGACGTCGATTATTTCATCGACTACGCCACGGTCGACATCCTCGAGGACAACGGCGCGTCGCCGCAGCTCGTCGGCCTGCTGCGCGCCGCGATCGGCGCGACCGAAGGCATCGACGTCCGCTGGGAGAAGTGACGATGAAGAGGCTCATGTGGGCCGCGGCCGTGCTGCTGGCCGCGTCGGGCGCGTTCGCCAGGGAAAAGCCCAAACCCTGGGTCGCGGAATCACCGAACTACGTTCTGGCGGCGCCACCGGCCGACCAGGCGCAGATCGTGTTCGTCGAGCCCATCAACAAGATCCAGGGCATGTTTCCCATCGCGATCTTCGACATCACCGACGACAAACGCACGCTGATCGCCGTGAGCTGGTGGAAGGCGAAGACGGTCGCGCTCCTGTCGCCGGGCAAACACCTGCTGTATGCGCACCCGAACCACATCATGGAAGCCAACGTCGAGGCCGGGAAGCGCTACTACGTGTTGCTGCGCTTCATCTACGCGAACGGAATGCAGTTGCGGCCGATCCGTACCTCGGGAACTTCCGAGTACCGCACCACGAGTCCCGACTTCCCGAAGTGGCTCAAGCAAACCCGCTGGGTCGAGAAAACGCCGGAAGCGGAACTGGCGTTCGGCGAAGGGGCGCCCAAACAAGGGCTGGACAACGCACTGCAGACCGCGCAGAACAACTGGCAGGCGAAGACTGCCACCGAAGTCGCCGAACTCACGCTGAATCCGGAAGACGCCGTCACGGAGTAGCTCGATGAACGAGCCCTTCAATCCATACAGTCCTCCCAATGCGAACGTGGAATTCGTCGAGGAGCGCCGCGAGATCGAGCCGGTGGGCAAGGGCAGGCGATTCGCGACCTATCTCATCGACTACGTCTTCATCAACGTGCTGATGTTCGTGGCAGTCTTCGTGGTGGTGATCGTCTTTGGTCCGGCCGGCCAGGCGGCGGTCCAGAGCATCAACGAGATTCTGCTCGCGGTCCTCTTTTTCCTCGTTTACTACGTCGTGTTCGAAGGGATCTGGGCTCGCACGCCCGCGAAGTTCATCCTCGGCACCGTCGTGGTGACCGCGGACGGCGAAAAACCGCGCTTCGGAAAAATCTTCATTCGCACTTTGTGCCGCTTCATACCCTTCGAGCCCTTCTCGTTCTTTCGAGAGCGTGGCGAACGCGGCTGGCATGACAGCATCCCGGATACCTGGGTCGTCTCGACGCGTGGATGATGCCGCTGCTCTTCTCGTACGGGTCGCTGCAGAGCACTGAAGTGCAACTGACGGCATTCGGGCGGGCGCTCGCGGGAACGCGCGATGAGCTCGTCGGAGTACGAGTTCGTGCCGCCCGGAACGCGCGGATCTGCGCACGCCAATGTGATACCCGCGAGTGCCGCGAGCCGCGTCCCCGGCATCGCCTTCGACGTAACGGAGGATGAGCTCACGGCGGCCGACGAATACGAGCGTCGCGACGGCTACGTGCGTGTCACGGCGCGCCTGTCATCCGGCAGGACCACCTGGGTGTATGTAGACTCGCGCCGCACGGGAGGTTGAATGGAAGAGCGAAATCCATACGCGGCGCCCAAGGCGCCACTGTTTACCGACAGTCGGCCCATGGCCCTGCCCACCGAAGCCGACGTGATGGAGTTCGGGGGATTCTGGCGCCGCTTCGGCGCCACGATCCTGGATGCGCTCATCCTTTCGCCCATGGCGATCGCGCTGATGGTCGGGCTCAACTACACGCACAAGGCGCACCTTTACTATGCGCTGCCCGGCATCGTGCTTGTCCTGTGGTTCCACGTCTATCTCGTGCTGCGCTTCGGCGGCACGCCGGGAAAACGCATCCTGGGCATGCGCATAACGATGACAGACGGCAGCCCGGTCACGCCCAAGGCGGCGTGGGTGCGGTACGCGCCCATGCTGGCATTCAACATCGTTTCGACGCTGTCGAGCGTCATCATGGCGCTCAATGTCGGCGATTCCGGGTTCGAAGACCTGGGCTACATCGAAAAGATGCAATCCTTGAACGCGCACGCGCCGGCCTGGAACGCTCCGCTCGTCTGGATCATGCAGGCGTGGTGGATCATCGGCGCCATCACGCTCGCCGCCAACTCACGCAAGCGTGCGGTTCACGACTTCATGGCGGGCACCGTCGTGTTAAGGGATGGCTGAGAAGCTCCACGGCAGTTGCCATTGCGGCAACGTTTCGTTCGAGCTCGGGTGGCCCGGGGATGCAGCCACGATTGCCGCGCGCCGTTGCGGCTGCACTTTCTGCACCAAACACGGCGGCGTCTGGACTTCGAATCCGGCGGGTGAGTTGGCCGTACGTCTCGTCGACCCGGCCCAAGTGTCCCGTTATGAATTCGGCACCGCAACGGCGGCCTTCCTCGTGTGCGCGCGATGTGGCGCAGTGCCAGTGGTGATTTCCCGGATCGACGGCCGCGACCATGCGGTCGTGAACGTGAACTGTTTCGACGGCGTGGATGGGTCACGTATCCAAATCGCGCCCGCGAGCTTCGACGGTGAAGAATTGTCCGGACGACTGGCGCGACGCCGGCGCAACTGGATCGGCGCCGTGCGCATCGAGGAGGGGCCTCCATGAATTCCATGTTTGCCTACGTCTGTCTCGGGTCCAACGATCTCGAGCGCTCCGCGAGGTTTTACGACGCGACGCTGGGTTCACTGGGTTACCGGCGCTGCGATACCTCGGCCGAGAGTGAATCGAGCTGGACCGGATGGCTCGGCTGGGGCGTCTATGAAAAGGAAGGCGCGGTGCAGGACGCGCTCTGGATCTGCAAGCCGTTCAACGGCAAGCCGGCGAGTGTCGGCAATGGCGGCATGGTGGCGCTGTGGGCCAGGAGCTGGAAACAGGTGGATGATTTCCACTCCATCGCGCTTGCCCACGGCGGAACTTCGGAAGGCGCGCCGGGCCTGCGGCTGCTCTACAACCCGGATTTCTACGCCTCGTACGTGCGCGATCCGGATGGCAACAAGCTCGCGGTCGTGTGCCGCGGATTCACGGAACCCCAAACAGGGTGAAGTGATCGGCTTGTCGTGCAGCGCGCACGACCCGGTCAGGCGAGTTCGACCAGCTCCGAGTAGGTCTTGAGCGCGGCGTTGGCGGTGAGGAACCGCAGCGGTTCCGACATCGCCTGTGCGATCAGCAGCCGGTCGAAGAAGTCCGCCCCTTCCACGCGTTTGAGTGACGCCGCCGCCGCGGCCGGCCGCGCCCGCACCGGCAATTCGGTGAACCCGCTGCCGGTGATGCCGCGCGCCAGTTCTTCCGCATCGGCCTCGAGCAGGCCGGCGGATATCTTCTGCTCGCACTCCACGATGGAGGCCGCGCTCACGTAGACCTCGTCCGCGGCCTCGATGCGCTCGCGCGCGGACTTCCCCAGGCGGCGTGAGTCGGCCATCCACCAGAGAAAGATCTGCGTATCGAGCAGGATGCGCATGTTTTGGTGGGGGAGGGGAGGGCGCCCCGACCTAGACGGCCAGCGCGCGGTCGAAATCGTCGGCGATGCGCAGCTTGCCCTTGAGCAACCCCGCACGCCGCGGCGTCTCGTCGCGACGCAGCGGAACGAGCCGCGCCATCGGCCGGCCACCCTTGGCGATCAACACCTCGTTGCCGCTCGCGACGTCCTCGACGAGCCGGGACAGGTGCGTCTTCGCCTGGTGAATGTTGATCTTGCCGGACTTCACAGTGAACTTAGTTTAGTTTAGTCTAGTGCCAGATGAAATGGCTGGCGGCAACTCTCCTCGTCGTCGTGCTGCTGCTGCAGTACCGCCTGTGGCTGTCCGCGGAAGGCGTGCACGAGCTCACGCGCCTGTCGGCGGCCGTCGAGAGGCAGAAGGCGGACAACGCCGAAGCGGCCGGGCGCAACGAGCAGCTCGTCGCCGAAGTCGCGGACCTCAAGGCGGGCATGGCGGCCATCGAAGAACGCGCGCGCAGCGAGCTGGGCATGATCGGCAGGAACGAAACTTTCTATCAGGTCGTACCGGTCCGTCCCCTGCGTGCCGCGCCCGCGAAAGACGCCACACACACGCAGACCGCCGCGCGCTGACCGTCGCACCGCGTAAACTTCGCGCGTGCGTTACTTCCTATTGATTCCGGCGGCGGGCAGCGGCCGGCGATTCGCGGCTGTCCTGCCCAAACAATATGCCGCGCTCGGAACGTCCACCGTCATCGAGCAGGCACTCACGCCATTCGAGGCCGATCCGGACTGCACCGGCATCGTGGTCGTGATCGCGCCGGACGACACCGAGTGGCCGCGAGTCGCCGCACGGCGCACACGGCTGATCGAGACGGTGCCCGGCGGCGCCGAGCGCGCGCACTCGGTACGCGCCGGACTGCGCGTGCTGGGCCAGCATGCGCGCGACGACGACTGGGTCATGGTGCACGACGCCGCGCGGCCGTGTTTCGCGGCGAGCGATCTGGCGCTGCTCAAGAAGGAGCTGGCGGCGCAAGAGGTCGGCGGGTTGTTAGCCACGCCCCTCGCCGACACGCTCAAGCGCGCGGCGAACGCCGCGGATCCGCCGGCGGTGGAGGGCACCGTCGATCGTTCGGGCTTGTGGCGCGCCGCGACTCCGCAGGTTTTCCGCTTCGGTCACCTGACGCGCGCGCTCGATGCCGCGCTCGCCGCCAACCGCCTGCCAACCGACGAAGCCCAGGCCATCGAATGGGCCGGCTTCAGGCCGCGACTCGTCGCGGGTCGAGCGGATAACATCAAGGTCACGACCGGCGATGACCTGAAACTCGCCGCCGCCATCCTCAGTCTGCGGTCACCGCGGGAGAACCATTGATGCGCATCGGCTCGGGCTTCGACGTTCACGCCTTCGGTCCCGGCGATTCCATCGCGCTCGGTGGCGTACGCATCCCCCACTCGCGCGGCGTGATCGCCCACAGCGATGGAGACGTGGTCCTGCACGCACTGTGCGACGCCATGCTCGGCGCCGCCGGGCTCGGTGACATCGGCATGCACTTCCCGGACACGGATCCGGTGTGGAAGGGCGCCGAGAGCCGGCGATTCGTGACGGCGGTGCTGGAGATGCTCGCCGTGCGCAAACTCAAGGTCGGCAACGCCGACATCACCCTGCTCGCGCAGACACCCAAGGTCTCGCCCTATCGGCTCGAGATCCGGCGTTCCCTCGCACAACTGCTCGGCGTGACGGAGAACCAGGTGAACATCAAGGCCACCACCACCGAGCACCTCGGCTTCATCGGCCGCAATGAAGGGATCGCGGCGCAGGCCGTCGTGCTGCTCGAAACCGCGTGATTCCCGACGACTGGCGGCGCGCTGCGCTCGCGCCTCCGCGCGCCTGGGGCGGTCCACTCGGGGCCGGCACGCTGCGCGCGTCGCCGGAGGACTTCAGGGTCGACGAGATCCTCGGTTTCGAAGCCGGGGGCGAGGGTCCGCACGCGCTCCTGCACGTGCGCAAGCGCGGCGCGAATACGGAGTGGGTCGCGCGCGAACTGGCACGCGTCGCCGGCTGCAAGCCGTTCGAGGTCGGCTTCGCGGGACTCAAGGATCGCAACGCCGTCACGACGCAGCATTTCACCGTTCCGCGCGGCACGCCGGGAAACCGGCTGCGCGATGCCGGCGAGTTCCTCGGTGTAACGGGCGAAGGATACGAAGTGATCGCCTCCGCCCCGCATCAACGCAAACTGCCGCGTGGCGCGTTGGCGGGCAATCGTTTTGCAATCACGGTTCGCGATCTGGCCTGTGACGGTGCCGAGCTCGGCGCGCGCATCGCGACCATCGCGTCGGGTGGGGTCCCCAACTACTTTGGCGAGCAGCGGTTCGGGCGCGATGCCGGCAACCTGGCCGACGTGTTGCGCGGCGCCGCGCGGATTGCGGCGGGAGAGCGCGGCCGCGCGCGCGGCCGTGGCGACGCGGGATTCATGCTCTCCGCGGCGCGCAGTCTCATCTTCAATGCCATCCTGGCAGAGCGAGTCGGGCGGGGCACCTGGAACTCGCTCGCGCCGGGAGACGTCGCGAATCTCGACGGTCGGGGCAGCGTGTTCGCGGTGCCGGCGGTCGAGCCGGAACTCGCCGCGCGCTGCGCCGCGCTCGAATTGCACCCCACCGCTCCACTCCCGGGTGCCGGGACGCCCCTCGCAACCGGCGATGTGCTGGCCGAGGAGGAAGGCATCGCGGCCCGCTTTCCGGAGGCGCTCGCCGTCATCAGCCACGAACGCATGAACGCCGAACGGCGTGCCTTGCGCATCCGCGTTCGCGAGCTCGAGCACGACTACTCGGAGAACGTGTTGCGGCTGCGCTTCGAGCTCTCGGCGGGAAGCTTTGCGACCACGTTGCTTCGCGAGATCATCCAGTCCGCGGACGGAGAATGAACATGCTGGAAATCATCGAACACGGATCGATTCTCGAGCTCAAGCTGGCTCGGCCGCCCGTGAATGCACTGAACTACGAGCTGCTGCATGCGCTGGTGATGGCGGTCGGGGCGGCGAAGGAGTCCGATGCACTCGTGATCACGGGCCAACCCGGGCTCTTCACCGCCGGGCTCGACGTGCGCGCGCTGCTCCAGCTCGACCGCGATGCCGTGTTGCAGGTGTTCATCGAGCTGTGGCGGGCACAACGCGCCATCGCCTGCTCCGCGGTTCCGGTGGTCTTCGGCCTCACGGGTCATTCGCCGGCCGGCGGCACCGTGCTTGCGATCCACGGCGACTATCGCGTGATGGCGCAGGGCGAATTCCGCATGGGGCTCAACGAAGTGCAGGTCGGTCTCTTTCCGGGGGGCGTGATCCACGGCGCCTTCCGCCGCCTGGTCGGGGGGCACACGACGCAGCTTCTGTCGCGCGGTGCATTGATCGATCCGGCGTCGGCGTTGCGGGTCGGGCTGGTCGACGAGTTGTGCGACGCCTCGCAGGTGACGGCACGCGCCCTCGAGGTGGCGCACGAATACGCCGCGCTGCCTCGCGAGCCGATGCTGCGCACGCGCGCGCTGGCGCGCAAGGACCTGGTTGAGCTGTTCGGCAACCCGGGCCATTCGCTCGTCAACGAACGCGAGTTTGGGAACCTGGGTGTGGAGATGTTCTTCGTGCCGGCGACGCAGGAGCGCCTGCGCCAGTTGTTCGTGAAGAAACAATAATGAGGAATGTCGGCATTATTTCAGCAGGACGTTGATGGCGCCGGTGCCGCCGTCGACACGGCGCGCCGACGTGAAGGCCAGCACCGGAGCAGTCTTGCGCAGGATCATGTTCACCGCGGTCTTGAGCACGGGGCCGCGCGGACCCGACCCTTTTCCCTTGCCATGGATGATGCGCACGCAGCGCAGGTTGTGAGCGAGGGCGGCGGCCAGGAAATCCCGCAGCGCGGCCTTGGCTTCGTCGACACGCAGGCCGTGCAGGTCGCAAATCTCTTCCACGCGATACTCACCGCGCTTCAGTTTGCGCATCACGGCGTCCTGTACACCCTCGCGGCGGAACGAGATTTCGTCGCCGGTATCCGCGATTTCGCCTGCGCCCAATCCCTGCAGGCTCTCGACGAGAACCCGCGCGCGATCCTCCGCCGTGAAGCGGGCGCGCGCCGGTGGCTTGCGCCCGCCGGTTGGCGCACGCGCGCGCGGCGACATGGGTTTGACGTCGCGCATCGCATCGCGAAACAGCACCGAATCCGGGTCGACGCGTTTGCCGCTCAAGCTACCTCCGTGTGAGCGCATTGAGTATATTGCGCGGCGGTGCGAATCCTCATATCAAACGACGATGGTTACCGCGCACGCGGAATCATCGCGCTGCGCGAAGCGCTCAAGGGACTCGGCGATCTCACGGTGGTGGCCCCGGACCGCAACCGCAGTGGCGCCAGCAATTCACTGACACTCGACGTGCCGCTGCGAGTAGGCAAGGCCGAAGCGGACGTCTATTTCGTGCTCGGCACGCCGACCGACTGCGTGCACCTCGCAATCTCCGGCTTGTTTCCGTTCGAGCCCGACATGGTCGTCTCCGGCGTCAACGACGGGTCGAACATGGGCGACGACGTGCTCTATTCCGGCACGGTCGCCGCGGCCACCGAGGGCCGCTTCCTCGGCAAACCCGCGGTCGCGGTTTCACTCAACACCGACGGCCTGCGCGGCGACGCGCAGCGCCACTTCGAGACTGGCGCGCACTACGGCCGCGTCATCGTCGAGCGCCTCCTTTCGACTCCGCTCGTGCCGCAGATGGGGCGCGCGACCATCCTCAACGTCAACGTGCCGAATCTGCCGCTCGCCGAAGTGAAGGGCATCCGCGTCACGCGTCTCGGCAACCGCCATCGCTCCGAGGCGGTGATCAAGGCCGAAGATCCGCGCGGCCGGCCCGTCTACTGGGTGGGGCCCGCCGGACCGCGCCAGGATGCGGGCCCGGGCACCGATTTCCACGCCGTCACCGAGGGATTCGTCTCCGTCACGCCCCTGACGATCGACCTGACGAATCACGCGGCGCTCGACAGCGTGCGTGAGTGGGTTGGGCCGGGTGGCTGACCGCCTCGCGGGCATCGGCATGACGTCCGCGCGCACGCGCGACCGCCTCGTGCAGCGTCTGCAGGACCAGGGCATCACCAACCTCGCGGTGCTCGACCGCATCCGCAACGTGCCGCGGCACATCTTCGTCGACGAAGCGCTTTCGAGCCGCGCCTATGAAGACACCGCGCTGCCGATCGGTTTTTCTCAGACCATCTCCCAGCCGTACATCGTCGCGCGCATGACCGAGGCGCTGCTCGAGGGCGGCCGCAAGATCGGCAAGGTGCTCGAGGTCGGGACGGGCTGCGGCTACCAGACCGCGGTGCTCGCGCCGCTGGTGAAGAAGATCTACTCCATCGAACGCATCGCGCCGCTGGCGAAGCGGGCGCAGAAGACCCTCAAGGAGCTCGGGTTCAAGAACGTGAAGCTCAAGCACGGTGACGGCACCGTGGGCTGGAAGTCGCAGAAGCCGTTCGACGGAATTCTCGTCGCCGCGGCGCCGCTCGCGGTGCCGGAGGCACTGTTCGCGCAGTTGGCGAACAAGGGCAGGCTCATCGTTCCCGTCGGGCCGGAAGGCCACCAGCAGCTGCTGCGCTTCACGCGTCACGACGATCAGATCGAGCGCGAGGTGCTCGGTGCCGTGGCCTTCGTCCCGCTGCTCGGCGGCACGGCCTGACAACCTCGCTGCGCCACGGAATTCGAGTAAATTCTCGGATACAGAAGGGTCTCTAAGTCATTGTTTTTTCAAGCACCTAACAGGGCTTGTTTGGCCTTTGTTTGTTGGCACGGCAAGGCGGGCTTGTCAGTCAGCATTTAACATGTTTTGATGTCGCCGCTCGCCGACATGGTTCCTCGCAAGGGTTTGCGAAGGGTTCCGAATGAAGGCACAGGGGAGAACGGGGAAGTCGCGGCAACAAGTAGAACAAGCCGAATAGAAGAAAAATAAATTCGCCAGTAATTCGAGTCTGTCAGCTTCGAACCATTGGCCTCGCTAAACAACTTTCTCCCCCTGTGCTTTCTTTCGGACCCCTTCGTACCCGCGAAGGATCTAAGGCAACAGGATCGCACCCACCACGTTCCGCTCCTCGCTCACCAGCACGTTGTAGGTGCGGCAGGCAGCGCCGACTTCCATGATTTCGAGACCGATCCGGCGCGTGGCGAACTCCGCGCGTAATGCCGCGCGCGGAAACTTCTGGCGGGTACCCGTCGAAAGAACGACCACCTCCGGCGCGAGTGCGATCAGGGGCGCCAGGAGATCCGGCGTGAGCTCCTCGACGCTGCGCGGTGCCCAATCGCGAATGAGCGTGGTCGCGCTCACGATGCAGCTTGCACGGATCTCCTCGTCGCCAATGACGACGAAGTCCGCGCCGTAGCGACGGATGAGGTTGACGCCGTCCGGACGCTGCTGAGTCAATAACATCAGGTCCGATACGATACCGGCATGCGCCGGCTCACGCTGATCCTTTCCGACCTGTACCTGCACGAGGACGCGGCCCCCGCGAGTGTCGCGCAGGTGCCCGAGCTGCCCGCGTTCGAGTGGCTGCTGCGCAGGTCGGACGAACCCCGACACATCGCCGACTGGCGGACATGGCTCGCCTCGCTCATGCCCGCGGACGGCTGCGAGTCGGTGATCTCCTGTTGTGCGTCCGGGCTGCTGGAAGAACGGCTCATCGCGAGCACCTGGTTCGCGACGCCCGTGCACCTGGAGGCGCGACTCGATCACGTGCGCCTCGTCGATCGTGGGCTGTTGCGCCTGGAGGCGGCCGAGCGCGCCGCGGCGTGCGAGGAGTTCGCGCGCGCCTTCGGTCCTCCCTACGCGCTGCATGACGGCGGACAGCGCACCTTCTACCTGAGCGGCTTGTCGGCGGCCGCGACGCGCACCGTCGATCCGGCGCGGCTGCTGGGCTGCGACATCGGGCCGGCCTTGCCGGTTCGCGAGGCGACCGAGTTGCGGCGTCTCGGCGCCGAGATCGAGATGTGGCTGCACGGCGCGGCCTTCAACGCGGCGCGGGAGCGCGCGGGTCGGGCCCGGGTGTCTTCACTGTGGTTGTGGCAAGGCGCTCCGGCACCGCCTCGCCGGCCGGGCACTCCGAAGATCGATGCAGAATTCCTCGGCGGTGACCCGTTGATCGAGGCGAACGTGCGACACCTGCGGCAGCGCGACTACGGTCCGCCCACCACCTTCGCCCGTCTCGAAACGCGAAACCCTCACGTGGTGGCCGAGTTCGCGCCCTTGACCGGTGCGCAGGCGGAGGCACTGCCCGCGCTCGAGGTGGACTGGTTCGCGCCGGCACGGGCCGCACTGCTGGCCGGTGCATTGGGAGAGATCGAGTTGGTGGCCAACGACCGTGTGTTCCGGATCTCGGCGGGCGCGCGCTGGCGTTTCTGGCGCCGCCAGTCCGACTGGCTCGCGCGCCTCGGTGGCAGCGCGAAGGCATAATCCCCGCACCCATGGACCTCGTCATCGAACGCCGCGCGGCGGCCGCCAACACCATCACGGATGCAAAGCTGCATCCGGTGCTGTGCCGGGCGTATGCCGCACGCGGGGTACGCGACAGCGCGGAGCTTGCGCTCACGCTCGACAAGCTCATGCCGGTGAGCACGCTCGACAGCGTGGATGCCGCGGTGACGCTGATCCTCGAGCACCGCGAGCGCCGCATCGTGGTCATCGGTGATTTCGACGCCGACGGTGCCACGAGCACGGCGCTCATCGTGCGCTGCCTGCGCGCGTGGGGTTTCACGTCGGTCGACTTCCTGGTGCCGAACCGCTTCGAATTCGGCTACGGGTTGACGCCCGAGATCGTCGGGCTGGCCGCCGAGCGCGCGCCCGCGCTCATCATCACCGTCGACAACGGCATCTCCAGCAATGCCGGTGTCGCCGCGGCGCGCGCGCGTGGCATCAAGGTGCTGATCACGGATCATCATCTGCCGGGAGCGATCCTGCCGGCCGCCGACGTGATCGTGAATCCCAACGTGCCGGGGAGCCGCTTCGGTTCGCGCGCGCTCGCGGGTGTGGGCGTCGCCTTCTACGTCATGGCCGCGGTACGCCGCGAACTCGACGCACGCGGCACGGTGGTCATGCCGCCCGTCACCGACTTCCTGGACCTGGTGGCGCTCGGCACGGTCGCCGATCTGGTGCCGCTCGACGTCAATAATCGCGTGCTGGTGGCCCAGGGCATCCGGCGTATCCGTGCCGGACGCTCGGTTGCCGGCATCCGTGCGCTGCTGACCATCGGCCAGCGCAACGTTGCGCAGCTCACCGCCGCGGACCTGGGATTCACCATCGGGCCGCGGCTCAACGCGGCCGGGCGACTCGACGACATGTCGATCGGCATCCGCTGCCTGCTGGCGGACACGGAGTCCGAAGCGCTCGCGCTGGCCTCGCGGCTCGATGCGTTGAACATGGAAAGACGCGAGATCGAAGCGAAGATGCAGGTCGCGGCGCTCGCCGCGGTGCGATCCCTGCGCGAACCGCACGGCCCCGCGCGTCACGGGGTCTGCCTGTTCGATCCCGACTGGCACCAGGGAGTCGTCGGACTGGTCGCGAGCCGGATCAAGGACCGCGTTCGCCGGCCCGTCATCGCATTCGCACGCGCGGGAGATGGCGCGCTGCGCGGATCCGCGCGTTCGGTGCCCGGCATCCACATCCGCGACGTGCTCGACGGCATCGCCGCGCGCGAACCCGGGCTGATCTCGCGTTTCGGCGGCCATGCGATGGCCGCGGGACTGTCGCTCGAGGAGTCGAAGCTCGACGCGTTCGCGCGCGCGTTCGACGCGGAGATCGCGCGCTGGCGCGATCCGTCGATTCCGGCGAATCGCATCGAGACCGACGGCGAGCTGACGAGCGACGAGATCGCGCTCGAGACCGCGCAGGCGTTGCGCGACGGCGGCCCCTGGGGCCAGGCCTTTCCCGAGCCGTCCTTCGACGGGACGTTCGCGATCAAGAACGCGCGCGTGATCGGGGAGAAACATCTCAAGATGTGGGTCACGTCGGGCAACGGCGAACGCAGCTTCGATGCGATCGCGTTCAACTACAAGGGCGCCGACGAGAACCCGCCGCTGCCGGCGGGGGACGTGCGCCTGGTGTACCGGCTCGACATCAATGAGTACAAGGGAGAGCGGCGCCTGCAGCTGCTCGTGGACCACGTGCTCTCATGACGCATCCGGTCGCTAACTATTCAATCCGCGAGGGCAACCCGCTCGACCCCGAAGTACGCGCGCTCATCGACGAGCTCGATGCCTTCAACACGGCGCTGTACCCGGCCGACAGCAACCACTTCGATTCGCCCGAAACGCTGGCGGGCGCGCGCGGCATCTTCCTGGTGGTGGAGCTGGAGGGCGAGCTGGTCGGCTGCGGCGCCGCGAAGAACTGCGGAAAGTGGGCCGAGCTCAAGCGCATGTACCTCAAGCCCAAGGCGCGCGGCGGCGGCATCGCGCTGGCGATGCTCGTGAAGCTGCTCGACTGGGCGCGCAAGGAAGGATTGCCCGTGGCGCGGCTGGAGACCGGTAACGTGAGCGTGGGCGCGCTCAAGCTCTACCGGCGGGCGGGATTCAAGGAAATCCCCGCCTTTCCGCCCTATGAACCCGATCCGCTTTCGATATTCATGGAGCGCGCGCTCAGGTAGGATGCGCGACCCCACGGAGACTCGCCCTTGCCCCTGGAACTCGGCCAACTGAAACGTCAACTCAAAGACCTGGAGGAGCGCATGAGTTCCTTGAGGGGGTTTCTTTGAGTACGACCAGAAAAAAGAGCGGCTGGAAGAAGTAAGCCGCGAGCTGGAAGACCCGGCCATCTGGCAGAAGCCGGAAAAGGCGCAGGAGCTGGGCAAGGAACGCGCCCGCCTCACCACCGACCTCGTCGACATGGACAAGACCACCGGCGCCATCACCTCGGCGGCCGAACTCCTGGAGCTGGCCGAGGGAGAAGACGACGAGTCGACCGCGCGCGAGATCGAGCGCGACGCCGTCAGGCTCGAGACCGACGTGCGCAAGCTCGAATTCAAGCGCATGTTCCGCGGCGAGATGGACTCGCACAACGCCTTCCTCGACATCCAGGCCGGCGCGGGCGGCACCGAGGCGCAGGACTGGGCGCAGATGCTGCTGCGCATGTACCTCAAGTGGGCGGCGCAACGCGGCTTCGACGCCGAGGTCATCGATTCACAGCCCGGCGAAGTCGCGGGCATGAAGAGCGCCACCATCGAGATCAAGGGTGACTACGCCTATGGCTGGCTGCGCACCGAGATCGGCGTGCATCGCCTGGTGCGCAAGTCGCCATTCGATTCCGGCAATCGCCGGCACACTTCGTTCGCGTCGGTGTTCGTCTCGCCCGAGATCGACGACGACATCAAGATCGACCTGAACCCGGCCGACATCAAGATGGACGTGTACCGCTCGAGCGGCGCCGGCGGCCAGCACGTCAACAAGACCGAGTCCGCGGTGCGCCTGACGCACCTGCCCACCGGCCTGGTCGTGGCCTGCCAGAACGAACGCAGCCAGCACAAGAATCGCGCCACCGCCATGAAGATGTTGAAGGCCAAGATGTACGAGCTGGAGTTCAACAAACGCAACGCGGCGGCGAAAGTTCTGGAAGACTCCAAGAGCGACGTGAGCTGGGGCAACCAGATCCGTTCGTACGTGCTCGACCAGTCGCGCATCAAGGATCTGCGCACGAACGTCGAGATCGGCGACACCGGCAAGGTGCTCGACGGCCACCTCGATCCATTCATGGAAGCATCGCTGAAGGCGGGACTGTGACCGATACTCCTCAAGACCCGAATCGAATCGACGAGAACAAGCTCATTTCCGAGCGCCGGCAGAAGCTCGCTGCATGGCGCGAGCAGGCAAAGGCCGCCGGCATTCCGGCGTTTCCGAACGACTTTCGCCGGGACGTCCTCGCCACCCTGTTGCAGGGTGAATACGGCGAGAAACCCGCGGAGTGGTTCGACTCGAACGCGGTCAAGGTGCAGGTGGCGGGGCGCATGATGTCCCAGCGCGTCATGGGCAAGGTGAGCTTCGCCAAGCTGCAGGACCGCACCGGCCAGATCCAGGTCTTCCTGCAGCGCGACGTGCTCGGCGAGGCGTACGAAGCCTTCAAGAAGTACGACGTGGGCGACATCCTCGCGGCCACCGGCACGCTGTTCAAGACGAAGACCGGCGAGTTGTCCGTTCGCGCGGACTCGATCCGCATGTTGACGAAGTCGCTGCGCCCGCTGCCCGACAAGTGGCACGGCATGGCCGACGTCGACACGCGTTATCGCCAGCGGTACGTGGATCTCATCGTCAACGAGCAGAGCCGGAAAGTTTTCTACTTGCGCAACCAGGTATTGCGCTACCTGCGTGACTTCCTCGATTCGATGGGATTCATGGAAGTCGAAACGCCCATGCTGCAGAGCATTCCGGGCGGTGCCGCCGCGCGGCCGTTCAAGACGCATCACAACGCGCTCGACATGGACATGTACCTGCGCATCGCGCCGGAGCTGTACCTCAAGCGCCTCACGGTCGGCGGTTTCGAGCGCGTGTACGAGATCAACCGCAACTTCCGCAACGAAGGCGTGTCGACGCGGCACAATCCCGAGTTCACGATGCTCGAGCTGTACGTCGCGTACGCCGACTACAACGACCTCATCGTGATGATCGAGCGCGCGATGCAGGGCCTGGCGGACGTCGTGCTCGGCACGCGCAAGATCACCTACCAGGGTCGCGCATACGACCTCGGCCAGCCGTTCACGCGCATCAGCGTCATCGACGCCGTGGCGAAACACACGCCCGGCGGCATCGACCTGGCGCGCGCACGGGACGTGGCCTATCTACGCGACCTGTGCACGAAGCACGGCATCGGGTTCAAGCCCGGCGACGGCGCGGGCAAGCTGCAGATCGGGTTGTTCGAGAAGTTCGCCGAGGACACCTTCCTCGATCCCACGTTCGTGTACGCGTACCCGACCGAAGTGAGCCCGCTGTCGCGCACGAACGATGCCGACCCGTTCCTCACCGACCGCTTCGAGTTCTTCATCGCGGGTCGCGAGATCGCGAACGGCTTCTCGGAGCTCAACGACGCGGAAGACCAGGCGGCGCGGTTCCGCGCGCAGGTCGAGCGCAAGGACGCCGGCGACGACGAAGCGATGTACTACGACGCCGATTACGTGCGCGCGCTGGAGTACGGCATGCCGCCGACCGCGGGTCTCGGCGTGGGAATCGACCGCCTCGTGATGTTCTTCGCCGACGTGCCCTCGATCCGCGACGTGCTCCTGTTCCCGCACATGCGGCCCGAGTCCACCTGAACGTGGGCGATGCGCCGATAGGCGTCTTCGATTCCGGCGTCGGCGGATTGACGGTCCTGCGCGCGCTCGTCGCCGACCTGCCCGCGCGAAGACTTCCTGTACCTCGGCGACACCGCGCGGCTGCCTTACGGCACGAAGAGCGCCGAAACCGTCGCGCGTTATTCGGTGCGCGCCGCCGAGTCCCTGTTCGCGCGCGGCATCAAGGCGCTGGTCGTCGCCTGCAATACGGCCTCGTCGACGGCGCTGCCGGCGCTGCGTGCGCGTTTTCCGGACCTGCCCGTCATCGGCGTGATCGAACCGGGCGCGCGCGCCGCCTGCGATGCGAGTGCCAGCGGCCGCATCGCGGTGCTCGCGACCGAGGGCACGGTGAAAGGCGGTGCGTACGAGCGCGCGATCCATGCGCTGCGACCCGACGCGCACGTCACGCAGGTGGCCTGCCAGATCTTCGTCGCACTGGCGGAGGAGGGCTGGAGCGAAGGTGAGGCCGTCGAGGCGGTCACGCTGCGTTACCTGGCGCATCTCGACGCGCGTGTCGACACGGTCGTGCTCGGTTGCACGCACTTCCCGCTGCTCGCCGGCGCGATCGCGAAGCAGCTGGGGCCGTCACGGCGAGTCGTCGACTCCGCCGCCACCACGGCGCGCGCCACCCAGGCGGAGCTCGCGTCGCGCGGGCTCAGTGCGCAACGCGCGCGCGCGGGCTCGCTCACGCTGCTCGCGACCGACAGTCCGGAGCGGTTCGCCCGCGTCGGAGCCCGATTCCTGGGCTCCCGCATCGCCGCTTCGGCGATCGAAATTGTCGATCTCTAGGTTGATCTTTAGATACTTTCCATAAGCCGGTTACACTTGGCGCCCCGGAGCGGAAGGCCGGGGACGGGAAATCAAAAGGGAAGGGCTGGATGAGAGAACGATCAGGAGTCGCACACGACCGCGCCGTCATGCCGATGCGCTACGGTTTCGCGGACACTTTGTCGGGCCAGTTGCACTTCCGCGCCTGCGGCGCCGGACCCGACATCGTGTTGTTGCCCTGGGTGCCGGCGAGCGGCCGGATGTACGAAGCCCTGATGCCCCACCTGGCACGCGCCGGCTTTCGCGCCATTGCGTTCGACATCGCCGGCAGCGGCCGCTCCCACAAGAAAAACCGCAACTGGAGCGTGCAGCAGTACGCGCAGGACGTGCTCGAAGCCTGCGGTTCGCTGCACACCGTGCCCTACACCGTGGTCGGCGGACGATTCTCCGCGTCGATCGCCGTGGAAATGTTGTTAGCGTCGCCGGCCCAGGTCACCGGTGCCGTTCTCGACGGCGTGCCGGGACTCGCTCCCGAAGAGCTGCGCAAGATGACGCTGCCCACCACCGGCCTGTCACCGAAACTCTCCGACGACGGTGGATATCGCGGCTTCGCATTCGACGTCATGCTGCGCACGCTCAAGGAATGGGATCCGTCCTTCGAGCTGACCGCGGACACGCTGCCGCTGGTGCTCGAATACACGCGTGACTACCTCGAGCTCGGATACGAGGCCATCGCGGCCGGCGCGGAGGCCGACGCCAGGAACGCCAAGCCCGCGTACGACGTGCTGGCGCGCCTCGGCGAAGTGTCGCAGCGCGTGCTCGTCATGACTTCGGACACGGACCTGCTCGCGCCGGCCTATAACCGCGCGCTCGAGCGCGCGCGCAATTCACGCGGCCACAAGTTCGCCGGCAACCACCCGGTGTTGACGCCCGCACGCGCCGCCGAGTACGCGCAGGTCCTGGTGTCATTCGCTCGACGCTGATGACACATAACTAGAAGTCGCGGAGTAACGCGCCACCCGAGGTGAATGACGATGCCCGTCGTGTTCGCCGTAATTGGATTGGTTCTCGGTGCGATGACCGGTTCGTTCGCCGGTGCGCTGGCTGTCGCCGCTCTGGGTTACGCCATCGGTCTCCACATCACGTTCAAGCAACGCATCGACGAGCTCGAGCATGGCATCGAGCTCGTGCGCCTGGCGCGCGAACGCCGTGACGCCGGCGATCCGGAGCCCGCGCCGGCGCGGACCCCCGAGCCGCGCGTGGCGCCTGTCTACCAGCGCGGCGATCCGCCGGTGCCCGATCCCGCCGCAGCCGCAGCCGCGTGCACCAGCGCTCCGACCCGCGCCACCCCTCGAGCCCAGGCGTCACGCCGCCGTCCCACCGGCCTCGCCGCCACGCGCTCTCTTCGAGGAGTCGCCGCCGGCTCCGCGCGAGTGGCAGCGGCCGCATCAGAGGAGCGCCGACGACGAGGAATTCCCGCGCGTCATCAACTGGATCCGCGACTGGTTCCTCGGCGGCAACATCGTCGTGCGCATCGGCGTGGTGGTCCTGTTCATCGGCGTCGGCTTCCTGCTCAAGTTCGCCGTCGACCGCAACCTGCTGCCGATCGAATTCCGTCTCGCCGGCGCTGCGCTCGGCGGCGCTCGCGCTGCTGATCATCGGCTGGCGGCTGCGTCTGCGCCTGCGGCCATACGCGCTGGCGCTGCAGGGCGGTGGCGTCGGTCTGCTGTATCTCACCGCGTTTGCGGCGCTGAAGTTCTACGACCTGCTGCCGCCCACGGTCACCTTCGCGATGCTGGTTGCCATCGCCGTGCTCTCGTCGTTCCTCGCGGTGGGCCAGAACGCGCTGGTGCTGGCGGTGCTGGGCGCGCTCGGTGGCTATCTCGCGCCCATCCTCACGTCGACGAACCAGGGCAATCACGTGGTGCTGTTCAGCTACTACGCGCTGCTCAACGCGGGCATCGTCGCCATCGCGTGGTTCAAGGCGTGGCGGCCGCTGAATCTCATGGCGTTCGTGTTCACCTACGGCATCGGCACCGCCTGGGGCGTGCTGCGTTATGCGCCGGAGAATTTCGCGAGTACCGAGCCGTTCGTGGTGCTGTTCTTCCTCATGTTCCTCGCGGTCGCCGTGTTGTTCGCGCTGCGCACGGCGCCGCGACTCACGCGACTACGTCGATGGCACGCTGGTGTTCGGGACGCCCGTGGTCACGCATGTTGCTGCAGTCCGCGCTGTTGCAAGGTCGGCCATATGCGATGTCGTTCAGCGCGCTGGCGCTCGCGGCGGTCTATCTGCTGCTGGCGCGTTCCGTGTGGCGAAGCGGTGGCGGGCAGCTGCGCCTGCTGGCCGAATCGTTCCTGGCGCTCGGCGTCGCGTTCGTGACGCTCGCCGTGCCGCTGGCGCTCGATGGGCACTGGACCGCGGGCACCTGGGCGCTCGAGGGCGCGGCCATCTTCTGGGTCGGGTTGCGCCAGCAACGCCGGCTGGCCGTCGCGGCGGGACTGCTGTTACAGGTCGGCGCGGCAATCGCGTTCGGTATCGGGGACGACGTGGTGCCGGCGCGCCTGCCGGTCGTGAACAGCGGATTCGCGTGCGCGCTGTTGATCGCCGTCGGCGGCTTCGTGACGGCACGCGTCGCTCACATCTACCGCGAGCAGCTGCCGCGCGAACTCGACTGGTTCGCTGCGGTGTCCTTGTACTGGGCGCTGATCTGGTGGGGCTTCGCAGGCTACTCCGAGATTTTCGAGCACGTGGCGGAGCCTCGCCTGCTGGCGGCCTCGCTCACGTTTGCCGTGCTGACGGTGCTCGGCTGCGCGGCGCTGTCCCGCTGGGGCGACTGGCGCGAAGCGCGGCCGCTCACCGTTCTGCTGCTGCCGGCCATGGGCATCGCCGCGGCCTGGGGATTCGCCCGGAACGGTCATTTGCTGGTGAACGCCGGGTGGCTGGTCTGGCCGCTGACGTTTGCAGCCTGGTTCTGGTTGCTGCGCTGGCGGCGTCACGATGCGTCGCCGGTCGTCGATCCGGGACTGCATCTGATCACGTTGTGGTTCACGGGCGCGATCGTCGCGTTCGAGCTCGCGTATCAGGTCGAGTCACTGAAGCTGGGCGACGCGGCCTGGCATCGCATCGTCTCGGGGCTGGTACCCGCACTGGCGCTCGCCGCCGTGCTCGCGCGGACGATGCGCGCGCGCTGGCCCGTGAGCGCACATCCGGGTGTGTACCTCGGCGTCGGCGCCGGCGGGCTGGCTATCTACCTTTGGCTGTGGACCCTGTTCATGATCTTCGATGACGCGAGCGCGCTGCCCTTGCCCTATCTGCCGTTGGTGAACCCCGTCGAGCTCACGCAGTGTTTCGCGCTCGTGACCGCCGGCTCGTGGCTGCTGTACCTGTGGCGCCAGGCGCCGCGCGACTGGCTGACGGCCGATCGCCGCCCGGCGGTGGTCGCGATCGCGGTTGCCGTCTTCGCGCTGCTCAACGCCGTGCTCCTGCGCACGATCCACCACTACGCCGGTGTTCCGTACGACGTGGGAGCCCTGATGGAATCGACGCTCGTGCAGGCCGCACTGTCGGTCTTCTGGGGCGTGCTCGCGCTGGGGGAGCATGGTTTACGGTACGCGCCGCGCGCAGCGCACGGTCTGGTTCGTCGGCGCGTGGCTGCTCGGCATCACGCTCATCAAGATGTTCCTGGTCGACCTGTCGCGCTCGGGCACGGCGGCACGCATCGTCTCGTTCATCTGCGTCGGCGTGCTCATGCTCATCATCGGGCGCTTCTCGCCCGTGCCACCGGGCGAGTCCGAGCCGGAGCCGGCGCGATGAGCACCCGGCGTCTCGGAACGATGCTGCTGCTGACGTGCGCGGTGTTTTCCGGCGTGCCGGCCGCGGCCTGGACGAGGTGCGCGAGGAATTCGCGTACTCGGCGCCGATCGCGATCTGGCCCGGGTCGCCCGTGCAGTGGCTGGAGTTGCCGATCGAGGTGTATCGCGATTCCCTGCACCCTGGCTTGCACGACTTGCGTGTGCTGAATGGCAAGGGTGAAGTCGTGCCGTACACGCTGCAGCGGCCACGGGCCTCGGTTGCGCACCCGCCGGCGCCGCGATACCTGCCGATCTATGCGATGCGCGGAGACCCCGTCGAAGCGTCCGCGGCGCTCAGCCTCAGGTTGAATGTCTACGGTGATTCGACTTCGCTCGAAGTCCTGCGGGCCGATGAGCCGCGGCCGGAGGCTCCGCTCATCGCATTCCTCGTCGATGCCCGCGGACTCACCGATGCGATCGATGCGCTGGCGTTCGTGTTGCCGGAGGCGCGGGATTTTTCGGTCACCGCCGTGCTCGAGGCGAGCGACGACTTCGCCACCTGGCGCACGGTGTCGCCGCGCGTGCCGCTGGCACGGTTGATTCACGGCGGCCAGGTCTTCGAGAATCTCGGTGTCACGGTACAGCCGACGCGGGCGCGGTTCTGGCGGCTGAGCGCGCTCCCCGGCGAGACACTGCCGAATTTCGCCAGCGTCGCGGCGACGCCCGTTTCCGGCAGCGTTGTGATCGAGCGCAAGCGCATCGAGGCCGCGGGCCGGCCCGTGAGCGGCGCGAATGGAGAATTCGAATTCGACCTGGGGGCGCAGGTGCCCGTCGACCGGCTGCAGCTCGAACTGCCCGACGTCAACACGGTGGCGCGCGTGGAGTATTTCGCGCGGCGTGCGCCCGGCGATGCCTGGCGACCGGTTGCGCGCGCGGCGGTCTATCGCCTGCAGACCGCTACACAGCTGGAAGGGGATGAGTTGCGCTCCGCGCCGCTCGCCATCGCCGCGGACTCCAGCCGCTACTGGCGCGTGGTCGTCGATCCGCGCGGCGGTGGCGTGGGTGCCGGCGTCCCGGGTCTGGTTGCGGGATGGCTCGCGCACCGCGTGGTCTTCGTGGCGCGCGGCACCGGGCCTTTCGAGCTGGTGTATGGAAATTTCGCAGCAGGCGACGCAGAGGTGGCACTCGGCGAGTTGCTACCCGGCGGGGCGGTATCGGCAGAGGTCACGCTCGCGCAGCCAGCCGCGCTGGTCCATCCAACGCGGCTGGCCGGCGGCACCGGGCGCCTGCAGCCGCCGCCGCCACCGGGCAACTGGCGGCTCGCATTGTTGTGGATCGCGCTTGCCGTGGGCGTGCTGTCGCTCGCGGGCATGGCATGGCGGCTCGCGCGCCAGATGCGCGCGACCGGTGACCGGGCGGAAGACTACCCGGGCAGCGAATAGGGCAGTGGCAGCGGACCGCTGACCATCACGCCCGCGCCGGCTTCCGGATCTTTGTTCCCGGCGTCGTCCGGAACCGCGGAGTAGTTGCCCACCGCGAGCAGTTCCTGGCCGCCGCCGTCGAGCGCCGCCACCCGCACCACCGCGAGCGCGCGGCCGTCCGGCCCGCGTGCGGCGTCGCCCGGCTTCAACGGCTGCCCGCTGTCGTTGCGCCAGCGTTGCATGCGGCGCTTGACCTGCCGCGGTAGTGGGCGCGCGCAATGACTTCCTGCCCGGTGTAACAACCCTTGTCGAAGGCGATGGCGCCTAACAAGTCGAGATTGAGCATCTGCGCGACGAACGATTCGCTGGTCGCCGCGTAAACCTGCGGCACGCCCTGGTTCACCTGCGCAGTTCCCAGCGCGCGGCGTCGCCGCCCGGCAGTTCGAAGAATTCGTGAGTCTCGCGGGCACGAGCAGCAGATCGCAGCCGAGCCCCAGCGAATCCTCGGCAGGTCCGGCGCGGCATCGTCATTGACCATGCCGAACACGCGCGAGGCCGGGACCCGGTGCCTCGATCCGCACCTTGGCGCGCAGGACGTATTTGCGCAGTGCGCTGTGCGACGGCTCCACGAGCTCCTCCGGCAGCACGGCGAAGAATTCGTCCGCGGCGATGCGCGGGTGAGCCCGAGCAGGGCGACGACTCGTCCCTGCGGGTTGTGCAGGCCCGCGAGCGTCTCGTGCCGGGCACGAGCTTTTCCGATGTCGGCGGAAACCTGGCCCTGCAGGAACTTCGCGGCGTCGGGACCGCGGAATGCGAGCACGCCGAACCCGCCGGTGGCGGGACTCGCGAGATCGATGCCGGTCGTGTGCTCATCTTTGTTTTTGCAAGGGTTTCATGTGGTCGCAGGCGGGCGATTCTGGCAGAATTCGCGCCCGTGCCGAATGCCCCTTCCGACGTCCGTTGCCGCCGCGTTTCCGCCGCTGCTTCAGCGCAGCGATGTGCGGGCGTCCGACGGCGCAGCCAACCCCTGTCGCTCCGAAACCCGGAACCGAAGTTGGCGGACCCGCGGGTCCGGAACCCACGCGATTCGGCGATTGGGAAAAGAATGGTCGCTGCATCGACTTCTAGGAGCCGATTCTGAGTCCATCGCGCCCGCTGTCGCCGCACCTCGGCGTGTACAAGTTCATGTACACGATGGCGCTGTCGATCCTGCATCGAATCACCGGTGTCGCGGCGACGTTCGGTTTCCTGGCTGCTCGTCTGGTGGCTCATGGCGCTGGCCTCCGGACCCGATGCCTATGCGCGCGCCATGCAGCTCACGAACACCGTGCTGGCCAAACTACTGCTGGTCGGCTTCACGTTTTCGTTCGTCTATCACTTCTGCAACGGCATCCGGCACCTGGTCTGGGACACGGGCCGCGGGCTCGAACGCGCGCAGGCGCGCCGCAGCGGCGCGGTGGTCGTCGTGGCCGCGCTGGCGCTGACGGCGCTCGTCGTCTGGCTGGGCTGCCGCGCCCTCGGCGTGGGGCGCCGTGAGCCTGCGCAGTCCGCTCGTCCGCGTGCTCGGCCAGGGATCGGCCGGCGAGGGCGTCGGCCACTGGTGGGTGCAGCGGGTCACCGCCGTCGCGCTGGTGCCGCTCACGCGCGTGGTTCGTCGATCTCGCTGCTCGGCCAGTCGCTGCAGTCCTACGACGCGATGCGCGGGTGGTTAGGCCAGCCCTGGGTCGCGGTGCTCACGCATCCTGCTCGTCTGCACGCTGGCCTGGCACTCGAAGCTCGGCGTGCAGGTGGTCATCGAAGACTACGTGCACGGCAAGGGCATGAAGACCACGCTGCTGCTCCTGTCCACTCTTCGTGCACGTCGCCGCCGCGGTCGCCGGCATCTTCGCGATCCTTCGCATGGCGCTGGCCTGATCCTTCCGGAATGACCAGAGACTACGAATTCATCGATCACACCTACGACGTGGTCGTCGTCGGCGCCGGCGGCGCCGGCCTGCGCGCCACGCTCGGCCTGGCCGAGGCGGGCCTGTCGACCGCCTGCATCACCAAGGTGTTCCCGACGCGCAGCCACACCGTGGCCGCGCAGGGCGGCATCACCGCCGCGCTCGGCAACATGGGCGAGGACGACTGGCGCTTGCACTTCTACGACACCGTCAAGGGCTCGGACTGGCTCGGCGACCAGGACGCCATCGAGTTCATGTGCAAGGAAGCGCCGGCCGCGGTCATCGAGCTCGAGCACTACGGCGTGCCGTTCTCGCGCACCGACGACGGCCGCATCTACCAGCGTCCGTTCGGCGGCATGACCACGCACTACGGCAAGGGCATCGCGCAGCGCACCTGCGCCGCCGCGGACCGCACCGGTCACGCGATGCTGCACACGCTGTACCAGCAGTCGATCAAGCATCACGCCGAGTTCTTCATCGAATACTTCGCGCTCGACCTCATCATGGAGGACGGCGCCTGCCGCGGCGTGGTCGCGCTGGACATGGCGAAGGCAAGCTGCATCGCTTCCGCGCGCACACCGTGATCCTCGCCACCGGCGGCTACGGCCGCGCGTATTTCTCCTGCACCTCCGCGCACACCTGCACCGGCGACGGCGGCGGCATGGTGCTGCGCGCCGGCCTGCCGCTGCAGGACATGGAGTTCGTGCAGTTCCATCCCACCGGCATCTACGGCGCGGGCTGCCTCATCACCGAAGGCGCGCGCGGCGAGGGCGGCTATCTCACGAACTCCGACGGCGAGCGCTTCATGGAGCGCTACGCGCCGAACGCGAAGGACCTCGCCTCGCGCGACGTGGTCGTCGCGCCGATGACCATCGAGATCCGCGAAGGCCGCGGCGTCGGCGAGGACAAGGATCACATCCACCTGCACCTCGAGCATCTCGGGCCCGAGGTCATCCACGAGCGCCTGCCGGGCATCGCCGAGACCGCGCGGATCTTCGCGGGCGTCGACGTCAACAAGGAGCCGATCCCGGTGCTGCCGACCGTCCACTACAACATGGGCGGAATTCCCTGCAACTTGCACGGCGAAGTGGTCACGTCGAAGAACGGCAATCCGGACACGGTGGTGCCGGGCCTCATGGCCGTCGGCGAAGCCGCGTGCGTTTCGGTGCACGGCGCGAACCGCCTCGGCTCCAACTCGCTGCTCGATCTCGTCGTGTTCGGCCGCGAAGCCGGCCGCCACGCCGCCAAGCTCGTCAAGCCCGGGCAGTCGCACAAGCCGCTCGCGAAGGATGCCGGCGATTTCGCCGTGTCGCGCCTCGACCGCCTGCGCAACGCCAAGGGCTCGCGCCGCACCGCCGAGATCCGCCTCGAGATGCAGAAGATCATGCAGCGCGACGCCGCCGTGTTCCGCACCGGTGAGACGCTGCGGGAGGGCGTGGCCGCGCTGGCGAAGACGCATTCGCGTCGTTCGCCGACGTGCGCGTCGCCGATCGCGCGCTCATCTGGAACACCGATCTCGTCGAAACCATCGAGCTCGAGAACCTGCTCGGCCAGGCGACCGCCACCATCGTCAGCGCCGAGAACCGCAAGGAAAGCCGCGGCGCGCATGCGCGCGAGGATTTCCCGGATCGCGACGACGCGAACTGGCAGAAGCACACGCTGTGCTGGGTGGACGACGCCGGCAAGACGCGCTTCGACTACCGCCCGGTGCACATGAACACGCTCACGAACGACGTCGAGCCGATTCCGCCGAAGGCGAGGACTACTGATCTACGATGGCCGAATTCACGCTTCCCGCGAACTCGAAGATCGACAAGGCCGCCGGCAATGACATACAAGGCGCCGGCCGGCGCGAAGCGCGTGCGCACGTTCGACATCTATCGCTTCGATCCCGATTCCGGGAAGAACCCGCGCATCGACACCTACGAGGTGGACATGAACGCCTGCGGCCCGATGGTTCTCGACGCGCTGATCAAGATCAAGAACGAGGTCGATTCCACGCTGACGTTCCGCCGCTCCTGCCGCGAAGGCATCTGCGGCTCCTGCGCGATGAACATCAACGGCATGAACACGCTGGCCTGCACCAAGGCCTGCGACGAGCTGAAGGGCGACGTGAAGATCTATCCGCTGCCGCACATGCCGGTGGTGAAGGATCTGGTGCCGGACCTCACCAACTTCTACGCGCAGTACGCGTCCGTGAAGCCGTGGCTGCAGACGCGCACGCCGGCGCCGCCGGATCGCGAGCGCCTGCAGTCGAAGGAAGACCAGGAGAAGATCGACCGGCCGTCCGCCTGCATCCTGTGCGCCTGCTGCTCGACCGCGTGCCCGAGCTACTGGTGGAACAGCGATCGCTTCCTCGGGCCCGCGGCGCTGCTCGCGGCCTATCGCTGGATCATCGACTGGCGCGACGAGGCCACCGGCGAGCGGCTCGACCAGCTCGAAGATCCGTTCCGCCTGTATCGCTGCCACACCATCATGAACTGCACCGACGCCTGCCCGAAGGATCTGAACCCGGCGAAGGCGATCGCCGAGATCAAGAAGATGATGCTCGAGCGCCAGCATCTGAACTTGGACGCGCCGCCTCGGACGACGATTTGCGGCGCAGCCTTGCTTGGCGCTGCCGCCGCGGCATGAAGGAGCTGGACCTGATCCTGCTCGCGCTACCTGCGGAACGGCTCCCGGCAGGCGGCAAGCGACGAACGCGACGCCTTCGCGGAGTTTCTCGAATTGCCGGACCCGGATATCGCGCGTTATCTCATCGCGGGTGACGTCCCCGAACGACCCGCGCCACGCGGCACTCTGCCGCGCGCTGCGGGCGAATTGATCTCGTTCCTTCGCGGCGAGTTGCGATCCTGTGGCTTGCCTGGGTCGGCATCGCCTGCGCTCTCGATCCTGGCGGTGGCATCTGCCATGGCTGCTGAAGCTCGCCCTGTGTCTCGTGATCGTCGCCGGTCAACATCCGGACGATGTCATGCCTGCGTACTGCTGCGGGGTCCCCGCGCGGTGCGCTGCGATCGAATGGAATCCGGAGGGCCAGTTCAGGCTTGGCACGAACCCTTCCGGAGTAGGCCGGGAGGCGAGCCTGCGCCCGGGTTCGTTCCGTCTGGGATTCGCGTTCCTCGTACTCTGGTTCGCGACGCCGCTCGGGCAGGCGAGGCGGTCGTGATCGACGGACGCCGGCAGGATCCAGCGGCGTTCCGCCGGCTCGGCCGGTGTCCTCGGCCGGCGGCCCGAACCGGCTTCCGGGCCCTCGACCGGGGCAAGCTGATAGCATCCCGTCCCAAGGTTTGAAGTGCGTCACGCAGCCGTTAAAAATCATCCGATTAGACCCGCGCCAGAGGAAACTTTTGGGGCGTTCAGGGTCTATTCAGCTCGTTCGGCGCCGGAGTGCTCCGGTGACGACTGAAGAGAGTGACCTGGTCCTCGTCAAACGCGTTCAGCGCGGTGACAAGACCGCGTTCGATCTGCTGGTGCGCAAGTACCAGCACAAAGTGGTGAAGCTGGTGTTGCGATACGTTCGCAATCCGGCGGAAGCGGAAGACATTGCACAGGAAGCCTTCATCAAGGCGTATCGGGCATTGCCGCAGTTCCGTGGCGACAGCGCCTTCTACACCTGGATGTATCGAATCGCCATCAACACCGCCAAGAACAGTCTCGCGTCGCGCGATCGCAGCCCGATCGAGTACGACCTCGACCTGACCGACCCTGAGGAATCGCACGGCGTGCAAACCAAGCTTCAGGATCCCGATACCCCCGAAGGCCTGGCGCTCACCGAAGAAATTCGCGCAATCGTGAACTCCGCGATCGAGGCGTTGCCTGAAGAGCTGAAGACGGCCATCGTGCTGCGCGAGCTCGACGGCCTGAGCTACGAAGAGATCGCCGCCGCCATGGAATGCCCGTGGGCACGGTGCGATCGCGAATTTTCCGAGCGCGCGAGGCCATCGACAAGCGCCTGCGCGAAGTATTTGAAGGCGGCCTGGGCCGCACCGAGGAAATGGTATGAACGAGGAGCGCCACAGCGAGCGCCCATGAACGACAAGGCGAGCGGAGGCGAAAGAGACAGCCAGCTCTCCGCGATGTTCGATGGCGAGTTGCCCGCCGCCGAATGCGAATTGCTCGCACGCCGCCTGGCGCGCGATGAAGCGCTGCGGGCCCAGTGGTCCCGTTTCTCCATGATCGGCGCGGCGCATGCGCGCCGAGCGCGGCGTCGCGCTGCACGATCGCGTCGCCTGGCGGGTCCAGTCCGTCATCGCCCAGGAACCCACTTACGGAGACGGCACCGACATCGGCGCGACCAACGCGCGCACCGCCGCGGTGGTCCCGGCCGAAGTGCTGCGTCGCGCGGCCAGTCGCCGCTGGGTGCGTTTCACGCGTCCGCTGGCCGGTGCCGGCATTGCCGCGGGTGTCGCGGCCGCTGTCCATCCTCTGGCTGCGCTTCCAGGGTGATTCACCCGAACTGCTGGCCGACAACGCCGCCGCTGTCGAGACCGTCACGCTGACGCCGGCCGCCTCGCCCGTGATCGTGCAACAGGAGCCGGCGCGCATCTCCGGAGTGCATCCCCTCGAGCGGCGAACCCGACCGCTACGTCACGCCGCAGCCGAATTCGTCGGCCAGCATCGTGCCGCCCGCGAGCCTCGCGAATTACGTGGTCGCGCACAGCGAATATTCCGGTCCGATCTCGCGTCGCATGGCGCTGCTCGGCATCCTGGCTGTCGGAGAACGGCGCAGGCGCCGGCGCAACCCGAAGCGGAACGCCGCCACGGAGCCGCAACGATGCGCCTTGATCGCGCCGCCGCCGCGCGCATCGCCGCGTTCTCGCTGTTGCTGGGCGCCGGTGTCGTGCTGGGCGCTGAGCCGAAGGAATGGCTCGAGCGCATGAACCAGGCGCTCACCTCGCGCAACTACGACGGCGTGTTCACCCACATGCACGGCGATCGCGTCGAGACGCTGCGCATCATCCACCGCGTACGCGGCAAGGACGTGTCGGAGCGCCTGCTGTCGCTCGACGGCTCGGGCCGCGAGTTCATCCGCGAAGGCAACGAGCTCACCTGCTATCTCCCCGACAAGCGCACGGTGCTGGTCGAGCGCCGCGCGCCCGACGGTCCGCTGCTCGGCGCGTTGCCGGCGCTCGACGATGGCGACAAACTCGCAGGTCTACGAAATCCGCGGAGGCGAGCGCGAGCGCCTGCTGGGCCGCGACACGCGCGTGGTCGCGCTGCATCCGCGCGACGAGTATCGCTACGGTTACCGCCTGTGGATCGACGAAGAAACGTCCATGCCGCTCAAGACGCAGCTCTGCGACCAGTCCGGCCGACGTGATCGAGCAGATCGTGTTCTCGACCATCGATCTGCCGGAGCGCATTCCCGACTCCATGTTCAAGCCGCAGATGGATGCCTCGAACTACCGCTGGCTGCGCGCCGATCGCCAGGTGGCCGCCGCAATCGGCCACGCCGCCGGCGTTGTGGGAGGCCATGCGGCTGCCGCCCGGTTTCCGCATGGCCACGCGTCCGCGCAGTCGATGCCGGGCTCGAGCGAGCCGGTCGCCCACCTGGTCTTCACCGACGGCGTCGCGTCGGTGTCCGTGTTCGTCGAGCCGCGCAAGGCCGATTCGGCGACCCAGCCGAGGGTCCGGCGCGAGTCGGTTCGTCTTCGGCGTTCTCCACGGTGGTCGATGGCCACCAGGTCACCGCGGTCGGCGAAGTGCCGCCGACCACGGTGCGAGTTCATCGCCAACGCAGGTGAAGTCCACTCCCGCCAAGGCGACGCTGTCGGCCACCCAGGGCCTGGGTCTGGCGCCCACGCCACCGCGCCGCAAGTGATCGTCCGATGCTGCCGGCCGGCCTCGTGGTGCTGAGCCGCGAGGGCTGCGGGCTGTGCGAGGACATGCTGCATGAGCTCGCCGACCTCGAGCGCCACGCAGGCCTTGCCGCCCGTCACCGTCGTCGACGTCGACTCGCGATCCCGAGCTGGCCCGCCAATATGGGCTCAAGGTGCCGGTGTTGCTGCTCGATGGCAGCGTTATTTGCCATTACACGCTGAATTCCAACGAAGCTTTTGCGGCTCATAGGGCGCTCGCCCGCTATAATCCCGCGCTAATTTTTGCCGCCGGTGAGCTGCTTCCGCGCGGCAGGCCGACCTGGTCCTAGATGCGGCGCATACGTAATTTTTCGATCATCGCGCACGTCGATCACGGCAAGTCCACGCTGGCCGACCGCTTCATCCAGATCTGCGGCGGCCTCGAAGCCCGCGAGATGCAGGACCAGGTGCTCGACTCGATGGAGCTCGAGCGCGAGCGCGGCATCACCATCAAGGCGCAGAGCGTCACGCTCTATTACACGTCGAAGAAGGACGGCGAGCGCTACCAGCTCAACCTCATCGACACGCCCGGGCACGTCGACTTCTCTTACGAAGTGTCGCGCTCGCTGGCCGCCTGCGACGGCGCGTTGCTGGTCGTCGATGCCTCGCAGGGCGTGGAGGCGCAGAGCGTCGCCAATTGCTACACGGCCACCGAGCACGGGCTCGAAGTCGTGCCGGTCATCAACAAGATCGACCTGCCGTCCGCGGATCCCGCGCGGGTCATCAAGGAGATCGAGGAGATCATCGGCATCCCGGCCGACGACGCGCTGCAGGTCTCCGCCAAGACGGGCGAGGGCGTCGAGGAGCTGCTCGAGCAGCTCATCGAGCGCATCCCGCAGCCGAAGGGCGATCCGGACGCGCCGCTGCAGGCGCTGATCGTCGACTCCTGGTTCGACAACTACGTCGGCGTCGTCTCGCTGGTGCGCGTCATCAACGGCACGCTCAAGGTCGGCGACAAGATCCGCGTCATGTCGACCGGCCGCGCGCACCAGGTCGACAAGCTCGGCCGCTTCACGCCGAAGTCGGTGCGCGGCACGCGAGCTCGGCCCGGGCGACGTCGGCTTCGTCATCGCGGGCATCAAGGAAATCGATGGCGCGCCGGTCGGCGACACCATCACGCTCGAGCACAAGCAGGCGACGCGAGCCGCTGCCCGGGCTTCAAGCAGATCCAGCCGCGCGTGTTCGCCGGCATGTTCCCGATCGACTCGGACGACTACGAGAAATTCCGCGACGCGCTTGCGCAAGCTGCGCCTCAACGACTCGGCGCTGCACTACGAGCCGGAAGTGTCCGGCGCGCTCGGCTTCGGCTTCCGCGTGGGCTTCCTCGGCCTGCTGCACATGGACATCGTGCAGGAGCGCCTCGAGCGCGAGTACCAGATCGAGCTGTCACGTCAGCGCGCCGACGGTGATCTACGAGGTGCAGACGACGGACGGCGAGGTGCGCGTACGTCGACAACCCCGCCAAGCTGCCGCCCGTCGACCAGATCGACGAGATGCGCGAGCCCATCATCATCGCCAACATCCTCGTGCCGCCCGGATCACGTCGGCGCCGTGCTGAAGCTCTGCAACGACAAGCGCGGCGTGCAGAAGAAGATGCTGTACCTCGGCAACCAGGTGTCGCTGCAATACGAGCTGCCGCTCGCCGAAGTCGTGCTCGATTTCTTCGACCGCCTGAAGTCGGCGAGCCGCGGCTATGCCTCGTTCGACTACGAGTTCAGCCACTTCGAGGCCGCGCCGCTGGTCAAGCTCGACATCCTCATCAACGGCGACAAGGTCGATGCGCTGGCGATCATCGTCCACCGGGACAGCGCCTATGAGCGCGGCCGCGAGCTGGTCGACAAGATGCAGGAGCTGATCCCGCGGCAGATGTTCGAGGTGGCCGTGCAGGCCGCCATCGGCAGCCACATCATCGCGCGCGCCACCGTGAAGGCGCTGCGCAAGAACGTGCTCGCCAAGTGCTACGGCGGCGACATCTCGCGCAAGAAGAAGCTGCTCGAGAAGCAGAAAGAGGGCAAGAAGCGCATGAAGCAGCTCGGTCGGTCGAGATCCCGCAGGAGGCCTTCCTCGCGGTGCTCAAGGTCGGAAAGAAGTAGCCGCCCATGTTCAAGCAAGTCATCGACGTCCTGATCACCACGGGCACCTGGGCGCTCGTGCCGATCATCGGGCTGTGCCTGTACGACAAGATCGTCCAGGAACCCAAACGCCCCATCGACGAAGACGGCGAACCCGCGCCGGCGCCGCACGTTTTCGGTTTCGCCTGGAACCTGCTGCCATTCGCCATCCTGGCTGCAATGGTGCGCATCGGGCTGCCGACGGTCCTGGGCTGGTGGTCGGCCCTGGTTACGCCGTTGAGTTATCTCGCGTTGCCGCTGGTCCTGCTGTCGCTCTACGACATCTGGATGCTCGCGCCGCAGCGGCCGCGCACGCCCTCGGGCCGGCCCGGCCGCGCGCCCTGGTACATCCGCTTCGCCAAGTTGCTTGCGGTGGTCGCGCTGCTTGCGGTGGTCTTCCGCATCGGCGTGAACGAGGTGTTCGACTGGGTGAAACAGGTTGCCGAAGCCGCTCAGCTGGTTCGCGCTGCCGGTGGGCCGTGGTGCGCCATCGACAGCTGGTTCCTGTCGCCCGCGCCGGCAGATCGCCGCGGGCACCGTCGATGCGCCCGTGCCCGCCGATCATGCGCGCCGCGTACTTCGTGCTGCCGGTGCTGGTCGTCGCGCTGATCGTGCGCATGATCAGCGCCGAGACGCTCGACTTCAGCCTGGTGCTGCTCGTCTGTCGGTGGTCACCGGCCTCATCTGGGCCGTCGACCATTTCTTCGTGCGCAAGCGTCGCGAGAGCGTGAGCCAAGGATGCGCGCGGCGACGTCGCTGTTCCCGAGCCCGGCACGGTCGACTACGCGCGCAGTTTCTTCCCGGTGGCGTTCATCGTGCTGCTGGTGCGCGCTTCATCTTCGAGCCGTTCCGCATTCCCTCGGATTCGATGATGCCGACACTGCTCGATGGCGACTTCATCATGGTGAACAAGTACGCCTACGGACTGCGCTGGCCCGTGGTCAACGACAAATTCGTGGACATCGGCAGCCGCAACGCGGCGACGTCGTCGTGTTCCGTTATCCGCCGAATCCCAGCATCAACTACATCAAGCGCCTCGTGGGCCTGCCGGGCGACCGCGTCGAGGTCCGCGACGACCAGCTGATCGTCAACGGCGAGACCATCGCGCTCGAGGATGCGGGCCGGTTCAACGATGGCTGCTACGACGACATCCGCCTGTCGACCGAGACGCTCGGCGAGCACACGCACCAGGTCCTGTCCTGCCGCTCACCCCACGGATGTGGTGCCCACGGCGACAGCGGCCCGGGTGGCGGCGATTCGCCGCGATGGCTTGCGACCGCAAACTCGCAGGCAGCGGATGGGCGGCTACGTGTGCCGGGAAACTCCGACCCGGCGCGGGCGATGACAGCAACGATCACGTCTTCCAGGTCGTGCCTGCCGGGACACTACCTCATGATCGGCGACAATCGCGACAACAGCGAAGACGGCCGCGACTGGGGCATTCGTTCCGGACGAGAATCTGGTCGGCAAAGGCGACCCGAATCTGGTTCAATTTCGATTTGCAGCGCGCACAACTCGTGAACGTGGATCGCATCGGCTGATAGATCGATTGACCGGCAAACGGGAGGGCATATGCGCAGACAACGTGGCGTGACGATGATCGGCTGGATTTTCCTGCTGGTCCCGATGGCCATCGTGCCGTGTACGCGGGCATCCGCGTCGGCGCCGATATACCTCAACTACTGGATGGTCGACGCCATGAAGAAGACCGGCAGCGAGCTCAAGAGCGACGAGACGCTGAGCGCCACACCATCCGCAACTCGCTCGAGAAACGCTTCGACATCGGGTACGTCGAGAAGATCCACCGTCGAAGGACATCGATCGTGAAGAAGGGCGGCGCCGGCTGGTCATGACACCGGCGTACGAAGACACCGCGCCGCTGTTCGGCAACATCTCGATCTGCTCATCGACTTCAACAAGACGGTGGTCATCGACTGAATGCGACCGCGCGCGTGGGCACGATGACCTCCAGCCAGGCGGATACGCTCGCCGCCCGGCTGGGCTACGAGCCGCGCGACCCCGCCCTGTTCGTCGCTGGCGCTCACGCACCGCAGCGCCGAGGGGCCCAACAACGAGCGGCTCGAGTTCCTCGGCGATGCCGTGCTCAACCTGCTCGTGTCCGAACGCCTGTACCGCGAATTCCCGACGGCGAGCGAAGGCGACCTGTCGCGGCTGCGCGCGCGCCTGGTGAGCAGGAGCCGCTCGCCGAGGTCGCCGCGAGCATGCAGCTCGGCGAGTGCTGCTGCTGGGTTCGGGCGAGCTCAAGACCGGCGGTTTCCGCCGCCAATCCATCCTCGCGGATGCGTTCGAGGCAGTGTGCGGCGCGCTGTATCTCGATGGCGGCCTCGAAGCCGTGCGCGACGCTGATCGGTCCGATGTTCGAGCCGCGCATCGCGGCGCTGCCGGACGCCGCGACGCTCAAGGATGCGAAGACGCGGCTGCAGGAACATCTGCAGGCCAACGGCCGGCCCTTGCCGCGTCTACGCGGTGAAGCGCACCACGGCGAGCCGCACGCGCAGACTGTTCCTGGTGTCCTGCGGATTGCCGCACGTGCCGTCGAAACCGAGGGCGAGGGACCCGAGCCGGCGGCGCGCCGAGCAGAGCGGCCGCGCAGGAGGCGTTGACGCGCCACTGGGCATGCTGCAATGACCGAACGACCGTCCATTCCGCGCGGGCTTCGCGGCGCTCGTCGGCCGGCCCAACGTCGGCAAATCGACGCTGCTCAATGCGCTCGTCGGCGAGAAGCTGTCCATCGTCACGCTCGCGTCCGCAGACCACGCGCCATCGCATGCTCGGCGTCTGCATCTGCCGGCGTGCAGATCGCGTTCGTCGATACGCCCGGCCTGCATCTGGGCGAACGCGCGCGCTCAATCGCGCCATGAACCGCACGGCGGCCGCGGCACTGGCCGATGCCGATCTCGTCGTATTCGTGGTCGAGGCGCTGCGCTTCGGCGAGGAAGACGAGGCGGTGCTGCAACGCATCCGCGATTCCGGCCGCGAGTCGATCGTCGTCATCAACAAGGTCGACAAGGTTCCGCAGAAGGACAAACTGCTGCCGTTCATCGCCGAGCTGGCCGCGAAACACGGCTTCCTCGACGTGGTGCCCGTGTCGGCCGAGAAAAACGTCAATCTCGACCGGCTCATCGACGTGATCGCGGCACGCCTGCCCGAATCCCCGGAGCTGTTTCCGCCGGAGCAGCGCACCGACCGCGGCATCGAATTCCAGATCTCGGAGACCATCCGCGAAAAGCTCACGATGGTGACGCCGTCACCCCTGCCGTCTGCGTTTTTCTCGATTCGGCTGAAGAACGCGGCCCATCCCATTCGAAAAGACGAGGGAGAATGGGCCGCGGGAAGGATGGATTATTTGGCGGCGACGAAGCCTGCTTCCGTCATCAGGCCTTTGTTCAGGGTGTCGTCTTCTCCAGAAACTTGAGCATGTCGTGGCCGCAAGAAAGATCGGCTTGAGTGCCTGCTTCTCCATGTATTCCTTGTATTCGGTCGTCTCGGTCAGCTTCTTGAAGAGATCGACGTAGAAGGCCGTCTGTCCGCCGTCACCTTGCCGGGCAGGAACATGGCGCGCAGCATCAGGTACTGCATGTCGAGACCTTCTTCCTTGCAGGTGGGAATGTCGTTCCACGACATGTCGCCCGCGACTTTCGCCTTGTATGCGATGCGCTCCTTGTCGAAGACGCAGAGCGGCCGGACTTGGCCCGCGCGCCAGACCTCGAGATTTTCCGACGGATTATTGACGTTGGACGCCGTGTGATCGCCGACGAGTTGGGTCGCGGCTTCACCGCCGGATTTATAGGGGAGATAGGAGAATTTGGCGCCGGTCCGCTTCTCCATGAACACGGTGAGGACGTGATCTTCGCGTTTCGAACCGGTGCCGCCCATCTTGAAGGGCGGGCTGGCGCTTTTGCCGCTTCGATAAACTCCTTCACTTTCTTGTAGGGTTCTGCGCATTGGCCCAGAGTGCGAACTGATCCATGGCGACAACCGCAACCGGCGTCAGGTCGCGCCAGTTGAACGGGATATTCGCCGAGAGCGGCAGCATGTAGATCAGGGAATAAGCGATGAGAACCTTGTTCGCGTCGCCATCGCTGCCCTTCATGTACATCAACGCTTCTGCTCCCGAGGCGCCGCCTTTCAGCGACACTACGACCGGCTGCTTCATCAAATTGTTCTTCTGGATCGCCGCCTGCATCATCCGCGCCATCTGATCGGAAGCGCCGCCCGCGCCGGCGGCGACGACGATTTCGACCGGTTTCGTCGGCTCCCAGGCACGCGGCCGTCGAGGCGCCAAGCAGGAGCGCTGCGGCGGAGACGGTGGCTTTCAAGAGTTTTGACATGTGCTTTTGCTTTCCTCCCTAAGTGTGCGCCTGCCGGTGTTCCGGCTTCGGCGTCGATCGTGCCTTCCTTGCGGAAAGCCCGTCGGCTGCTGTATGGGGCAGCCGCGCTTCAGAGCGCGGAGGCATAAATGCCTCCTCGCCCGTAAGAACCTTCATTGCCGCGAGAACGCCGCCGGATGGATGCGGAACGTTCGACAAGGCGAGGCCCATTTCGACGCCGCAAGCGTCCCCATCAGCATCAATTCGTTGAAGTGGCCGAGGTGGCCGATGCGGAAAACCTTGCCCTTGATCTTCGACAGTCCCGCGCCCAGCGACATATCGAAATTCGAAGCACCACATCGCGAAACTGGTCGGCATCGTGCCCGGCCGGCATGACCACCGCAGTCAGGACCGGCGAATTTCCTCCGGGTTCTGGCAGAGGATTTCGAGCCCCCAGGCCTGCACGGCGGCGCGGAGCCGCGGCGAGCTTCAGGTGGCGGGCGAACACATTCTCCAGCCCCTCCTCCTGCAGCATGGCGATGGCCTCCTTGAGGCCATAAAGCAGATTGGTGGCGGGCGTATAAGGCCAGCCGCCATTCTCGTTCTGGTGATGATCTCGTGCCAGTCCCAATAGGCCCGCTGGTTGGATTTGCCTCGGCGGCCGCGAGCGCCTTGTCCGACACGGCGTTGAAGCCGAGGCCGGGCGGCAGCATCAGGCCTTTCTGCGAGCATGACACGGTGACGTCCACGCCCCAGGCGTCGTGCTGATAGTCGATCGAGCCGAGCGAGGAGATCGTGTCCACCAGAAGCAACGCAGGGTGGTTCGCCCGATCCATCGCCTCGCGGATCTGGCGGATGCGGCTGGTGACGCCGGTGGAGGTCTCGTTATGCACCACCATCACCGCTTTGATGCTGTGCGAGGGATCGGCGGCGAGCCGGGCTTCGATGGCTTCGGCGATGCGCCCCGGCGCCAGTCGCCGGGAAGAAAATCCACCTCCAGCTTGAATTTTTCCGCCAGCGCCTTCCAAAGCGTGGCGAAATGGCCGGTTTCGGCCATCAGCACCTTGTCGCCGGCGGCCAGCGTGTTGACGATGGCGGCTTCCCAGGCGCCGGTGCCCGAGGACGGATAGATCACCACGGGATTGCGGGTCCCGAACACCGCCTTGCAGCCCTCGAGGACCTCCAGGCCGAGCTGCGCAAATTCCGGTCCGCGATGATCGATCGTCGGCATGTCCATCGCGCGCAGAACGCGGTCCGGAACGTTGGTCGGCCCCGGGATTTGCAGGAAATGCTTGCCGGTATGGAGCGGCGCGCGATTGCCGTCGGCCCGTTTTTGCATTCAGAACTGTCCTCGTTGTGCTAATAATGAACGATCCAGAAAACTGTCTCCTACAAGCTCAAAATCGCGTAAGTTCGATGCTATGCGCAAATCCGGTTATGCCGAGGACGAACCACGTTGAATAACCTCATGTGGGCCAGCGCGTCACTGCGCGTTGTCGAGGACGAGCCACCGACCTCGCTTCACGCCGACCTCGTCAGCCAGCTTCGCGACTTCATCGTCGAAGGCCATCTGGCCCCTGGCATTCGCGTGCCGGAGCGCGAATTGTGCGAAAGCTTCAATATGTCGCGCACCCCGCTTCGCGAAAGCGCTCAAGGTGCTGGCCGCTGAAGGCCTGGATACGTCGGTTGCGGTATTAACTGTTAGTACGACGAGACGCAGGGCTGATTGCCTTCGTGGTGCGGCGAAATAAATCACCGCCGTATGCTGCTTACCTGCGACGAATCGTCTGGCTAACCGATTGACCGCATTGGGAGCTAGAAGGATCGAATTTTGGCATAGCAGATGCTACTACTCTGAAAACTTTCGATGCGGGCCGAAAGCAGTTGTCACAAGGTTATGGAGAAAACGAAATGACACGTCTATTATGGGCGGCGGTGGCATGTGCCTTCGCCGCGTCGCTACTGGCACAGCCGAATGGGGTCGCGGCCCAGCAAGCCGTAAGTTCTTCCCCCTCACCCGCGACGGATAACCAGGGAAGCGATCAAACGCAGTCGAACACTAACAGCAGTTCACAGGCTGGCCAAGCCGGTGCACAGCCGAGCACTCCGCCTAGCGATGAAGCGAATAACCAGACCGGCACGCAAGCCGATCCACAGCCAAATTCGCAGGCAAACCAAGCTGGGAATCAGACCCAGCCAAACAACCAGCCAACGAATAACGGAACAGGCCGTACGCAGGCCACGGATTCAAAACAAGAGCCAGCTAATAATAGTCAGACGGTTCCGCCGACCTCGGCACCAAACAATACCAGACGGAACCAACCACAAGATCGATCACAGCAAACCAATCAACGACATCACGGCCCGATCGTGATCGGGATGGAGTTTCCGCGCAGGGAAACCAACACCAATGCCAACGTACAAGGTTTGCGTCAGGAAGACCTACGGCGGCGGCATTCAATTCGGTCAAGCCACCCAACAGGGTTTAGCGATCGATCGCCTTGAGCAAGACAGTTTTTACTATACGAGCGGCATTCGTCGCGGGGACATTATTGTTTCACTGCATGGCCGCCCGGTTCGTAATGGAGCCCGGTCTCACGTGCTTTGGTCCTTCAGCCCGGACAACGAGTGCCAGTCGTGGTATTGCGAGGCGGTCGGCAAGAGACAATTTATATTCAATACCCTAATCAGTCAGCGTACGATGCCGTTATTATGAAAACTGGCCAATCCGAAACGGCGGCGGTTATCTTGGCGTCATGTTCGATACGCGGTCGCGAAATGGAGTAGTCGTGCTCAGCGTCAACCCTGGTAGCCCGGCACAACAAGCCGGCTTACAAAGAGGTGACGTGATTCTAGCGCCGAACGGTCGAGATGTTCGGGCATTCGCCGATGCGATCTCGGTGATTCGCTCGATGCGGCCGGGCGATGAGCTTCAGATCGAAATCGATCGAGGACAAAAACAACAGCAAATCGCGGCCATGCTTGGCGCACAGCCCAATGTGCGAACGGCGACTCGCCAATCGGATATTGATGCCGACCGCCAGCCTGCACCAACCGGCGTTGATATTGATGTAAATCGCCGTGATAACGGTGAACGGCTGTTCGATCCAGATCAGACGATGGAAATCGAGACAGGAGTCTGTTGCCACGGGCAGGGAATTAAAGACTCGATATTTCGAGACGCCTGACTGCGAAACAGTCAGGCGTTTTTTTTGTGGACTAGCGGGACGACCACGTACTATTGAAGATCACCTCTGTTTGCATGCGATCCTGCAACACACCGCCTTTAATCACTTACATTGGCCACTCAAGCCTCGCCAACAGCGATCGCCCACAATTGACGTTCTGAACTTCACCGATATAAACCAATGAATCTACAAAGTCATCGCGATTGCACGACAACTCGCCAACATCTGATGCGATGGACTCCCCTCGGAGCCATCCTTCACCAAGAAACCAAACATCGGTAATGCCTTAGGCCTATAGGTAGTCCTGCAGTTGGTAACTACTTTTTGAATAGCCATAGGTTGTACAGCACTGCGCGGCACAACGTTTGCTGATGTCGCTGATAAGTGGAGTGAAATAGTTGATGAGCAGTCCCCGTCTGCGGGTACGCGATGTCATCATTACTTTATGCTGTGACGCTTGTTTTGATGACTCAGGTTAGCGAGTCAGATCGTCAATTCATCGGGACAAAAACCACGCGGACTCTAAATGGCTCGAGTGAGGCAAATGAACCGAGGGGTCCGCTGATCAAAAAAGCGATCGACCACCTACCATCACTGGGCGACGTGTCTACACAAAACCAGCAGTCTGATGCGGTTAGCGATGAAGAACCTGCGTTGGTGCCGGAACGGTCGTTTGGCTCCGCCTGTCAAAACAATATTTAAAGGAGTATATCGAGCGTACCGTGGATCGGAAAACTCGGTGCACGACTACATTCTGGGTACGACGATTACTGGAGAATCTCATACGACTGGCACGACTCGGTTATGTGTTGTACCCGAATGATAATCAGGCTCTCGGTGAAGTTGAGTTTGTGGGGCAAGTTCGCGCAAACGACAGGACGCAACGGACCAGCGACGTTAAGTTATCTGTCGGATTCAACATTCCAAGCGAGCAAACGCCTTACTCATCAGCGAATCGGGACTGAGTGCATCACCAGCGATCGCGGACTGGCCGACCCGGTTGACGGCAACTGACATTCATACAAACCTACCTCGCTTGCGGTATCATCGCGGAGCGGATTGCCTGGGGCCGTGTGGCGATAACTGCGCGCAAGCCGACGCTATTGCATCAGCCCACACTGCAGAGGACATTCGTCAGGATTTGGATCGGAAAGTCAACGAATCCGTCGCCGCGATACAGATGAGGCTGCAAACGCAACTCGCGAAGTTACGTTACGATGGCGAAGGTAAACCAGTAACGCGATCGCGGTCGACGCCGGACTTCGTTGAAGCGGCGATGCATCGTAGCGGCGCGAGGGCCGATGAAATTTGGATGCCTCCATCGCCCGTCGAAGGACAGTCAGATATTGCACTTCGAGTGCATCGAAGTATTCTCGCTCGCGCTTTGGAGGATGCGCAGCTTCGTGAAAAGATTGCTCCTTTATTGGGATACGTTTTCGAGACCAAGGTTGTTGGAAAACCCGAATTACCAACGAGTGAACAGCAACAATCGCATTCCATAAAGTGTTCGATGGATGTCGAGTGGTTGGTATTTGATTTTACGTCGAACAAACGAGAACCATCGCCTGGCGTTGTGCTCGTGGAAAAGCCGCAAGAAAAGACAAAGTGAGTGCCTTGAGTCTTGGCGTTAACTCCGTCAACCCCCGCCCGAAAAGTGCAAGCAGCGGCCGAAAAGACGGATGCCGACAGACCCTTGCACCGGTCGGCGTGAACGATGAAATCAAAGATGCTGCCGAAGGAAACCTTGTCGCCCAGATGGGAAACGGCTCGGTTAAAAGACGCGGAT
>CAVZED010000012.1:0-35125 GCA_963774045.1 uncultured Pseudomonadota bacterium
CTCACGAACGCATTCTTCGAGGTCGGCGGCCAGTTCCGGCGGAACATGTGACGCGCGTGCCCCGCGCTCACGAGGGACGATGAGGGGCGGGAGGTCGCCGGTGCCGGCGCGGGTGCGGCCGGGTGGTTCGGTGGTGCCGTCCCTGACCGAGACGGTGGCCGCGACCGCGCCCGGGCTGCTCGTCGGGGCGACCGACTGGTGCGCCGAGCCCGCCGGTCTCGACGTGGTGCGGGTGCGCGGCACGAAGAACCCGGACCTGGAGCGGATCGAGTCGCTTCGGCCCGGATCTCGTCCTGGCCAACGAGGAGGAGAACCGGCGCGGCCGACCTGGATGCGCTCCGGCCGCGGGCATCTCCGGTCTACGTCACGGACATCCGGACGGTCGACGAGGCGTTCGCCTCGCTGCGACGGATGCTCGAGGCCTGCGGGCTGGACCGGCCGGGCTGGCTGGGGGAGGCCGTCGCGGGCATGGGAGGTGCCGGAGCCGGACGTCAGGCGGCGCGCGGTCATCCCGATCTGGCGGCGGCCCTGGATGGTCGTCGGCCGGGACACCTTCACCGGCGACGTGCTGCGCAGGCTCGGGATCGACAACGTGCTACGCCGGGCACGCCGAGCGCTATCCCAAGCCGATCGACGGGAGTTGCTCGCCCGCCGCCGGACCTGGTCGTCCTGCCCGACGAGCCCTACGCGTTCACCGCCGACGACGGGCCGGAGGGCTTCCCGGAGTACCTGCCGCGCTGGTCGGCGGCCGGCTGCTCACCTGGTACGGGCCCAGCCTCACCGAAGCGGCCGCCCAGCTCCCCGCCGCCTCGCGGGGTGATCGCCCGGCCACCGGGCGGGGACTACCCCGAATCGGCAGACACCGCGGAAAGGCGAGTCGCCTCGGAAACCTCGGCCCTGCGGGACTCCGCGACCGCCGTCGCGTAATTCCGGGTCCACCGGTCCCGGCCGGCGGCCAGTTCGGTGCGGGCCATTTCCACGGCATTCTGCTGGTGCCCGATCATCAGGCCTGGTACGCCTGGTCGATGATTCCGACGGCTCGTCGACGAGGGCGTCCACTTGGGCCTGCGTCGCCCCGGGCTGGGCGCCGTGGTCGGCGTGCGGGTTGTAACAGCGTCACTGTCGATCGGTAGGTTCCGCGCCTCGAGCCACCTGGTGATCCGGTTGACGTCGTCGGCCTGGGTCAGGCCGATCGCCGCGGCCATGTTGCGGATCTCCTCGGAGCCGCCCGGTCGCTGGCCAGCCGGGCCATCGCGATGCCGAGCTCGTGGTGGTTGAGGGCCGTGTGCAGGAACGCGACGTCCTGCGGGTTGTAGGGGTCGTCGGTGGTGAGTTCGGTCACCGACGCGGCCGCGTCCGGGGCGGGCCCGGCGGGGGTCGCCCCGGACGGCGCGGCGGGATCGCCGTATCGGCCAGGACGACCACCAGTGCCGCGAGCACGCCCACGGCGGTCACCCGTGCGCCCATGATACGCGGGCTGCCACAGGGCGAGGGTCTCGGGCCGCGGTTCCCAGCCGGGAAGCGCCCGGTGCGCCTGCCGGGTCACGAACGTCTCACGGTGGATTCGAGTGATCGTCGCAACGATGACCGAGTCAGGATGGCACGGCCCTGGCGAAGACCTCGGCTGGTGTTCGCCAGCCGAGGATCTTGCGGGGCCGATGGTTGAGGCGGGCCTCGACTGCACGGAGATCGTCGAGGCCATGGACCGACAGGTTGGTGCGTTTCGGGAAGTACTGGCGCAACAGGCCGTTCGTGTTCTCGTTGGTGCCTCGTTCCCACGGACTGGCGGGATGAGCGAAAAAGATGCCCTCATGAAAGTGCTCGGCGAGTCGGTCGTGGAAGGCCATTTCCGCTGGAAGAGATGCGCCGCATTTTCCTCAAGTCGTGGCTGTATGTCGGCCACGTCAGCCAGGTCCCGGAGCGTGGCGACTACTTTCTCTTCGAGATGGCGGGCGAGTCCGTGATCATCGTGCGCGAGAGCGCCGATGTCGTGAATGCCCTGATGAACGTGTGCCGGCATCGCGGCTCGCGGATCTGTGATGCGTCGATTGGCCACGAGGCGCGGCTCACCTGCCGTTACCACGGCTGGACCTACGGGCTCGATGGCTCGCTGCGCGCGGCCGCGCATGCGCCGGAGGGATTCGACAAGGCGCGCTGGGGACTCAAGCGCATCGAGATGCGGGTTTTCGCCGGCATGATCTTCGTGAACTTCGACCCCAACCCGGTGAGCTTCGACAACATCGTCAACGATCTGTCCGCGCCGCTCGCTCCGTATGGGCTCGACCGCGCGCGCGTGGCGCATCGTCAGCAACTATCCGATCTCGAGCAACTGGAAGCTCGCGGTGGAGAATTACTGCGAGTGTTATCACTGCGCGCCCGCGCACCCGGAGTATTCCATCGGCCACGGCCGCGCCATCGGCAACGAGGCGTCCGCCCCGCTGCTCGCCGAAGTGGTCGCGCGCGCGGAGCAGGCCGGACTCACGAACATCGAAGTTCGCAAGTCCTGGCTGGATTCAGGTCAGCTGGGTACGGATCGCGGATTCGAAAAATATCCTCTGCTGCGCGGCCACCTCACGGGCAGCCGAGAGGGCGAGCCCGTCGCCCCGCTATTGGGAAGCATCCGGGCATATGACGGCGGCGCCATCGATCTGCACCTCGGGCCCATGACCTTCGGCCTCGCTTACTGCGATCACGTGGTGCTGTACCGGTTCACGCCGCGCGGCCTGCGCGCGACCGATTGCGAAATCACCTGGCTGGTGAACGAAAACGCCGTGGAGGGCCGCGACTACGATCGCGCGAAGCTCACCTGGCTGTGGGATGTGACCACCATCGCCGACAAGGAAATCATCGAGCGCAACCAGGCGGGCGTGGACTCGCGCTACTACGAGCCGGGACCGTTGTCGCCGATGGAACACTTCACCGGCCGTTTTCTCGAGTGGTACGTCGCCGCGATGCGCGACGCACCGGCGCTTCGGCAGGTGCCGAAGTTGAATGCATAGACGAACGTTGGATACTCTCGTTAACAGGGGTGAGCCATGGCAGTCCCGAAGAAGAATTCTCCCGTGACCGGTTCCCGCGAGCTCGCAGCCGCGATCTCGGCAATTCTGGCGATGAGCGCAGGTTCTGCGATCTGCGCAGACGGCGGATACGCCGGAAGCCGAGGTCGAAGGACTCGGTGAGATCATCGTCACGGCGACGCGCCGTGCCGAACGTCTGCAGAACATCCCGGAATCCATCACCGCCATCGATTCCGAGGACATCGCCGCGCGCGGCCTGACTGGCATGGATGACTACGCACGTCTCGTTCCGGGTCTCGCGATCAGCGACCGGCAACCCGGCGGCACCACGATCGTGTTCCGCGGCGTGGCGTCGTCGGGCCTGCAGTTCGGATCGGTTTCCTCCTCGGGTCTGTACCTCGATGAGCAACCCATCACGCAAAGCGGCCGAAATCCCGATCCGCGGCTCATCGACGTTGCGCGGCTCGAGGCGCTGCGCGGACCGCAAGGAACGCTCTACGGTGCGAGCTCGCAGTCGGGCACGCTGCGCGTGATCACCAACAAGCCCGACGCGCGCAAGTTCGAGGGTTGGGTCAGCGGCGAGCTCTCCACGACCGACGGCGGTGCGGCGAGTCACGACTTGAGCGCGATGGTCAACGTGCCACTGGGCGAGCGGGTCGCGCTGCGCGTTGGTGGGATTCACCGCGCTCGATGCGGGCTACATCGACAACGTGCTCGGCGAAAGCGCGGGCGCCACCTTCGACAATTCCGACGTCGGGGAAGGAAGACGTCAATGACCACGAAGTGAGCGGCGGGCGCCTGGCGCTGCGCTTCGAACCGAACGACAGCCTCGACATCACCTTCGGCGCGCTGATGCAGAACACGCGTGACTCCGGCCATGGCGACATCAACGTCGATTCGGCCGATCTCGAGCAGGTGCGCTTCTCGAAGGAGAACATGGATGACGATGGTACCAGTTTTCACTGACAATCAACGCGAAGCTGCCGTTCGCGGATGCGGTGCTGGCAACTTCCTACTTCGATCGTGATTTCCGTTACGAGGCGGACGCGACCGCTTACGAGAATTCGTTCAACCAGGACGCCATCTTTCGGATCGCCCGCCTACGATTTCGGCGGCGATCCGCGCGGCTTCGCCACCAACCACGAAGAGACCAGGATCAAGACAGTGGAATTCCGGCTGGCGTCGAAGGCCGATTCGACCAGTCGCTGGTCATGGATCGCCGGCGCGTTCTACAGCCAGGAGCGCCAGCACACCGAGTTCGACAGCTACGTGAACGGTTATTCGGAGACGCCGTCGTTCGAGTATTACAGCGAGTACGAAGCGAACCTCACCGGCAACGAGCTTCCCGGAACCGACCGCTGGTTCCTGGGCCGTTACGACACCGAGCTCGACCAGAAGGCCGTCTTCGGCGAGTTGTCCTTCGACGTGACCGAAAACTTCCGAATCACGGCCGGCGGGCGCTGGTTCGACTATGACCGCGGCATCGCCCAGATCCAGGAGCAACCCGAAGGATTCAGCGGCGCCTCACGCCTCGACAGTGCTTCGAACACGAGCGAGGACGGCAGCGCCATCAAGCTGAATCTCAGGTATCAGCTTTCGGCCGAAAATCTCGTTTACGGTACGTACTCGGAGGGCTTCCGGATAGGCGGCAACAACACGCTCAAGCCGGCCTCATTGCTGCCTCGCGCCTTCGACTCCGACAAGCTGAAGAATTTCGAGGTCGGCACCAAGAACGAATGGTTGAACAATCGCCTGCGTTTCAACCTTTCCGCCTACTACATGCAATGGCAGGATTTCGCCGTGCAGGTCGAGGATCCGCAGCCGGTGGTGTTCCAGCTCGGATTCGTCAATCTGCCGAGCGCGGACATCCAGGGCGTCGAGGCCGAATTCGCATTCCAGGCGAGCAGCGCCTGGACCATCGAAGGATCCTTCTCCTACAACGACGCGAAGACGGCCGAGGCGTCGACGCTCACGGTCACCGACGAGGGAGGCGAGGAATTCTCTTTCGCGGTGCGAGAAAGGCGCGCGCCTGCCGCTGTCGCCGAAGTGGAGCGGTGCGGTGGGAGTCGAGTTCCGTCCGCCGGTGAGCTGGGCAGGCGCAGAGCCCTTCGCGCGTTTCGATTACTCGTACGTCGGGTCTTCGGTGAACTCGCTCGAGGGCATCGAATCGGTAGTGAGCGGCAATCCGCCGATGGAACAGCCCGCCTACGATCTCGGCAACCTGCGCTTCGGTCTCGAAAGCGAGAAATGGATCGCTTCGCTGTTCTGGAACAACGTGTGGGACGAACAAGCCGTGCTGTTCATCAACAATCGCTGGAAGGACCCGCGCATCTCGGTGAATCGACCGGGCAGCATCGGCTTGACGGTGGATTTCAAGTTCTGACCGCGCCCTGACCATTCTCGTCGCAACTTCGGTCGTGCGCGGCAGCCGCCAGGGCGAAAGCCACGGCGGCGTGTATCTCGTGGACTTCGCGAACCAGCGCGCGAAGCGCACGGTCGACTGGAACTCGATGAACATCGACTGGCAGGGCCGCGGCTGGGATCGCGGCCTGCGCGGCATCGCCTTCGACGGAGAAACGGTGTACATCGCGGCCAGCGACGAGCTGTTCGCGTTTACGCCGGACTTCGAGCCACTGGGTTCGTGGCGCAATCCTTATCTGAAGCACGCGCATGAGCTGTTCCGGCACGAGCGCACCTTGTTCGTCGCCTCGACGGGATTCGATTCGTTGCTCGGGTTCCATCTCGACCGGCGCGAATTCGACTGGGGACTGCACGTGAGCGCGAAAGACGGCGGGTTCGTCGCGCGCATGTTCGACCCGGCGTTTCACGACGGGCCGCCGGCGTCCAACGAGCTGCACCTCAACAACGTGTATTGCGAGCGCGGCGGCATGCACATTTCGGGGCTGCGAACCCAGGGGGTGCTGCTGTTCAACGGCCGCACCATCGAGCGCTGGGTGACCGTTCCGGAGGGCGTCCACAACGCGCGTCCTTTCCAGGGCGGCGTCCTGTTCAACGACACGCGGGCGGACGTGGTGCGTGTAGTGCGGCGCGACGGAGAGAAGGTGCTGCCCGTGCCGAAGTTCGCGCCCGAGACACTGACGCACACGGATCTCGACGACACACGCGTCGCGCGTCAGGGCTTCGCACGTGGCCTCTGCGTCATCGACGAGACGCACATCGCCTGCGGCTCCTCTCCGTCGAGCATCACGCTGCACGATCTTGCCGGTCGCGAGGAGTCCCGGACGGCGACGCTCACGCACGACGTGCGCAATGCCATCCACGGCCTCGAGGTGTGGCCGTTCGGCTGGAAATCCTTATAGTTGCGGCATGACCATGCTCTTATGGACATAGGCGTCGCGCTCAGGCCGCTCGGGAAGGTGGCGAGCTCCGCACTGGAAGCGGCCATTACCGGCGCCGATCCGCTCGTGTGGGAGGAGTACGTCGAGCGGCAGAAAAGCTACGAGGTGCACGAGCAGACCCGCTCCATCGTGCTGCTGTTCGCCGAGGTGTCGAAGTGGCCGGCCTGTGATGTCACCCGCCAGCCGGGCTGGGAGCGTTTCGCCGACCTGGCGGTTCCGGTCATGCACGAGATCATCGGCCGCGCCTATCCACCCGGCGGCACCATCATCCGCGCCATGGCCGCAAAACTCATGGCCGGCGGACGCATCGTGCCGCACCGGGACGCACATCCCTCGTTCGCCGCCGGGCATCGCATCCACGTGCCGATCGCGACCAATCCGCGCGTGCGTTTCATGATCGACGGGCAGCCGGTGAAACTCGAGACCGGTCACGCCTACGAAATCAACAACCAGAAGGTCCACAGCGTGATGAACAAGGGTGATACGGATCGCATCCACTTCATCTTCGACTATCTACCACCCTCGAGAAAGGCCGCATAACGCCCGCAGAGGGCGTAGCGCTCGCGCACGGCGCGAGCACGGTCAGCAGCTCGTCGATGTGCCGCTCGTAGCGGCGCCAGTGACCGATGGAGCGGTCGTAGATGGGCTGCCGCACCTGCTCCGAGCTCGGGGTACGCACCGGGCGATCGCTCTCGTAGAATCGCAGGCAGGCATCCTCGAAGGGCAGGCCGCAGAAATCCAGCAGCCGGCGCACCTGCGTTCCAGGTCGGCGACCACCGCTTCGTACTGCACCGTCAGCACCTTGCCCGGCAGCGCCTCCGCCCAGTGATCCATCATCCGCTGGTACTGCAGGTAGTACTCGCCGATCTCGGTGAGGTCGTAGGTGAAAGGCTGGCCCTTGGCGAACAGCTGCCGGTAACAGCTCAACGTGGCATCGAGCGGATGCCGCCGCGCGTCGATGATCTTGGCGTTCGGCAGGATGAGCGCCAGGAAGCCGATACTCGGAAAGTTGTTGGGCATCTTGTCGATGAATCGCGGCGTTGCCGCTGCGCCGGTGCAGGCGCGCGAAGTTCAGGTAGTCGTCGCCGAGCTGCGCGAAATGCCGCGGTCCAGCTCGCGCACCGCCTCGGGATAGTTGATGCCCGCGGCGCGGTTGCGATTGAGCCAGGTGGTCAGCCGGCCGAGATAGGGCAGCTCGCTGGTTCCCTCGACCGGCGCTGTGGCTGGCGAGTATCTGCTCGAGCAGCGTCGAGCCCGAGCGCGGCAGCCCGACGATGAAGATCGGCGAGGGGTCGGGATTGCCCAATCCGGCGCGGAACCGAGGAACTCGCCGTGAAAGTTTCGATCAGGCGATCGTTGATCACCTCGGTCTGCACCGGGATCGTACGAGACCTCCTTGCGCTGCAGCTTGTTGCCGTGGCATAAAACTCCCAGGCGCGCTCGAAATCTCCGCGGTCCTCGTGCGCCTTGGCGATGGCGAAGCGGAAGTTCACATCCGACGGGACGGTGAGTCCGCCGCCGCGCGACGCGCCGTTCCATCTCGGCGAGCGTGGCGTCGTCGAAGCGATAGGTCTTGAGGTTCGCCAGGCTCCAGTAGGTCTCGCCGTATTCCGGCCGGTGCCGAACGCATTCCTTGTACGAGTCCACCGCTGTTGGTAGTGGCCGACGGTCTTGAGGGCGTGTCCGAGGCCCAGCAGCGCGCCGATGTGATCCGGGCGCAAGGAGAGACACTTCGCGATATGCAGCGATGGCTTCTTTCGTGAAAGCGGCCGGCGCCAGCGCCTGGGCCTTGAGGTAGAGCGCCTGGTCATTGCGGGTTCGATTGCGAGCACGCGGTCGAAGCACTCGATTGCCTCGGCGAAGCGATCCTGGTCGTTGCGCAATTGCCGAGATCCAGCATGCGGCGAGGAAATCGGGTGCGATGGCCGGCGCCTTGAGCAGCAGGCTCGCCGCATCGGCGCGCCATGCGCATGCAGCGACAACGTCGCGAGCAGCCGCAGCGCATCGACGTTGTTCGGGTCGTGGCGCAGGACGCGGCGGTACAGGAGCTCGGCTTCCTCGAGCCGGCCCGCGCGCTGATGCTCGGCGGCGTGCGCCATCATTCGGCGTTCCGGCGAAAGCTCGAAACATTTCTCGAATGCGGCGATCGGCTTCGCCGCCGCGGCCCAGCAGGCGTAGGCCTTGCCGAGCGTGAACCAGGCCTGTCTCGAGCCCCGGATCGAGCCGAGTCGCTTTTTCGAGGAAGGCCACCGCCTGTTCCATGCGATCGTGTTGCAGCAGCAGCACGCCCAGGTCTTCGTGCGGCTTCGCGAAGCTCGGCGCTTCGGCGACCACGGTGCGCAGCAGGTCTGCTCCGCGTCCTGGCGGTTGAGCTTGATCAGCAGCGCGCCCAACAACCCCCGCATGTTCACGTCGCGCGGCCAGGACTCGAGCGCGCCGCGGCACGGGCTCCGCCGCGGCGAGGTCGCCGGCGCGGATCAGCGCCAGCGTGGCGTCGAACTCGGATTTCGGCGCGAGCTGCGGGCGCATGGCGTCGGCTACTGAGCCGGCCCGATCAGCTGCGCGCCATCGGCGAAGGTGTAGCGCACCCGGGTCGCCAGCACGTCGGCGGCGGAGCTGTCGTCGTCGAGTTTCCGGTCGAGGATGATCAGGTCGCCGGCCTTGCCGGTTTCGATGGAGCCGATTTCCTTTTCCAGGCCGATCTGGCGCGCGGCGTTCACGGTGTACGCCTCGAGCATCTGGCGCAGGGTCAGTTTTTCTTCAGGCGGGCCGAGGGCGCCGCGCTGCGGCTCGGCGGGATTGCTGCGCGACATCGCGACCGACATCGCCTCGAACGGATTGAAGGTGGAGACGTTCCAGTCGCTGCCGCCGGAGATCGTTGCGCCGGCCCTGGCCAGCATGCCTGCCGGGTACAGCCGCGCCTGGCGATCCTTGCCGATGTACGGCAGTACCGCCTCCTCGGTGTAGTTGTCCGGCCGCGCCCACTGCAACTGCATGCAGGCGATCACGTCGAGCGCGCGGAAGCGCGGTGCATCCGCCGGATCGATCATCTCCAGGTGCGCGAGGCTGTAGAGCCGCTTGCTGCCCTGCTCGCGCGCGGCGGCGATGGCATCGAGCGCCATGCGCGTGGCGCGGTCGCCGATCACGTGGATGTGCACGTTGAAGCCGTCACGGTCGGCGCGCTGCACGAAGGCGGCGAGCCGGTCGGGCGGTAGATAGGTGGGTCCGAGGTTCTTCGTGGGCTTGCCTTGCGCATCGGCATAGGGCGCCAGCAGCGAGGCCGTCTGCGTCGGGTACTCGACCACGCCATCGGCGAACAGCTTGATGAAATCGGGGCGGATCTTCGGCACGCCCGCCGCGAGCCGGCGCACCGCGTCGAGGCGCGCAAACTCCGCGTCGGTGGGCTCGCCGTTGCTGCCGAGCGCCATCGAAACCCGCACCGGCAGTTTGCCCTGCCTGGCGATGTCCACGTAGGTGCTCACGGTCTGCGCGCTGGTGTTGGCTTCCATCAACGCGGTGATGCCGTCGGCGGCGGTGTCGTGCAGGGCGCGCAGCAGCAGCGCCTGGCGTTCCGGCTCGTCGCGTTTCGGAATCTTGTCGATGACGAGATTGACCGCCTTGTCGAGGATGAACCCGGTGGGTTCGCCGCGGGCGTCGTGCGCGATCTCTCCTTCGGGCGGATTGGGCGTGCGCCGGTCGATGCCGGCGGCCGTCAGCGCGCGGCTGTTGACCAGTATCGAGTGTCCGTCGGCGGTGAACAGGACGAGCGGCCGATCCGAAACGATGGCGTCGAGGTCCTTGCGGCTGGCGGAGAAGCCGGCACCATTCAGTTCCTGGACCGTGAGCCAGCCGGTGCCGGGATTCTTCGCGGCGCATTCACGGATGATGGGCGCGATCTGGGCCAGCGTGAGTTGCGCGTCATCGAACGAGCAGTCATCCATGACCAGCGCGCCTTCCATCAGGTGGATGTGCGCGTCGATCAGGCCGGGCAGCACGCTTGCGCCGCCCGCCGGCACGACCCGGGTTTTCTCGCCGATGAAAGGCCGCGCGCCGGCATCGTCGCCGACGAATACGATCCGCCCCGCGCGCACGGCCACGGCCTGGGCGGTCGGTGCTGCCGGGTTCATGGTGTCGACGTGACCCCCGGTGATCACGAGATCGGCGGGTTCAACGCCCGGTCCCCGAGTGCAGGCGGCCAGGGCGAAGCAGAGCAGGGCAAACAGGGCGCGTGTCTTCATTCTCACGGCAATATCGCAGTTTCGGCGACAGGCCGAAAGTAGATGGATGTGAGCGCGGAACGGTGGCCCGGGCCGCGGAAACACGGCGATATCAATTTTTCCCGCAAGCAAGCAGACTGCGGCATTCCAATCGCCCTGGAGCACCTGCTTGAAAGACTTCCCCATGATTCCCGGTGAACTCAACTCGGATTACCGCTCCCGATTGGCTCTCGAGCAGCTGCACACGGACGAACGGCGTCGCGCCGAATTGTCCGAATTGACGGCGACCGCCAATGCGCCCGAAGCGCGGATTCGAGCCTGGGAGAGGACGCACGGTCTGAGCCTGCCGCGCGGGGCGACACATCCGGTATTGAATTCGGTGGTGGCCGCGACGCGCCTGACTCTCGAACAGGTACATGCCGAGCAACGTCGGCGACTGGCGCCGGTGCCGGCACCCGTGCCCGCCTGATCACAACAGGTCCGAGTACTGCGCCAGGGCGCCGCTGAAATGTTCCGCGTGTCCCTCGAGCGCGGCGATGAAGCGGAAGTCCTCGAAGTCGAAACCCGGACCGACGTCGCAGGCCATCAACGAATATGCGCCGAGGCTGCGCGCTGCCTGCCAGATCCCCGCGCGCACCGCGCCTGTAGGCTCGCGCGCTTCGCTCGCCGATCCGAGCACCGCGTGATGGACGGTGCGGGCTTGCGGGGAATACGTGACGAGCTCGAGCGGTGCGCCGCCGACGTGGTGCCACAACTCGTCGGATCCGACCACGTGCCAGCGGCTCTTCTGGCGCGCCTCGAGCAGGAAATAGATGGACGTCAGCGCGGCGCGCGGCCCGCGCTTCGTCTGGATGAGCTCCGCGGAACGATGCACCTCCCGGTACCAGCCGCCTTCGGGGTGCGGCTCGAGCCCGAGACGCTCGACCATTTCCGCCGCGCTGTCCATGTCATCGGCGCGGCGGCTGGGGAATCTCGACGCGCTCCCAGTCTCCCGGGTACTGCGCTCCCAGCCACACGCTGACGGCGAACGCTGCGACGCTCTGGCGCAATGCCGCCGGATCCACCTGCGCCATCGTGTCGTTGGCGGTGTGGTGCACGTCGAAGTAGGCGGTTCCGTCCAGCCCGGGTTCGAGGATGGGCATGCCGAGCTTGCCCAGGCCGTCGAGATCGGCGCCGCCGCGCGCCTGGTTGTTGCCGCGCTCGAGCTTGAGCGGGGCCAGCGCCTTGAATATCCGGTCGACGGCCGGCAGCTGCCGCGGGTTCACGCGACTAGATAGGCGCCACACCGGCCCCGCGCCAAAGTCCGCTTCGAAGCCGAGCACGTGCCGGGTCGCGTCGGCCTGGTGCGCGGCCAGATAAGCCCGTGAACCCGACGTGCCGAATTCTTCGTTCGCGAACAACACCACCCGGATCGTGCGCCTCGGCTTCGCGTCGAGCCCGGCGATGAGTTTCGCGACGCTCATCATGATGGCGACGCCCGCGCCGTCGTCGAGCGCGCCCACGCCCGCATCCCAGGAGTCGAGGTGCGCGCCGAGAATCACGTACTCTGCGGCGCGATCGGTGCCCGGAATGTCGCCCACGACGCTGGCCGAAAGTGCGTCGGGAAGCTCCCGCGAGGTGGACTTCATGCGCAGCCGCACGGATTTGCCGCTCGCGAACTGGCGCTCGAGTGCGTCGGCGTCGGGATTCGAGATCGCGAAGGCCGGAATCTTCGGTGACGTCGTGTAGCGAGTGGCTCCCGTGTGCGGAAAGCGCGCGTTGCTGGTGCTCATGGACCGGATCACGACGCCGATGGCGCCGAGTGCGCTGGCGGCCGAGGGTCCGGCCGCTCGCACGGGCACGGCCTTGCCGTATCCCGTGCCGTCACGCGTACGCTCCATGCGCAGGTTGAAGAACACGATGCGGCCCTTCGCGGCGCCGGCCGGCAACTGCGCGAGCGCATCGAGGTCCTTGACCATGATCGCATCGGCTTCGATGCCGTCGGGTCCCGTGCCGACGCTGCCGCCGAGCGCGAGCGTTGGCATGGTCTGCGCCCAGGGAGAAATCACCGCGAATTCGGCTTCACCACGCACCCAATGCGGCACCGATGCTTCGACCGTGTGCACGTTCGAGAAGCCGAGTCTCTGCATTTCCCGCAGACCCCAGGCCACCGACGCCCGGTCGCCGGGTGAGCCGGCGGGTCGCGGTCCGACCTCGGTCGTGAGCGACTCGACGAGGCTATAGGCCGTCGAGTCCGCGAGCGCGCGTTCGCGCAGGGTCGCGGCCGCGTCGAGGTCGGCGCGCGAGAAGGCCTGGTCATTCGACGCCGCTTGGGCGGCGCAAGATTACAGACAGGGTCGCGAGGATCAGCGGGAAGTTCTGTTTGGTCATGAGCCGGGATTGGGTGAGGGGACCTTCAGGAATGGGCTGCCATTCTAGGTCATATGGTTATAATCCCCGGCGTTCATCCATTTGATCCCTATGGCCAAAGACATCGAACTTGCCATCGTGTTCGCCGACGTCGTCGGTTCTACGCGGCTTTATGAGGAGCTGGGGGATCAACGCGCGCGCGAGGTGGTGGCGACCTGCATCGACATCATGCGCCAGGCCACCGAAGAGCATCACGGCACCGTCATCAAGACGATGGGCGACGAGGTGATGTCGACGTTTTCGGTGGCGAACGACGCGCTCAACGCCGCGGCGAAGATGCAGAAGTCCATCACCGGAAATCCGGAGCTCACGGCGGAAGGGCATCACGTTGCGATTCGAATCGGGTGCCATTGCGGTCCGGTGGTCGTCGAGAATCGGGACGTCTTCGGTTCGACGGTGCACACCGCGAATCGCATGACGAGCCAGGCGAAGGCCGGGCAGATCATCACTACCGAGGCGATGGTCGCGCAGCTCTCTCCGGACTGGCAATCCGCCGTGCGGCAGATTGACGTGGCGACGCTCAAGGGCCAGGGCGCCGAGGTCACGCTGTTCGAAGTGCTGTGGCAGACCGAGGACATCACCAGCATGTTGCCCTCGGTGTCGATTTCGGCGGCCGAAGGCCGGCGCGCCATGCGGCTGCGGCTCACGTTCGACGGCGGCGAAGTGATGCTGACCGAGCAGCGCCCGAACGTGGCCATCGGCCGCGCCGATGACAACGACCTGGTGATCCGCGGCAATCTCATCTCGCGCCTGCATGCGCGCATCGAGATCAACCGGAACAAGTTCGTGTTGATCGATCAGAGCACGAACGGCACGTTCGTCCAGGCGGAAGGCGGCGAGGAACTGTTCGTGCGCCGTGACAGCGTGCAGATCAAGGGCGAAGGCCTGATCGGGCTCGGGCGCGTGCCCGAGCGCGATTCACCGCTGACGATTCGCTTCTACTGCGAAGAAGCGTAAGCCGCCTCTTACGCCAGGCGCTTTTCGATTCCGTCGAGCTCGACCGACATCTCGGCCGGGGCACGCGCGCCGAACTCCTTCAGGTATTCCCGCATCTCCGCGGTCTCGCGCTGCCAGGCCTCGGGCGTCACCGCGAGCAGTTCCTTCATCGTCGCGTCGCTGACGTCGGTTCCCTTGAGGTTGAGGTCGGCGACACGCGGCAGATAACCGATGGCGGATTCATCCGCGCCCACCCGGTTCGCGCAACGTTTCAGGATCCACTCCATGACGCGCAGGTTGTCGCCGTACCCCGGCCACAGGAATTTGCCGGCCGAGTCGCGGCGGAACCAGTTGACGTGGAACAGCTTCGGCGGGTGCTTCAGGCGTTTGCCCACTTCGAGCCAGTGGCGCCAGTAGTCGCCGAAGTTGTAGCCGGCGAAGGGTTTCATGGCCATCGGATCGCGACGCACGATGCCCACGGCGCCGGTGGCGGCCGCGGTCGTCTCGGAGGCGACCGATGCGCCGACGACGACGCCGTGCTGCCAGTCGCGGGCCTCGTACACGAGCGGGGCGACTTCGCGGCGGCGGCCGCCGAACACCAGCGCCGAGATCGGTACGCCCTGCGGATCCTCGGAGCGCGGCGAGTAGATAGGATTGTTCTTCGCGGAAACCGTGAAGCGCGAATTCGGATGCGCGGAGACACCGCCGCTCGCCGCATCGTACGGCTTGCCCTGCCAGTCGAGCACCGGAGTGTTGAGCTTGCGGCCTTCCCACCACGGCTCGTTGTCCGCGGTCAGCGCGACGTTGGTGAACAACGTGTCGCGGTGGATCATGTCGAAGGCATTGCGGTTGGTCGCACGGTTCGTGCCCGGCACGACGCCGAAATAGCCGGCCTCCGGATTGATGGCGTACAGGCGGCCATCGGGGCCGGGGTGCAGCCACGCGATGTCGTCGCCCACCGTCCAGACCTTCCACCCGGGCATGGAGTCCGGCGGGATGAGCATCGCGAGATTGGTCTTGCCGCAGGCCGAGGGGAACGCCGCGGCAATGTAGTGAGTTTCACCCTGCGGGTTCTCGAGACCCACGATGAGCATGTGTTCGGCCAGCCAGCCCTCGTCGCGCGCCTGCCAGCTCGCGATGCGCAGCGCGTGACATTTCTTGCCGAGCAGCGCGTTGCCGCCGTAGCCCGACCCGTAGCTCTCGATGGAGAGGTCTTCGGGGAAGTGCATGATGAAGCGGCGGTTCGGATCGAGCTCGCCGATGGAATGCAGGCCCTTCACGAATTTCCGGTCGCTCGCGATGCGCTCGAGCGCCGGGCGTCCCATGCGGGTCATGATCGACATGTTGATGACGACATACGCGCTGTCCGTGATCTCGACGCCGCAACGCGAATAGGGCGAGTCGATGGGACCCATGCAGTAGGGCACGACGTACAGCGTGCGTCCCTTCATGCAGCCCTTGAACAGGTCGCGCATCCTGGCGCGCGCCTCGACCGGATCCATCCAGTTGTTGTTAGGGCCCGCGTCTTCCTTGTTCCGGGTGCAGATGAAGGTCAGGTGTTCGACGCGCGCCACGTCCGAGGGATGGGAGTAGGCGATGTGGCAGCCGGGAAAAGTGGTCTGGTTGAGCTGCTTGAGCTCACCGGTCTTCTCGAGGTCCTGCTTGAGCCGCGCGAGTTCGGCGGCCGACCCGTCACACCAGTGAACGCGGTCGGGGGTGGTCAGCTGGCGTACGGATTCGACCCAATCGGCGACTGCGGGTGAAAGAGCGGGAAGCGTTGCGAACTGGGGCGCTGTGGCCATCGCGGGTCCTCAAAATGTCTGTCTGTCCTGACGAGACAACGGAGTATAGCGGCGAACACTTGGGGCACGCGGAAAACGCGGATGGCGCCGACGGATCTGTGAATCGGCCGGAAAAGCGCAAAAGAAAACTGGAAAGATCAGCGCGCCCCGTGTCCGGGGCGCACTGGGTGTCGTGAAACGTCTTGTCTCACGACGGGGGGAGGGTCAGGCGGCCTTCTTCACGGCACGCTTGGCGGAAGCGCGCGGCTTGCGGGCCTTCGTCGCGGCCTTGCGGCCGGCGAGCGTCGCGTAGGTCGTGCGGGCGAGGGCGGAGACGTCCTTGCCGGCGGCCAGCGCGAGCTCGGAGTTCTCTTTTACGAAGCGCGTTGCATGGCGCTGGGCGACCTTGTTGAACGCGCGGCCGGCGTCGGAGAGCGTGGCAATCGAGCCCTTGAGCACGTCGACGCGACCGGCCGCGACGGTCGCGCGGTTGCGGGCCAGGTCGAGGGCGGCCGAGGTGATGGCGGTGGCGCGGGCACGCAGCTCCGCGGAGGCTTCAAGCAGTTTTTCCTGGAAATTCATGGTGGCTCCTGTGCTGCATGGCAGCATTGTTGCGTCGCATCATACTTTGATGCAGTGCAATGTCAAGGGCCGGATTCAGGCGGCGAGAGGGGCCTCGGAATCCAGGAAGCTGCGCAGGACGGGCGTCACCTTATCAATGGAGTGGAGCATGAACAGGTGCCCGCCGCCGGGAACAATGAAGAGGCGGTTGTTCGGGATGAGCATGGAAATGATCCGGGCATTCACGGGCGGCACGAGGGGATCTTCGGACCCGGCCATGACGAGCGTGGGCTGCCGGATCCGGTGCAGCCAATGGATGCTGGTCCAGCCCATGCCGGCAAACAGTTGGTACATGTATCCCATGAACTGGGGCGGGATGACGCGTGAGGAGTGTGCCGCCATGATTTTTGGATCGCGGCGTGCTTCACCGCCATATATGTGGGCCGCGGCCTTCTGCATGTAGTTCGGTGAAAAGTAGCGCTGCGGCGTCACCATCTTGGAGAGCACCGACGGGCGCGCGGGGACCATCACGGCGCCCGGCGACGTCGCCGCGAGCACGAGGCGGCGGCAGCGCTCGGGATATTGCCGCGCGAACTGCTGGGCCAGTGCGCCGCCCCAGGAAACTCCGATGACGTCGACCTGCTGATAGCCCAGCCGGTCGAGCAGCATGCGCGCGAGCCGCGCCAGCCCGGAGAAACGCCGCGGACGCCAGCTCATTTCCGATCGCCCGACTCCAGGGACGTCGAAGATCACGATCTCCTTGTCGGGCATCGATTCCATGAACGGGAAACACAGCTCGAGATTGGCGCCGATGCCATTAAAGAGGAGCAGCGGCAATCCGCCGCGGCCGCGCTGGGTGGCAACCCGCAGATTGACGCCATCGACCTCGACGAACTCGATCTGGGGCTTGCTCATCTCTGGTGAACGTACCGCCCCGGCGCCGGATCTCCCGCGGGATGCATCACGCTTCCGAGCGATTTGGGCGCCGGAACTTCGCCGCCGCCGTGCTGGGAGTACCACTTGCTCCAATGCTCCCACCAGCTGCCCGGGTGCTCCGTGGCCGTGGACAGCCAGGTCTCCGCGTCGTCGGGAAGAGTCGCATTGAGGAAATACTTCGCCTTGGGGTTGGTGGGCGGATTCACGATGCTCTGGATGTGGCCGCTCGACGAGAGCACGAAGTCGAGCTTGCCACGCAGGACTTTCCGGGACTGATAACACGCCTGCCACGGCGTGATGTGATCCGTGATGCCGGCGACCACGTAGGCCGGCACGTCGACCTTCGACATGTCGATGGGAGTGCCCAGCGCCGAGATCTTGCCGGGCAGCTTGAGCGGGTTGTCCATGAACATGCGCAACAGGTCGGCGTGGAACTCCGCCGGCAGCCGCGTCGTGTCGGAGTTCCAGTAGAGGATGTCGAACGCGGGTGGACGATTGCCCATCACCCAGTTGTTGGCGACGAACAGCCAGACGAGATCGTTCGGGCGCAGCCATGCGAACACGCGCGCCATCTCGCTGCCCTCGAGCACACCCTTCGCCTTCGACTTCTGGATGGCGGCGGAAACGCCGGTGCGGGAGGCGAACTGTCCGAGCTGTGTCGGGGCTTCGGTGTCGAGCACCGTGACGAGCAGGGTCGCGCTCGCGACCCGGTCGTCTCCCGTCGCCGCGAGATGGCCGAGCAGGGTGGCCAGCGTGAAACCGCCGGCGCACGCGGCCATCGTGTTCACCTTGTCGGCACCGGTGATCTCGCAGGCGACGGTGACCGCCTGTTTGCACGCCGTCAGGTACGTCTCCATGTTCCAGTCGCGTTGCGCGGCGGTCGGATTGCGCCAGCTGATGCAGAACGTCTGGATCCCTTGCTGAACCGCGTATTCCGCGAAGCTGCGTCCGGGCGACAGGTCGGTGGCGTAGAACTTGTTGATCTGCGGCGGCACGATGACGAGCGGGCGCTTGTGAACCCGCTCGGTTTGCGGCGTGTACTGGAGCAGCTCGAAGGCCTCGCCGCGATACACCACGGCACCGGGCGTCATCGCGAGATTCTTGCCGACCTGGAACTTGCGCTCGTCGACCTGGCGCGGCATGCCGAAATTGTTGGTGAGGTCGTCCATGAAATTCTGCAGGCCATAGAGCAGGCTCTTGCCGCGCGTCTCGGAGATCCGCTGCAGGGCGCCCGGGTTCCCGAGCAGTGAGTTCGTGGGCGCGAAAGTCTCCGTGAACAGCTGCAGCACGAAGCGCGCGCGCTCGCGGTCGTCGCTCGTGGTTTCGGCGCGATCGAGTACGCGGTTGAGCATGTCGCGCCATGCGACGAAACCCTGCATGAGTCGCCGGTAGTAGCCGCTCTTCTGCCAGACGACGTGGCTGAAACGCCGGTCGCGCGCGTCGGGCAGGATCTTCGAGGTGCCCATTGCGATGGCGACGAGCTCGCGCGCGAACGCGAGGTTTTCCTCGATGAGCACCTGCGGGTTGATGGTCATGAGCCGCAACAGGCGTTTGCCCGCGGCTAACAACTCTTCGCGGTCGAGACCGAGGAGCGGATTCGCGCCGAGAATCTGCTCCGCGGCATCCGTCGCCGCCTCGTGTTCGAGCTCCGGCTGTCCTGCGTTATCGGCGGGCGCGAAGCCATCTTGAGGCGAATTTTCGTTCGCCGCCTCGGTGCCAACCGGCTTGATTTCCGTCACATTTTCGCGCGCTTGGCGCGCTTTCCTACCGGCCATCTGGCGCCTCCACTGGTTCTCGACTCGTTATATGTGATCCGTATCCCAGTGGCGACAGGGTCGGCGTGACCCTAGTCACGGGCCCTAGGCCTCTCCATTCCTATTATGCATCGCAGCGAAGCCCCTAAATCCATGAAGTCATGGGTTTGACGCCCATTCCCGCAATCGGTCGCGGCGGATGGGGGTGGGGCGATTAGGAAAATCGAGGAGTAACTCTTGCATTCGAAACGTCTGCTCGGGGCGGTCGGCACGCTCGTATTGGCATTGGGTCTGGGTAACCAGGCTCGGGCCGTTGGCGTCGCCGCGGGCACGAGCATCGACAACACCGCCGAGGTGACCTACAGCATCGGCGCGACGAGCGCGACGGCAACCTCCAACACCGTGAGCGTCACGGTCGCCGAGATTCTCGACGTCGTCGTGACCCTGCAGACGCCGAGCGTCGGGGTCGCCGGCGGCGCGACGCAGCAGGAACTCGTCTACCGCGTCACCAACACCGGCAACGGCCCGGAGACGTTTCGCCTCGTGATGGCCAGCGTGCTCGGCGGCGACGATTTCGATCCGCTGCCCGCGACGCCGTCCATCTACTTCGACACGGACGCGAGCGGCGACCTCTCGCCCGGCGACACGCCCTACGCGGTCGGCACCAACGACCCGGTGCTGAATGCCGACGCGTTCGTCACCGTGCTCGTCGTCAACGACATTCCGGCGGGAGTGGCCGACGGCAACCGCGGCTTCTCGCGCCTCACCGCCGACGCGCGCACCGGCACGGGCGCGCCCGGCACCACGTACGCCGGCCAGGGCGTCGGCGCCACCGACGCCGTCGTCGGCACGACGGGCGCCGACAGCGAAGTCACCGGCCAGTACCTGGTCGCGAGCGTGACGCTTGCCCTCGTGAAATCGCAGAGCGTCGTGGACCAGTTCGGCGGTGCGCGCCCGGTTCCGGGTGCGCGCATCAACTACTCGATCGCGGTCAACGCGACGGGTTCGGGCACGGCGACCGGCGCCGTGTTCAACGACAACATTCCGGCGAACACCACCTACGTGCCCGGCACGCTGCGCCTGAACGGCGCGGCGCTGACGGACGCGGCGGACGTCGACGCCGGTGATTTCTCGGCCGCCCCGGCGCCACGCGTGAGCGTGCAGCTGGGCAACCTCACCCAGGCGAGTGGATCCCAGACGATCGAATTCGCCGTGACCATCAATTGAAGGAGATTCACATGAGCAAGGGGAATGCAAAACTGTTCGGCTTCGTGGCGTTACTCGCAAGCCTCGTGTCGACGTCGTTCGCGCAGGGCGCCGGCAGCGGCTGCATCGTCGTGAAATCGACCGCCGAGATCGAACAGGTCGTGACCGACGCGCAGGGCAGGAAGAGCACGAAGCTCGTGCCGCTCGCGACGGCCGTGCCGGGCACCGAGGTCGTGTACACGACGGTCGCCAGCAACAACTGCAAACAGGCGGCCGACAAGGTCGCGATCAACAACTACGTGCCCGAGCACATGACCTACGTGCCGAGCTCGGTGTTCAGCCCCGGCGCGCAGGTCGAGTTCTCGCTCGACGGCAAGAAGTTCGGCACGGCCGAGCAGCTCACCGTCCAGGAGAACGGCGTCTCCCGCAAGGCGCGCGCCGAGGAATACAGGTTTTTCCGCTGGGTGTTTCAGTCGTCACTGCAACCCGGCAGCAGCGCCTACGCGCGATTCCGCGCGGTGCTGAACTGAGTTTTGTTTAGAGAGAGTCATCAGGAGTACCCATGAAATCGTCCCTTAGCAATATCAAGCGAGTCGGTCTCGCTTGCGTTGCGTTCGGAGCGATCGCGGTTTCGCAGCAGGCCTGGGCAGTAGGCACGGCGGCGAATACCTCGATCGACAACCGCGCAACGGTCAACTTCCAGGTGGGTGGCGTAGCCCAGACCCCGATCGAGTCGTCGCCCACGGGCAACTCGACCGCGGGTGTCGGCAACGGCGCCAACACCACGTTCCTCGTCGACAACCGGGTCGACCTCACCGTGACGGAAGTCGGCGGTGCGGCGACCACGATCGGCTCGGGTGCGGCCAACGTCGTCACGACGTTCCGCGTCACCAACACCGGCAACAACCCGCAGGGTTACAACCTGTCCGCGGCCAACCTGGCCTCGGGCAACGTCCTGTTCACGCGTACGGACGCGTTCGACATGACGAACCTGCGCACCTTCGTGTCCACCGCAGTGTGCTCGGGGGTCTCTCCGACCCCGGCGTACAACTCGGGCACGGACACGGCGGTGAACATCGCGACGCTGGCGGCTGACGCCTGCGCCTACGTGTTCATCGTGTCGGACACGCCGGTCACGGCGACCAACGGCCAGGCGGCCAACGTGAGCCTCACGGCCGTGGCGCGCGTCGCCACGACGCTGGCGGCGCTGACGCAGACCGCGGGCGCCGAGAGCCCGACGGTGGTCGACATCGTGTTCGCCGACGGCGGACGCGACGTGACGGAGCTCGCGAGTGACCAGTACTTCGTCCAGACCGCGGCGCTCGCCGTGGGCAAGACGAGCACGGTCATCAGCGATCCGTTCAACCTCGCGGTCAATCCGAAGTCGATCCCGGGCGCGACGATGGAATACGGCATCACGCTGACCAACACCGGTGCGGTGTCGGCCACGGTGGTCACCATCACGGATCCGGTTCCGACCAACACGACGTTCGCCAACGGCACGTACAACGCCGGCGCGAGCAACGTGAGCATCCAGGTCGGTGCCACCACCACGTTCTGCCAGGCCGAAGCGGGCGGTACGGACACGAACGCCGACGGCTGCTTCCGTACGGCGGGTGGCGTGCTGACGGTCGGTGCCCCGGCCCTCACGACGATCGCGACCGGTGCCGGCAATGCCGTGACCGTGCGCTTCCGCGTGACGATCAACTAGGTCCGACGAGGACGGAAGGCTTAGTGCATCAATGACGTTGAACGCCGCGGCGCGGCGCGTTTGGAGTCCGAGAGGACGACCCAAACGAGTCGCCCGCACAACTGGGTACTCTCACGCAGAGGGCGGGGTAGCGACTAGCTACCCCGCCTTCGGCGCATTCAGGAGCCGCGTAAATGCGACTCTCGCGAGTATCTGGTTATTTGCTGCGTGTCTCATCGGGCCGGCGGTTTCCGTGGCGCAGGTCACGCCGCCGGGCACGATGATCCGAAATATCGGCAACGTCCAGTACGCGGTCGGCGCGAGCGCGCGCACCGCGAATTCCAACGAAGTGACCCTGGCGGTCGATCCGCTGCCGTCACGCGCGTCGATCCAGCTCGCGCGCTTCGAATCCTCGAGCGTGAGCACGTTCACCGCCGGACCCACGCAGTGCCGCGAGGGCAACGCGTTCGTGCCGCTCGCCTCACCGGCGCCCCAGGGAGCCGGCCAGCTCGATCCCCTGACCCCGATTCCCATGCAGGACACCGCGATCGCGCACGCGGGTGATCCGATTTTCGTCCGCGTGATCGACCCGGATCGCAACCGCGATGCCGCGTTGATCGAAACGGTGGACGTGCGCGTCGCCGTTCCCTCGACCAACGACTCCGAAGTCCTGCGTCTCTCCGAGACCGGCCCCGATACCGGCGTGTTCGTCGGCTACATCGCGACCAACACCGGCGCGGCGGCCAACGATTGCGCCCTCGCGGTCGAGCGCAACGACGTGCTCGACGCGACCTATGTCGACCCCACGGACTCCACCGACGCGGCACAGGCCGAGGCGCTGGTGGATCCCTACGGGCTCGTGTTCGATTCCCAGACCGGCGCGCCGATCAACGGCGCGCGCGTGCGGCTCATCGACGTAACCTCGGGCCTGCCGGCCACGGTGTTCGGCGACGACGGCGTCAGCCGCTACCCCAACGAGATGGTCACCGGCCAGGTCGTGACCGATCAGGGTGGCACGCAGTACAGCATGCCGGCGGGTGTGTTCCGCTTTCCGCTGGTCGCGCCCGGCAGCTATCGGCTCGAAGTGCTGCCGCCCGGCAGCCATGCCTTCCCCTCGCAGCGCACGATCGCCGACCTGCAGTCGCTGCCGAACGCGCCGTTCCGCCTGCAGCCGGGCTCGTATGGCCAGGCCTTCATCGTCACCGCGGCCCCCGCGGTCGCGGTCGACGTGCCGCTCGACCCTGCCGGCGACACGCTGATCCTGCGCAAGACCGCCGGCCAGCAGATGGCGACGGCCGGCGACTTCGTGCAGTACACGCTGACCCTCGAGAACGCGAGCCAGACCGGCGTGTTCAACAACGTGCAGATCGTCGACCGCCTGCCGGCGGGCGCGCGCTACCGTCCGGGCTCGCTGCGACTCGACGGCGTGCGCATTGCCGACCCGATCGTGAGCGCCGATGGCTCCGGGTTCACGTACACGCATCCGGCCATTCCCGCCGGCGCGACCATCACGCTGCGCTACGTGGTCGAGTACACGATCGCAATGCGCGGCATGCGCGATGCGGTCAACACCGCGCAGGCCATCGCGCCGGGCAACGTGCTCTCGAACGAGGCGCGCGCGCTGGTGCGCATGAACGAAGAACTGTTCTCGCAGAAGGGCTTCATCGTCGGCCGCGTGTTCGAAGGCGCCTGCGACGCCGATGGCCGCAAGGACGACGGCATTTCCGGCATACGCGTCTATCTCGAGGATGGCCGTTACGGCGTCACGGACGACGACGGCCGCTTCCATTTCGAGGGCCTCGATCCGGGCACGCACACCGTCCAGCTCGACAAGTTCACGCTGCCGGAATACCTCGAACTCGCGCCCTGCGCCGGGCGCATGGGTCACGCCGGCCGCGAGTATTCGCAGTTCGCCGAGTTGCGCGGTGGCACGTTGTGGCGCACGGACTTCGTGCTGCGCCAGAAGGCGCCGCCGAAGGGTGACCTGACTTTCGAATTCAACTCGGCGCTGCTCCCGGACCCGAAGCGTGAAGGCCTCGCGGTGCACGAAGCCGTGCTGCACGTCGGCGGCGTGAGCTCCGGCAATACACGCGCGATGATCATGCTTCCCGCGGGCTTCGAGTACCTGCCAGGCAGCGCGACGGTCGACGGCGCGACGGTCACCGACGCGCGCGACCAGGTCGAAGGCGTCGGCGATCCGGTGGTCAGCGCGGGCGAGGGCGCCGTGGTCGCGCGCCTGGGCGAGCTGCCCCCGGGCAGCGTGCGCACCTTCCGCTTCCACACGCGGTCGACGCCGGCCGCGGGCGGCGAACTGAAGGTCCGGGCCCTCGTCATGTTCGATTCACCCGCGAAGTCGGGCCTGCGCACCGCGCCGGTCGAGTCGACCTTGTCGCGCGGCGCGGCCATCTACGGTCGTACGCAATTCTCCTTCACGCCGCGCTTCGACGTGCTGAAGACGGAGCTGTTGCCGAGTGACGAACGCGCTTTACGTTCGCTCATCGATTCCTGGCGCGGCGCGCGCGACATCTCGATCCGCGCGGTCGGACATGCCGATGCGCAGCCGATCTCCGGCCGCAACCGCAAGGTGTTCGCGGACAACTACGCGCTGTCCGAGGCGCGCGGCCGCGCGGTGGCCGAGTATCTCGCCGCCGCGCTCAACGTGCCCGCCGCGCGCGTGCACGTGGAAGGCCACGGTTCCGACGAGCCGCTCAAGTCCGGCAAGGATGCGGCCAGCCTCGCGGCGAACCGCCGCGTCGACATCGTGATCGACGGTTCGCGTTTCGAAGCGAACGCGCCGCTGGAGCTGAAGATCGCCGGCGGCGAGGCGCCGAAGATCGAGACGGTGGGCGTGGTGCTGCGCGGCCCGGGACGCGCGGTGAAGGACCTGCGCAAACCCGTGAAGCCCGAGCAGCAGATCGGCGGGCCCGCGATCGACATCGCGGCCCTGTCGCCCGGCATCAAGTGGCTCGCGCCCGAGGCCGACGCGACGCCGCCGATTGCCGCGATCAAGATCGCGATCCAGCATGAGCCCGGGCAGAAGGTCGAGCTCACGAACAACGGCCGCTCGGTCGACGTGCTGAATTTCGATGGCGCCAGCGTCAACGAGGCGAACACGGTGGCGCTGTCGCGCTGGCGCGGCGTCGATCTCGTGAACGGCGACAACGTGTTCGCCGCGCGCGTCATCGCGGCCAACGGCGACGTGGTCTGGAAGGCCGAGCGCACGGTGCACTACGGCGGCGGCCCGGTGCGCGCCGAGGTCGACAAGGCGGCGTCGAAGCTCGTGGCCGATGGCCGGACTCGCCCGGTCATCGCGCTGCGCATGTTCGACTCGTACGGCAAGCCCGCGCGCGCCGGAACGATCGCGAACTTCAGCGTCGATTCGCCGTACCGCTCGTGGTGGGAAGTCGAGCAGCTCAACGACAACCAGATCCTCTCCAACGGGCCGCGCGAGCCGCAGGTCGAGGTGCGCGAGAACGGTCTCGCGCTGGTCGAGCTCGAGCCGACCACGACGACGGGCAACGCCGTCATCCGCCTGCGCTTCAACGAGCGCCAGAGCGACGAATTCAAGGTGTGGCTGGCGCCGGCCGCGCGCGACTGGATCCTGGTCGGCATCGCGGAAGGCACTGCCGCGTACAACAGCATCAGCGGCAACATGGAAACCGCCAGCGCCGCGGACCGGGAAGATGGCTTCGAACAAGACGGCCGCGTCGCGTTCTTCGCGAAGGGCCGCATCAAGGGCGATTTCCTGCTGACGATGGCCTACGACTCGGCGCGCGAGAAGAAGGATGCGCGCGACCGGCTCAAGGGCGTGATCGAGCCGGATCGCTACTACCTGCTGTACGGCGATGGCACGGAGCAGCGCTTCGAGGCCGCGACGCAGAACAAGCTGTACCTCAAGATCGAGCGCCGGCAGTTCGTCGCGCTGTTCGGCGATTTCGACACCGGCTTCACGGTCACCGAGCTCACGCGTTACAACCGCAGCCTGTCGGGCCTGCGCAGCGACTTCGCGGGTGAGCGCATTTCGGCCACGGGCTTCGCGGCGCGCACGGATACGGGCCTCGTGCAGGACGAACTGCGCGGCGACGGCACCTCGGGCCTGTATCGGTTGTCGCGTTCGCCCATCGTCATCGGCAGCGACAAGCTGCGCATCGAGGTGCGCGACCGGTTCGAGATCACGCGGGTCGTCGAATCCACCGAGCTCGCGCGCTTCCTGGACTACGACCTGGACTACGAGCGCGGCACGATCTTCTTCAAGGAGCCGGTGCCGAGCCGCGATCCGAACCTCAACCCCGTGTTCATCGTGGCCGACTACGAAGTGCGCACCGGCGGCGACGACGAAACCACGGCCGGCGTGCGCGTGACCACCAAGGTGGCCGGCGACAAGCTCGAGCTCGGCGCCAGCGCGGTGCACGAGGGCGCGCAGTCGGGCGACACGCAGGTTTATCGGCGGCGACCTCACCTGGCGCGTCTCGGACGAGACCAAGGTTCGCGCCGAAGTCGCGCAGTCGCAGTCGGACGATCCGCTCAAGGCCGATTCCTCGCTGGCGTGGCTGGTCGAGGGCCGCCACGTCTCCGAGCGCCTCGAGGCGCGCGCCTGGGCGCGCGAGGCCGAGACCGGCTTCGGCGTCGGCCAGCAGCTCACCGCCGACACCGGCACGCGTGCGGGCGGCGTCGACGCGCGCTACAAACTCAACGAGACGTTCACCGTCGCCGGCGAAGTGCAGCACCAGCAGGTGCTCGCGAGCGATGCGCAGCGGCTGCTGGCGAGTGCGGACGTGCGCATGCAGAAGCAGGGCTACAGCGTCGGCGCCGGCCTGCGCCACGTGGCCGACGACGATGCCAGCGGCGACGAGCGCGTCTCCGACCAGGCGTTCGTCACCGCCAGCGTCGACGTGTGGGATGGCCGCATGACGCTGCGCGGTTCGAGCGACGCCAGCCTCGGCGGCCAGGACGCGAGCGTCGACTATCCGGCGCGCAGCATTCTCGGCGTCGACTACCGGCTGTCGGCGACACGACGCTGTTCGCCGAGTACGAGCACGGCGAAGGCGACCAGCTCGACACCGACATGATGCGCTTCGGCGTGCGCACGCGGCCGTGGGAGCGCACGCAGGTGCGTTCGGCCATCAACACCCAGGCCTCGGAATACGGCCCGCGCACCTTCGCGAACTTCGGCCTCACGCAGGGCTTCACCTGGAAGGAACACTGGGCGTTCGACGTGGGCATCGACCAGACGAACACGCTGCGCGGCCCGGACCTCGAGCCCCTGAATCCCAATGCGCCGCTCGCCTCCGGTTCGATGACCGAGGACTTTTTCGCGGCCTTCGTCGGTGCGTCGTACCGCAAGGAACTCTGGCAGATGACGAGCCGCCTCGAGCACCGCAACTCGGACAGCGAGGAGCGCTGGAGCTCGACCACCGGCTGGTACCGCGAGCCGGTCGAGGGTCATGCGATGTCCGTGTCGCTGCAGGCTTTCGATTCGACCCAGCTGATCGCCGATTCGACCGAGGCCGTGGGCCGCTTCGCCTGGGCCTTCCGCCCGGACTCGAGCCAGTGGATCGTGTTCGACCGACTCGAATTGAAATATGACGAGCGCGGCGACGCGTTGAATTCCTTCAAGTCGGCGCGCGTGGTGAACAACCTGCACGCGAACTGGCAGCTTCGAACTCATTCGCGCGTCGATGGGTCCGCAGGAGCTTCTGGAATTCCCGAGGTTACGCGCAAGTTAGACGTCACGCCGTTACTACCTCAAATCCAGGCGCCCACGCTGATCATCCACACAGGGAGTGACGCGACTCCTCTCAGTTATGCGCGCACCTTCGTTTCCAGCATCCCGGATGCGCACCTGGTCACGGTGACTCCGAGCCCAGGGTTCCCGGTTGCGCCGGAAGTAATGGAGGCGATGGTGAAATTCCTGGGCGTAGAAGCCGGGGGTCCGTGCCTGACCGCGACCTCCCTGCAAGCGGCATGACAGCGATCCTCTTCGCGGATATCGTCGACTCCACCGCCCTCACCGAGCGCCTCGGCGACGCCGCCTTCCGCGAGAAGGCGCGGGAACTGGACGGAGCGCTGCGTGCGATCATCCGTGAGCACGGCGGCACGCCGATCGAGGGGAAGCTGCTCGGCGACGGCGTCCTCGCCGTATTCACGTCAGCGCCCGGCAGGCGATAGAGGCAGCGCTGGCCTGCGGCGAAGCGGGCGACGGACGCAGGGCTGCCCCTGCATCTGGGGTTCACGCGGGGGATGTGATTCGCGAGGACAGAGACAACGTATACGGCGGCGCGGTCAACATCGCCTCCCGCATCAGCGGGCTGTCAGCCCCCGGGGAGGTTCTGGTCTCCGAGACGGTGCGCTCGCTGGCGCGGACGTCGGCAGGGGTGCGGTTCGAGGACCGTGGGGAGCAGTCGCTAAAGGGGGTGGGGGAGGCGGTGCGGGTGTGGGCGGTCGTGGAGGCGGAGTGATGGAGACACGCTATATATAATGAAAGAATATGGGGATTGTCATTTGGGAATGAAACAGGCATCGATCAGCTTCAACGACGCGGCGGACTTCTACGACGCGACGCGGGCGCTGCGGCAGGATCTGGCAGGCGATTTGATTGCAGCCCTCGTGCGGGAGCTCCGCGCGGTCGGGGCAGCACATGTCCTCGAGGTCGGCGTTGGCACCGGCCGAATCGCTCGCCCACTTGCAGAAACGGGTTTCGCGTCTGCGGGATCGACATCGCCCCGCGCATGCTCGTCGCGCTTGCAGGAGCAACTCGGACCGTCAACACGTCGAGCCTGACCTGTTGCTGGGCGACGCCACCTCGCCTGCCGCTCGCTTCGGGGTCGTTTGACGCCGCAGCTTCTGTGCCATGTGCTGCATCTCATTCCGCCATGGCAGCGTGCTGTCTCGGAGATCCGGCGCGTCCTCAATTCGGGCGGTATCTTGCTTCACCACGGTGATCACAGCGTCGGCGAGAGCGACTGGGATGTCGCGTACCTCAAGTGGGAAGAGGCTGTTCGCGGAGCGCGGGTTCGTGCGGCGGGTCCGGCCCAAGATCGAGGACATGACCGCTGCTTTCGCCGCAGCAGGCGGGGCAGTGCCGCACCGAGACGATCGCCACGTGGGACGAACAATCCTCGCCGGCCGAGGAGCTCGAAACTGGCCCGCAACAAGGTCCATTCGTGGACGTGGGAGATTCCCCAACGGCCTCTTCCAGGAGTGTTTGCCGGAAGTCGAGCGCTGGGCGGCCATACACTACGGCGGGATGGACAAGCGGCTTCACAGTCGGATGGCGTATACCCTCCAGATCTGGAGATTCCCCTGATGGACACGCCCCCCATCCCAGTACGATGAGAGGACGAGCGACGGGTGTTAGGATCGCCTACTACGCGATGGGGCGGTCGGACAATGCTACTCCGTCGTCTGGATAGACCTGCCCTCGCACCTCAAGCTCGAGCTCGTTCCCGGCCTACGTACCCATCCAAAGCGATGTCCCAGACTGGGGTACGCTCGTGCGGTACGACCATCGCGGCTTTGGCCTCTCGGAGCGGGACATCACGGATGTTTCCGCTCGATCGATCTGGTTCAAAAAACTCTGGGAAGCGGTCCGGTCGACATGGCTCGCCCCTCGAAACGTTCATCGGCGGCGGGGGAGGTGCTGGTGTCGGAGACGGTGCGGTCGCTGGCGCGGACGTCGGCGGGGGTGCGGTTCGAGGACCGGGGGGAGCAGGCGTGAAGGGGGTGGGGGAGGCGGTGCGGGTGTGGGCGGTGGTGGCACAAACGGATGGTCTGTCAACGGATAGAGGAACGGATTAACGGATGGGAGTGGTTCGTCACCGGGACGTTGTCGTTCCGCTCGTCCTACGAGAGCCTCAGGACGAGCGGGAAGGGGAGCTGCGCGAGGGCGAGTGATGGAGCCGAGGATTCATTACGCGAGCTCACTGAAGCAAGACCCGTGCTGACCACTCAGCGGATCGATGAGAGGGCTTGCTCACACCAGGTTGCTCGTCCGCGAAGAGCTGCCGCTCATCTGGACGATTGACCGCAGCGAGGTCATCGAATACATCTACCGGCTCCAGGCCGGGAACCTCGTCCTGGAGGCGCATCATGTCGATGTGCCGGGTTGGGCGCCCGGCCGGCAGGAGTCCGAATTGCCGCAGTTCGAGGAGTGCTTCGACCGCGGCGGCCGGTTCCACGCCGCGTTCGATGGCGCCACGCTCGCAGGGGTTGCAATCGTCGATTCAAAGCCCGTTGCTACGCGCAGTGACCTGGTCGAGCTGAAGTTCCTCCACGTTGGCAGTCCCTACCGCGGGCTTGGCGTCGGCGCCGATCTGTTCGCCAGGGCATTGGAATCGGCGCGCGAATTCGGTGCGAGCGGCCTCTACGTCTCGGCGACGCCGACGCAGCGCACCATCGAGTTTTACCTCGGCCGCGGCTGCACCGTGCTGGCGACGCCCGACCCGGAACTGTTTGAACTCGAACCGGAGGACATCCATCTCGAGGGTCGGCACCAGGGCCGGTGCACATGTGGGTAGAGCGAGAGGGCAAACGCTGTATAACATCAGCAATTTTGGCGGCCTGATTGTCATCTGAAGAAGCGGAACAACTTGAGGTTCGGGTCAAAGCGGTCGGGTGGCCTCACCAGACGGTTCACCCCGACTCATAGTAATCGTCCTTCGGGACGTCGAAGAAGACTTCCCGAAAACCGGCGTCATCGAACCACTGCCGGATACTTGAGGTGAGGTCACCTCCGGCCGAATCCCTGCGCGTCCATATCACCGTAGCGCCTGCAGCGGATAACATTGGCAGTCGCTCGACGGTGAACTTAATGTCGGTATCGCTAATGTTACCGAACACGCCGCAAGCGAGGATCACGTCCGCCGGTACAGCTTCGGCATAGTTTGCGGTAACCGCTGCGTCCGCACACAAGACGCGCACGCGATCTAGGCCAGCGGCGCGAGCAGACTCTGCCGCTCGCTTGGCGTTGCGGGGATCGAGTTCAACCAGAAGCACATCCGTGTCCTCGTGGCGCGGGCTGTCTGCGAGAACCGGGATAACATCGCGCCCCTGCCCTGCACAGATGCTGATCACTCTAACGGGACCGTCGTGCCCATCGACTGCGTGGCGCAGTTCTCGTCGCACGACCGAAAGACGGCGTGAAAGACTCGACGCGGGGTCGTCGTATTGCTTGTGCCAGTCCAGCCAGTCGCGGTGGTGATTAGTCATAATGTCGGTCTGGCAGTATACGGTGCCTCGCGCCCGGTCATCCAGCACATCATCAGACAGCCTGAAACCTAGTCCGCAACTCTGGTTGTACAATCCGCGCCTCGGCGCGGGTAGGGTTGAGCTGCGCCGGAGAGAAGTCGGTTACTCGCGAGTGATCGACTCTGCCCCCAACCAGGCGCCGAGTTCACTAAGGGCTTGGTCAAGGCGTGATGTGTCGCCCCAGGCGCCGAGGAGGCGCAGGGTGTGGGTCTTGCGGTCGAAGAAGGGTTCGGCGCGGCCGGCAAGCTGATCGCCGACGAGAAGCGGCAGTACGTAGTACCCGTGTTCGCGTTTCGCCTTCGGTACGTACATTTCGAGCCGGTAGTGAAACCCCCAGAGCGCCTCGGTGCGGTCACGGTCGTGGACCAGGCGGTCAAAGGGCGACAGCAGCGTGACGCGCTCCGGCACCGGACCGTCGACAGCATCGGGGTGCGCGAACCAGCGGTCATTCGACCTGTCGTAGCGGACGCCGAGGGCGCGGAAGCGTTGCTCGGCGAAGCGACGGTCGGCCTCGGTGGCGGAAATGCGCTCGTTTCGGGGTACCAGTCTTCGGCGAGACCCCAGACGCGCTGCCCGCCGCCGCGCCCGACAATGGCGATTTCACCGCGCCGGTGGAGCATCTCGAGGATCAAGCTCACGTTCCGGGTGCCCCACCACGTTTCGTTTGAGTTCCACTGCCGCACAAGATCAGCGGACAGGTCGCGTGACAGGAGCGGGCCTCGGTCACGAAGCTCGCGCAGCAGGTAGCGCCGGAAGCTTGCGTTCTCCCGCAGGAAATCCGCGACGCGTTGCGCCCAAAGGCCGCGAACATTGCCGCGACGCCGCATGCGGGCCTGGATGATCGGCAGCGACTCGCGCGGCCAGAGGAAGGCGTTCCACTCGAAGAGCTGCTTTTCCTCCGACAGCAGGCGGTCCAGCTCCGTCCGGTTGTAGGTTGCGCCCAGCCGGCTAATAGCACAAGGTGCTGCGGCGGGGCGATGGTCGCGATAGGATCGAGCTGAAGGAAGCCGAGACGTTGCGCCGTATCGAGGATGCCGCTCGCGGAGCCGTCAAGCAGCTGGGCGCGGACGGCTATGCGGCGGGCCTCCGCGCGCGAAACTTCGATGGGTTTGCGGAGCATACGTTTAAGTTATCGCCCAGAGGCGCTGGGGAGGAAGCAGTGAGGTAGAATTCGCAGCATGCCTCAAGTTGAGACTGTCCTGGGCCGATCGACCACGCCGCTCTTGGCTTCACGTTGAGCCACGAGCACGTCCTCGTCGCGAGTGCGCGGAACTCACACTACCCCCGGATGTTCGACTGGGAGCGCACCCGGGCGAACACTGTCCGCGAGCTGTCTGAAGCGAAAGCGGGCGGTGTCGACACAGTCATCGACCTCACAACGCCGGACCTCGGCAGGGATGTTGAGTTCGTCCGCGATGTTGCCCGTGAGTCCGGGATCAATGTCGTGGTCGCGACGGGGATCTGGCGAGACGTTCCGCGGTCATTCTGGGAACGCAGCCTCGACCGAATCGCAGATATCTTCGTGCGGGAGATCGAGACGGGGATCGGGACACCGGAATCAAGGCGGGCGTCATCAAGGTCGCGAACGATGCGGAAGGCGTGACGACGAGGGCGAACGGGCGTCGGGTGCCGGCCGTGCACCCAAACGAACGGGGTGTCCGATCAGCACGCACCACTGGGCGCCCGCTGAGGTCGGTCGCCGCAGGTCGAGATCTTCCTCGACGAAGGTGCGCCGATGGACCGAATCTGCGTAGGTCACAGCGCCGACACTACCGACGTTGATTACCTCGTGTCGCTCCTTGAATCCGGCGTCTATCTTTCGATGGACCGCTATCCTGGCGCGGAGGCCGGGCCGACTGGCGGCAGCGCAACGCGACCGTAAAGGCACTGATCCACCGGGGCTGGGCACATCGCCTGATGCTCGGCCACGATTACGCGCCGGCGCCGGTGTCGGCTCGGCACCAAGACGATGGTGCCGCCGCCCCCAAGACGACTCGCTACCTCTTCCTATCGAGAACAGCGCTTCCGGCCCTGCTTGCGGATGGTGTCGAGCAGGAGACGATTGACCTGATGATGAAGGAAGTGCCGCGCCGTTTTCTGGGCGGTGCGTGATGATGCGGTCGTCAGCGAACGGGGAGCGATTAAGGGAATGAGCCAGCCTCGACTGCCGCATGTCGTCGTCCGTCGCCCTACGAGTACCTCAGGGCGAGCGGGAAGGGGCGTGAGCCAGTATGGCTAGCGCCAGATCCTTCGCCTGGACGCCGCCGCCGCCCACCCCACCCCGCTCGCTCAGGATGACACGGTGCGCCGATGCCTGAGATTCCGGACCTAGAAGGGTATCGGCTTACTTCAACAAGCGCCTGCCCGGACTGACGATCGAGTCTGTGGAGGCGCCGATTCCGTGGTTGGTGCGGATGGGGCGGGAGGAGTTCGAGCAGAGGATGAAGGGCCAGGTGTGGTAGCCGGCGTACCGGCGGGCGAAATACTTGGTCTATCCGTTTGAGAGCGGCGACAACCTGGTCGTGCACGCGATGCTGACCGGCCGATTCGAGTATGTCGAGCCGAAACAGAAGCGGCGGGCGAAACGGCGTTCATCCTCCACTTGAGTAACGGGATGGACTTCCGCTACTTCGACGACCGCCTCATGGGCGTGCGTACTCGCGCGGGAGGATGAATTCAATGAGAAGGTCCGCGCTGGGCCGAGATGGGGCCGGATGTGCTGGACCCGGAATTGACTGAAGAGCGCTTTCTCGAGCGGGTGAAGCCGAGCGCGCTCAGATCAAGAGCGTGCTGACGACGGAGAAATGCATCGCGGGAATCGGAAATGCGTACTCGGATGAGATTCTGTGGGAGGCGCGGATCCACCCGTACCGGAAGCGGACAGAGCTATCGGAGGAGCAGTTGCGGGAGGTGTACCGGTCGATTCATGCCGTGATGGACTGGTCGACGCCGATCGTCGCCGGGCTTGATGGAGGAGAAAGGGCTACCTTCGAACCATTACCGCGATCACCTCCGCTCCACCGCAAGGGCGGCGAGGCGTGTCCTCGAGACGGACATCGCATCTCCGAGATCACGTCGGGGCAGAGGATCACGAACTTCTGCCGCGGTTGCCAGGAGTAGGCGGGAGATAAGAGCTAAGAGGCAGGGGCGACTGGTGCGTGATTGGTCAGGCGGCAGTTGGGGTGGTGATGACGGCCGGCTCGAGGCGGTAGCCCACGCCGCGCACCGCGATTATGAGCCGAGGATTGTCCAGGTCGTCGCCGAGCTTGGCGCGCAGGCGCCGGATGTAGATGCGGAGCATTGCGCGGCAAGCGGTGTAGTGAGCACCCCATGCTTGCTTCAACAGTGTCTTGTGGGTCAACGCCCGGCCGCTGTCCCGCGCGAGGACTGCAAGCAGTCGAAACTCTGTCGGAGTGAGATCCGTCATGTGTCCGTTCCGGTAGACGCGGTGTTGTGCAGCCAGATCTCAACATCACCGGCTACAATCCTACCTTCCGAAGAAGCAACGGCCGTTGCTCTTCGCACGCGCCGCATGACCGCGCGCACGCGCGCCACAAACTCCGGCGTCTGCATCGGCAATACGAAGTAATCGTCCGCTCCGGCCTGCAGGGCGCCAACTACCTGTGAAGCATCGTGATTTAACGACAGCCGATTATCGGCCGGCCGTTGCTCGCCGCAGCTCGCGGCAGAGGGTGAGCATCGCGTCCGGTTGCACCTGCAAGTCCACCATCAGAATATGCGGTCGGGTCCGGATTAGCGCGGCAGGGGCCGACTCATGGGAAGTCAGGACATGGACTTCAAGCCTCCCCGTCGAGGTAGCCCGTCACCCGGCTGACTGTGGTGAAATCGGCGGTCACAACCAATGCGCGCGGCGCAATGCGTCGCTGTTCCTGCTCATGGGTTGGTCGTCGAACGATTGATGCGGGGCGGGATCTTACTTGCGTCGTCAACACCTGGCGTTTGCCTCCTCACTTCGTACAACGGAGGAGGGAGGAAAAACTTACAGTGTTGTT
>CAVZED010000013.1:0-45239 GCA_963774045.1 uncultured Pseudomonadota bacterium
TCCACACCGCGTCGTCGGCAGCGCTCGACGCGCGCGCCTTCCTGGGCGCGGGGGCCGGCTCGGTGGCGGCCGCCGGACGCTTGCCCGTCCAAGGACGGCCCGGCCTTGCGACGCTCCACCGCGGAGGCATCCGCCGCGGCCCTGTCTGAAAGCGTGCGCACCGGCCGGCGTCACATCCGCGCTCTCTTCGTTCACCCGGTAGCGCTCCATGGACGAATTCAGGCCACGCGCCTGTTCGGCCATCGCCTGGCTCGCGGCCGAGGCTTCCTCGACCAGCGCCGCGTTCTGCTGCGTGACCTCGTCCATCTGCATCACGGCCTGGTTCACCTGCTCGATGCCGGCGGACTGCTCCTGCGACGCGGCGGCGATCTCGGCCACGATGTCGGTCACCTGCTTCACCGAGCTGACGATCTCCTCCAGCGTCGCGCCGGACTGCGTCACCAGCTTCGAACCGTCGTCGACCTTCTGCACGCGAGTCGCGGATCAGCGCCTTGATCTCCTTGGCCGCGGTCGCCGAGCGCTGCGCCAGGTTGCGCACTTCGGTGGCGACCACCGCGAAGCCGCGGCCCTGCTCGCCGGCGCGCGCGGCTTCCACCGCGGCGTTCAGCGCCAGGAGGTTGGTCTGGAAGGCGATGCCGTCGATGACGCCGATGATGTCGGCGATCTTCTTCGAGGAGTCGTTGATCGGCCATGGCCTTCACGGCCTTGCGCCACCACCGCGCCGCCCTTCTCCGCCTGGTCGCGCGCGCCGACGGCGAGCTGGTTGGCCTGCCTGGCGTTGTCGGCGTTCTGCTTGACCGTGCTGGTCATCTCCTCCATCGAGGAGGCGGTCTCCTCCAGCGAGGAAGCCTGCTCTTCGGTGCGCTGCGACAGGTTCGCGTTGCCCTGGCTGATCTCGTCGGCGCCACGGCTCACTTCGGCCGCGGCCTTTTTCGCCTGCGAGACCAGCGCCGCCAGGTTTCGGTCAGGTCGTTGATGCCCGAACCGATCTGCACCAGCAGTCCGGCCTTGCCCTGCGTGTCGATGCGCCGCGTCAGGTCGCCCTGGTTGGCCGCGGCCACGACGCCGCGCACTTCCACCACCACGTGGCGATGGCGTCCACGAGTTCGTTGATGCCGTTGGACAGCGTGAGGAAGAACTCGCGTTTGCCTTCCAGCGAAATGCGGTTGTCGAGATTGCCGGCGGTGACGGCGGCGATGATCCGTGCAGTTCGGATTCGGTGGCGACTTCCTGCGTGCGGTCGAACCACTCGAGCACCGTGCCCAGACGGCGGCCGGTGTCGTCCTTCATCGGGCTCATGATGGTCTTCATGGTGCGGCCGCCGATCACTTCCTGGCGCGTCTGCGATGTCGGTGAGGCGTTCGATCACGCCGCGCAGCACGCCGGGTTCGCGCGTCATCGGTCTCGAGGCTGGAGCCCAGCAGCTTGCCGGCGTCGAAGTCGGGCAGATTCTCGCGGAAGGATTCCTGGGCGCGCGCCAGCATCTGCGTCGGCGGCGGGATTCATGAAAATGATCTTGAGTTCGTTGTCGGCGACCATGACGTTGGCGTCGAGGCGGTCCAGCGCGCCACGGAAGGCCGCGTTCAGCAGCGCTTCCTGGCGCGCGCGCGTGACGTCGTTCAGATAGGCGACCACCTTGAACGGCTTGCCGGAGGCGTCGACGATGGGGTTGAACACACCCTGCACCCAGACTTCGCGCTTGTCGAAAGCCGACCAGGCGGAATTCGCCCTGCCGGCTCTCGCCGCGCTGCAGCGCCTGCCACAGGTCGCGCTTTGGTCGTCATCGCCGAACTTCGAGTAGCTCCTTGCCCTTTACTTCCTCGAGCGAGTAGCCCATCAGCTTCAGGAAGATGTCGTTGGCGCTGGTGATATTGCCGTCCAGCGAACACTCGATGACGCCCTGCACCTTGGCGATGGCGTTGATCTGGCCTTCGTAGTCCAGCTTGGAATGCAGCAGGCTGTCTTTCATCTGGCGCAGGGCGCCCATCAGGCTGATGTCGTCGTGCTTGCCCGGCGGCATCTCGAATTGCAGGTCGCCGGAAGCGACGCGGCGCGCGACCTTCGGCGGCCACGCCCGGATCCGCGCCGAGCTTCTTCATGGCGCTGCGGATGATGAACCAGGCGAGCACGAGCGCGAGCAGCGCGCCGCCGGACAGCGCACGATGCTGTTGCGCTGCGCCAGCTGGTAGTTCTTGCTGGCCTTGTCGAGGTCGAGGTTGGCGGCGGTGAGCTGCATGCCGATCAGCTTCTTGAGGTTGCTGCGCCGTCCGGCCAGCGCGGGGCGCAGCGTTTCATTGCGCCAGGCGGCCAGGTCGGCCACGTCGCCGCTCTCGAGTTTCTTGAGCAGCCTGTCGATCTTGCCGTAGGCGGCATCCAGCAGCGGCGTGGTCTCGTCGGCGAGCGCCTGCTCCTCCTCGATCATTTCGCCCAGGAAGTAGTTGTCCCAGTCGTCGCTGCGCCTTGTCGACGGCCGCCTTGATCTGGGCGTGCGCTTCCTGTGCGGTCTGCTTCTTCTCGACGACGTTCAGCGAGGCTTCCAGCGACAGCGACAGCGCGTCGGCCACGCCCTGGATCGACTGGCCGGACACCATGCGGTTGTCGATGGTGTGCTTGAGCGTGCCCTGCGTGTCGCGCACCTGCTGCATCGAGTAGCCGATCAGCCCGGTGGCGATGGCCAGGGTCACGGCCACCAGCGCGTACAGCTGCAGGGAGAGGCGGATGTTCTTGAACACGTTGAAGACGCATAGGGGAATTCGTCGCTTTAATTACGTAATCGAAAAGTTCAGGCCGCTTCTCCGTCAGCGCGACTTCTGCCTGACGCGGGTAACGAGGTTTTCGGCGTTGAGCAGGATCAACATCTGGTCATCGAGGGCCGTGATGCCTCGATGAACTCGCCGGCATGGACCCCGTCAAGTTCGGGCGCCGGCTTGATGCTGATCGGGGGCGATGTCGACCACGTCGTTGACGTTGTCGACGACGATGCCGCACTCGCGCTGTCGCGGTCCATGCGCAGGACAGCACGATGATCACGGTCAGCGGCGTGAACTCCGCGGCGCGCATGCCGAGGCGCACGCGCAGGTCGATGACTGGGCACGACGGCGCCGCGCAGGTTCAGGACGCCGAGCACGGCCTCCGGGGCCTGGGGAATTCGCGTCACGGGTGACCAGCCGCGGATCTCCTAGGCTCAGGATATCCACGCCATAGGCCTCCTCGCCCAGCGAAAAGGTCAAAACCTTTCTAGAGCCACCGCCGATGACTCCACTGTCAACCGGCTCTTTCTTGTTGTGCATGTGGGCCGTATCGGCGGGGAGCCCACCTAATGGAGGACTTGCTTCACGTTTTGTCGAATGCCGGCCGCGAGCGGACATAAGCGGGCCGCGACCCGTAAAGCATTCGCCGCTTCGTGCCGATATCTCCCTCGGAGCCGCCACTGGGCGGAACAACGGAGAAGATCAATGATGAAGTTCGTGTCGATTGCCGTGATTTGCGCTGCGTTCACCTCGCCCGCGCTGGCGTGCAGCAAGCCCCAGGCCCCGGCGTCGATCCCCGACGGCTCGACCGCCGCCAAGGAAGAAATGCTGGCCGCCAAGAAGGCGGTCGATGCGTTCAGTCGAGCATGGAAGAGTACCTGGCGTGCGAGAAGAACACGGCGAAGCAGAACGCGGCCCAGGACGAGCTGGTGAAGGTGGCCGACCGCTTCAACGCCCAGGTGCGCGCGTTCAAAGCCAAGTCGACCTGACCTGATCCGCGATGAATCCTGCGGCGTTCGCGAACCTCGCGGGTTCGCGAACGCCGCGTTCATTTCACTTGCTCGCGGCCGCGAGCACCTTGTCGAGATACGCCAGCGCCGCATTCGACTTCGACTGCGACAGCCAGAACACGGCGCGCTTGCGTTGCTCGCGCGACAGCGACTGGTCCTCGGCCGCCGCGATCAAAGCCCTGGTCGCGCGCTCTTCCGGCAGTTGCGACAACGCGAAGATGGCCTGCTCGCGTACATGGTCGTCCGCGTCCTTGCGAGCGCCGCGGTGATCGCGCCTTCCGCCTGCTGCGCACCCGATTGGGCCAGCCAGAACCAGGCCTGCGCCCGAACTTCGCCCACCTTGTCGGTGTTGCCGAGGCGAATCAGGTCCGGCGCGACGCGCGGCGACTTCGACTGCGACAGCGAGAATGCCGCGTGTTGGCGCACGTCCGAACTGCGGTCCGCGAACATCACGGTGCTCGTGACGTCGGCGCCTTCGACGCCGCGCAGCTGCGACAACCAGAAGACGGCCCACTTGCGCGTTTCGACGCGCGCGTCATCGCGCGCGAAACCCGCCAGTGCGCTGCTGGCAAGTGCTCCGCGGTGCAGGGCCAGCGCGGCCAGCGCACTTTCGCCGAGGGGCTCACGCGAAACGGCGTCCTTGCCGTCCTGTTTGACCTGTGCGACCAGCCAGCGCGTGCTGTCATCCGTCGAGACGTCGCCGAGCGGCTGCACCGGTGTCCTGGTTTCCACCGGGCACGTGGCCGACAGCGCCTGCAGTCGATCGAGCTTTCCGCTGGTCATTCGCGCGTACACTTTCACGGCATCGGTGGTTGCGTCGTGACGGTTGCCGTAGCCGTTGGAATGGCCGTCGAGCTTGCACGATGCCCGTGAGTAGTCCTTCTCCTGCCAGCTGCTCGAAGCAGCACCAGGCCGGCGCTTCTTCCACGGCAGTCACTTCCCAGCTCACCCAGCCATCGCGTGGCAGTTTCGGTTCGGCCGAATGTGCCGGCGTCGCGTTGATGAAGGCCAGCACCGCGCCGGCGCCCAGGATCCATTGCCGGGCGTTCATTTCCTTTCCTCCAGCGCCGCATCGATCGCTTCCAGTGCCGCGTCGCCGTCCATCATCGAGAGCATGCGCATCAGCGACCGCTTCTCCTCGCTGGACTTCGCCGCGCGATACAGCGCCAGCACGCCTGCCTGGTCGTCGGCGATCAACATGCCCTGCAATGCGGCGTCCTTGATCTCCTTGTCGTCGGTGCGCGCGTAGATCTCGCGCAGCGCGGTGTGCGCCTCGGCGCTATCGATGATGCCGATCCTGCTCACGGCGTCGAGGCGCATGGAACGGTCGCCGTGCGTGTCGGCGATCTTGCGCAGGCTCGCCAGGTCTCCGCTGATCGCGTAGGCCTCGAGCAGTCCACGCGAGGCATTCGGACGTTCGCCGAGTTTGCGCAGCTCGTCCGACGCACCCATCGCGCCCAGCATGCGGATCGCCGCGTTCGCCTCGTCTTCGGTCTTGGCGTTGAGCGCCACCTTGTATACGGCTTCCTTGCGTCCCGCGATCAGCCAGGCCTGCAGCACGTCGCGCTGCACGTCCTCGTTGCCCGTGTTGTAGACATCCACGAGGGCGTCGAGGGATTTCGGGTCGCCGCTGATGCCGATCGCGCGAATGGCCTCGCCGCGCAGCGCGGCATCCGGCGAGCGGCTGGTCTGCGCGAGGATCTGCAGCGCTTCCGGCGTTTCGATCTGGCTGAGCACGAACAGCGCGCGCTGCTTGACCAGCGTGCTGCGCGAGCCAGCCAGCACCTTCTTGATGATCGGCAAGGCGCGCTCGGCCGGCTGCACCATCAGGCCTTCCAGGGCGGCAAGCGCCAGCTCCTCGTCGTTCGTCGGCGCGCGGTCCGCGGCGACCTTGACGGCGACCGGTGGCGTTTGCGCCTGGCTTTCGAAGGCAGCCGCGCAGATCGACAACGCGACCAGGGTAGTTAGTTTCAGACGCATGATGTGTTCCTCGTTACAAAGTGCTGGATGACGGGGAGTCGCCGGCCAGCCGGGCCTGCGTGACTCTCAATTCGAAACTCAGCTGCGCGAGGTCGCCCTCGGTCGACGCGCTGCGGCCCTTGGCCACGTCCTGCAGGATCGGCGTGAAGGCGCGCAGCACGCGCGCGAGCTGAGGTTCACCGGCGCGTTCCGCGGCCAGTGCGTAGATCCGGTTCTGCCCGATGATCGCCTCGATGAGCCGGGCGCGTTCCTCGGGCGAGGTGCTGTCGAGATTCGCGAGCCGCCGCTCGGTGCTCGCCAGGTGCGCCTTCAGTCCGTGCTCGTAGGCGGACGCGGAATCCGCGGGTTCATTCCGCTGCCCCGGAACTTCCGCCGGATCGCCGGCGACCTGCGTGGGCGGCGCCTGCACGCCCTGGAAAATCACGACCACCGCGACCGCGACTACCGCGGCCGCGGCGGCCAGCCATTGCGTGGAAAACCGGCGGCGCACTGGCGCCGCGCGCTTTTCCTGGACCGCGGCGGCCAACGCCGCCTGCCAGCGCTGCTGCACGTGAGCCGGCACCGGTACTTCGGGAATGACGGCGGCCGCGTCGAGCTTCGCGACCAGACGGTGCAGTCGCTGCGCGAGCTCGGGTTGCTCCGCGAGCGCCGCACCGATGCGCGCCCGCTCGCCGGCATCGAGACCGTCGCGGTAGTAATAGAGAAGGAGATCGTCGTCGTTGATCATGAGTTTTCGCCTTTCCAGACGTGAAGATCGACGCGCAACTTGCGCACCGCGCGGAACAGCGCGTGTTTCACGCCCGGGATGTTGGTTTGCATGCTTTCGGCGATCTCATCGAGTCGCCAGCCTTCGATGTGCTTGAGCAGGAAGACCTGTTGCTCCATCGCCGACAGCCGTCGCATCGCCTGGCTCAGGTCCTTGCCCAGGGCCTCGCGCGAATAGTCGCTTTCGGGCCCGGAAGCCGGCGGCGCCTCGTAGCCTTCTTCGTCGAGCTCATCCTCGGCGCGGGTCTTGCGCCGCCGCGTGAGGTCGATCGCCGCGTTGAGCGCGATGCGATGGATCCAGCTGTCGAGCGCGGCGTCGCCGCGGAATTCCTCGCGGCGGGCCCAGGCCTTGAGCAGGGCGTCCTGCACCGCGTCCGCGGCCAATTCCGCATCCCGCGTGATCCGCAGGCAGGCGTTGTACCAACGCGGGCCGCGTTCGTTCAGGACGGTCTGGAAGGTGTCCGGCTGGACCAGGGACTTGAGAAGGGTGAGCACGAGACTAAGACGGCGGGGGCGCCAAAAGGTTAGCAGCGCGAGGGTATGGTGCCGGCTGCAGGGATCGAACCCGCGACCCCCTGATTACAAATCAGGTGCTCTACCAACTGAGCTAAGCCGGCGCGAAAGGTGGCGGAATTTTAGGCCCGCCCGGACGCCGGCGCTATTGCCGCGGGGAATTCGCCTCGGACGCCCCGGTTTCGGCGGACCCGCCGCCACCGGTCCCGGCGGCCGCCGGACAGGGCCGAAATTCAAGCTCCGATTCGCCGGCCTTGAATTTCTGGCCCTCGAGAGACGGGGCATCGGACTTCAGCGAGAGATCGAGCCAGATGGCGACGCCGGGTTTCTCGCGCGCCTCGATCTGCGGCAGCAGCTGGAGCTTCGCGACCTTTTCGGATTGCGCGGCCGCGCGGCCTTCTTCGGAGAAGACGCCCAGCGAGATGCGACGCGCACCGGGCTCACCCACGGCCTGCGCGTCGGCGACGCCGCCGCGGCGCAGGCGCTCGAGTAGGCGCCGCTCGCCGGCCTCGGTGGTCGGCGCCTCTAGATAGACCCAGTAGCCCTCGAACTCGCGCGTCTCGACCTCGCGCGGAACGGAAGAATAGCCGGCGTCGGTCAGAGTCTGGCGCGCGCGGGCCGCGAGCTCGTTCGCCGGGAAGGGGCCGACGGTCACGCAATTGCCGGCCGTCGCTTCGACGCGGGATTCCGTGGCGAGCTGCAGTCGCGGCGCATCGACCCTGGGCGAGACTGGCAGGCTGGCCTCCTTGGGCGCGAGCCACTGCACCCAGGCGAAAAACGCCAGGTTCGCCAATAAGAGCAAGAGTAGAGCGGCACGCACGCGTGGACGCGAGTGTAGCAAACGGCCTTCAGAAACCCCGCGCCAGCGTGGCGAGTCCGTGCAGCACGAGGTCGGGAACGAGCCGCGCCGGATGTCTCAGCAATGGCTTCAGTCCCGCGGCCGCGCCGCCCGTCAGGATGAGCAAGGGCTGCGCGCGCAAGGTTCTTGCCGCCTCGTCGACGGCACGATCGATGAGCGCGGCCGCCGCATACTGCGCGCCGGCCGCCAGTGCGCTGGCCGTATCGGCCGCGAACAACTGCCGGCGGGAGGCCGTGAGGCCGCGCGCACGGCGGCCGATTCCGTTCGTACCGCGAATCAGCGCGGCAATCATGGTGTGCGTGCCCGGCACGATGGCGCCGCCGACATGCCGCCCGGAGGCACTGACCGCATCGAGCGTGAGCGCGGTGCCGGCATTGGCCACCACCGCCGAGCGCGCCCGCGCGAGGGCGCGCGCGCCGATCACGCCCACCCAGCGGTCTGCGCCCAGGCGCCACGTCTCTTTATATCCATTGCGGACGCCGCAGGCGTTGCGCGTGGAGCGGATGATCTCGGCCTTGACGCCGAACCGGGCGCGCGTGGCGGCCCGCAATGCGCGCTCGAAACGCGCGCCCCCGACGTTCACCGCGACGACGCGCGACACGGTGCGCGGCGCGCGCCGCACGATCGATTCGAGCGCCTGCGTCTTCCCGCCATGCGCACTCGCGCGCATGCGGCCGAGCCGCACGCCGCGTAGCAGCGCCCACTTCACGCGCGTGTTGCCGATGTCGATCAGCAGGATCATGTGTCCACCCGCACGGTTACTTCTCCGGAGATGAAGCGCTGCACGCCCGCGGGCGTCTCGACCAGCAGCGCGCCATGCGCGTCGATGCCGCGCGCGATGCCGCGCGTGAACTCGCCCGCGTTCTCGACGCGCACTTCCCGATCTTTCAGGGCGTCGCAGTCCTGCCAGCTCTCCAGGTGCGGCAAGAGCCCGTGGCGCGGAAAACCCTCGAGTGCGGGCACGAGCCGCGCGAGCACGGCCGCGACGATGCGATTGCGATCGGGCACGGGCGTGCGATGCGCACGGATGTCATCGGCCGTGTTGCCCGCCGCCTCGACCGCGGCGCGCGCCGCCGTCGTCGAGCAGCACGTTCAGTCCGATGCCGATGACCACGTGCACCGGACCGCCAGCCTCGGCGCGCATTTCGATCAGGATGCCACCGAGCTTGCCCTTGCGCGTCACCAGGTCGTTGGGCCACTTGAGGCCGACGTCGACGCCGAGCTCGCGCAAGGCGCCGACCGCGCACAGGCCCACGACGAGACTGAGCGCCGACAGGTCCGCGGGCATGTCGGCGTATTGCCAAGTGAGCGAGAGACAGATGGCGCCGCCGGGCGGCGCCACCCAGCCGCGTCCGCGGCGGCCGCGACCGCCGGTCTGGTGCTCGGCGAGCACGATGGCCGTGGCGCCCGCCGCCGGCGGCAGCGACTCGAGCAGCCGCGTGTTCGTCGACTCCAGCGTCCACTCGACCAGCAGCGCCTCGATGCGCGCACGCACCTCGTGCGGCAGCTGTGACTCGATGCGTTCCGCGGACAGCGCGCTCACGCCGGGCGCGAGCCGGTAACCCTTGCTGGTCTGCGCATCGAGCGCGACGCCGAGCTCGCGCAGCTGCTCGACGGCCTTCCAGATTGCCGCGCGCGTGACCTCGAGATCGGCGGCGAGCGCCTCGCCGGACTGGAACACGCGGTCGTCGAGCCGCTGGAACACGCGTTGCGGCAGCGGCGCCGGCACGCCGGCGTTCACGAGCCGCGCCCGAACAGCCACAGGCGCCGCGCGCGCGGTTCCGTTCCGCCGCGCATGCGGTGCACGTTGCCCCGATGCGTGTAGATCACGAGCGCCGCGCAGGCCAGCGCGAAGCCGAGCTGCGGGCGTCATCGCGCCGCCGTCGCGGATCAGTAGATAGATGGGCATGGCGACCGCCGCCAGTATCGAGGCCAGGCCGACGAAGCCTGATACGGCCACTACCGCGAACCAGCAGGCGAACAGCGGCAGCAGCAGGAACAGGTCGATGCCCGCGTACGCGCCCACCAGCGTGGCCACGCCCTTGCCGCCGCGGAAGCCGTGCCACAGCGGGAACACGTGGCCGATGATGGCCGCGAGGGCGCAGGCGGCCGCGAGCCAGATCGCGACCGCCGGCTGGCGCGGGCGGAACACCGGGCAGCGCGAGCCGCGGCAGCAGCACCGCGGCGATCCAGCCCTTGGCCACGTCGATGACGATGACCCAGATTGCGAAGCTCCAGCCCTGCGTGCGCACCGCGTTGGTCGCGCCGGCATTGCCGCTGCCCTGCTTGCGGATGTCCACGCCGCCCCGCAGGCGACCCACGACCAGGCTGCCGACCACCGAGCCGAGAAGATAGGCAAGCGAGAACCTTGAGGAGGAAATCCATCGCGGAGTTTCAGCGCAGGAAGACTTCCGCCAGCATACAACGGACGCTGCCGCCGCCGTGACGCTCGATCACGTCGATGGGCGCCGCGATCACGGAGTCCACCGCCGTCGTGAGCCGCGCAAATTTCTCGGCATCGAGCGCGCGTCGCGCCGTGCGCGACATCACGAGGATGCGGAAGTCGCCCAGGTGCTCGTCCCAGCTGCCGACCTCGAGCATGTTGCCCGCGAATGCGTTCATTTCGGCATCGGAGATGGCGACCAGGTCGCGCCCCGTGGCGTGCAGGCGTTCCGCCACGCGCTCGCGGTCCGCGGCGGCGATGTTGTCGTGCGCCACGACCACCATGCGCGAGCCCACGCACATCAGCACGTTCGTGTGGTAGATGGGCGTGCCGCGGGTCGTCGGTCGCCGAAAACAGCTCGAGCGAGTAACCCAGCGCGGCCGCCCATTCACGCGCGACGTCCTCGTGGGTGCGCGGCGAACGGCAGGCGTAGGCGACCCGCGCCACGTGATCGAGCACCAGGCTGCCGGTGCCTTCGAGGAACCGGCCCTCCTTTTCATGGTGCGTGAGGTCGATCGTCCGCCGGACGACGAAACCGGTCTCGCGCGTTACCGCCTCGATGACGGCGGCGCGCCGTTCCGCGCGGCGGTTGACGGCCTGCATCGGGTACAGCACCACCGTGCCATCGGCATGGAAACTCACCCAGTTGTTGGGAAACACTGCATCGGGTTTCGCGGGGTTCATCGGAGTCCGGCGCGACGCACACCGGTACACCTTCAGCCGCCAGGGCGGCCGCGAAAGCGTCGAACTCCGCGACGGCCTGTGCGGCCACGGTGTCCGACCGCGCCGGCCTTCTGGAAGTGTTGGTGAGTGCAGTCTCCGCGTTGAACCCGAAATGCTTCGGCCGGACCATCAGGATGGCGCCACTGACCTGGGAGGGAATCACGGCCGGTGGGGATGCGGGCGGACATGTCGCGACTTCTACATCCCGGGACGGGCAGGCACAATAGTCCCGTGACCGAAGAAGTCCCCACACTCGACGCCGGCTCCGCCGACACGCCCCAGTTCGCGCGCGACATCGCCGCCGCGTACGCCGAATACGGCTTCGTGATCATCCAGAATCACGGCATCGACAAGGCGGCTCATCGATCACTGCCTGGACTGCTTCCGGCGCTTCTTCGCGCTGCCGGTCGAAGACGAAGATGCGCTACAAGATCCCCAACGGCGGCGGCGCACGCGGCTACACGCCGTTCGGCATCGAAACCGCGAAGGGCGCGAAACATCACGACCTCAAGGAGTTCTGGCACGTCGGCCGCGAGCTGCCGCCGGGCCACCCGTTCAACGAGGTGATGGCGCCTAACATGTGGGTGGACGAAATCCCGGGGTTCCGCGAATCGACGCTGTCGCTGTACCGCTCCTTCGACGCCCTGGGCGCGCGACTGCTCGGCGCCATCGCCCGCTCCGTCAACCTGCCGTCCAACTACTTCGACGACAAGGTGGATCTCGGCAACAGCGTGCTGCGCGTCATCCACTATCCGCCGATGCCGCCGGAACCCACGCCGTCCGTGCGCGCCGGCGCCCATGAAGACATCAACGTGATCACGCTGCTGCTCGGCGCCGAGGAGCCCGGCCTCGAGGTGCTCACGCGCAGCGGCCGACTGGTTGCCCATCAATCCGCCGGCCGGCTCGCTGGTGTGCAACGTCGGCGACATGTTGCAGCGGCTCACCAACCGCCACCTGCGCTCGACCACGCACCGCGTGACCAATCCGCCGCGCGAGCGCGCCGCAACGCGCGATATTCCCTGCCGTTCTTCCTGCACTTCAATCCCGACTTCCTCATCAAGACGCTGCCGCAATACGTGGACGCGCAGCATCCCGACGAATTCCCCGTGCCGATCAACGCGCACGACTTCCTGCAGGAGCGCCTGCGGGAAATCAAGCTGATCTGACTTGGCGAAGCTCTACTTCTATTACTCGACCATGAACGCGGGTAAATCCACCGCGTTGCTGCAGGCGGGCCACAACTACGAAGAACGCGGCATGCGCACGCTGCTCTACACGGCGCAGCTCGATTCGCGCGACGGGGGCAGGATCCACTCGCGCATCGGCATCGAGCGCGAAGCGCTGCACTTCCACGCGGGGCTCGACCTGCAAGGCAGCAGATCTCAGCCGAGCACGAACGCGCCGCGCTGGCCTGCGTGCTGGTCGACGAATCGCAGTTCCTGACGCCCGCGCAGGTGCGCCAGCTCGGTGCGATCGTCGACGAGCTCAACATTCCCGTGCTGTGTTACGGGCTGCGCACCGATTTCCGCGGCGAGCTCTTTCCCGGCAGCGCGCAGCTGCTCGGCTTGGGCCGACAACCTGGTCGAGATCAAGACCATCTGTCACTGCGGACGCAAAGCCATCATGGTGGTGCGTGTCAAGGCCGACGGAACGGCGGAGCGCGAGGGTGCCCAGATCGAGATCGGTGGGAACGAGCGCTACGTGCCACTGTGCCGCAGGCATTTTTCGCAAGCTCTTGCCGGGGCAAAGATTCCGGACTGAGTGCACCGGTTCCGAAGGACGGATTTTCGTTCCATTGGCGTGCACCCTTGTTGCGCACACGCAGCATGTGAGCGATTTGCGGTTGTAACGGACGCGTCATGTCATTAACGTGTACTCCACAAAACCCGCAACGCCACATAGATGGCCGCGGATCAAAACCGGAGATTCCAATGCGTAATGAAAATGGAGCGATGTTGCTTCGATTCCACAAGGTCTCTATTGCCGCCGTAGCGCTGTTCGCGGCCGCCGCATCACAACAGGCGCTCGCGCAATCGACAGGCACCGAGGCCGTCGAAGAGAGCATGAACGAGGTCGTCGTGAGCGCGACCCGCGTGCGCAGCATCGGCATCGTCGGCGACCAGAACGCGCCCAAGTCACGCATCACGCTCACCTGCGAGTACCTCGAGACGCAGAGCGCCGGCCAGAGCGTGTTCCAGAGCATCGAACCAGATCCCCGGCGTCAACTTCACCAACAACGATCCGTACGGCACCTCGGGCGGCAACCTGCGCATCCGCGGCTTCGACGGCTCGCGCGTGTCGGTGACCTTCGACGGCATTCCGCTCAACGACTCCGGCAACTACGCCCTGTTCACCAACCAGATGCTCGATTCCGAGCTCATCGATCGCGTCGACGTGAACCTCGGCACGACCGACGTCGACAGCCCGACGGCCTCGGCCACCGGCGGCACCGTCGCGTATCCGCACGCGCAAGCCGACCGACGAGATTCGGCGGCCAGGCGTCGTTTCGGCGGGCGAGAACAACTACCGCCGCGCGTTCCTGCGCTTCGACACCGGCGAATTCGGCTCCCTGGGGCACCAAGGCGTTCTTCGCGGCGTCCTACGCGAACTACGACAAGTTCAAGGGCCCGGGCGAGCTCGAGAAGAAGCAGGTCAACGGCGCGGTCCGCCAGGACTTCGACAACGGCAACTTCATGCAGCCTCGCGTTCCACTACAACCGCAACCGCAACGCGTTCTATCGCAACACCACAGCGGCCAACTTCGACGCTGTTCGGCCGCGACTACGACAACCTCGACGTCTGTACGCGCGACCTGCCGACCGCGCGGCGTCGCCGACAATGACAACGCCAGCCCGGTCGCCAGCACCCCGGCGCTGCCCGCCACCGACAACCCGCTGAACACCTCGAGCTGCACGAACTACTACGGCGTGCGCATCAATCCGTCGGACACGGGCAATATCCGCATGCAGTCGCTGTGTCAACTTCAGCGACAAGCCTGCGCCTCACGTTCGACCCGTCCTGGCAGTACACGATGGCAAATGGTGGCGGCTCCACCGACGATCGCCGAAACGCCCGCGGCCACGGCGCCCGACAAGCGCGTGCTCGGCAACACCGACCTCACCGGCTGGGATCTGAACGGCGACGGCGACATGCTCGACACCATGCGCTTCTATTCGCCGAACACCACGAACACCCGGCGCTGGGGCGCCACCACCTCGCTGATCTGGGATCTCAACGAGGATCAGCGGCTGCGCTTCGCCTACACCTGGGATCGCGCGCGCCATCGCCAGACGGGACAGTGGGGCTACATCACCGACAGCGGCGAGGTGCAGAACGTGTTCGCCGGCCGCGCAGGGCCAGCGCGTGCTCGCCGCCGACGGCGACATCATCCGCGGCCGCGACCGCTTCTCGATCGCCGAGCTCTAGCAGTTCGCGCTCGAGTGGCGCGGCCAGTTCGCGGACGACAAATTCACCGCGACCGTCGGTGTGCGCGCGCCATTCTTCACGCGCGAGCTCAACCAGTACTGCTACACGCCGAACGGCGGCAACGGCAACTCGGGCACCATCGGCGCCGGCGGCGGCACGTTCTGCACGTCGCGCCGCCGCTCAGCGACGCTCCCCAACGGCAACGTCACGTTCGCGCCGGCCGCGCCGATGGGCACGCCGGTCGAATTCATCGCCCCCTACAGCGACGAGGTCAAGTTCGACGACATGCTGCCGAACATCGGCCTGACTTTCCGCCCGGTCGACTCGCACACGTTGTACCTGTCGTACGCGGAAGGCCTGTCGGCGCCGCGCACGGACAATCTCTATGCGGTGCGACGTCAGCCCGACGGCAGCGTCGGTAGTCCGCTGCCCGAGTCGGAGACCACGAAGGCCTACGATCTCGGCTGGCGCCTCAATCATTCGCGCCTGCTCGCGTCGCTGGCGCTCTATCGCATCGACTACACCAACCGCATCGTGCCAGTCCTTCGATCCGGACCTCGGCTTCAGCGTCGACCGCAACGTCGGTGACGTGAAGATCCAGGGCTATCGACGGCCAGCTCGGGCTGCGCTTCGGCGACGCCGTCGATTTCACGCTCAACGCGTCGTTCAACGACAGCGAGTTGCTGTCGGACCTGCCCACCGGACTGACAACCTCGGCCCAGCCGCTCAAGGGCCAGCTGCTGGTCGAAACGCCGAAGTGGACCTTCGGCGCGCGCACCGACATCGACATCACGGAAAACCTGCACGCCGGCTTCCAGGCCAAGAAAGTGGACAAGCGCTTCACGAGTGACGTGAACGACACCTGGGTGGACGGATACACGGTGCTCGACCTCGACGTGCGTTACGACTGGAAGATGTCGGGCGGCCAGAATCTGCAGCTGCAGTTCAACCTGACCAACCTGCTCGACGAGGAGTACTACGGCGGCATCAGCCCGAGCGTCAGCGGCCTGCAGGGCGTTCCGCTGCTCGGCCGCGATGGCCTGCCCACCGGCGTCACCGGCTCGGCGCCGTTCCTCGGCATCGGCTCGCCGCGCACGGCCGTGGCCTCGATCAAGTACAACTTCTGATTGCGCGCGGCGGCGTGCGCAACGTCGTCGCAATCCTGTTCTTCGCGGCGGCGGGCATCGTGCCCGCCGCCGCGGCACCATCGCCCGGCCGCGCTGGTGCGCATCGCCACCTTCAATTGCAGTCTCAATCGTCCTTCCGAGGGCGGATTGCGCGCCTCACTGGCCACGCCCGACGATGCGCAGGCCGCGCCGTCGCGGAAATCATCCAGCGGGTGCGGCCCGACATCCTGCTGCTGCAGGAGTTCGACTACGACGCGGCGGGCGAATCGATGCGCGCGTTCCAGGCCAACTACCTCGGCGCGTTCGCAGAACGGACAGGCGCCGCTCGAATTCCGCTACACGTTCTCAGCCGAGTCGAACACCGGCGTGCCATCGGGTTTCGACTTCGACAACGACGGAACGGTGGCCGGCGGGGCGGACGCGCTCGGCTTCGGTGAATTTCCCGGCCAATACGCCATGGCGCTGTTCTCGCGTTTCCCCATCGACGCGCCCATGCGCGCACGTTCCGCAAATTCCTGTGGCGCGACATGCCGGGCGCGAAGTTGCCCGACCGGATCGCGACGCCGCAGCCCCTGGACTGGTATTCGCCCGAGGAGCTCGCGGTGTTGCCGCTGTCGTCGAAGAGCCACTGGGACGTGCCGCGTGAAGATCGGAGGACGCACGCTGCACCTGCTGGCCAGTCATCCGACGCCGCCGGCATTCGACGGCCGGAGGATCGCAACGGACTGCGCAACCACGACGAGATCCGCTTCTGGAGCGACTACTATCGCGGCGCGAAATACTTCCGCGACGACCGCGGGCAGACGCGGCGGCCTTCGGCGGCGGCCGTTTCATCATCATGGGCGATCAGAACTCGGATCCCGTCGACGGCGCCAGCCTGCATCGACGCCATCGAGCGCGCTGCTGGCGCATCCGCGGGTCGACTCCGCGCTTCATCCCGGGCAGCGCAGGCGCCGCGGAAGCGACCGCCGTCGCAGGGTGGGATCGAACGCGACGCATGCGCGGCGATCCGCGCAACGACACCGCGGACTTCAACGACCGCGTCGCCGGCAACCTGCGCGTGGACTATCTACTGCCTTCGAAGGGCCTGCAGGTCTGCGGCGGCGGCGTGTACTGGCCGACGCAGTCGGAGCCCGAGTCGCGCCTGGTGTGGGGCGACCGGCCGGCACCCAGCTCCGATCACCGGCTGGTCTGGATCGACGTCAGCGCAGGCCGAGCTCGATGCCCACCGGGCAGTGATCCGACAGCCAGTGCTTCTTCGCATCCTCGTCGTTGAAGATCACGCGCACGAACGACTTCTTCAGCACGGTCTTCGCCAGGTCGCGGCCCAGCAGGATGGTGTCGATGAATTCGCGGTACTCGCTGTCTGTCGTGCACGGCGTGAACTTCATCTGGCCGGTGACGTTCGTGAGCTTCGCCGCCGTCGGCTCGCCGTCGTCGATCTCCGCGTAGACGTTGAGCTGGCGGCCCGCGGCGTCGCGCGCCGGCCCCTTCTCGATGGTGAAGCGGCGGTTGAAATCGCCGAGCACACCGAAGCGGCGACCCGCGGCGGCTTCCGCGTCGATCCATGCCTCGAGCGGCGCAACCTGGCGTGACAGCAATTCGCAATTCCGTCCCTCGGCGGTGAGCGGGCCCGCGGGGCAGCCGGATTTCAGGTGCACGGACATCAGGCGGAATTCGTTGACGGTGCCGGGGAAGAACGTGGCAACGACTCCACGGCGCACCGCATTGTCGAGCGACAGCGCTTCGTATTCGGGCTCGCAGCGAAATGGCAGTCCGCGCCGGATCGCGAAGCCGTTCTTCTGCGTGTGCGCGCGCGTGCTGAAGCAGTAGTCGTAGCCGGGGAACACCTGCGCCGCGGCGTCGGGTCCATCCACTTCCTGCAACGCGACGATGTCGGCCTTGAGCTCTGCCGCGTAGCGACGCAGGCTCGCGTAGTCGTCGGGCGTGCGCGGCTCGCGCTTGGTGATCGCGCAGGGCAGCGTGCGATCGTCGCCGCCCACCATGCCGCCGTTCTGCGCGCAGTTGTCGCGCAGGGCGAGGTGCGTCGCCGGCGTCATCAGGTACTCGACGTTCCAGCTCGCGATGCGCACCTTGTTCCCGCCCGCCCACGGCCCGCCGCCCGGCAATTCCAGCACGGTGTCGCCGACGTGCGAGCCCGGCAAACTTCTCTTCGAGCGTGTCGTAGCGCGCTAGTCCAGGACCCGTAGATGGGATTCGGCAGCACGAACCAGCTCACGCCGAAACGCGGCTCGAGCCGCTCGCGATCGCCCGCGAACAACTTCGGGATCGACGAAGTCGCCGAGATCGTCGCCCACCAGCGCGACGATGCGGTAGTTGGCGGCGATGAACGCGCGCCGCGTGCGTCTTCGTTCCCGTGTTCCATTCCGGGCGCTCGTTGCGCAACAGCAGGTGCGCAGGATCCGGCGCCGGATCGACGCCGAGCGCGACGAGATTGCGCAACGTCGCGGTCTTGGCCGGGCACGGATCGGTGGCGGTGGCCGCCGGAATCTTGCAGTCGCGATTCGTGATGAAGAACACCGTGTGGCCGAGGCGGCGCGCGGTGGCGATGAACTCGCGCGCACCCGGCAGCGCCTCGGCCTCGGCCGCCATCACCCAATCGCCCCAGTTCTGCGGGTTGTAGACGGCGCGGTCGCGCAGCAGCCGGGCCTGGAACACGGTGTTGTCGAGCACGGTCTCGTCGAGATCGAGGATCACCGCCGTCGGCAGACGCGCCAGCGCGTCGGCCTGCACCCCCGCCTGTTCGACGCGCCGCGCTGCCCGGCGCGGGCGCGGCGATGCGCTCCGTGGCCTGGCGGTAGACCTGCTGGACGTTGGCGCGATACTCGGGCGCGACCTGCATCCACAGCGTGGCGTTGAGCGCCTCGCGTCCGGTCAGGTCGTCGGCGCTCGCGGCTGCAGCGAAGAGACAAACAAGACCCGGGATCCATCCACGGTGCATGAAACTACTCCGGTTAAACCTTTCGCGGAGTATTTCAGAAACGCATTGAATTGGGGAATGTCCCTGTTAGCCGGTGTCAGCCAGCGACCCAGCGTTCTGCCAATCGTTCGCGTTCGTCTCCAGCAGATCGAGCGGCTCGACCCGCAGGTAACGCAGCGCCTCCGCCGCGGGGCACGGGCTTGGCGAACAGGAATCCCTGCGCGTAGGTGCAGCCCATGTTGCGCAGGATCTCGAGCTGCTGCCAGGTCTCGATTCCCTCGGCGACCACCTGGATGTTGAGGCTGCGCGCCATGGCGACGATGGCGCTCACGATCGCGTGGTCGGAAGGATCCGTGGCGATGTCGCGCACGAAGCTGCGGTCGATCTTGAGCGAGTCCACGCGCCAGCGCTTCAGGTAGGACAAGTGACGAATAGCCGGTGCCGAAATCGTCGATCGCGATCTTCACGCCCAGGTCGCGCAAGGACGCGAGCGCGTCCTCGCGGAATTCGCCGGTGCGCGTCTCGAACAGCGATCCTTCGGTGAGCTCGAGCGCGATCAGCTGCGGCCCGATGCGGTTCTTGAGCATGGCCTGCTGGATCAGCTCGCGCAGCTTGCGTGCGTTCGAGCTGCACGGCGGACACGTTCATGCTGACCGGCACGAGATGCGCTCCCTGTTCGCGCCACTGCGCGATGTCGCGGCACGATGCGATCGAGCACGAACTGGCCGATCGGAATGATGAGGCCGGTCTCCTCGGCCACTTCGATGAAACGTTCGGGCGAGACGTAACCCTGCGTCGGATGTTTCCAGCGCAGCAGCGCTTCGAGGCCCGCGACGCGGCGCGAGTGGATGTCGATGATGGGCTGGTAGTGCACGTCGAACTGTTGAAGCTTGAGTCCGGCGCGCAAGCTGAGACTCGATGGCCACGCGTTCCTTCAGCGTGCGGTCCATCTGCGGCGAGAACACCTGGAAGTTGTTTCTCCCCAGGTCCTTCGCCTGGTACATCGCGGTGTCGGAGTGCTTGAGCAGCTCGCCCATGGTTGCGCCGTCGCGCGGGAACATGCTGACGCCGATGCTCACCGTCGCCACCAGCGCGCGGCCGTCGATCATCACGGGAGCCGACAGCACCTCGTTGATGCGTGTCGCCGCGGTCGCGACTTCATCGGGCGATTGCTCACCTTGTGCAGCACGACGACGAATTCGTCGCCGCCCATGCGAACCACGATATCCGGCGGGGCGCACCGCCGCCCGCACCCGCTTGGCGATCTCCTGCAGCAGCTTGTCGCCGACTTCGTGGCCGCGCGAATCGTTGATGTGCTTGAAGCGGTCGAGATCGAGGAACAGCACCGCGAGCATCGTCGCGTTTTCCTGGCACCGCGCGATCGCCTCGGGCAGATGCGCCTGCAGGAACAGCCGGTTCGGCAGTCCGGTGAGGTGATCGTGATTGGCGAGTTTGTCGAGGCGCTGCTGGTTGGCGATCAGCTGCGTCTGGGCCTTCTTTCGCTCCGACAGGTCGCGCATGAGATAGGACACGAGGCGGCGGTCGCGCGACTCGATCGGTACGCAGCTCACTTCGACGTCCATCTGGCGGCCGTCCTTGAGCCACTGCACGAGCTCGATGCCGCGGCTCGGTTCGACGCGCGCCAGCGTCGCGATGACCGGGTCCTGCGAATCGTTCGGACCGCGCAAGACCGACAGCACCGAGCGCCCGCGAAGCTCATCGAGCGTGAAGCCGAGCTGCTGTTGTACGGCCGGGTTTGCATCGACGATTTCGCCGGTGCGCGCGTCGGCCACCAGCAGGCCGTCCTGCGCCTGCTCGATGATGGCGCGATAACGCGACTCGAGCGCGAGGCGATCGGCGTTGAGGCGCCGCGAGCGCGCCACCAGCAGCATCGCGACGATGATGAAGCCGCCGACCAGCAGGCCCAGCAGGATGGTCTGGTAGAGCGTGGTGCGCGTCGCCTGCGCGAACGCGCTGCGCGGGATCTCGAGCTGGACCAGCCAGATCGGCGTGCCGACCTGGTCGCGCAGAATCAGGTAACCGTTGACGTGCCCGCGACCCGCGGTGCGCGACATCAGGTTCGCGGTGAGCGGCGAATGGTGTACCCAATCGCGCACCTCCGCAGGCAGGCCCGAGCGTTCGAGGTTCGACACGGCGTAGCCGGTGACCGGCCACGGCGAGAAGCGGCCCATGCGCTCGACGACGGAAGGCGTGAACGCGCGGGCGAGAGCGATCCAGCCCTGCGGCTGTCCGGTGTTGGCATGGTCGAAGATCGGCCGCACCGCGAACAACGCCGGACCGCGGGCCCGCTGCACGATGCCACGGACGCTGTCGGCAGGGCCACGCAATTGACCGGACGTGACACCCTGCTTGATCGCCGCGAGCAGATCCGGGTCGGGCGGTATTTCGTATTCCTGTCCGACGGTCGAGTCGATCGCGAGCGAGACGCGCGTTTCGAGATTCCGATCGAGTACCAGGAAAGTGTCGACGTCGAGGCGCACGAGCGAACCGGCGTTCACCGTCTGCCCGAAGTAGTCGGGCCGGTCGCCGCGCGCGAACTCCGCGGTCTGGTCCGAAATGGCGAAGTCGCCGACCGTCGCGTTCAGGTCCTCGAGCTCGGTCGCGAAGCCACGCTCGAGCTGGCCGCTCTGCATGTCGACGTCGCGCGACTCGATGTCGGTGACGTTGCTGAGCCAGGCGCGCTGCGACCAGCCGAAGAAAACCAGCAGAATGACGGCCACCACCACGCCGATCGCGGGCAATGGAGAGTGCCGAAATCTCGTCTTGGTTTCCGGTTGCGTCTTGCGGGTCATAACGTGAACTGCGTCACGTGCGTGCCTGGGCCATTCAAAAGTGTGCCCGGCGGCCCCATTCGGCGGCACCGAACCGCGCACAGTTTCCCCGCAAATGTCGGCCCGCTGTCCGCGGGACAGGCGCTTCAGGCGTCCGGAAGCGCCCGGTACTCGAGCCGCGAAAACGCGGCCTCCCCCGCGCCCGCCGCGAAGATCGCGGGCCGCAGGGACAGGAAATCGCCGGCCACGTTGTGGTGATAGCCGGAAACTTCCATTTGCACGTCGAATTTGGTCCAGCTCCTGCCGTCTTCGCTGTGGTGGAACGTGACGATGTGGCGATCGTTTCGCATCCGCAGCCACAACTTGCGACCGGCGCCCGCGGGCTTGGCGCGCGTGCGCTCGAGTCCGTAGCGATGCATGGTGAAACGCTGGTCGTCGAAGCCGAGCCCGCAGTACAGGCGCCGGTTGTAGAACAGCAGCACGCCGGCCTGTGCCTCGCCGCGCACCTCGACCTGCACCGTCATCTCGTAGCCGAGATCACCGGCGATGAAGCACAGGGGCGAGGCGTCGCGCGGTTGCGCGCCCTTGCCCAGCAGCACCAATGACCCCGGCTCGTCGCGCCCCGGGCGCGCTGATTCAAGGCGCAGGCGCCCGCTCTCGTTTGCCGCGGGATCGTAGAAGGCCCATTGGGGCGCCAGCTTCTCGCCGGCGAAATCGTCGGAGAGCTTCATGCCGTGGGGCAGTGCGGCACCGCCCCGAGGCTTGCGCAGCGGACGCGACAGGTCGCCCCCGTCGGCCACGGGCCACCCGGCCTCATTCCAGTGCATGGGATCCAGCAGCGCCTGCCGGCCCAGCGTCCAGAACGAATTCTCGTAGCCGTGATAGATCAACCACCACGATCCATCCGGCGCGTCCACGGCGGTGGCATGGCCGCGCGACCACCACTTCTCCGCGGCATTCACGGTGCGCACGATCGGGTTGTTTGGCGCGTTCTCCCAGGGGCCGTGAATGGAACGCGAGCGCGCCACGATCACCATGTGCCCGGTCGGTGGACCCGCCGTGCCGCCCACCGCGAGGATCAGGTAGAACCACCCGCCGCGCTTCAGGACCTTCGGTCCCTCCGGCGCGAAGGTCTCCACGTTCCATTCCGGCGGATAGCGCCAGGGATCGTAGACGTGCTCGACCGCGCCGGCGGTCGCGAGGCCATCGTCGGTGAGCGTCACGCGATCGCCACCCGAGAGAAACAGGTAGCGCTTGCCGTCTTCTCCAACGGCGTGTCCGGGATCGATGTGCGCGGGCAGTTTCAGGTCGACCGGATCGCTCCACGGGCCGTCGATGTGGTCCGCGTGAATGACATACAGCGAACGGTAACTGCTCGTGCGCGCATGGAAGTAGTTATAGAACCGTCCCCCGTGATGCACGAGCTCGGGCGCCCAGACCGAGCCCACGGGCTTTGCGAGCGTCGCACCCATCGGCCGCCAGTTCACGAGATCCTGCGAGTGCCACAGCGGCAGGCCCGGATACGCATCGAAGCTCGAGAACGTGAGGTAGTAGTCCGCGCCGACGCGGATCAGCGAGGGATCGGGATGATCCCCGCTCAAGACCGGATTCAGGAACGTGCCGTCGCCGCGATCGGCCTTGCGCTGGCCTTCGAAGCCGCGGCCCCAGCCGGTGACGTCCTTTGCGCAGCCGGGAACCGCCTTGCCGCGCGTACCTGCGTCCACGGGCGCCGCCGATGCGGCGGCGCCCGTGGTCAACAAGAGGCCCAGCGCCTCGCGACGCGTCGTCGTCATCGACTCAGAGCGTCAGGCGGAAGCCCGCGAAGATCTGCCGGCCGGTGCTCGAGTACTGCGTGACCAGCGGGTCTTCCTGATACGCCCAACGGTCTTCCGTCTGGTTGGTCAGGTTCAGGCCTTCGATCGACAGCGACAGGAAGTCCGTTGCCTGCCAGGTCACCTTCGCATCGATGTTGCGCGTCGCCTCGCTGCCGACGAAATCGTTCATCAACGGCGCATTGCAGGGCGACGGCGGGTTGGTGGCGGGATTCAATCCCGGCGGACACGTGCCGGCGGCCAGCGGATAAGTGCTGACGTATCGATCTCGGAATGCCCACGAGGCGCGCGCGCTCCACTTCGGCGTTTCGTAGTAGAGCGTGGCGTTCGCGGAGTTCGGCGACGCTCCGAGGAACGGACCGCCAGTCGTCACCTGCGGCGAGACCGGCGGCACCGCCGAGCCCGGGTCGAGGATGTACTGCAGCTCCGAGTTCAGGTGCGTGAAGTTGGCCTGCACGCCGAAGTTCTTCAGGAATCCCGGCAGGAACGTGAGGTCCTGCTGGAAGCTGATCTCGTATCCCTTGATCTCGCCGCCCGGTGCGTTTTCGAACCGGCGGATGCCGAACAGCGCCGCCTGTCCACCGGGGCCGTCGAGCCAGGCCTGCTGGGCAGCCGTGGCGCTGTCGTAAATCGCCTGGAATTCCGCAGGCGACAGCAACGACTGCAGCGAGCCGGCGGTCGAGACCGTCTGCGGGAAGTTGGAGACTTCCTTCTTGAACAACGCGAACGACAGCAGACCACCTTCCGTGAAGTACCACTCGAACGCCAGGTCGAGGTTCTTGGCACGGAACGGGCTCAGCTGCGGATTGCCCACGGTGACCGAGCCGATGTTCCCGGCTGCGGATTGCAAGGTGAGGCCCGTGATGCTCGGCGACAGATTCGCGAGCAGCGGGCGTGCCATGACCTTCGCCCAGCCGGCGCGGATGATGAAATCATCCGCGAACTGGTAGGCCACGTTGAACGACGGCAGATCATCCGTGTAGTGGTTGAGACCGAACAGGGGACGCGGGCCGGGATTCGCGCCGGCGAGTGCCGTCGTGAATCCCACGGACTTCACGCGCGTGTTGGCCTTGCGAATGCCCGCATTGCCGAACAGCTTGTTCCCGAACAAGTCGACGTCGAAATCGAGCTGCACGAAGTAGCTCGTGTCGTACTCGTTGACGCCGAACTGGTTGCCCGGATTCGAGAGATAACCGAGCCGCCAGTCGCCGTTCTCGTTGATGCAATTGCAATCGAAGCCGATCTCCTCGCGGAACCTGTCGAGGTTCGGGGCGAAAAACGCCGTCGGCACACCGTCCGGCAGGTCCAGACCCTGGCCGAATTGGTAAACCCGGCCGAGATCCGACGAGGTGAGCCCAAGCTCGCCGAGCGTCGGGTTCTGCGCTTCGTTCGACAGGCGCCGGCCTTCGTTCGCCTTGAACTTGTACTCGCGCCGCGTGCCGCCGAACTGCAGATGCAGCGTCTCGGAGATCGCCAGGTCGAAGTTCAGATGTCCGCCTTCATACTCGTTGTCGGTCTCCTTCAGGAAGCTGCGCATCGTCGAGAAGCCCTTGACGAGACTCCACTGGTTGGGATCCGCGAGGTCGAAACCGTAGCTGATCGACGGCATCGAGCCATGGGCGCGTTCGTCGTAGATGAAGGTCTCGGGCGAGTCCATGCGGTTGAATTCGACGAGAAACGACTGGTTGTCGTTGGTCGAGCGCGACTTGCCGTACAGCACGTCCATCTTGAGCTGGTCGCCGATCTGCTGGTCCCAGGTGATCGAGGCCTGCTGGAACTGCGTCGTGAAGTAGGAAGCATCCGTGGCCGAGCGCCAGTCGATGTTGCGCAGCTCCAGATAGTCGGCGTTGCCCGCTTCGGAGACATGCGCGGCGAGCACGTCGACGCCCGGACGTCCGATCAATCGCGTCGACGAAGTACGCGCCGTCGGGCGACGTCGCCGTACCCCGGCGAAAGCGGGTTGTTGTAGTAGTCGTAGGGATCGAGATTGTTCGGGTTGGTGCTGAAGCTGGTCGTGCCGAGTCCCGCGAACACGCCGTCCGGTCCGCCTGCGGATGCCGCCGCAGTCGATAGCTTCGCGGAACGCGGACGCCGGCTGACTCGTGCAGGTCTGATAAGGCCGCGCCGGGTGTCGATCTGCGCCTGCGTCGGCGTGACGGGCATGGCCCAGCCCGTTGTAGTTGGCGCTCGTGTTGTTGCGATTCAGGCCGACCGACTGGATCTGGTTGACGTCGCTCTGCTGGTCGAACTTCGAATACACCAGGTCGAGGCCGATGTTGGTCGTATCCGTTGGCTGCCACTGCAGCGCGGCGGTGATGCCGAGGCGCTCCTGGCTCAGATCCTGCTGCTCGATGTTCAGCAGCGACGGAATGCGGACCATGCGAGTCGTCGAAGCGCCCCGGGGTGTTGATACGGCGCGCCCGGGAACAGCGCCGCGTAGGCCGCGGGGTCCGAGCCCGTCAGCGCCGCGATCGTTGGCGGGGTTGACGAAGCCCGGTGCCAGCACGCGTGCCCGCGGGCGCGGAGAATCCGCGCGCGGAACGGCGTCGTCGCCGCCAGCGAACGCGGAATTACGATAGAGGTAGTCCGACTGCCCTGCTGGCGCTTGTAGCGGTCGACCTCCGAGTCGCGTTCGCTGTAGGCGCCCGAGAGCGACACGCCGAGGCGTCCGTCGAACCACTGGTCTGCCACCAGCAGCGCGACGCGCGGGTTGTGAGTCCCGCCGTTCTCGTAATACGCGTCCTCGGCGGACAGCGCGAGCTTGCGGCCCTTGTAGTCGAGCGGCTTGCCCGTGACGAGATCGACGGTGGCGCCGAGCGAACCTTCGTCCGTGTTGGCCGAGGCGGTCTTGCGCACCTCGAGCGAGCTGAACAGGTCCGAGGCGAAGACGTTGAAGTCGAAGCCGCGGCCGCGATTGGGCGCGGCGCCGGAATCGCTGGCGGCCGCGCGTGGACAGCGTCTCGAGGCCGTTGAGCCGCACGCGCGTGAAGTCGCTGCCCAGGCCGCGCACCGTGATGCTGCGGCCTTCGCCGTTGTCGCGGTCGAGCGAGATGCCGGGCAGGCGCTGCAGGGATTCGGCCAGGTTGGCGTCGGGGAAGTCGGCGATGTCTTCGGCGTTGATGGCATCCATCATGACGTCGGAGTTTTTCTTCAGTTCGATCGCGTTTCGCAGCGAAACCCGGTAACCGGTTACCACGACCTCGGTGACCTCTTCGCTCGGCGCGTCGGCCGCGCTCGAAACGGGCGCGCTGTCCTGCGCTGCAGCCGCTTCCTGATCAGCCGCGGATGCAGTTCCCACCGCACCCAGAGAGCCAAGCACCAACGGTAAAAGCCCAATGGTGCGAGTCGAGTTCGCCATGTTTTCCCCCTATCCCGGAATGAAAATACTTGTTGTCCGCCGTCGAAAACCGGGATCAAAATGACACCGGTTACCTTGATGCGGGTTATAGACCACTCGACCCCCTGAGCGCAAGGTTCCGTGGCGATATGGCAACTAGGGAGCGTTGACAGATCCCGGATCGTCGACGGCCAACCGGAATTCATTGCGGCGGCTGGCATCGCTTGGCGAGAATGCCTCGCGAAATCGGTTTCCCCAGGGTTAACGAGTCCGGAGACGTTGATGAACAAGGATCGAATGAGCGTATTGGCGGCGATGATGGACCAGGGAGTGATCCCGGTTTTCTATCACCCCGATGTCGAGGTCTGTAAGAAGGTCATCCAGGCCTGCGCGAACGGCGGCGCCAAGTGCATCGAATTCACCAACCGTGGCGATTTCGCATCACACGTCTTCTTCGAAGTGACGCGTCACTTCGACAAGGCGGATCCGTCGGTGATCATGGGCGTGGGCTCGATCGTCGATGCGCCCACCGCAGGCATCTACATCGCCAACGGAGCGAAGTTCGTCGTCGGCCCGATCTTGAACGCGGACGTCGCGAAGGTCTGCAATCGCCGCTGCATTCCCTACTCGCCCGGCTGCGGGTCCGCGAGCGAGATTTCGTACGCGCACGAGCTCGGCTGCGAAATCGTCAAGGTCTTCCCGGGTAGTTCGGTGGGCGGTCCCGAATTCGTGAAGAACGTGCTCGGCCCGATGCCCTGGACGCGGATCATGCCCACCGGCGGTGTTGAACCCACCGAGGAGTCCTTGCGCAAGTGGTATGGCGCCGGCATCGTCGCGTGCGGCATCGGCAGCAACCTCATCACCAAGGAGCTGCTCGCGAAGAACGACTACGCGGGCATCGAAGCGCGCGTGCGCGACACCGTGAAACTCATCAAGACCATTCGCCAGAAGTGAAGAACAAATAAATGACCGACAACGTCCTGAAGATCAGGTCCGCCGCCGAAACCCGCTGGGACTGCGCCTCGTTCGGCGAAGTGATGCTGCGTTTCGATCCGGGCTTCGGCCGCGTGCGCAATGCGCGCAGCTTCCAGGTGTGGGAAGGCGGCGGCGAATACAACGTCGCGCGTGCGATGCGCAAGTGCTGGGGCAAACGCGCCACCGCGGTCACCGCGCTGCCGGTCAACGACCTCGGCTGGCTGGTCGAAGACCTCATGATGCAGGGCGGCGTCGACACCTCGAAGATCATCTGGCGCGAATTCGACGGCCTCGGTCGCAACACGCGCGTCGGACTCAATTTCACGGAGAAAGGCTTCGGAATACGCGCCGCGCTCGGCTGCTCGGATCGCGGCCACTCCGCGGCTTCGCAGATCAAACCCGGTGAAGTGAACTGGGAAAAGTTGTTCGGTGAGGAAGGCGTGCGCTGGTTCCATACCGGCGGAATTTTCGCCGCGCTCGCGCCCAATACGTCCGAGGCGGTGATCGAAGCCGTCGAGATCGCGCGCAAATACGGCACGATCGTCTCCTACGATCTCAACTACCGGGCGAGTCTGTGGAAAAGCCAGGGTGGCAAGGAAGGCGCGCAGAAGATCAACCGCAACATCGCCAAGTACGTCGACGTGATGATCGGCAACGAGGAGGACTTCACGGCGTGCCTGGGTTTCGAGGTGGAAGGCCTCGACGAGCACATTTCGGCCATCGACCCGGCGAACTTCAAGAAGATGATCCAGACCGCGGTGAAGCAGTTCCCGAACTTCAAAGTTGCGGCCACCACGCTGCGCAATGCGAAAACCGCGACGTTCAACGACTGGTCCGCCATCGTTTACGCGGGCGGACAATTCTACCAGTCGATGATGCGCGAGGATCTCGAGATCTACGACCGCGTCGGTGGCGGCGACGGCTTCGCCTCCGGACTGGCGTACGGCTTCATGGAGGGCAAGGGACCCCAGGCCGCGGTCGAGTACGGCGCCGCGCACGGTGCGCTTGCGATGACCACGCCGGGTGACACGTCGATGGTCAACGTGAAGGAAGTGGAAGCCGTGATGAAGGGCAAGGGCGCGCGCGTCATTCGCTGAGCGCCGCCGACCAGTTCGAGGGGGTCCGATGACGACACGCCGCGAAGTTCTTCCATTGCTCGCCGGGGCGGCCAGCCTGACGGCGGCAGCCGCTCCGCAGGGCGCCGCCGCGGGCGCCCGCGCCGCCGAACTGCGCCGCGTGTCCTACCGCAGCAAGCGCACCGGCGCGGAGCGCGACTACTTCGTCTATCTGCCGCCGGGTCACGCGGCGCGCAGGGACTGGCCCGTGATGCTGTTCCTGCACGGCAACGGCGAGCGCGGTGACGCGAAGGGCGAGCTCGACTTCGTGCTCATGCACGGGCCGCTGTTCGAGGCCTGGTGCCAGTCGCGCGACCTGCCTTTCATCATCATCTCGCCGCAGCTGCCGATGTTCGGCCAGGGCCATCACGACTACATTCGGAACCGCAAGTCGGCGGACATCCCGCGACGGCGGGCCGATGGAATCAACCCAAGACCGGACACGTCCTGGGCGCGCATGGCGGAACCCATGCGCGGCAAACCGCCCGAAGAACATCTGCCGAACGGACCCGAAGGCCCGATCGATGGCTGGTTCGAGATCGAGGACGAGGTCATGGCGATGGTCGATCGCACCGTGGCCGACTTTGGCGGCGATGCCAGGCGCGTGTACCTCACCGGCTTGTCTTACGGCGGCTTCGGTGCCTGGTTTCTCGCCGCGCGACACGCGGAGAAATTCGCAGCCTGCGCGCCCATAGTCGGCTACGGGCACCCGGAGCACGCGGCGCCGATCGCGAAGGCGAGACTACCGCTTTGGGTGTTCGGCGGCGGGCGCGATCCGATCGTGCCGATCCGCTTTTTCTATTCTGCGGTGAATGCTCTCGAGAAGATCGGGACGTCGGAAGTGCGCTTCACGAACGAGGAAGACCTGGGGCACTTCGCTTGGGTGCGCGTCTACGAGGGCCGCGATCTGTACGACTGGATGCTGCGCCAGAGTCGCAGCTGACAAAGGATTTGCACGCGAAAGCGTCGGCACCCGGTGCCGACGCTCCCGCGGAGCGAACGCCGAAACATACTGACCATCTGTCGAGGAGTCGGAAGCTCGATCTCTTCCGCCCCAATCGCCCCTCGTTCGATGGCAACAGCCGCGAATCCAGACGCCGCTCACGATTGACCGCCGAACACTTCCGCACTCGCATCGGCGATCAACCGCGCTGATGGTAGCGGTCACATCAACGTTAGGCAACCGCGGTCGCTCGGCTCCACGGGAGTCACGATCGTCCCGATCAGATTTTCAGGTCGGCTTTTTGCGGCCGGCTCGCCCAGAGCAGCGCACCGCCGATGATGATGATGCCGGCGGAGACCACGATGGCCTGCGCGCCGCCCGAAATCCTCACCACCCCGATCAGGTAGTCCCAATTGCGGTAGACGAACCAGCCTACGAGCGCGCCGAATGTGCAGACGATCATGCCCGACACCGCCAGCGCGGGGCTCGAGCTGTGCAGGTTCAGTCCCCGGTCCACGTTGACCGGCGTGATGTTGCCCTTGAACCAGAACCAGAACAGCAGCAGCGCCGAGAGATGCATGCAACCGGCCCAGATGAAAACCATCTGTTGATTGCCGGTCCACTGCACCGCCAAACCGACGAGCAACGTCATGAACATGCCGCCGATGCCGCCAGCCGTGGCGCCGAGACCCACCACCGAGCCCGATACCTTCTGCGGGAAGAGATCCGTGGCATTGGTGAACAGGTTCGCCGACCAGGCCTGATGTGAAGCGGTGGCCAAGGTGATCAGGGCGAGGCATACCGCGAAGCTGTCCGTGTAGTACGCGTAGATCGTGCAGGGCATGAACAACGCCGGAATCAGCATGGTCGTCATGCGCGCGCGGCCTACGGCCCAGCCTTTGCGCATGAGGAAGCCGGACAACCAGCCGCCGAAGATGGAGCCCACGCTCGCGCCCGTGTACACGATGGCAACGAGCCATGCACTGCTCGTCGGGTTGAAGCCGCGCTCCTTGTCCAGGTATGAGGGCAGCCAGAATAGATAGAACCACCACACCGGATCGGTGATCAGTTTGCCGATGAGAAACGGCCAGATCTCGCGGAAGCGCAACAGCGAAGTCCACGGAACCTTGACCGCGGCGACGGGTGGAGGCGAACCCGCCTGTATGAACGCCAGCTCGCCGGCGCTCACCTTGGGATGTTTCTCCGGCGCATCGAATCCCTTCTGCCAGAAGAACAGGAACAGCAGGCCTAACAAACCGATGGCCACGAAGGCCCATTGCCAGCCGAACTGGGTGGCGAGCCACACGGTGAGCGGCGAGGCGATCACGCCAACGCAGGTACCCGAATTGAACAGGCCCGTGGCGAACGCGCGTTCGCGCTGCGGAAACCACATCTGCACGGCCTTGATCGAGGCCGGAAAGTTGGCCGCCTCGGCGAACCCGAGGATGAATCGCATGATGACGAAGCCAACCACCGTGGCCACCAGGCCGTGACCCGCGGCTGCCAGGGACCAGACGACCAGTGCGCCGGCCAGTGTCTTCTTCACGCCGAACCGGTCGACGAAGACGCCGATGACCGAAGGAAACGCGGCATACGCGAACGTGAACGCGAAGGTGATCCAGCCGTAGTCGACGTCAGTCCAGTTGAGCGCCTTCTGCAGCGTCGTTTTCAGCACCGACAATGCGTTGCGATCGATGTAGTTGATCGTGGTACAGACGAACAGCAGCACGCATATGTACCAGCGGTAGTTGCCGATGCGAGAGGTGAGCGACGGCGCGACTTTGCTACCGGTGTCATCCGAAACGTATGGATTGTTCATCCTGCAGTCCCCTCGAGAGTGCATCACTCAAAGTTTGTAGGCTTTCTTCGGGAATTCGTACGCGAGCTGCGGCGCGAGGATCGCGGCCTCGTCTTCCGGCAGCCGGTGTTCCGCCACCAGGCGCGCCAGGAACGAGCAGTCGATGCGGCGCGCGACGTCGTGGCGCGAAGGGATCGACAGGAACGCGCGCGTGTCGTCGTTGAACCCGACGGTGTTGTAGAAGCCCGCGGTCTCCGTCGTCTGTTCGCGGAACCGCATCATCCCCTCGGGGCTGTCGTGGAACCACCAGGCCGGGCCGAGCTTGAGCGCGGGATAGTGCCCGGCGAGCGGCGCGAGCTCGCGCGCATAGGTGGTCTCATCGAGCGTGAACACGATGATCGACAGCGAAGCGTCATTGCCGAAGCGGTTGAGCAGCGGACGCAGGCCGGCGACGTAGTCGGTGGCGGTGGGAATGTCGGCACCGACGTTGGCACCGAAGCGATCGAACAGCGGCGCGTTGTGATTGCGCCAGGCGCCGGGATGAATCTGCAGCACGAGCTTGTCGTCGACGCTCATGCGCGCCATCTCGGTGAGCATCTGGCCGCGGAACAGGTCCGCCTCGCCGGCATGCGCCTGCCCTTTCACGATGCGCATGAACAACGCTTCCGCGTCGGCCGGCGAGAGATCGGCGGTGCGCGCCGTGGGATGACCGTGATCGGTGGACGTCGCGCCCATGACCGCGAAGAAGGCGCGACGCTTGCGATGCGCCGCGAGATAGCCGCGCCAGGACAACGCGTCCTCGCCGGTGAGCTCGCTGAACTTCTTGAGGTTGTCGAGGAAGCCGTGCTGCTCCGGATCGACGACGTTGTCGGGACGGTACGCGGTGATGACGCGTCCCTGCCAGCCGCTCTTGCGGATGGTGACGTGATGCATGAGGTCATCGAGAGGGGACTCGGTGGTTGCCAGCGCCTCGATGTTGAAGCGTTCGAACAGCGCACGCGGCCGGAATTCGGGCTTCTGCAGCCGCTCGGCGATGCGGTCGTAGGTCTTGTCGGCGTTGGCGGGCGTCAGCGGAATGTCCGCGTCGAACACGCTCGAGAGCACCCAGTCGAACCACATGCGGGTCGGTGTGCCGCGGAACAGGTAATAGTGAGAAGCAAAGATGCGCCAGATCTTGCGCGAGTCGCGCTCGGTGTTGCCGCCGTCGATACGCGCGACGCCGAAATCCTCGAGCCTGATGCCCTGGCTGTACAACATGCGGAACACGTAGTGATCCGGCGTGAGCAGCAGGCTGGCCGGATCCGAGAACGGGACGTTGTCGGCGAACCACTTGGGGTCGGTATGGCCGTGCGGGCTGATGATGGGCAGGTCTTTGACGAGCTCATACAGAGTGCGAGCGATGGCACGCGTGTTCGAATCGGCGGGAAACAGCCGATCGGGATGTAGCTTGTCCATATTGGTAGTATGCGGCCCCGTCTGACCTTAACGGATTTTTCCGTTGCGGCGGGCGACACTAATTCTTATCAATAGCCGGAGCAATGGGGCGTGAGTAACGTGGCCACGAATAATCCAGGCGCCGGATCGGCGCGCGACCGCGAGATCGTGGCCGCGGAAGTCATCGTCACTTGTCCCGCGCGGAACTTCGTCACGCTCAAAATCGTTACGCGTTCGGGTGTTACGGGTCTCGGCGACGCGACGCTCAACGGCCGCGAACTGGCGGTGGCTTCTTACCTCAAGGATCACCTCGTCCCGAATCTCATCGGGCGCGACGCGGGCCGCATCGAGGACACCTGGCAATTCTTCTATCGCGGCGCCTACTGGCGTCGCGGCCCCGTGACGATGACGGCGATCGCCGCGGTCGACGTGGCGCTGTGGGACATCCTCGGCAAGATGTCGGGCCAGCCGCTGTACCAGCTGCTCGGCGGACGCTCGCGCGAAGGCGCGCTCGTGTACGGCCATGCGAACGGCAAGGACATCGACGAGTGCAGTGCCGAGGTCGGCAAGTACGTTGCACAGGGGTACAAGGCGATCCGCGCGCAGTGCGGCGTGCCCGGCATCAAGAAGGCCTACGGCATCAGCAATCTCAAGAACGCGTACGAGCCAGCCGAGAGCGAGCTGCCGCTCGAAACCGAGTGGTCGACGCCGAAATATCTGGCGTTCGTGCCGAAACTGTTCGAACGCCTGCGCAAGGATCACGGTAACGAAATCGAGCTGCTGCACGACGTACACCACCGGCTCACGCCGCTCGAGGCGGCGCGCCTCGGGCGCTCGCTCGAGCCCTATCGGCTGTTCTGGATGGAAGACTCGACGCCCGCGGAGAACCAGAAGAGCTTCGAGCTGGTGCGCCAGCACACGGTGACGCCGCTCGCGGTGGGCGAGGTGTTCAATTCCATCTGGGATTGCAAACATCTCATCGAGAATCAGCTGATCGACTACATCCGCACCACCATCGTGCACGGCGGCGGCATCACGCATTTACGCCGGATCGCGGACTTCGCGGCGCTGCATTCGGTGCGCACCGGCTTTCACGGTGCAACCGATCTCTCGCCGGTGTGCATGGGCGCGGCGCTGCACTTCGACACGTGGGTACCGAACTTCGGCATCCAGGAATACATGCGGCACGCGCCGCAGACCGACGAGGTTTTTCCGCACGACTACGCGTACAAGGATGGCCGGCTGTTCTGCGGCGAGACGCCCGGGCACGGCGTCACGATCGACGAGAAACTCGCCGCGAAATATCCCTACAACCCGAAGCAGCTCCCGGTCGCGCGTCTCGAAGACGGCACGATGTGGGACTGGTAGGGGACATTCCTGATTTCCCGGAAAAAGGGGACGTGCCTGCTTCAGGCGCGTCCCCTTTTTCTAGGAAATCAGGAATGCCCCCATTAACCCGCTACTTCGGTTCGAAGTAGCGGGACGCGAATTCCAGGAACGTCGGCCAGTTAGGACCCGAGGTGTGCCCGCCGGCGTGCTGGCGATATGCGAGCTCACCCGAAACCAGCGGAGTTTCGATCGGCGGAAACTCCGCCGTATCCAGCGCGCGCTTGCCTAACAACCGGTACACCGGGCTCGCGGCGACGGTCGCCATGAACATGCCGCGCGGATCGACCCACCCATCGCCCTGCGCCGGATTGCCGGCGCCGATGAACAACGGTCGCGGTGCGGCGAGCGCGATCAACTCGTGCGAATCCACCGGCAGGTCCTTCGCGGTCAGCGGCCCGGCGTACTTGATGTAGTTGCCCGCCATCCAGTGATACTCGCCGCTGCCCGCGACATTCTCGAGCAGCTCGCCGATGCGGCGCCTGTGCAAGGCGGCACCACCCATGCCCGAGGAGCCGATGAACCCGATCGCGAAACGCGGCTCGTAGGCCATCGTCACCAGCGACGCCTTGCCGAAGCGCGACACGCCTTCGATGACCGCGCGTTTCGCGTCGACCTGCGGAAGTGTCTCGAGATGATCGAGCAGCCGGGACGCGCCCCAGGCCCAGGCGCGCAGCGCACCCCAGTCATCGGGCTTGCGGGTCTGTCCCCGGTTCACGAGCCCGATGATTCCGCGCGTGAGGCCCGCGCCGTTGTCGGCCTGGATGGTGCTGGTCGACAGGATGGCGTAGGCCCAGCCTTTGGCGATCACCTGCTCCTGCCACGTCGGCGACGGTGGCGCGGGGAAACGGCCGCGGAATTCGAACGGGAAGAACTCGACAATGACCGGCACGCCTTTCGCGTCCTTCGGAGTCGTGAGCTCCGCCTCGATGTTCACGTCGATGAGTGGATAGGCCGAATTGTCGACGTGCCCGACGAGCTTGCGGAACAGCACGGGCTTGCCGCCGACCACGTCCTCCCGGCTTTCCTTCGACCGACCAGGTGACGCCGGGAACGTTTTGCGGCAGGCGCCCGTACACCTCGCGATCGAAGAGCTCGACGATTTCGGGGCGGCGCTTCTTCCACCACTGCTTCGCATTCTTCACCGGCTTGCCGTTGCCGAGCTTCAGCACTTCGGGCAGCTCGGGATACGGATTGCCCTTCGCCTCGTCGTAGTTGGCCGCGAACGGAGAGTTCGGATCGCGCCCGTCGGCGCCGCGCCGGATCGTGGCGATGCCGAGCTTCTCCATCATGATCTTGTGATCCTGCTCGGCCGTGAGCTCGAGCGGCGCCGGCGCATCGGCCGCCGAAGCAAGGCACGCGGCCGCGACCAGGCCGGCGAAGATCCATCTCCCCTTCATGACTCAACCCCCTTCGTCTGCCGATTCAACCGCGTCCGGGCGCGTATGGAAATTTCAGTGACTGGTAGTACTCGAGCGGATGAGCGGGCGGCGCGAAACCCGGGGGCAGCGGCCGCTTCGAGAAGGTCTGGAAATACGCGATGCAGGCGTCGCGCCACCAGCGCGCCTCCTGTTCCTGGATCGCGAGGAACGCGGCGACCTGCGCATGGCGTTCGGCGTCGACGTACGGCGCCAGAGTGGCCCACGTGCCGCGCATCTGACTAACTACCTCGACGCCGTGGGAATAGCGATGCACCAGCTCGTCCCACAGGATGCGCCCCGAAGAGGTCTGGTAGTCCCACGGCACGTGGTGAAACCACAGCAGGAACTGCTCCGGCACCTTGCGCCGATCGGCGAACTGAGCCGCGACGTCCTTCTGGTACTGCGAGGTGGCGTTGCTGCCCTTGGGGCCGCGCTCGAAGCCGATACCCTGCCCGTCCGCGCGATGGTAGTAAGTCGGATTCCAGTCCGCGCGGTTCAGATCGTTGACCCACGGCGCGGGACCGTAGTGATGCCCTGTGCCCATGAGGTGATGCAGGCCGAGCGGCGTCATGTAATTCACGGCGGCCTCGCGCGATCCCATCATCATGTCGACGGCCGGCTTCACGAATCGCGCATCGTTGGTGAACGTCATGCGCACCCATCCTCGGCCGACTGGCACACCTGGTCGACGATGTGACCCTTCACGCCGCCCGCGATCTCGTGCCGGACGCCCTCGTAGGCCTTCAGGAACTCGTCGCTCATGCCCGGCTTGAGCTTCAGCAGAAAGACCACTCGACCGCGCTCGCTCATTCGCTCGCCGCCTCCTGCTCGAGGCGCTCCTTGATGACGCCCATCTGGACCTTGGTGTTCTTGTTCATGTACTCCTCCGCGCCGGCGTCGTCGGCGGGTGCCTCGGGCTTCATCGAGAAGTCCTGCACCCAGCGCATCTTCGTGCCGTCGCCCTCCTCCTCGAAGTACCACTCGATCGACATGTACTCGAACGGTCCCGTCTCGATCCTCTTGGACTTCGACTGGAAGTTCTCCGGATCTGCCGTGCGCTCCGAGATCCAGCTCCAGACCTTGCCCTCGTAGTCGGGGTCGGGATGCGTCGTCAGGCGGAACTTGACGTAGTTGCCGTCCTCCTCGATCACCTCGGCATTGGCGTACTCGCTGAAGAGCGTGGGCCAGCTCTCGATGTCCATCATGCGCTTCCAGACGAACTCGCGCGGGGCGTTGATGACCACCTCGTTGTCCGTGTGTCCGGGCACAGTCGATCAGCCTTCCTCGGCGAGGCGCCGGTTCACGTACTCGATCGCGGCTGCCGACCGTGTCGATGCCCGCCGCGTCCTCGTCCGGGATGTTGAAGCCGTACTCCTGCTGCATGGCGAGCTGGATCTCGACGAAGGCGAGCGAGTCGAGGCCCATGTCCTCGAAGCTGGCGTTGGGATCGTCCACGACCTTGTCCTCGTCGAGCCCGACCCGGTCGACCAGGATCCGCTTGAGATCCTCGAACGTGAATGTCTCAGCCAAGACCGCTCCTCCTTCGCTATGGGATGACAGGTGCAAACTGGGGTCGTGCGAGCTCCTGCAGCGCGGACAGGTGCTCCTCTGCCGCCTCGCGGCCGGCGGCCAGGAAGAGGTCCGCCAGCTCGAACTCGCGCCACGTCCCCGGCCCGAAGCGCGGCGTGATTGCGACGTCCGCAAGCGCCGTGCCCTGCTCGCTGGTGTCGAGTTGCGCGAGGTCCATGACCTCGAGGAGCGTATCCAGCATCCGTGAGCCGCGCTGTCGCGGCTCCGCGGGGGGAGGCGCGGGCCGGCCCGGCCACGCCGGAAGCTCCGTGCGCGGGATGAGGTTGACCGCGACGGTGACGTCCGCCCCGTCCTCGATCACCGCCCGCGTCGGCACGGGGTCTATGGCGAGGCCGTCGACGAGGCGATGCCCGTCGAGCTCGTGGGGCGGGAAGACGCCCGCGAGCGCGGTTGCCGCCACGAGCGCCTGCCACAGCGGGCCGGACCGCTGCGGGGCGGGCACCCGGTCCGTCAGGTCCGCGGTCATGATCGCGAGCGGGATCTCGCAGTCGGCGAACGTGCGCTCGCCGGCGATCCCGCGCAGCACGGCGATCATCGCGTCCAATCCGCTCGCCTGGCCGGAGAGCGAGATCTTGAGGGTCTCCGCGACGGTCTCTGGCGTGAACGTCTCGCGCATGGCGGCATCGATGCCGGCGGCGTCGCGTCCGAGCGCGAGCCACGTCGCCACGATCGCGCCGATGCTCGAGCCGCTGACGTAGTCGACCTTGTAACCCGCGCTCTCGAGCACCTGCAGGACGCCCACGTGCGCGTAGCCCTTTGCGCCCCCCGCCCCGAGCGCAAGCCCGAGCTTGGTCCGCGTGAGGTGGCGCCCGACCCAGGCCGTCCCGTCCGGCCCCAGCTCACCGGCACGCTCGCGAACGACGCGGACCGAGTCGCTGCCAGGCCCCTGCATGAGGTCCTCGGTACGCGCCTCGCCGGCGAGCACCGCCTCCACGGGCTGGCCCTTGACGCCATGCTCGAGTGCCAGGACGGCGACGGCGCGCGCCTCCTCGCGGGTGCCGGCGAGCGCGACCGCGCGGTCCACCTCTCGCAGCAGCTGGGGGAGGTCCTCTTGGTCGAGCGCTGCCGTGAGGACGACCGCGCGGTGGTCGTGGAGCATGCCGTCGACCTGCTCCAGAGCCGCGGTGAGCGACTCGTGTGCGTCGAGCGAGCCGACCGACGCGGGGCTCGCGGAGGACGCCGCGGCGAGCACGTCGGCCACCGAGTCCCGCAGCGAGGCGCCGACGACGAGCGCGATCGCTTCGCCGCGCGACGCGCCTCGCGCCTGCCGGGACGTCGCCTCGGCCAGGCGCTGCGTGAGGACCTTCGTCAGGTTCTCGTACATCTGCGGGAAGTGACTCAGCAGCGTCCTGAACTCCTCGCGTCCCAGCTCGAGCGCGTCTGTGGGCACGGCGGCCCTCGCGGTCGCCGAATGAGCGCCGCCGGTCAACAGGGAGCCGGTCCCGAAGGCCTCGCCGCGGCGCAGCTTCCCGACCAGGCGTCCCTCGTCGAAGATCGAACGCGTGCGGATCGCCGGGGCCTCGGGCAGGGCCGCGAGTAGGTGCACGAGGCCCTCGACGACGACGTACATCCGCTCACCACGCTCGCCCTGCCGGCAGATGACGTCGCCCGCGGCAAAGGAGCGGAAGCGCATGACCGACGCGACGCTGACGAGGTCGGATTGCGACAGGCCCTCGAAGAGCGGCGCGGCCTGAAGGGCCGCGGTGGGCACGGCGACGCCCTCGAAGGACATCGCCCGATCGGCGTCTGAGCGCTCCACGGTCCCGAGTGGCGGCGCTAGCCGGCGCGCCGCAGGACGAGCGCGCTGTTGAAGCCGCCGTATCCGCGGGCGACGACCAGCGCGGTTCCGAGCTTGGCCTTCTGCGCCGAGCCCGTCACGAAGTTGAGGTCGCAGCCGTCCGCGGGAGTGTCGAGGTTGATCGTCGGCGGGATGACGCCGTCGCGCAGGGCGAGCATGGCCGCGGCGACGTCGAGAGAGGCGCCGCCCGCGTACAGCCGCCCGGTCATCGTCTTGGGGGCGGTGACCGGCACCTCCGCGGCGCGCTTGCCGAACACATCCTTGATCGCGTTGGCCTCGATGAGGTCCCACTCGGGGGTGCCGGCGGCGTCGGCGAAGATGACGTCAACCTCGTCGGGCTTGACGCCGGCGTCCTCGAGTGCGATCCGCATCGCGCTCGCGTACCGGCGCCCGTCGGGCTCGGGCAGACGCCAGTGGTAGGCGTCGTGAGTGGCGCCGTAGCCGATCATCTCGGCGTAGGCCTTGGCCCCGCGCTCCTTGGCGTGGTCCGCGCTCTCGGCGATGACGATGGCGCCACCCTCGCCGATGACGTAGCCGTTGGCGCGCGCGTCGAACGGACGGTAGGCGTCCGTCGGGTCGGTGGCGTCCGAGAGGTAGCCGTTTGCCATCTGGCAGGTCAGGGCGTACGGCCCGATCGGCGCCTCGAGCCCGCCCGAGACGATGAAGTCGGTGCCGCGGCGGATCGTGCGGCGGCTGTGCTGCAGAGCCTCGAGCCCGCCCGCGCCCTCGGCGATCACGACGCCGGACGTGCCCTTGAGCCCATGCTTGATCGAGATCTGGCCCGTGGTCGCCGCGTAGAACCACGCGATCGACTGGTACGCGCCGACGAACCCCGGGCCCTTGTCCCAGAGGGCTTGGATCTCGCGCTGGCCGAAGTCGTTGCCACCCGACGAGCTCGCGGTGATGGCGCTCATCGAATAGGGGTCGCTCTGGGCGGCCGGGTCGAAGGCGGCGTCCTCGAGCGCCATCTGGGTGGCGGCGAGCGCCATCCACGTCCAGCGGTCCGTCTGGACCATGAGCCGGCGCTCGATGTAGTCGGCGGGGTCGAAGTCGGCAACCTCGCCGGCGAGCTTCGACGCGTACTTGTCCGTCTCGAAGCGCTCGATCGGGCCGATCCCGGTCTTCCCGGCGCACGTCGCCTTCCACCAGGCGTCGTTGCCCACCCCGTTCGGGGCCACGACGCCGATGCCGGTGAGCGCCACGCCACGGTCGGCGGGCAGGCTCGTGCGCTGGGTGCGCTGGGCCGCGGTGGCCTCCATCAGGCGCTCACCTCGAGCAGCTCGGGCGGCCGGGAGAGGATCATCGCCGACTGGAAGCCGCCGAACCCGCTGGCGGTGGACAGGGCGACGTCCACCCGGCGGCTGCGCGCCTCGTTCGGCGTGTAGTCGAGGTCGCACTCGGGATCGGCGTTCTCGAAGTTGGCCGTGGGGGGCACCATGCCGCGGTCGATGGCGAGCGCGCAGACCGCCATCTCCAGCGCTCCGATGCCGCCGAGCGAGTGGCCGATCATCGACTTGATCGAGCTGATCGGGACGTTGTAGGCGTGCTGGCCGAGCGCGTTCTTGTACGCGCCGGTCTCGTGGCGGTCGTTCTGCTTCGTCCCGGAGCCGTGAGCGTTGATGTAGTCGATGTCCTCCGGCTTCGTTCCGCCCTGGCGCATCGCGTCCTCGATGGCCTCGGTCATCTCCAGCGCGTCGGGCTTGAGGCCGGTCATGTGGTACGCGTTCCCGCGGCTCGCGAAGCCCGTGACCTCGCAGTAGATCTTGGCCCCGCGGTCCATGGCGTGGTCGAAGTCCTCGAGGATCAGCACGGCGCCGCCCTCGCCCATGACGAACCCGTCGCGGTCGCGGTCGAACGGCCGCGAGGCATGCTCGGGGTCGTCGTTGCGGCTCGAGGTCGCCTTGATGGGATCGAAGCACGCCATCGAGATGGGGGAGATCGGCGACTCGGCCGCCCCCGCGATGACGATGTCGGCCTCGTTGTCCTGGATCATCTGGTGGGCGTAGCCGATCGCGTCGATGCCAGACGTGCATCCGGTCGAGATCACGACCGCCGGCCCGTGGGCGCGGAACTTGAGCGCGATCTCGCTGGCCAGGCTGGACGGGATGAGCCCTTCGTAGAGGAACGGGATCGAGTACTCCGGATCCACGAGCCACTCCTTGCCGCGATTGCTGGCGGCGACGTAGCCGTCCTCCAGCGCCATGGTCCCGCCCACGGCGCTCCCGAGTGTGACGGCCATGCGCTCGCGGTCGACTCCCTCGCGGACGACGGTGACGGTCTTGTCGCGATCGACCGCGGCCATTCGCGAATAGGTGCGTTCCTCCTCGTCGACCAACAGCGCGGCGTCGTTCATGGCCTCCATCCCCGCGACCGCGGCGAACTGGATGTAGCGGTCCATGCGACGGATCTCGTGGTCGGTGAGACCGGCCACCACCGGGTCGAAGTCGGCCTCGGCCGCGATCTGCGAGCGGAAGCCGGAGGGATCGAAGAAGGTGATCTTGCGGGTCGCCGTCTTACCGGAGGTGACGCGCTCCCAGAACGCGTCGCGGGTGACCCCGCCGGGCGCGACGACACCGATGCCGGTGACTGCGGTGCGCCTCACTCGGTGTCCACGTGCCCGAGGTCTGGGCGGGGGGCAAGCGGCCCGAGGTGGTAGACGATGAACGCCTCCTCGTCTCCCTCGTTGCGGAGGCGATGACGCACCATGAAGGGGATGTACAGCGCTTGGCCGGCACTGACCTGCGTCGGCTCGTCGTTGAGGTCTGCGGTCAGCGCGCCGCGCACGCAGTAGATGAACTCCTCGGAGTACGGATGCCAGTGCTCCGAGATGCTGTCGCCCGGGGCGAGCGTCGCCACGCCCATGAACCCGGACTGGGCCCCGACCGTGTTCGGGACCGAGCAGCGCGCGCACGTCGCCGCCGCGGTACGTGACCGACTTCATGTCCGCCGCAGTGACCACCTGCGGCTCGCCGACACCCTCCACCGGCGGCTCCTTCTGCCAGTTCACTGCCACGCGCGTCTCCTTGGCCCGGGGAGCGCGAACCTACGCGAGCCCGTCAGATGCGTCAAGGAAACCGGCGCCCGCGGGCTGTGCCTTTCTGCCCCGATGAGCGCTGCGCCGGAGCAGTTAGCGGGAGGCCGCGGCAAGCGAGCGCAGCTCCTCCACCCGCTCGCTCACGCCCGCGGCGGCCAGCAACGCATCCGCGACCTTGATCCCACCCTCGTCGAACAGGCCGTCGGCCTCCCACCGCTCCGGCTGGAGACTGATGGCGTAGGGGTTGACCCTCGCCTCCAAGTCGATCGAGTGGTCTGGGAGGTTCTTGGCGCCCTCGTAGAGGAAGGCCACCGCGGCGGCTTCGAGCACACGCATGCGCTCGGCGACCATCCCCTTCAGCGTCGCGTCGTCGAACACCGGCCCGTCCTGCTCGTGCGAGGTCTTGAGGTCGGCCATCGCCTGCCCGATGTAGGTGAACTCGATCGGCTTCACGAGGACTCCGGGGAGCTGGCACTGCTCGAGCTCGTGCCAGTCCCGGACCAGCCGCTCGACACGCGGGATCAAACGCGTGAAGCGGTCCATCTCGTCCTCGACCTGGCGCAGGAAGTCGGGGTCGGTGAGCTTGCCTTCGTAGAACAGCAGCACCGACACGCCGAAGAAGGTCATTCTGTAGCAGCCGAACATGAGCACCGTGGCGAGCGCGTTGCCGAAGGTCGGATACGCATCCTGGTGGTGCGTGAGCCAGGCATCGAAGTACTTGAGGTAGAAGCTGTTGGAGAACTCGGCGCGCTCGTCGATCGGCTCGCCGCCGAGGTCGGTGAGGATCAGGTCGGTGATGAACGAGTTGCTCATCCCGATGAAGTCGGAGCCCGGGGAAAAGAGCGGATCGATGAACGCCCCCGCGTCGCCGGTAACGCACCATCGCTCGGGGGAGAACACGCGCGTGCAGCCGTGGGAGTAGTGCTCCACCTTGAGGAAGTCGACGATCTCGTCGCGCCTGCCGTCCAGGGCGGTCGCGAGCTGCGGCTCGTTCCTGGCGATCCAGTCGAGCGCGCCATCCAGCGTGTTGAACTCGTCGAACGGGTGGATGCGCGGATCGGCGACGATCCCTATGGACGTGGATCCTGAACTGAGCGGGATGAGCCAGACCCAGTAGCCCTCGTCGATCAGGTGATTCGTGCTGAGCCGGCGCATGCCGCGCTCCGACATGCGCCCCAGCCACTCCTCGTCGTCCGACCAGTCCTCCGGGTCGAGCTCCCCGGCGAGGCGGAACCACGACGAGTTGATGGCGTGGGGCACCTCCTTGTCGAGTCCGAGCTTTCGCCTCATGAAGGAGGCCCGGCCGGTGGCGCCGATCACCCAGCGAGCCGTCAGTGACACGTCGCCTTCTTCGCGTGTCGCGCTGATCGTATGATCGTCGGGACCGAGGCCCACGTCTTCGACCGTGCAGCCGCCGACGAGGTCGACGCCCGCCGCCAGTACTCGATCGGCGAGCTCGTTCTCGAAGCGGCCGCGGTCGAGCTGGTAGGTCGGGAGGGCGGGCTTGAACGGCGGTCCGTACTCCGCCCTCTGTGCAATGTCCGATTTGTCACCGGCAGGGAAGAAGAAGCGCACGCCCATCTTCGGCAGCTGGTCCGCCTCGATGTGATCCTGGAGTCCAAGCACGCGGCCGAAGTAGTGGGCGCCGATCTCGAGGGTCGATTCGCCGACCTTGAAGGACGCCTCGGGCGCCGGGCCCTTGCGCTTCTCCGCGACGAACACCGAGGTCTCCGGCCGTGCCTGCTTGAGCTGGAGGGCGAGGGTCAGCCCGGCGAGTCCGCCCCCGAGGATCGCCACGTCGTAGTGGTCTTGCGGTTCCCTGTCGAGCTCGGCCATCGCTCTCCGAGCCTAGCTCCCCGTTCGCTGGCGGCGCAAGCTGTGCTCTTTAGACTCCGGCCTCGATGGCGTATGCCGGCAAGGAGATCGGGAGTGTGCAGCTCGGCCTGCGGATGGTGTTCCGCGAGACAGCCGCGGACACGAACGGAGAGTTCCTGAGGCTGGACATCTTCATCTCCCCCGACCGGGCGGTCTTCAGCAAGCACATGCACCCACACCAGCAGGAGACCATCGAGGTCGTCGCGGGTGGTCTCGACGGAGAGGTCGGCGACTCGGCCAAGAGCCTGCGGCCCGGGGACGTGTCGATCATCCCGCCGGAGGTGATGCACCACTGGCACAGCCTGCCTGGCGACGAGACTCACCTGCGGGTGGAGTTCCGCCCGGCGATGCAGATCGAGGTGGTGTTCGAGACGATCCTCGGCCTCGCCGCGGACGGCAAGCTCAAGGTGAACGGTATGCCGCCGCTGATGCAGTCCGCCGTCTTCATCGCGGAGTACGGGGACATGCTCTATTTCCCGATCCCGGCGCCGATCAAGAAGGTGATGGCGGTGGCATTAGCGCCGATCGCCAGGCGCATGGGCTATCGCGCGTCCTATCCGAAGTACACCGAGAGCGTTGCCTCCCCGCCGGTCGGCTGACATCTCACGAGGTGCCCGCAAATCTGGCAAGGTTGGCGTGAATGCGGCCTCGCGCTAGGAGGGGATAGGTCATAAGCCGACACGAGGTGGCGATCCTCGGGGGCGGCCTGGCAGGCCTGACGCTCGCCCTACAGCTCAAGCGCACCCGGCCCGATACGTCGGTCCTCGTCCTCGAGAAGCGCAAGGGTCCGGCGCCCAACGCGGCCTTCAAGGTCGGCGAGTCGACCCTCGAGATCGGCGCCCACTACTTCGCCGACGTGTGCGGCCTGCGGGACCACCTCGACGCCGACCACGTGTACAAGCCGGGCCTCCGGTACTTCTTTCCGGCCGGCGACAATCGCGACATCACGCGCCGCACGGAGTGGGGGCCGCCAGCCGCTCGCCCGTTTCGCCTCAAGACGTGGCAGATCGACCGGGGCGTGTTCGAGAACGAGCTCGCGGACCGCTGCCACGCGGCCGGGGTGGACTTGCGGGACGGCTCCGAGGTCACGGATGTCCAAATGCGGGAGGGCGATGCGGACCACACGGTCGCCTTCGTCCAGGACGGGAAGGAGGCGGAGGCGGACGCGCGCTGGATCGTTGGGGCGACCGGCCGGCGTTCGCTGATCAGACGCAAGCTTGGTCTCGAGGTGACGGTCGAGCACGCCATCAACTCGGCCTGGCTGCGCCTGTCCGGGGGTCTCGAGATCGACGAGTGGTCCTCTGATCCGGCGTGGAAGGGGCGGATGCAGGAGCCCACCCGCTGGATGTACACGAACCACCTCATGGGCGAG
>CAVZED010000014.1:0-130762 GCA_963774045.1 uncultured Pseudomonadota bacterium
GACGACGATCTCCTTCTCTATTACTACCGCGACGGTCTCGATGCCGGACGAGCGGGCGCGCATCGGTGCGGCGCTCGCGGAGCAACCCGAGCTCGCGCAGCGACTGCACCGTCTGGTCGCGAAGCTCGACGCGGCCGCCGTCATTCCCGAAGTACCGGTGCCGGCTCACGTGCAGCAGCGCTGGCAGGCGGCGTTGGCCGCCGCGGTCCAGGAAAAGCGCGCGGCGCCAGTGCGCCGCCGGTTTTCCACGCAATGGCTGGCCGCCGCGGCCGCGGTAGTCGCGGTCGCGGTGGTCGTGATTTTCCAGGGCGTGCGGGCGCCGCCCACGCAGGTCGCCGGCGATCCGGCGGAAGTTCCGGGGCAGCGGAATGAACCCGCGGATTCCGCGTCCGCCTACGAGCACGGACTGAAGGCGCACCTGGCGAGCACCGAGCGGCGGCTCGCGAATCTCGACAGCACCTCGCCCGAGGAACGCGCCCGGCTCATCGAGGCGATCATCGGGCAGAACCGGATCTACGCACTGGCCGCGGAACGCGCCGGTGAACCTCAGCTCGCGCGCGTGCTGCGCGCCTTCACGCCGATCCTGCAGGACGTGGCCAAGGGCCGCAGCGCGTCGACCGAGGGCGACCTCGCGCAGCTGAGTTTCGAATTGAGAGTCACGCAGGCCCGGCTGGCCGGCGACTCCCCGTCATCCAGCACTTTGTAACGAGGAACACACCATGCGTCTGAAACTAACTACCCTGGTCGCGTTGTCGATCTGCGCGGCTGCCTTCGAAAGCCAGGCGCAAACGCCACCGGCCGCCGTCAAGGTCGCCGCGGACCGCGCGCCGACGAACAACGAGGAGCTGGCGCTCGCGGCCCTGGAAGGCCTGATGGTACAGCCGGCCGAGCGCGCCTTGCCGATCATCAAGAAGGTGCTGGCTGGCTCGCGCAGCACGCTGGTCAAGCAGCGCGCGCTGTTCGTGCTCAGCCAGATCGAAACGCCGGAAGCGCTGCAGATCCTCGCGCAGACCAGCCGCTCGCCGGATGCCGCGCTGCGCGGCGAGGCCATTCGCGCGATCGGCATCAGCGGCGACCCGAAATCCCTCGACTCCCTCGTGGATGTCTACAACACGGGCAACGAGGACGTGCAGCGCGACGTGCTGCAGGCCTGGCTGATCGCGGGACGCAAGGAAGCCGTATACAAGGTGGCGCTCAACGCCAAGACCGAAGACGAGGCGAACGCGGCGATCCGCATGCTGGGCGCGATGGGTGCGTCGGACGAGCTGCGCAAACTCGGCGAACGTCCGAATGCCTCGCGTGGACTGCTGGAGGCCTACGCGATCAGCGGAGACCTGGCGAGCCTGCGCAAGATCGCCGACACGCACGGCGACCGTTCCATGCGCCTCGACGCCGTGAGCAGGATCGGCATCATCGATAGCGCCGAGGCGCACACCGCGCTGCGCGAGATCTACGCGCGCTCCGACGACAAGGAGATCAAGGACGCCGCATTGCAGGGCATGTTGATCGCCGACGACCAGGCAGGCGTGCTGGCGCTGTATCGCGCGGCGAAGTCCAGCGAGGAGAAGCGGTCGCTGATGCGCATGCTCTCGATGATGGACGGCGACGCGGCACTGGAAGCGATCGATGCGGCGCTGGAGGAAAGGAAATGAGCGCCCGGCAATGGATCCTGGGTGCCGGTGCGGTGCTGGCCTTCATCAACGCGACGCCGGCACATTCGGCCGAACCGAAACTGCCACGCGATGGCTGGGTGAGCTGGGAAGTGACTGCCGTGGAAGAAGCGCCGGCCTGGTGCTGCTTCAGCAGCTGGCAGGAGAAGGACTACTCACGGGCATCGTGCAAGCTCGACGGCCATTCCAACGGCTACGGCAACCGTCACGACGCAAGCACGGATGCCGTGAAGGTGTACGCGCGAATGACCAGCGGAAAGCTCGATCGACTGCAGGCGCTGTCGGCCACGTGCCCGGTGGAAACCAGGACACCGGTGCAGCCGCTCGGCGACGTCTCGACGGATGACAGCACGCGCTGGCTGGTCGCACAGGTCAAACAGGACGGCAAGGACGCCGTTTCGCGTGAGTCCCTCGGCGAAAGTGCGCTGGCCGCGCTGGCCCTGCACCGCGGTGCACTTGCCAGCAGCGCGCTGGCGGGTTTCGCGCGCGATGACGCGCGCGTCGAAACGCGCAAGTGGGCCGTCTTCTGGTTGTCGCAGCTGCGCGGCGTCGAAGGCGCCGACGTCACGAGCACCGTGATGTTCGCGGACCGCAGTTCGGACGTGCGCCAACACGCGGCATTCTCACTGTCTCAGTCGAAGTCGCCGCGCATCGCGCCGGACCTGATTCGCCTCGGCAACACCGACAAAGTGGGCGAAGTCCGGGCGCAGGCCTGGTTCTGGCTGGCCCAATCGGGTGCGCAGCAGGCGGAAGGCGCGATCACCGCGGCGCTCGGCAAGGACGCGGACGACCATGTACGCGAGCAGGCCATCTTCGCGTTGTCGCAACTGCCGGAAGAGCGCGCGACCAGGGCTCTGATCGCGGCGGCCGAGGACCAGTCGCTGTCGCGCGAGCAGCGCAAGCGCGCCGTGTTCTGGCTGTCGCATTCGAAGTCGAATGCGGCGCTGGCGTATCTCGACAAGGTGCTCGCGGCCGCGAGCAAGTGAAATGAACGCGGTGTTCGCGAACCCGCGTGGTTCGCGAACACCGCAGGATTCATCGCGGCTCAGGTCAGGTCGACTTGGCCTTGAACGCGCGCACCTGGACGTTGAAGCGGTCGGCCACCTTCACCAGCTCGTCCTGGGCCGCATTCTGCTTTGCCGTGTTCTTCTCGCACGCCAGGTATTCTTCCATGCTCGATTTGAAGGCATCGACCGCCTTCTTGGCGGCCAGCATTTCTTCCTTGGCGGCGGTCGAGCCGTCGGGGATCGACGCCGGGGCCTGGGGCTTGCTGCACGCCAGCGCGGGCGAGGTGAACGCAGCGCAAATCACGGCAATCGACACGAACTTCATCATTGATCTTCTCCGTTGTTCCGCCCAGTGGCGGCTCCGAGGGAGATATCGGCACGAAGCGGCGAATGCTTTACGGGTCGCGGCCCGCTTATGTCCGCTCGCGGCCGGCATTCGACAAAACGTGAAGCAAGTCCTCCATTAGGTGGGCTCCCGGCCGATACGGCCCACATGCACAACAAGAAAGAGCCGGTTGACAGTGGAGTCATCGGCGGTGGCTCTAGAAAGGTTTTGACCTTTTCGCTGGGCGAGGAGGCCTATGGCGTGGATATCCTGAGCCTGAAGGAGATCCGCGGCTGGTCACCCGTGACGCGAATTCCCCAGGCCCCGGAGGCCGTGCTCGGCGTCCTGAACCTGCGCGGCGCCGTCGTGCCCGTCATCGACCTGCGCGTGCGCCTCGGCATGCGCGCCGCGGAGTTCACGCCGCTGACCGTGATCATCGTGCTGTCCATTCCCATGGACCGCGGACATCGCGAGTGCGGAATCGTCGTCGACCAGGTCATGGACGTGGTCGACATCGACTTCGATCGCATCAAGCCGGCGCCCGAAATGACCGCTTCGCGTGCCGGCGAGTTGCTCGACGGCATCGCCACGCTCGACGACCAGATGCTGATCCTCCTCAATCCCCAGAACCTCGTTACCCGCGAACAGGCGGAAGTCGCGTTGTCCAGCAACGCGGCCTGAATTTTTCGACTACGTAATTACGCGACGGAATTCACCTATGCGTCTCAATGTGTTCAAGAACATCCGCCTCTCCCTGCAGCTGTTCGCCCTGGTCGCCGTGATCCTGGCCATCGCCGCCGGACTGGTCGCCTACTCGATGCAGCAGGTGCGAAACACGCAGGGCACTCTCAAGCACACCATCGACAACCGCATGGTGTCCGGACAGTCGATCCAGGGCGTCGCCGATGCGCTGTCGCTGTCCATGGAAGCCTCGCTGAACGTCGTCGAGAAGAAGCAGACCGCACAGGAAGCGCACGACCAGATCAAGGCGGCCGTCGACAAGGCGAAGGACGACTGGGACAGCTACTTCCTCGGTGAAATGATTCCCGAGGAGCAGGAGCTCGCCGACGAGACCACGCCGTTGCTCGATTCCGCCTACGGCAAGATCGACAGGCTGCTCAAGAAACTCGAGAGCGGCGACATCGCCGACCTGGCCGCGTGGCGCAACGAGACGCTGCGCCCCGCGCTGGTCGGAGGCGCGAGCAACCTCAAGAAGCTCATCGGCATGCAGCTCACCGCCGCCAACCTCGACCTGGACGCGGCCAGCAAGAACTACCAGCTGTCGCTGCGCAACAGCATCGGCGCGCTGTCCGGCGGCGCGCTGCTCGCGCTCGTGCTCGCCTGGATCATCATCCGCGGCGCGATGAAGAAACTCGGCGCCGACCCGGGCAAGGCCTCCGAAGTCGCGCGCCGCGTCGCATCGGGCGACCTGCAGTTCGAGATTCCGCAGGGCAAGCACGACCACGTCAGCCTGATGGGCGCGCTGCGCCAGATGAAGGAAAGCCTGCTGCATTCGAAGCTGGATTACGAAGGCCAGATCAACGCGATCGCGAAAGTGCAGGGCGTCATCGAATGTTCGCCCGACGGCAACATCCTCAACGCGAACGACATCTTCCTCAAACTGCTGGGCTACTCGCTCGAGGACGTGAAGGGACGGAGCTACTCGAAGTTCGCCGACGCCGACGCGCAAAGCGGCGACCTGTGGCAGGCGTTGCAGCGCGGCGAGAGCCGGCACGGCGAGTACCGCCTGTCGTCGTTCGACAAGCGCGAAGTGTGGGTGCAGGGCGTCTTCAACCCGATCGTCGACGCGTCCGGAAAACCGTTCAAGGTCGTCGCCTATCTGAATGACGTGACTCGCGAGCGCCAGGAGGCGCTGCTGAACGCGGCCTTCCGTGGCGCGCTGAACCAGCTCGACGCCAACGTCATGGTCGTCGACAACGAACTGAAGATCATCTTCATGAATCCGGCCGCCGGACGCATGCTGACGCGCGCGCAGGAATCCTTCCGGCGCGAATTGAAGAGCTTCGATGCCGGCAAACTGCTGGGATCGAGCCTCGAGTCGATGACCCGCGAGCCTGCCGCGCTGCGCAGCGAGATCGAGCGGCTGACGGATCTCGCGACGCGCCAGGAAGTGATCGGCGGACGCATGATGAAGACGATCATGAGCCCGATGAAGGACGATACCGGCCGGCGTCTCGGCACGGTGCTCGAGTGGTTCGACCGCACGCAGGAAGTCGCCACCGAATCCGAACTGCAGGGAATCATCGCGGCCGTCACGGCCGGCAATCTCGGCAGCCGCATTTCGCTGGACGGAAAACGCGACTTCTTCCTCACGCTGTCCAACGGCATCAACGAGCTGGTGGACGTGATCGGCCTGGTGGTCTCCGAAGTGCGTGGCCTCGTGGCCGCCGCCAACCAGGGTGACCTCACCAGGCGCATCGATACGCAGGGCAAGGCCGGATTGCTGGTGCAGATCGGTTCGGGCATCAATGACCTCACCGAGAACATGGCGGGGCTCGTCTCGCAGGTGAAAACCGCCGCGGCGGAAGTGAGCCGCGCCGCCGACGAGATCAGCCAGGGCGCCGCGACGCTGTCGCAGCGGACCGAAGAGCAGGCTTCCTCGCTCGAAGAGACCGCATCGTCGATGGAACAGATGACCAGCACGGTCAAGCAGAACGCCGACAATGCCGGCCAGGCGAGCAAGCTCGCCGTCGCCGCGCGTGACCAGGCGGACAAGGGCGGTGCGGTGGTGGGCAAGGCCGTGAACGCCATGACCGGCATCAACCAGGCCTCGAAGAAGATCGCGGACATCATCGGCGTCATCGACGAGATCGCGTTCCAGACCAACCTGCTCGCGTTGAACGCGGCGGTCGAGGCGGCGCGCGCCGGCGAACAGGGCCGCGGATTCGCGGTGGTTGCCACCGAGGTGCGCAGCCTGGCGGGTCGCTCGGCGACGGCCGCCAAGGAAATCAAGGCGCTGATCCAGGACACCGTGCAGAAGGTGGACGAGGGTTCGGAGCTGGTGAAGCAGTCTGGCGCGACGCTGGAGCAGATCGTCGGCGCGGTGAAGAAGGTGTCGGACATCGTGGCGGAAATCGCCGCGGCGTCGCACGAACAGTCATCCGGCATCGAACAGGTGAACAAGGCAGTGATGCGGCTCGACGAGCTCACGCAGAACGATGCCGCGCTGGTCGAGGAGACTTCGGCGGCGAGTCAGTCGATGGCCCAGCAGGCGCGCGGCCTGAATGCATCCATGCAGCGTTACCAGGTGAATGCCACGGCGGCGGCGCCGGCGCCGGTTGCGCCGGCCGCGGAGCCGAATCCGGTGGAGCGCCGCATGCCGGGCCGGCCCTGGAAGGGAAATCGCGCCGGCGCCTCGGAGAAGGCGCCCGCGCCAGTGAAGCGCGCGGCAAACGATGCCAAAGACGCGGCGTGGAAGGAATTCTGACGAGGCCCCCGGGGCGCCCCCAGGGCGGCCCCCTGGTAGTTAGTTAGCACCAGTCGCACCGCCACCGTGCGGTTCCCTCGAGGGCGCACATCCCTGGCGCAGGCGCGCGATATTTCATCGCAGCGCTCAAAGATCTCAGCCTCGCGGGTGATCGCCTTCTCATTTTCGACGCAATCCGGCTGTTATGGTCGCTCCATGAACACATCAGCCAAACGCCTCCTGCTGGCGTCCGATTTCGACCAGACGCTGAGCCACAACGACTCCGGCTTCGAGTTGAGCGAGCTGCTGGGCGTACACGACTTCGAACACAAGGTCGCGGGCCTCGCATCCAGCCACCTCGTGCAGCAGGGTGGCGAGCTCGCCTACCTGATCCGCCACGATCCGGCGTTCCGCGGGGTCCGTCGCGAGCACCTGGTTGAAGCTGGCAGGCGCGTGCGGCTCAAAGCCGGCTTGCGTGCCTTTGTCGACTTCCTGGAGCGCGGGGTCGAAGGGCGCGAGTTCTCGTTCTTCGTCGTGTCGGCGGCACCGCGGGAAGTCGTGGTGTCGGCGCTCGACGGCATCGTTCCCGCGCAGAACATCTTCGGCACCGAATTCGACTATGACCCGCATTCTGGCGAAGTGCGCGCGATCAAGCGCGTGCGCGCCGGATACGGCAAGGTCGCGGTGCTCGACGAGCTCGGCCAGCGCCTCGGCATCACGATGGATCGGACTATCTACGTCGGCGACGGCAGCTCTGACATCCACGTCATGCTGCACGTCAACAACGGCGACGGCTTCACCATCGCGGTGTCCGACAACCGGCAGCTCGCGCGCATCGCGCGCAGCACGGTGCTCAGCGATCACGCGGGCAGCGTATTGGTGCCGATCCTCGACCAGGTCCTGGGCATGCGCAGCCTGGAGATACGCTCGTTGCTCGAATCCACCGGCCTGGTACTCGACGAGTGGCAACGCGAGCGGACCGATCGTGTGCAGATTCGCGAATTCGCGCCGCTCGCGGCGGTCGTTTGAGGTCCCTGCCGTGACTGAAATGCTGGGCTGGGTGGCTACGTCGTTGTTCGTCAGTTCCTATTTCTTCAGGCGCCCCGCGCTGCTGCGCGCGCTGCAAATGGCGGGTGCAGTGTTGTGGATCGTCTACGGGGCCATGATCGGCGCGATTCCGGTCGTGGTCGCCAACGGACTGGTGTTTGCCGCCGCCGCATGGACGCTGCTGCGATCGAGGCCGGCGGCACCCTCCGGGGACTGAGCGCCCGGAACCCGATTTCCCGGCGCGCGCGTTTCACCTGAAACACCGCGAGTCGCGGTGATTTCGGGAGTGTTCATGAAAATCTGGAAGGTAGCCCTGGCGGCGTTGCTCGCCGGGGGCACGGTGTACGTGTACCTGAATTTTCCGAATCCGATGGAACAGCAGGTCCAGGCGCTGGCAGCCGAGAAAGCGCAGCCGGAAGAAACGGCCGCCGCGCCGGCAGAAACACCCGCGCCGCCGGCCGAACTACACTGACTGGCCGTCGATCCAGGTCTCGAGCACGTTGAGCCGGTCGTCGGCGAGCACGAGGCTCGCGCGGTAGCCGGGCTCGATGCGTCCGAGCTCGGCGTCGAGCCTGAGGAATGCGGCGGGGTTCGCGCCCGCCATGCGCGCCGCGCGCGCCAGGTCCACGTCGAGTAGTTTGATCGCGTTCGCGACCGCGCCGGCCATGTGCAGGCTGGCGCCGGCGAGTGTGCCGGCGTCGTCGAGCAGCTTGCCGTTGTGCACCGTGATGCGCTTGCCGGCGAGCGTGAACTCGCTGATGTCCGCGCCGACGTTGGGCATCGCGTCGCTGACGAGCATGAAGCGGTCCGCCGGCTTGCAGCGCAACGCCAGCCGCAATACCACCGGATCCACGTGTACGCCGTCGACGATGATGCCGCACCAGCTGCCGGAGTCCTCGAGCGCGGCGCCCACCACGCCGGGCTCGCGGTTGCCGAGCGGGGACATCGCATTGAAGAGGTGGGTGAAACCACGCAATCCGTGGCCCAGCGCCTGCCGCACCTCGGCATGTGTCGCATTGGTATGGCCGGCGGAGAGGATGATGCCGGCCTTCGCAAGTGTGGCGAGCGTTTCCGAATCCGTCATCTCGGGCGCCAGCGTCAGCATCGTGCGTCCGCCGGTGGGCGTGCTCAACAGTTCGACCGCGGCGGAATCGAGTGCGCGCAGCTTGGTGGCGTCGTGCGCGCCCTTGCGCTCGGGGTTGAGGAACGGACCCTCGATGTGGATGCCGAGCACTCCCGGCACGCGCGCGCGGATCGCATCGCGGACCGCGCCGAGGGCGGTTTCGATGACGTGCAGGTCGTCGCTGATGAGTGTCGGCAGGAAACCGGTGGTGCCGAAGCGCCGATGCGCGCGGCCGATCGCGCGGATGGCGTCCACGGTCGGCGCGTCGTTGAACAACACGCCGCCACCGCCGTTGACCTGCGTGTCGATGAAACCCGGCATGAGCTTTTGACCGCGCAAATCATGTGCCACGGCGGCGTCGACGCGCGGATCGTCGCGCGGCACCACGGCGGAAACGCGTCCGTCTTCGATCAGCACGGCGAGACCGTCGACGAAGCCGCTGTCTCGCAACACGCGACCATTGACCAGGGCTTGAGTCATGGCTGGGCCATCACACGGTCTCCGTGACCTTGCGCAGGTGGGGAGGCACGTCCGGATCGAAACCGCGCGACTCCGCCAGCGCCGCCGCGAACCGGTAGAAAGTCTGGATCATGAGCATGGGTTCGATGACGGGATGCGCCTCGATCACCGGCAACGTGCGCGCTCCTGCGGCCTTGCCGCCGGCGAGCAGCACGCTGGCGCCGCGGGCGGCGAACTCGGCGCACACGCCCTCGATGCTCGCGCGCGAGTCGTCTTCCTGCGAGAACGCGAGTATCGGGAAACCCGCGCCCACCAGCGCCATCGGCCCGTGCTGGACCTCCGCGGCGCTGAAGCCCTCCGCGTGCAGGCCGCAGGTTTCCTTGAACTTGAGCGCCGCTTCTTGCGCGATGCCGAGGCCGTAGCCGCGGCCGATCACGAACAGGTTGTTTGCGTCGCGCAGCGGCTCGAGCGCCGCGCTCCAGTCGAGCGCGAATGCGCGCTTGAGCTGGGAGGGAGCGATCGACAACGCATCGATGAGCATCGGTTCCTCGCGCCACTCGGCCACGAGGTGGATCAACGCGGCGAGCGAGGCGATGAACGACTTCGTCGCCGCTACGCTTTTCTCGGCGCCGGCGTGCAGGGGAATCGTGTAATGCGCGACGTCGCCGAGCGGTGCGCCCGGCGAATTGCACAGCGCGAGCACCAGTGCGCCGCACTCGCGTGCGTTACGCGCGCTGGCGAGAAGATCGGGGCTCTTGCCCGACTGCGAGATCGCGATGAAGAGCACGTCCTTGAGGTCGGTCGATGCGTCGTAGATCGAGCTCATCGACGGCGCCGCGGACGATGTGATCACGCGCGCCTGCGTTTCGACCAGGTACTTGGCGAATGTCGCGGCGTGATCCGAGCTGCCGCGCGCGCAGGTGACCACTGCGCGCGGTGCGCGCTGGCGCAGTATTTCGCCGAGTTCGCGCATCGCGTCGGTATTCAGGTCGAGCTGGCGACGCACCACCTCGGGGCCCTCCGCGGCCTCCACGTGCATTCGACTGGTCACGTCATGCCTGCGCGCTGAGCTCGGCGACGAAATCGTAGATGTCGCCGCGATACCAGGACTGCGAGAACTCGACCGCGCGACCGTCGAGGTGGAAACCCACGCGCTCCACCAACAGCCCCGCGTCGCGCTCCTGCGCTTTCAGCAGTTTCGCCTGCTCGGCGGTGAGCAACACCGCGCGCAGGCGCTGCAGCGCGCGCACCGGACGATTGCCACTCTTCTCGAGGGCCTCGTACAGCGAGGACTCCACGGACTCCACCGAGGGCAGGCAGGCCGAGAGCACCGTCGCGTATTCGAGCGCCATCGGCGCATCGTCCGCGAAACGGATGCGCTGGAAACGATAGACCGGCGTGCCGGGCGAGAGCCGCAACGTCATCGATTCCTCCGGGGTCACCGTGCCCGCGGAGCGGTTGAGCCACTGGCTGCGCGGCTTGCGGCCGCGGGCGCGCATGTCCTCGGAGAACGAGGTGAGCTTGGCGAAATTCTTCTCGACTCGCGTGACCACGAAGGTGCCGGCGCCCTGGCGCCGGACTAACAAGCCTTCGTCGACCAGGCCGTCGATGGCCTTGCGTACCGTGATCCGGGACACCGACAGCTCGTCCGCGAGGTCGCGCTCCGGGGGCAGGGCGTCGTCGGGTCCCACGACCCGCTTCTCGATGGCGGTGCGAAGGGCTCGCTGCAATTGTTGGTAAAGCGGCAGGGCGCTCGTTTCATCGAGCTTCTGCAGATAGTTAGTCAGCGTCATCGACCCCCCATCGGTCCATCCTCACGGCAGTTTGCGTCCGCAACAATGCCACCACATGCGTACCAATACAATACCAATCGAATGTTGCGAGACCGCATCATTTAGGCTGAATTCAGCATGCTTGGCCGAAAATTTGCGTTTTCATGCGTACACCCCTTGGCAAGTGGCTCTAAGTGGTTCTATATTGGCACCTAAGTGGTCTTCTGAAAACATACACGGGGAAGGGTCGCCAGCCATGAAAACCAGTCGTTCAACTTTGATCGGTGCCGCCGTTGCGATGGCTTTGTTCAAGCCAACCGCGCCGGCCCACGCCGATGACGCCGCCGCCGAGCAATTGGACGAGGTGGTCGTCACCGGTATCCGCGGCAGCCTGCGCCAGTCGATCGCGACGAAGCGCGACGCGGTCGCCATCGTCGATGCCATCACGGCCGAAGACGTGGGCAAGTTTCCGGACAAGAATCTCGCCGAGGCACTGCAGCGCGTGCCCGGAGTCACCATCAGCCGCGACTTCGGCGAAGGTGAGCGCGTCAACCTGCGCGGCACGAATTCGAATCTCACGCGCACGCTGCTCAATGGTCACGGTCTCGCGACCGCGGACTGGTTCATTCTCGACCAGCTGAACTCCACGCGCAGCTTCAACTACCTGATGCTGCCGTCCGACGTCATCGGGCAGGTCGAGGTCTTCAAGACGCCGCAGGCGGACTTCGAGGAAGGCGGGATCGGCGGCACGATCAACGTGAAGACGCGCCGTCCGCTCGAGATGAAGAACATGGAAGCGGCGATCACGGCGCAGGCCGCGTACACCGAGTTGTCGGAATCCCTCGATCCGCAGATCGGCGGACTGTTCAGCTGGAAGAACGACGGCGAGACGGTCGGCTTCATGATCGGCGGCAAGTACGAGAAGCGCGACATCCGCCGCGACGGCGTCGAGGTGCTGGGCTACAACCCGATCGACACGGACCCGGGTCCGGGCACGACCGAAGTGCTGATCCCGTCGCTCATCGGCTCGGCGCTGTTCCAGCAGGAGCGTGTGCGCACGAGCGCGAACTTCGAACTGCAATTCGCGCCGAACGACGCCCTCGACATCTCCATCACGGGCCTCTGGTCGAAATTCGACGCGGACAACCTCAACGAGAATTTCATGGCCTGGGGCAGCCGCGCCATCGCCAACGGCGGCACGCTGACCAATGCCACGATCGTCGAGGGCACCGCGGTCGCGGGCACGATCTCCTCGCTCAACAACGGCACGCAGGACTTCGGCGTGGTGTACGACGCGATCACGCGCTTCGCGAGCGCCGACACGACGTCCATCGACTTCGAACTGGGCTACCAGTTTTCCGACAGCTGGAAGATGAACGCGCGCATCGGCACCACCGAAGCGTCGGGCAACACCGACGCGCAGCCGTTCGTCGAGTTCGGCGCGCCGGCGCAGTGGTCCTTCGACCTGCGTGGCAAGGCGCCACAGGTGTCGTACACGAACGTGGATCCCACGGATCCGGACGACATGCAGTTCATCTTCAGCTCGCTGCACCAGATCCTGAACGACGACAGCGAAAACTACGGCTACCTCGACTTCACCAAGACGTTCGGCGACAGCGGATTCAAGTCGCTCAAGTTCGGCGCGAAACTCACGGATCACGACCGCGACCTGCGCTTCAACGCGACGACGTACGGCGGCTTCCACGTGCCGATCAACTCGCTGCCGGCCTCGGCGTTCGCCGGTGGTCCGACACCGGGCGATTTCCTCGACCGCATCAAGGCGGCGGGCACGATCGACGAGTACTGGCAGATCGACCGCGACGCGGTGAAGGACATCCTGTTCGACAACCTCGAAGGCGGCCCGGGCCGCGTGCTGTATCCGCAGCAGAGCTTCTCGGTGACCGAAAAGGGCACCGCTGGCTACGTCATGGCGAATTTCGGCAGCGGCAATTGGAACGGCAATGCGGGCGTGCGCTACGTCAAGACCGACCAGACCTCGCGCGGTTACGTCGTCGGCGGCGGCGCCACCGCGAATCCTTTCGGCAATTACGATCCGATCACCGTGGAGCGCGACTACACCGACGTGCTGCCGAGCGTGAACCTGGCCTTCAAGTTCACGAACCAGCTCATCCTGCACGTCTCCGCGGCCAAGGTGATGGCGCGTCCCGACTACACGGACGTGGCACCGCGCGTGAGCCTCAACCCGGGGTCACTCTCCGGCACCGGTGGCAATCCGGACCTCGATCCGTACCGCGCGACGCAGGCGGACGTGTCGCTCGAGTGGTATCCGGACGCGGACTCCAAGTTCGCGGCGGCTCTCTATTACAAGGACATCAAGTCGTTCATCACGGATAGCCCGGGCGTCGAGACTTTCCAGGTCCAGGCGAACACCTCGCCGTCGCTGTCGTGCACGGCCGGGCCCGCGCCGAACACGTTCCTCTGTCCGTTCACCATCAACCGTCGTTCGAACGGCGGTGGTGGCTCGATCAAGGGCGCGGAACTGTCGGTCACCAGGGCCATCGCCGGTGGTTTTGGTGTCGACGGCAACTACACGTACTCCGATGGCGAGGCGGACAACGGCGATCCGCTGCCGGGCAACTCGAAGAACACCTATAACGTCGCGGCGTATTTCGAGAACGAGCGGCTCAGCTCGCGTCTCGCGTACACGTATCGTTCGGAGTACTTCGTGACGTTCGACCGCTCGACGCAGCTCAACCAGAAAGAGCTCACGTCGCTCGACGCTTCGTTGTCCGTGAACGTCACGCCCAACATCGTGCGGCACGTTCGAAGCGCAGAACATCCTCAACGAAAAGAGCGAGTTCTTCGCGGGTGACGAGTTCCGGCCGCGCGCGATCTACGACAACGGCCGCGTGTACTACATGGGAGTGCGCGTGAAGTTCTGAGGGCTCCTCCCTCGACTCGTTGCTGCGTGCGCGCGGGGATCAATAACCGCGCGCGCGCAGCAGCGGCTCGAGTTGCGCGAGGAACGGCGCGAGCTGCGCCGGGTAGTGGCGATGGCGCCCGATCGACTTGTCGTTGAGCTTCTGCGTCACCTGCGCATAACTGGGCGTGGGCGCATAACGCCGGTTGCTGTGGAAATCGAGGCAGGCGTCCTCGAACGGCAGGCCGAGGAAGCGCAGCAACTTTTCCGTCTGGCCCCGCTGGTCGGTCACGAAATCCTCGTATCGGAGCACGAACTCGTCGGGCCAGACGCCGGCGCCCTGCGTCTCGCGCGCGTAGTGCGCGTCGAGATCGGAGACGGCGACGAGGTGATGCACGATGTCGGGCACCGCGTAACCAGAGTTGAACCCATGTGTCATGTTGTTGGCGAGAATCGAAACGCAGACATCCAGCGGATGACGCAGGATCCGCACGACCTTCGCTTCCGGGAACGCCATGCGGATGACCGGCAGCCAGATCTCGTTGAACGGCATCTTGTCGGTGAAATATGCGCGCCCGGGACCGGTCAGCCCGTAACCTTCCGCGCGCGCGAAATAGTAGTCGCGGAACAGCGTGGCGGCGTAGCGGTGATCGGCGGTCAGGATTTCACGCAGGCTCTCCGGGTACGGCTCCTGCGACGGGAATTGCTGCAGCGAGAGCTTGCGCAGTTCCGTGATGAAGGAGAGCTCGCCGCCGGCGCGTATCGCAGAATGGCTGGTGAGCACCTGTTCGATCAACGTCGTGCCGGAGCGGGGAAACCCGACGATGAACAAAGGCTGCGGCACGTCGGTGCGGTGCGCCGCGCGAGGCAGCAGCCGGATGTTTTCGAGCACGAAGAACTTCTTCATGCGCGCGAAGAAGGTTTCGACGGCCGCGGTGGGATAGACGAGTCCGCCGGATTCGCGCGCGATTTGCGCCTTGCCCGCGACGAGTTGTGTCCAGGCCTCGTCGAACCGGCCGAGCCGGTCGAGCAGCCGCCCGCGCTCGAGCATCGCATCGCCATTCATCGTCAGGCGCCGAATCGATCAAGGCGAGCGCGTCCGCCGGCTTGCCGGTGCGCGCCAGCAGATTCGCACGCAGCAGGTCGACGTCCTTTGCCGAATGCGCCGCCGCGGCGCGTTCCAGCAACTCCTGTGCGCGCGGAATGTCGCCCGAGACCTCGGCCAGCTTCGACCAGTGCGCGAGCGTGCGGAGCTGCCGCGGTGCGAGCGAGTCGGAGCGCGCGAAATGGATTTCGGCCTCATCGGTGCGGCCCTGTTGCATGAGATTGAGCGCAAGGTTCGCGAGCACGGGCGGGGATTCGCCATCCAGTTCGAGCGCACGGCGGAAATGCCATTCGCCGGCGGGCAGGTCGTTGAGCTCGGAAAGGATCGAACCGAACAGATCGTGCGCGCGCGCATTGCGCGGGTTCACGCGCAATGCGACGCGCGCCAGCGCCTCGGAGTCGGCTCGCCTGCCGGTGGCAAACAACAACTCTATGAGCTCGGTGTAGGCCCAGTCGGCGCGCGGATCCTCCGAGAGAGCCTGCTTCAAGACGCCGGTGGCGCCATTGATGTCGCCACTCCTGCGCAGCTCGGCGTATCTTGCCGCGTGGGGATTGGCCGTCGAATTCATGTCGAAATGGTACAGCGGAGAAGGGACCGATGACGCATGGAAATGGGTGGAAGGGTCGTACGGTCGCGGCGTGCGCCGCGTTGACACTGGCCGCGTGTTCGCCGCAGGCCGAGGATTTCAAGTCGCCGCCCCCGGCGCTGTCGATCATACCGGCGCCTTCGTACGTCTCCGGCGGCCGAGGCGTCTTCAAGGTGGACGCGACGACGCCGGTGATCGTCCGCGGCGACGCCGCGCCGGTCGCGAACTACTTCGTCGCTCTCATGAAACGCACGAAGGGCCTGACGCTCACGATCGCGGAGTCTGGCGACAAGGCGATAACCTTCGAGCTCTCGGACGCGAAGATGGGCGCAGAGGCCTACTCGATCCTGGCCACCAGGTCGGGCCTGACCGTCAGCGCGCGCGACCCGCGCGGACTCTTCTACGGCGCGGTCTCCGTGTGGCAGTTGCTCACCGCGCCCGATGCCGACGCCGGCGTCCCCGCGATGCTCATCAACGACGAGCCGCGCTTCGCCTGGCGCGGACTCATGCTCGATTCCGCGCGCCACTACCAGTCGCCGGACTTCATCCGGAAGTTCATCGACTGGATGGCGTTGCACAAACTCAACGTGCTCCACTGGCATCTGACCGACGACCAGGCCTGGCGCCTGGAGATAAAGAAGTATCCGAAGCTCACCAGCGTCGGAGCCTGGCGCGTGCCTGCGGGACAGGCGCCGCGCGCGGACATCGACCCCGCCACCGGCAAGCCGCGCGTCATCGGCGGCTTCTACACGCAGGATGACGTGCGTGCAATCGTCGCCTACGCGGCCGAACGCCACATCACGATCGTCCCGGAAATCGAGATGCCGGGGCACGCGAGCGCGGCCGTGGTCGCGTACCCGGAGCTCGGCGTGTCGCGCAAGCTGCCGAAGGAAGTGCCCGGCGACTGGGGCGTCTACACCACGCTGTTCAATGCCGAAGAGTCGACGTTCAGGTTCCTCGAGGACGTGCTCGCCGAAACCATCGAGCTGTTTCCCGGCGACTACATCCACGTCGGCGGCGACGAGGCCTGGAAAGACGAGTGGATCGCGTCGCCACGCATCCAGGCGCGCATCCGCGAGCTCGGCGTGAAGGATGAACATGGGCTGCAGAGCTACTTCATCACGCGCGCCGGGAAATTCCTGAGCGCGCACGGCCGCAAGCTCGTCGGCTGGGACGAGATCCTGGAGGGCGGTCTCGCGAAGGACGCCACGGTCATGTCATGGCGCGGCATCGACGGCGCGATCACGGCCTCGAAGGCGGGTCATGACACCGTGCTTTCCCCCGCGCCCGACCTGTATCTCGACCACTGGCAGAGCGATGGCGATCCCGCGCCGGGCCGCAGCAACGTGCTCACGCTCAAGCAGGTATACGAGTTCAATCCGGTGCCTGACAAGATCGAGCAGCAAGACCGCAAACACATCCTCGGCGTGCAGGCGAATCTCTGGGCGGAGTTCATGCGCTCCGACGACCGCATCGAATACCAGGCGTTCCCGCGCGCGGCGGCGCTGGCCGAGGTCGCGTGGTCGATGCCGAACCGTATCGACTGGCAGAGTTTCAGCGAGCGCATGCCCGCGCAGCTCGCCCGGTACGACCTGCTCGGCATCCGCTACGCGAAGCAGACGGAATGGCCGGCCCCGGAACCCGACAGGCGCACCAGCCACCAGCTCGAAACCTGCGGCGGCGGCTATCTACTCTCGCTCGAGGACGACGCGCCCATCGAAGGCAAACGTGCGGTGTTCTACGTCAACATCTCGAACCCCTGCTGGGTCTGGAAGGCCGTGGATCTCTCGAAGCCCAAGTCGCTGAAGGCCACCGTCGGCCAGATCCCGTTCAACTTCCAGATCGGCAAGGATGCCGCGGGAATTCCGCTGCCGAAACCGCGCACGGCCGACGGCGAGCTCGAGGTTCGAGTCGGCGGCTGCGAAGGTGCGCCCGTGGCGTCCATTCCGCTGACGCCGGCGGTAGCGAATTTCGCGCTCTCGACCCTGCCGGCCGCGGAGCTGCCGGCGCAGGGCGGAACAAGAGACCTTTGCTTCAGCTTCACGCGCGCCAGACTCGATCCCACGTGGGTGCTGGACAACGTGGAACTGGGCGGAAACTGATCGTGGCACGAATGACGCTGCAGGCGCCGCTCGCGGGCTGGAGCGTGCCGCCGGAGGAGATTCCCGACGAAGTGTTCGCGAAGCGGATGCTGGGTGACGGCGTCGCGATCGATCCTCTCGGCAACGTGCTGCATGCGCCCTGCGACGGCGAAGTCATCTCGATCGCCGCCTCGCGCCACGCAATTGCCCTGCGCCATGCCAATGGCGCGGAAATCCTCATGCACGTCGGCATCGATACCGTGGGCCTGGCAGGCGAGGGCTTCGAGCTGCTCGTGCGCAAGGGCGAACGCGTGCATGCCGGCGATCCGCTGCTGAAGTTCGACCTCGACCTGCTGGCGCGGAAAGCCGCCAGCCTCGTGACGCCCATCGTGATCACGAACGGTGAACGATTCCGCGTCGTCGGCACGCGTGTGGGCCGCGTCGCGGTCCGCGACGAGCTGTTGACCCTCGAAGAGGTGGAGGCGGGCGCTGCCGAAACGGCCGCGGGCGGCGCGCCGGTCGTCAGCGAGGCTGTCGTCGTTCGCCACGCGCACGGAATCCATGCGCGCCCCGCCGCGCTGATCGCGCGACAGGCGAAGGCGCTGCCGTTCACGCTCGAGCTGCGCGCGCGCGGCCGCGGCGTCGATCCGCGCAGCGTCGTCGCGTTGATGTCGCTCGGAATCAAGGGTGGCGACGAGGTCGTCATCGCCGGGTTCACGGCGGAAGCGGCCGCCGCCGTCGCCGCCGTCGCGCGTGTCGTGCGCGATCTCGAGAAGATGCCGGCGCATGCGCCCGCCCCGGCGCCGTCCCGCGCGCGAGCGTCATCCGCCGACGGCAGCTTGGGCGGTGTCATCGCGAGCCGCGGCTACGCGGTCGGCCAGGCGTTCTATCTGCAGACGGCCGAGATCGCGGTCGTCGAGGCCGGCCGCGGCGTGGAGACCGAACGCGCCGCATTGGCGGCCGCACGCGCCACCGTGCGGACACGGCTTGCCGAGCGCGTGCGGGCGATGACGGGTGCCGCCGCCGAGGTCATCGACGCGCATCTCGAGCTGCTGGACGACGCCACGCTCACCGGCGCGGCGGAGGTCGCGATCGCTGCCGGCAAGAGCGCGGGCTTCGCCTGGCGCGCGGCGTCGCGCGAGAGCGCACGCGGGCTGGAAGCAACCGGGAACACGCTGCTCGCCGAGCGCGTCGACGACCTGGCCGATCTCGAGCGGCAGATCCTGGTAGCGCTGGGGCACGCGGGTGGAGATGCACCGGCGATTCCGCGCGGCGCCATCCTGCTGGCGCGCGACCTCAAACCCTCGCAGCTCATCGACATCGCGCCCGGCACGCTCGCGGGAATCGCGCTGGCCAGCGGTGGCCCGACCTCGCACGTGGCGATCCTTGCGGGAGTCATGGGCATTCCGATGCTGGTCGCGGTCGGAGACGCGCTGCTGGAGATTCGTCGCGACACGCCCGTGATCCTCGACGCGGATGCGGGCACGTTGCGCGCCGCGCCCGCCGCAGGCGAGCTCGCCGCCGCCGAACGCGAGCTCGCGGCCAGGCGCGACACGCGCGCCCGGGAGCTCGCCACCGCCCAGCAACCCGGCCGGCTCGCGAGCGGCGAACGCATCGAGATTTTTGCCAACCTGGTCGGTACCGTGGCCGACGCCCGGCTTGCGATCGAGCATGGCGCCGAAGGTTGCGGATTGCTGCGCACCGAGTTCCTGTTCCTCGAGCGCGAGTCCGCGCCGGACGAAGCCGAACAAACCTCGGCCTATGCAAAGGTGGCGGAAGTCCTCGCCGGCCGGCCGCTCGTGATCCGCACGCTCGATGCCGGCGGCGACAAGCCCATTCCCTATCTACCGTTGCCGGCCGAGGAGAATCCCGCGCTGGGACTGCGCGGCATCCGCACGAGCCTGTGGCGGCCGGACCTGCTGGAAGTCCAGCTGCGCGCGTTGCTCGGAGTTCCCGCGGGGCAATGCCGCATCCTGCTGCCGATGATCACCGATGTCGAAGAAATCCGGGCCGTCCGCGCGATGCTGGATCGGCTGGTCCAGTCGACTCGAAGCACCGTGCCGCAGCTCGGCGTGATGATCGAAACTCCGGCCGCGGCCATGCTCGCGGACCAACTCGCGGCCGAGGTCGATTTCCTCTCGATCGGCACCAACGATCTCGCGCAATACACGCTGGCGATGGATCGCGGGCACGCGGAGCTCGCGGCGCGCATCGACGGCGTGCATCCGGCGGTGCTGCGCCTGATCGGCACCGTGTGCGAGGCCGCCGCGCGGCAGCATCGTCCGGTCGCGGTGTGTGGTGGACTCGCCTCGGATCCGGCGGCGGTGCCGCTGTTGCTGGGTCTCGGCGTGACCGAGCTCTCCGCGGTGCCCGCGGCCATTCCCAGGATCAAGTCGCTCGTCGGTTCGCTTTCGCTCGAAGCGTGCCGCCGGCTCGCCCACCGTTCGCTCGCGCTGCCGTCGTCGGGCGCAGTGCGTGCCATGCTCGCCACACAACCCTCGAACCAGGGGTAGATAGTGAAAGCCATACTCTCCGGATTGCAGCAGGTCGGCCGCGCCATGATGTTGCCGATCGCGGTCTTGCCCGTCGCGGCGCTGCTGTTGAGGCTGGGACAGCCCGATCTCCTGGACGTCGCGGCGATCGCGGCTGCCGGCGACGCGATATTCGCCAACCTGGGATTGCTGTTCGCGATCGGCGTCGCCGTCGGGTTCGCGCGCGAGAACCACGGCGCGGCCGGGCTGGCGGCGGTCGTCTGCTACCTGGTCGCCACCAAGGGTGCGGAGTCGCTGATCGAAGTACCGCCCGAGGTCACCGCCGGATTCGCCACGCTCGCCGACAAGCTGCGCGAGGATGCTGCGAAAATGGCGGCCGCCGCGTTTCGCGCGAAGGAAATCCATTTCCTCAGCGTGCCGGCCGGCATTCTTTCGGGCCTGATCTCGGGCGTGCTCTACAACCGCTACAGCGAAATCCGTTTGCCTGCCTATCTCGCCTTCTTCGGCGGACGGAGATTCGTTCCGATCGCGAGCGGTCTCGCGGGCGTCGTGCTCGCGTTGTGCCTGGGCTTCGGATTTCCGGCGCTCGAAACCGGCATGAAGGCGCTGAGCGCAGCGGTGCTCGGCTCGGGCCAGGTCGGCATGTTCATCTACGGCGCGCTGAACCGCGTGCTGATCGTCACCGGCCTGCATCACCTCATCAACAACGTCGTCTGGTTCCAAATCGGCAACTTCGACGGAGCGACCGGCGACATCGGCCGGTTCTTCAAGGGAGATCCATCCGCCGGCGCGTTCATGAGCGGCTTCTTCCCCGTGATGATGTTCGGATTGCCCGCCGCGTGTCTGGCGATGTATCGCGCGGCGCGCCCGGAGCGGCGCAAGGCCGTCGGCGGCATGTTGAGCTCGATGGCACTGACCTCGTTCCTGACGGGCGTGACGGAACCCATCGAGTTCGCGTTCATGTTCCTCGCGCCCCTGCTGTACGCCTTGCACGCCATCATGACCGGCATCGCCATGATGGTCATGGACGTCTTCTCGGTACGCCTGGGTTTCGGCTTCTCCGCAGGCTTGTTCGACTACGTCCTCAACTTCTCGCGCTCCACGCGGCCGTGGATGCTGCTGCCCATCGGCGCGGTGTACTTCGCGCTGTACTACGGCGTCTTTCGCTGGGCGATCGTGAAGTTCGATCTGAAGACCCCGGGCCGCGAACCCGAGGAAGGCGACGCCGTGGCGGCGCCGGCGGACGCGGGCGCGAGCGGCGCCGGCGGCTGGGTGACCGCGCTCGGTGGCGCCGCCAACCTCGAGAAGGTCGACGCCTGCACCACGCGTTTGCGCCTCGTGGTCGCGAACAGCCAGGCCATCGACGAGGCCGCATTGAAGAGGCTCGGATCGCGCGGCATCGTGCGGCCGTCCTCGAATACGCTGCAGGTGGTCGTCGGTCCCGTTGCCGACCAGTTGGCCGGAGACATCCGTCGAGCCCTGCGCGAAGGCGCTGCTGCCGGGGTATCGCGCGGGTCCGCCGACGTTCAGGCGCTGGCGCGTGCGTTCGGCGGCCGGACGAATCTCGCGGGAGTCGAGGTGTTCTCGACGCGACTCAAGATCACGGCAAGGGATGCGTCATCCGTCGATGCGGCCGCGCTCGAAGCGGCGGGTTTTCGCGGAGTCGTGCAGGTCGCGCAGAGCACCTGGCACGTGATCGTCGGTCCGGAAGCGGAGACCGCAGCGCTGGCCCTGCGCGCGACCTGAGCGGCAGCGCTATTTCTCGGTCGCCGCGGCGGACCGCGCGGCCTTCGCGCGCCGCACGCGGCGCACCTGCGCCAGCTTCTGGCTGTGCGCCGGCCCGGTCGACTGGCGAAACGTCACCGAGGATTCGAGCACGTGCGCCGTGCGATCCTCCGGTTCGCCGCGCAACTGCTGCAACAGCAGGTCCGCGGCTTTTGCCGACATCGCGCTGATGGGTTGGCGGATGGTGGTGAGCGCCGGCCACACCTGGCTGGCGAGCGGCATGTCGTCGAAGCCGGCCACCGACAGGTCGTCGGGCACGCCGAGACCGAGGCTGTGCGCCACCGCCAGCACGCCGGCGGCCATGTGGTCGTTGCTGGCGAAGATGGCCGTGGGTCGTGCCTCGTCCGGCACCTGCAGCAGCTTGCGCGCGCATTGCATGCCCGAAGAGTGGGAGTTGTAGCCCTGGGCGACGATCGTCTTGTCGAGCTCGAGCCCGCAGTTCTTCAGCCCGTCGAGGTAGCCCTTGTAGCGGTTCGCGACCGCCGCGTGGTCCGGGTGGCCGATGATGAAGCCGATGCGCGTGTGTCCGAGTGCCGCGAGATGTTCCGTCATGCGCGCGCTGCTCTCGCGGTCGTTCGTGAAAACGCTGCGCTGGCTTTCCGAATGCTCGGCGGGTGCGATGCGCACGTAGGGTATCCGCTGCTGCTTCAGCACGCCGAGCAGCGCCGCCTGGTCCGAGAGCGGCGGCGTCAGGATGACACCCGCCGCGCGCGCCTGCTTCACGTTGCGCGAGATCTCGTCGGTCAGCAATGGCGAGCGGGAGTCGCAGGGCTGCATGATCACCTGGTAGTGCGCGGCCCGGCAGGTCTCGACGACGCCGGCGAGCACGCTGGTGGCGTAGTACTCGCAGGAGTGGTCGTAGAGCAGGCCGATGAGATAGGAGCGGGCCCCCGAGAGGCCGCGCGCCGATGGATTCGGGTGATAGTCGAGCTTGCGGATGACGCGCAGCACCTTCTCGCGCGTGTGCGACTTCACGGTCGTCACGTTGTTGATGACGCGCGAAACCGTCTTGATCGAAACCTTCGCCTGCGCGGCGACGTCACGGATCGTTGCGGTGCTCATGCCTCGAAGTAAATCAGCGCACCGTCAAAATGGGAAGCCTCGAGACACCGTTGGTACTTATTACCGGACGCTGCGCAGCGGCAGGATGGCGAGCGAGCTCAAAAACGCGCAGCAGGCGCCAATCACGAACAGCGTGGTGTAGTCGTAGCCCTGCAGGACCAACGAGCCCAGCGCCGGCGTGAAGCACTGAGGCAGCGTGTTCGCAACGTTGAGCAGACCCAGGTCCTTGCCCGACGCGTGGGGGCGCGAGCGCAGGACGCCGGTGACCAGCGCCAGGTCCGTGCCGAAGAAGATGCCATGTCCGATGCCGACCGTCGCCATGCCGGCGATGAAGGCATCGTAGGAATCCGCAAACGCGATCAGGCACAGTCCCGCGCCGTAGAGGGCGCCTCCTGTGAATACGAAGGCCTTGCGACGCTGCGTGAGGTCCGACAGCCTGCCGCTCGCCAGTCCGAACACCACCATGAGAACGGTCTGGATCAGCACCGCCTGCGAGACGCGTTCCGCGATGTCGGCGTCATCGAAGCCCAGGCCCTCGATGAGGTAGTAAGGCTGGTAGGTAATGATCGAGGCGCTCCCCATGGCGAGCAGGAAGCGGCTGAGACAGGCCCACGCGAAGTCCGGGTAGGCGCGGGGATCGATCCAGAACGACCGCAAGGATTCGCGCAGCGTGAGCGAGGTGGTTGTGTCCTTTCCGTTCGCGCAGTCGGGCAGCTTCCAGACCAACAGGAGCACGGCGGCTGTCCCGAGGGCCGCGGGCAGCAGGAAAATGAGCATCGTGGACTCGGAAACGCCGCGCACGACCAGCGTGCCCAGCGCCTGGCCGAGCGGCAGGCAGATGGCGATCACGCCGGACACGGTCCCGCGCTGCTGCTCGGGGACCTGGTCCGGCAGGATTGCGACCATCGCCGCGAGCACCGCGTTGAACGCGAGCTGCGCGAGACACCAGCCAACGAGCACGACCATCACGCTGTCGGCGCGCGCGGTGATCAGCAGCGCGGCCGCACCGCATAACATTCCACCCACCAGCCACGGTCGGCGGCGTCCGAATCTCGAGCGCGTGCGATCGCTCAGGTGACCGAAGATCGGGTTGCCGACGATCGCGAAGATGGCACCGACGGACAGCACCAGCGCGAGATCCTGCGTGGCGGTCGTGGGAGAGAGTTGTCGCAGGCGCAGCGCGAGGCTCACCAGCGCGGGCGTCAGGAGCGCGAGCCATATGCCGGTGTAACCGATTGCATAGAAGACGATGAATCGCCAGCCCACCGCGCGTGGCGTCGTCGGCGCGTGATCGGCCACTGCGCTGGCATCTGCGCTCAACGGCTGCTCCCTCGAAGCCCGCTCCTGGGGCCGGAACGCCGTTCTACCGCGTTGCGGCAGGCGGCGGCAACGTGCCGCCAGAAAGACCAGCGGTGTCATGTGAGAAATGCCGCGTAGTTAGCGCTATCACGACGCGTCGGTGAATAAGCAAATTTGACAACGGTGTCTTTTTCCGTAGTCTCAGGCGCGCAGCGTGTGGAGGCGATTGTGGATGGGGCACAACGCTCCGCGCGCACAGGGATTTCAAGAGGGGCGAGGCGCGCGCCGTTCGGGCGCGAACCTCCAACAACGTCTTTGCACGCGGCGCGGCCTGCCCGCATGAACAAGGTCCCCCCCGAGTCTTCGGGCAGACCCGCCGCGGTTGCAAAGGGTTGTGAGCGAGAGAAGGGAGTGCGGACAGGTCTGCCGCGGCAAGTACGCTTGCCGGCGGTGCATCGCGCCGTATTGCGCCCATCACTCTGCCCCGCCATGCGTAGAAGAACCAAGGGCATCAGGCGGAGGAGAATTCGGTGAGACCATCATCAAGGGCACGTTCGCGCTCTCTAACTACCGTGCCTGCCACGGCGTGATCATGTCCGCCTTCGGAGCGGCGAGTTCTGCCGGTTGCGCCGTCCCGCCAGCGGGGTCCGATCGCGCTGCAGAAACTGTTGTTTTTGTGCTGTTAGCGCTACCTCGCGGAAACAGCAAAACAAGCGCGTTGTCCGCTAGCCGCGCACAGGTCATTGATATTGGAGGAGTAGACAGGCCCTCCTGTCCACTCGCATGTCTCGGACATCGTCGGATGCGTGTGTGGACTTCTGTCCACAGTCTTAATATTCTCGCCGCGAGTTCGAGGGGGCTCGTAACTTGTGCATTGCTGCGCCTAGCTATTCCCGCGCCGGGTCACCGCGCCAGACGAGTCTGCAAATCCCGCGGACCCCCACCAGTTTTCCTTGCTGCTCACGGAGCGTCGTCGCGACGTTCCTGAGCTGCTTTCCCGGTCAATTCAAGTTTGATTGCTGAGCGTCCAATTACCGATTCACAACTAGATGGACGAGAACGGAGGAGAAATCTAACTATGAAGCTCAATCCAAACGCAGTGCCGATAACATCGAAGCTACTGTTCACCATCGTAGGTGGTGCAGTGCTGATCAACCCTGTATTCGCCCAGGACCAGGCCGACGAACTCGATGAAGTCGTCGTCACCGGTATCCGCGGCAGCTTGCAGCAGTCGATGGAGACCAAGCGCAACGCAACCGGCGTCGTCGACGCAATTTCCGCCGAGGACATCGGCAAGTTCCCGGACACCAACCTCGCCGAATCGCTGCAACGTATCACCGGCGTATCCATCGACCGTCGCAACGGCGAAGGCAACGCCGTTACCGTTCGTGGCTTCGGCCCCGGCTTCAACCTGGTGACCCTGAACGGCCGTCAGCTTCCGGCTGCGAGCGTCGGCACCATCACGGGCAACTCCGACAACGCCGGCGCGCAGGGCACCTCGCGCTCCTTCGACTTCTCCACCCTCGCCTCGGAAGGCGTGAGCGGCCTCGAGGTCTGGAAGACCGGCAATGCTGCCGCGCCCTCGGGCGGCATCGGCGCGACACTCAACATCAAGACGATCCGGCCGCTGGAAAGCGGCAACCGGGCGTCGGTGGGTGCGAAAGCCGTCATGGATGGAGGCGGTGACGACGAGATCACCCCGGAATTGAGCGGCCTGATGAGCTGGGCGAACGATGGCGAGACCTTTGGCGTCGCGGCTTTCGCTTCTTACCAGGAGCGCAAGACCGGCAGCCGTGGCGTCAACGTGTCGCAGTACCAGTTCCTGAATTACAGCGACGACCTGGCCAACTTCTTGCCGGGCGCGGAAATCGTCAATGCGCCGGCCGATGGCGCGCTCATTGCGATTCCCGCGAACATGGGCCTGAACGTGGCCTCGATCGACCGCGAGCGCATCAATGGCATGGTGACCATGCAGTTCGCTCCGACCGAGAACACCACGATCACCGCGGACGCGATGTACACCTCGCAGACGCTGGCCTCCGACAACCTGGTGCCCGGCATCTGGTTCTCGCGCCAGTACAGCTACATCGAGTTCGATGGCAGTGACGTCGTCGCCACTCCGTTGGCGCTGATCGAACCGATTGCTACGCCTGGTGGCCGCGGCAAGGACTTGTTCTATGCCAGCTGGGATGACAATACCAAGGACGAAAGCACCTCGATTGGCTTGAACGTCACTCAGAAGTTCGGCGATGGATGGTCGCTCGGCTTCGACGCGGCGATATCCAGCTCCGAGTCCGCGGGCGATGGGCCGGGAGGCAACAACAGCGTGCGCATGAACGTCGCGGCGGCCGGTGCGGGCTGGCAGGCGGCGTACTACGGCGGCGGCGTGCCGACCGCGACGGTGGGCGTCCTCGAAAACACCGCGAACGCGTTCGGCAATGGCAACGGAGTGCTGGATGTCCCCGATATCTCCACCCAGACGTTCCGTACGATCTTCTCCGCGCAGGAAACCGACACCAACCAGTTCCAGCTGACGGGAGCGTGGCAAAAGGATGAGTCGGTCGCTGTGAAGTTCGGCGTCGGCCTGATGAGCACCAAGATGCATGCGCAGCACTCGGAGACCCAGGACTTCCTCGGCGGTTGGGGCGTTGGCTTCAATCCCGCGGGCGGGTCCGACATTGACGATCCGAATCTCGTGACTCAGGTCAACGTGCTGAACGACTTCAACGACCTGAACTTCGAGGGTTTTCCCGATTCCTCGCAGTTTCCGAGCGCGGCTGACTACTACCTGACGACACTCGGCGCGGAGTCCTTCAGCGTCGACCCGTGGTCCTTCGTGCAGGCGATGGAGGGCAGTACGGTGTACCCGAACTGGAGCTCCGCCAACCTGACCCAGGTTGCCTACGACAACAACACGATCGAAGAAGACGTGTACTCGGCCTACGTACAGGCCAAGTTCGATGGCGAAATCGGCGGGATGGAGACGCAGACCGTGTTTGGCCTGCGCTACGAGCAGACCAAGGTCGACGCGAATGCCCAGCAGAACGTCGTGGACCACTTCGTGTGGCAGTCCGATAACGACTTCGGCGCGGTCTTCGGCTCTGAATTGACGCCTCTCAGTGATAGTGCGGACTACAGCAATTGGTTGCCGAACCTCGACTTCTCGGTGTCGGTAACCGACACCTTGAAAGTCCGTGCGTCGGTCAGCCAGACCATCGCACGTCCGTCGTACAACCAGATGTTCATGACGACCGGAGTCGGCGCGGGATCGACGCTGTCGATGCTGGGCGGTCGCCCGACGGCCAACAGGGGCAACGCCGCACTCGATCCGCTCGAGTCGACCAACCTGGATCTGTCGGTCGAGTGGTACTACGGCGACAGCAGCTATGCGTCGATTGGCTTCTTCACGAAGGCGGTCAACAACTTCGTCGGTACCGGCGTCTCGGTTACTCCGCTGTTCGATCTGCAGAACATGGCCTCGGGCGAACCCGGCACCTTGTCGGGCAATGCGGCCGCGGCCCTGACTGCCCAGGGTTGGGCGGTGAACGAGCAGAACATGTTCACCATGGCGGCCATCCTGAGCGATTCGACCAACTTCCCGGGTGGTGCGAATGACTACATCGACCCCTCGGAACCCGGTGGTGCCGCACAGGCGCTGAACATCATCGCCGCCTACGAGATCGTTCCGGGCCCATGCACGCCAAGCCTGGCAACCACGCCGAGAATCGTTTGCGGCACCGTCGCCGACCCGTTGTATCAGTTCAATCTGACGCAACCGGTCAACACGGAGACCGCGAAGATCGACGGAATCGAAATGGCGTGGCAGCACTTCTTTGGCAACAGCGGCTTTGGCTTCCAGCTCAACGCCACGTTCGTCAACGGAGACGTCGGCTACGACCTGTCGGCGCCACCGAATGTCCAGCAGTTCGCGCTGGAGGGACTGTCGGACTCCGCGAACGCCGTGCTGATCTACGAGAAGTACGGCTTCTCTGCTCGTGTGGCGTACAACTGGCGTGATGCGTTCCTGCAGTCGACGGTATATGCCGGCAACGCGGGCATGCCGGGGTTCGTGGACGAGTTCAAACAGGTCGACTTCAACCTGACCTACAACATCAATGACAAGATCTCCGTCGGCCTGGACGGCATCAACGTCACGAGTGAAGGCCAGATCATCTACAGCCGAACCAAGCAGATGCAGTGGTGGAACGGCGAGGGAGATGCGCGCTACATGCTGAGTGCGCGCTACAACTTCCAGTAAGAACGCAGAAGAACGGGATTCCCGCCGGATGGCGGCGGGAATCCTCTGCGAGGATAATCGGGTCCCCAAGGCATCTGTCTGGGGACCCTTTTTTTTGCCGCGAATTCATCCATGGCCATAACTATCCTGACCAACGACCAGCACCGGACAGTCGCCGTCGACACGCGTGCCCGCCCGGAGTACGGCGACATGGTGAACCGTGCCGTCGCGCTGAGCGCCGAGTTCAACGAGTTGCACCGGGAGTATCCGCTGCTGCTGCGCAAGACCGACGAGGCGCCGGGTTTCGTCGCTCACGCCATCCTTGGCTTCGAGAAGGAAGAAAACCTGTTCGTCGAGGGAGAACGCTGGACCAGCACTTTCATCCCGGCGACGCTGGCCCGCGGTCCTTTCTCTGTGGGCTACATTCGCGGCGAGGACGGCGAAAACGCTCCGGCCGGCATCAAGGTGATGATCGACGACCAGCATCCGCGCCTGCGCGCGGACGGGCAGCCGGTGTTCCTGCCGCTCGGCGGCGAGTCGCCGTACCTCGAGGGCATCAAGCGCGTGCTGCAGACCGTCGACGCGGGCCTGCGGGTCGATCGCCTGTTGTATCGCGAATTGGTGGCGATGAACCTGCTGGAAGAGGTCAAGATACAGATCCCGGTCTTCCCTGAGCTGCGCTATGACTTCAGCGGTTACCACACCATCAACCAGGAAAAATTCGCGGCCTTGAACGCCGAGCAACTGCTCAGGCTGCACCGGCTGGGCCTGCTCGGGCCGGTCTACTTCCTGATTTCCTCGCTCGGCAATTTTCAGAAACTGGTCAACCTGAAGATCGCCAGACTCCAGTCGGCCTGAAGGCACAGCCATGAGCCACCAGGTAAGAGTCATCGAAGGGCTGAAGTTCGACCGCATTCCCTTCGAGGAGCTGTTCGCCGGCAATGAGCCTGTGCTGATGCGCGGACTGACCGCCGATTGGCCACTGGTGCAGGCGGCTCGCCAGGGGCCGGCCCGGGTGATGGAGCTGCTCGCGGCCAACTACAACAAGAAGCCGGTGATCGTGTATGTGGGCGACGCGGAGATCCGCGGTCGCTTCGGCTACAACGAGTCGGTGACCGGTTTCAATTACCGGGCCGAGCGTCGCGACCTGATTGAAGTGCTCGACCAGATCCGCGCGATTCTTGGCAGCGAGGTTCACCCGTACTACTACATGAACTCCATCGTGGTGGAGGAGAGCTTTCCGGGGCTCGCCGCGCAGAACTCGCTGGTCTTCAATCATCCGGTGTTCGACCGCTACCGGCGTGTCGGGAAGATCTGGATCGGCACCGAGTCGATCGCCGCGGCCCACTACGACGTGCCGCGCAACATCGCCTGCTGCGTACTCGGACGCCGGCGGTTCACGCTGTTCCGGCCGGAGCAGATCCGGAACCTGTATCCAGGCCCGCTCGCTCCGACGCCGGGCGGCCAGGTGGTGACGATGGCGAACCTCAGGCAACCGGACTTCACCCGCTTCCCGCGACTGCGGCAGGCGCTGGACGAAGCCTGGATCGCCGAGATGGAGCCGGGTGATGCGTTGTACTACCCGAGCCTCTGGTGGCACGAGGCCGAGGCGCTGGACCGCTTCAACGTCATGATGAACTACTGGTGGGTCGACTCGCCGGCCTACATGGGTGATCCGATGGATGTGCTGATGCACGCCATGCTCGGCCTGCGCGACCGGCCGCTGATAGACAGGCAGGGCTGGCGCGCGCTGTTCGACTACTACATCTTCGGTGACAACTCGGTGCCACGGGCGCATCTGCCGGAGCAAGCCCAGGGCGCGCTCGCCGACATGAATGAAGAGAACGCGCGCCGCATCCGCGACATCGTGCACCGCAGCTTGAATCGTTAGGAACCCTGCGCCCGTGAACTCCGGCAAAACACGCCTCGTCATCGCCGGCGGCGGCACCGCGGGCTGGCTCGCCGCTTACAGCCTCGCCAAGCGTCTCGGTAGTCAGCTCGAGATCACGCTGGTGGAGTCCGATCTGATCGGCACCGTGGGCGTGGGTGAAGCCACCATCCCTACGATGAAGAGCTTCCACAGCCTGATGGAGATCGACGAGCGCGAGTTCATGGTGGCCACGCAGGCCACCTTCAAGATCGGCATCTGGTTCGACAACTGGGCCAACATCGGCGACAGCTACATCCATTCTTTCGGAGTCATCGGCCAGGGATCGTGGATGGCCGAGTTCCATGAATACTGGCTCGAGCTGCATTCGCAGGGACTGGGCGGCCCTCTCGAGGACTACTGCCTGGAGTGGAAGGCGGCAAAGCAGGGCAAGTTCGCAACCCAGGCCGGTAAGACCCACGTGAACTACGCCTACCATCTCAACGCCACGGCGTACGCACAGTACTTGCGCGGCAAGAGCGAAGCGCTCGGCGTCAGGCGCGTGGAGGGCAAGATCGCCAGGGTCAACTTGTATTCGAAGAGTGGGTCCTCGCAGACGGGCAACATCGAGTCGCTGGATCTGGAGAGCGGCGCATCCGTCCCCGGAGACTTTTTCATCGACTGCACGGGTTTCCGCGGGCTGCTGATCGGCGAGGTGCTCGGCGTCGGCTTCGAGGATTGGGGGCACTGGCTGGCCGCCGACAGCGCCTGGGCGGTGCAGACCGAGAGTACGGAGGCGGCGCCGCCGTATACACGGGCGATAGCGCATCCCGTTGGCTGGCAATGGCGCATTCCGCTGCAGCATCGCACCGGCAACGGCATCGTCTACAGCAGCCGATTCTGTTCCGACGATGAGGCGCGTTCGTTGCTGGTGAAGAACCTGAAAGGTCCGGCCATCACCGAACCGCGGCAACTCAAATTCCGCACCGGCCGTCGTCACCAGCCCTGGCACCGGAACTGTGTTGCGATGGGACTCGCGGCCGGATTCCTCGAGCCGCTCGAGTCGACCAGCATTCACCTCATCACCACCGCCCTGATTCGCCTGATGCGGCTCTTCCCTTTCAGCGGCGAGTTCGAGCAGCTGGCCGAGCGCTTCAACACCGAGAGCAAATTCGAATGGGAAGAAGTGCGCGATTTCATCATCCTGCACTACAAGCAGACGCGCCGGGATGACAGCCCTTTCTGGAATCACTACCGCAACATGGAAGTGCCCCGCAATGTCACGCACCGGATCGAGATCTTCCGGAAGAACGGGTTCGTGTGGCCAGACAAGGTCAACCTGTTCCGGATCGACTCCTGGATCCAGGTGATGATGGGGCAGGGCGTATTCCCGGAAAGACACCACGGCGCGACCCGGATACCCGGGACCGCCAATCTCAAGCAGACGCTGGACCAGATCCGCGCGAACGTGGACAACAGCCTGGCGCAGATGCCTGACCATCAGTCGTTCATCGATCGCTACTGCCCGATTCCCCGAACTTCACCCGCTGAGGCCGGTTTCGCCCAACGAGGCTCGCCATGACCACCAAGCGCCAGTTGCAGGACTGGAACAAGAAGAAATGGGAACACAAGAACCAGGCGATGTACGAGAAGTACGCGCAGAACAAGTGGCCCTGGTTCAGTGAAAAGCTCGACCCGGACATCGACGAGTACTTGCTCGCCAACGGCCTGAACAGCCTGGACATACTCGATCTCGGTACTTGCAGCGGCTCGCAGGGCATCGAGCTCGCCCGGCGGGGACACCGCGTCGTGGGTACCGATATTTCGGAAACGGCTCTGGCGGTTGCGAAACACGCGGTCGCCGCGGAGGGCGGACTCGCGATCAGCTTCCTGCTCGACGACATCGCCGAGTCGCGCCTCGCTGACAACCAGTTCGACCTGGTGCTCGATCGCGGCTGTTATCACTCGATCGCCAGCTTCAACCACGAGGAGTACGTGGCGAGCATCCGGCGCGTGTTGCGGCCGGGCGGCGTGTTGCTGCTGAAGACGATGAGCAGCGAGGAAAAACGTTTCATCACCTACGACAAGTTCGGCGGCCGGGAGGTGCAGATGCCCTTTCACTTCACCACGGAGCAGCTGCAGAAGCTCATGGCGCCGAATTTCGTCATCGAGGAGATGCGGGACAGCTTTTTCTACAGCAGCGTGCTCGACGAGCCGGCGCGAGCGCGCTTCGTCATCATGCGTAACCGCAAGTAGCCGCGTCCCGGCAAACCGTGCCAGCCGAAGATCAACTCACCCGCATCGTCATCGCCGGTGGCGGCTCGGCCGGCTGGATGACGGCTGCCGCGCTGTCTAACCTCCTGCCGCCCGGTTGCCGCATCACGCTGATCGAGTCCGAAGAGATCGGCATCGTCGGAGTCGGTGAAGCGACGATTCCGCCGATCAAGCAGTTCAACCAGAAGTTGGGCCTGGACGAATTCGAATTCATCCGCCGGACCAAGGGCTCGTACAAGCTGGGTATCCAGTTCGTCGACTGGGTGGAGCCCGGCCGGCGCTACTTCCATCCTTTCGGCACCTACGGGCGGCCCTTCGACTTCGGCCACCTGCTGTACTTCTGGCACCAGGCGCAGCGGCAGGGCAAGGCTTCATCGAGCCTCGACGACTATTGCATGGCCTGGGTGGTGGCCGCGCAGGCCCGGTTTGCGCCGCCGCTGAGCGATCCGCGCAGCGTGTTGTCCACCTATGACTATGCGTATCACTTCGATGCGTCGCTCTACGCCGCGTATCTGCGCGAAGTGTCGGAGCGGCGCGGAGTGACGCGCATCGAGGGTCGCATCGTGGCGAGCCGGCTGAACGGCGAGACCGGACACGTCGAGGCGCTGAAGCTGCAGGATGGTCGCGAAGTGCCGGGCGAATTGTTCATCGATTGCTCGGGTTTTCGCGGACTCTTGATCGAGGACGCGCTCCATACCGGCTACGAGGACTGGACGCACTGGTTGCCCTGCGATCGCGCGGTCGCGGTGCCCTGCGCGAGCGCCGGCGAATTCCTGCCCTATACGCGCTCCACGGCGCGATCGGCCGGCTGGCAGTGGCGCATCCCGTTGCAGCATCGCATCGGCAACGGTTACGTCTATTCATCCAACTACCTGGACGAGACAGGCGCGGCCGCCACCTTGCTCGCCCATCTCGACGGCAAGGCGCTGGCCGAGCCGCGCACGCTGCGCTTCGTGACGGGTCGGAGGCGATTGGGCTGGAACCGCAACGTGGTCGCCATCGGCTTGTCGAGCGGATTCCTCGAGCCGCTGGAATCGACCAGCCTGCATCTCATCCAGGCCGGCATCCTGCGGCTGGTGGCGTTGTTTCCCGACCGGAAATTCGATCCGGCACTGCGCGACGAATACAACCGCATCGCCAACAGCGAGCTCGAGCGCGTGCGCGACTTCCTGATCCTTCACTACCATCTCAATCGGCGCAGCGAAGGTGAGCTGTGGCGCTACTGCGCGAACATGCCGATACCGGACACGTTGAGCGAGAGCATCGAGCATTTCCGCCGCAATGCCCGCATCGTGCAGCGCGAGCACGAAGTGTTCGTCAAGGCGTCGTGGCTCGCGGTGCAGGTCGGCCAGCTCAATCTGCCCGAAGCGTGCGACCAGCCTCCGCAAGCTCACGCCACCGACAGCGCGACATGGCTGGAGAAGATGCGCGCCACGCATGCACGCCGAGGCGAGCCGGCTGCCGACTCATCAGCAATTCATCGAAAGCAACTGCCGCGCGGCCGCGTGAGCCGCGCTCCGGGGAGTCCCATGCTCGAACAGACTCGCAAAGCGAACGAAGCCAACGCTCCCCATCGACAGAAGATCATCGAAACCAAGCGCAAGTTGCGCGCACAGATCCCGGACATGCCCAGGCGTTTTGCCGCGGTGACGGCCCGCGTCGAAGCGCAGGTCGAGCAGATCGTGCGCGAGCGGGCTTCCGGCACGCTGCCGGTTCCCAGCGTCGAGTTCGCCGAGCTCGATCGCATTACCGAGGCGCAGAAGCATCACATTCGTCAGCGGGGCTGCCTCGTCATCCGCAACGTGTTCGACGACGCGCGTGTCGATGCCTGGACCGCCGACCTTTCGGGATACCTCGAAACCAATGACTACCTGGAGAAACTGAAGAAGGGAGGTGCGGTCGACAACTACTTCAGCACACTGGCCAGTGCCAAACCGCAGATCTACGGCGTGTTCTGGTCACGGGCGCAGATGGAGGCGCGGACCGATCCCGCCATGGCAAGAGCCCAGTCATTCCTGAACGGGCTCTGGCGCCTCGGGTCGCCTGACGGGCCGGTCTTCGATCCCGATCTGAATCTCATCTACGCGGACCGGGTCCGCTTCCGCGCACCCGGCGATGCATCTCTCGGACTTTCGGCTCATGTCGATGCGGGATCCATCGATCGCTGGATCGATCCGGCTTACCACGGCACGGTGTATCGCCACGTATTTGGCGGCGACCTGGAAAAGTACGATCCATTCGAAGCCTGGGGTCGTACGGAAATCCAGGAAATTCCGTCGCCGGCCGTGTGCCGCATGTTCCGGACGTTTCAGGGCTGGACGGCATTGACCCGGCAAGGTCCCAACGACGGAACACTTCAGTTGTTGCCGATTGCCGACGCGATGCCGTGGATGCTGCTGCGCGCGCTCCAGGACGACGTGCCGGAAGACGAGTTGTGTGGCGCCGCCGCGTGTCGCGCGATGGTGATCAACAAGGAGTATCACGCGCTCCTGCTGGAGGGCTACGGCTCCATTCCGCTGATGCAGCCCGGTGACGCGATCTTCTGGCATCCCGATGTACTGCATGGCGTCGAGGATGCGCACCGCGGCACCGGCTATTCGAGCGTCATGTACATCGCGCCGGCGCCCGACTGCGCCAAGAATCGCAAGTACGCGGAAATCCAGAAGGCCGCGTTCGAAGCCGGGCTGTCGGCGCCGGACTTTGCACCGGACAACTTCGAAGTCGACTTCAGGGGGCGGTTTACGCGCGCCGACCTCAGCCCGCTGGGACTGCGCGTCATGGGTTACTGAGGCATGCCGGAGAAGAAGTTAGGCATGGGAATCCTGGGGTGCGGGCCCATCTCGCAGTTCGCGCATCTCGAGTCGGTGCAGAAGTCGCGCAATGCCGTCCTCGCGGCAGTTTGCGATGCGGACGAAGGGCTCGCCCATCACTTCGGCAGGTTCTACGACGCGAAGAACATCTATCTCGACTACGACCGGATGCTCGCCAGTCCGGAAATCGAGGCAGTCATCATCGGCGTTTCCGACGCCTTTCATGTTCCTGCCGCGTTGAAAGCGCTGGCCGCCGGAAAACACGTGTTGTGCGAGAAGCCGGTCGGGCGTTGCCGTGGAAGAAGTCGAGGAGCTCGAGGCCGCGGTCAGGAAGAGCGGCAGGATCCTGCAGATCGGCCACATGCTGCGCTTCGATCCGGGCATCGAATCAGCCAGGGACTTCATCAGCACGCGTATGGGAGCGATGCTGGCGCTCAAGGCGTGGTACTGCGACAGCACGCATCGTTATGCGATGACGGACGCCGTTCAGCCGCTGGCGCGCAAGGGAGCCAGGGCGCTGCGCCCCGATGGTGATCCGAAGGCGGACAAACAACGCTATTACATGCTGGCTCACGGCAGCCACCTCGTGGACCTGGCTCGCTATCTGGGTGGCCCGATTCGCGCGGTGCAGGCGAGGCTCAACCAGCGCTTCGGAGCGTACTGCTGGTTCGTCGACGTCGAGTTCGACAACGGCGCGATCGGCCACCTCGACCTGACCATCGGCGTGCGCATGGACTGGCACGAAGGTTTCCAGGTTTACGGAGAGAACGGCAGCGCCTGCGCGAAGATCTACAACCCCTGGTTCTACAAGTCGAGCCGACGTCGAGCTCTTCCATGAGGACAGTGCGACGACGACCCGAGTGCTCGGAGCAGACGGGCACTTCTACCGCCGACAGGTGGAAGGATTTGCCGACAGCGTTCTTTCCGGCGCGCCGATGCGCGGCGCCGACATCGCGGATGGGGTCGCCTCGATCAAGACGATGGTGGCGATCGCGCAGTCCGTTGCATCCGGGAAGAGTGTCGAGATCGAGAGCGCGAAGGGAGCGCTGTAGTGGAGCTGGGGATCTTTTCCCGAACCTACCAGCCTGCCGGGATAGACCGGATATTTCCCCAGATTGCGCGCGATGGTTTCCAGACCGTCCAGTTCAACTTCTCGAGCGCGGGGCTGCCTTCCCTTCCGAAGGATTGGCCCGAGGCGGCGATCAGGGAGGTGATGGCCGGCGCTACCCGCAGCGGACTGACGATCAGCGCACTGTCAGGAACCTACAACATGGCGCATCCCGATGTGGTCGAAGCGGCAGGCGGATCGGATCGGCTTCGCGAACGTCGTGCGGGCCGCTCGAGTCATGCAGGTGCCGCTGGTGACGTTGTGCACCGGATCGCGAAATGCAACGGACATGTGGGCGGCTCACCCGGACAATGGATCCGCGGAGGCCTGGGTTGCGCTGCGAGGTGAGCTCGATTTCGCGCTCGAGTTGGCGGAGCTTCACGGCGTTGCACTCGGCGTCGAGCCTGAGCATGGCAACGTCGTTGCCAATGCCCGGATTGCGCGGCGGCTCCTGGATGAAGTTGCGAGCGCCCGACTGAAAATCGTCATGGATGCGGCCAATCTCCTGCCGCCGCAGAGCCAGGGCCGGCAGCGCGAGGTCGTGGCGGAGGCCGTGTCCCTGCTCGGCGCAGACCTGGCGCTGGTTCACACGAAAGATGTGAGTGCAACCGGAGAGGCCGTCGCCGCGGGACGCGGCGTCGTGGATTTCCGGAATTTCCTCAAGGCAATCCTGTCGACCGGTTATCGCGGTCCGCTCGTCAGCCACAACTTCCCGGAAAAGGACGCGGCGTATGTCTCGGGCTTCCTGAGAGGCGTCCTCGAGGAAGTCGCTTGAACAGCTTCAAGACCCGTGACGGCTGCAGGCTCAACTATGTCGACGAAGGGGATGGCGCGCCCGTGCTGTGGCAGCACGGCCTGGGTGCGACGCAGGCGCAGGTTGCCGAAGTGTTTCCGGAATCTTCCCGCCTTCGCCGCATCACCCTGGAATGCCGGGGTCATGCGGATTCGGAGTTGGGCGCGTCCGAAGGCTTGTCGATCCGGCAATTCGCGGCAGATGCGACAGCGTTGCTGGATCACCTGGGCGTGAGACGCGCGGTGGTCGGTGGCATCTCGCTGGGCGCCGCGATCGCGATGCACCTGGCCGTCCACCATCCAGAACGCGTGAGCGCGCAGATCATCGCGAGGCCGGCGTGGATCGGCGAAGCCGCGCCCGAACGCCTCCAGATCTATCTCGATGTCGCCGAACTACTGGCGCAACACGGTCCCGTGCAGGGGCTCGAGCGCCTCCAGGCTACCGGGCGATACCGGTTGGTGATGCGGGAGTCTCCCGACAATGCGGCGTCGATGCGGAGCTTCTTTCAGCGGGAACCCGAGTCCACCGTGGCGCTTCTCAGCCGGATTCCAGCGCAAGGACCTGGAGTTACGCGGGAACAGATGTCCCGCCTTTCATTGCCGACACTGGTCATCGCCAACGAGGGCGACTATGTGCACTCGATCGAGATGGCGACCACGGTGGCAGGGTTGATCCCCGGCGCGAAGCTCACGATCATTCCCTCCAAGAATTCCGACCGCAATGCCTACGTGGAAGCCTTCAAGGCCGCACTGGAAGAGTTCCTTTCCCATCGACACGAATGAACACATGACTGCGTTGACTGGCCCGAGCGGCACGGTGCCGCTGTTTGCGACTCCGTTTGCGGCCGTGAATACCGGCATGGATCGGCAGTTCAGCGAACGGCTGTCCAGACTGTGCGATTCGCGACGCTCACCGGACGATGCGTCTCGTGACCCGCTGCACTTTCGCAGCGGGGACGATTTCCTCGACTCACCCGACGCGGCCGTGGTCGAACTGAGGCGCCTGATCCTGGGTCACGCGTCGGCGATCGTTGCCGGGTTGAACAACATCGGCGCGGCGGAATTCTCCAGGTTGCACATCCAGGCGCGGGGATGGTGTTCGATCGTTCAGCCGAACGGGCATGTGCCGGCCCAGCATTTTTCGAGTGCTTCGTGGCTCGCGGTGTATTGCGTGCAAGCGGGCAAGTCCGATGCGGGGTTCAACCATGCCGGCGTGCTGCGACTCTACGAAAGGCGGCTGGAGTCGATCTACCGGGATGCGAGCAACTGGGAATTGAAATCGCCGTACCGCTACGGCAATCACACCTGGTCGCCACTGCCCGGCTGGATGGCGCTGTTCCCGGCGCATCTGCCGCACGAAGTGTCGGTGGTCAGATCAGGCACCTCGCTGATCCTCGTGTTCGCGAAGATACGGTTCATGAATGCCAACGCCCAAGATGGCGGGAACGAGTAGGGCGACGTGGAGCTCACCGCCGCATTCGCCGTGCCCATCGGTCACGCCCGGCTCGAGTCCTGCGACCGGCTGAATCTCGAGCTCGAACAACTGTTTCTGGCGCGGGAGACACCGGAGTATCGAAACCCCGCGCCGTCTCACAACCCGCAGGCGGAGATGTTCGAGAGCCGCGTCGACCTCTTCAACTGGCCGCAGGCGTGCGTCCAGGAACTGCGCAAGTTCATGCTCGAATCGGTGTTTCGTGTCGCCATGGCGGCATCGGAGACTCCGTCCGAAGAATTTGCGCGCCTGCACCTGATCAACCATACGTGGTTTCACATCACGCGCCGTACCGGATATTTCGTCGCGCACAATCATGCGCTGGCCTCCTGGTCGGCGGTGTATTGCGTGAAGGACGGCATTGATCCGGCGGGCCCGACACGCGGCGGACTGCTGCGCCTGTTCGACACGCGCGGCGGAGCCGATGCGTTCCTGGATCCGGCCAATCGACGATTGCGCCAGCCCTTCGCCGTGAGCGATCTCGAGCTGCAGTTGCAGGCCGGGCAGCTGGTCGTGTTCCCTTCCTATCTATTTCACGAAGTGACGCCGTACTACGGCTCCGACACCAGGATCACCGTGGCGAGCAACTGCTGGTTCACCGCCTGAAGGCGCACGCCCTGGAGGGTTGAGATGTTTCGTCCCTGGACTGCGGCCGCAACGGCCCTCGCGCTGCTTTTTGTCACAGCCGCTCCGTCGTTGGCCGCGGATGCACCGCGCCTCTTCGTGCTGACCGACATCGGCAATGAACCGGACGACCAGATGTCGCTGGTGCGACTGCTGGTGTATTCCAATGAAATCGATATCGAAGGCCTCGGTGTCACCACCTCGGTCTGGCAGCGCGACAAGGTGCAGCCGCAGCTCGCGCTCGACATCATCGATGCCTATGGCCAGGTGCTGCCGCGCCTGCGCGAGCACGCCCAGGGCTGGCGCGATGCCGAGGAGCTGCGCCGGATCGTGTACCGCGGTGTTGCCGGTTATGGCCTTGCCGCCGTGGATCCTGATCATCCGTCGGCAGCCTCGCAGGCCTTGCTCACCGCGGCGAAGCGCGACGATCAGCGGCCGCTGTGGGTTGCTCTCTGGGGTGGCGCCAATACGCTCGCCGAAGCGCTGCGGCATGCCCGCGCAAACCTGCCGCCCGGGCAGCTCGAAAGATTGGTGCGCAACCTGCGCGTGTATTCGATCAGCGACCAGGACGACGCCGGCGCGTGGATCCGGCGCGAGTTTCCGCAACTCTTCTATGTCGTCACGCCCTCGACACAGGACGGCGCGGACTATGCCCGCGCCACGTGGACGGGAATTTCCGGCGACCATTTCTATCGCAATGGAGCGGGCGCCGATTTCACAACGGTCAGCAACGAGTGGCTCGAGCGGAACATCCGCGCGAAGGGGCCGCTGGGCGCGCGTTATCTTCGATATGCATTCATCATGGAAGGTGACACGCCGAGCTTCATGGGCCTGATTCCCAATGGCCTGCAATGGGGTGATCACCCGAATTGGGGCGGTTGGGGCGGGCGTTATCTGCTGCGCCAGCCCCTGGGCGAAACACGACCGATCTGGACGCAGGGCGGTGACTCGTTTCCGCGCGTGACGTCGGCCGATACCGTGAATGGCGTGACGTCGGATCAGGCCAGCATCTGGCGCTGGCGCAGCGAATTCCAGAATGACTTCGCCGCGCGCATGGATTGGACCGTGAAGCCGTTTGCGGCTGCCAATCACCCGCCGCAACTCGTGGTGAATGGCAGTTCCGGCAGCGACGTGATTGAAATCGAAACCCCGGTCGGCAAACCGCTCGGACTCGATGCCAGCACGTCCACCGACCCCGACCGCAATCGGCTCTCATTCCGCTGGTTCCAGTACGAGGAGGCGGGTTTCGAGGGCGGAAACTTCGGACCGGCGCCTCTGGTCGTCAGCGGCGCCAACAAGGCGCGCGCCACCGTGACAGCCACCGCGCTGTGTCGACCCAACTGGCTCGCCGCCGGCGAGTGTCCGAAGGCCGGTGTCGCGCACCTCATTCTCGCCGTCACCGACAATGGCAAGCCGGCACTGACACGTTACAAGCGCATCATCCTGCGCGTCGCGCCTTGAGCGTTACCAGCCCGCCATGCGCAGCAGGTACGACGGCGTGCAGCTCCACGCGTGGCAGTAGCTGTTGATGTGGATGTCTCCATAGGGCGAGCTCAGCGGATTCTCCGGATCGAAGATTTCCCAGAACGTGTCCGCGCCGGCGTTCACCATGGCGCCCCAGTAACTCTCGAGCAGCGCACGTGCCTCGCGCTTCGCACCGCTCTTGATGAGCGCCTCGACCACGTAGTGGTAGAGATATGGCGTGACTGGTTTGACCGCCGCGGGATCCGCGAACGCGCGCCGCAGGGCGCGTGCTCCTTCGGAAGGCGAGAGAATTCCCGCGATCGTCATCCAGGCGGGTGAGGCCCAGCTGACCTGCCGGTTCTCGCCACTCCTTACGACGCCGCCATTGCCGTCGAAATATTCCCGCCGCGCCGCGCGGGTCATGCGCGAGATCAGCGCCGGATAGTCGGCGACTTCCTTTTCAGCACCGATGCGCCTGGCGAGTTCGTGAGTGCGCTGGTACGCATAAGTCAGCACGGACTGGATCGCCGCGCCGCGATGCAGCTTGTCGGACCAGTCGATGAAGATCCACATGTTGCGCGGATCGACGTAAAGGCCATCCGCATTGATGTGTTTGCCGATGATTTCGAGCTGGAGCTTCGCCACCGGCCACAACTCGCGCGCGGTGTCGAGATCGTTCGTGGCCTGTAGATAGTCGGCGAGGGACACGTTGTAGAGCGCGGCGTAATCCACGATGTGGATCGCACCGTAACGCGGCTGCGGCTTCTCGTACACGCAAGCGGCCACCAGCCCGTCGCGGCGTGGATTCGCCGCAAAGAGATACAGGCAGCGCTTCACCAGGTCATTGGCCTTGTAGGTCACGTAGTTGGTGAGTGCCTGCAGGCGCAGGTCGCCCACCCACAACCGCTGGTCGCGGCGCGGGCCATCCTCGAAAGAGGTCTGCATGCAGTCGCGCAGGGTCGCGATGCTGACTTCATCGATGCGCTTCAGCAGCGCCGTTTCACCCACGGGCTTCACGTCACCGTGGGCCGAGGAAATGGCGACGGCATGTACATCCTCGAAGCGCACCGTGAATTCCGGCGACGTGTCGAGGATCTCCACCTTCACGTAGCGGAACGCGTAGCGCCGCGACATGTGCACCGGCTGCGGCAGGTAGTCGATGTTGATGGTCTCGTCCGGCAGCCAGGAACTGCTCAACTGGCCCTTGTACGGATAGAACGGCTCGGCCACGTCCGTCGGCACCTCGCCAAACGTGAGCCGCAGCCGCGCCGGTGCATCCGGCTCGCGCCCGGAGGTTTCGAGTCTGAAATTGAAGAAGCCGGTGCGATGGCCGCCGAAGTCGAGGATGAAACTGTCGCCCTTCTTGAAGGTGCGTTTTGCGAGCTCGCTCGCGGGGGCGTCCACGTCCATGCGAAAGCGCAGCACGCGTGAGGCGTCTGGCTCGGCCCGTACGATGTTCAGGGGCTCCTGCCGGATTTCGTGGAGCACGGGTTTCAAGGCCTCGGCCACCGCGTTCCATTTTGAATGGGGCGGGGCGGCGATGGCCGGATCCCGGGGAGGCGCTTCCTGCGCGTGCGCGGGCTGACGCAGCAGTTCCCCGGCTAACGTCGTCAATCCACCCACGACCAGCAGCACTTCCCGTCGATTCATGTTTCTGCCCCGACTGCGAAATGAATCCGAGAATAGCCCCGAAACGATCACTTCGGGCAGGCACCTCTGAATGCCGGCGCGTGTTGCATTTAACGTTAAATGTACCTACGGTCTTTGGCCGCCATCGCGGGCATTCTCGCGCCTGGACAGTGGGGGTTGAGGCGTTGTGATAGTCAGGTCGACAAGACAGCGTCGGCGCCGCAGTTCGGCGGTGACGATCCGCACCGTTGCCGAACGGGCTGACGTTTCCATGATGACGGTTTCGAATGTCATCAACGGTACCGGCCAGGTCAGCGCGAATACCCGCGCGCTGGTTCGTCAGGCGATTCGCAGTACCGGCTACATCCCGAATGACGAAGCCCGGCGGCTGGCGAGCGGAGGTTCGAACCGTATCGCACTGATCTACTCCGGCCAGCAGGTTCCGTTTCTCGGCGAAGTCCTGTTCTCGGCTTTCAATGCCACTGCAAGCCAGGGCGCACAACTCATCCTGCGGGCGAGCAGCGCTCCCACCAAGACCGCGCTGAAGAAACTCGTGCTGGGCGTGGCGCGCAGCGGCATCCAGGGACTGCTGCTCTCACCGCCCTGCGCGGAGTTGCTGGCTGGAACTCCGGTGCTGTCGGAGATCAATGTCGCCGCCATCGCAACGGCGGGTGCGATGCCCGACATGCACACCGTGCGCATCGACAACCGGACCGCGGCCGCGACCTTGACGACGTTCCTCGTCCGCCTCGGACATCGCCGCATCGGCTTCATCACCGGCTCGCCACGGCATGGCGACAGCCTGGTGCGGCGGGCCGGTTACGAGCAGGCCATGCAGCAGTCGGAAATTCCCGTGGATCAGGAGCTGATAGCCGATGGTGAATTCACCTTCGAATCCGGACGCCGGGCCGCGGAGCAGCTGCTCGATCTCAAACGCAGGCCCACCGCGATCATCGCCAGCAACGACGAGATGGCGGCCGGCACCTTGTGGATGGCACAGCAACGTGGCCTCACGCTGCCGGACGATCTCTCGGTGGTCGGATTCGATGACACACCAACGGCGATGAAGACCTGGCCGCCTCTGACCGTCATCCGGCAACCGATTGCCGCGATGGTCGAGCGCGGCGTTGCGTTGCTGTTGGAAGAAAAGCGCGAGGCGAAACCCTCAGCGCCCAGCGACGTGGTCCTCGATTACACGCTCGTCGAACGCGCCTCCACGGCACCGTGCAAAGCACACCATTAACCGGAGAATGAAATGCGCAACAGGAATCGGGTCATCGCGACCTTGGCCGTGGTGGTGGCGGTAGCGGCGCTGACGACGACCGCGGCCGAATCAGCCGGCAAGGTCGTTGCGGTCGAGAGCGGCAAACTTCGCGGCAGCGAAACCGCGGGCGTAGCGAGCTGGAAAGGCATTCCGTTCGCCGCGCCACCCATTGGAGCCAATCGCTGGCGCGCCCCGCAGCCGCCCGCGGCCTGGCAGGGTGTTCGCGACGCGACGCAGTACGCTCACGACTGCATGCAGGTGCCGTTTCCGAGTGATGCAGCGCCGCTTGGCACCGCGCCGGCCGAAGACTGCCTGTATGCCAATGTCTGGCGCCCGGCGCGTGCGGGGAAGAAGTTGCCGGTGATCTTCTGGATCTACGGCGGTGGCTTCGTGAATGGGGGTGCATCGCCGCCCACGTATGCGGGCACGAACCTGGCGAAACAGGGTGTGCTGGTGTTCAGCGCCAACTATCGCGTCGGCCGCTTCGGCACGTTTGCACACCCGCAGCTCACGAAGGAGAACGCGGATCAGGGCAGGCTTGGCAACTACGGCTACATGGATCAGCTCGCCGCGCTTCAGTGGGTACACAAGAACATCGCCGCGTTCGGCGGCGATCCGGGCAACGTGACCATCATTGGTGAGAGCGCCGGGGGCATGTCGGTGCTCACACTCGTTACCTCGCCGCTGGCGCGAGGGCTGTTTCACAAGGCCGTGGTGATGTCTGGCGGCAACGGGATCGCGATGGGCGGTGCCGACCTCGCGGCGATCGAGAAGATAGGTGCCGAGTTCGCCGCCGCGAAGGGCATTGCCGCCGATGACCCCGATTCTGTCGCGAAGCTGCGTGCGCTGAGTGCAGAAGAAATTACCAGCGGCTTGAACATGATGGCCCTGTTCGCGCAGGGGCCGCGCTCGTTCGCCAGTCCGTTCGTCGACGGCAAGGTCGCGGTCGACGCCGGCGAAGCGATTCGCACCGGAAATTTCGCCAGGGTTCCAATGATGATCGGTGCCACCAGCGCGGACTTCGGCGGCAAGACCGGGTTCATGATCGCCGGCGCACGCATCCTCTCGGCTGCCATCGCCGAGCACGGCGTGCCGGTTTACGCCTACCGCTTCTCGTATGTCGCCGAATCGATTGCCGAGCCGGGCGCGCAACACGCGACCGACATTCCATTCTTCTTCGACACGCAGGCGATCAAGTACGCGGACAAGACCACCGCCCGCGACAACGCGATGGGCAAGATCATTTCGGCGTACCTCGTGAACTTCGCACGGACCGGCGATCCCAACGGCGCCGGGCTGACTGACTGGCCGCGTTTCAGCCGCGCGAACGACGTGATCGTCGACTTCACCGACAGCGGCAAGGCTATTGCGCAGAAGGATCCGTGGGGCGCGGAAATCGACGCGGCTCCGCCGGCCAGCCCGCCCTGACAGTCACTTTGGGCAGCCCATCCAGCAGGAGACATGAATTCAATGAACGCACTATTGCATCGTCAAACGCGCCGCGGCGCGGCCGTCATGGCGGTCGTCCTGGCGTTTCTCGCCGTTGCGGTCGCGCAGTCGGCGCAACCGGCCGCGGCCAAACCGCCCACCGATGCGGAAGTCGCCGCCCGCGCCGACGCACTGATTGCGAAGATGACGCCGCAAGAGAAGGCGGGACAACTCACCCAGTACTTCTACTTTGGCGATCCGGCAAATTCGAAGCGCATTACCGACGAATTGACTGCGGGCCGCGCAGGCTCGCTGCTGTTCGTGCGCGATCCGGCGGAGATCAATCGTTTGCAGCGCATCGCTGTCGAGCAGACGCGTTTGAAGATTCCGCTGCTGTTCGCCTTCGACGTGATCCACGGCTTTCGCACCATCATGCCGGTGCCGCTTGCCGTCGCAGCGAGCTGGGATCCGAAGCTGGCGGAAGACGGCCAGGCGGTCGCCGCGGCCGAAGCGCGCGCCGCCGGCTTGCATTGGACGTTTGCGCCCATGGTCGACATCGCGCGCGATCCGCGCTGGGGGCGCATCGTCGAAGGCGCCGGCGAAGATCCCTATCTGGGTTCGGCGATGGCCGCCGCGCAGGTTCGCGGATTTCAGGGTGGCTACATCGGCAGTCCCGGTCACATCATCTCCGGGCCGAAACATTTTGCGGGTTATGGCGCCGCGCTCGGTGGACGCGACTACGACGAGGTGGACCTCTCCGACAGCGAGTTGTGGAACACGTATCTGCCGCCCTTCAAGGCCGCCATCGATGCGGGCGCCGGCAATATCATGAGCGCCTACATGGGCCTGAACGGTGTGCCGGCCACCGGCAATCGCTGGCTGATGACCGATGTCTTGCGCAGGGAATGGGGCTTCAAGGGTTTCGTGGTGACTGACGCCGGCGCGGCACACGATCTGCTGACGCACCAGTTCGCCAGCAGCGAGAGTGACGCGGGCATTCGCGCGCTGCAGGCCGGCATCGACATGGAGATGGCGCCGCCTTTCGGCACGTCCGTATTCAAGACCCTCCCGCAATCGTTGGCCGGTGGCAAGGTCACGGCGAATGAAATCGACACCGCGCTGCGCCGCATCCTCGAGGCAAAGATCCGCATGGGGCTGTTCGAGAAACCCTATGTCGACCTGAAGCAGGCGAATCGCGTACTCACGGATCCGCAACATCGAGTGGTGTCGCGGGTGGCGGCCGAACGCACCGCGGTGCTGTTGCGCAATGAAGGTGGCCTGCTGCCGCTCGATCGCACCCGGGTCAAGTCGATCGCCGTGATGGGTCCACTGGCTGATTCCGCGCGCGACACGCTGGGTCCTTGGGTGTTCGCGTTCAACCTCGAGGAGACAGTCACGGTACTGGCAGGCATCAAGGCCAAGGCCGGAAGCAGCGTGCGCGTCGAGTATTCGCCCGGTGTCACCATGCCGGCGCGCTTCAATCCCACATTCTTCGATTCGATGCCGGGAATGGCCGCGAAGAGAGTGGAAGTGGACGACGCCGCCGAGTTGCCACGCGCGGTGGCGCTGGCACAGGCATCCGACGTGACGGTGCTGGTGCTGGGCGAGGCGCAGAACATGATCGGCGAGATTGCATCGCGCTCATCGCTCGATCTGCCGGGCCGCCAGCAGGAGCTGCTGGATGCCGTGGTCGCCACCGGCAAACCGGTCGTGGTGTTGCTCATGACGGCGCGCCCGCTGGATCTGAAGAACAGCAAGGCGGGTACGCTGATGAATATCTGGTATCCGGGCACGCAGGGCGGTAATGCCGTTGCCAATCTGCTGTTCGGTGACGTATCGCCGGGCGGCAAGCTGCCCTACAACTGGCCGCGCAGCATCGGCCAGATTCCGCTGCCCTATGCGCAACTGCGCTCGCATCAGCCCGACACGGCCGAGAAGCGCTATCAGAATGAACCCGGTTCGCCGCTGTATCCGTTCGGCTTCGGACTCGGCTATTCGACGTTCGAGTTCTCGAACCTGAAGGTCGAAAGTCAGAAGATCGCGCCGGGCGAGTCGGTGCCGGTCAGCGTGGACCTGCGCAACACCGGGAGCCGCGCCGCCGACGAAGTGGCCCAGCTCTACATCCACCAGCGATACGGCAGTTCCGCTCGACCCGTGCGGGAGCTCAAGGGATTTCAGCGCGTCACGCTCAAACCCGGCGAGACGCGAACGATCCGATTCACGCTCACTCCTGCGGAGCTGTCTTACTGGACCGCCGCGAAACAGGCGTGGGTTCAGGACGAGACCACGTTCGATGTCTACGTGGGCAACAGCTCGCAGGCGGCCCTCACGACGACGTTCGAGGTCAGCAAGGGCAGCCGGTAGCAGCCGGCGCAACCGCGAGTTCACACACATATATATGTGTCTGCCGCAGCGCAAAACCGGACTCAAAAGTACAGTTATCCATTGACGCGATCCCGGCGCCGGTCAATACTGAACGCGTGAGTTCAGTTATACCGGAGCCGCTTTGAGAGTCAGGACCGAAACCCGGCGCGCCGCGATCATCGACGTGGCCGCCCGCATCTTTCTGCAGTCGGGCTACGAACGCGCCTCGATGGACGACATCGCGGCGCGCGCCGGCGGCTCGAAGGCCACGCTGTACGGCTATTTTCCGACCAAGGAAGAGCTGTTCATGACGGTGATCCGCCAGAAAATGGGGCAGGTGGGTCATGCGTTGCACGACCTGGCGCTGCGTGGCGGCGAGGACCCCGGGGAAGTGCTGGGTCAGTTCGGTCGCGAGTACCTTGCGTCGACGCAGTCCGCGGAGGCCCGTGCGCTCAAGCGGGTGCTCTCGGGCTACCTGGAGCGCGACGAGAAGGCCGCCCAATCCTTCTGGGCCGGCGGCGTACAGAAAATGTTCGACAGGGTCGAACGCTACCTGGCCGACGCGACGGAGGCCGGCCGGCTCGCGGTCCCGGAGCCCAAGGTGGCCTCCAAACAACTGCTGTCGCTGCTGGAGGCGGAGTTCACCTGGACGCTGCCCTCGCGCACGGGCTCGGCGACCCCGAAAGCGATCGAAGCCGCAACCGGGCGGGCGGTAACCAGCTTCCTGGCCATCTATTCGCCGCCGAGGAAGCGCGGCGCCCGAAACAACGGCTCGACGCAGGGTTGGTCGAATCCATGACAGTTGTGACTTCCCTCGGAAACCGCGCCTCACTAGACTTCGCCCCCTGCACCCGGGGCACCCGGAGTCCCGGTGCCGGCCCGAAGCTGGGCGCGGGCGTCATCCAGACGGCCCACCCCTACAGAACTTCACTAGAAAGATTCGCTACACCCGACGTGCAACCCCACGGGCGCTTCGTACGTCGTATGTCGAGTTGCCAAAGGAAGATGTCGTGACTTATTCCAAGAACATTCGCACCGTCTCGCTCGCTGTCCTCTGCATCGCTTCGCTCGCCACGCTCGCCGCCTGCAAGCCCGGCGCCGGCAACACGCCGGACAAGGCGGCGGTTGCACCGCTGCTGATCTCGCCCGAAGACGTCCTGCGCGTCGAGAGCAATGCGCTCGGTTCCGGTCCGTCGATCACGGGCTCGATCGAACCCGAGCGTCGCGCGGATCTGCGCGCCGAGGTGCCGGCCGTGGTGCTCGCGGTCGTCAAGGAGAACGGTGACCCGGTGAAGCGCGGCGACCTGCTGGTGCGACTCGACCAGACCTCGATCCGCGACAGCCTGAATTCCGCGCAGTCGTCCATGAGTGCCGCGTCGCAGGCTTACGACCAGGCCGAGCGCCAGTTCCAGCGCATGAGCAAGCTGCGCGAGACCGGTGTCGTTTCCATGCAGCAGCTCGAGGACGTCGAGGTGCAGAGAAATGCCGCGCAGAGCGACCGCGAAGCCGCGCGCTCGCGCCTCGTCACCGCGCGCCAGCAGCTCGAGCGCACCGAGGTGCGCGCGCCGTTCGACGGCATCGTCAGCGACCGCAAGGTTTCGGCCGGTGACACGACCCAGGTCGGCAAGGAGCTGCTCAAGGTCATCGACCCGACGAGCCTGCGCTTCGAGGGCCGCGTGTCCGCGGATGCGATCGGCACGGTCAAGGCCGGTCAGCACGTGAGCTTCCGGATCCACGGCTTCGACGAACGGAGCTTCGACGGCAAGGTCCTGCGCGTGAATCCCTCGGCCAATGCGACGACGCGCCAGGTCGAAGTGCTGGTCGCGTTCGCCGACGACAAGCAGCAGCCGGACGTCGCCGGGCTCTATGCGGAAGGGCGCGTCGAGACTCTGAGCACCGCGTCGCTCACTCTGCCTGCCGCATCCGTGGTCCGCGAGGGCGACAACACGTTTGCATGGCGGGTCAAGGACGGTAAGTTGCAGAAGGTCAAGGTCGAGCTCGGCGATCGCGATCTGCGCACGGGTCTCTTCGCGGTGAACGCCGGCCTGCAGTCGGGCGACAGCGTGCTGCGTTATCCGAACTCCACGCTCAAGGACGGGCAGGTCGCGACGATTTCCGGACCCGCGAAGCCGGCCCAAGTGGCCGCGGAGTAAGCCATGTTCCTCTCGAACTTCAGCATCAAGAATCCGGTGACGACCGTCGCGGTCGTCATCATCCTCATGGCGCTGGGTCTGATCGCGCTGAAGAACCTGCGCGTCAACCAGATTCCCGACGTCGAGGCGCCGGGCATGGTGGTGAATTTCCCGTACCCGGGCGCTTCGCCCGAGACGGTCGAGCGCGAGATCATCAACCGCGTCGAGAAGGCGATCCAGAGCATTCCGCAGGTCAAGGAAACGCGCTCCACCTCCTCGGAGAGCAACGGCCGCATCGTCATCATCTTCGAGTTCAAGAAGAACATGTCCGAGGCCGGCGACCAGGTGCGCAACGCCATCGCCGCGGTGCGCTACAAGCTGCCCATCGAAATGCGCGAACCGGTGTTGTACCGCTTCGATCCTTCCGCGCAGCCGATCATGAACCTCGCGCTGTCCTCGTCGACGCAGTCGCACGGCGAGATCTCGCGCCTCGCGGAGGACACGCTGGCCGACCGCCTGCGCAGCATCGACGGCGTCGCGACGGTGAACGTGGATGGCTCGCTGAAGCGCGAGCTCTCCGTGCTGCTGCACGCGCAGAAGCTCAGGGAGTTCAACGTGTCCGTGGGCGAAGTCGTCAACGCGCTGCGCGACCAGAACACCACCGCGCCCGTGGGGCGCGTGAAAGGCCATCTCGACGAACAGAGCATCCGGCTCGTGGGCCGCATCGAGTCGCCGAAGGAGTTCAATGACGTCGTGGTCAAGCGCGCGGGTGGTGAGGTCGTGCGCCTCGGCCAGGTTGCCACCGTGGAGGACGGCTACGCCGAGCCCGCGAGCTTCAGCCTGCGCAGCGCCCATCCGAACGTGGGTCTTTCCGTCATCCGCTCGCGCGAGGCCAGCACCGTCTCCGTGGCGGAACGCGTCCGCAACGAGCTCGACGCGATCAACGAGTCGCTGCCCAAGGGCACGAAACTCGAAGTCACGTACGACGGCGGCGAGGATGCGCAGAGCAGCCTCAACAACGTCATCGAGGCGCTGATCTTCGGCGCCGCGCTCACCATCTTCGTGGTGTACGCGTTCCTGAACTCGTGGCGCTCGACGCTGATCACCGGTCTGTCGCTGCCAACCTCGGCGATCGCGGCTTTCATCGCGGTCTGGTTGTGCGGCTTCACGCTCAATTTCATGACGCTGCTGGGCCTGTCGCTCGCGATCGGCGTGCTCATCGACGACGCCATCGTCGTCCGGGAAAACATAGTCAGGCACATCGAACGCGGCGCGGATCGAATCACCGCGGCGCGCGAGGGAACGGCCGAGATCGGCCTGGCGGTCGCGGCCACCACGTTCTCCATCATCGCGGTCTTCGTGCCGGTGGCGTTCATGGGCGGCGGCGCGGGCGAATGGTTCCGGCCGTTCGCGGTCACGGTTGCCGCTTCGGTGATGGTGAGCCTGTTCATCGCCTTCACGCTCGATCCGATGCTTTCGGCCTATTGGGGTGACACGCAGGAAACGGCGCACCGCGAGCCGCGTGGCATCGGCAGGCTGTTCCACCGGTTCAACGTCTGGTTCGACCACCAGGCCGACCGTTACGGAAACGTCATCGCCTGGGCGCTGCACCACCGGTTGTGGATGGCCGCCATCGCGGTGCTCGCGCTGGTTTTCGCACTGGTGCTGCAAGTCACTGTCGGCGGCTCGGAATTCCTGCCGAAATCCGACTACGGGCAGCTCGCCATCGAGGTGCGCACGCCCTCGAGCGCGAGCCTCGAGTATTCGCGCAACAAGGTGGAGCGTGCGGCCGAGCTCGCGCGCACGATGCCCGAGACCGAGGCCACCAACAGCCGCATCAATCCGGGCGGCGGCCGCGTGTACGTCGACATCGGCAAGGCAAGAGACCGCAGCGAGTCGGCGCAGGAAATCGCCGTGCGCCTGCGCGGCCTGTTGAAACAGCTGGTCGGCGCCGAGTACGTCGTGCTCGACGATCTCAACAACGGCGCGCAGAAGCCGGTGCAAATACAGTTCTACGGCGCCGACTCGCGCCGTCTCATGGAGATCACCAACGACTTCATGGCGAAGCTGCGCGACATCAAGGGCGCGGTCGACGTGGGCCTGTCCGAACAGGAGCCCAAGGATGAGCTGCGGATCGAGCTCGACCGTGGTCTCGCGAACCAGCTCGGCATCTCGGTGAGCGACGCGGCGCAGACGCTGCGCGTGGCGTTCGCGGGTGTCGAGGTCGGCGACTGGGTCGACCCCATCGGCCAGTCGCGCGACGTCGCGGTGCGGCTGCATCCGGACGATCGTGTCGACGCGGCGAACATCGAGCACCTGCCGATCTCGATCGCGGGCACGAACATGATGGTGCCGCTCGAGCAGATCGCGAAGATCACGCTCGACAAGGGGCCGGCGCAGATCCAGCACTTCAACGGCAAGCGCATGGTGGCCGTTTCCGCGAACGTCGAAGGCCGCTCGGCCGGTGAGGTCACCACGGAGGCCATCGCGGTCGCCAAGGCGATCGACTTTCCGCCGGGCTACGGGATCGAGCTCGGCGGCGCCTCGCGCGACCAGGCCGAGGTGTTCAGCGAGATGTTCACGGCGTTGATCATGGGCATCGCGGTCATGTACCTCGTGCTGGTGATGCAGTTCGGCTCGTTCACCGCGCCGCTGCCCGTGATGCTGTCGTTGCCGCTGTCACTCATCGGTGTGGTGATCGCGCTCATCCTCACGCGCGGCACTCTGAATCTCATGAGCTTCATCGGCATCATCATGCTCATGGGTCTCGTGGCGAAGAACGCCATCCTGCTGCTCGATTGCGCACGCAAGGAAGAGGAACAAGGCGTGGACCGCGAGGAAGCGCTCATGCACGCCGGCCGCGTGCGCCTGCGGCCCATCCTCATGACCACGTTCGCGCTGATCGCCGGCATGATGCCGGTGGCCATCGGCATGGGCGAGGGCGGCGAGTTCTACCGCCCGATGGCGGTCGCGATCATCGGCGGCACGATCACGTCGACGGTGCTGACGCTGCTGGTCATCCCGAGCTTCTACGACAGCATCGAGCTCAACTGGGACCGCCTCGTGCTCAAGTTCAAGGCCCGTGCGGTGCTCTACAACCCGTTCATCGCCTTCTGGGTGACGTTCGGCGAATTCTGGCTGACCATCTACTTTCTGCGGTTCATGTTCCGCGTGGTGCGCTTCCTGTTCGGGCTCGCGACTCCCGTCGAACACCCGGTCGAGGAAGCGGCGCGCCGCTTCGATTTCCGGATTCCGGAAGGCTGGAACCCGCGCCCGAAGGCGTGGCAGCGCGGCGCGTCCGGGTCGCAGCGGAAGGCCAGCCCCAATCCGTATGCCGCGCGTCCGCCGATGGTCGAAACGCCCACCAAGGTCGTGGAGCCGCCGCTCGGCGCAGGTTAGGCAGGCACCGCATCGACGCATACGGCGTCGATGCGGCTCATTTCGGGAGCCAGGCGCGAAATGCCGGTGATGCCGCGAATTTTTCGAAGGAAGGATCTTCGACGAAGATCTGCCGCGAGAATGTGATGTCGAAACGGGTTTCGATCTCGCGATACGCGGTGACGGCTTCGGCAAACCGCCCCAGTTCCACCAGATAGGTCGCGCGCACGTCATATGGCTCCATGCGATCGGGTTCCAGCCGTATCGATTCCTCGGCGTACCTGAGGGCGTTGGCGACGTCCTTGGCCTGGTAGTACGCATTGCTGCGTATGATGCTCGTGATGCCATCGGCGCCGACACGCTGCTCCACCGCGTCAATCGCCTTGAGCAGCTTCGGCATGTCCTGCTGTTTGAAGTAATGGTCCATGAGCATGAACGCCGTGCCGGGATCACTCGAGTAGTGTTGTGCCAGCTTTTCGAGCGCCGCATGGTATTCGTCCGTGCGCTGCGCCAATGCCGCCGCGGATGCACGCGCCGTCAGCATGATGCGGGAATTTGCGATCGGCCCCGGCAGTTGCTTGTACACGTCGAGCGCCTCCGCATATTTTCCGGCGCGCTGCAACTCGCCGATCCGCCGCAATTTCACGAGCGAGGTGGTATCTGGCCGCGCGCCGAGCAGTCGCTCGATCAGGCCCGGATCCTCCCCGAAGAGCTGACCGATGCCGCCGAGCGTCACACTCATGAGGTCGCCGGTCGCGATCTGATACCAGTCGACCGCCCGCGTACGGCCCGTCGCATCTTTCGCGAGAACGAACTCGCAATAGCTGAACCCTCGATCTTTCAGGTCGAACCGCACGAGGCTGCGTGGCGGAGACTGTCTGGTCACGCGCATGAACTTGACGGTGCCCTCGCTCGTATCCAGGGCCCCGAAGAAGTTGGCGATGATCGAAGCGACGCCTGCCTTTTCCACGCCGCCGATGAAGTCCGTTCTTGACCGTCCTGTGAGCCCCTGGTACTCGGCCGCGCGCTCGGCGAGGCCGTGAAAGTCGATGAGGCCGGCAGCCACCTCGCGATTGCGTTCGTTCAACGCCTGCGCGAATTGCCCACCGAAACGTTCGGCGGCGGCTTCCCGTTCATGGACCGGAGTGACGGTTTCCGCGAGCGAGCAGGTGGCGAGGAGTGAAGTGGCAACGAAACGGATCATGAGTCTCATGCGCCACGTTATGCACTTTGTTGGCGGCCGACGCCAGTCCTGAGATCGTATCCTCGACCCAGTTCGCGACGTTGAGGCACTGCGCGGTCGAGAGGCCTATCTTCCCGGCGCTCGCGCCTTGCGCCCGGTTCAGCGCTGGACGGCGATCGCGAGTTCGCCGCGCAATGTTCCCGTGAACTGCGCGGGCTGGGACTGCGGGCCTAACACGTCCGGCAGCGCGAACTTGGTCCCGATGGGCGGCACGGCGTGCAGAAACGACCAGCCAAGGTCCGGCAGCGCCAGCAACTCGGTCGCAGCCGGTGTGGGGCGATACAGCCCGAAGTAGGGAATGCGGCTGGCGTTGCGGATGACGAGGGTGCCGCCGCGGGTGCGCATCTCGAGCCAGCGCCACTCGCCGAAGAATCCCTCGAACTCCGGGTACTCGAACGACTCACCGGGCGTCGAGCGCGAATAGTCGGCCGCATGCAGGCCGAATTGTGTGCCGTCCAGGCGGTTCTTCCAGATGCGATAGGGCCCCGCGCCCACCCAGCGCTTGGTTAGCACGTCGCTCTCGGGATAGTCGAACTGGATTCCGAGAATGTCCGCCGCGCCTTCGCGCGCGATCTCGTAACTCACGACCAGTTCGTCGCCCCGCAACCGCCAGGTCACCTCGCGCAGCCCGCCCTCGTAGCGCGCCCGGGCGATCACGCCGGGTGCCGGTGCGAGCTCGAGCTGAGCGAGCCGAGGAGCAGCCGCGTGCGTGAAAGTCTTGAGTTTCGGCGTGCGTTGCCAATCGGCGAGTCGCGGACCGCGTAGCGGAATCGGGCGGCCGTGGGCCGTGAGCCGCGCCAGCTCGCCCGTTGCCGGATCGAACTCCAGCGTGTAATCGCGCGCCGTGATGACTTCATTGCGGCGCTCGATGGGTGACGGCGGATGCGCAATGGATTCGACGAGCTCGTTTCCCGGTACGACCCATTTCCAGAACTCGTGTCCATCCCGATCGCGCACGGTGAGCTCGAGGATGTCGTCGGCCGCGAGCTGCCTCACGCCGACCGCAAGCTCGAACTCGCTGCTGGATCGCGGCGCGACGGACGGCGCACGTGCCTGGCCCGAGGCAAGGATGCGCGGGCCGGAGCTCGAGCCGCCGGCCGGGAGTTTCAATGCACGCCAGCGAATATCGAGACCGGCGAGATTGCGGAAGTCGAACAGGTTCTCGAGGCGCATCGTGAGTTTGCCGGGCGAGAAACGCAGATCGCGCACCTGCACCGGCGACCAGATCTCCTTCACCGTGAAGAAGCTGCCTTCCTTCTCGCGGTCGGGCCCGACCATGCCGTCGGGCGCGGCATTGCCCATCGAGTCGATGCGACCCGCGCGATCGGTGCGCCGGATGCCCTCGTCGACGAAGGCCCAGAAGAAGCCGCCGCCCACCGTCGGGCTTCGTCCCATGACGTCCCAGTAATCGCGAAAGCCGGCGCCGATGCCGCCGTCGTAGAGACCGTGCAGGAATTCAGTGGGCATGAAGATCTGCGGCCCCGCGCTCAACTTCACGGTACTGTCGTAATTCTCGTAATGATCCGTGTTGATGTCGCTGTGGATCGCCCACGGATGCAGCACCGGCCTTTCCTGTGGATCCCAGCGGGCGAACTGCGCATCGTTGTCCGTGTTCCAGCCGCCCTCGTTGCCGTTGTTCCAGAACAGGATGCTCGGATGATTCACGTCGCGGCGGATCATCTCGCCGATGAGACGCGCGCCGGTTGGCGCGTCGTAGAAGCCCTGCCAGCCGGCCAGCTCGTCGAGCACGTAGAGACCGAGCTCGTCCGCGGCGTCGAGGAACGCACCGTCGGGTGGATAGTGCGACATGCGCACCGCGTTCATGTTCGCTTCCTTGATCAGGCGCGCGTCGGCGTAGTTGTCCTCGCGCGAGAGCGTGCGCGCGGTGCGCGAATTGAAGCTGTGGCGGTTGACGCCCTTGAGCACGATCTTCCGGCCGTTGAGAAACAGGCCGTCGTTCGGCCGGACTTCGAACGTGCGAAAACCGAAGCGCGCCGATTGTTCGTGCAACACCCCTTGCTTCGTGCGCAATGCGAAGTCGACCCGGTACAAATTCGGCGTTTCTGCCGTCCAGAGCGCGGGCGCATCGAGCTTGCCGGTGACGATCCCGGTGGTGCCTTCGATGCGCGCCGAACGCAGCAGCGGGCCGAACGGGCGGCCATTTGGCTGCGTGATGCGCGCGATGACTTCGGCGCCCGCGGGAGGTGCGCGGTTCAGATGCACGCGCGCGCTGAAGCTGCCGTCGGCACGCGCGTCGATCGCGGTCCAGGCGATGTTGTCGGCAGGACGCGCTTCGAGCCACACCGGGCGGAAGATGCCGCCGAAGGTCCAGTAGTCGCCGCGGCGCTCGGCGCGGTTCACGCTGGTGTCCGCCGACTCCTTCGCGACTCTCACCTCGAGCTGGTTCTCGCCCGTCCGCACGAGCCTCGTGATGTCGTAGCTGAATCGATAGAAGCCGCCCTGGTGCGTGGGGCCGGCGGATTGCCCGTTGACCCGCACGTCGGTATCGGTCATCACGCCGTCGAATACGAGGTGAAATTCGCGCCCGGTCCACGCGGCGGGGATTCCGAAGGTGCGCGAGTAGGTGCCGACCTCTTTGGGAATGACCGGATCGTCGTCGGGTTTGCCGCGACCCTGCGTGCCGTAATAGTAGGCGCCGAAACCTTCCTGTTCCCAACACGAAGGCACCAGGATCGTTCCCGGCGCTTCGCTGCCACGGCCGCGGTCGATGCTGAAGTTCCAGCGCACCGGCGCCGAGCGTGGCTCGCCCGTACCGGACAGCGGCAGGATTTCAGTGCGCGGTTGTGTCCATGCTTCTGCGGCGATCGCGATCGGCAGCAGCGCAAGGACCCGTAAAAGGGCGGCGTTCATGTACCAAGACTAATGTACCAAGACTAACTGTGCCGCGACTTCAGGCGATACCGCGCGTGTAGGCGAGGCACACGATCCCCGCCAGACCCCACTGCGCGCTCGAGTTGGTTGAAACGCCCGGCGCCTCGTCGACCGCGTTCAACACCGCGGGACCGTCGATGCGCTTCGCGGTGAACAGCTGGCGCGCGCCATAGCCGCTGCGTCCTTCCGTGAATTCTTTCCAGGCGCGAGCGGCCAGCGCCGGATCCTTCCTGCGGTACGCCGCATAGGCCGTGAGCCGCGAATGCCCCTGCTGGAGATTGATGCTGCCGAAGGCCTCGCCGAGCGCCTTTTTCTGCTCCTCGTCGGTCGCGTTGTAGAGCTCGCAGTAGAGCAGCCATGCGCGCTCGAATTCCGGCACGTCGATGAGCTCGATGAGCTCGGCGCAAACCTCGGGCAATCCGAATGCCGCCGACAGGTGCGAGACGCTGACCTTCGCATCCTTTGCGATGTCGAACGCGCCGGTGACGAGGTTGAACCGTTCGCTGCCCGTAAAGAAGCCCTTCGGCTGCGCCGCGATCGTGCGCATGCTCGTGCGCAGGCGTTCGCGGAATTCCGGATCGCGCGTACGCTCCCACTCGGTCAGCCAGGCACTGGCGAGCGAGCCCCAGTCGGTGCCGAAGCCCAAATGCGCGTAGTCGCCTTGCGGATGCGCGACCTGGCGCGATTCGGCGCCCGGCAATTTGCGCGTCGCCAGCACGGTGCGCAGCGTGCGCGCGCCTTCGAGCTGTTCGCGCATGAGATCGCCGACGCGCTCGTCGGCCGTGAGGTAATAGTAGAAACGCCGGTTCAAGGCGGTGCTGATTCGCAGCTGCTTGGCGCTGCAGCCCCAGTGCATGACGTTGTGGCGCGATCCGAGCGGCGCGAATTTCCCGAGGTGGTGCACGTCGACCTCGCCCGTGTGGCGGGTCATCGCCTCCGCGAAGCGGAACGCGTCGGCGCGCCCCGAGCGCAGGAAATACATCCACAGCCACACGTCGGTGGCGAGCTCGGAGTTGTCCCAGGCGAAGCCGCCGACGTCGTAACGCCACGCGTGGCGATCGAAGTCGTAGGTATGCATGACGTCGCCGTAGTTCCAGAAGCCATACCAGCCGCGCTGCTCCTGCTGCCCGCGGTAGAAATCGAACATCCAGTCGAGTTGTTTCTCCAGCGCCGCGTGGCCGGGAGCCGTTTGCGAGGGCAGCGACAACGCGTGGCCGAACACGCCGGATTCCACCATCGTCTGCGGCGTCGGCACCATGACGGCGGGTGCGCGCAGCGCCTGCGCGAGATCGGCCAGCCGCGCGCGCGGCGGCGTCGCCGGCAGGACCCACAACGTGAGCTCGCTGGTGCGTGCCACGCCGAGCGGCGTACCGAAGCCGGGCTCGTAGTCTTCGTAGGTGATCTCGAGGCCACCCTTGATCTGTTTCTCGTACGAGTCCTGGCCGAGACCGTCGTGATAGAAACGCAGGTCCATCGGCGGCGCGTCGGGCGCCCACAACCACAGCGTCACGGAAGCGGAGTCGCCTTGTGCGCCACGGATGTCGAGCTGCGCGGGATGGCTCTGCCAGAAGTTGCGGATGCCGAACGCCACGCCGCCCGCGGGTCCGCCGACGTAACCGAGACCGCTGGCGCGCGCACCGCGATCGCAATCGAGCCAGGCGTGGCCGTCCGCGGTGCGTTTGCGGATCGTGAACGAGTCGGCGTTGGGCTGTAACAGCGTCCAGTCGCCGAAGGCCGGGATGTATTGCAGCAGGTTTTTCACGGTTGGCGCGATCGAAGGCACGGCCACGCCCTCGACCTGCGCGTTGCGCGCCGCGGAGCCCGCGTCGCGGCGCAACCCGGTGAGGCCGCGGATGGCCTCGCCGAATACGCCGTCCTGCGCGCCGGCGAAGCGCACGTGCCGGTCATGGAGCTCATTGTCGAACGGCGCGGCGAAACGCAGGCCCAGTCCGCGGATGAAGTCGCGTGACTCATCGCCGTCGTAGACGATGGTATGCAATACGCGCAACGCATCGCTGCCCGCGTAGAAATACAGGCGCAACGTGAACGGCAGCCACCGCCGCGCGGCGTTGGCGTGTTTTCCCGCGACTTTCACGACGGCGCGAACCGGGCCGCGCTGCTCGACGGTCACGTTTTCGATCGCACTCTCGAAGACTTCCTGCGAGACCTGCGCGTTGTCGCTCGAGGCCGCGCGATCCTGGCGCAGCAGCACGAGCCGGCCGTCGCGCAGCGCCGTCCGGCCACCTCGCATGATCGAGGCGATCACGCTGGCGCCGCTGCGCGGCACCCGGCACACGAAGGCGCCGGTATCGATGTCGATGCCGGCGTCGGACTCCGTGATGCGGATTGAAGTGGAATGTTTGCCGCGGCTCCGCTGGGCGACGACTTCGAATGGGCCGTCACCCGCGGCGAGCCCTGGCGCGAGCGCGTGGGCGCTCCACTTGAGCGAGCCATCCGGCCAGAAGGCGAGGGGCCAGCTCTGCAGCGGCAGGAGTTTGTTAGCGGCGTCGCGCAGCGCGAACTCGCGGACGGCGCGCTGCCTGCCGCGCGGCCAGGGCGTGCCCCACGAGGCACCCTGCGCCACACCGGGTGCATGGTCGTCGATCCAGCGAACCCAGTTTCCCTGGGCCGGATTTTCGGCGCCGAAGGGTGGGGATCCTGCGGGTGCGGTGCCCACCAGGTTCGCCGCGGCGGTCGCGGCCGCGCTCGTCGAAAGGAATTGCCGGCGGGAAAGCTTCCTGGTCATCCTGACGCCCCCTGATCGAAGATGCGCGATTATGATTGAAGTTGTGGTGAGTTGCTGTGCCAGTCGGGAGGCCCGGAAAGCCTGTGCTGTGTGGCCAAAGTCATCGGCTGAGACGCCTCGTTCCACTGAACATATTCCGGCCCGATTTGACGTGTTGAATTGGACCGGGAGCCGCGTCACGTCGAATTTAACCGGATTTTGTAACCCTGCCGATCCGGGAGTCTCTTCGAGAAATGCAGGGAATGGACCCACGTCAGTCCACGTTGGCCTCTAGTTCGATCGAAACGGGCCAGACGACCATTCGCGCGTCTGTGCTCAACGAACAGGTCATTGAAGTCGCGCCAGGTTGGGTTGCCAGCCTGGAGCAGCGTTGCCGCACGCGCGTTACCGCGCGATCGCGCTATACGACGCGCGCGGCGAAGTCCTGCACTGCACGTCCACCGACTTCGGCATCGAATTCCGCCAGGCCCTGAACGACGCGCTCGATGCGTTCGTGCTCGGCGCGGCGCGCGAATCGCGTTTCCTGCGCGGCGAGGGCACCCGTACCGCCGTCATGCTGGCACTGCGCGATCTGCACTCCGCGTTGCAGGGCGTGTGCCTGCTGGTGGTCGAAGACACGCCGCCCGAGGAAGAAGATCCCGCCGCCCGTTTCCTCACGCCGGCCGTGAGACCATCCTCGCCGACATCGCCTCCGAGGTCGCGCAGACGCTGCACGCGATGCCCGCCGCAAAAACCGCAGAAGCCGAAGGCGCCCGTTCCGCTGCCGCTCGAGGCGGTGTATGCGCAGATCCGCGAACCAGGAAGTGGTCCTGCGCGTGCAACAACTCGTGCGCCTGCGCAAGGCGGAAGGCGTGCGGCGTTTCGAAGTGCTGCTGCGCCACATGGTCGACGGCGTGGAGCAGTCGCCAGAACGCGTCATGCAGACCGCCGCGAATCACGGCCTCGCGTCGATGATCGATCGCCGCGTGATCGGCGAGCTCATCGCGTGGCTGCATCGCAATCCGAACGTGTGGAAAAAGGATCCGCCGGCGTTTTCCGTGAATCTCTCGGATGCGGCCGTCATCGAGCCGCATTTCATCAGTTTCGTCGAGAGTTGCCTGCTCAAGTCCGGGCTTCCGCCCGGGCTGATCGGCGTGGAATTCTCGGAGCGCGTGTGCCTCACGCATCCGAACGAGGTCGTCCCGGCGCTCGAGGTTTTCGCGCGTATCGGCGTCCCGGTCGCGATCGACGATTTCAACGTCGTTGGCGCGGGCATGCCGATCCTGGATCACCCGGCGGTGCGCCTGCTCAAGATCGACGCCGAGCTCACGACCAATGCCCTGCAGCACCGCCTCACGCAGGCGCGCGTCGTCGGCCTGGTTCAGACCGCGAAAGTCATGGGACTACAGACCGTGGCCAAGCGCGTGATGGGCGGCGATCATTCCAACTGGCTGACCGCGCTGGGCGTGGATTTCGTGCAGAGTTTCGAGGCGTCGCCGCCGGTGGCGCTCGATAGTTTGTTAGCGACTTCTCAGGGCTGACGCCCACAACGGAAAACGCCGGCGAAGCGCCGGCGTCCGTAAGAACATCGAAAACAATAGCGGTGCCTAACGAGCCGTATAGGCATCCATCATGAGGCCGGTGCCGCCGCGCGAAACGTGCGCGACGACGGCGGTGCGACGATGCAGTTTCGTGACCGCGCCCAGGTTGATGGCGAAGGCGAGCTCGACCTGTTGTCCCTTGCGCAATCCGAGGTTAGTGGTTTCCACGAACACTCCGGTGGCAGAAAGGTTGACGGCACGGCACAGCTTCTTGCGACCCATCGGAGTCGTGATGTACACCGTCGTGCGTGCGCGGTGCCTCGTATGCAACCTGCGCTCCACCGACTGAATCCCCGCTGTGGTCGTCTTGCTCATCAGGCTCTCCTCTTAAGGATTATTGCCTTGCGAGATGGGCGAATGATCCGAACTAAACTTAATGGGTTTCGCCAAAAAATTCACGTTTTCGGTTTACGGCGCCGGACGGGTCGCGTCTGCCACCGCCAGCCTTATGAAGACCGGGCAGTGATCTGACAACTTCCGGCGCATCGCGTCTTTCGGTCGGTAGATTTCGCGTCCGAAAGAGCCGGGCACCAGGCCACGTGCCATATCCCGGCCCAGAACGATGTAGTCAATGAACCCGGAGAACGTCTGGGAGGGCTTGCAGTTTTTGAAAGTCTGGCCTTCGGCGGTATTGACGAGGTCCGCGGCGGGCGGATCGGCGTCGTCGAGCTCGCCCCAGAGCGAAATCCCCGCGGGTTCATGCTGCAAATCCCGGTTGAAATCGCCCAGCACCGCGAAGGCCTTATGTCCGGCCGCCTGGGCATCGATCCATGCCTCGAGGAACGGGACCTGGCGGCGCAGCTCCACGCAGTTGGGGCGGGTCGCATCCAGCGCGTCGCGCGCGCAACCTGATTTCAGGTGAATCGACAGCAGCCGCAGCTCGCGCGACGTGGCGGGAAAGAGCACCAGCTCGACGCCACGCCGCACGTCGTCCGCGAGGGAGAGCGTGGCCAGATCCGCGCCGCACGAGAACGGCAGTCCGCGCCGGATGGCGAAGCCGTTGTTCTGCACCCCGATGCGTCCCGAAAAGCAGAACTCGTAGCCCGGAAACACGAGGCGCGCGGCGTCGATGCCATCGACTTCCTGCAGCGCAACGACATCGGCATCGAGCGATGCCGCGTATTTGCGCAGTGCGGCGATGTCCTCCTGGCTGCGCGCAAGCTCGTGCGCGACGTCGCACGGCACCGCGCGGCGCGCACCGTCGCGTGGCGCTTCACGCGGCAGGCACGCCGGCGTGAGCGCCCGCAATGTTTCGGGCTGCATGAACCATTCGAGATTCCAGGTCGCGATCTTGAGCTCGTCGGTCGCGGACCGGGCGGCGCCGCAGGACGCGGCAGCAAGGAGCAATAGAAAAGTTGCGCGCACTTTCATGCGCGCAACTATCTCACGAGGACACTACTTCCAGCAGAATTCCGGGCCGGACGGACCGCTCACGCCACGTGTTCCACGTTCATTGATCGTGAAGTTCACGCACTGCGTGTCGTCCGTCTGGCCGCCGCCGCTGCGCGGACTCGCGGTCGCGGTGTACGACTGCCCATCCGCCGGGAAGGTCGTGATCGCGATGTCGTACTTGAGCGTTTCAGACGTCGCCTGCAGCCCGAGCCCGGGCGGTGCACCGTTGGTCGCGTTCGTGATGTTGTTCGTGTACGAATTGTTCTGCAGGTAGAACTTCTCCTGCGCGGTCTGCAGCTGCATCAACGCGATCTTCGCTTCCGAACGCTGCGAACGGATCAGGTAGCGCCGGTAGGTCGGGACCGCGATCGCGGCCAACGTGCCGATGACCGCGACCACCACCATGAGCTCCACCAGCGTCACACCACGTTGTTTTCTACGGGCAGGCGTTTTCATTTAGCGGCGCTCCCAGAACGAACGGACCGGACCGAAGGGCACACACTTGATCTTGGCGGTCGCGAGCATGCAATTCGGAGGTGGGTCGCCGCCGCCGCCACCACCACCACCGCCATCGGTCTCTTCCGAATTCGGGATGCCGTCACCATCCGAATCACTGTCGGTGCCGTCCGGAATGCCGTCGTTGTCGTCGTCCGGGTCAGAGGAGTTCGGAACGCCGTCTCCGTCACTGTCGACACTGGCGATACCGCGCGGATCACTGTCGGAACCGTCCGCAATGCCGTCGTTGTCGTCGTCCGGATCGGAGGAGTTCGGCATGCCGTCACCGTCGGTGTCGGTAGCGCCCGATCCATCCGGATCGCTGTCCGAGACGTCCGGAATACCGTCGTTGTCGTCGTCCGTATCGGAGGCGTCCGGAACACCGTCGCCGTCGGCATCACCGGGTGTGAACCCGTTGGAAGTCGAGCCGATCGGGTCGGCGAAGATCGACAGACTCGGCGCGATACCACCGACGTCCACCTCTTTCGCGCGATCGTCGACGCCGAGCGGGCCGGTGCTCGACTCGCTCCAGCGCTGGGCCGGGCTGCCATTGACGGCGTAAACCGCGAATACCTTGTTCGCCGTGCGCGCGAGACAGGGCTGGGTCGGATCCGGCGAGAGCGGCGTGAAGGTCGGGAAGATCACGACGCCGCCCACGGTCACGGATTCGGCGAGCACTTTCTCGCCGCGCCAGGACGGGCGGCTCATCTCGATCTTCCAGCCTTTGGCGTTCGCGGCGACGCCGCCGAGCGTGTTGGTGATGTCGACGAGCTGGCTCTGGATGATGGTCTTGGCCACCGTGTAGTCGGAGGTCGCACGGACGTTCCACACGTCGAAGTCACGCACCGAATAGAAGGCGTCGCGTGTGTCCAGTTCGAGCGGGTGACCGCGGTATCCCGAACCGATCGCGATGTTGATGAACGGCGCGATACCACGCGAAGAGATCAGCACCGGATCGGGCGTGTTGTAGAACCGGCGGTTCTGCTGCAGCGTCGGCGTGCCGAACGCGGCGCCACCCAGACTCGCAAGAACGCCACCCTGCACCAGCGACGAAAGACCGTTGCCGTTGATGATGTCGAAGCGCCAGATGCGGCCACCCACGTCGCTCGCGTACAGGCGATCCGCCAGGCGATCGTTGTTGGTATCCAGCACCGCGATGCCCGACGGAATCGAGTGCGTCATGCGCGCATCATTCAGCGTGGCGCCCGTGTTGCTCGCGCTCCACAACGGAGCACCCGTGAACAGATCCAGGATGAAGACCGCGTTTCCGACGCTGTCCGTCGAATACGCATAACCTTCCTGGTTGGTGTCGTAACCGCCGCCGATGATGAGCACGTCGGTCACGGTCGATCCGATCTTGACCTTCGTGATCTCGGGCGTCGACCACGTGCGGCCGAGCTTCGTGAGGCCCGTGTCCGCGTTCGACTTCTGCCACCTGAAGACCGGCGACGAGCGCGACGTCACGTCGAGCGAGTAGTAGCTGTTACCACCGCGGCCGGTTCCGAAGAAGAGCAATACCTGGTCGCCATCGCCTGGTTCGACGATGCCGTCGGAGTCGACGTCTTTCTTGAAGATGCGTACGTCGCCGTCGAGACCGTAGTCGCGATTCGACATCGGCGGGTTGTCGAACAAGGCGCCCTGGCGCGCCAGGAACTCCTGCGGGATGAAGGCCCACAACTCGTCGCCGCTCAGCATGTCGAATGCATGCAGGTAGCCGTCGTTGGTCGGCGCGAACACCGTGCCGACCGGGTTGTCGACGGTGCCACCGTAGATTGCCACGGCCGGACGCGCGTGCATGGGATCGCCCATGGCCTTGCGCTGCTCGGTCAAGTCCGCGTCTTCATCCACGTCGTTGGTGTCGACACCGCGCGCGAAGTCGATGATGGCCGTGCGTTCCGTCGCGTCAGCCGCGCCCACCATCGCGTCCGTGATGGCGGCGTTGCCCGTGGTCACCGCGTTGGCGGCGGCGGTCAGGGACGTGCTGGAGCCGAGATACGTATAGAGATTGCGGCTCGCGGAATTGAGGCGCGCGGCGGAACCACCCAACTCGGCGCGCATGCCGTCCGCGGGATCGCCGGTGGGCGTGTTCAGCGCCTTGACGTAGTCGTAGAAGAAGCCGGTGAGCGGATTGATGGCCGGGCGATTGCCCACGCCGACGATCTCACCATCGACGAACTTGTACTTCTTGACGTTGCCGGGCCAGTGCTTCTTGGTGGACGGCGCAAACACCGACACGAACAACTGGTTCAGGTTCTGTGTGCGGTTGAACGCGTTCACGGCGACGGCGGGCGCGACGATGGTCGTGTCCGCGCCTTCCTGCACCTGGTTGAAGATTTCCTCGAGCGCGCCGGTGAGGCCCGCCGCGTCGGTCTGCGTATACGCCTGGCCACCGCCCGCGACAGCGACCGTCTTGAGGAAGTCCGCGCTGGTCGCGATGTCGTCGCCGAAGCCGACGACATAGGTCGTGACGTTCTGCGGACCCAGCACGTCCGAGCGCAGGTCATGGTTGTGCATGTAGCGCGCGAGGTTCTCGAGGCAGCGGCCATCGGTCGGCCAGGAAGGGTCCGGATTGTCGATCTGCGCAGGGCAGGCGCCGCCACCGTCGGCTGCGAAGTTCGGCAGCGATTCGATCGCGGCGTCCGCGCCGTTGTCCATGGTCGGCAGACCGTCGGTGAGATAGACAATGAAGTTGTTCTGGCACGAGAAGTCCATGGGACTGTCGTAGGTCGTGCCCGAGATGAGGCCACCCGTGCGTGACCCGGCGACGCTCAAGCTCGGCAAGCCGCCCGCCGTCGACGAATTGCCGTAGACGACGCGGTTGCCCGACAGGTACTGGTGCGCTTCGAACAGCGTTTCGGACAGCGGTGTGAAACCGTCGGCTATGTAGCCGTCGAGCATGACCTTCATCGCGGCGCGCGACGTCAGCGTGAGCTCGCTCACCGGGTAGGTGACCATGCCGCCTTCGGCGTTCTGGTCGTAACGCATGATGCCCAGGTTCACGCCGTCGAGAGTGTCGACCATGTTCTTGGCCACGTCGCGCACGATCTCGAGGCGCGTTTTGGGCGAGCTGCCGCCCGCGCCGTAATACCAGTTGATGTAGTTGGCGCTGTAGAGCGAATAACGCGGCTTGGTCGTCCAGCTTATCTGGTTGCTCGAGGAGTTGTTGCCCCAGCGGTTCGCATCGGTGGTGCCGGTGCCGTTGCGGGCGCGCTTGTTTTCGCCGCCGGGGGCCGTCGAGCCCATCAAGTCACCGTGAATGCCACTATCGGGCGAGCACTCGAGCTTGCGGTCGATGCCGGCAACCAGGTTGCCCCAGAAGGTCGGGTTGCTGCCCGTGATGAGCATCTGTGTGCGGCCGTTCCACCAGCCGGAATTGGTCATGCCGTTGAAGGCGGCGCGACAACGGTTATTGGACACGCTCACCCACTGGTTGCTGGTGCGGCAGTCCGGCGGGGTGGCCGTATTGCTCGTCGACCAGTAGACGCGAGTGGGGTCGGAGCAGACGGCGGCGGAGCTGTAATCGCGCGCCGCGTCGTACGAATTGACCACCGTGTCCATCGAGCCCGACGTATCGATGATGAACAACACGTTCGGCCGGACGGTGCCGCCGAGGAAAGCCGAGTTCGTGAAGATTTCAGAGTCGTCCGCGACGGACGGTGCGCTCGCGAAGAGAGCAAAGGACGCGAAGGCGGCCGAGAAGAGTTTGTTGGTCATACGCATGGGATGTCTCCGCTTACCGCGCCGGGGCGTCGGACGCCTGGATGCGAGTCACGATGTTCTGGCCGATCGGGCTCACGACGAGCACGCTCGTATTCGGGCGGCTGCGCAGCTGGCGCCCGAGCTCCGCGAACGACACTTCGGTCCGGCCCACGTAGAAGCGCGCGGTGCGTGCGAGACGCAGCGACAGGCGCTTGCAGGTCGAGCAGCCCTGGATGGCCAGGGTGCCATCGGCCGTCGAGGGCAGCGTGAGCATCGCGGGCGTCACTTCACGCGCGTCTTCCAGGACGCGAGGTGCCGCGGCGTTCGCTGAAAATGACGCGACCAGCAGGCCAGCGGCGACGACGATGCAGAGCGGAATGGATTTCATATCAGTATCTCCCGATCGAATTCTTTGGCGCCGGTCGTTCATCGCGGGGCGTTGTTCGTGACGAACACACCCGCGACGTCGGTGGCAACGGTATTGCGAGCCGACATGCCGACGCTCGTAACGGTGAAGTGGTAAGCGTAGAAGTTGCGGCTGTTGCCCGGTGTGAACGTGCTCCAGCCCCGGTACTGCAGGGTGTTCTGGTAGCGGTCCTGGGCCGCGCCCGTGCTGGGATTCACCGGCGAATTGAAGACATCCCGGGGCGCCTGCGTGACGGTCGCAGCCGCCGAGGTCGGCTCGGGCGTGCCGACCGTTTTGTCGACTTCTTCCACGCCGCGCTCGATGCCGATTTCGGCGGCGTGGAAAGCGCGCAGGCGCAGCTGCTCGCTCGTGGCGCTCGCGAGCTCGGAATTCGAGATGTTCATGCCGACCACCGCGAGCAGCGTGATGATGGCCAGCAGGATCAGGCCGATGACGAGCGCGGCGCCGCGCTGGCGGCGTGCTGGTGCCGTACGAACCTTCATGGGGCTTCCTCGTATTCGAGATTGCGGGCGCTTCGCAGGTAGATGGTCCGCGACATCAACACGCGCCGGAATCCGTCGTTCGGCGTGAAGTTGACGTTGGCGTAGACGTAATTGCGGTTGTTCACGAAGCCCTGTTCCGCCTCCTCGGCGCGAACGCGGACCCAGAGTCGAACCGCCGAGACCTGGCCGCTGCGGACGATCGCATCGTCGGGCGGGACGTAGCGCTTGGTGTAGCCGGTCGCGAGGTCAGCGACTCCATCCGCATCCAGGTCCACACCGGGATCGACGCCAAACTCGACCTGGATGTCCTCGACCCCGCGAATCACTTCCTGATCGTCCTGGAACGGCGCGATGCCGTTGGTCGTCAGGTTCTTCATGCGCAGGGCGGGCATTCCCGGGCGGTTGTCCGCGTTGACGGCGATGTAGTACGAGCGGACGACCATGTCGCGGATCTGGCGGTCGCCGACCAGTTCGGGGCTCAGCGCCGGCGCCGCACCGACGAACAACTGCTGTTCGAACTGCGAGAGGCGCACCGACTGCACCTGGAACTTGGAGGCGCTGGCCGGAACGTCCACGATGCCGGCAAAACGAATCGTCAGCGTGTCGGAAGTGCCGTTGTGAGCATTGCCGGCGGGAGGGGCACACGCGAGTCCATATGAATTGTTGGCGGCAGCCACCGACGAGAGGACGTCGACGGCGTAATGCCTGCCACACGTCTCGAGCGCTCCGGGAAGCCCGCTGACCTGCGTGCTCCAGGTGCGCAACAGGGTGGAGCTGACTCCGGCCCCCGGCCCGGTGGCCCAACGAATGTCTTCGGCGCGGTTCGTGTAGCCGTAGTTGCCCGCCATCTGGATCTCGGGCTCGATCACCGAGAACACGTAACGGGCCGTTTCCTGCAGGCGCGCCTGCTGCTCGTTGATCGTGAACGTCTTGCGAGTGTTCGCCTGCATCGTCACGGCGCCGATGATCAGGAAACTGCCGATGGCCAGCGCCACCATCAACTCGATGAGGCTGAAGCCCCGCTGGTTGCGATGCGCATTCATTGTTCGATCACCAGGCGGTAGGTGGAATCGGAATCCGAGCCGGCTTCGCGCCAGGACACGACTATCTGGTACTGCAGGAGCGGCAGCGGCGGCACCTGCGACCGCAGGTCCGTGACCGTGATCGAGCCGTTGGCCGTTCCCGGCAGCGCGGCGCGCAGCGCCGTCACCCAGACGTTCTGGTCGCTCTGCGCGAGCTGCGCCGCCGTGCAGTTGGCGGCGGAGCAATTGACCGCCGCCGGCAACGTGCCCGAGGCCAACGCGTAGGCGCCCAACGCTTCGCGATTGGCGCGGATGCGGTCGGCCATTTCGGCGGCGAGGTTTACAGCCTGCACGCGCAGGTTGGCGGAGCGGCCGGCCTGAAGGCTCGACAGGTAGAGACCCGCGATGCCCAGCATGCCGACGCTGATGACCACGAGCGCCACCAGTGACTCGACCATCGTGATGCCGCGTGTGCGGCGTGCGACGTTTCGAATGTGCTTTTTCATGGGCAGGTCACCGTGTCGGTTCCCGAACCCCAGTTCGTGAGTTCGGTGTACAGGCGGCTGACGGTTGCGCGGCCGGTGGGCAGGACCTCGAGGCCGCGCGCGAAGGAGAAGTTCGAGCCTGGAAAATTCTGGTTGTTGCCGCGCACGTCGCAGAACATGGCGTGCATCGTGGTCGGACCGGCGCCAGCGCGCCGGAAACCGCTCGCCGCGTACGACACGCACGTCCCGTTCTTGGTGGACGTCACGAGCGAGTGGAAGACGACGTTGGAGACCACGTTGGTCGCATCGGCCATTTCGGCGCCGTCGCGAACGCAGTTGCTGTTCGTGTCGATGAAAGCGATGTAGCCCTGCGTGGCGGCGCCCGTGCAAGTGGCGCCGGCCTGGTCAGGGTTGGTCGAAGGACAGACCGAAACCACGACCTGGCGGCGCACCGCTTCGTTGCGGGCGGTAACCATGGTGATGAGCATGCTCGTTGGCCGCGCCGGTGAGGCGGCCATTGCGCATGAAATCCCGGAAGGCCGGGAACGCCCAGGCCCAGGAGCACTCCCGCTATCGCGAGCGTGACCAGGAGCTCCATCAACGGTGAAACCACGGCTGCGTCTGTTCATGGGCGAGCATGCTGCGCGCGCGGGCGCAGGCCCGTGTTGGCCCACCGACGAGTGGCTTGGGGAGGCCGATGAGTGGCCGCAAAGCGTGATCCAGGTCTCAGCGCCGCGTACATAATCGACGCCTTGCGGCGAGTCGGCGCCCGGGGGCGTTCTTGCAATGCCCGGAGGCCACACCCATATTTCACGCGCGCTCGGGGCGCGTATCAGGGAGTGCCATCATGGTTGGGTTTCTCGTTCTGCTCGCGATCGTCGTCGTCGTGGTGTTCTGGGTCGTTTCCCTCTACAACCGCCTGGTCGGCGCGCGCAACGGATACAAGAATGCCTTCGCGCAGATCGACGTGCAGCTGAAGCGTCGCTACGACCTCATCCCGAACCTGGTCGAAACCGCGAAGGGCTACATCAAGCACGAGCGCGAAACGCTCGAGGCCGTGATGAAGGCGCGCAACAGCGCCGTGAGCGCGGTGCAGGCCGCGTCCGCGAATCCGGGTGATGCCACCGCGATGCGCGGTCTCGCCGGCGCCGAAGGCGCGCTGACCGGCGCGCTCGGCCGCCTGTTCGCGGTGGCCGAGGCGTATCCCGGATCTCAAGGCCAACCAGAACATGATGCAGTTGTCGGAGGAGCTGACCTCCACCGAGAACAAGGTGGCGTTCGCGCGCCAGGCGTACAACGACGCGGTGATGGGCTACAACAACCAGCGCGAGATGTTTCCGGGCAGCGTGATCGCGGGCATGTTCAGTTTTCAGCCCGCGCAGTTGCTCGAACTCGACGAGCCCGCCGCGCGCCAGGCGCCGAAGGTTAGCTTCAGCTAGTGGATTTCTTCGCCCGGCAGGACGCGCCGGTCATCGCACCCGGAAGGGCGCGAAGCCCTGCTCACGGATCACGATGGCACGACGTGCGCGTGAGCGCGCACGGATGCGCGCGGGCTTGAGTTCCCACGAATCCGGCCGCATGGCGGCGCCGCCCGTGGACGGTCCCGGTTGTTCTTCGAACGGCTCGATTCGCCGCGCGAGATTTGAAGATTTCATGACGACTCCTTGGCTTTGATTTCACGCGCAAGGTAGACGTCGATGCTTACGACGCCGTGACCCGCGCACGACGAAGTCGTGAAATCTCGAGAAGCGATGTAGTTAGAAAGCGACCGGGAACTCGCGCAGGCGCGAATGGTCGCTTCAGCTCGCGCCGGGCCTAATCGTTCCCCAGAAAGCGGCCGATGGCCGCGGCGAACGGCTCGATGTCGACCAGGAACGCGTCGTGGCCTTCGAGCGAAGCCAGCGGCACGAATTCCGTGGCGGTGCCGGCGGCTTCGAAGGCGTCCGCGATGGCGTTCTGTTCCTTGACGGTGAACAGGATGTCGGACTCGACGCCGATGACGAGCGCGCGCTCGGCCGCGGCGCGTTTCAGCGCGGCGTTGGCCGTGCCGCCGTGCGCCGACAGGTCGAAGCGATCCATCGCGCGGGACAGGTACAGGTAGCAGTTCGGATCGAAGACGGACACGAACTTGTCCGCCTGCGCGTTGAGATAGTCCTGCACCGCGAATTCCGCGGCGAAGTGCGCGCGCCCCGGAGAAAGCGCTTCGTAGCGGCGATCGGAGGCGGGGCGGCGGCCGAAGCGGTGTTTCCATTCCGCGGCGGAGCGGTACGTGATCGTGCCGAGCTTGCGCGCCAGGCGCATGCCGGTGACCGGCCGCACGTCGCCGGCATATTGGCCTTCCTGCCAATCCGGATCCGTGAGGATGGCGTCGCGCTGCAGGGAGCGCAGAGCGATGGCGAAGGGCGAGGCGGCCGGGCTGCCGGAGATGCTGATCACACGACGGGCGACACCCGCGAATTGCGTCGCGAATGCGAGCACCACCATGCCACCGAGCGACGCACCGACGACGGCCGACAGCTTCTCGATGCCCAGCGAGCGCAGGACCTCGTACCCGCCGCGAGCGATGTCCTCGACGGATAGATCCGGGAAATCGAGTCGGTACGCGAGTCCGGTCGCCGGGTCGATCGAGGCCGGGCCCGAGGAGCCGAAGCAGCTGCCGAGCGAGTTCACGCAGATGACGAAGTAGCGGTCGGTGTCGATGGCCTTGTCCGGCCCGACCATCTTTTCCCACCAGCCAGGTGAAGGATCCTGTGGCGAGGATGCGGCGTGGGCCGAGGGAGACAGGCCGGTGAACAACAGGATCGCGTTGTCGCGGGAGTCGTTGAGCTCTCCCCAGGTCTCGTACGCGACCTGCCCGTCGTGCAGCTCGCCGCCGCGCCAGAAATGGAAAGGATCGGGAAGCGCGGCGAACTTCGTCGCGGGTCCCAAGCTCACGTCCGCCAGCCCGGATGCAACAGCCGCGCGCAAGCCATGTTGGAACTGGCGCGGCTGTCCGCTCATGGCTCCGGGTCGCCGCCGTCCGAGATTCCCTCGAACAACGCGGTGGAGAGATAACGTTCACCCGTGTCGGGCAGCATCGCGAGCGTGACCGAGCCCGGCCCGGCCTCGCGCGCCACCTTGAGCGCCGCGGCGAACGTACCGCCGCTCGAGATGCCGACAAAGATGCCTTCACTGCGCGCCAGCGCGCGCGCCGCCTCGATGGCTTCGACGTCGGTGACCGGCACGATGCGGTCGGGCACGTTGCGATTCAGCACGGCCGGCACGAAATCCGGCGTCCAGCCCTGGATCTTGTGCGGCGCGAACGGTTTGCCGCCCAACAACTGCGCGCCCTCGGGTTCGGTCGCGATGATCTTGGTGTCCGGGCGCGCCAGCTTGATTACTTCACCGGCGCCGGTGAGCGTGCCGCCCGTGCCCCATCCGGTCACGAAATGATCGAGACGCTTGCCGACGAAATCCTGCAGGATTTCCGGGCCCGTCGTGTTGCGGTGATAGGCCGGGTTCGCCGGGTTTTCGAATTGCCGCGCCAGGAACCAGCCGTGCTTCTGCGCCAGCTCGGCGGCCTTGGCCACCATGGCCTGGCCACGTCCGGCAGCGGGGGTGAGGATCACCCGGGCACCGAGCATGCGCATGATCTTGCGGCGCTCGATCGAGAACGTTTCGACCATGACGGCGACGAATGGGTATCCCTTGGCGGCACAAACCATCGCCAGCGCGATGCCCGTGTTGCCCGACGTCGCTTCCACCACGGTCTGGCCGGGCTTCAGCGCGCCCGAGCGTTCCGCATCCTCGATGATGGCGATCGCGAGGCGGTCCTTGACCGAAGAAAGCGGATTGAAGAACTCGCACTTCACGTACATCGTCGTGCCCGCGGGCGCGAGACGGTTGACGCGAACGATGGGAGTGCGGCCAATGGTGCCGAGAATGTTGTCGTAGATCATGGTGTCGCGACTCTAGGTGGGTGGTTGGGCGTTAACGAGCCCGGGCTTGGCATATCTATATAACGGTTGGTTATGCTGCAGTGGCTTACGAACACATGAGCGAGCGCCTTCAGAAACTGCTGGCCGGCGCGGGACACGGATCCCGGCGCGGCATCGAAGATTGGATTCGTGCGGGACGCGTCACCGTCAACGGCCGTGTCGCCACGCTCGGTGAACGCGCCACGAGCAGCGACCGCATCTGCCTCGATGGAAGACTTCTCGACCTCGGCGGTGCGCGCGAATCGGTCGAAGTGCTGCTGTACAACAAGCCGGTCGGGGAGGTGACGACCCGCAGCGATCCGGAAGGGCGGCCAACGGTCTTCGACCGCCTGCCGCCACCGGGAAGCGGACGCTGGATCGTGGTCGGCCGGCTCGATGTGAACACCTCGGGCCTGCTGCTCTTCACCAACGACGGCGAGCTGGCCCACAGGCTCATGCACCCCTCGAGCGAGGTCCCGCGGGAATATCTGGTCCGGGTCAGGGGGATGCCTTCGGCCGAAGTCCTCGAGCGGCTGCGCCAGGGGGTCGAGCTGGAGGACGGGATGGCGAGCTTCGACCGGATTACGGTCGAGTCGCAGGAAGGCAGCCACTCCTGGTTCCGGGTGCAGCTCCACGAGGGCAGGAATCGGGAAGTCCGCCGCCTGTTCGAGCACGAAGGCTTCGAAGTGAGTCGATTGAGCCGCCTGCGGTACGGTACAGTCGAATTACCCCGGGATTTGCGTGGAGGCGGTTACCAATCGCTGGATTCCAAGGCCATTTCAGCCCTGCCGGAGCCTCGCGGCGTCTCCTATATAGATGAGTGCCCCGGTAGGGGCCTACCGGGGGGTGAATTAAGCCCCCGAAATCCGTAGCAAAAGTCGCGCCAATGCCGTTGACACCCCGGGGGGTCGCACCGAGAATACGCGGCTCATTTTTCCTGGGAGGGGTACCCAAGCGGCCAACGGGAGCAGACTGTAAATCTGCCGGCTTACGCCTTCGAAGGTTCGAATCCTTCCCCCTCCACCACCCGGGTTTCCGCGTGGGGACGGAAAGATCGGGCCACGAGTTGTTAGACGGCGATTGCAGAGGAAGGGTTCGGGGCGTGAGCCTCCGGGCGTCATCGGCGGGTGTAGTTCAATGGTAGAACCTCAGCCTTCCAAGCTGATGGCGCGGGTTCGATTCCCGCCACCCGCTCCAGAAAGCTCACGTAGCTCAGTTGGTAGAGCACGTCCTTGGTAAGGACGAGGTCAGCGGTTCAATCCCGCTCGTGAGCTCCAGTTTCGCTGGGTGTCCCGGTAGTTAGTTAAAGCATTCGGTTCAGAGGTTATCTCCGTGTCAAAAGAAAAGTTCGAACGCAACAAACCCCACGTCAACGTTGGCACGATTGGTCACGTGGACCATGGCAAGACCACGCTGACGGCTGCGCTCACGAAGGTGATGGCGGAGACGAACGGCGGCTCGTACATGGCGTACGACCAGATCGACAAGGCGCCGGAAGAGAAGGCGCGCGGCATCACGATCTCCACGGCGCACGTGGAGTACCAGTCGAAGAACCGGCACTACGCGCACGTGGACTGCCCGGGCCACGCCGACTACGTGAAGAACATGATCACGGGCGCGGCGCAGATGGACGGGGCGATCCTGGTCGTCAGCGCGGCCGACGGCCCGATGCCGCAGACGCGCGAGCACATCCTGCTGGCGCGCCAGGTGGGCGTGCCGTACATCGTCGTGTTCATGAACAAGGCGGACATGGTCGATGACAAGGAGCTGCTGGAGCTGGTGGAGATGGAAGTGCGCGAGTTGCTCTCCGTCTACAAGTTCCCCGGCGACAAGACCCCGATCATCATCGGTTCGGCGCTGAAGGCGCTCGAGGGCGATGCCTCCGACATCGGCGTGAAGGCGGTGATCAAGCTGGTCGAGGAGATGGACAACTACATCCCGGTGCCGAAGCGCGAGATCGACAAGCCGTTCCTGATGCCGGTGGAAGACGTGTTCTCGATCTCGGGTCGAGGAACGGTGGTCACGGGCCGCATCGAGCGCGGCGTGGTGAAGGTGAACGACGAAATCGAGATCATCGGTATCGCCCCGACGCAGAAGACCACCTGCACGGGCGTGGAGATGTTCCGCAAGTTGCTCGACTCGGGTGAGGCGGGCGACAACGTGGGCGTGCTGCTGCGCGGCACGAAGCGCGAAGAAGTGCAGCGCGGCCAGGTGCTGGCGAAGCCGGGTTCGATCACCCCGCACACGCAGTTCGAGTGCGAGGTGTACGTGCTGACGAAGGAAGAGGGCGGCCGTCACACGCCGTTCTTCAAGGGGTATCGCCCGCAGTTCTACTTCCGCACGACCGACGTGACCGGAACGATCGAGTTGCCGGGCAACACCGAGATGGTGATGCCGGGCGACAACATCAAGATGACGGTGGAGCTGATCAACCCGATCGCGATGGAAGAGGGCCTGCGCTTCGCCATCCGTGAGGGTGGCCGTACCGTCGGCGCCGGCGTCGTCGCGAAGATCCTGAAGTAAGGTAGTTAGTCCCAATAGGCCAGTAGCTCAATTGGCAGAGCGGCGGTCTCCAAAACCGCAGGTTGGGGGTTCGATTCCCTCCTGGCCTGCCACCTGTTGAAAAATGAACGACGAAGCAAAACAACCAGCAGCGGTAAAGGCGGGAGCCGGTACCGTCCAGATGATCGTCGCCATCACGCTCGTGATCGGCGGCATCGTGGCGTTCTACGTGCTGAAGAGCCGTCCCGAGGCGTGGATGAGCTGGGTCGCCATGTTCGGCGGCATCCTGCTCGGCATCCTCGTGTTCGCGTTCTCCGCGAATGGACGCGGTTTCTGGCAGTTCGTGCTCGAGTCGCGTGTCGAGTTACGCAAGGTCTTCTGGCCGAACCGCCAGGAGACCTTCACGACCACGCTGGTGGTTCTCGTTTTCGTCGTCATCGCGGCCCTGTTCTTCTGGGTTGCTCGACCTGACGCTGGCCTCCGTGACGAAATTCTTCACCGGCCAGGGAAGCTGAAGGTAAATACATGGCATTACGCTGGTACGTCGTCCACGCCTATTCGAACTTCGAGCATCGCGTTTCGGAGGCGCTCAAAGACCGCATCAAGCGCGACGGACTCGAGCACAAGTTCGGCGAGATTCTCGTGCCCACCGAAGAGGTGGTCGAGATGCGCGATGGTCAGCGCCGCAAGAGCGAACGCAAGTTCTATCCCGGCTATGTCCTCGTGCAGATGGACATGGACGAGCAGACCTGGCACCTCGTGCGCGACGTGCCCAAGGTGCTCGGCTTCATCGGTGGCACGCCCGACAAGCCGGCGCCCATCACCGAGAAAGAAGCCAACCAGATCCTGCGCCGCGTCGAAGAGGGCGTGGACAAGCCGCGTCCGAAGGTGCTGTTCGAGCCGGGCGAAGTGGTGCGTGTCACCAACGGCCCGTTCAACGATTTCAACGGTGTGGTCGAGAGCGTGAATTACGAGAAGAGCCGGCTGCAGGTGGCCGTGCAGATTCTCGGGCGCTCGACCCCGGTCGAGCTGGATTTTTCGCAGGTCGAGAAGGCCTGAAGATTTTTACGCCCGGGCAGGACGCCCGGGTGCAACGGCAAGGACGCGCATGGGGAGCTCTGGGTAGCCAGGGCGTTTGCACCCAGGAGGAAGAGTCATGGCTAAGAAGGTAAACGGCTACGTAAAGCTGCAGGTACCTGCAGGCGCCGCGAACCCGGCGCCCCCGATCGGGCCCGCGCTCGGTCAGCAGGGCGTGAACATCATGGAATTCTGCAAGCAGTTCAACGCTGCCACGCAGAAGGTGGAGAAGAACCTGCCGATCCCGGTGATCATCACCGTGTACTCGGATCGCAGCTTCACTTTCATCATGAAGACGCCGCCGGCGTCGGTGCTGATCCGCAAGGCGATCGGCATCGAGAAGGGCAGCGGCACGCCTAACACCGCCAAGGTGGGCAAGATCACGCGCAAGCAGCTCGAGGAAATCGCGAAGCTGAAGCAGCCGGACCTGACGGCGGCGGATCTCGATGCGGCAGTGAACACCATCGCGGGCTCGGCCCGTTCGATGGGCGTGGACGTGGTGGGGTAAGGCACATGGCAATCGCAAAACGTGAAAAGGCCTGGAAGTCCAAGCTGACGCCCGGCAAGCAGTATCCGATCGACGACGCGCTCAAGATGGTCAAGGAATTCGCCACCGCGAAGTTCAACGAGACCGTCGATTGCGCCGTGAACCTCGGCATCGACGCCGCGAAGTCCGACCAGCAGGTGCGCGGTTCGACCGTGATGCCGCATGGCACGGGCAAGACGCTGCGCGTCGCGGTGTTCACCGCCGGCAAGAACGTGGAGCTCGCGAAGGCCGCGGGTGCCGACATCGTCGGCATGGAAGACCTCGCCGCGCAGGTGAAGGCCGGCCAGATCAATTTCGACCGCGTGATCGCGAGCCCGGATGCGATGCGCGTCGTCGGTCAGCTCGGCCAGATCCTGGGTCCGCGCGGACTCATGCCGAACCCGAAGGTCGGCACGGTGACCCCGGACGTCGCCACGGCGGTGAAGAACGCCAAGGCCGGCCAGGTCACGTACCGCGTGGACAAGGCCGGAATCATCCACTGCATCATCGGCAAGTCGAAGTTCGAGGCCAACCAGCTCAAGGACAACCTCCTCGCGCTGATCAACGACCTCAACAAGGCGAAGCCGGCGACGTCCAAGGGCATCTACCTGAAGAAGATCACCGTGAGCTCGACCATGGGTCCGGGCGTGGTGATCGACCAGGCGTCCCTCGGGCTCGGAGCGTAGTTTTTAAGAATGGTGCGGACCCGCGGCGCTTTTTGCATCGCGGGTTCCATCGAAGACCGCAGGCGGTGCAGGGGCTAACTACCCTCGGCACCTTAATCACTGCCCGCGCAGATGGTGTACCGCTCAGCCAGTGTTATCGGCACTGGATGAAGGTCGCTGTCGATTGGAGCCGGGTGCGGCCGTCCTCGAAGGGGATGGCGGCGTTCCGGAGTGTGAAGTGACTTTCGTCCAGGAGGGTGGGTAATGCCCCTTAACCTCGAAGACAAGAAAGTGCTGGTGGCCGAAGTGACCGAAGTGGCGAAGACCGCCCTTTCGGTGGTCGCTGCTGAATACCGTGGACTCACGGTGACGCAGATGACCGATCTTCGCGCCAAGGCGCGCGCCCAGGGCGTGTACATGCGTGTCGTCAAAAACACGCTGGCACGCAAGGCGTTCGCCGGCACGGCTTTCGAACCGGTGGGCCCGAAATTGAAGGGACCGCTGGTGCTGGCTTTCTCGAAGGATGATCCGGGCGCCGCGGCGCGCGTGGTCAAGGCCTTCTCGAAAGACCACGACAAGCTGGTCGCGACCCTCGTGTCCCTCGGAGGAGACGTCCTCTCCGCCAAGGACCTCGACAAGGTTGCGAGTCTGCCCACGCGCGTGCAAGCGCTGTCGCAGCTTCTCGGTGTGCTCAAGGCGCCGATCCAGAAGCTCGTCGGCACGATTGCCGCGCCGAACCAGAAGCTGGTGCGAACCATCGCGGCCGTCCGCGATGCGAAGCCCGCCACCGCCTGAATCTTGTCAGTTAATTAGTTAGCTGAAACTTTTTGGAGTAATGACAATGGCTGTTTCAAAAGACGAAATCCTCGATGCAATCTCGAACATGACCGTCATGCAGGTCGTCGAGCTCATCTCGGATATGGAAAAGAAGTTCGGCGTCACTGCCGCTGCCCCGGTTGCCGTTGCGGCCGGTGGTGGCGCTGCTGCCGCTGCGGCCCCGGCCGCCGAGGCTCAGACCGAGTTCACGGTCGTCCTCAAGGAATACCCGGCCGACAAGAAGGTCGGCGTCATCAAGGTCGTTCGCGAACTCACGGGCCTGGGCCTGAAGGAAGCGAAGGACCTGGTCGAGGGCGTGCCGAGCACCGTCAAGGAAGGCGTGAACAAGGCCGACTCCGACAACATGAAGAAGAAGCTCGAAGAAGCTGGCGCGAAGGTCGAGATCAAGTAATTGACTCGTCCGCGTTGAGATAGAAAACGCCGGGGGCGCCCCCACATAGGGCGCCCCCGGCGATTCGACGATTGAAGATTCTATAAGTATTTGATTCATAGGCCGCGCGGCAGACGCGGCCCAGGAGCACGACCGATGGCTTATTCCTTCACCGAGAAGAAGCGCATCCGCAAGAACTTTGGCAAGCAGGGCAGCATCCTCGAGACGCCTTACCTGCTCGCCATACAGCTCGATTCCTATAAGACGTTCCTCCAGGCCGACAAGGCCGAAGAGAAGCGCGGGGACATCGGCCTTCATGCGGCTTTCAAGACCGTGTTCCCGATCACGAGTTACTCGGGCAACGCGATCCTGGAGTACGTGAGCTATCGCCTCGGTGACCCGGTGTTCGACGTCAAGGAGTGCCAGCTCCGTGGCCTCACCTATGCCGCGCCGCTGCGCGTCAAGGTGCGTCTCATCGTGCTCGACAAGGAAGCCGCGGGCGCCAAGAAGCCCATCAAGGACGTGCGCGAACAGGAGGTCTACCTCGGCGAACTGCCGCTCATGACCGACAACGGCACGTTCGTCATCAACGGCACCGAGCGCGTCATCGTCTCGCAGCTGCATCGCTCACCCGGCGTGTTCTTCGATCACGACCGCGGCAAGAGCCACAGCTCGGGCAAGCTGCTGTTCTCCGCGCGCATCATTCCCTATCGCGGCTCGTGGCTCGACTTCGAATTCGATCCGAAGGACGCCGTGTTCGCGCGCATCGACCGCCGCCGCAAGCTCCCGGTCTCGATCATCCTGCGCGCGCTCGGCATGAACGAGGGCGAGATCCTCGACACGTTCTTCGACAAGAACCATTTCTTCATCGGCCGCGACGAAGTGTCGCTCGAGCTCGTGCCCGCGCGCCTGCGCGGTGAAACCGCGACGTTCGAGATCCGCATCGGCGACCAGGTGATCGTGGAAGAAGGCCGCCGCATCACGGCGCGCCACGTGCGCCAGCTCGAAGACGCCGGCGTCAAGAAGCTCACGGTTCCGCGTGAGTACATCTACGGCAAGATCCTCTCGCACGACGTGGTCGACACGAACACCGGTGAAGTGCTCGCGAAGGCCAACGAAGTGTTGACCGCGGCTTCCATGGAGAAGCTGATCGAAGCGGGCATCACGGAAGTGAAGACGCTGTACACCAACGACCTCGATCGTGGTCCGTACATCTCCGACACGCTGCGCATCGATCCGGCCAAGACCCGCCTCGAGGCGCTGGTCGAGATCTACCGCATGATGCGTCCCGGCGAACCGCCGACCAAGGACGCCGCCGAGAACCTGTTCAACAACCTGTTCTTCAACCAGGAACGCTACGACCTCTCGGCCGTGGGCCGCATGAAGTTCAACCGCCGCGTCGGACGCAGCGAGATCACGGGCTCGTCGGTCCTTTCCAAGGAAGACGTGCTCGACGTGTTGAAGGTGCTCATCAGCATCCGCAACGGTGAAGGCGGCGTGGACGACATCGACCACCTCGGCAACCGCCGCGTGCGCTCGGTCGGCGAGATGGCGGAGAACGCCTTCCGCGTCGGCCTGGTGCGCGTCGAGCGCGCCGTGAAGGAGCGCCTGACGATCGCGGAGAGCGAGCCGCTCATGCCGCAGGAAATGATCAACGCGAAGCCGGTGGCGGCCGCGGTGAAGGAATTCTTCGGCAGCTCGCAGCTGTCGCAGTTCATGGACCAGAACAATCCGCTGTCCGAAGTGACGCACAAGCGTCGCGTTTCGGCCCTCGGCCCGGGTGGTTTGACCCGCGAACGCGCCGGATTCGAAGTGCGCGACGTGCATCCGACGCACTACGGCCGCGTGTGCCCGATCGAGACGCCTGAAGGTCCGAACATCGGGTTGATCAATTCGCTGTCCGTGTACGCGCGCACCAACCAGTACGGCTTCCTCGAGACGCCGTATCGCAAGGTCGTGAACGGCCACGTGACCATCGACATCGAGTTCCTCTCGGCCATCGAAGAGGGCAAGTACGCCATCGCGCAGGCGAATTCGGGCCTCGACGCCAAGGGCAACCTGACCGACGACCTCGTGTCCTGCCGCTTCGAAAATGAGTTCACGCTCATGCCGAAGTCGAACATCAACTTCATGGACGTGTCGCCGAAGCAGATCGTGTCGGTCGCCGCTTCGCTGATCCCGTTCCTCGAGCACGACGACGCGAACCGCGCGTTGATGGGCTCGAACATGCAGCGCCAGGCCGTGCCGACGTTGCGCGCCGATACGCCGCTCGTGGGCACCGGCATGGAACGCCCCGTGGCCATCGACTCGGGAGTCACGGTCGTCGCCAAGCGCGGCGGACTGGTCGACTCGGTCGACGCCTCGCGCATCGTGATCCGCGTGAACGACGACGAGACGAACGCCAACGAGGCGGGCGTCGACATCTACGGTCTCACCAAGTACACGCGTTCGAACCAGAACACCTGCATCAACCAGCGTCCGCTGGTGCACGCCGGTGATCACATCGCGCGCGGCGACGTGCTCGCGGACGGACCGTCGACGGATCTCGGCGAGCTCGCGCTCGGCCAGAACCTGCTGGTCGCGTTCATGCCGTGGAACGGCTACAACTTCGAAGACTCCATCCTCATCAGCGAACGTGTGGTGCAGGAAGATCGTTTCACCACGATCCACATCGAAGAGCTGACCTGCGTCGCCCGCGACACGAAGCTCGGACCCGAGGAAATCACCGCCGACATCCCGAACGTGGGTGACGCGGCCCTCGCCAAGCTCGACGAAGCCGGCATCGCATTCATCGGCGCCGAAGTGCGCGCCGGCGACATCCTCGTGGGCAAGGTCACGCCGAAGGGCGAAACCCAGCTCACGCCGGAAGAGAAGCTGCTGCGCGCCATCTTCGGCGAGAAGGCGAGTGACGTGAAGGACACGTCGCTGCGCGTTCCCCCGGGCATGGACGGCACGGTGATCGACGTGCGCGTGTTCACGCGCGATGGCGTCGACAAGGACTCGCGTGCCCTGTCGATCGAGAAGGCCGAAATCGAACGCGTCCGCAAGGACCTGGGCGACCAGCAGCGCATCCTCGAAGACGACTTGTTCTCGCGCGTGCGCGACATGCTCGTCGGCAAGGTGGCCGCGGGTGGTCCGAACCGCCTCAAGCCGAGCTCGAAGATCGAAGTGGCATACCTCGATGAAGTGGCGCGCGAGTCGTGGTTCGAGATCCGTCTCGAAGACGAAGACGCGAACAGCCAGCTCGAGCAGGCCGCCGAGCGCCTGAAGCTGCAGCGCAAGGCGCTCGAGAAGCGCCTCGACGAGAAGAAGGCCAAGATCACGGCCGGCGACGATCTCGCCCCGGGCGTGCTCAAGATGGTGAAGGTGTATCTCGCGGTGAAGCGCCGCGTGCAGCCCGGCGACAAGATGGCCGGCCGTCACGGCAACAAGGGCGTCATCTCCACCATCGTTCCCGTTGAAGACATGCCGTACCTCGCTGACGGTACGCCGGTCGACATCGTGCTGAATCCGCTGGGCGTGCCCTCGCGCATGAACGTCGGCCAGGTGCTCGAAACACATCTCGGCTGGGCGGCGAAGGGACTCGGACTCAAGATCGGTCGCATGCTGGAGAGCCATGCCGCGATCGTCGGACCTGCGCGGCTTCCTCGACCAGATCTACAACTCGACCGGTGGCCAGAAGGAAGACATCAATTCGCTGAACGACCAGGAAGTGGTGGCGCTGGCCAAGAACCTGACGAAGGGCGTGCCGATCGCGACGCCGGTGTTCGACGGCGCCTCGGAAGCCGAGATCAAGCGCCTGCTCGAGCTCGCGGACCTGCCGCTCTCGGGCCAGATGCACCTGTTCGACGGCCGCACCGGCGAGAAATTCGAACGCCAGGTCACGGTCGGCTACATGTACATGCTGAAGCTGAACCACCTGGTCGACGACAAGATGCACGCGCGTTCGACCGGTCCGTACTCGCTCGTCACGCAGCAGCCGCTGGGTGGCAAGGCGCAGTTCGGCGGCCAGCGCTTCGGCGAGATGGAAGTCTGGGCGCTCGAGGCCTACGGCGCCTCGTACACGCTGCAGGAAATGCTGACCGTCAAGTCGGACGACGTGAACGGCCGCACGAAGATGTACAAGAACATCGTCGACGGCAACCACCAGATGGACGCGGGCATGCCCGAATCCTTCAACGTGCTCGTCAAAGAGATACGTTCGCTCGGTATCAACGTCGAACTCGAGCAGGATTAAGGAGCTATCTACATGAAAGACTTACTCAAGCTATTCAAGCAGCACGCTCCGGTCGAACAGTTCGACAGCATCAAGATCGGCCTGGCCTCGCCGGACATGATCCGCGCCTGGTCGTATGGCGAGGTCAAGAAGCCGGAGACCATCAACTACCGCACGTTCAAGCCGGAACGTGACGGCCTGTTCTGCGCCAAGATCTTCGGACCCGTGAAGGATTACGAGTGTCTGTGCGGCAAGTACAAGCGCCTCAAGCACCGCGGCGTGGTCTGCGAGAAGTGCGGCGTCGAAGTGACGCAGGCCAAGGTGCGCCGCGAGCGCATGGGCCACATCGAGCTCGCGAGCCCGACCGCGCACATCTGGTTCCTGAAGTCGCTGCCCTCGCGTATCGGCCTCATGCTCGACATGACGCTGCGCGAGATCGAGCGCGTGCTGTACTTCGAGGCCTTCGTGGTCATCGATCCGGGCATGACGCCGATGCAGCGCGGCCAGTTGCTGACCGACGAAATGTATCTCGAAGCCATCGAAGAACATGGTGACGAGTTCGACGCGCGCATGGGCGCCGAAGCGGTGTACGAGCTCCTCAAGAGCATCGACCTGCAGGCCGAGCTGCTCAAGGTTCGCGAAGAAATGGCGGGCACTTCGTCCGAGACGAAGCTCAAGCGCCTGAGCAAGCGCCTCAAGCTCTGCGAGAGCTTCATCGAATCGGGCAACAAGCCCGAGTGGATGGTCATGGTGGTGCTGCCGGTGCTGCCGCCGGACCTGCGTCCGCTCGTGCCGCTCGATGGCGGCCGCTTCGCGACGTCCGACCTCAACGACCTGTATCGCCGCGTCATCAACCGCAATAACCGCCTGCGCCGGCTGCTGGAGCTCAACGCGCCGGACATCATCGTGCGCAACGAGAAGCGCATGCTGCAGGAAGCGGTGGATGCGTTGCTCGACAACGGCCGCCGCGGCCGTGCGATCACCGGCACCAACAAGCGCCCGCTCAAGTCACTCGCGGACATGATCAAGGGCAAGCAGGGCCGGTTCCGCCAGAACCTGCTCGGCAAGCGCGTCGACTACTCGGGCCGTTCGGTCATCGTCGTTGGGCCCGACGCTGCGCCTGCACCAGTGCGGCCTGCCGAAGAAGATGGCGCTCGAACTGTTCAAGCCCTTCATCTTCCAGAAGCTGCAGATCCGTGGCGACGCGTCGACCATCAAGGCGGCCAAGCGCCTGGTCGAGCGCGAAGGTCCGGAAGTGTGGGACATCCTCGAGGAAGTCATCCGCGAGCATCCGGTGCTGCTGAACCGCGCGCCGACGCTGCATCGCTTGGGCATCCAGGCGTTCGAGCCGGTGCTCATCGAAGGCAAGGCCATCCAGCTCCACCCGCTCGTCTGCACGGCGTTCAACGCCGACTTCGACGGCGACCAGATGGCCGTGCACGTGCCGCTGTCGCTCGAAGCGCAGCTCGAAGCGCGCGCGCTCATGATGTCGTCGAACAACATCCTGTCGCCCGCCAACGGCGACCCGATCATCGTTCCGTCGCAGGACGTGGTGCTCGGCCTCTACTTCATGACCCGCGAGAAGGTGGGCGCGAAGGGTGAGGGCATGATGTTCTCGGACACTCAGGAAGTGCATCGCGCCTACGAAGGCCGGCAGATCGACCTGCAGGCCAAGGTCAAGGTTCGCGTGCGCGAGTGGATCCGGGAAACCGAAGGCGGTGACTTCACCGAGAGGCGCCGCGTGGTCAACACCACCGTCGGCCGTTCGCTGCTGTCCGAGATCCTGCCGAAGGGTTTGTCCTTCGATCACGTCAACCAGGACATGACCAAGAAGATCATCTCCGCGACCATCAACGCGTGTTATCGCGCGTTGGGCCTCAAGGAAACGGTCATCTTCGCCGACCAGTTGATGTACACGGGCTTCCAGTACGCCACGCGTTCGGCGGTGTCTTTCGGCATCGACGACATCGTGATCCCGGAACAGAAGACCAAGATCGTCGCGGCCGCCGACAAGGACGTGAAGGAGATCCAGGACCAGTACTCCTCGGGTCTCGTCACGAACGGCGAGCGCTACAACAAGGTCGTCGACATCTGGTCGCGCGCCAATGACCAGGTCGCGAAGGCGATGATGGAGAAGCTGGGCACCGAAGACGCCATCGACTCCAAGGGCCAGAAGCAGCGCCAGAAGTCGTTCAACTCGATCTTCATGATGGCCGACTCGGGCGCGCGCGGCAGCGCTGCCCAGATCCGCCAGCTCGCCGGCATGCGCGGCCTCATGGCCAAGCCCGACGGCTCGATCATCGAGACGCCCGATCACGGCGAACTTCCGTGAAGGCCTCAACGCGCAGCAGTACTTCATCTCGACGCACGGCGCCCGCAAGGGTCTCGCCGACACCGCGCTGAAGACCGCGAACTCGGGTTACCTCACGCGCCGTCTCGTCGACGTCGCGCAGGACCTCGTGGTCACGGAGCCGGATTGCGGCACGAAGTTCGGCCTCACGATGATGCCGCTGGTCGAAGGCGGCGACGTGGTCGAAGGCCTGGGCGAACGCGTGCTGGGCCGCACCGTGGTCGAAGACATCCTCAAGCCCGGCACCGACCAGGTGTTGCTGCCCGTGGGCACGCTCATCGATGAAAAGATGGTGCGCCAGATCGAGCAGGAAGGCGTCGACGTCGTGCAGGTGCGCTCGCCCATCACCTGCAAGACGCGTTACGGCGTGTGCGCGACCTGCTACGGACGCGACCTCGCGCGTGGCCGCCAGATCAACATCGGCGAAGCGGTCGGCGTCATGGCCGCGCAGTCGATCGGCGAACCGGGTACGCAGCTCACGATGCGCACGTTCCACATCGGTGGCGCGGCGTCCCGAGCGGCTGCGGCTTCGAGCGTCGAAGTGCGCAACAAGGGCACGCTGCGCTTCCACAACGTCAAGACCGTGCAGCACGAGAAGGGCCACCTGGTGGCGGTCTCGCGCTCCGGTGAAATCGGCGTGGTCGACGAGTTCGGCCGCGAGCGCGAGCGTTACAAGATCCCGTACGGCGCGGTCATCAATTCGAAGGAAGGCGACAAGGTCGTGGGCGGACAGGTCGTGTCCACCTGGGATCCGCATACCCATCCCGTGATCACGGAAGTGGGCGGTCACATCAAGTTCCAGGACTTCGTCGACGGCCTCACCGTCACCACGCAGGTGGACGAAGTGACCGGCCTGTCCTCCACCGTGGTGCTCGACTCCAAGCAGCGCGGCGGCAAGGATCTTCGCCCGACGGTGAAGCTCCTGAACGCCAAGGGCAAGGAAGCGACCTTCGCGAACACCGAGATCCCGGCCGTGTACACGCTGCCCCCGGGCGCGCTGATCGCGCTCGAGGACGGTGCCCGAGTGTCGGTGGGCGACGTGATCGCACGCATTCCCGCAGGAATCCTCGAAGACCCGCGACATCACCGGCGGTCTGCCGCGCGTCGCGGATCTGTTCGAGGCCCGCAAGCCGAAGGACCCCGCGATTCTCGCGGAGAAGAGCGGTGTCGTGAGCTTCGGCAAGGAAACCAAGGGCAAGCGCCGTCTCGTCATCACCGGCGAGGACGAGGAGAAGTACGAAGAGCTGATCCCGAAGTGGCGCCAGCTCAACGTGTTCGAAGGTGAAGGCGTGACCCGCGGCGAAGTGATCGCCGACGGCGAGCTGAACCCGCACGACATCCTGCGCCTGCAGGGCGTCGAGTCGCTGGCCAACTACCTGGTTCGCGAGATCCAGGACGTCTACCGCCTGCAGGGCGTGAAGATCAACGACAAGCACATCGAAGTGATCATTCGCCAGATGTTGCGCAAGACCGAAGTGCTCGAGATCGGCGAGTCCGACCTACCTCAAGGGTGAGACGCTCGATCGCGGCCGCGCGAACATGATGAACGAGCGCCTCGATGAACGATAAGAAGACCCCGGCGACGCTGCAGCCCGTGCTGCTCGGCATCACCAAGGCTTCGCTGGCCACCGAGTCGTTCATCTCGGCGGCGTCGTTCCAGGAAACCACCCGCGTCCTCACGGAAGCGGCGGTGCGTGGCCTCAAGGACGACCTGCGCGGCCTGAAGGAAAACGTCATCGTGGGTCGCCTGATCCCGGCCGGCACCGGCTTTGCTGCCCACGAGCATCGCCGCGCCAAGGCCGACGCCAACGATCGCGGCAGCTTCATGGATGTGGGCGGCGGTGTCGCCGACATCGATGAAGGCGGCGGCGCGGGCGTCGGCGAGGGCGCGGCCGCCGAAGGCTGATAGTTTAGTTAGTCCAAGTCGATACGAAGGGGCCGGTGGCAACACCGGCCCTTTTCTTTTATGGTCCGGCTAATCCAGGGGAGGCGGACCAATGATTCGTAACCTCAGCCGAATCGCGTGGTGCGCGGGTTTGATCCTGGGCTGCGTCCTGTCGCTCGACGCGAGGTCGGCGGACGCCGTACCGTCCAAGAAGAAGTTTCTCCTGTGGGAGATACCCTCCAAAGAGTGGGAACTCGGTTTTCGGGAGATCTCGCGCAATCAGTTGCTGAGTTCGGTGAAGCGTGTCGCATTGCTGCCGGTCGAACTACCCGACGGCATCGGCGACCGCCTCACTTCCCGGCTCATGATCGAAGACGCCATCAGATGGAACTTGAAGCGCGCGGGCCTGGAAGTGGTTGGTGCCGACGCACTGGTTAAAGAGTTTGCAGCCATCGAGCAGGCGGTCGGTGGGTTCTACGACCCGAAAACCGGTTCGCTGAGAACGGAAGTGAGGCAATCGAACTTCGACAAGGCGCGCCAGCACCACGCTGCCGCGGAGGGGCTCGACGGTCACGTACTCGTCGAGGTGGTTCTCAGGCTCGCGAAATGGTTCGACCAGACCTGCGATTGGGATGGGGTTGAGGATTACCGCCAGGGCCCGTTGGCCGTTGCACCGCCCAAGCGTAGTTGGGAGGACGTCCGTACTGGCTACCTGACTGCAATTTCCCTGCACGTGCGGATCATCACCGCGGACGGACGAACGGTATTCGACCGGTACGGAGGAATTCAGCCGATCGGTTACGTGGTCGCCCAACCAGACGGTGACGGGACCTTTCTCGATGTCCCGCCGCGCGATCTGTTGATCGATCGGGCGCGCATCGATCGGGCCGCAGGCGTCGCCATCCTGCCGTTGATCCACACCGAGCGCATCGATTCGAAGAACTTCGGACCGACGTCGCAGCCGCTGCCAGCCGGACAGGCTGACAAGGCGCGCGGGGATCCGCTCCGTGTGCCACGCGACCGCATTCTCGGCTCGGTTCGCCGCGTCGCGGTAGCCAGTGTGACCAGTGACGTGATCGATGTCCCCGGGTGGATGGACAACCGGCTGATACCGCACATCAAAAACGAGCTTGGCGCATTGGGGTGGGAAGTCATCGATGCACCGGACGCCCTCGACATGCTGGTGGAACGTACGTCGGCTGCCGAGCTCTTCGATCCAATCACGGGCAAACGCGACGACGCGCGCGCCCTCGAGGTCCGCAAATCAGTGCTTCGCGATCTCTCTCGATCCGAAGCCGGACGCCATTCTCTGGGTGAAACTCGTGCGCAAGGACGCCGTGATCGACAAAGGCATCGCCTACTGGGACGGGGTGGTCCAGAACGCGATAACCCTGGGACCGGCGAAGCCGGAGCCGCGTTCGTTCTTCGTATCGTTCTTCAGAAACGATGTCGACTACAACAGAGCGGGGTCGGCCACGATCGAAGCTCTCTCGGTCGAAACGACCCTCGTCGATGCGGTTGGTACGGAGCTGTATCGCTCGCGCGGTGGGTTCCAACTGATGCAATGGTTCGCGCCCCGGGAGCCTGGTCCCAAAAAGATCTTCGACCTGACCCGCATGCAGATCCTCAACCGGAAGGGTCGCGATCAGGGCGCGGTGCACGCCGCACTGCGCGACCTGGTGCTGACCCCGGAAGCCCTGGCCGCCGAGCTGAATCCACCCGCTGATGCGGCGAAGCCGTGAATCTCTGCGTTCGACCAAACGCCTGCGTATAACGTAGGGTAACGACCCATGGACCAGACCATCCAGTTCGTGACCACACCGGACGGCGTCCAGCTCGCGTACGCGCGGGCCGGCAGCGGGCCGCCGCTGGTCAAGACCGCGAACTGGCTCAACCACCTCGAATACGACTTCCGCAGCCCGGTGTGGAAGCACTGGTTCGAGTTGTTCGCGGCGCACCACACGCTGTATCGCTACGACCAGCGCGGCAGCGGACTGTCGGACTGGGTGACCTCGGACCTGTCTTTCGCCAGGCAGGTTTCCGACCTCGAGCTCATTGCAGATACCGCGAAGCTCGGAAAATTCGCGTTGCTCGGAATTTCGCAGGGCGCGGCCGTCGCGATCGAATACGCGGTGCGTCATCCCGAGCGCGTCAGCCACCTCATATTGCACGGCGGTTTCTCGCTGGGGTGGGCGATGCGCGGCGCCGAAGCGCAGCGCGCGGGCAAGGCTCTCGCCGAACTCATTCGCATCGGCTGGGGCGCGGGTACACCGGCCTACCGGCGCATGTTCGCCGAGCTGCTCATGCCGCAGGCCAGCGAAGAGCAGGTGGCCTGGTTCGCCGAGCTGCAGCGCCGCACGACGAAACCCGAGGTCGCGGCGTGCATCATGGAGGCCTCGGGATTGATCGACGTGCGCGCCCGGCTGGCACAGGTCACGGTGCCGACGCTCGTCACGCATCCGCGCGGTGACGTGATGGTGCCGTTCGAACAGGGGCGGCACCTCGCCGCCGGCATTCCGAACGCGCGCTTCGTCGAGCTCGACGCGCGCAATCACATCCTGGCGCACGACGAGCCCGCGTGGCAGAAGCTCGAGGCGGCGTTCACCGAATTCCTGGGCTGGCCGCGCGAGGCACCGCGGCGCCGTGCAGCCGACCTGCCGCCGGACGAAGACGAGCTCGCGGGCCTGACTACCCGCGAACGGGAGATCCTCGCGCTGGTGGCGGGCGGCGCGAACAACCAGGCCATCGCGGACCAGCTGTTCATCAGCGAGAAGACCGTGCGCAACCACCTCACCGCGATCTTCGACAAGCTGGGTGTGAGCTCGCGCTCGCAGGCCATCGTGTTCGCGCGCGACCGCGGCGTCACCGGCCTGCGCCACTGAACCACCCGGGACATTTGTCCCGGCGCCGCCCGGCGCAAATTGGGCCCGCTGCCTCAAGCGGTCCGGCTCCCCGTTCCGGATGATGCCGTCACTCAATTCGAGGGAGTGACCATGCTGAAACGCATAACCATCTTCATCTACGGCCTCGTCAGCTACGCCGTGTTCTTCGCCACGTTCCTGTACGCGCTGGGCTTCGTCGGCAATTTTCTCGTGCCGCGGACCATCGACGGTACGCCGCGCGTCGACCTGACCACGGCGCTGCTCACCGATCTCGGCCTGTTGCTGCTGTTCGCGGTGCAGCACAGCGTGATGGCGCGGCCCGCCTTCAAGCGCTGGCTCACGCGCTTCGTTCCGGAGCCGGCCGAGCGCAGCACGTACGTGCTGGCGTCGAGCATCGCCCTGATCGCGCTGTTCGCGCTGTGGCAGCCGCTGGGTGGCTCCATCTGGGAAATCACCGATCCGACCTGGCGCGGGGTCACCTACGGCCTGTTCGGCTTCGGCTGGGGCCTGGTGCTGATCGCGACGTTCCTCATCAACCACTTCGACCTGTTCGGCCTGCGCCAGGTGTGGCTGCAGTTGCGGGGACGGCCGTACACGCACCTGAAATTCGGCACGCCGGGACCCTACAAGCTGATCCGCCATCCGCTGTATCTGGGCTGGTTCTTCGCGTTCTGGGCGACGCCGGTGATGACCGCGACGCACCTGCTGTTCGCGCTCGCCACGACCGGGTACATCCTGATCGCCATCCAGCTCGAGGAGCGCGATCTCATCGCTTCGCTGGGTGACGACTACCGGCGCTACCGCGAGCGGGTGCCGATGATCATCCCCTTCATGAAGGTCCGCCGGGCGGCGCCGGCGCTGCCGCGGTCCCGCGCCGCGAATTAGCCGAATTTCGCTCTTCCCCGCCTTCGAGGCCGCGCTCGCGCGGCCTTTTTTTTGGGAGACGCCGATGGGCCCGAAAGGCCGGGAGAGGCCGCCCGGGGCCCCAGTAACCCGCTTCCGGGAAGCCTGTCGGGCAACGGCCGACAGCCCCCTTATATATGTACGGCCGTGGCGCCTGCTGCATTGCACCAATCCGTTGACACCCCCCCGTCACATACCTAGAATCGCCGGCCTTTGTCGCCCCACCCCACACCGGGCAGGGCGGAAATAGCGGATCAAATCACCGGGCCGGCTCCCCCCAAGGGGTCGGCCCGGTGTTCATTCATCCGCAATCGAATCAAAACCTGGAGTACAGCATGGCCACAACGAGCCAGTTGATCGCGAACCCGCGTCGCGTCAACAAAGAGAAGACGAAAGTTCCCGCCCTCGGCGCGAGCCCGCAGAAGCGCGGCGTTTGCACGCGCGTGTACGCAACGACGCCGAAGAAGCCGAACTCGGCCATGCGCAAAGTCGCGCGTGTGCGTCTCGTCAACGGTTACGAAGTTTCTTCGTACATCGGCGGCGAAGGCCACAACCTCCAGGAGCACTCGGTGGTGCTCATCCGCGGCGGTCGCGTCAAGGATCTGCCCGGCGTTCGTTATCACACCGTGCGTGGCACGCTCGATTGCGCCGGCGTCGGCAATCGCAAGCAGGGCCGCAGCAAGTACGGCGCCAAGCGCGCGAAGAAGTAAGGACCTAACTAATGTCACGTCGCACAGCAGCGCCCGTCCGCCACATCCTGCCGGACCCGAAATTCAACAACGACATGCTCGCCAAGTTCATGAACGTCGTCATGCAGAGCGGCAAGAAGTCGGCCGCCGAACGCATCATCTACGGCGCGATCGACCGCATCGTCGAGAAGACCGGCAAGCAGGGCCCGGATGCCGTGGCCATGCTGACGACCGCGCTCGACAACGTGAAGCCGGTCGTCGAAGTGAAGTCGCGCCGCGTCGGTGGCGCCACGTACCAGGTGCCCGTGGAAGTGCGTTCGCAGCGTCGCCAGACGCTCGCCATGCGCTGGCTCATCGAAGCCGCGCGCGAGCGCAGCGAGAAGTCGATGGCGTTCCGCCTGGCCCACGAGCTCATGGATGCCGCCGAGAATCGCGGCGCCGCCGTGCGCAAGCGCGAAGACACGCATCGCATGGCCGAAGCCAACAAGGCGTTCGCTCACTACCGCTGGTAAGCACCCGCCGGTAGATAGTCCACATGCCCCGCATTACGCCCATCGAGCGTTATCGGAACATCGGCATTTCCGCGCACATCGACGCCGGGAAGACGACGACGACCGAGCGCATCCTTTTCTACACGGGCGTCTCGCACAAGATCGGCGAGGTCCACGACGGCGCGGCCGTCATGGACTACATGGAGCAGGAACAGGAACGCGGCATCACGATCACGTCGGCCGCGACCACCTGCTTCTGGAAGGGGATGGACAAGCACTTCCCCGAGCACCGCATCAACATCATCGATACGCCCGGGCACGTCGACTTCACGATCGAAGTCGAACGCTGCCTGCGCGTGCTCGATTGCGCGGTCGCGCTGTTCGACTCGGTCGCCGGCGTGCAGCCGCAGTCGGAGACGGTGTGGCGGCAGATGAACCGCTACAACGTGCCGCGCATCGCGTTCGTCAACAAGATGGACCGCGCCGGCGCGGACTTCCTGCGCGTCTGCGACATGATCCGCGCGCGCCTGCGCGCCAATCCCGTGCCCATCCAGCTGCCGATCGGCGCCGAAGATGCCTTCGAAGGGGTCATCGACCTCGTCAAGATGAAGGCTATCTACTGGGACATGGAAACCCAGGGCATGAAGTTCGAGTTCCGCGAGATTCCGCCCGAACTGAAGGCCAAGGCCGAGAAGTATCGCGCGCTCATGATCGAGGCCGCGGCCGAGGGCGACGATGCGCTCACCGAGAAATACCTGAACGGCACGCCGCTCAGCGACGACGAGATCAAGCGCGGTCTCAAGGCGCGCGCGCTCAAGAACGACATCGTGCTGTGCATGTGCGGCACCGCGTTCAAGAACAAGGGCGTGCAGGCGCTGCTCGACGCCATCATCGAGTACATGCCGTCGCCGATCGAGATGCCGCCCACGAAGGGCCTGTCGGAGCGCGGCGAAGCGATCACGCGCACCGCGAGCGACGAGCAGCCGTTCTCGGCGCTGGCGTTCAAGATCCTGAACGATCCCTTCGTCGGCAACCTCACGTTCTTCCGCGTCTATTCCGGCACGCTGAATTCCGGCGACACGGTGTACGTGCCGACGCAAGTCGAAGAAGGAGCGCATCGGCCGCCTGCTGCAGATGCACGCCAACGAGCGCAGCGAGATCAAGGAAGTGCGCGCCGGCGACATCGCCGTCGGCCGTGGGACTCAAGGACGTCTACACGGGCGACACGATCTGCGATCTCGAGAAGGTCATCACGCTCGAGAAGATGAACATTCCGATTCCGGTCATCTCGGTCGCCGTCGAACCGAAGACGCAGGCCGACCAGGAGAAGATGAGCCTGGCGCTGCAGCGTCTCGCGAAGGAAGACCCGTCGTTCCGCATCTCGACCGACGAGGAGTCCGCGCAGACCATCATCTCCGGCATGGGCGAGCTGCACCTCGAAATCATCGTCGATCGCATGCGGCGCGAGTTCAAGGTGGAAGCCAACGTCGGCAAGCCGCAGGTCGCGTATCGCGAGACGATTCGCGGCAGCATCGAGAGCGAAGGCAAACACATCAAGCAGTCCGGTGGCCGCGGCCAGTTCGGACACGTGTGGCTCAAGATCGAACCCAACGCCCAGGGCAAGGGCAACGAATTCATCAACGGCATCGTGGGCGGATCGGTTCCGAAGGAATTCATCCCCGCGGTCGAGAAGGGCATCAAGGAAGCCCTCGAGACCGGCGTCATGGCGGGTTATCCCGTCGTCGACACCAAGGTGACGCTGTTCGACGGGTCGTACCACGACGTCGACTCGGACGAAATCTCCTTCCGCATGGCCGCGATCTTCGGCTTCAAGGACGGCTTCCGTAAGGCGAAGCCGATCATCCTCGAGCCCATCATGAAGGTCGAGGTCGTCACTCCCGAGGAGTACATGGGCGACGTGATCGGCGACTTGAATCGCCGCCGTGGCCAGATCCAGGGCATGGAAGACACGCCGGCGGGAAAGACCGTCACGGCGGAAGTGCCGCTGTCGGAAATGTTCGGCTACGCGACCAACGTGCGCTCGATGAGCCAGGGTCGCGCGACCTTCACCATGGAATTCGCGAAGTACATGGAAGTGCCGCCGAACATCGCCGATGGAATCGTCAACCGGTAATCAATAGTCAGTCGCTGTTTTCAGGAGCGAAGCGCATGTCGAAAGAGAAATTTGAACGCAACAAACCGCACGTCAACGTTGGCACCATTGGTCACGTGGACCATGGCAAGACCACGCTCACGGCTGCGCTCACGAAGGTGATGGCGGAGACGAATGGCGGCTCGTACATGGCGTACGACCAGATCGACAAGGCGCCGGAAGAGAAGGCGCGCGGCATCACGATCTCCACGGCGCACGTGGAGTACCAGTCGAAGAACCGGCACTACGCACACGTGGACTGCCCGGGCCACGCCGACTACGTGAAGAACATGATCACGGGCGCGGCGCAGATGGACGGGGCGATCCTGGTCGTCAGCGCGGCCGACGGCCCGATGCCGCAGACGCGCGAGCACATCCTGCTGGCGCGCCAGGTGGGCGTGCCCTACATCGTCGTGTTCATGAACAAGGCGGACATGGTCGATGACAAGGAGCTGCTGGAGCTGGTGGAGATGGAAGTGCGCGAGTTGCTCTCCGTCTACAAGTTCCCCGGCGACAAGACCCCGATCATCATCGGTTCGGCGCTGAAGGCGCTCGAGGGTGATGCCTCCGACATCGGCGTGAAGGCGGTGATCAAGCTGGTCGAGGAGATGGACAACTACATCCCGGTGCCGAAGCGCGAGATCGACAAGCCGTTCCTGATGCCGGTGGAAGACGTGTTCTCGATCTCGGGTCGAGGAACGGTGGTCACGGGCCGCATCGAGCGCGGCGTGGTGAAGGTGAACGACGAAATCGAGATCATCGGTATCGCCCCGACGCAGAAGACCACCTGCACGGGTGTGGAGATGTTCCGCAAGTTGCTCGACTCGGGTGAGGCGGGCGACAACGTGGGCGTGCTGCTGCGCGGCACGAAGCGCGAAGAAGTGCAGCGCGGGCAGGTGCTCGCGAAGCCGGGTTCGATCACCCCGCACACGCAGTTCGAGTGCGAGGTGTACGTGCTGACGAAGGAAGAGGGCGGCCGTCACACGCCGTTCTTCAAGGGGTATCGCCCCCAGTTCTACTTCCGCACGACCGACGTCACCGGAACGATCGAGTTGCCGGGCAACACCGAGATGGTGATGCCGGGAGACAACATCAAGATGACGGTGGAGCTGATCAACCCGATCGCGATGGAAGAGGGCCTGCGCTTCGCCATCCGTGAGGGTGGCCGTACCGTCGGCGCCGGCGTCGTCGCGAAGATCCTGAAGTAATCAAGCGGGGACAGACTTCAAGTCTGTCCCCTTCGATGACCCTGCCCGGTAACTAACTACGGGTCGCTCTTTAGAAGGAAATTGCACATGGCCAATCAGAACATCCGCATCCGTCTCAAGGCGTTCGATCATCGCCTCATCGACACCTCCGCCAAGGAGATCGTCGAGACCGCCAAGCGCACCGGCGCCACGGTCAAGGGCCCGATCCCGCTGCCGACCAAGATGGAGCGTTTCACGCTGCTCGTCTCGCCGCATTCCGACAAGGACGCGCGCGACCAGTTCGAGCTGCGCACGCACAAGCGCATCATGGACATCATGAACCCGACCGACAAAACGGTCGACGCGTTGATGAAGCTCGAGCTGCCGGCCGGCGTCGACGTCCAGCTCAAGCTCAACTAACGGAACGGGTATGCTGCAGCCAGAGGAGCAACCTTGAAGCTGCAGCAACTTCGTTATCTCGCGGCCGTCGTCCAGAACGGCCTCAACGTCACCACCGCCGCGCAGTCGCTGCACACGTCGCAGCCGGGCGTGAGCAAGCAGATCCGGCTCCTCGAAGAGGAGCTGGGCCTGACCCTGTTCGTGCGCGACGGCCGGGCGCTCAAGCGCCTCACGCCCGCGGGCGAGGAAGTGGCGGCGCGCGCGCTGCGCATGCTGCGCGAGGCGCAGGCGCTGAAGTCGCTCGCGAAGGATCTCAAACACTCCGACCGCGGTTCGCTGTCGATCGGCACGACGCACACGCAGGCGCGTTACGTGCTGCCGCGCGTGATCCGCGACTTTCGCCAGAAGTACCCGGACGTGCAGCTGCACCTGCACCAGGGCACCTCCGACCAGATCGCCGAGATGGCCTCGCTCGATCGCATCGATTTCGCGATCAACACCGGCAGCCAGGAGAAGTTCGCGGACTTCGTGCTGCTGCCCATCTACACCTGGCACCGCCAGATCATCGTGCCGAAGGATCATCCGCTCGCGTCGGTGGCGAAGCCGACGCTGCAGCAACTGGCCGAGTATCCGCTCGTCACCTACGTGTTCAGCTTCACCGGGCCGTCGTCGCTGCAGCAGCAGTTCGCGCGCGCCGGGCTCGAGCCCAACGTCTCGCTCACCGCGCGCGACGCTGACGTGATCAAGACCTATGTGCGCCTCGGGCTCGGCGTGGGCGTGGTGGCGAGCATGGCCATCGAACCGGACGACGAGAAGGATCTCGCGGTGGTCGAGGCGGGCCACCTGTTCCCGCAGCACACCACCTGGATCGGCTTCCGCTCGGGCGCGCTGCTGCGCGGCTTCACCTACGACTTCATCCAGCTGCTCGCGCCGCACCTGACGCGCGAGCGCATCGAGCGCATCCTCTCCGCGCCGACGCCCGCCGCGCGCGACAAACTCATCGCCGCGATGGAACTGCCGCGTTACGACTGAATGGGACAGTCCTGCCGGAACGACGGCTGCGCGCGCCGGACCGTGGAACGCGAGCCAACCTCCCAGGTCCGAGGAGCAGGAGGTCTCTCATGAAAAACACGCTCGTCTGCCTGCTGTTCGCCGCCTGTGCGCTCACGGGTGCCGCAAACGCGGCCGACGTCCACAAGACCGCGCATCCGCTGAAGATCGGCATCATCGGAACCGGCGACATCGGTGGTGCCCTGGCGCGCCATTGGGCACGCGCCGGTCACCAACTCGTGATCTCATCGCGCCATCCCGAGCAGTTGCAGTCGCTGGCGCGCGAGCTCGGTCCGAACGTGAAGGTGGGCACGCCGCGCGAGGCCGCGGCCTTCGGCGAGGTCATCATGCTCGCCGTGCCGTTTGGCGCCACGCCGCAGGTCGGCCGTGACTATGCCGCCGAGTTCAAGGGCAAGGTGGTGCTCGATGCCGGCAATCCCTATCCCTCCCGCGATGGCGAGATGGCGGTTCGCGATCGCGAACGCGGCACCGGGGTCGCGTCCGCCGAATACCTGCCCGGCACGAAACTCGTGCGCGCGTTCAACGCGATCAACGCCGGGCCGCTGGCGCGCGAGGCCTTCCGCAAGCCGGAACGCATCGGCATTCCGCTTGCCTCGGACGATGCCAAAGCGATGGCGATCGCAAGCCAGCTCGTGTCCGATGCGGGATTCGACCCCGTACCCGTGGGTGCACTCTCCCGCGCGCGCGAATTCGACTATGGCACGCCGGTTTACGTGCGCGGCATGACGGCGCGCGAGCTGCGCCAGGCGCTGCGGCTCAACTGACGCCGCCGTCCATGCGGGGCAGGGCGGTCGTGCCCCCCGCCGTCGTGCCGCCTATCTTCTTCGAGCTCCCGAAGTCGCATGACCGACGCCAGGTTCCGGCTTAAGTAAAGCAGCCGGCGGGAACATCGACCGCACCCTGTCATGAGCCGTTGATCGTATTGGCGTATCCTCGGGCGCCATAGAACGCAAGCCGCAAAACTTGCGGCTTCGAACAAGAACTCACAGGGAAGAAAACATGCGCAAAGTGAACGCGTTGCGCTGGCTGCTCACGGCCGGCGCACTGATCCTGAGCTCGATCGCCACCGCGCAGGTGCGCATCAGCGAATTCCACTACGACAACACCGGCACGGACGCGGGCGAGGCCATCGAAGTCTCCGCGCCGGCGGGCACCGATCTCACCGGCTGGTCGATCGTGCTCTACAACGGCCTCGGCGGGGCGTCGTACGACACCGACGCGTTGTCCGGCGTCGTGCCCGCGACCTGCGGCGCACGCGGCGTCGTGGTGCTCAACTATCCGGCGAACGGCATTCAGAACGGCTCGCCCGACGGCATCGCGCTGGTCGACAACAACGGCGTGCTCGTCGAATTCATTTCCTACGAAGGCGTGTTCGCGGCCACGAACGGCGTGGCCAACGGCTTCACCTCCATCGACATCGGTGTCAGCGAAAACGGCAGCGAGCCCGTGGGGTTGTCGCTGGCGCGCGATGCCAGCGGAACCTGGAGCACCCCGGCCGCCAATTCATTCGGCGCCTGCAACGACAATGGCACCGAGCCGCCGCCGCCCGTAGTCGCGAGCATCACGCTCGCGCCGGTCTCCGGCACGGTCAATGCCGGCAGCACGCTCGCTTTCTCGGCGCAGGCCTTCGATGCCGGTAGTTTGCCGATCGCCGGCATCACCTTCGCCTGGACCAGCAGCAATCCCGCCGTCGCGTCGGTGAGCGCCAGCGGCGTGGCCACGGGTATTGCCGAAGGCGACACGATCATCACGGCCACCGCGGCGAACGGCGTCGCCGGCTCCGCCGCGTTGCGCGTCGATCCCGCGCTGCCGCCGCCACCGGTTTCCGAGATCCGCGTCAGCGAGATCCACTACGACAACTCCGGCGTGGATGCGGGCGAGGCCATCGAAATCGAAGGACCCGCGGGCGCGACGCTCACGGGCTTCTCGCTCGTGCTCTACAACGGCACCGGCGGACTCTCCTACAACTCGCAGGTGCTGAGCGGCTCGCTGGCGAGCTGCGGCAACTCGCGCGGCGTATTCGTCGTCACCTATCCGTCCAACGGCATCCAGAACGGTTCGCCCGACGGCATCGCGCTGGTGGATCCGGCCGGCCAGGTGGTCGAGTTCATTTCCTACGAGGGCGTGTTCACGCCGTCGAACGGACCGGCCGCCGGTCTCGCGTCGCTCGACATTGGCGCCGCGGAGGCGAGCTCGTCTCCCATCGGCTCCTCGCTGCAACGCAATGCCACCAATGTGTGGTCGCTGGCGACGTCGACCTTCGGCGCGTGCAACGGCGACGGTGAACCGCCGCCGCCCGTCAACACGATCCAGTTCACCGGACGCGTGCCGAGCGATCCGCCGCTGCCGGTCGGCTACGAAGACCAGATCTTCGCCACGCTGCGCATCAACGGCACGACGATGCCGTCGACGTTCACGTGGCTGGCGGAAACGCCGGCGATCGCGACGATCGAACAGAATGGCGTGATTCGCGCGCTCACGGAAGGCACGGCGGTGTTCCGCGCCACCGCGGCCGATGGCACCACGGCGACGTATGCGCTGCCGACGCGCGTCGCGGTCGCGAGCGGCGTCACGTACCCGGGCAACGCCGAGTTCGGCGAGCCCACGGACTCGCGATTCGAGCGACGACTTCATCGTGCGGCACGAGCAATTCACGGCCTCGTACAACCCGAACCGCGGCTCGCCCAACTGGGTGAGCTACGACCTCGACGCCGCGCACTTCGGGCCCGAGGACCGCTGCGACTGCTTCACGATGGATCCGGATCTGCCGGCTTCGTTTCCGCAGATCTCCACCAACGACTACACCGGCGCCGGCGCGTTCGCGGGCTTCGGCATCGATCGCGGGCACATGGCGCGCTCGTTCGACCGCACGACGGGCAGCCTCGACAACGCGCGCACCTACCTGTTCAGCAACGTCGTGCCGCAGACGGCCGACATGAACCAGGGACCGTGGGCGATCTTCGAGAACTACCTCGGCGATCTCGCGCGCTTCGACAATCGCGAGGTCTACGTCGTGACCGGCGTCGCCGGCAATGCCGGCACTCTCAAGAACGAGGGCAGGGTCGTCATCCCGACCTCGACCTGGAAAGTCGCGGTGATCGTGCCGCGTGACACCGGGTCTCGCGAACATCGCCGACTATCGCGACCTGCAGGTGGTCGCCGTCAACATGCCGAACATTCCCGGCATCCGCAACGAGCGCCTGGCAGAACTACCAGACGACCGTCGACGCGATCGAAGGACTGTCCGGTTACGACCTGCTGGCGCTGCTGCCCGACGACGCGGAAAACGCGGTCGAGTCGAACACGCAGCCGCCGATCGGTGCGATCACGGGTCCCGCGGGCGCCATCGCGGAAGGCGACAGCGCGACATTCAGCGCGGCCGCGCTCGCTCGATCCGAACGGCACGATCGCGAGCTACGACTGGGACTTCGGCGACGGCGCAACCGGCAGCGGTGTATCCGTCTCGCACACGTTCGCGCAGGACGGCACGTTCCAGGTGCGGCTCACGGTCACGGACAGCGACGGCCTGGTCGACACCGCGACCTTCACGCTCACCGTCACGAACGTGGCGCCGGCGATCGGCGCGATTCCGGATGGGACCGTCGACGCGGGCGCGACCTACACCGTCGCGGGCACGTTCGCGGATCCGGGTGCGGACGCCTGGACGGTGACCGTGGACTGGGGCGATGGCTCCGCGCCGGGCGTCGTCGCCTCGGGTGCGCGCAGCTTCTCGCTCTCGCACACCTACGCCACGGCGGACCTGTACACCGTGACGGTGACGATCGCCGATGACGATGCGAGCTCCACGGCCAGCCATTCGGTGACGGTGGCGCAGCCGGCGCCGACGCTGGCCCAGGCGCTCGCGCTCGTCGACCAGCTGGTCGCGAGTGGCAAGCTCAAACGCGCACTCGGCCTGGTGATCAAGGCGGAGATCGTCACGGCGCAGCGGCTGCTGGAACGCGGCAACACGCAGGGCGCGATCGTCGTGCTCAAGGCCACCGTCGCGAGCATCGACCTGCTCGTGCGCCTGCGCCAGGTGAATGCCGCGGACGTCGCGCCGCTGCGCAGCCTTCTGGTGCAGACCATCAACGGGCTCTGACGCGCGCGAGAGTTGTTAGGAGCACCCGGGCCGGCGCGACGCCGGCCCGGGTCGCGGCTTCGATTATGTAAGCGCAGCCGCAACAGGCGCTGGCACCATCCGTGCATAGTCGCAAAAAATAGTCACTATTAAGTCATCCCCGGTCTTCGACGCGCATCCGCTGTGCGTATTCTCGCCCCGCTTGTTTGTTTGCGCGCGGTCGGGGAAGCGCCGCGCAGTTGGTGCCAGGTCACTCAACTAGGGATGGGCGTATGAGTACTAGCAATCTTCGCCGCTGGCTGCTTGCCGCGGGCGCGATACTTCTCTCGAGTCCGGTGTTTGCGCAGGTGGCGAGAGTCACCGTCGCGCCGCAGAACATTTCGATCAACGCCGGTTCGACCTTCAACTTCTCCGCTTCGTCCGTCGATGCCAGCGGACTGCCGGTTCCCGGCGTCGTCTACACCTGGAGCAGCAGCGATCCCGCCGTCGCTTCGGTGAACGGCAGCGGCCAGGTGCAGGGCCTCGTGCCCGGCGATGCGACGATCACGGCAACGGCGCCCAACGGCGTCGCGGGCACCACATCGCTGCGTGTCGTACCCGTGGTGCTCCCGCCGCCATCCGATTTCCACATCAACGAAATCCACTACGACAACAACGGCGTCGACAGCGGCGAGGCCGTCGAGGTCGAAGGCGCGGCGGGCACCCCGATGTCCGGATATCTCGTCGTGCTCTACAACGGCAGCGGCGGCGCGGCCTACAACACGCAGGCACTGACGGGCGCGCTGCCCGTGAGCTGCGGCGCGCGCGGCGTCATGACGCGTGACCTATCCGTCGGAAGGCATCCAGAACGGATCGCCGGACGGCATCGCGCTGGTGAGTCCCACCGGCGTGGTGCTCGATTTCGTCTCCTACGAAGGCGTGATGACCGCGACTTCGGGCCCGGCCGCGGGTTTCACGTCGCGCGACATCGGCCCCCGGCAGACGAACGCGCCGATCGGCACGTCGTTGCAGCGTGATTGGGCGAATGTCTGGACCTCGGGTCCGTCCACGTTCGGCGAATGCAATCCGAATTCGACGCCACCCGCGAACACGCTGTCCTTCACCGGCCGCGAGGCGTCCGAGCCCGCGCTGCCGGCCGGATTCGAAGACCAGTTGTTCGCGACGCTGCGCAGCCCGTCCAGCGTGGCGATCCCGACGACGATCACCTGGAGCTCCGACACTCCGGCGGTCGCCAGCATCGACTCGAACGGCGTGTTCCGCGCGCTCTCCGCGGGCACGGCCATCCTGCGCGCCACGGCCGCGGACGGCACCACGGCTACCTGGACGCTGCCGACGCGCGAAGCGGTCGCGGGTGCCGGCGCAGTACGGTGACAACACCGAGTTCGGCGATCCGGTCGACGGTGACGCGTCCGACGATTTCATCGTGCGCCACGAGCAGTACACGGCGTCGTACAACCCGAACCGCGGCGGACCGAACTGGGTCGCGTACGACCTCGATGCCGCGCATTTCGGCGGCGACGACCGGCTGCGAGTGCTTCACCGCGGATCCGTCATTGCCGGCGGCATTCCCGCGCGTGACCACGGCGGATTACAACGACGCCGGCGCCATCGCCGGGTTCGAGATCGACCGCGGGCACCTCGTGCGCCCGCTGGATCGCACCTCGGGCAGCCTCGACAACGCGCGCACGTTCTATTTCGACAACGTCGTTCCGCAGGCGGCCGATCTGAACCAGGGTCCGTGGGCGGCGCTCGAGAACGATCTCGGCGACCTGGCGGCCGTGCAGGACCGCGAGGTGTACATCATCGCGGGCGCGTTCGGTAACCGGGGCACGCTCAGGAACGAGGGCAAGGTCGTCATCCCCACGCACACGTGGAAGGTGGCGCTGATCCTGCCGCGCAACCAGGGGCTCGCGAATGTCCGCGACTACCGCGACGTCGAAGCGATCGCGGTGATCATGCCGAACGATCCGGGAATCCGGAACGTGCCCTGGCAGGACTACCAGGCCACGGTGGATGACGTCGGAGGCGCGAGCGGTTACGACCTGCTGGCGCTGCTGCCGGACGACGTGGAAGACGCGGTGGAGTCGAACACGCAGCCGCCACTCGCCACCGCCGCGGGACCGGTCAATCCGGTTCCGAAGGCGGCACGGCGTCGTTCTCGGCCGCGGGATCGCTCGATCCCAACGGCACGATCGCGAGCTTCGCCTGGGACTTCGGCGATGGCGGCAGCGGAACCGGTGAGACGGCGACCACACGTGTACGCGCAGGACGGCTCGTACACCGCGCGGCTCACGATCACCGACAGCGACGGGCTGACCGATACGGCGACGGTGGTCGTGAACGTGACCAACGTCGTGCCGGTGGCGGGCGCCGTGCCCGAACGCCAGCGTGAACGTCGGCGCCGCGTATACGCTGTCCGCCTCGTTTACCGATCCGGGTGCGGATGCGTGGACGGCGACGGTGAACTGGGGTGACGGCAGCGCGCCGAGCTCGGTCAGCCTGACCGACCGCAGCTTCTCGCTGACGCATACCTACGCAACGGCGGACCTGTACACCGTCACGGTGACCATCGCGGACGACGACTCGTCGACCTCGAGAACACATTCGGTGACGGTCACGCAGCCGACGACCGGATTGAGCGAAGCGATCCGGATGATCGACGAGCTCGTGGCCAGCCGGAAGATGAGCCGCCAAGTCGGGGCGTGCATCAAGGCGCACGTCGATTGCGGCCCAGAGGCTCATCGACCGGGGCAACAACCGCGCGGCCAGGACCCTCCTCAAGGCGCTGGTGACGGAAATCGACTTCCTGGTGCGGGTCCGCATGCTCAAGGCGGCCGATGTGGCCCCCCTGAGGGCGCTGCTGCTAGCGACCTACCAGTCGCTCAGATAAAGGGGTTAGACAGGTGCCGGGTCGGGAAACCGGGATATTTTCCCGGTATCCCGACCCGGCACCCTTCTGTCACCCCCCTGTTATTCCTGCATAACCAAAAATGCTTTCCGGGCGGGGGCTTGGGCTCTATACAGTCCCCCGCACACTCAAAACTGGCCCCGGTGGGCCGGTTATCGCCCTTAGATGGGCCTTTCCGGAAAGGTCTCGATGCAAGCCCAGTTACAGCCCGTTACGACCCTGAAACCCGTCCCCGGCGGCCGCCGCACGCAGGGCGTGGGGAAGCTGACGCACCTGGCGCGCCTGGAGGCCGAGAGCATCCACATCATGCGCGAGGTGGCGGCCGAGTTCGCCAAGCCGCTGCTGATGTACTCGATCGGCAAGGACTCCTCGGTCCTGCTGCATCTCGCGCGCAAGGCCTTCTTCCCCGGCCGCATCCCGTTCCCGCTGTTGCACATCGACACCGGCTGGAAGTTCAAGGAAATGATCGCGTTCCGCGACGAGACCGCCAAGCGCCTCAACGCCCAGCTCATCGTCCACACCAACGAGGCCGGCACGCGCCGCGGGCGTCACGCCGTTCACGCACGGCGCGCGCTACACGGACATCATGAAGACCGAGGCGCTGAAGGCCGCGCTGGACCAATACGGCTGCGACGCCGCGATCGGCGGCGCGCGCCGCGACGAGGAGAAGTCGCGCGCCAAGGAGCGCGTGTTCAGCTTCCGCGATGCGCAGCATCGCTGGGACCCGAAGAACCAGCGCCCCGAGCTGTGGAATCTCTACAACGGCCGCCTGCGCCGCGGCGACAGCATCCGCGTGTTCCCGCTGTCGAACTGGACCGAGATCGACATCTGGACCTACATCCACGCGGAGAACATCCCCGTGGTCCCGCTGTATTTCGCCAAGCCGCGCCCGATCGTCGATCGCGACGGGCTCAAGATCATGGTCGACGACGAGCGCCTGCCCCTGAAAGAGGGCGAGAAGCCGCACCTCGAGACCATCCGGTTCCGCAGCCTCGGCTGTTATCCACTCACCGGTGCGCAGGTATCGAAGGCTGCCAACGTGCCCGAGATCATCGAAGAGATGCTGCGCACCACCACCTCCGAGCGGCAGAGCCGCGCCATCGACGCGGATTCCGCCGCGGCGATGGAGAACCGCAAGCGCGAAGGTTACTTCTGAGATGGCCGCGATCGAGACCAAACCCCTGGCCGTCGTGAATTCATCGGCGCAGAACACCCTGGATGCGTTCCTCGCGCAGCAGCGCGACATCGACCTGCTGCGCTTCATCACCTGCGGCTCCGTCGACGACGGCAAGAGCACGCTGATCGGCCGCCTGCTGCACGACACGCGCCAGGTTTTCGACGACCAGCTTTCCGCCGTGGCGAACGACAGCCGCCGCTGGGGCACCACCGGCGAAGTGCCGGATCTCGCGTTGCTCGTCGACGGCCTGCAGGCCGAGCGCGAGCAGGGCATCACGATCGACGTGGCGTACCGCTACTTCCAGACGCCGCGCCGCAAATTCATCGTCGCCGATTGCCCGGGCCACGAGCAGTACACGCGCAACATGGCGACTGGCGCCTCGACCGCGGAAGCGGCGGTGGTACTGGTCGACGCGGAGAAGGGCATCCGCGTACAGACGCGCCGCCACGCCCACATCGTCGCGTTGCTGGGCGTCAGCAGCATCATCCTCGCGGTCAACAAGATGGACCGCGTCGGTTACGACAAGGCGAAGTACGAAGCGATCGCCGGCGAGTTCGCCGCGTACGCGCACAAGCTCGGCGTGTCGAATGTCGAGGTCATTCCGGTGTCGGCGCTGGCCGGCGTCAACGTGGTTGCGCGCGGCGCGAAGGAAACGCCCTGGTACTCGGGCCGCACGCTGCTCGAAGCGCTCGAAGGCATCGAAGATAACGCGTGACGGCGGCCTGAAGGAGCTGCGTTTCCCGATCCAGCTGGTGAGCCGGCCGGATGCGAACTTCCGCGGCTTCGCCGGCACGATCGCCAGCGGCGAAGTTTCCGTCGGGGACACCGTCCTCGCCCTGCCGTCGCGCAAGACCAGCAAGGTGCGCGAAATCACCACCGCCGACGGGCCGCTCGAGAAGGCGGGGCCGCTGCAGGCCGTGACCGTCGTGCTCGAGGACGAGATCGACTTGTCGCGCGGCGACGTGCTCGTGCATCCCGATCATCGCCCGACGTTGGCGCGCACCTTCGACGCGCACCTCATCTGGATGGGCGAGGCGCCGCTGCTGCCCGGCAAGCGCTACGAATTCAAGATCGGCTCACGCTACGTGAAGGGCCTGGTCGATTCGATCCAGCATCGCATCGACGTCAATGACCTGACGACCCGCGAAACCGAAGCACTCGACCTGAACGGCCTCGCGCGCGTGCGCATCGCGCTCGAAGAGCCGGTCGCGATCGACGATTACAAACTGAGCCGCGCCACCGGCTCCTTCATCATCATCGACCTGCTGCACTTCGGCACGGTCGGTGCCGGCATGGTCATCGCGCCCGACGGCACCGGCGCGCAATTCGGACGTGGTCTGGCAGCCGACGCGCGTCACGGCGCAGATCCGCGCCAACCAGAAGAGCCAGCGCCCCTGCGTGGTGTGGTTCACCGGCCTCTCGGGCGCGGGCAAGTCGACGCTGGCCAACGCGCTCGAGCAGGCGCTGGTGCAGCGTGGCCATCACTCCTATCTGCTGGATGGCGACAACGTCCGCCACGGCCTCAACAAGGATCTCGATTTCTCCGACGCCGGCCGCAACGAGAACATCCGCCGCATCGGCGAGGTGTCCGCGTTGTTCGTCGATGCCGGCCTCATCGTGATCACCGCCTTCATCTCGCCATTCCGCCAGGACCGCAACCGCATCCGCGAGCGCATCGGCGACGCGCAATTCATCGAGGTCTATCTGTCCACGTCACTGGAAGAATGCGAGCGCCGCGATCCGAAGGGCCTGTACGTCAAGGCGCGCGAGGGCAAGATCCGCGAGTTCACCGGCATCGATTCGCCGTATGAGCCGCCGATCGCGCCGCAGCTCACGCTCGATACCTCGAAGCTCGCGAGTGAGCGCGGCGGTCGACCAGATCCTGCGTTACCTGGAGAACAAGGGCTTCCTCCACCAGGCGGATCCGGGCCTATGAGCGGTGGTGTCGTCATCCAGGGAAATTTCCCGATCCCCGAGGAGCGCCGGGATCAGCTGCAGCAACTCGCCACCGAGCTGAACCGCGAGCAGTTGATGTGGCTGTCGGGCTACTTCGCCGGCGCCGCTGCCGCCGCGCCGTCGAGCATTCCCGCGTTCCAGAACAACCTGCTGGGAGGGCAGGCGCGCGCGCAGCTTGCTCACGCCGCCGCACCCGCTCCGGTTGCTCCGCTGAGCGCGGCCGCTGCCGTCTCCGCCGCGCCGTCACTCACCATCATCTCCGCCTCGCACACCGGCAACGGCCGCAAGATCTGCGAGAAGCTGCTGGCCGCCGTGCAGGCGCTCGGGCTGCAGGCGCGCGTCGTCAAGGCCGGCGACTACCAGCCTCGCGAGATCGCGAAAGAGAAGCTGCTGTACGTCGTCATCAGCACGCACGGCGACGGCGATCCGCCGGACGAGGCGCGCGCGCTGTACGAATTCCTCGGCACGAAGCGCGCACCGCAGCTCCCGAGCTGCAGTACTCGGTGCTGGCGCTCGGCGACACCAGCTATCCGAAGTTCTGCGAAGCCGGTCGCGTCGTCGACGAACGTCTCGCCAAGCTCGGCGCGAAGCGCCTGCTGCCGCGCGTCGACTGCGACGTGGATTTCGAGAAGCTCGCGCAGACCTGGGCGGACGACGCGCTGGCGCGCATGCGCGAGATCAAGGACAAGTTTGCGCCCGCCGGCGGGCGCCACGCTGGCCGCCGCACCCGCGGCGCAGGCGCCGGCCGTTGCCGAGCTGACGCGGGCGCAACCCGCCACGGCGGAAGTGCTCGCGAACCAGCGCATCGTCGGCCGCGGCGCGCTGCGCGAAGTGCGGCACGTGGAGCTCGGCGTTCCCCGGGCCTCGGCAATCTCTACAAGGCCGGTGACGCGCTCGGCATCGTGCATCGCAATCCGGATGCCGCGATCGATGCCGTGCTGAAGGCGACGAAACTCGATGGCGGCGCGAGCGGTCACGCACGACAGCAAGACCCACACGCTGCTCGAATGGCTGCGCGACGAGCGCGAGCTCACGCGCATCGCGCGGCCGTTGCTCGTGCAGGTTGCGAAGCAGGCGAAGGTCGACATCTCCGAGCTGCTCGGCAACTCGCAAGCCATGGCGAAACTCACCGCCACCTGCCAGGTGTCCGACGTACTCGCCAGCTACCCGGCGGAGTGGACGCCGCAGGCGCTCGTCGAAGTGTTGCGTCCCGTCACGGGCCGCGTGTATTCGATCGCGTCGAGCCCCGCGGCCGTCGGCGACGAAGCGCATCTCACCGTGGCCGTCGTCGGCAGCGACACCGACCGCAAGCTGCTCGCCGGCGCCGCTTCGGAGTTCGTCGTCAACACGCCTGCGGACTCGAACGTGCAGGTGTGGATCGAGCGCAACGAACGTTTCCGCGTTCCGGCGGACGCGTCGCGCGACATCATCATGGTGGGCCCGGGCACCGGCGTCGCGCCGTTTCGCGGCTTCGTGCAGGAGCGCGAGGCGACCGGCGCGACCGGCCGGAACTGGCTGTTCTTCGGCGGCCGCTCGCTGTACCACGACTTCCTCTACCAGCTCGAGTGGCAGCAGGCGCTCAAGCGCAAGGCGCTGCATCGCGTGGACGTGGCGTTCTCGCGCGACCAGCCCGAGAAGATCTACGTGCAGCAGCGCCTCCGGCAAGCCGGCAAGGAGCTCTTCGCCTGGCTGTCGAACGGCGCCAGTTTCTACGTGTGCGGTGACGCCTCCGCGATGGCGCCCGACGTGAACGCCGCGTTGATCGACGTGGTGCGAGAACACGGCGACATGGACGCCGACGATGCCCAGAGCCTGGGTGGCCGATCTCACCGCTGACGGACGGTATTTACGCGATGTCTACTGAAGTACTCGACCGGCCGGTCATTGCCGGCCAAGACCACGCCGCCTTCGCCCGTCGAAGTCATCAAGAAGGCATCGCGCGGCCTGCGCGGCACGCTGGTCGAGAGCCTGCACGATCCGCTGACCGGCGCCATCCGCGAGTCCGACACGCAGCTCATCAAGTTCCACGGCAGCTACATGCAGGACGATCGCGACCTGCGCGCCGAACGCGAGCACCAGAAGCTCGAGCCCGCGTACAGCTTCATGATCCGCACGCGCCTGCCCGGCGGCGTCGGTTGCGCCGAAGCAGTGGCTGGCGCTGAGCGCTCTCGCGCGCACGTACGGCAGCGGCACGCTGCGTCTGACGACGCGCCAGGCATTCCAGCTGCACGGCGTGATCAAGAAAGATCTCAAGACGACCATGCAGGGCATGAATGCCGCGCTGATCGATTCCATCGCCGCCTGCGGCGACGTGAATCGCAACGTCATGGCCAGCGCGAATCCCGTGGAGTCGAAGCTTCACGAGGAAGTGCACCAGTGGGCGATCAGGCATCAGCGAGCACCTGAAGCCGAAGACCCGCGCGTACCACGAGATCTGGCTGGACGGCGAGAAGCTGGCCGGCCCGGCCGAGGAGGAGCCGATCCTCGGTCCGCTCTATCTACCGCGGAAGTTCAAGACCGGCATCGTCGTGCCGCCGCACAACGACGTGGACGTGTTCTCGCAGGACCTGGGCTTCATCGCCATCCTGGATCATGAAAACGGGGCACTGCTCGGCTTCAACCTCACCGTGGGTGGCGGCCTCGGCGCGACGCACGGCGAGCCGCAGACCTATCCGCGCCTCGCCGACGTCATCGGCTTCCTGACGCCGGAGCAGATGCTGAAGGTCGCCGAGACCGTCGTGATGATCCAGCGCGATTTCGGCGACCGCACCGATCGCAAACACGCGCGCCTCAAGTACACCATCGCCGATCGCGGCGTGGACTGGTTCAAGGCCGAGCTGTTCAAGCGCCTGGGTTACGCGCTCGAGCCCGCGCGCCCGTTCACGTTCACGACGCAGGGCGACCGCTTCGGCTGGCTGCGCGGCCACGATGGCCGCTGGCACCTCACGCTGCGCATCGAGTCGGGCCGCATCGCCGACACGTCCCGGCGCGCCCTTCCTCACGGGCCTGGAGAAGATCGCCGCGATCCACCAGGGCGATTTCCGCCTGACCGCGAACCAGAACCTCATCATCGCCAATGTGCCGGCGAGCGAGTGCATGAACATCGACCGGCTCGTCGCCGATCACGGCTTGGGTCAAGCGCGCTGTTCACGACGCCGGTGCGGCGCGATGCGCTGGCCTGCGTGGCGCTGCCGACCTGCGCGCTGGCGATGGCCGAGGCCGAGCGCTATCTGCCGGGCTTCGTCGATCGCGTCGAAGGCCTGCTGGTGAAACACGGTTTACGCGAGATTCCGCTCACGGTGCGCATCACCGGCTGCCCCAACGGTTGCGCGCGGCCCTATCTAGCCGAGATCGCGCTGATCGGGCGCGCCCCGGGACGTTACACGCTGCGCCTCGGCGCCGATGCCGTCGGGCAGCGGCTGAACGTCGTGTACCGGGACAACATCGACGAGGCTTCCATCGTCACCGTGCTCGATGAACTGATCGGGCGGTACGCCGCCGAGCGGCAGACGAACGAGCGCTTCGGCGATTTCCTGTGGCGCGTGAACGTGCTGAAGCCGGAGACGCGCGCGTGAGCGAAGCGGTCGCCAAGCGTGTCGTCGTGAAGCTGGCACGCACCTGGCGGATGCGCCGCGTCTCACGCTGACGGCGCAGCAATTCGCGGCCGATGGCGCCGGCCGTCGACGCGCATCAACGACTGGCTGGCCTCCGTCGATGCGGCGACGCGCGTGCGATGGGCGCTCGCGAACCTGCCCGGCCCGTACGCGTTGTCGTCGAGCTTCGGCGCGCAGGCGGCGGTGTCGCTGCACCTGGTGGCGCGAGCAGGATCCGGAGATCCCGGTGATCCTCATCGACACCGGCTATCTATTCCCCGAGACCTATCAATTCATCGAGCAGCTCGCGCAGCAGCTGCGGCTGAACATCCAGACGTTCGCGAGCCACGCAGAGCGTCGACGGAATTCGAAGCGCAGCACGGCAAGCTCTGGGAGAAGGGCCGCGAAGGCCTCGACAAATATCTCGAGCTGCGCAAAGTGGAGCCGATGCGCCGCGGGCTCGCGACGCTCGGCGTCGACACCTGGTTCGCGGGCCTGCGCCGCAGCCAGGCGGAGAGCCGCGCGAAGCTGAACCCGCTCGAAGTGCGCGATGGCCGCTTCAAGGTTCATCCGATCTTCGACTGGTCCGATCGCGACGTGTACCTGTATCTGAAGGCGCACGGTCTGCCGTATCACCCGCTGTGGGACAAGGGGTACGTGTCCATCGGCGACTGGCATTCCACCAAGGCGCTGCACGAAGTGGAGTCGCGCCGAGGAGCTGCGTTTCGCCGGTCTCAAACGCGAGTGCGGAATCCACGGCCTCGAGGGCTGAATGGGGATTGGCCCCAAATCGAGCTTGGGTGCCCCTGTGCACCGCAGTTGCGCAGACCATCAGCCACCCCGCACCGCGAGCGCGCGGGTCGCGGTCGATTCCCGAACGCCGGCACGGCTGCAAGCCGTGGCACAAGGATTGCTCGCTCCAGACAGGCAGCATATGACTTCCGACAGACCCATCGTGATAGGCGCGCGCGCCAGCGTACTGGCGCAGGTGCAGGCGCGCCTCGTCGGCGACGGCATTGCGCGCGCCGTCATCCCGGCCTGAAGATCGAGTACTCCTTTCTCTCGTCCCCCGGCGACCGCGAGCTCGACACGCCGATGGCCGAGCTGCTGCGCAGGCGCGGCGGCTTCACCGGCGATCTCGGTGTCGCGCTGCGTGCCAACGCCATCGACGTCGCCGTGCACCTGTGGAAAGACCTGCCGTTCGCCACCCACCCGCTGACACACATCGCTGCCACGCTGCCGCGCGCCGACGCGCGCGACCTGCTGCTGGTCGAAACGCGCCTGGCTCGCCAGGCGCGACCGCGGCGAGCTGCGCGTGTTGTCGTCGTCGGCGCGCCGGCGCACCAATCTCTCCGGCTTCCTGCAGTGGGCGCTGCCCGGCAAACCACCGCGCGTCACGTTCGTGCTCGCGCGCGGCGATTGCGAGGCGCGGCTCGCGCAGCTCATGGAGGGCGACGCCGCGGCGCTGGTCGTCGCCAAAGCCAACATCGACCGCCTGCTCGAATCCACTGCAGCCGGAGTTCGCAGTGCATCCGCACCAAGGTGCGCGCTGACGCTCGATGCCTGCGAAGCTCATGGTGCTGCCGCTGGCGCTCAATCCCACGGCGCCCGGGCAGGGGGCGCTGGCCGTCGAGATCCGCCGCGACCGCGCCGATCTCGCCGAGTTGTTAGCCCCCGTCAACGACGAGGCCACCTTCGGCCGCGTCATCGCCGAACGCGCGCGCCTCGCGCCGACCGGCGATGAAGACCATCCGCTCGGTGTCTCCATCGTCCCGCTCCACTGCGGCGAGATCGAGTTCGCGCGCGGCCAGAAGGCCGGGCAGTGGATCCAGAGCGCGGAGTTGCGCCGCCACGACTCGCCCCTGCCGCCCGCGGCCAGCGAACAGCGCCGTGTGGGCCGGCGATGAGGGCAGTGCCGACCGCTACCGGCGGGTCGCGCTGCAGGTGCGGCACGATCAGTTCGCCGACGCGCGCATCGGCCTGTTCGTGGCTCGCTCCGAGGCCTGGCCGGACGGGTATTCGCCGCGTCCCGGGCAGGTGGTCTGGAGCGCCGGAATCGACACCTGGCGGCGGCTCGCCGGCCGGGGAATCTGGGTGCATGGCAGCGACGAGAGCCTGGGCGAGGGCGGCGGGACCGCGCCTCCAGAACCTGTTTCCGCGGGTGCAGCGCTGGGTCAAGTTCTCCCATGAAAGCGGCTATGACTCCCCCTATCAGCCAGCGAATCGCCACCTACCGGCTGGAACGATGCACTCCCCTGGCCGATCTGACCGGGTGTACCCACTTCTACTGGCGCAGCGGCGCCCAGTTTTATGACTATCTGCAGGCCAATCCCGAAATCCGTGGCGCCTGGCACGGTTGCGGACCTGGCAATACATTCAGCATGATCCGCGCCGCCATCGGTGAGGAGCGGGTACGCGCCTTTCTGTCGGCGGATGTGTTTCGCCAGGAAGTGGAGCAATGAAAAGACTGCAGAGACTGCGCGCCTCGGCCGCGCTTCGGGACATGGTGTCCGAGATCGGGTTCGGCCAGAGCCAGCTGATCCAGCCGCTGTTCCTGGCCGGCGCCGCCACGAAAGAGGAGCCGCTCGACGGCCTGCCCGGCAACTCGCGCCACACGCTCGCCTCGCTGCTCACCCAGTTCGAGAAGGACCTGAACTCGGGCGTGCGCCAGTTCCTGCTGTTCCCCGTGCCCGCGCACAAGTCGAACCGCAATTTCGCCGCGGACTTCACCAGCACCGCCCTGCAGCCAGATGCGCCAGCGCGCCGGTGGGGACGCCGCCATCTGGGTGGACACCTGCCTGTGCAGCTTCACCGAGTCCGGCCATTGCTGCGTGCACGATTCGCGCGGCGCGCAGGATCTCGCCGCCACGCACTCCGCGCTGGCGCTGCTCGGCGTGGGCTACGTGAAGGCCGGCGCCAACGGCATCTCGCCGTCCGACATGAATGACGGCCGCGTCGCGCATTTGCGCGCCGCGCTCGACGGCGCGGGCTTCGACCTCGCGCCCATCATGAGCTACAGCACCAAGTTGCGTCAGCAACTTCTACGGTCCGTTCCGCGATGCCGCCGATTCCGCGCCGCAGTTCGGCGACCGGAGAAGTTATCAACTCGACGTGCGCAACCGCAGCGACGCGCTGGCCTCCAGCCGCCGATGTGCCGAGGAGGGCGCGGACCTGCTGATGGTGAAGCCCGGCCAGCCCGCCGCCGACCTGATCGCGCCCATCAAGGAGCAGACCGGCCTGCCCGTGCGGCGCCTACCAGGTGAGCGGCGAATACACCTCGCTCGTGCTGCTCGCGCGCGAAGAAGTTCGTCGACTTCGACGCCGCGCTGCTCGAGAGCTGGTACAACCTGCGCCGCGCGGGCGCCTCGTACATCATCACGTACGGCGCGCGGCTCGCGAGCGGCATGGGGCTGCCTCGCTGATGCGTTACTTCCCGCTCTTCCTCGACATCGACGGAAAGCCGGTGCTGCTGGTGGGCGGCGGGGAAGTGGCGGCGCGCAAGTACGCGCTGCTGGCGGATGCGGGCGCGAAGGTCACCGTCGTTGCGCCGGTGCTGGGCGAGGAGCTGGCACGCGCGGCCACGAGTGGCGCGCTGGTTCATCACGCGCGCGAGTTCGCGCCCACCGACATCGAAGGCGCGTGGCTCGTGGTCGCGGCGACCAACGACCGCGCCGTCAATGCCGCGGCCGCGGGCGCCGCGAATGCGGCGCGAATTCCCTGCAACGTCGTGGATGACCGCGAGCTGTCGAGCTTCATCATGCCCGCCATCATCGATCGCTCGCCCGTGCAGATCGCGGTGTCGACTGGCGGCACATCGCCCGTGCTCGCGCGGCTGATGCGCGAGCGCCTCGAGACCCTGCTGGATGGTTCGCTCGGCTCGCTGGCCGCAGTTCGCGGATCGCTGGCGCGAAGCCGTGAAACGCAAGTTCGCCGATATCGGCGCGCGGCGCCGGTTCCTCTCGTGGATGCTCACCGGCCCCGTGGCGGCCGCGTTGCGCGCCGGACGCCTGTCCCAGGCCGAGGCGCTGACGCGCAAGGCGCTCGAGAACGACGATGCCCTGCCGCACGGCCACGTCGTGCTGGTCGGCGCCGGCCCGGGCAACGCGGGCCTCATGACCCTGCAGGGTCTGCGCGCGCTGCAGGAGGCGGATGTCATCGTGCACGACCGCCTGGTGTCCCCGAAGTGCTCGATCTCGCGCGCCGCGATGCGGCGCGCTTCGACGTCGGCAAGTTCGTCGGCGGCGGCGGCGCGACGCAGGAAGAGATCAACAAGTTGCTCGTGGAGCATGCGCGGCGCGGCGAATATCGTGGTGCGGCTGAAGGGCGGCGACCCGTTCGTGTTCGGGCGCGGCGGCGAAGAGATCGAGTTCCTGCGCAAACACGGCGTTTCGTTCGAAGTGATTCCCGGCATCACCGCGGCGGTGGCGGCGGGCGCGTATTCGGGCATCCCGCTGACCGACCGGCGTCATGCCCAGGCCGTGCGTTTCCTCACCGGCAACAGCGATGAACAGCTCGCCCAGTTCAATTATCTCGGATCTCGCGGCCGGCCGCGAGACGCTCGCTTTCTACATGAGCATCGGCAAGCTCGCGCCCCTGCGCGACAAACTATTGCTCTCCGGCGTGCGCGGCGACATGCCCGTCGCGTTCATCGAGAACGCGAGCCGCGCCGAGCAGCGCGTGCTGGTGAGCAGCGTCGAGGCCATGCATCGCGACGCCGTCATGAACAAGATCAAGGCGCCGTCCCTGCTGATCATCGGTGGCGTGGCCGCGGGCGCGGCCGAGCTGCAGTGGTTTGGCCGGCAGGCCCTGGCCGGCGGCACCCCAGCCTGACCGCCATCCTTGTCACGAATGGACCGGTCGTGGCACAAAGAGAACGATAACAATCGCCGCAGAGCGGCTGGGGAGGATGAATGATTGCTTTGTACTACCTTGGGGCCGTTGTTGCCCTCGTTGGCGCGATCTGGCTGCTCGTCCTGGCATTCAAGAAAAGCGTCTGGTGGGGCCTCGGCTCGTTCTTTATTCCGTTCGTGAACGTCATCTTCGCGTTCATGAACTGGCAGGTGGCGAAAACACCCTTCCTCATCATGATTGGCGGCGTCGTCCTCTGCGTCATCGCCGTGTTCTCCGGCGGCATGCCCGCGACGCCGTAGACCTCGAGTTCCACCGTATTGCCCACGCCGCCGCAGTCGTTAGACTGCGGCGCGTGAGGACCATGGCCAAAATCAAGGTTTCATTGCTTGCCTTGCTCGTTCTGAGTCTTCCGGCCCTGGCCGTGAATGCGGCGAATTCTCCGGAGAAGCTCGATGCGTTGAGCGTGGCGACCGAGATGGGCATCGGCATCAACATCGGCAACACGCTCGAGAACACCACGCAGTGGGAGACGGGTTGGGGCAATCCGCCGATCACGAAGAAATATGTCGAGAGCCTGGCCGCGCTCGGATTCAGGACCGTGCGATTGCCGGTGGCCTGGGACACCTATGCACGCGGCGGCGTGATCCAGCCGGACAAGTTCGCGCGCGTGAGCGAGGTGGTCGACTGGATCACCGGCGCCGGCATGTACTGCGTCATCAACATCCACTGGGACGGCGGCTGGATCGACTCTAGCAACAAGGAGAAGTTCGCCAGCACGTACGCGACCTTCAGCGCGGATGCCGAGCGCAAGTACCGCTCGTACTGGACGCAGATCGCGACGCACTTCGCCGGCCGCGACGGGCGAGTGTTGTTCGAGGCGCTGAACGAGGAGACGCACTTCGAGAAGGCGGGATCGCCCAGGGATGCCTACGCCACGCTCACGAAGGTGAACCAGATCTTCATCGACACGGTGCGCAAGACCGGCGGAAACAACGCGAACCGCGTCCTGATCATCACCGGCTACGCCACCGATTTCACCAAGACCGCGAGCAGCGACTACGTGCTGCCCGTGGACACGGCGCCCCACAAACTACTCATCTCCGTGCACTATTACACGCCGTGGCAGTTCGCCGGCATGACCGAGGATGCGAGCTGGGGCAAGATGATGCCGACGTGGGGAACGAACAGCGACGTCGCCGAGCTCAAACGATTGTTCGACCTGATGGCGGATTTCTCGAAACGCAACGAGATCCCCGTGTTCGTTGGTGAATACGGCGCCGACCGACAAGAAGGAAACGGCGTCGCGCGTTCGCTGGATGTCGGCGGTCGCGAAGGCCGCGCTGGAGCGCGGCATGGTGCCGGTGCTCTGGGATACCGGCGGCGATGTGTCGCGCCGGCCGTCGTACGCGCCGAGCGCTGCGTTGCGCCAGGTGCTGGAAGCGCTGCCCGAGGGAAACGGATGCCCAGCAATCACGGAAATTCGAAAGATGCCGATGAAGTACCGTCGCGGAATCGATCCGGCGTATGACAGCCTGCGGTTCGGAGCGGCTTGCGAGCCGGGTCTGCTCAGCGAGTTGGAATCGAACCAGCGCATGAGCGACCCCCGCGGAACGCCCGTCGTTGCCCAATTCACCGTCGGAGACGCAGCAACCTTTATTCTCATGGATCGGCACAATCTGCGGCTCGAGTCCTTGCTGCCCCGGCCGGTAGCCGAGAAGCTGAAGGATCAAGGTGTGCATGCGTACCACGATTTCGTGAGCACCGCCGAAGGACGCAGGGCAGTGGCGGCAAAGGTCAGAGAACTTATGGAGAAGCCATGAAGGTCGTACTCGCAGCTTGCCTCATCGCCACGGCCGCTCTAACCAGCGATGCCGACGCCGCCTCCTTCGACTGCGCGCTCGCCAAGACCGCCATCGAGAAGTCGATCTGCGGCAACGAAGAATTGTCGACGCTCGACGAATACCTGGGCCGCTACTACGCCAACGCGCGCGAAACGCTCAAACCCGCCGAGAAGTGCCTGATTGCGGACCAGCGCGCCTGGATACGCACGAAGCGCAACACCTGCAAGGACGACAACTGCCTGCGCGAGAAGTACCTGCTGCGCCTGGCGGAGCTCGACCCCCTGCAGCCTGGAGCTTCCGCGATCAAGGACATCGAACTACCTGCCGGGCGGGCATTGGCCTGGATCGTGCCGCCAGCGGCAGATACCGAGGCGGCGCCCGCCAGCAAAAAGCCCTCCCCGCTGGTAGCGAGAGGCAGCCTCGTGAACACGCTCGAAGGCGGTGGCGACGGCTACGTCGTCGCCAAGCGCGATGGCACCCAGGTATTGTTCCTGCCCGCGATGTTCATCGAGCCCGCGACGGCGGATATCCTCGAATCGCTGATCAAGACCGGCGGCGTTTACGAGCTGCGCGGCATCCTGGAGCAGGGTTCCGACGGCGTGGCGCATTTCGCGCCCGGCCACTGCGTCTTCATCCACCGTCTGCCGTAACCAGCTTCGCGTCGATCTCGCGCCACTCGCCGAGTGGCAGATTCTCGACGTGTACCGCGCCGATGGCGGCGCGCACCAGGCGCAGCGTCGGGAAACCGACCTTCGCCGTCATGCGCCGGACCTGTCGGTTCTTGCCTTCGCGCAGCGTGATCTCGAGCCACGTCGTCGGGATCTTCGCGCGAAAACGAATCGGCGGATCGCGCGGCCACAGATTCGCGGGTTCCTCGATGATGCGCGCGCCGGCCGGCTGCGTGACGAAGTCGCCGAGGTCGACACCCTTGCGCAGCGGCGCAATCGCCGCGTCGGTCGGCGCGCCTTCCACCTGCGCCCAATACACCTTCGCGAGCTTGTGCCGCGGGTTCGCGATGCGGGCTTGCAGCGCGCCGTCGTCCGTCAGCAGCAACAGGCCTTCGCTGTCCGTGTCGAGCCGTCCGGCCGGATAGATGCCTGGAACGTCGATGAAGTCCGCGAGCGTTCGCTTGCCCGGCTCGGGGCTGAACTTGCAGACGACGCCGAACGGCTTGTTGAACGCGACGAGCAAGTTAGCCGAGCGAGTTTTCGATCAGGTTGCGCGGCACCTTGGCACGCGGCACGCGCTCGACCTTGCCGCGACCGCGCTTGCGCGGCTCGAACCACTCGCGCACGTCGGCATCGAGCCCGACGCCGTGCATGTAGTTGTAGAGCGCCTTGCGCAGGCCCGCGCCGAGGTAGTCGTGATCCGTTCCCGTCGGGTCGTAGAACTCGACGTCGTTGTGCGCGAAGCGGATGTCCGCTGGCGGACGCAGCGTGATGCCGTACTCCTCCGGATTCAGGCCGATCGGCGAGTGCGCCGTCGCGGCGAAGCGGTGCCAGTAGGCCGACTGGATGCAGCCGGCCGCGAACAACTGGCGCACGCGCTCGAGCGCGTCGACGGTGTCCTGCTCGGTCTCGGTCGGGAAGCCGTACATCAGGTAGGCGTGGACCATGATGCCGGCATCGGTGAACGCGCGCGTGACACGCGCTACTTGCTCGACCGTGACGCCTTTCTTCATGAGCTTCAGCAAGCGGTCCGAGGCCACTTCGAGGCCGCCGCTGACCGCGACGCAGCCCGCCCTCGGCCAGCAGCGAGCACAGTTCGGGCGTGAAGGCTTTCTCGAAGCGGATGTTGCCCCACCAGGTGATGCTGAGCTTCTCCGCGATGAGACGTTTCGCGAGCGCCTTCATGCCCGACGGGGGCGCGGCTTCGTCCACGAGGTGGAAACCCGTCTCGCCCGTCTCGTCGATCAACGCGCGAATGCGTTTCAGGATGAGGTCGGTGTTCGGCTCGTCGTAGCGGCCGATGTAGTCGAGCGACACGTCGCAGAAGGAGCACTTCTTCCAGTAGCAGCCGTGCGCCATCGTGATCTTGTTCCAGCGGCCGTCCGACCAGAAGCGATGCATCGGGTTCAGCATCTCCATGATCGAGACGTATCGATCGAGCGGCAGGCCGTCGTAGGTCGGGATGCCCGTGTCCTTCTGCGGGAAGTCGTGCTGCGTCGGCTCGTGTTTGTACGCGACCGCGCCGTTCTCGCGCAGGTACGTGCGCACCAGCGGAACCTCGCGGCCCGCGAGGCGCGACAGCAGATTCATCAACGGGCGCTCGCCGTCATCGAGCGTCAGATAGTCGAAGTAGTCGAACACGCGCGCATCGCGCAGCGCGCGCAGCTCCGTGTTCACCCAGCCGCCGCCGAGCACCAGCTTCGTCTTCGGCGCCGCCGCGCGGATCGTGCGCGCCATGCGAAAGGCACCGTACACATTGCCCGGGAAGGGAGCGGTGATCGCGACGACATCGGGTCGTTGCGCCGTGATGAGCTCGCGCGTCAATTCGTCGAGCGTGGCGTCGACCAGCGTGGGCTCGGCCGTGAGTGCCTCGTGCAGCGGATCGAACGACGCCGAGCTCGCCGCGAGGCGCTCGCCGTAACGCGCGAGCTCGAAGTGCGGGTCGATGCCGATGCTCCAGACGTCGGCGAGGTCGTCGACGTAGAGGCTCGCGAGGTAGCGCGCTTGCTCGGTGGTGCCGAGATTGCCGAACGCCGAGTGAATGTTTTCGTCGAGCGCCTGTGCGAAGCGCGGTCCTTCGGGCAAGAACGCGCGGCCCACGATGCGGAAGGCCAGGCTCGGGTCGCGGCGCTGCAGGAAGCGGATGGCCGGCTCGACCGTCGCCGCGTAACGATCGGCGTTCGCGAGGAAGTGCTTGATCGAGGGCGGCATGATCGCGCTGCGTGGTGCGGTGCGCGCGCGCTGGCGCAGTTCCTCGGCCATGCGCTCGATGAGCGGCGCGGAAAAGAGGCGGAGGAAGAGGGTGATGGACGCGTCTGCCTGCGTCACCTCGAGCGCCAGGTCTTTTGCGTGCTGGCGCAGGAAACCCGTCAGGTACGCCGTTGCGGGGTACGGCGTATTGAGCTGGATCATCGGAGGCGTGACGAGCAGGACGCGCATGGGGCGTGCAGGGTAGCGCATGGGGCGGGGCTTCAGGAAACGGCCCGGTTTCCGACCGGTCAACCGGAACGGCGAATCTTCCGTTGTATGTCCGTCTGGCATCCAGCCGGCGATACGGAGATCGAACGATGAGGAACCTTTTCATTCTGGCGCTGGTGGCATGCGCGCCCGCCATGGCGGCCGACGTTTCAGTCTCGGTGGCGATCGGCGACCCGAGGTTCTATGGCCAGATAGAGATCAACTCCTTTCCGCGACCGCGACTCATCTTTCCGACACCGGTCGTGATCCATGTAATTCCGGTGGGAGTGGTTCGAGAGCCGCTTTACCTGCGCGTGCCCCCCGGTCATGAGAAGCACTGGGACCGGCACTGCGCCAAGTACAACGCCTGCGGCTCGCCGGTCTATTTCGTCGAGGACGATTGGTACAACACGGTTTATGTTCCGGCGTACAAGGCCAAGCACGGCCAGGGACACGACAAGGGCAAGGGTAAGGGCAAGGACAAAAAGAAGGACCATTGACGCGTGAGGCTGAGGCCCGAAACCCTCGACGATTATCGCAGCGTGTTCGAGATGCTGGTACGCCGTGCGCCCGACAAGTTCGTGCCGATCGGGGACGAAGTGATCGACCAGGGGCAGGCTCTGCGCGATGGTTTCGACGATCTGCGAGAAGGGACTCACTTCGTGCGGAAAGAGATAGGAGATGAGCGGCGGCTTCGCATCGTTCAGGAACTCATCGAAATGTCTTTCGAAGCCTACGAGTCTGGTGACTCGAAGGCTGGCGCCAACATTTTGCAGGAAGCGAAAGGGATGGTCTGGAGCGAGCGGGCGCTGCCGGCGAGATACGCCGCGGAAGCCGAGCGGCGCGCCTTCAGAGCGGACTAACCAGCGGAAGGCGGCCTTTCGCTCAATCGAGCGGGCTGCGTGCCGCGATGCCACCGCGATTCAGCACGTGAGTGTAGATTTGCGTGGTCTTCACACTGGCGTGACCCATGAGCTCCTGCACGGTGCGGATGTCGCTTCCGCCCTCGAGCATGTGCGTGGCGAAGCAGTGGCGAAAGGTGTGACAAGAGGCCGGCTTCACGATACCCGATCGACGAACGGCTTCACGCATGACTCGCTGCATGGATTGTTCGTGCAAGTGGTGTCGACGCCAGGCACCTGTGCGCGGGTTTCTTGAGGGGTGCGCGGCCGGAAAAACGTATTGCCATCCGAAGTCCAGGTGAGCCCGCGGGTACTTGCGGTGGAGCGCATGGGGCAGATCGACGCCGCCGAATCCCGCTGCCACCGCTGCCTCGTGGATTTCTCGCAAGCGAGCCAAGCGAATTCGCAGCGGCGCGATCAAGGAATCCGGTATTACCGTGACGCGGTCCTTGAATCCCTTGCCGTCGCGCACGGTCAATGTCCTGGTCGTCAAGTCGAGATCCTTGACGCGAAGGCGCAACGCTTCGAGCAGCCTCAGACCGCTTCCGTACAGAAGACTCGCGATCACTCGATACGGACCGCGCAGCTGTTTCAGGAGACCTTGAACCTCCTGGCGGGTGAGAACGACAGGGAGTCGTTTAGGTCGCCGGGCGCGCGTGACGTTACCGAGCCAAGGGAGCTGCACGCCAAGGACCCGCTTGTAAAGGAAGAGAAGCGCGGCCAGTGCTTGCGCCTGTGTCGCGGCCGCGACATTTCTTGTCGTCGCGAGATGTGAGAGGAATGCTTCGACTTCTCGGCCGCCTAGCGCCTTAGGGTGCTGGCCGTCATGGAACTGGATGTAGCGCACGATCCAGCCAACATATTGTTTCTCCGTGCGATAGCTGTAGTGGCGCTTGCGGATCTCTGAGCGGACGAGGTCGAGGAGGCGTGGTTTAGGAGCATGCTGCATAACCAAACGGCCGCGTTTGACGACATTCGGGCGCCGTGGTCTATTTGAATCAATAGCTAGCGATGGATGGGAGTCTGTTATCTATGCAGTTTGTCGAGAAATATCCCTTCTTTTGGCCGTATAACTAAGAGTTAGGCGGCAATGGGCTACCATCGCAATCACCGCACATCCGGAGCTCACTGCCGCACTTATCGCAGAACTCACCGCTGGTGGGAACAGCTGACCTTGCTGCGCAGTTTCAAACGGCAACTGTTCGTGGCGTCAGCTTCGACAACGACGCGAACGCGGGATACCATATACGTTACGAGCGGCGACGAGCTCGAACGTCGTGGAAGCCAACGTCGTAGAGTGTGCGCCTACGGCGAGACAATTTCGCTCACTTCTGACTTTCGAGGCTACGTAGATACCGACGAATTCGGGCGCCTGGCGGGCGTTGAAGTTCGTCACCACCCGCCAGTCTGAAATCGACTGCATGCGCCAGAGGCTGCCGCCTAACACCTCGCTGGAGCGGACGCGTGAAAGATAAAGTGCCAAGCTCATACAACGGCGTGCGCGCCGCTCAGCTCAACCGTTAGGTGGCGCTCGATGTCGTCGCAAGGCCAATGAGAGGCGCTAATCGAAAGTACGCACTCGGATCCCGGGAGCGATGCCGCTTCGCGCAGCTCACCTGGGCGCGCGCCGCTCAAAACGAGCTCGAAGGGGCTAATTAAGCGCTTCGCGACGCGCGAGGAGAATTGCCGCAGGCGGGCGCGCTCCAACCTGTTCCCTGGCGGACCCGCCGCCTCAATGCTGTGGCAGTCTATGAAGCAAGATTCGAACGCGCGCCAGACATCTTTCGTGCCCGCAGATTACCACGTATGAGGTCTTACTACGTTCATGACGCCAAGTACGTCTGGCCTGAAAGAGGAGAGCCGGGTAGGCCGGTCGACTGGAAGGTGCGTCGCTGATGCGCCACCTAACAAATCGCTCGAGCGGACGCGTGATGAATAAAGTGCCAAGCTCATACACCGGCGTGCGCGCCGCTCAGCTCAACCGTTAGGCGTCAACATGCCACTGCGCAAGTCATCTGGCTTCGTTCTAGTTGTCGTCGCCGCCGGCTGCGGGGGCGCGACTCACTGGCAGCTTGCTTGCGGCTGCGTCTCCACCAGCGCGGCGATCGGCCAAGAGCTTGGCATTACGACGTATCTTGAAGACGGATCAATAGATCCGGACTTGATAATAGGCAAGCTGCGCGAGAAGGTTAATACGAGTGGACTTGTGAACACCTTGGAAGCCGTACGAGCCATTGGTCCAGCGCACAACACCAAGTGTTACGCGGACTCATTCGATACCGTCAGGTGCACGTATTGGTTTTGGAACAACGACGGCGGCCGGCGCGGGCTGCAGGTCGACATAAAAGCTCGGGACTTCGTTGTGGTTGGGATCGAACCTGTTTCATATCGTTACGTTGAAGAGGGCTACGAATGACGCCTAACACCTCGTTCGAGCGGACGCGTGAAGGATAAAGTGCCAAGCTCAAACACCGGCGTGCGCGCCGCTCAACTCAACCGTTAGGCCGCAATGCGTATCAAGGTCTGCTCAGTCGCCCTCCTCGGACTCCTCTTCGCTGCGTGTGGTGGCAAGGTGGAGAACAAGTACGTAAACGATGGAGCCGTGTACAAGGATGCATTTGCCGAGCTCATCCGAAAGTCGGATCGCATAGTTGCGACGGAACATTCAGACGAACTGGATCTCTGGAATGCCGAGGCGGAAAAGTCCGAAATCACCGAGCAGATCGTTTACAACACTCACGAATTGACGGCTCAGCAAAGAGCGTTCTTTCTGTCCACTATTGAATCGCTAGACCCCAAGACACAAGATGCTTTCGCCGCTTGCGTCCCTTCGGTTCACCACTCATTTCACTTCTATTCTGGAGTGGCGCTCGTCGACACCGTCGATATATGTTTCGAGTGCAGCGACGTCCAGTGGTCTGGAACAACGGCGATTCCGCCGTGGTCGATATATTCCGGCCTGGAGAGGGTGGTGGAGAACATTGGTTTCAAGGCTGAACGAGACTGGTCGACGATGGCAGAGCAGCACCTCGCCCGATTGCGGCCTAACAAATCGCTGGAGCGGACGCGTGAAAGATAAAGTGCCAAGCTCATACCCCGGCGCGCGCGCCGCTCAGCTCAACCGTTAGGCGTCATGGTGGAACCTCTCAGCGTCAACGAGGCGATCGAGAACCTGGCGTCGTTGTCGGGGCGGGATGTCGCGATCACCGGGCTACTTACCTTCGAATTCGAAAACATCTCGCTCGACCATTGGCCGAAGGCGGAGCAGCGCGAAGGGACCAGCTCTTCTATCTGGATCAGCACGGGCACTGGCGCGCTGCAGTTTGACGAGCAGGTTTGCCGACGACTCAGCGGAAAGCGGGTCGTAGTCGAAGGCACGTTGCATCAACCGGATCCCAGATTCGGAGGCTGCGGACATATGAGTTCGTGGCCCGCCGAGATCCAGGCGCGAACACTCGAGCGCATGACGCCTAACACCTCGTTGGAGCGGACGCGTGGAAGATAAAGTGCCAAGCTCATACACCGGCGCGCGCGCCGCTCAACTCAACCGTTAGGCGTCAGTCAACCATGGCACTTAAGTCCGGCCGTCGTCGAAACCTAGATTGGTATCTCACCGCCACGTTGGCGAGCATCACCGGACTTCTGCTTTGTGTCGGGCTCGTATTCAATATTGTCGTTCTCGTCAATGGCGACGACTTCATGCGTGACCCTCCCGCTAGCCAATCGATTCAACTCCTCGGCGGAATAGTCATGGTCGTCGTCGTTTCCGTGTTCTGGTTCTGGTTCAAAATGCTCAATGACTACTTTCGGAATCGCCCAGAGAAGCATGCTGTAGCGTGGGGTTGGGCGCTAATCATGCTGAATATCGGAGCGGCGCCGGCATACTTCTGGTTCATCTGGATTCCGCGAACCAGGTCCATGCCTTCTGCTGACGCCTAACACCTCGCTGGAGCGGACGCGTGAAGGATAAAGTGCCAAGCTCATACGGCGGCGCGCGCGCCGCTCAGCTCAACCGTTAGGCCTCATGGCAGTCGTCATCGCACTTGAAGACGGGCGAGCACTTTGCGGTTCGACTTTGAGCGTTGGATCCATGCTTGCTCTGGTAGCTGCTCAAGTTTCCGAGCCTTATGCGAAGCTCCGAGCATGGCTCGCGGACAAATCAGAGCGAACCGCGCCATTTGTAGACTTCGATCTGCGTGGCCTGTCCCACGAGCATCGCACTGAGTTCTGGGCCGCCGCTGAACGGGCACTTGACGATCTCAGGCAGAGGTTCGGACCAGAATCTAAGTGGCCAGAGGACCTTGGGTCTGGCCATTGCTTAGTTCGCATGCTCAGGAGTCATGCCAGCATCATGGCTGGGCAGCCACCGCAAGCCACGAACGAGCTCGACAGTCTCGTCGCCTATAGTGGCAAGGCCGAAGATCTCGAAGAGATCTGGGCCTCGCGTATGACGCCTAACACCTCGCTGGAGCGGACGCGTGATAGATAAAGTGCCAAGCTCAAACGTCTGCGCACGCGCCGCTCAGCCCAACCGTTAGGCGGCGCCACCAATGTCCGATGAAACGCTAACGATCGCGGCTGTAGCTATCGAACTCGGCGTGCCGCTCGTTGCTCTGTTTCTATACTGGCGACTTCCGGCTTACCGCCCGAAGTTGATCGTGGTCTTGGCTGGGTTAACACCCGCCCTGGTCTTCTATGTCGCGGTGACCGTTGCATACGTCGCAAATCCAACCGAACCGAACAACAGATTCGCGTTCTTTGCCGGCTGGTCCATGACGCTTGCTGCGTACATGGCAGTTCTGGTTGTTGGCATTGCGCTATCATTTCTGCCCAAGCCATCACACCTGTTCGCCCGCTACCTGTTGGGTCTGTTGCCCTCGATTGCAGCAGCGGTATTCCTGCTGCGATGACTAGGCGCCGCCTAACACTTCGTTCGAGCGGACGCGTGAGGGATAAAGTGCAAAGCTCAGACAACGGCGTGCGCGCCGCTCAACTCAACCGTTAGATGCCAGCTGGCGACTACTACCCGATTCGCGAGTTTGAAGGGCTCTCACTCGCGATCATGCCCAGGCCCCGGGCGGGAGACTGGCTCGAAGACGAGATAGATCAATGGCAAAGAGAAGGGCTAAACATAGTCGTCTCACTTCTCGAGCCCGGCTGAAATTGCCGAGCTGGAGATCGGCTCTGAGCCAGCCCTGTGCGCGAGTCGCGGCATCGAGTATCTCTCGTTCCCGATTCCCGATCGCGGCGTTCCGCCGTCGGTTGCGGCATTTGACACATTCCTCGCTCCGGTCGTGAAGCGCTTGCGCAGCGGCGCCGCGGTCGGGGTACATTGTCGCGCGGGAATCGGGCGAGCCGGGCTCACCGCAGCGTGCATCCTCGTCCGGGCCGGCATACCCTATCCACTCGCATTTCCGGCCATCTCCCGGGCGCGCCGCGTCAAGGTTCCCGACACCGAGCAACAGGAATCATGGGCCCAAAAGTTCGCAGCGGCTGGCATCTAACAAATCGTTCGAGCGGACGCGTGGACGATAAAGTGCCAAGCGCAGACGCCGGCGTGCGCGCCGCTCAACTCAACCGTTAGAGCGCAATGAAACGTCTCGCGCTAGTTCTGCTCTCAATTTCTGGCTGCGCAGCGGTTGTGCCCCGAGATCGGTCCTGGGAATTTGTTACCTCTGTGGGCGGGATTGCGGTTGACAACCCAGTACGTACGGCGCAAGGCCTAATGCTGCCAGTCCGTGCCGATGTATCAGGGCTTCAAGCCATCAGCGTTAAGCCGACCACGCTCAATTCGATCATGGCCTGCTCGAAAACACGCGCCAAGTCGTAGGAGCAACATCTACGTCACCATCGCTACAACGCTCCTTCGTGAGGGCGACAGGCTCTCGCTGCCCAGATGCGAAGCTTGGTGGCCTACCGGAAGGCGATTACACCGTCTTCTATCGTTCAGCTCCCGCGGACGCGGTACGTTTGGGAGAAGTGCGTGTTGCGCTCTAACAAATCGCTGAAGCGGACGCGTGAGGGATAAAGTGCCAAGCTCATACACCGGCGCGCGCGCCGCTCAGTCAACCGTTAGGCATCTGTGCAACTCGCTGCGCAAATATCGGAGGCGTTTAGTCTTGAGCCAGTGCCCGCAGAGCCGCTGCTCAAGCTAGCTACCTGCATCCCGCCAATCAGGGGGACTAGGGCGCTACGGAGTATTTCTTGGGTAAACGGTGGGACTCGCTGGATGTCGAGAACCTCCGTATCACGCGATTGCGCTTTACATGTTTACGCCCGAAGCTCATCGATACTACTTGCCGGCTTTTATGTCCGCGACGCTAAGGCACCCTGCGGAAGCGGATGTAATCCCGGAGAACATCCTCTTCACTTCGCGAGGTTCGAGGAGCCATTCGGTCGTAAGCGTATTCAGGCTCTTTCGGCCTCGCAGCGCGATGTGGTGGCAAGCTTTCTTCGTGCTACTTCACACAACATTGTAGACCAGCGGCATCTCGAAGCGGCGCTGCGTGGGCTTGCACAGGGCGGTCAAGTTTGACAAATCGCTCGAGCGGACGCGTGAGGGATAAAGTGCCAAGCTCATACGTCTGCGTGCGCGCCGCTGAGGCCGAACCGTTAGCCGTCACGGGTGCCACAGGCCGAACGATGCGCTACGACGCAGACAAAGCCCCCAACCCAGCGCAGTGGCTTAGCCTCGATGAACGCGAGCGCTATGGCGTTTGGATCGGACGCGCATCTCAACGTTCAATTCAACCCCGGCGCGGAGACGTTGCACGCGACACTTCACGTTGTCGTTGAGAATCAGCTCGGATCGGGGTATCCTGCCGTGGTTGCGCAGGCGCTCAAGCGCCTCACTAAAGCAGGGCTGACCCGGCACGATGCTATTCACGCGATCGCCTCCGTCCTTGCGGAGTATGTGTATGCTGCACTTCACCCGGGAGGCGGCGCGCGGCACGCTCGGACTCTATGCCGGTCGAATACGAGGCGGCAGTGGCAAATCTGACTGCGGAGTCGTGGCGTGACGGCTAACAACTCGCTGGAGCGGACGCGTGATAGATAAAGTGCCAAGCTCATGCATCGGCGTGCGCGCTGCTCAGTGCTGAACCGTTAGGCGGCTCTCGCGCGTTTACGCCCCCCAGTCCTTGTCGTAGTAACGACGGTGCTCTTGAGCGGCTGCGCCCACTCATCGACGTGGACTTGTAGCCACGAAGACCTTGCTGAATGCCCAGGGGGCATTCGACGAAGCGGCTTTCGGAGCCGCCCTCCGCGCCAAATTTCCACCAGGCTCGCCAGTTGAGGATCTACGTCGCTACGTTCGCGAGACGAAAGGTGAGTGCCACGCGCGAAAGGCGGCCAGATCAGGTGTGCAATACCCTATCGCGGTGGTTTCTGCTGGGCCCAATCGATCGGCCTAGACATTGAAACCGAAGGCACGGCGGTAAAGGATGTGAAGATTCAAGTAGGCGGGTTGGGATGTTGAGCCGCCTAACAAATCGCTCGAGTGGACGCGTGAGGGATAAAGAGACCAGTCCATACAACAGCGCGCGCGCCGCTCAGTCCCAACCGTTAGGCGGCATGAGGGAGAGGTCGCACATGGGTTCAAGAGCGTACCGTTCATTGCGATTGGCAACTAATGCACGTGCTGGCCGCGTGGTCGGTCGCATCGATCGCGCTCGCTATTGGGTTCAGCACCGCCTATCCCGAGCAAGTCGCGAATACCGCTGAGTCGATCGCTGCTCTCTCGCCCTTCTGGCTAGTGGCGAGAATTCTCGTCGGCCTTGGGGCTGTAGCCGCCATCTGGCTCTGGCTCAGAATGGTTGGTGACTACATACGGCACCGACCGTCACAGTTCCGCACCGCATGGGGAATTGCGCTCTTCATCGGCCCTTTCATCGGGGCACTGTTCTACTTCGGGCAATGTCCTGCGCCCTCGCACCGGCCAAGGGCACCACGAACATGCCGCCTAACAAATCGTTGGAGCGGCCTGGACGACAAAGTGCCAAGCTCAGACGTTGGCATGCGCGCCGCTCATGCTGAACTGTTAGACCTGCGATGAAATCCTTTCCCAAGTACCCAAGAGCCGTAAGTCCCGCACGCGTTGGCAAATACCCGGCGCTCGCAAAGTCGGGTGGGGGCTATTTCTGGGACTAAAGTCTTAGAGTACAGAGTCTGGTGTCACCCCGAGCGGGGCGCTCCTGATCATCATAACGGCAGCGACTACTTTTTTATTCAACAATTTCCCGGCCGCCCAGCGATTTTCGGCAGCGTATCTCCGGTGCCGAGAAGCCGTTGGTTCTGATCAAGCAGCGTGAACACATCAACGAGCCGCAGCCGGGTGTGTTTCATCACGTGCGTAAGGTTAGGGTTACAGAATGGCGTCCCGAGTGGCTGCGCGGCAGCAAACGAACGCCTGGCGCAATCTCGATGTTCCTTGCGGATCGCAGGTCTAACAAATCGCTGGAGCGGACGCGTGAGGGATAAAGTGCCAAGCTCATACGTCGTTTGCTGTCGGCCTCCGCTGTCGCTACTTGCTGAAATGGTCCGCCAATGCCGCGCGCAGTTCGACCAGTTTGGGTGGCTTGGAGATCACGGTGTCGACGCCTGGCTGTAATCTCACCCTCGGTCACGAATCTTCTTCCCCAGCCCGTGAGCATGATAATCACGGTGTCGGGCGCGGCGGACTTGATGGTCGCCGCCACCTTGCGACCATCAACATGCGGCATTCCAAG
>CAVZED010000015.1:0-10103 GCA_963774045.1 uncultured Pseudomonadota bacterium
GATGCCGAATCGCGCTCCATTCCTCACGATCTCTTCTATGCCAGCATTCCCGGGGTCTCGCGCGAGATCCAGGAAAAGCTCAAGCGGGTTCGACCCGCCACGCTGGGACAGGCTGGAAGGATTCCCCGGCGTAACGCCGGCGGCCGTCGCTGTACTCGAGACCTATCTTAGATTATCCCGTCGCAACTAACGTTCACCTACATGCTCTATGCCTACCTTTGCGCGCTCATCCGGATCGATCTACGGTATGGCCAGATGATCCTAAAACCGGCAGTTGGCTGCATTTGATTAAGGCATCGTCGAGTCCACAAAGGACCTCAAGCGTTCGTGCGAGGGGGAAGGCGCGGGTCGCTGCGAGCAAAATGAGACGCCACCGCTCCTTCGGTTTCAACTGCTCCGTGATTGACCGGATGTGTCCAGAGGAAGGCGGCCACGGCTTTTATCGCGGTCTGTATCTTTCATTCGGCATGCAGGCTGGTCAACGTTAATGTCGATTGATTGCTGTGGCTGGTTTTGCGTCCAACCGCGTGCAGTAGCAGCGGCCGGGAGGGTGCGCTAGGTGCGTTTGTTCAGCCCGCGCAGCAATTTGCTCGCCGGCGCGAGCTCGCCGCGCGCCTGGCGGATGGTCGCCTTGAGCGCGACGATGGGAACGTCGCCCGGCAGCAGTTCGAGGGCGGCATCGCAGGTCTGCACGGCCAATACCATCTCGCGCGACGTGAGGTAGTCCTGGCAGAGCTGGTACTGGCGATAGGGATTGAACGGATCGAGCGTCACCGCGCGGCGCGCATACCGGGCGCTGCGATCGAGGCGGCCCATCTCGCGCGTGATCTGCGCCAGTCCGACCGCCACGTCGGAGCTCGCGGGATTCCGGCGCTCGAGCTCGAGAACCGCGCGCTCGGCGGCCTCGAGATCCTCCGCGACGACGAACAGGAAGTACGCGCGCGCCACCTTCGTGTCGATGCGGTCCGGCGCCAGGCGTTCCGCGTTCTCCAGCGCGTGCAGCGCGGCGTCACGACGCGCGTCTGAGCGGTCGTAACCGAGCGAGTAGTAAGTGGAGTGCCGCCGCGACAATTGCGCCCATGCCGATGCGAACCGCGGATCGATCCGCACGACATCTTCGAACGCGGCCGTCCAGGCGCGCAGCTCGGCCTCGCTGCGCGACGTGCGTTCCATGATCGCGCGCGCCCGCAGGTACGCATCGTACGCCGCGGGATCCGGCGTGGGCGGGCTCGTCAGGGTCGCGCGTTCGCCCGGCGTCAGGCGCCGCGCCTCCAGTACTTCCACGACCGCGCGCGCCACTTCGCTCACGAGCGCGAACCCGTCCGCGGCGTCACGCTGGTAGCCCGATTCCCACACGGCGCGGCCGGTGGCGGCGTCCAGCAACGTCACGTCGACGCGCACCTGGTCGCCAGCGCGGCCCGCGCTGCCCTTGAGTAGATAGCGGACGCCGAGCGCGGCGCCGACTTCCGCGATGTCGGTCGTGGCGCCCGCGTAACGTTGGGTCGAGCTGCGCGACAACACGCGCAGCGCGTCGAGCCGCGCGAGGAGCGTGGTGAGCTCGTCTTCGATTCCGGGCGCGAGGTAGGCGTCCGCGGGCGCCGTACTGCGGCTCTCGAAGGGAAGGACGGCCATCGACAGGCCGCCCTCCGGCCGGGGCGCAAGCGCCCACCAGGCCACACCGACCGCCACGCACGTGACGAGGGCGATGCCGAGCACCACGAGGCCGCGACGATTCGGAAGGTCCACTCGTGTCCACGTTGAACCAAGGCCCTGTTTCAGTCAAACAAGCCTTGACGGAGCCGCAAATCGACGGCGATACTGCCGCCCGCATGAACAAGATCGTCCGCAGCATCTGGTGGTGGCGCCCCTTATAAGGAGAGGGCCTCGGCACGTTTTTGTTCATCTGAAATAGATACGAATTCCGAACGAACCCATCTCCGGTACCGCCAGAGATGGGTTTTTTATTGCCTGCGAGAAAAACACGGTGAAACCGCCTTTCGATATCGCCGGCGACCTCGACACTCCCGTGTCGGCGTTCGCCAAACTCGGCGCCTTCAATCCGCGCTTCCTGCTGGAGAGCGTGGAGGGCGGCGAGCGCCTCGCACGTTATTCCTTCATCGGTTTCGGCAAGTGCCTCGAGGTGCGGCTCGATGCCGGCGGCCTCAAGATCGGCGACTCGACTCCGCCCCGCCCGAAGAACCGCGCCGAGTTGTTAGACGCGCTGCGCCGCGCGCTGGCCGCCGCGCCGCGGCCGCTGCCCGAGGTCGCGGGAGTGCCGCTGGCCGGTGGCCTGGTCGGCTATTCGTCGTACGACGTCGTGCGCTACTTCGAGAAACTGCCGTCCACCACGAAGGGCGATAACACGTTGCCCGACCTGCACTACGTCGCGCCGGAGTCGCTGCTGGTGTTCGACCACCTGACGCGCGGCATCGCGCTGCTGCATGCCGGCACCGAAGCCGAGCGGCAGGCTCCTGCGCCGCGAAGTGATCGCCGCGTTGCGCGGCGGGTTCCCGCAGAAGCCCCACGCCGCAGCGGCCGAAGGTTCGACGACCTCCCCGACGGCGTCGTTGACCGAGGAGGAATACATCGCGGGAGTGAAACGCACGCAGGAATACATCGCGGCCGGTGACGTCTACCAGCTCGTGCTCTCCTCGCGTTTCTCGGGCAAGACCGCGATCGATCCCTTCGAGGCGTACCGCGCGCTGCGCATGATCAATCCTTCTCCTTATATGTACTACCTCAACCTCGGGCAGGTGACCGTGGTCGGGTCCTCGCCGGAGGCGCTGGTGAAGGTCAAGGCCGGGCAGGCGGAGCTGCGGCCCATCGCCGGCACGCGGCCGCGCGCCGAGGACACCGCGGCCGACGTCGCCCTGGAAAAGGAGCTGCTCGCCGACGTGAAGGAAAACGCGGAGCACGTGATGCTGGTGGACCTGGCGCGCAACGACCTCGGTCGCGTCGCGAGCGCGGGCAGCGTTCACGTCGATCCTTATCGCGTCATCGAACGTTACAGCCACGTCATGCACATCGTGAGCGGCGTGAAGGGCAAGCTGGCCGCAGGCCGCGACGCGTTCGACCTGTTCGCAGCGTGTTTTCCGGCGGGCACGCTGGTCGGCGCGCCGAAAGTGCGCGCCATGCAGATCATCGAGGAGCTCGAGCCCGTGCGCCGCGGCTTGTACGGCGGCACCGTGGGCTACTTCGGCGCGAGCGGCGACATGGACCAGGCGATCACGATCCGCACGCTGGTGTTTCGCGGCGATGAATACAGTTACCAGGCCGGTGCCGGCATCGTGGCGGACAGCGTGCCGCGCGCGGAATACCAGGAAGTGCTCGCCAAGAGCGGTGCGATGAAACGCGCGCTGGCGCTCGCGGTGGAGGGCCTATGAGCGTGCGGCTTTTGTTGATCGACAACTACGATTCGTTCACCTACAACCTGGTGCAGGCCTTCCTGGTGCTGGGCGCGGAAGTGGACGTGCGCCGCAACGACGAGATTTCCGTCGATGAAGCCAAGGATCTCGCACCGACGCACCTGTGCATCTCGCCCGGGCCGGGCACGCCGTACGATGCCGGCGTATCGATGGACATGATCCGTGCATTCGCCGGCCAGGTGCCGGTGTTCGGCGTGTGCCTCGGGCACCAGTCGATCGTCGAGGTGTTCGGCGGCAAGGTCGTCAGGGCACCGCGCCTGATGCACGGCAAGACCTCACCGGTCGCGCACGACGGCAAGGGTCTTTTCACCGGTCTCTCCGCCAACACCGAGGTGGGCCGCTACCACTCGCTGATCGCGCAGCCGGACACATTGCCCGCGGACCTCGAAGTGACGGCGAAAACCCCCGAGGGCGAGATCATGGGTGTGCGCCACCGGTCGTTGATGGTCGAGGGCGTGCAGTTCCATCCCGAAAGCGTATTGACGCCCGAAGGCCCGAAGCTCATCGGGAACTTCCTGAAGATGAGCGGGGGGCGCCAGTGAGCCTGCGCGCCACGCTCGAGCATCTTCTCTGCGGCAAGAGCCTGCTCGAGGAGGACGCCGGCGACCTGCTGCGCGCCTTGACGAGTCCGGACATGCCGCCGGCGCTGGCCGGCGCGTTGCTCGCGGCCCTGCGGTCGAAGGGTGTCACCGCGGACGAGTTGCGCGGCTTCGCGCGTGCGATGCGTGCGCTGGCGCGCCGGCCCGCGATTCCGCCGAGCCCGCGCGCCATCGACATCGTCGGCACCGGCGGTGACGCCTCGGGCAGCTTCAATCTCTCGACCGGCGCCGCGCTGCTGACCGCCGCCTGCGGCGTCGACGTCGTCAAACACGGCAACCGCTCGGTGTCGAGCAAGTCCGGCAGCGCCGACGTGCTCGAGCAGCTCGGCCTCAAACTACCGCTCGATGAGTCCGCGGCCGGCGCCTGCCTCGCCGCCACGCGCTTCACGTTCCTGTTCGCGCCTCACTACCACCCGGCGATGAAGGCCGTGGGCCCGGTCCGCCAGGCGATGGGCGTGCGCACCGTGTTCAACATCCTGGGGCCGCTGACGAATCCGGCCGCGCCGCTGTTCCAGCTGACCGGCGCCTTCAACCTGCCGACCGCGCAGCTCATGGCGGACGCGCTCGCGGGGCTGCCCATCGAGCGCGCCTTCGTCGTGCACGGCGCGGAGGGTTGGGACGAACCGACACCGCTCGGACCCTTCACCGTCCTCGACGTGCGGCCGGGCCAGGTGAAGGCCGGAATCCGCAGTCCCTCGGACTACGGCCTCGACCTGTGCGGCGCGCGCGATCTCGCCGGCAGCGACGCGGCCTCCAACGCGCGCGCGTTGCGCGCCGTGCTCGACGGTTCGGATCGCGGCCCGCATCGCGACGCATTGCTGCTGGGCGCCGCGCTCGCGCTCGAGATCGTGGGACGTGTGGACAATCCCCGTGACGGCGTCGCCATTGCGAAGCAGGCCATCGAGAGCGGCGCCGCGCGCCGTACGCTCGATGCCCTCGCCGCGTTCGGCAACGGGGCCGGGTTGTGAGCGAGGACTTTCTCGCCACCATGGCCGAATCCTCGCGCGCCCGGTCGCGCGCGGCGCAGGCGCGGCTCGCGGAGCGCGAGCTGCGTGCGCGCATCGCGGACCTGCCGGCGGTTCCGTCGCTGGCGCTGCATTCGTTCGACCTCATCGCGGAAGTGAAGCTGCGCTCGCCCGCGATGGGCTTGCTCAAGGATGCGGCGACCGAGGATGTCGGCGCCCGCGTCGCGAGCTACGCGCGGGCCGGCGCCGCGGCCGTCTCGATCCTCACCGAGCCGAGCCGCTTCGACGGATCGCTCGAAGATCTCGCGGCCGGAACCCGGGCGCTGGTGCCGCTCGGCGTACCCGCGATGCGCAAGGATTTCCTGGTCGATGCGTACCAGGTGCTCGAAGGCCGCGTCGCGGGCGCGAGCGGCGTGCTGGCCATCATCCGCATGTTGTCGCGCGCGGAACTCGAGCGGCAGATCGACACGGCGCTGGGCCTGGGAATGTTCGTGCTGCTCGAGGCCTTCGATGCCGCGGACATCGAGCTCGCGCACGCGCTCGTGGACGCACGCCGCGCGCACCGGGATCTGCTGCTGGTGGGCGTCAATTCGCGCGACCTGGTCACGCTGCAAGTGGTGCCCGGAAGACTCGACTCGCTGGCGGCGTTGCTGCCGAAGGATGTTAAGCGGGTCGCGGAGAGCGGCGTGGCAGCGCCGGCCGACGCGGCGCGAGTCGCGGCCGCCGGCTACGATCTGGCGCTGGTCGGCAGCGCGCTCATGTCCGCGCCGGATCCTGCCGTGCTCGCGCACGCGATGCTCGCCGCGGCGCGTGACGCGGTCGTCGGGCGAAACGCACGATGAAACCCTTCATCAAGATCTGTGGCATGACGACGTCCGCGGCGGTGAGCGCCGCAGTCGCCTGCGAGGTCGACGCCATCGGCTTCGTGTTCGCGCCGTCCGTGCGGCGCCTGAGCCCGCTGCGCGCCACCGAGCTCGCGGCACCGGCGCGCCACAAGGTGGCCTGCGTCGCGGTGACGCGCCATCCGTCGCGCGCGGAAATCGCCGACATCCTGCGGGAATTCCGGCCCGATATCCTGCAGACCGACATCGAGGACATCGACGCCCTGGACCTGCCGCGCGAATTGCCGTTGCTGCCGGTGCTGCGGCCGGGCCCGCAGACCCGCGTGCGCGATCCCTCGCCGGGTGCTCTTCGAAGGGCCCGTGAGCGGCAGCGGCCGGACCACCGACTGGGATGCGGCCGCCGAGCTGGCGCGCCACATCGAGGTGATCCTGGCGGGCGGGCTGACTCCTCTCAACGTGGCGGCAGCCGTTCGCCACGTGCGGCCGTTCGGCGTCGACGTGTCGAGCGGTGTCGAGGAACAGCCCGGCGTCAAGAATACGGAAATGATCGAACAATTCGTCGCGGCCGCGAGAATGGCCGCGCTGGAGTCGGTAACATGAAAGCCCCTGAAGCCCCCGAACCGCGCCAAACTACTCGCCGACGAGCTGGCCGGAAAGTATCCGGACGCGCGCGGCCGGTTCGGCCCGTTCGGCGGACGTTACATCCCCGAAACGCTGACCGCCGCCTTCGAGAACCTCGAGGCGGCCGTGAAGCAGCACCTGCACGCGCAGGATTTCCAGGACGAGCTGGCGAAGGAGCTCAAGAGCTGGGTGGGCCGGCCCACCGCGCTGACGCATGCGCCCAAGCTCTCGAAGGCCTGGGGCGCCGAGGTGTGGCTCAAGCGCGAGGACCTCGCCCACACCGGCGCGCACAAGATCAACAACGCGCTCGGCCAGGCCCTGCTCGCGAAGCGGCTCGGCGTGAGCCGCATCGTCGCGGAGACCGGCGCCGGACAACATGGCGTCGCCACCGCCGCCGCGTGCGCGCGCGTCGGACTGCCGTGCACGGTGTACATGGGCTCGGTGGACATGGAGCGCCAGGCGCCGAACGTCGGCCGCATGAAGTTGCTGGGCGCCACCGTCGTGCCCGTGACCTCCGGCGACCAGACGCTGCGCGCCGCGATCGACGAAGCGTTCCGCGACTGGGTCGGCAATCCCAGCGACACCTTCTACATCATCGGCTCGGCGGTCGGGCCGCATCCCTTCCCGTACCTGGTGCGCGAGCTGCAGGCCGTGATCGGCAAGGAAGCGCGTGCGCAGATGCTGGAGCGCACGGGCAAACTACCCGATGCGGTCATCGCCTGCGTCGGGGGCGGTTCGAACGCCATCGGCATGTTCCATCCGTTCATCGGCGACGCGTCGGTGGAGATCATCGGCATCGAGGCCGGCGGCACCGGCAACGGCCTCGGCCAGAACGCCGCGACGCTCGCCACGGGCCGGCCCGGCGTGCTGCACGGCGCGTATTCGCTGCTGCTGCAGGACGCGGACGGCCAGATCCAGGAGACGCATTCGGTGTCCGCGGGCCTGGACTATCCGGGCGTCGGCCCCGAACATTCGCTGCTGCTGTGGGCCGGGCGCGTGCGTTACGAAGCTGCCACGGACGACGAATCGCTCGACGGCGCTCACCGAGTGCTGCCGCACCGAGGGCATCCTGCCGGCCATCGAATCGGCGCACGCCTTCGCGGGCGCGAAGCGCTGGGCAAAACTCATCCCGGCAAGACGATCCTCATCGGCCTCTCCGGCCGCGGCGACAAGGACATGCCCACGCTGCAGCGCACCGTGCTGGCCGAAACGCAGGTCAGACAATGAAGCCCAGCGAAAGAATCAGCGCCGCGATCCGCGGCGCGCGCAACGGCATGGCCATCGTGGCGTTCATCACCGCGGGCTATCCGAAACGCGAGCAGTTCGAGGAGCACCTGACGCGATCGGCAACGAGGCCGACGTGGTGGAGATCGGCGTGCCGTTCTCCGACCCGATGGCCGACGGCATGACCATCCAGCGCTCGAGCCGCGAGGCGCTGGCGCAGGGGTTCACGCTGCGCTGGCTGCTCGAGACGCTCACTCGCATGCAGCGGCCGAAGGCACCGCTCGTGCTCATGAGCTACCTGAATCCGCTGCTGGCCTTCGGCTTGACGGAGCTCGCGCACGCTGTCGGCGCAAGCCGGCGTGTGCGGCTTCATCGTGCCGGACCTGCCGTACGACGAAAGTGCGGACTTCCGCGCCGCGCTCGCCGATCATGGCATCGCGCTGATCCAGATGGTGACGCCCGTGACGCAGCCCGAGCGCATGGCGAAACTGTGCGCCGCGACGCCAGGGTTCGTGTACGCCGTGACGATGACCGGCACCACCGGCCGCACGGCCTCCGTGCCCGGCGATGTCACGCGATATCTCGACGCGGTGCGCGCCGTTTCGCAAACATACCCGTGTGCGCCGGCTTCGGCATTCGCGGGCGCGAGCAGGTGGAGCAGCTGCAGAGGGCACGTGGCCGGCGTCATCGTCGGTTCCGCGCTCGTGGAAGTACTGGAAAGCGGACAGGATGCCGCCGCGTTCCTGAGAGCGCTGCGGCCTAGCTAGGACTCTTGCAACACAAGCTACCCGGATACGCGATGCTCGCCGTGCTGATCGGCGGGCTGTCGATGGTGAGCCCGTTCTCCATCGACACGTTCTTCCCGGCGTTCCACGCGATGGAAAGGGCGCTGCAGGTCGACGCCTGGCAGCTGCAGCAGGTCATCACCGCGTACATGGTGCCGTTCGCGTTCGCGTCGCTGGTGCATGGCCCGCTGTCGGACGCGCTCGGCCGGCGCCCGGTGATGATCGGCGGCATGGCGCTCTACACGGTCGGGTCGATCGCCTGCACGTTCGCGCCGAACTACGAGCAGCTGATTGCTCGCGCGCGTCGTCCAGGGAATGCCACCGCGGGTGTCGGCGTCGTGATCGGCCGCGCGATGATCCGCGACCTCTACGAAGGTCCGCGCGCGCAGAAGCTCATGAACCGCGACGACCATGATCTTCAGCATCGCGCCGGCCATCGCGCCCATCATCGGTGGCTGGGTGCACGTCGCGTTCGGCTGGCGCGCGGTGTTCGCCGTCATGGTGTTGTGCGGCGTGATCTTCGCGGTCGCGGCGTGGTGGAAACTGCCCGAGACGCATGCGCCCGTGAACCGCATCCCGTTCAACGCGCGCAACCTGGCCTCGACCTCCATCACGGTGCTGCGGCATCCCGAGTTCCTGATGCTGGCGCTGGCCGCCGCGATCAACTTCTGCTCGCTCGCGTGTTTCATCGGCGCCGCGCCCGCCATCATCGAGAAACACTGGGCACCTGGGCGAGACCTCGTACTGGCAGCTGTTCCTGCCCGGTGATCTCGCGGAATCCTGGTCGGCGCCATCATCTCGCAACCGCATCGCCGGCCGCATGGACCATGCGGCGCAGGTGCGCATCGGCCTCGTGCATCACGTTCGCCGCATCGCGCTGGTGCGCGTGCTCCTGCATCTGCTCGCTCGATGCGCTGCCGATTCCGGTGCAGCAGGCGCTGTTGTTCGTCGCCGCGATCGGCGCGCAGTTCGCGTTCCCGGTGCTCACGTTGCGCATGCTCGACCTGTTTCCCGCGGCGCGCGGCACCGCGGCATCCGCGCAGTCGTTCGTCGCGCTGCTGATCACCGCGTTCACGCTCGGCATCGTCGCGCCCGAAGGTGCTGCCGCAGCTGGAGTGGGTGGCCTGTACGTCGCTGGCGTTCACGATCGCTGGCGGCGCTGTGCTGGTATCTCGCGCGGCGCTGGCACGACGCGCACGATCGCCCAAACCTAGACGGGAATACCGCGCACGAAGGCCGCCGCGAGTCTCACGGCGGCATCGCCATCGCGATCGCGCCGCAGATTCGCGCGCAGGCTTGCGGGCGTGAGGCCTGTCGAGCGCTGCAGCTCGCGCGTGGCGTGCGCCTGGTCTGAAAAGCCGGCGTCGGCCGCGAGCGCGGAAAGGCTCGGCGTCAGATCCAGGGCGCGCAACGTCGCCTGCAGTCGCATGAGGCGCGCGAACTCCTTGGGTGTGAGGCCCACCTCGGCGCGAAAGCGCGCCTGGAAACCGCGCACGCTGAGCGAGGCGACGCGCGGCAGCGAATGGATCGCGCCCTGCCCCGTGGCCTCGAGGCGGGCGCGGCGGATTCCATGCGCTCATCGAGCGGTGAGCCGGCGCAGCGCCGCTCGAGCAGGGTCCACAACGGGCTCTCGTCGCCCTGG
>CAVZED010000016.1:0-47988 GCA_963774045.1 uncultured Pseudomonadota bacterium
ATGCGAGCTGGCCCAAACTCACGAGTTTCCCCACTCACGAAGAACTCGAGGCGGCGCTCGGCGGAAAACTCGCGCGGCGGATCGTGCTGATGGTCGGTCCCGGTGATGGCTATGCGCGTGAGTGGTCGCCGCCCGGTCTCGCGCCGGACCGCCACTTCGCCTATGCGATCCAGTGGTGGGGTTTTGCCTGCGTGCTGCTCGTGCTCTACTTCGGCCTCAATTTTCGCAAGGTGTCCTGATGGAAGATTCCCGCAGCCGCGGACGGCGCCAACTGTTGGTCGTCGCGGCCGTGTTCCTGTTGCCCGTGGCCATCGCGTTCGCGCTCTATTACGGCCAGGTCTGGCGGCCCGCGGGTTCTTCCAACAAGGGAGAGCTCATCGCCCCCGCGCGGCCGCTCGCTGTCGCGGGCCTGCGCAATCCCGATGGAACACCGGCGGACGCGAGCGCGTTCCAGGGCAAGTGGTCACTCATCTATATAGGTGACGGCGCGTGTGATGCCGCCTGCCGGACGGCGCTGGTGTTCGCGCGCCAGAGCAGGCTCGCGCTCAACAACGAAATGACGCGCGTGCAGCGCATGTTCCTCGCCACCGGCAACTGCTGTGCGACGGATTACTTCAAGGCCGAACATGCCGGGCTCATCGTGCTCGATGCGTCCGCGCCCGAGGCGCAGGTTTTCCTCGCGCAGTTCCCGCCGCAACGGGCGAACACGCTGTTCATCGTGGACCCGCTGGGCAATCTCATGATGCAGCATGACGCCAGCCACACCTCGAAGGATCTGCTGACCGACCTGAAGAAATTGCTCAAGCTGTCGCACATCGGTTGAGCAGCGGTGACCATGACCGTAACCTGGCTCCGCCGGCTCGCCCTGCTCAGCGCCATCCTGTGCCTGGGTGTCGTCGTGCTTGGCGGCTACACGCGTTTGTCGGATTCCGGCCTTGGCTGCCCGGACTGGCCCGGTTGCTTCGGACACGTGGCGCCCACGGGCTCGACGGAGCACTACGCGACGCAGGCCGACCTACGCAAGGCGTGGGTCGAGATGATCCACCGCTACGCGGCGAGCACGCTCGGTTTCATCGTCATCGTGATCGCCGCGCTGTCGATCCGCGCGCGCCGCGAGAAAGGCGTGAGCGTGCTGTTTTCGCTGGCGCTGCTCGCGCTCGTGGTGTTCCAGGGCATCCTCGGCATGCTCACCGTGACCTGGCTGCTGAAACCGCTGATCGTCACGGGGCATCTGGTCGGCGGACTAACTACCTTCGGGTTGCTGCTGTGGCTGTGGCTGAGCCTGCACGCGCGCGCGCGACCCGTGGACGGACGCAGCGTGCTCGCGGGCAACATCGTCGCCGAGGGCGGGGCGCGCGCACGCCTGTGGGCCGGTCTCGCGCCTGGGCGCGCTGGCGCTGCAGGTGTGGCTCGGCGGCTGGACCAGCAGCAACTACGCGGCGGTCGCCTGTCCGGACGTGCCGAAATGCCAGGATCAATGGGTGCCGGAGGCCAATTACAGGGACGCGTTCGTGTTGTGGCGCGGCCTCGGCATCAATTACGCCGGCGGCGTGCTCGACCACCCGGCGCGCGTCGCCATTCATTACACGCACCGGCTGGGCGCGGTACTCGCGAGCCTGCTGCTGTTGATCGCTGCGCTGGCCGCGGTCCGGGGTCTGGGTCCGGGGCCACGCTGGGCGGGCGTGCTGGTCGTTGCCGCGCTGGTATTGCAGGTTTCCATAGGGGTTTACATGGTGTTGCGCGCGTTTCCGCTGCCGCTCGCGGCCGCACATAACGCGGGCGCGGCGCTGCTCGTAGGAGCCACGGTGTTCCTGAACCGGAAGCTCCGGCCGGTGGCCGACTTTCGCTGAAGTTGGGCTAAACTGCCGCGCCCCATGGCCGCCACCGAACCCATCGCTCTCGCCCCGTCTCTCGCGCTGGCGCAGCTTCTACGAGCTGACCAAGCCGCGCGTCGTGATGCTCATCGTGTTCACGTCCATCGTGGGCACGTTGCTGGCGTCGTCGGGGATGCCGCCGCTCGATGCGCTCATCTTCGGCAACCTGGGGATCGGGCTGGCCGCGGCCAGCGCCGCCGTCATCAACCACGTGCTCGACGAGCGCATCGACGCGCAGATGTCGCGCACCAAGCGCCGCCCGCTGCCCACCGGCAAGCTCTCGGCGCGCGCCGGCGCTCGTGTTCGCTTTCGTGCTGGCCGCGTTGTCGATGACGATCCTGGTGTTGCTCGTGAACGTGCTGACGGCGGTGCTCACGTTCGCCTCGCTCATCGGCTACGCCGTGATCTACACCGTGTGGCTGAAGCGCGCGACCTCGCAGAACATCGTGATCGGCGGCGCCGCCGGCGCCGCGCCGCCCGTGCTCGGCTGGGCCGCCGTCACCAACAGCATCGATGCGAACGCGCTGCTGCTGTTCCTCATCGTGTTCGTGTGGACGCCGCCGCACTTCTGGGCGCTGGCCATCGCGCGCAAGGATGAATACGCGAAGGTCGGCATTCCGATGCTGCCCGTCACGCACGGCGTCGCATTCACGCGGCTGCAGGTGCTGCTGTACACGGTGCTGCTGATCGCCGTGACGCTGATGCCCTTCGTCACCGGCATGAGCGGCCTCATCTATCTGGGCGCCGCGCTCGTCCTGAACGGCATGTTCTTCTGGCACGCGTTCCAGCTGAAGGTGTCGGATCGCGCGCACCTGCCGATGAAGGTGTTCCGCTTCTCGATCACCTACCTGATGTGGCTGTTCGCCGCGCTGCTGGTCGATCACTACGTGCCGACGACGCAGAGTTTCGCGGCCTCCGGGATCATCTCGGGCTGAACTGCGTTTCGACGGGGAGCGCTAAGGACTTTCCGAAGTCGAGCAGTTTTCTGGCCCCCTTCTTTCCCCCGCGATGCCCGCGATAGACGCCGACGATCAATCCGATCTGAAGTGTCGATTGGCAACGGTCAAAGACCGGTAGCAGGATCTGGACCGACTCCAGATAAGTGGGAATCCTCATGTTCATACAACCAAAGTTGTTGCCGGCCCGCGCGGCACTGATAGCCACGTTGATGTTGGGTGCGGTCGCCGCGCAAGCCGCGGATTCGACGCCCAAGGTCGATGATTTCGCAGGCCTGGTGAAGCGATTGCAGGCGGAGAAGCCCCAGTTCGCCGAACGTCAGCGGAAGCTCCTGGAAGATCGGTACGACCTGTCGGATCGGGCGGCGGCCGGCGCGACGATGTCGCGCGGCAAGCCGGTGCAGGACGGCGTGCGCGTGAAGCTGCCGGCGGGCACGACTGGGAACAGCTCGCGAGCATGTCGCCGGAAGAGATCAAGGCAGCGCAACCTCTGGCCGGCGGGCTTCTTCCCGCTGCCGCATCCGCATCACGAGGCCGGCGGCATGATCTTCCCGAAGCCGCTGATCGACGAGACGAAGAAACAGACGCAGCGCGACCTGACGCGCTTCGACCTCGACTTCGACCTGCCGGAGCACCTGCTGCCGGAGTTCCCGGCGCCGATCTTCCTCACGACGCGGCCGGACCTGGGCGACGTGTCGAAGGGGCAACTCGTCACGCTCGACGAACTACTATCGACCTGTTCAAGGACATCCTGAATCCCAAGCAGCTCGAAGGGCTGCGGCTGCTGGTGACGCCGTTTCCGCAGCAGCAGTTCAACGCCACCGACGACCGGCGCGCACTGAAGCCGCACCAGGGCGTCGCCTGCTTCGACTGCCAGCCAACGGCCACACGAACGCGGCCACGCACACCGTCGGCGACATCCGGCCCGAACGAGCATCGGCATCGCATCGACACGCCGTCGCTGCGCGGCGTGAACATCCAGCGGCTGTTCGGCTCGCAGCGCGCGCTGAAGACCGTCGAGGACTTCACCGAGTTCGAGCAGCGCGCGGCCTATTTCGACGGCGATCCCGCGACGGCGACCGCGAAGGGCGTGAACATCCTGGAGCGCGGCAGCCAGGTGCACTTCATGGCCGAGTTCCAGACGCTGCTCGATTTCCCGCCGGCGCCGAAGCTCGAACGTGTTCGGCAGGCTCGACCCGGCCAAGGCGAGCGAAGGCGGAGCTGCGCGGCGAGGCGCTGTTCTTCGGCAAGGCGCAAGTGCGCGACCTGCCACCCGCCGCCGTACTACACCGACAACCTGATGCACAACCTGCGGTCGGAACGGTTCTTCGAAGAGAAGATGATCAACGGCCGCAAGGCGCTCGGCGGACGGCCCGATCAAGACCTTCCCGCTGCGCGGCATCAAGGATTCGCCGCCCTACCTGCACGACGACCGGCTGCTGACGCTGGACGACACGGTGGAGTTCTTCAACCTGGTGCTGGGCTGAAGCTGAACGCGGCAGGAGAAGAAGGATCTGGTGGCGTTCATGCGGACGCTGTGACGGCGGCGCAGCCTCTCTACGCGGCAGAGAGGCTGCGCTCCAACACTCGCCGATTATTGGATGAAGGCGTCGGTGGCGTTCGGCACCTTCACGGTGTCGTCGTCGATGCTGTTTCACGAAGGCCAGCAGGTCGGCGAGATCCTGCGGCGGAGAGATTCGTCGCGATCGTGCCGGTGGTGCCGAGGTTGTGGCGCACCGCCACCTCCTCGAGCGTGTGCGCGGAGCCGTCGTGGAAGTACGGGCGCGGAGTAGGGCGAGACCCAGCAACGAGGGGCTGTTGAAGCCGAGGCGCGCCGAAGGGTGCGAAGCCCTGCGTGGTCTGCCCCGCCACCGCGGCCGCGCCGCGGATCTCGATGGGGCTCGCCGGCGTTGAACGTGCCGACGTTGTCGAGCATCAGCAGCACGCCGTTCGCGGCGCGTGCACGCTGACCACCTGCGGGCCGGCGAGCTGCACGCCCGCGTCGTTCTTGCCGACGACCCGTGAAGAAGCGCGGGCCGACCGGGTCGACCTGCAGCAGCGGGTTGTCCAGGTAGAGCCCCTTCGTGCGGCTCTTGGTCCACTTCGCGCCGCCGTGGCAGCTCGCGCAGTTCGTCGATGAACAGCGTCGCGGCCGTTCGCTTCGGTGGCCGCGGCGATCGCCGGCATGATCGGCGCGCGCACGGTCGCCACCCACTCGCTCATGGCATCCAGCGAATCGCTGATGCCCTTCGTCGGGCCGTGGTTGAAGACCTGCGCGGTGCTTGTCCTGCGCCGTTCACGTTCGTGGCGAAGCCGTGTGCCGCCCTGGATGCCGCGGGCATTGTTGTTGAAGTCGGTGTTCGAGCCGCGCACCGCGCTCCAGTTGAGGATGCGCTGATCGTCGAGATCGTTGCGCGCGAAGGTGCCCTCGAGCGGAATCGTCTGGCGCGGGCCGGTCTCGAAGATCCACGTGACGTTGTCGGAGTGGCCGTCGTCGTGGCACGAGGCGCAGCCCGACCAGGCGTTGTCCGAGGCCTTGCCGCGATCGGCCAGCGGATCGATGTCGCGCAGCGCGACGTCGAACTGCCCGTCGCCGTTCGTGTCGAGCTTGTCCGGCAGGCCGAGCGCCGTGAAGAACGCGAGCTTGCCGACGAGATTGCGGTGCTCTGCGTGCCCGGCGCCGGCGGCGCGCTCGACTCGATGTCGCGCGCGATCACCGTGTTGTCGTCGAGGTTGAGCGCGGAGATGGAAGTGTTCAGCTCGTTGTTGGCGTAGGCGCGCTGCCGTTGCGCGACATCACGACGCCGCTCGGCAGGTTGCCCGTCTGCAAGCGCGCGCGTTGTTGTTGGCGTCGAGCGTCGTGAGCTTGAAGTCGGTGCCGATCGTCGCGCGGATCACGAAGTTGCCGCCGCGGCTCACGACCAGGAAGTTCTTGCCGCGCCGGTCCGCGTCGATCGCGACGATGTCGTTGAGGAACAGCTTGTCGAGCGACTCGTCGGGCGTCGCCGGCGTGCGTTTCCTTGGGCACGTAGCGTGTTGAGGTTCACCGGAGAACGGCGTTTCGACGTTGGTCGACCGATGCAGACAACACCCACCAGCGCCTGCACGTTCGTGTTGAAGTCTCACCGGCGGCTCGGGCTGCGCGCCGACGTTCGGCACATAGAGGAACGGGCCGCGCAGCAGCGCGCCGAACAGCATGTTGGGGTACACCTTCTGCGCGACGCGGCCGATGGGGCCCGTTCGGTCGATGTCCGCTGAGGTCGACGTCCGGGCAGAACGTCGCTGTTGGCGAGCTGGACGGCGCCAGTCACCCAGGCCATCGGCGCCGCTGTTGAAGTACTTCGACGGTGCCCGCGGCCTGCAGCGCCTCGCGGGTCTGCAGGCAGAAGTTGCGGCGGTCGGCATTGAAGCCCGAGCCATCGGCTTCAGCAGCAGGCGCGTGGACCTGCGCGGTGGCCGCGTTCGTCGACGGCATCGCCAACGCGGAAGCAGCTCACGACGCCCTGCTTGGCATCGTCGAAGCCGTCCGGACGCAGCGGGTCGATGAGCTCGCCGAAGAGCTGCGTGACGATACACGCGCTCGTCGTTGTCGTTGCGGTCGCCGTCGTTGCTGATCGCGATCGCGTAGGGATTGCCGCCGGTGTGCACGCGCCCGACGACCTCGTTCGTTCGACAGGCGTACCACGGCGACGTCGCCCGTCGTGTGGCCGGCGACGAACGCGTACAGTGCCGTTCGGCGTGATCGCGATGCCGCGCGGCTCGACGCCGACGTCGATGGCGCTGCCGACGCGGCCGGCGTGTTGGCGGTGAGGTCGATGATGCTCATCGTGCCGTCGATCGCGTTGGTGACGTAGGCGCGCCGATCGTCCGGCGATGATCGCGACGAAGCGCGGCTCCTTGCCGACCGGCACTTCCGCGATGCAGTCTGCGACGCATCGCTGCCGTCCGTGTTGCGCACGCGGATCACGCGACGCTCGCCTTCTGGCGGTTCGACGACCACGGCGCGCGTGTCGTCGCCGGTGAGCGCGATCGTGCTCGAGCGCGACTGGCGGAACAGCAGCTGGTAACGCAGCAGCGCTTCTTCGGCCGATGACGAGCTGCGGTTCAGCGCGGTGTGAGCGCGGCGATGACCAGCGTCGTTGCGCGAAGCTGGCTGCGTTCGCGGCGAAATCGAGGGTGCGCGTGCCCGTCACGGCGTTGCTGACGGCGGTATTCGCGGCGGCGTCGATCTGGAAGCCGTCGGTGATGTCGCCGTTCGCGTCGAGCAGCGCGAGCAGGCGCAGCAGGTTGCCGAGGTAGACGTCGCCGTTCGCTGCCTTGCACCTCGTTGAGATCGTTCAGGCTGAACGTGATCGTGCCGGTGCGCGGCGGCGTCCGGCGTGGCGCTGCCGATCACGATGCGATTCGTGGCGCCGCCGACGAAGAAGTCGATGCGGCGGCCTTCGGCGAACTGGAAGTTGCCGGTGGTCCCGGTGCGCGCCTTCGCCGACGTTGGCGACGGCGAACCGAGGCCCTCGATGGTGTCGTCGACGAATTGCGCGTCGCGGATCACCGCGGCGGGCGGGTTGTTCGGCGGCGGATCGTCGTCTCGTCACCGCCGTAACCGCCGCCGCCGCAGGCGGCGACCAGCGTGGCGCTCGCCGCCTGCAGAAACGAATTCCGCGGAACCGACTTCCCTGTTTTCATGGCTGCTCCCGACGAGCGAACGGATTTGGTTGATGTCAGCTCTGAGTGGCGGGCCGTTGTGCCCGGTTCCGGATCGCGGAAAAAGAAAAAGGCCCCGCTGGGCCTCTATTCGAGGAACCGTTCGCGCGTCCGGTTACGGCGCCTCCGACGTGAACCCTCCCTGTTTACAGGCGGACGATGCGGTTCAGGCGCGCCGCGGGCTTCGACACCCCCAGGCCCGTTTCGGCGTCCGGGAACATCGAGCTCTTCGATACGCGGCGGCGCGAAGCCGCTGGCGACGGGACACGTCTGGTTGTTGCTGGCGCGGAAAGTCAGCGCCGCGGCGATGCGGGCCTCGGTGGGATCGCCCAGCGCGTGCGTGAAATCGTCGGCCACCGAGCAGCCCGGGACCGTGGTGCCGGCGCCGGCGGTCGTGTTGGCCGGCGAGAAGCCGTCGGTGTAGTCGCCGAAATTCGCGGCGTTCTCGCCGCGGAACTGGATCGAGAAGTAGGTAGTCCCGCAGTTGTCGGTGGGGTAGAAGCCGTACGGCTTGCCGCAGGTGGTCGAGCCGATGACGTACACCTCGACGTTCACGCCGCGCAGGCCGTTGATGATGGATTCGCTCGCCGAGCAGGTGCCGGGCCCGGTGATGATGTACACGCGATTGAGGTTCGAGCGTCGGCAGCGCCTGTCCGCGGGTACCGGCGCCCGGGAATCCCTGCGTCGTCGAATGGAACGGCGTCGGCGTGAGCGTTTCGCCGGTGACCGGATTGCGCGTCGGGTGCTTGTCGTTGAACACGATCCGCTCGAACGTGCGGCCGGTGGTCAGCGTGGTGTTGCCGATCATGTACGCGAGCTCGCTCGCGAGGTCGAGATAGCCGCCGCCGTTGTAGCGCAGGTCGAGGATGAGGTCCGTGACGTTCTGCGGCCTTGAGCGTGATTGACCGCGTTGATGAGCGGCTGTCTCCGCGGTCGCGATGTGATCGTTGAACTGGATGTAGCCGACCGGGCCCGACGCCGTCGGAACGTGGTCACGACCGGCACGGGCACGTGCGTGATGTTGGCCGAGGTCATCGTCACCGTGCGCTGCACGCCCGCGGTGTTGCGCACGATGAACGTGTGGCTTTCGCCTGATGCCGTCCGGGAACAGCCCCGCGTTCAGCGTGTCGACGATGGCCTGCGTCGTTGCCGTTGACCGCATCCGACGCCATCGACGAGCAGGACTTCATCGCCGCGCTGCGAGCTGGCTGGCGGCGGGCGAGCCGGTTTCGGTGAACGCCACCACGATGCGGCGCGGCGGTGAGCCCGCGAGCACGGCGAATCGGCGCCGTAGCCCGCCTCGATTCCACCCTGCGACAGCGCGATCCACACGTCGGTGTCGTAGGTGAAGTGGAACTTGTCCTTGGCTCTGCCCGGAGGCGGTGATCGCCGTGGTCTTCAGCAGATCGAAGTACGTGCGGGGTGGCGTATGCGCCGGGGTCGCGATCCGTCACTTCGCCGTACCAGAGGTAAAGCTCGTTGGTCCACGAGCGCAGCCAGCTATTCTCGTCGCGCCGCGGTGCCCTGGCGGTCGCGTGGTGCCCGGGCGCGGGGTCGCGCACATGCGCGTCGAAGTTGGACGACGGCAGGAAAACGCCGGTGGTCCAGCCGGTCGCCGCCACCGCCACTGCTGCTCGAGCCGCCGCCGCCGCCGCCGCCACCGCAGGCCGCGAGCGCTCCCATGAGCGGAAGCAGCCAGAATTCCGAATATCGATCGCGGCTTTTCACCGGTTTATCCCTCGTCAGGACCCGTTCCAGTTGCAGGGTGATCCGCAATATGCCCGACTTCGAGCAAACAACAAAGTCGTCGCCGCACAAGCTACGGTCCAGGTCTCGTTCTATGATGGCGCGAGCCATGAATCGTCATGCTTCGACCGTTCGGATTGAAGTTAGGTCCCCTCCAGGCGGGGGCGATCTATTTTCCGCTGCATTTCTCGCGGTCGGCATCGGCGCAAACCTCCTGATCGCGCCGCAGGGCGTGGGCGTCTTCTGGCCCGCCACCGGGGCGCTGTTCGCGTTCCTGCTGCTGTACCCCGTCCGCTATTGGACGGCGTTGTTCCTCTGTGTCCTTCGCCGCCGAGCTGTTCGGCTCAGCGGCTGTTCGCGCCGCAGATCCAGCTGGGACCGTCGCCGGACTGCTTGTTCCCGGTCAAGTTCGCGGCCGGCAGTGCTGGGCGTCGGGTTCATGCACTGGACCGTGCGCGGCCCCATTTCCTTCGCGCGCCTGCGGCACGTGCTGGCGTTCGCCGTCGGCGGCGCTGCTGTCCACGCTGGCCTGCGCTTTGGTCGCCATGTCCATCCGCGGCGGCCTGCAGTTCGAGACGGCCATGCGTTCTGGCTGCGCGTGCAGAGCTGGTGGATAGGCGACTTCCTGGGCGCGCTGGTCATCACGCCGATCCTGCTGACGATAGGATTCCATGGCTTCGCGCATTCACGAGGGCGCGCGCGGCGGGCGTACCGCGACCTTCGCGGCTTTCGGCGTGCTGGCGCTGCTGCTGGGCGCGGTCTTCCTGCGCAACAACGGCGCGCCGACTTCGCCGCTCGACGTTCCGTACATCGTCTATCCCGGTGCTCGTGTGGATCGCCATGCTCAGCGGTCCGCGACGCACCGCGCTGGCGGCCGCGCTCACCGTGGCCGTCGCCTCGCTCGCGACCACGCGCGGCTACGGTCCCTTCGACAGGCGCATACCAGCTGCAGACGTTTCTCGCGCTGTGCGTGCTGCCCGTGTTGCTGCTGCAGGCGGTGATGGCGGAACGCGACTTCGGCGATCGACGCCGCACGCCGCAGCGACGAGCGTTACCGCGCCTTCATCGCCAACAGCTGCGAGGCGATCTTCCGCACCGAGCTCGCCGAGCCGATGCCGATCACGCTGCTCGCCCGACGAGCAGGTCGCCTGGGTGCGCAAACATGGCTACGTGGCCGAGTGCAACACCGCGTTCATGGTGGCGCTCGGCGTGAAGGAAGCGCAAAGCCCGATCGTCGGCACGCGGCTCGGCGATCACCCGACCTGGTCGAAGATCTATATCGAGCGCATCCGCGACGCGATTCGCAACGGCTACCAGGTGCGCAACATCGAGCACGTCGTGCACGGTCCCTACGGACTCGATCGCGTGCTGCTCATCTCCATGATCGGCATCGTCGAAAACGGGCATGGTGCTGCGCTTCTGGGGTAGCGGCCGCGACGTCACCGCCATGCGCGAGGCCGAGCACGCGCTCGCCCAGCACGATTCGCAGATGCGCGCGCTCGCCACGGAAATCACGCTGGCCGAGGAGCGCGCGCGCCGCAAACTCGCGAGCGAGCTGCACGACGGTCCCGCGCAGAACCTCGCCGGCATGGCCATGCAGCTCGCGGAGATCAAGCGCAAGGCGTCGAGGATCGCGAGTTGCTGCACGCTGCTCGACGAAGCCGAACAGGTGCTGGCCGACACCACGCTGCAGACGCGCACGCTGATGCTCGAGCTGGCGCCGCCCGGACTGCACGAAAGCGGCCTGCTCGAAGCGCTGCGCTGGCTGGCGGATCGCGTCGCGCAAGCAGCAGCGGCTGATCGTGACCGTGGAAGACGACGGTGTGCCGAAGCCGCTCGAGGACCAGGTGACCGTGCTGCTGTTCCAGACCGTGCGCGAGCTGCTGCAGAACGTGGTCAAACATGCGCGCTCCAAGCGCGCCACCGTGCGCTGCGCCGTGAACGACGACATGTTGTCGCTCGACGTCATCGACCCGGGCGTGGGCTTCGAAGTGCACTCCATCGACCGGCTGCCGACGCGCCAGGGCGGCTTCGGCTTGTTCAACATCCGCGAGCGGCTGAAGCTCATGGGTGGCAGCATCGACATCCATTCGATCGTCGGCGAAGGCACCACGGTGCGCATCCGCGTGCCGCTCAAGCCGCAACATGGGCTGTTCGACGAGGCGCTGCGGGCCTAGTAAGGAACGCTGATCGGAGCCATGCTCATCGAACGAATCTGGGCGGCGAACTCGCTGCGCAATTTCCACTACCTGATCGCCTGCGCCGAAACCGGCGAGGCGCTGATCGTCGACCCGCTCGAACGCCGCGCAGTGCCTGAGCGCGGCGACAGAGCACGGCTTCAGCATCACCCAGATCCTCAACACGCACGAACATCGCGACCACACCGATGGCAACGCGGTGTGGTGGCGGCCACGCGGCGCGAAGGTGCTGGCGCATGCCGGCGCGGCCAGCGCATCGGCGGCGTGGATCGCGGCCTCGTCGCGCGGCGACGTCATCAAGGTCGGCAGGACCGTGGAGCTCGAGGTGCTGGACACGCCGGGCCACACGCGCTCGCATGTGTGCCTGCTCGCGCAGGCCGGCGATGCGCCGGCGCTGTTCTGCGGCGACACGTTGTTCAATGCCGGCGCCGGCAATTGCCACAACGGCGGCGATCCCGGCCTGCTCTACGAGACGTTCGTGAATCAGCTCGCGCGCCTGCCGGACGCGACGCGCGTGTATCCCGGGCACGAGTACATGGCGCGCAATCTCGCGTTCACGCTCGACCGCGAGCCGGGCAATGTGGATGCCGCGAAGGCGCTCGAGCGGCGAGGGCGCAGGACCCGGGCGACGGCACGCGTGACGACGCTGGCGGAAGAGAAACGCGTGAACGCGTTCCTGCGGCTGCAGAACCCGGAGAGTCGTCGCGCGGCTGCGCGAGAGGTTTCCGGAGATCGGCGAGAAGCCGGATGCGCGCACGGTGTTCGTGAAACTGCGCGAGCTGCGCAACAGCTGGTAGCTAGTGCAGCGCGCCGCCGCGCGCCTTCTCGATGATGGCCGCGAGCTCGGGATCGAGCGGCATCGGACGGACCGCGCTCACGTTCGCGCCGCCGGTATTGCCGGTGGGCACGAGGCCGATGAAGGTCTTGGTGGCCGCGCCGACGATCCTGATCACTGCCGAAGAACTCGCGCGCATCGCGATGACGCCAGGCCCAGCGCAACATCTGCCAGTGCACGCGCACGTGTTCGCGCGTCGAGGCCTGGCCCGAGCACGTGCGCGCGCTCGAGATGCGCGAACTCATTCTGCGGGTCGTGCGCGCCGCGGCGCGCAGCTCGGCGTCGACGAACGGGCGGATGTTCTCGGCGAAGTGACTCATGACTTCGTCCTTCACGCGCTGAACGACCGCGCCCGCCCGGATATTGCTTCTCCCAGTTGCGGCCGTCGATCGGCGTTGATCTTCATGCCCGTGACCGTGTCCGAATCGATGCAGCGCGCATTGACGCTCCAGCCGTCGGGATGCGAGCGCGGCACGTAGAACGGCTTGATGCCGCAGGTTGCGCAGAACAGGTGTTTCGCGGTGCCGGTGTTGAACGTGTACGTGGTCAGTGCGTCCTTGCCCTGCGTGATGCGGAATCGTTCGGCGGTCACGATCAGGTGCAGATAACCGGTGCGCGCGCACATGGAGCAATTGCAGTCGTCGATGACAAGCTCGGCGGGCGCGTCGACTTCGAAGCGGACGCGGCCGCAGTGGCAACCGCCCGAGTGCGTGATCATGGACTCGTTCATATGCGGCGCATTTTAGCCGCGAGCCGCGGCGCGAAGAACATGAACGCGAGGCCGGGCAGCCATGAATCCGCCGCGCGCCGGGATTGTAATCCGAGAGAATGCGCGCCCAGCTCGAGCTCCAGCGCGAGCCCGAGCGAGAACTCGAACAGCAGCGGTCGAGCGCGACCCAGATCGCGCCCGCGCGGAGTTGTGTCGGCGGCGTGCGTGCACCCATCCAGCGCGCGGTCGCCCAGGCGATCGCGAAGATGATGAGCGCTGCCGATCAGCACGCCCAGCTGACGGGCCCGCAGACCTCCGAGCACCGGCGCGATGAACACTTCGCGCACCGCGCCGTGCGCGGTCTCGGCGAGCATGATGAGCATCCAGACCGCGACGACGCGGCCGAATGGAAACGGCGCGGCTACTTCGGCCGCTTCGTGATCCAGCGTCCATTGCAATGCATCCGCCGCGCCGGCGTCGGTGGGCCGGCCGCGCTTGCGCAGCTCGGCAATGAGCTTCTCGCGCTGCTCGCGGCTGCGGTTCTGCGCCAGTTTCCATTTCACTTTGCGCGCGCGCACGTGCAGCGTGAGCGCGGAGATCTGTCCTTGAACGGCGCCGCGATACATCGCGTGTTCGGTGGTCACCGGTTTGTGCCCGCCGCAGGTTGGTAGTGAGCCATGAGCCGCCGCTGCTGGGCGGCCAGCACTTCGGCGTCCTCGGAGACTTCCGCGTCGCATTCGAAGATCACCGTGCGGTGATAGGCGGTCGCGAACATCGCGTTGGTCGGATGAATCCAGTGCGAGGGAATGGTGCCGTGCATCTCGTCCACTTCGAACGCGCACTTTCGGTTCGTGCAGCAGGTCTTCGAGCTGCTCGTCGGACGCGATGCAGGTGGATCTCGATCGTGTCGCCGAGGAACAGGAATGGATACAGCCCGATGTGCGGCTGGCCGTCGGCGCTCACGGTGACGAAACGGCCCAGCTCCTGTTTGCTGACGAACGTCGCGCAGCGTTTCTTCGGGGACGTCGGCGTAGTAGTCGTAGAAAATCATGGCCGCATTTTAGTGGCCGCGCCCCACGCGAGACAGAGCCACCCGGCCAGAAACGCCAGGCCACCCAACGGCGTGATCGCGCCGAGCCAGCGCAGCTCCCGTGAGCGCGAGCAGGTACAGGCTTCCGGAGAAAATCACGATGCCGGCGGCAAACAACCCTCCGGCCATCGCGAACACGCGATGCTGCCAGCGCGCGAACGCCCAGGCGGCCGCGAACATCGCGAACGCGTGATACATCTGGTAGCGCACGCCGGTTTCGAACACCGCGAGCATGTCGGGCGACAGGCTCGGCCTCGAGCGCGTGCGCGCGCGAAGGCCCCGAGCGCCACGCCGAGGAAACCGGCCGCCGCGGCGCCTATATATAAGAGTCGGTCCAAAGGCGGTCAGGAATCCCGGCCGTTGTAGTGGTGCACCGGCACCTTCTCGAACTCGAAATCTCGAGGCAGCGGATGTTGATGGCCGCCATCTTGTTGCCCTTCGGATCGGTGCCTTCACCGAACGGCAGGATGCCGCAGTGTCTTGCAGAAGCGATGTTTGATGACGTGTTTGTTGAACGTGTACGTGGTCAGCTCCGACTCGCCCGTGACCTTCATCGGTCGCGCGGCACGAACCACAGCAGCGAGCCGCGCTGCGAGACAGATGGAGCAATTGCAGGAGATGGCGCCCGTGATCTCGCCTTCGACTTCGATGGCCACTTTGCCGCAATGGCAGCTTCCGCGATATTTCATGTCAGATTCACCGGGGTCAGGAGGTTGGCGTCGCGTGCAAGTTGCCACCGACCGCCGGTCTTGCGCAACACCGATAACGTGTGACCGGCGCGTTTCACGGCCGCGCCACCGGGTGGTGTGACCTCGACGGTGAGTTTCGACCACATCCAGGCGGTATTTCCCTCGACATGGACTTCCTGGATCTCGCTGTGCCCGTCGATCATGGGTTGCGGCGCGCCGGAGAAGCCGGATTTCATCGCGGCGACGAAGTGATCCTTGCCGAATGGCTCCTTGCCGGCCACCAGGAACACGACGTCGTCGGTCATGAGCCCGAGCACGGTTTCGAGGTCGCCGGCCTTCGTCGCCGACATCCAGGTCGCTACCAGCTCGCGGATCTGGTCTGCGTCGCTTTTCATCCGTTACCGGGTCTTGGGCGGTTTGTCGGCCGGAGCGGCGGTCTTGCCGTCAACCGGCGCGCTGACATCAACGGTAGACACGAACCCCATCACCGGACCTGAAACCGCGACTGCATTCCCGCGCATCGGACCGCGCATCGGCGGCATGCCGGCCGCGAACTGTTCGCGCATTTCCTTCTGCCACTGCGCGTATTCGTTGTACGCGCCGAGCTGCTCGGATGTCAGGATGGTGCGCGCCTGGTCGGCGACGCGCTTCTCGTAGTCCGTCTGCCACTCGTTGTAGCTCTTCGCCATCTCTTCCTGCGGCGTGCCTTCGGCGTAAGTCGGCATCGGGATGCGTTCGCGCTCCTCGACCAGCGCCGCGAGCATCTTCGACCGCTGACCGTCGTCGAGCGGGATCTCGGCGCCTTCCAGTTGCTGCGAAAGCGTCGAGAGCTCCGCCCGCGCGGGCATCGTCTTCTGGTAGTCCTCGAACTGTTCGGCCTTCGCGGAGCCCAGCAGGTCGACGATGTCCGATTTGCGCTTCTGCTGTTCCAGTTCCCAGAAGTCGCGTGCCTGTTCGGGCTCGAGATTGCGGGCGGTGCGAAAGCCCTGCGTCTGCTGATCGGTCAGCAGGTCGAGCATGGCGCTGGTCTGTTCGTCGGTGAGGCCGAGCTTCGATTGCAGGTCGAAATACGTGCGCTTGTTCTGCGCACGGATGTTGGCGCGCATCATCTTGAGCATCGCGGGCGGCATTTCGGGCGGGCGGTTGCCGGGACCCTGGCGCCAGGGGGACAAGCCCTTTTCTTCGGCGGGCGGGGGCGGTCCCTGTTCCGGGCCAGGACGGGCGTGCGCGGTCACCGCGGTTTCGGAGGTGCCCGGGCCGCTCGCGAGCTGTTCGGCGAAAACCGCGCGGCGTTTCTCGATCCCGGCGATGCGGGCGTTGAGATCCGCATTGGCTTTCTGCACGGCCGCGACCTGTTCGCGTTCGTCGGCCAGCTGATTCCAGAGATAGATGGAGCTCGCGCCGAACGCGACCGTGGAAAGGGCGAGACCCAGCATCGAAGCCTTCATTGACCTAACTCCCCAGGAGACAGACCGCGAGCACGAATGCCGCGAGCCCGAGCGCGCTGCGCACCGTGTGCAGGCGTTCCCAGCGAACCAGCAATTCCCGCGTCTCCACGGAATCCAGGTCGCGCGCCGGATCGAGCAGCCTCTTGTTCGTGGGCATGATCACGATCAGCGTGAACGGAACGACCGCTCCCAGCGTGAGACCCGCGATGAGCCAGCCTGTTCCCGCGCCCTGGAACCAGGCAGCGATTCCGGCACCGAGGCCGATGACGGCCAGCGGCGCCTGCATGGTCGTGGCGCGGGTGTAACTCGGGGCCCACTGCAGCGCCGCATGGCGGGTGTCGAGCCGCATTCGGGCCGGGTGCTCCGCCCAGTTGATATAGACGGCGGCACCGGCGAAGAGGCCGGCACTCAGCGTTGTGATGACCTGGAAAACACCCTGCATGGGCGCCGATTCTAAGAGGTCTGACCGTTTGCTAGGAAACGGGGTCTGACCCCATGTCGGGAGCGGGGGTCAGGACTGGCACGGGTGCCCTTTCGCCGGCCTGGATCAGGTCGAGGTAGGCGCCTTCGACCAGTTGCTCGGGCTGGATACCGAGGTGCTCCATGAGCTGGCTCGCTTCGCGGATTCCCTGCTCGGCCGACTCATCGTCCACCAGCATGACTTCGAGCTCGAGAAAATGGCCGAGGCCTTCGACGCGGTCCAGGTGAACGCGGGTACGTCCAACCAGGAAGAGAGTTCGGTATTTGCGGATGCGACCGATTTGTCCGTAGGCCAGCGAAAGCGATTCACGAAGTGTCTCGGGTGAAGTAGTTGGGGACCGTAGATAGAACGACTCCTTGGGCCCCGATCTGGTTCACGCGGCGATAGAAAATCAGCTCGCCGGAGTCGTTCGAGAACGCGCGCAGCTTGAGGCGGCCGGTGTCGCAGTTGAAGAACGTGTCGTCCTGCGCGATGTCCAGCGGTCCCTCGCTCGCGAGCGCCGCCACTTTCGGCGTCAGCAGCGCGACATTTTCGATCCGCGCCTTGATCTCGATGTTGCGCGCCATCTGTGCTACTTCCTGAATCGCACACCGTCGTTGGTCCGCGGCAGCTCATTGGCCCGCAGCGCCGCATCCACGGAGAAGCGGCCCGCGCCGTGCGTCGCGAGGTACAGACCGATCGCGACGAGCAGCCGGACGGAAACACGCCGCGCAAACCGCCGAAGCGATCGACCAGGACGATCGCGACGATGAAAATGATGGCGCAGAAGATGCCCGCCCAACGCGTGAACAGGCCCAGCACGAAACCCACGCCCATGGCGAGCTGCGCGAATACCGACACCTTTGCGGGTGGAGACTGGGTTTGCGCTAGGAGTCCACGAATCCGCGTGCTGGGCACCCATGACGTTGTCCCAGACACCCCAGATCAGAAACAGGCCGACGAAGACGCGCAACAGCAGGAGCGTGAAGTCGCTGAAGCGCTGCGCGGCATTCAGGAACAGAAGTTTCCGCATGAGTCCTCGGGCACACTTGACGGGCCCGGAAGACTAGCTGCGGTCAGCGGGGCGCGACAATGCAGTTTCGTCGCGATCGTAGGGCTTCGATAGACGTCGCGAAGTGGCGACGAGCCGGAATCAGGGGCCGCTGGAGGCCCGCTCGACCCTGGCCACCCGCAGCTCGAAGTGGGAGTACCACTTCCGGCGGCCCGAATTCCGGGCGACCCGATGTTCCGCGTGCTCACGCCACGCGGCGATGGCCTCGAGCGAGGCCCAGTAGGAGATGGTGATGCCCAGGCCGCCCGCGTCGCGGGCGGTCTCGACCCCGAGAAACCCCGGTTGCCGCGCGGCGAGCTCCACCATGCGGTCGGCCAACGCCGCCGTATCCCTCGTCGACGTCCGTGCGCGGGAGGTGAACATCACCGCGTAGTACGGTGGCTCGGGTGTGCTGGCGAAAGAGGTCATCGGCGCCTTCAGGCCGCCACCGCCTTGTTCGGCACCGTCAGCAACTGCACGTAGTTAGGCTGGGCGGCGACGCGTGCCAGCCATTCGCGCACCTTCGGATATGCCGTGAGCTCGAGGCCGCCGTCGGGCGCCACGTGCGTGTAGGCGTACAGCGCGATGTCCGCGATGCTGTAGCGGTCGTTGACGAAGAACTGGCGCGTGGCGAGATGCCCTTCCATGACCTCGAGCGCGGCGTGCCCCTTCTCGAGTCGGGCCGGCAGCTCCGCGCGGCGCGGGTGATCCGCCGGGAAGTGCCGGCAGATGTAGCGCGGCGTCGCCACGTACGGCTCGTGGCTGTATTGCTCGAAGAACATCCACTGCAGCACCTGCGCGCGACCGACCTGCGTCGCCGGGACGAAGCGCGAACCTTCCGCGAGGTACCAGAGGATGGCGTTGGACTCGGGGAGGTAGGTGCCGTCGTCGAGCTCGCAGCGTCGGGATGCGGCCGTTCGGATTGCGCTTGCAGGAACTCCGGCGTGCGCGTCTCGCCCTTGTCGATGTCCACGTTCGTCCAGTCGTACTTCTGGCCGAGCTGCGCGAGCAGCAGCCGCACCTTGTAGCCGTTGCCGGAATCGAGGTAGTCGAAGAGATGCATGGTGAGACCTTCTGGCGGGATGTTTTGGCTGGAAAGTATCCGGCGGAACGGCGCCCGGCGCGACCGGGCAAGGCTTTTGGCTGAGGCTAAGATATTCTTGCCCTCGCCATGGCACGCCGACTCCCGCCTCTCAATGCCCTGCGCGCCTTCGAGGCTTCGGCCCGGCTCGGCAGCTTCGTCTCGGCCGCGACCGAGCTGCGCGTCTCGGCCGCGGCGGTCAGCCAGCAGGTGCGCCGCCTCGAGCAGTATCTCGACACGACCCTCTTCCAGCGCCTGGCGCGCGGCCTCGTCCTCACCGACCAGGGACGCGACTACCTGCCCGAACTATCTGCGGGTTTCGACCTGCTGGGCGAGTCGACCGCGCGCGTGCGCGCCAGGCGCGCCGACGGCGTGCTCACGCTCACCATGCTGGCCGCGTTCGCCAATGGCTGGCTGCTGCCGCGCCTGCACCGCTTTCGCGAGCGCGCGCCGCGCATCGACCTGGTGGTGCGTACCTCCCGGCAGGTCATGGATTTCCGGCGGGACGCCATCGATCTCGCGATCCGGTTTGCACCGGCACCGGGGCGGGGGCTGCACGCCGAACAGCTCTGCCAGGAAGAGCTGTTTCCGGTGGCGAGCCCGCAGTTGTTTGGCGGACGCCGCATGCCGGACACGCTGGCCGCGCTGGCCGACTACCCGCTGCTGCACGACACGGACGCGGGCACCGAGCAGCCCTGGCTGGGCTGGCGCGGCTGGTTCGAGCGCGCGGGCCTGTCCGCCGCGAATGTCGGCCGCGGTCCGCAATTCAGCGATTCCATCGTGTTGATCGGCGCCGCCGTCGCCGGGCTCGGCATCGCCATCGGGCGCGCGCCGCACGTCGGGCCGTTGCTCGCCCGCGGCCAGCTGGTGCGCGTCACGCAGGAACACTGGATGGCGCCGTGGAGCTACTGGTTGACCGCCCCAGCCGCGCATTTCCGCCGGCCGATCGTGCGCACGTTCGTCGATTGGGCGATGGAAGAGGCGCGCGCGTCGGGATCGTGATCAGCCGGGGCGTCGCGCGAGACGCGAGCGCGCGGCCGCCAGCAGGGCGCGCGAGTACACCAGGTGAAAGCCCATCAGCGTGATGAAAAAGACGCTGAGCCGCCTCGCGCCGGTCATTCGATTCGTGATCGAGGCGATGCCGGTACCGAAATACAGGCGCGTGCCGGCCGTCGGGCCGGGTATTCGCTCCACCTTGAACCACGAGCGCGTCTTGTCCTGGTAGTCATGCATCAGCAGCTCATCGGGCGCACGGCTCTCGAGAAACCAGGCCGCGAACGTGTCGCGTTCGCCGCGCGCCAGCGCGCGCGCCTCGGCATCGGTCGAGGGTTTGTTCACGAGCCAGGTGAGGACGAAACGTTCGAGCTTGAACAGCCAGGACGTGTAGAACGCCTCGACGAATTCGGCGTGGGCGACTTCGCGCGCGATTTCCGTGACGTAGCAGTCCGCGTGGCCGCCGTGATTCGCATACTTCGCGTGCAGTGCATCGGCGGGGACCGGCTGGCGTCGCACTCCCGGCATCGGGTCACAGAGACAGCGGCAACTCCAGGTGCCGTGTGTACATCATGTCGCGGTGTTCGAGCAGTATCGGATCGAGCGCCGCGCGGGTTTCTTCATCCAGCCACTCGAACGCCGCGCGCACGCCGGGCTCCATCGCGCAGTGGACATCCGGCAGCGGCTTGAACAGCGCCATGAACGCGGCGCTGTAGATGTCGACCGCCCCGAAAGTCGCACCGTGATAGTAGGTCCCGCCGGCTGCGCGCAGCGCGGCCGCGAACCTGCCTAACAACTCGCGCACGCGCGGTCCGTACGTGGCCGAATCCGCCGGGTCGTAGCCATACTTCTTGCCGAGGTACGCGCCGACACGTTCGTTGAAGCCGCCGATTTTCGCGAGGCCGGCATGAACGAGTTGCAGGCGCCGCATCCAGCCCAATCCGCGTTCGCTGCAGAAATCATCGGCGAGCAGGAGCGCGCGGCCCCGCTCGGTCGGCTCGAGCGAAAGCAGCGCCGGCGCCGGCGCGAGACGCTCGGCCAGCATGAGGATCTCGGCCCATCCGGAGCGCGGCGCTTCGTTGTCATGAACGACCACGGGCCCGCTGCGCTGCCCGGCCCATTGCGCGAGAGCCTCGTTGTCGTACACCAGGCGCACCGCGGCGAAATCCAGTTTCTTCACGTGGAAAATTCCCTTGGCGGCTTCGCCCCAGGGACTCGGCACCTTGCCGACGACGACCATGCGCAGTCCCGCGCGCGGGATCGCCTCTTCGACGCTCACGTATTGAAAGCCCATGAACCGCGAGCATCTCCGTTACGCGCCGCGGGTTCAATGCGTTCGGAGCGAATTCAGTCGCTCGTGTGGCTTGACAATGCCGCGAGGAATCGCCGAGTAGTGGTCGAGATCTTCCGCCGAGAAGCAGCAGAAGATGATCTCCTCGAGCGACGGCTGATTCGCCGCGATGGTCGCTCACCGAGCGAATGGCGATGGGCGCGGCGAGTTCGATGGGATAGCCGTAGATTCCGGTGCTGATGCTCGGAAAGGCGATCGACCTCACGCCCTTTTGCAGCGCGATCTCGAGCGAGCGGCGGTAACACGACGCCAGCAGCGCCGGTTCATCGCAAGCGCCGTCATTCCAGACCGGCCCCACCGTGTGGATGATGAAGCGCGCCGGCAACCGGTAGCCTTTCGTGAGCTTCGCATCGCCGGTCTTGCAGCCGCCGAGCAGGCGGCATTCGTGCAGCAGCTCCGGACCCGCGGCGCGATGGATGGCGCCGTCGACCCCGCCTCCGCCGAGCAGCGAGGAGTTGGCGGCATTGACGATGGCATCGACGGCGAGCGTCGTGATGTCGGCGCGCACGGCGCGCAGGATGGCGGTCATGTCACTGATGCGGGCAGTACAGTTAATCGAAACTGATGTCGACTTGAGCCGAATTTGCCGCGGTGCAGGGGTGCAAGTCCCTACAATATCCGCCTTCCCCCTGGGTTGAAGTGTCGCATGTCGAAACGTGGCTGGATCCTTTTCCTCGCGCTGGGCTTGCTCTGGGGCATGCCCTATCTGCTGATCCGCATCGCGGTGGCGGAGTTCGACCCGTTGGTGGTGGCGGGCACGCGCACGCTCATCGGCTCGCTGCTGCTGCTGCCCGTGGCCTTGCACCGCAAGGCGCTGGCGCCCGCGTTTCGCAAGTGGAAGTGGCTGCTCGCCTTCACGCTGGTGGAGATCACCATACCGTGGGTCCTGCTCGGGCATGCCGAGACCAAGCTCAATAGTTCGACGGCCGGGCTGCTCATCGCGGCCGTGCCGCTGATCGCCGCGGTCATCATCACGCGGATGGGCCACGAGAAGCTCGAGCCGCGCCGCCTGTTCGGCCTGTGCCTGGGCTTTGCGGGCGTCGCGCTGCTCGTCGGCCTCGACATCGATCTCTCGAATTTCGGCGCCGTGGCCGCCACGATGGTGACCGCGCTGGGTTACGCCATCGGCCCGATCATCATCGACCGCAAGCTCAACGACGTGCCCGCGCTCGGCGTGATCACGGCGTCGCTCATCGTTGCCACCATCATCTACGCGCCGTTCGCGCCGCTGCTGTGGCCCGATCATTTCGATGCCACCGCCGCGTGGTCGGTCGTGGGTCTCGGCGTGTTGTGCACGGCGGTCGCGTTCATGGTGTTTTTCGCGCTGATCGCCGAAGTGGGTCCCGGACGCGCCACCGTGATCACCTACATCAATCCCGCGGTCGCCATCATCCTCGGCGCCCTGGTGCTGCAGGAACCCCTGACCCTCGGCATGGCCATCGGGTTTCCGCTGGTGATCGTCGGCGCGATCCTCGGCACCCTGCGCGTGCGCAAGGTGGAAGCGCGGCCCGTGGTAGTCAGTCCGGCGACGGAACAGCCCGCTCAGTCGCAGTGAAAGTAGAACCGGTTGCGGTCGAGATCCTCGACCGTGAACTGGCGCAGGCCCCACGGCTTTTTCTCCAGGGGCTCGACGATGTTCGCGCCCGCGGCTTTCAGCTCCTCATAGGTCGCATCGATTTCGGGCGCGTAAACCCAGTGCACCGCCGGCTCGAACGGCGCCGTGCGCTTGCGGAAGAAGATGGCCGTGTTGTCACGGTTCACCGCGCCGATTTCCTTGCCGGGTTCTATCCAGCCGATCTCGAAGCCGAAGGTGTCGCGGTAGTGAGCCTGCGCGCGTTCGACGTCGGCGACGGGCAGCTCGGGGACGGGCGTGTTGAAGGACGTGGTTCTCGCGTTCACTTTGTCGTCCGTAGTTGCTTCAAGGGTCCCTCCCGGGTGCTCCGCGCCCGCCGATCGCGTACATTCTGGCCACCATGGAGTTCTACCAAAAGGCCTTTTTCGTCGTCCTGGTGGCGCTCGTTGGCTACGGGATGCTGCTGGTGCTCCAGCCCTTCGCCGGATCCCTCACCTGGGCGATCTTCCTGGCTTTCATCCTGCATCCCGTACACGGCTGGCTGACACGCAAGCTCGGCGGCCGGGACGGAGTTTCAGCCGGGCTGCTCACGGCGTTGACGCCGTTCGCGCTGCTGATTCCGCTGACCTTTCTTGGCAGCGTGTTCGTCAACCAGGCCAAGGCGCTGGTGGCATACATGAAGGAAAGCAATTTTCGCTTCGACGGCACGACGCTGGCGAACCTGGAGCAGTACCCCGTCGTCGGCCCCGTGGCGCGGCTGGCGCGCGAGCAGCTGTCGGTTTCAGGTGCCGACATCCAGGCCTGGCTGACGAACGCGGCGCAGACGGTGCTGCACAACATCGCCACGTTCAGCGGCGGCGTGGCGCTCTCGGCGCTCGGTGCGCTGGCCGGATTCTTCTTCATGCTGTTCCTGCTCTTTTTCATGCTGCGCGACGGCAGTGACATGTTCGCGCGGGCAAAGCGGCTCATTCCCGTGCCCTCCGAGCATCGTGAGCAGCTCTTCCATCACCTCGCGAGCGTCACGCGGGGTGTGTTTTATGGCATCGGCCTCACGGCGATGGTTCAGGGCATCCTCGTGTCGATCGGATTCGCAATCGCGGGATTGGCGTCACCGGTGGTTTTCGGCGTGCTCGCGGCGATCCTGGCGCTGCTGCCCGCCGGCGGCGCGGCCATCGTGTGGATTCCGGGCGTTCTGTACCTCGGCGCGACCGGCCGCTGGGGCATGGCGGTCTTCCTGCTGATCTGGGGCGTGATCGTTTCGACGTCGGACAATTTCCTGCGGCCCATGCTCGTCGCGCGTTATGCGCCGGTGTCCGCATTCATGGTGTTCGTGGGCGTGGTCGGAGGCATCGCGGCATTCGGCACGATCGGCATCGTGGTCGGCCCCGTGTTCCTGGCGCTGGTGGCGGCGATCATCGATTACTTCGACGAGAAGGTGATCGCGCCGAACGTGCCCAAGATCGAAGCGCAGGCGGATGAGCCGCCCGCGCGCCCGGGCTTGTAATAAAGGGGGACGGCCCTTTCGGGCCGTTCCTCATTTCCGCCGTCACATTCAACCGCCGGCCGGGCGGCAAAAACCTCGCGGAAATGTGACAGCGGAAATGAGGAATGTCCCCTAGAATCCGCGCCCCGATGACCGACACCTCCCCGATTCTCAGCGGCCTCAACGACGCGCAGCGCGCCGCGGTCTGCGCGCCCGTTGGCCCCGTGCTCGTGCTCGCCGGCGCCGGCTCCGGCAAGACACGCGTGCTCACGCATCGCATCGCCTGGGTCATCCAGACGGAAGGCGCATCGCCGCACTCCATCCTCGCGGTGACGTTCACGAACAAGGCCGCGCACGAGATGCGCGGCCGCATCGAGAAGTTGTTAGGCGTGCCGGGCGGCGCCATGTGGGTGGGCACGTTCCACGGCATCGCGCACCGCCTGCTGCGCCTGCACTGGCGCGACGCGAACCTGCCGCAGAGCTTCCAGATCCTCGATGGCGAGGATCAGCTGCGTCTCATCAAGAAGATCGTGAAGGCCATGGAGCTCGACGAGACCCGCTGGGTGCCGCGCGAGATCCAGTGGTTCATCAACGGCAACAAGGACGAGGGCAGTCCGCCCGGCGACGATGAAGGATGCCGGCGACCCGACGCGCCGCCAGCTCATCAGGATCTACACGGAATACGAAGCGCAATGCCAGCGCGCGGGCGTCGTGGATTTCGCGGAACTGCTGCTGCGCGCGTACGAGCTGTGGCGCGACCACCCGGAGATCCTGGCGCACTACCGGCAGCGCTTCCGTCACGTGCTGATCGACGAGTTCCAGGACACGAACGCATCCAGTACGCCTGGGCGCTGCTGGTGGCGGGACAGGACGGCGCGCCGTTCGTCGTCGGCGACGACGACCAGTCCATCTACCGCTGGCGCGGCGCGCGCGTCGAGAACCTCACGCGATACACGCGCGATTATCCGGCCGCGAAGATGTTCCGCCTCGAGCAGAACTACCGCTCGACCGGCAACATTCTCAAGGCCGCCAACGCGCTCATCGCGAACAACACCGGGCGCCTGGGCAAGAACCTGTGGACCGCAGGGCACGGACGGCGAGCCCATCCGGCTCTACGCCGCTTTCAACGAGCGCGACGAGGCCGAGTTCGTGATGAACCGCATCCGCGACTGGATGAACCAGGGCGGCGCGCGGCGCGACGTCGCGATCCTCTATCGCTCGAACGCGCAGTCGCGCGTGTTCGAAGAAGTGTTCCTGTCCGCGCGCATTCCCTACAAGGTGTACGGCGGCCTGCGATTCTTCGAGCGCGCGGAAATCAAGGACGCGCTGGCGTACCTGCGCCTCATCACGAACCACGCCGACGACGCATCGTTCGAGCGCGTGGTGAACCTGCCGATGCGCGGCATCGGCGCGAAGTCGCTCGACGTGATCCGCGAACAGGCGAAGGCGGCGGGCACTTCGCTGTGGACGCGGCGGCGCACTGCATCGCGAACGGCGTGCTCGGCCCGAAGGCCGAGAGCGGCGGTGAACGGCTTCCTGAAGCTCATCGAGCCGCTGGGGCGCGACATCCAGGGCCTCGAGCTGCACGAGCAGGTCGACCACGTCATCAACAACTCCGGCCTCGATCGAGCACCACAAGAAAGAGAAGGCCGATCGCGGCGAGGCGCGCGTCGAAAACCTGAACGAACTGGTATCGGCCGCGCGCGGCTTCTCGCCCGACGTGGCGAATACGGACGAGGAGAAGCTGCCGCCGCTCGAGGCCTTCCTCGCGCATGCCGTGCTCGAATCCGGCGAGGGCCAGGCCGAGGCCTGGGAAGACTGCGTGCAGATGATGACGCTGCACACGGCGAAGGGCCTGGAGTTTCCCGTGGTGTTCCTCTGCGGCATGGAAGACGGGCTCTTCCCGCATCAGCGCTCGCTCAACGATCCGGACGGGCTCGAGGAGGAGCGGCGCCTGTGTTACGTGGGCACGACGCGCGCGATGAAGCAGCTGTTCCTGACGTACGCCGAGCAGCGGCGCCTGCACGGCATGGACAACTACGGCACGCCGTCGCGGTTCATCGCGGAAATCCCCGAGGATCTCGTCGAAGAAGTGCGGCCGCGCATCCAGATTTCGCGACCCGTGCACGCGGGCCGGTTCAGGCGCCGGTCGAGGAACTCGCGCCCGGCGTCAAGCTCGGCGCGCGCGTGCGCCACAAGAAATTCGGCGAGGGCGTCATCCTGAAGGTGGAAGGCCAGGGGCCGCAGGCGAACATCCAGGTGAATTTCGCGTCGCTCGGCGTCAAGATCATGATGCTCGAGTATCTCGAGGTAGTCAGATGAGCGCTGTCATCCCCTTTGCCGACCGGCTGGCCGCGGCGTGGAAGGCGACCAACTCGCTGGTGTGCGTGGGGCTCGACCCGGAGCCGAAGAAGTTTCCGGACAAGCTGCGCGATACGCCGGGCGCGCATCTTCGAATTCAACAAGGCCATCGTCGATGCCACGCGGGAGTTCGCCTGCGCCTACAAGCCGCAGTTCGCGCACTACGCGGCGCACGCGGCCGAGAACCAGCTCGAACACACCATCGACTACATCAAGGCGACGGCGCCGAACGCCATCGTGATCCTCGACAGCAAGCGCGGCGACATCGGCAGCACGGCCGAGCAGTACGCGCACGAGGCATTCGAGCGCTACGGCGCGGATGCCGTGACCGTGAATCCCTACCTCGGCCGCGACTCGGTCGAGCCGTTCCTCAAGCGCAGCGACAAAGGCGTCATCATCCTGTGCCGCACCAGCAACCCTGGCGCGAAGGATCTGCAGGATCTCGACGTCGGCGGCAAGAAACTCTTCGAACACGTCGCGGACGTCGTGTCGAAGGAGTGGAACAAGGAGCGCAACTGCATGATCGTGGTCGGCGCCACGTATCCGGATGAGCTTGCCGCGATCCGTGCGCGCACCGGCGATCTGCCGTTCCTGGTGCCTGGTGTCGGCGCGCAGGGCGGTGACGTGGCGAAGGCCGTGAAGAACGGCAAGACCGCCGCGGGGACGGGCCTGCTGATCAGCTCGTCGCGCGCGATCCTGTATGCGAGCTCGGGCGCGGATTTCGCGCTGGCCGCGCGCAAGGCGGCGATGGAGCTGCGGGACTCCATAAACGCGCACCGATAGTTAGGGACCCCAGCGGAACACCGGCGGCGGGATCTTGTCGAGCGGCGGCCGGGTGTCGGGTGCGGTCACCACCGGCGCGAACAGGCGCCACGCGTTCTTGGGGTCCTTGGCGGCGTACCAGAGGCTTCCCAGGCCCAGCGGCACGTCCTCGACTGTCTTCATCGGGACCAGCACGCGCTTGCCCTCGACCACGACGGCGTTCGACTCGACGTCCGGGACCTTGAGGGAAGCTTGATAGTCCCTCGGCATCATGTATTTACGGATGTCGCCGATGCGCAGGTCCAGCGGCTTTGCGGGTTCGGCGGGCCTGGCGGGCACCGTTGCAGGCGCCGCGGCTGGCGCCTGGCGCGCGGGCGGATCCGCGGCTGCGACTACGCCGCACGCCACCAGGGCGATACCCAGACTCAGCCCGTGTTTCATTTCGCGCCTCCTGCCGAAATTCCGACCGGCTCCACGGCGGTTAGTTTCGAGGCTTTCGAAAGGCGCTGGCGAACGTTCGCGTATTTTTGCCGGTTTGCCGGCCCGGCACCCTACAATAGCGCCCCCATGAAGATCGTGATACTCGGCGCCGGCCAGGTCGGTCGCACAGCGGCGTACCACCTGTCCCGCGAGGAATCCAACGAAGTCACGGTCGTCGACACCAACGAGGAGGTGCTGCGCGACCTGCAGGACCGCCTCGACATCCGCACCGTCGCCGGCAACGCCGCCTACCCGTCCGTGCTCGAAGCCGCGGGCTGCGCCTCCGCGGACATACTCGTCGCGCTGACCTCGAGCGACGAGGTCAACATGATGGCCTGCGAGATCGCGTACACGCTGTATCGCACGCGCACGAAGATCGCGCGCATCCGCTCGGCGGAGTACACGAAACATCCGAAGCTGTTCTCGGACGAAGCGCTGTCGGTCGACGTGTGGATCAGCCCCGAGCAGCTCGTGACGGATTACATCGCGCAGCTGATCAAGTTCCCCGGCGCGTTGCAGGTGCTCGACTTCGCCGACGGCCGCGTGCGCCTCGTCGGCATCCGCGCGCGCAAGGGCGGTCTGCTGGTCGAGCCAGAAGCTCAACAAGCTCAAGGAACATCACCCCTCCACCGACGCGCGCGTCGTGGCCATCTATCGCAACGGCCGCAGCATCAAGCCCGAGGGCGACACCGTCATCGAGGAGAACGACGAGGTGTTCTTCCTCTCCGCGCGCGACGACACCGCGAAGTTCATGAGCGAGATCCGCAAGCAGGAAGCGCCCGGTCCGGCGCATCGTGATCGCCGGCGGCGGCAACATCGGCTTCGCGCTGGCGCGCAAGCTCGAGGAGCAGAACCAGGTGAAGCTCATCGAGCGCGATCCCGAAGCGCGCGCGCCGCATCTCGGAGCTGCTGCTCAACACCATCGTGCTGAACGGCGACGCGGCGGACGAAGAGCTGCTGATCGAGGAGAACATCGACAGCTGCGACGTGTTCGCCGCGCTGACGAACTCCGAGGAAGCCAACATCCTTTCGGCCATGCTGGCGAAGCGGCTCGGCGCGAAGAAGGTGATGGCGCTGATCAACAAGCCGTCGTATGCCGATCTCATGGAGAGCGGCAGCATCGACATCGCGATCTCGCCGCAGACCATCACCATCGGGTCGCTGCTCGCACACGTGCGCCGCGGGGACGTGGTGCGCGTGCACAGCCTGCGCCGCGGCGCGGCCGAAGCGCTCGAGGCCGTGGTGCACGGTACCGACAAGACTTCGCGCGTGGTCGGGCGGCGCGTCGGCGACATTCCGCTGCCCGAGGGCGCATCCATCGGCGCGGTGGTGCGCGGCGATGAGGTGACCATCGCGCACCACGACACCATGATCCACAACGACGATCACGTCATCGTGTTCCTCTCCGACCGCCGCCACGTGGAGCAGGTCGAGCGTCTGTTCTCGGGCCCCGGCGGCCGTTAGGCCGGAGCGAGACGCCGCTTGTTAGCCGTCTTTCACCTGCTCGGGCTCATGATGGCCTTCTTCGGCCTGGTGTACGTGCTGCCCATCGCCTGGTCGCTGGGCGTGCAGGACGGCGCGGTGCTGGATTTCGTGTGGGCGCTGCTGGTGAACGTCGGCGTGGGGCTCGGCGTCGCCTTCCTCACGAAGCGTTTCCGCCGCGAGCTCAAGCCGCGCGACGGTTTCCTGCTCGTGACGCTGTCCTGGGCGCTCATGTCCGCGTCCGGCGCGATTCCATTCATGATCGCGATGCCGGACCTGTCGTTCACCGACGCCTACTTCGAGTCCATGTCGGGGCTGACCACGACGGGCTCGACCATCCTCAACCATCTCGACGAACTGCCGCAGTCGATCAACCTGTGGCGGCACACGCTGCACTGGATCGGCGGCATCGGCATCATCGTGCTCGTCGTGGCCGTCCTGCCGCTGCTCGGCGTCGGCGGCATGCAGCTCTACAAGGCCGAGACGCCGGGTCCGCTGAAGGACGAGAAGCTCACGCCGCGCATCACGGAAACCGCGAAAGCGCTCTGGTTCACCTACCTCGCGTTGACGGTGGCCGGCGTGATCGGGCTGCGCATGGCGGGCATGAGCTGGTTCGACGCGATCTGCCACTGCATGTCCGCGATCGCGCTGGGCGGCTTCTCGACGCACGATTCGTCGGTCGGCTATTTCAACTCGTTTGCGATCGAGCTCGTGCTCATCGTGATCATGGTGGTCGCGGCGCTGAATTTCGCGCGCCATTTCATGGCGTTTCGCACGCTGTCGCTGCGAGCCTTACGCCAAGGACTCGGAGGGCAAGGCGGTGCTCATCGGTGCTCGGCGGCTCGCTGATCCTGGTGACCGCATTGCTGTGGGCCGACGGCGCCTACTCCGGCTTCGGCGAATCGCTGCGGCATTCGGCGTTCAACGTGGTGTCCATCGCGACGACCACGGGCTTCGTCACCGAGGACTACGAGAAGTGGCCGGCGTTCCTGCCCGTCTGGCTGCTGTTCCTGAGCTGCATCACCTGCAGCACCGGCTCGACCGGCGGCGGCATCAAGATGTTCCGCACGCTGCTGCTGGTGCGCCAGGCGCGCCGCGAGCTCAAGTTGCTGGTGCATCCCAGCGCGATCATCCCGGTCCGCATCGGTGGCCAGGCGATCCCCGATCGCGTGGCCTACTCGGTGCTCGCGTTCATCTTCCTGTACTTCGGCACGATCCTCGTGCTGACCTTCGCGCTGCTCGCGACCGGGCTCGACCTCGTGTCGTCGTTCTCGGCCGCGATGGGTTCGGTCAACAACGTCGGTCCCGGACTGGGCGCGGTCGGACCGTCGACCACCTTCGCCGCGCTGACGGATGCGCAGACCTGGATCTGCACGCTCGCGATGCTGATCGGGCGCCTGGAAATCTTCAGCGTGCTGGTGCTGTTCACCGCCACGTTCTGGCGCAAGTAGGAAACGGGGCAGCCCCTCCATCTAGCTACGGATGTAGCTCTCGAGGTCCGCGATCGTGCGCTCCTGCTCCTCGATGACGGCGCGCACCAGGTCGCCGATGGAGAGCACTGCCGACCACGCGATCGCCTGAAACCACCGGCAGGTGGCGGATGCGCATGTCGGTCATGAGGCGCATGCAATCGTGCGCATCCTGCTTCGGGGTTACGGAGATGACCTTCGAGGTCATGATGGCCTCGACTCGCGTTTCGTTGGCGCGAGCGGCCCAGCAATACGACCTTGCGCGCGTAATCGCGCTCGGAAACGATGCCGACGAGTTTGTCGCCGGTCATGACCAGCAGCGCACCGACGTGGTGTTCGGCCATCTTCTTGATGGCGGTGAGCACCGGATCGTCCGGCGCCACGGAGAAGATGCCCTTGGGTTTCTGATCCAGCAGTTGCTGCACGGAAAGCATGGCGACCTCCTGAACGATCCATCCCTTGATCTGCTACGCGGGCTCCACCATGAGGATCGCGCCCCTGACTCCGGTGACCCGCACGCGCGCCCCGGCGGGCAGCTCCGGACCCTGCACCTTCCACACGCCGTCACCGAGCTTCGCTCTCCCCTGGCCCTGCTCGATGGCCTCGACCAGCACGAGCTCCGCAGCCGATGTACTGGATGCCGCGCTGGTTGAGATTCGGCTGCTCGATTTCCTCGGGATACTTCTTGCGATAGACGCGATACAGCAGCATCGCGACGATGCCGAGAATGGCGAAGCCCAGCCACTGGTATTGCCAGGCAGATCGAATACCACCATGACGATGCCGATGAAGCGGCCGACGCCGCGAACCAGATGGCGACCGCGCCCGGCACGAACGTTTCCGCGGCCGCGAGCACCACCGCGATCACGATCCAGTGCCACCAGACCAGGCCTGTCATGCCTGCGACACCGGCGGCCTGACGCGCGGCGCGCCCGGCGGCGGCGCGTTCGGGCCGCTCGGCTGCCGGGTCATCGCGTCCTTGGCGAGCTCGGCGATGCCGCCCAGCGCGCCTAACAATCCGGCGGATTCCACCGGCATCATGAACACCTTCTGGTTCGGCGAGGTGGCGAAGTCCTTCAGCGCCTCGATGTATTTCTGCGCGACGAAGTAGTTGATGGCCTGCACGTCACCCTGCGCGATCGCCTGCGAAACCATCTGCGTGGCGCGCGCCTCCGCCTGCGCCAGGCGCTCGCGCGCCTCGGCTTCGCGGAACGCGGCTTCCTTGTTGCCTTCGGCCGCCAGCACCACGGCCTGCTTCTCGCCTTCCGCCTTCAGGATCGCGGCCTGGCGGAAACCCTCCGCGTCGAGGATGTTGGCGCGCTTCTCGCGCTCGGCCTTCATCTGCCGGCCCATCGCCTCGATCAGGTTGGCCGGCGGCGTGATGTCCTTGATCTCGATGCGCGTGCACTTCACGCCCCAGGGCGTCGTGGCGTCGTCGACGACCTTGAGCAGGCGGTGGTTGATCTCGTCGCGCTTGGAGAGCGTTTCGTCGAGATCCATCGAGCCGACCACCGTGCGGATGTTGGTCATCGTGAGGTTGACCATGGCGAGCCGCAGGTTCGCCACTTCATAGGCGGCCTTGGGCGCATCCAGCACCTGGTAGAAGACCACCGCGTCGATGGCCACCATGGCGTTGTCCTTGGTGATGACCTCCTGGCGGGGGACGTCGAGCACCTGCTCCATCATGTTGATCTTCTGGCCGATGCTGTCGATGAACGGGATCAGCCAGTGCGGACCGGGTCGGCATCGTGCGGGAGAAACTGCCGAGCCGTTCGCGCGTGTACTCGAAACCCTGAGGCACGATCCTCAGCGTCTTGATGCCGAGGATGACCATGCCGAGGACGATCAGAATGACTGCCGTCGCTACCCAATTCAACATGTTGTCTCCCCTCGTCGTGTTCCGGACTGGCGCCGGGGATCATACGCCCGGGTCGCCGAAACCGCACGTAGCCGGCCTGCGACATGGGAATGCCGGGCCGACTCTGCGATGATCGCGCCGACCAGGGAAGCCAGCGGGACGCCAGCCCCGAGTGAATGAACAGAAGCGGGCGCCGGTTGGGGATAACAGGATTAAATCTCAGGTCGCCGTGTCAGAAGCTCCCGTTCCGGAAATCAGGGTCGATCCCGATCATTTCGACGTCGTCACCAAGGATGTCGTGCTGGTCGCGCAGCTCGGATTCGACCTTCGCGTTATGTCTGTACGACGCCGTGCTCGAATCGGGTGCGCTCGTGCACCTGCGCGTAGGTCCGCCGGGGCGCGTCCAGGATCCCGAGCTTACGGACACCTCTCTATCCACCGACCTGCTGCTGCTGGACCGCTGCTTCATCGAGTTGCGCAAGAGCGAACCGCGCGCCCAGCACTGGCAGGCCAAGGTGGTGGGCCAGGTTCAGGACAGCCCGGGGGCGCGCGAGCGATTCGACGGCGTGCGCAGCTTCCTGTCCGCGTTCCTGCAGGACACGAACGTCAAGCTGGTTTCGTGCGATACACACGTGGATCACGTGCAATTGCTCAGATTCCGTCCCGCCATGGGCCATGTGCGCAGCGAGCCCCTTGCCGCTCAACGGCTTGGTAGCTGAAAATGCGGCGCCATGCGCCGCCTAAAACTCGCTCTCCTGGTCCCCGCCCTGGGGTTACTCACGATCGATCCCGCGTTCGCCGCCAAGAAGGCCACGAACGCGCCCCTGGTCAAGCTCTTCGAGACGACCTGGCAGGAGGATCTGGCGGACGATCCCGTCGGGGCGACCGCGCTCGGCGATACGCGCTACAACGACAAGTGGCCCGACTTGACGCAGCTGGCCATCGACGCGCGCCAGAAGAAGAACTACGCGCGCCTGCAGTCGCTGGCGCAAGATCAATCGCGACAAGCTCGAGAAGGCCGACCAGCTCAACTACGACCTGTTCCAGCGCGAGATCAAGCAGCGCATCGGTGAGTACCAGTTCAAGCCGTGGATGTTCGCAGTCCGTACGTTCGATGGTCCCCAATTGTTGTCGGAGACCGCGGAATTCGCTCCGTTCAAGACGGTAAAGGACTACGACAACTGGATCGCGCGGCTCAACACCTCGGGCGTCTTCATCGACCAGTGGATCGCGCTGCTGACCCAGGGCACGGTCGAGAAGCTCACGCAGCCGCGCAGCACCATCAACAAGGTGCTCGACCAGATCAAGGGCCAGATCACGGCCGACGCGGAGGCCAGCCCGTTCTACGCGCCCTTCAAGAAGATGCCGGACAGCATCCCGGCCGCCGAGAAGGAGCGCCTCACCGCGGCGGGCAAAGCTCGCCGTGCAGAACGTCGCGATCCCCGCGATGCAGCGCTTCGAGAAATTCTTCCGCGAGGTCTATCTACCCGCCTCGCGCGACACCGTGGGCATCTACGACATCCCGGGCGGCGACCAGTACTACCGCAACCGGATGGCGCTCTACACCACCATCGACAACCCGGACGCGACGCGCATCCACAACATCGGCCTGGAAGAGGTCAAGCGCATTCGCGCCGAGATGGAGAAGACGCTCGAGGGCATCAACTTCCTCGGCACCCTCGACCAGTTCCTGGGCTTCATCCGCAACGATCCGCGGTTCTATTACAAGACGCCGGAAGAACTGATGGCGGCGTATGACGAAGACCGCGCGTGACATCGAGCCGCAGCTGCCGAAGCTCTTCGGCCGCCTGCCGAAGACGGGGTTCGGGATCCGCCCGATTCCGGAGGCCAGCGCGCCGACCACCACGACCGCCTACTACCAGCCGCCCTCACTCGACGGTTCGCGTCCCGGCAACTACTACGTGAATCTCTACAAGCCCGAGACGCGCCCCATCTGGGAAGTCGAGGTGCTGACGGCACACGAGTCCGTGCCCGGGCATCACCTGCAGATCGCGCTTTCGTACGAGATGACGGGAGTGCCGGAATTCCGCCGCAACGCGGGCTACACGGCGTACGTGGAAGGCTGGGCGCTGTACAGCGAGCAGCTGGGCTACGAGCTCGGTCTCTACAAGGACGACTTCTCGAAGATCGGCCAGCTCAACTACGACATGTGGCGCGCGGTGCGCCTGGTCGTCGACACCGGCATGCATTCGTTCAGGTGGACCCGCGACCAGGCGATCTACTACTTCATGCAGAACACGGGCAAGAACAAGCAGGACATCGAAAACGAAGTCGACCGCTACATCTCCTGGCCCGGCCAGGCGCTGGCCTACAAGTTAGGTCAGCTGAAGATCCAGCAGTTGCGTGCCGAAGCCGAGAAGGCGCTCGGCGACCGCTTCGACATCCGGGCGTTCCACGACCAGATCCTCGGCAGTGGCGCGCTGCCCCTGGCGCTGCTGGAGTCGGAGACCCGGGCCTGGATCGCCGCGCAGAGCGCACGGCGGTAATCGTCGATCTGTCGTCGCATCACTCGTTCTCCAATCTCTCTTCCAGTGCATCGATGGCGCGCGTGAGGCGCTCGCTGCGGGTTTCCGCAGCGGCGCGCTGACGTTTCGCCTGCGAGATGACGTGCGGGTGAATGTCGTTGCGGCGCTCCAGCAGCTCGAGCTCGAAGCGGGCGCGTGAGGCGGCGCGGATCGCGCTCGCGTACTGGCGCTGCAGTTGCTCGAGTTGCTCGTCCAGGGCGCACTCCGCGACGTCGAAGTCATGCTGAAACTCCGCCGGCACGTAGGTGCTGCGCGTATCGAGATAGGAAGCTGAAGGTTCTCTCACGACTTTCCTCCGCGCGGCGTGCGTTTGCCGCGTGTAACCATCATTACGAACGGGGATGTAGTCCGGATGTCGGTGCGGTGACGGATCGGTGTCGGAACCGCGAAGGTCCCGCCTGTCGGGCGCAGGACTACAAACGGGCGCGCCGTCTGTGTGTGGCGACAATTCCGGAAATAACGTGGAGTTACGCGCTCAGCGCGGCGCCCTGGGGGCGAGCGACAGGTCCTGCGAGTAGACGACGTTCATGACGTTGTCATACCAGCCGACGACCTCGGGCTTCACGAGGTGCTTGTTCACATAGAAATAGAGCGGCACCAGCGCGTGGTCGGCGAGCGCGATACGTTCCGCGGCTTCGAGCAGGGAACGGCGCCGCGAGACGTCGGCCTGGCGCGCGGCGTCCAGCAGGACGTTGTCGTACGCGGCGCTGCGATAGTGCGGCTGGTTGATGCCGAAATCGCTCTTCAGGTACTGCGCATAGGTATAGGCGTCGTTGTAGTCGCCGGCCCATGAACTGCGGAAGGCGTCGACTTCGCGGCGATTCACGGACTCCAGCAGCGACTTGAATTCGACCGCGGCAAGACGCGCCTCGACACCGAGCGCTTCCTTCCACATCGAGGCCACGGCGACGGCGACCTTGGTGTGGACTTCGCCGCTGTTGTAGCGCAGCTCGAAGCCGAGCGGCTTCGCGCTCGAGTATCCCGCCGCGGCCAGCAACTGCTGCGCTTCCTCGATGCGCGCGGCGATCGGCGCCTTCGCATAGTCGAACGACTGCGGCGTGTAATTGAAGACGCCCGTGGGCACCCAGCCGTACGCGGGCAGCTCGCCCAGCCTCAGCACCGACTGCGCCAGGCGCTCGCGATCGATCACCATCGACAACGCGCGGCGCACGCGCGCGTCCTTGAACATCGGGCGATCGAGATTCAGGCCGTAGTAATAGGTGTTCAGCTGCGGCGCGACGTGCAGCTCGGCGGAGAGGTTTTCGCGGATCCAGTCGAACTGCCCGCGCGGCACCACGGCCGTCGAGTGCAGCTCGCCGGCCCGATAGGCGCGCAGCTCCGCGTTCTCGTCGGCGATCTGGATGTACTTGATCCCGTCGAGCTTGTTGGCGGCGTTGGCGCGGTAGCGGGTATTGCGCTGCGCGCGTATGAAGCTGCCCTGCAGCCACTCGGTCAGCACGAAGGCGCCATTGCAAACCTGGTTGCCGGGGCGCGCGAACTGCTCTCCGTGCCTGGCAAACGACGGCCGGTGCAGCGGCGCGGTCGAAGGGTGCGCCATCAGGCCGGGTAGATAGGGCGCCGGCGTCGTCATCATGATCACGACGGTCCGCGGGTCGGGCGCCATAACGCCGAGCGCCTCCACCGGCTGTCTGCCCGCGACCACGTCGGCCGAGTTCGCGATCACGTCGATGACCTGCGCATATTGCGAGGCGGTCACGGGATCGACCAGGCGCCTCAGGCCCGCGACGAAATCCTCGGCGACCAGCGGATCGCCATTCGACCACGTCAGGTCCGGGTGCAACTCGAAGGTGTAGGTCAATCCGTCGGCGCTGGCGCTCCAGCGCGCCGCCGCCGCCGGGATCGGCGCGGCATCGCGGTCGAGGCGCGTCAGGCACTCGAAAGTGTCGCGCAGCACGACCATGGATTCGGTGGAGCGTGCACGATGCGGATCCACGGAATCGGGATCGGGACCGTTGCCGCGCAGCAGGATGGCGGGCGCGTTGGCGTCGCCGTCGGTCGCATCGCGCCCGCGACAGCCGGCGATCAATGCCGCAGCAGGCGCCGCGAGCAGCAGTTGCCGCCGGGTGAGCGGGCGCGCCATCAGGCGGCGCGACTCGATTTCTTGAGATGCACCAGCAGGATCGAAACCGCCGCGGGCGTGATGCCCGCGACGCGCGCGGCCTGGCCCACGGTGGCCGGACGGATCTGGCTGAGCTTCTGGCGCACTTCGTTCGACAGTCCCGCGACGCGCGAGTAGTCGAGATCGTCGGGCAGGCGGGTTTCCTCGTTGCGCTTGTGGCGCGCGATCTCTTCTTCCTGGCGCTCGATGTAGCCCGAGTATTTCGCGGCCACCTCGAGCTGCGCGCGAATCTGCGGCGCCAGCCGCTCGTCCGCGAAATCCGCGGGGGGGCCGATGAGCTCGACCACGTGCTCGTATCCCACTTCGGGCCGGCGCAGCAGATCGAAGGCCGGGAGCGCATCACGCATCGCGGACTCGCCGAGCACGCGTGCCTGCCATTCCGCCGGGATGTCTGCCGCCTTGATTCGCGTTTCCCTGAAGCGGGCGAGCTCAGCGTTCGTGCCGGCGCGCTTCGCTTCGAAGAACGCCCAGCGCGCGTCATCCACGAGGCCGAGGTCGCGGCCGAGGGGCGTCAGGCGGAAGTCGGCGTTGTCCTCGCGCAGCAGCAGGCGGTGTTCGGCGCGGCTCGTGAACATGCGGTAAGGCTCGCGCGTGCCCTGCGTGACCAGGTCGTCGATCAGCACGCCCACGTAGCTCTCGCTGCGCTTGGGCACGAAGGCTTCCGAGGAGCGCGCGGCGCGCGTGGCGTTGATTCCGGCGATCAGTCCCTGCGCGGCGGCTTCTTCGTAGCCCGTGGTGCCGTTGATCTGGCCGGCGAAAAACAGCCCGCCCAACGCCTTCGTCTCGAGCGACGGCTTGAGATCGCGAGGATCGAAGAAGTCGTATTCGATGGCGTAACCGGGCCGCGTGATGTGCGCGTTTTCAAAACCGCGCAATCGTGCGCACGAACTCGATCTGTACGTCGTAAGGCAGCGAAGTCGAGATGCCGTTCGGGTACACCTCGTGCGTGTTCAGTCCTTCGGGTTCGACGAAAACCTGGTGGGAGGTCTTGTCGGCGAACCGGACGACCTTGTCCTCGACACTCGGGCAGTAGCGCGGACCTACGCCTTCGATCTTGCCGGTGAACATCGGCGAACGATCCGTGGCGGCGCGGATGATCTCGTGGGTAAGTGCGCTCGTAGAAGCGTGATGTGGCAGGGCAACTGCGCCGGATGGTCGCTCTCGCGCCCGAGATATGAGAACACCGGGCGCGGCGCGTCCGAGTACTGCGCGGCGAGGCGCGAGTAGTCGATGGTGCGGCCGTCGATGCGCGGCGGCGTGCCGGTCTTCAGGCGCGCGGTACGGAATGGCAGCGCCCGCAGGCGTTCGGCGAGCTTGTTGGACGGCGGGTCGCCCGCGCGGCCACCCGGGTGGTTGTCGAGCCCGACGTGAATGCGGCCGCCGAGGAATGTGCCCACGGTCAGCACGACCGCGGCGGCGCGGAATTCGATTCCGGTCACCGTGACGACACCGCGCACGCGGTCGCCCTCGACGATGAGGTCGGCGCATTCCTGCTGGAAGAGCGTCAGACCCGGCTGGTTCTCGAGCGCGCGGCGGACGAAGGCCTTGTAGAGCTGGCGATCCGCCTGCACGCGCGTTGCGCGCACCGCCGGCCCTTTGCTCGCATTGAGCGTGCGCGACTGGATGGCCGCGGCATCCGCCGCGCGCGCCATCAAACCACCGAGCGCATCGATCTCCTTGACCAGGTGACCCTTGCCGATTCCGCCGATCGCCGGATTGCAGCTCATCTGGCCCAGCGTCTCGATGGACTGCGTGAGCAGCAGCGTGCGCGCACCCATGCGGGCGGCCGCGAGCGCCGCCTCGGTGCCGGCATGACCGCCACCCACCACGATTACGTCAAAAGCCGCTGAAAACGCCACAGAAACCACGCCAGATCAAAGAGTTAAGGCGGCGAATCCTAGCGCGACCGGGGTGTCAACGCCACCCGGGACGCGGCGTTGTTAGTGGCAAGAGCGCCGATTTCCGGCCCTAGTCGAAAGCAGGAGTTCAATCATGAAGAAGTCGACCTTGTTGGCCGGTATCAGTCTGGCCCTGATGGTGGTGGCGGGTTCCGTTTCGGCGGGAACGCCGCGCTACGACGCGCGCCAGCACAACCAGCGCCAGCGCATCGTGAACGGCGTGCAGAGCGGCGAGCTGACGATGCGTGAAACGCGCCGCCTCGCAGCCGGCCAGGTCCACCTGAATCGCGTGGAACGCCGCGCGAAGGCCGATGGTGTGGTGACCGCCCGCGAGCGCGTCCACATGCAGCACGAAGAGAACCAGCAGTCGCGCCGCATTTACCGCCAGAAGCACGACGCGCAGGACCGCAACTAACTGTCAGCGTCTCGAGAGTTGATGACAGGGCGCGTCCCCCAGGGTCGCGCCCTTTTTTTTACGGACCCGGCGCAGCCGGGTTGAGTCCCGGGCGAAGCCCGTGACGTGTATTCTGGGCGCCGCATGCTGCGCCTTCCCGCACTGGCCTTCCTCAGCGTCGTGGCATCACTCGCCACTGGCGCCGAGAAACCCACGCTCGCACTCCAGCCCTGTCGCCTCGAGCACCTCGCGCGCCTGCAGGCCGTCCCCGCTGAATGCGGCACGGTCACGGTCCCCGAAAATCCCGATCAGCCCGCCGGCCGCAAGATCGACCTGTTCGTCGCGAGAGTGCCGGCCATCAGTCTCAACAAGGCGAACGATCCGTTGTTCCTGATCGCGGGCGGACCGGGCACGTCGGCGGTCGATCTCTACACCGCGTCGGCCGGGCCCTTCGATCGCGTGCGCCGCAACCGCGACATCATCCTGCTCGACCAGCGCGGCACCGGCCGGTCGCATCGCCTCGATTGTCAGTTCGACAACCACGATCTCCTCGCGAGCCTCGACGAGATCGAGATCGGACCCGCGAACTTGAAGTGCCGCGATGAGCTCCTGAAGACATCCGACCTGCGGCAGTACACCACCAGCATAGCCGTGCGCGACCTCGACCACGTGCGGGAGCTGCTCGGCTACTCGCGCATCAATGTCTATGGCAACTCGTATGGCACGCGCGTCGCGCAGCACTACGCGCGGCGCTACCCCGCCCACACACGCACGCTGATCCTCGACGGCGTCATCGATCCGGCGACGGTGCTGGGTCCCGCGATCGCCACGGATGCGGAGCTCGCGCTCGAACGCATCCTGAAACGCTGCACGGCCGACGCCGCCTGCAAGAAGGCATTCCCGGATCCGTATGCGGACTACCGGAGCCTGCGCGCCAAGCTCGCAAACCCGCCGCGCGTGATGGTGAACGATGCGAGCGGCAAGCCGGTCGAGTTCACCTTCAGCGCCCGCCACCTGTCCGCGGTGCTTCGGCTCGCCAGCTACAACGACGCCCAGGCCGCGTTGCTGCCCTTGTCGCTGCATCTCGCCGATCACGAGAACAACTTCACGCCGCTCGCGAACCAGTTTCGCGTGTACGCGCGCGAGCTCGAGGAATTGGTCGCGTACGGCATGCACAACGCCGTGGCCTGCAGCGAAGACACTCCGCTCATCGACGCCGCGAAGCTCGACCGCAAGGCGCTCGACAGCCACGCACATGGGAGCGATGCAGGTGGATGAGCTCATCGAGGCCTGCCGGGAGTGGCCGAAGGGCGTCGTGGATCCGGACCTGCACGCGCCGTTCAAGAGCAGTGCGGCGGCGCTGCTGCTCTCGGGCGCGGACGATCCCGTGACACCGCCCGAGTACGCGGCGCGCGCGCAACAGCGCATTCGCGGACAGCAAACACGTGATCGTCGCGGCGCACGGGCATGGACAACTCGGCGCGCCCTGCGTCGATCGCATCATCGCGAATTTCGTAGACGCGGGCACGCGCGAAGGACCTGGATACGTCGTGTACGAACAAGCTCGCACCCATGCCGTTCTTCACCACCCTCTCCGGACCGGCTCCCTGAATGTTAGAAGCGCGCGGGCTCAGCAAGTCGTTCGGAACGATCGCCGCGGTGCGCGGCGTGAGCTTCAGCGCGCGCGATGGCCAGATCACCGGCCTGCTGGGACCGAACGGCGCCGGCAAGTCCACCACCCTGCGCATGCTCTACACCGTGCTCAAGCCGGATGCGGGCGACGCGTTCATCGACGGCCGCAGCGTGCGCGGCAGATCCGCTGGCGGCACGCCGCGCGATCGGCGTTCTGTCGCACGGCGCCGGCGTCTACTCCCATCTCACCGCGCGCGAGAACATCGCGTATTTCGGCGAGCTGCACGGCATGTCGCGCACGGATCGCGCGGCGCGCGCCGCCGAGCTCATCGAGCTGCTCGAGATGCAGCCGTTCGCCGACCGCCTGGCCAAGGGCTTCTCCCAGGGCCAGCGACTGAAGACCGCGCTGGCGCGCGCGCTGGTGCACCGCCCGAAGAACCTGCTGCTCGACGAGCCGACCAACGGGCTCGACGTCATGGCCGTGCGCGGCCTGCGCAAGCTGCTGGTGCAGCTGCGCGAGGCCGGGCACTGCGTACTGTTTTCGAGCCACGTGATGCAGGAGGTCGAGCAGCTCTGCGACGAGGTGGTGGTGATCTCCGGCGGCCAGGTGGTGGCCGCGGGCGCGCTCGCCGAAATCCGCGCGCGTGCCGGCAACCAGCAGCTCGAGGACGCGTTCGTCAGCCTGACCGACGACAACGGCGGAGACGCGAAGTGAACCTGCGCGGGATCTGGGCCGTCTTCCGCAAGGAATTCCGCGAGAACCTGCGCGACCGCCGCACGCTGTTGTCGGCGCTGGTGTTCGGCCCGGTGATGGGCCCGGTGCTGGTGGCGGCGCTGATCCAGTTCAGCATCTCGCACGCCGAGACGCAGTTCGATGAAAACCTGAGCGTCTCGGTGGCGCACGCCGAGCGCGCGCCGAACCTGCTCGCGTATCTCGGCGCGCGCGGCATCGACATCGTGAAGGTGGATTTCAACGAGGCGCAGGCCCGGGCCGCCGTGGCCGCGCAGACCCACAAGATCATTCTGGAGATTCCCGCGGACTTCGGCGCGCGTTTGCAGGAAGGCCAGCCGGCACCGATCGTGCTGTACGCCGACAGCTCGCGCGCCTTCGAGCAGCGCGGAGTCGGGCGCGTGCGGCAGCTGGTTTCGCAGTACGGCTCGAAATCGCGCAGTTGCGATTCCTGGCGCGTGGCATCGACACGATCTCGATCGTGCCGATCCCGATTCAGCAGGTCGACGTGTCGACGCCGTCGGGCCGCTCGGTGCTGCTGCTGAACATGATGACGTACCTGGTGCTGCTATCCATGCTCTTCGGCGGCCTGTACCTGGCCATCGACGCCACGGCCGGCGAGCGCGAGCGCGGCTCGCTCGAGGTGCTGCTCACGTCGCCGGTGCCGCGCGAACACCTGATCTACGGAAAAATCGCCGCCGCCGCGGCGTACATGCTGATCTCGCTGGTCCTCACGGTGACGATGTTTTCCGTGGCCATCAGCTTCGTCGGGCTCGAGAAGCTCGGCAGCACCGCGAACCTGGGGCCGCGCGCCGCGGCGACCATGATCCTCTGCTGCATGCCGCTGGTGCCGTTCGGCGCGGCGTATCTCAGCATCGTCTCGGGTTTCGCCAAGAGCTACCGCGAGGCGCAGACCTACCTGGGACTCGTCATCACCATTCCGACGCTGCCGTTGATATTCGCCGGCCTGCTGGGATTGCAGACGAAGACCTGGCTGATGTTCGTGCCATTCCTGAGCCAGCACCTGCTGCTGACCACGATCGTGCGCGCCGAGGAGATCCTGCCGGCGCACGTCGCGATTTCCGTCGCGAGCACACTCGTGTACGGCATGGTCCTCACCTGGATCGCCGGCCGCCTCTACCGGCGCGAAGGCCTGTTGGGCTGAAGCCCGACGTCAGGCTGACAACTTGCGGATCGGGTGCACGCCCGGCGGCAGCGTCGTGGCGCGGTGCTGCGACAGCAGTGCCCGGTAGCGGAAGATCTCGTTCGTGGTGAACTCGCGCGCCTCGACCTCGTAGCGGTTGTCCCAGTAGCCGCGCCGGAAGCACTCGGTGAGATAGCGCGGAATCGTCAGATCGCCCGGCCGCCACTGGCGAATCACGTGGAAGTACTCGTGTAATACCAGTGGCCCGTCGTTGAAGAATTCCTTGCCGCTGCCGCGCAGGTAGATGCGGTTGGGCCGCGTCGTCGCGATCGCGCGCCAGTGGAAGCGCACGTAGATCGAATACTGGATGACCCTGACGTCGCGCACGGACTCGCCGAACAGGCCCTCCAGGGCCTGCTCCACGTCTTTCGGCGGATAACAGCGATTACCAAACCACACGACTGGTCGCTCTGTGCGTCAATTGCGTTGAATATACGAGTTGACGCCAGTAAACCGCCATTTCCGTTAGCCTACTATTTCATGCGATTTCTACTTAGGCGACTTTTCATGCCGTTCGCGATTCTCGCTTACGTCCAAATTCAGGAACGCTTCGTCACTCTTTCCTATTTCGCCGGCACGCGGCTCGAATGACATGTCGAACTGAGCGCGCTGTTTCACAACGACGGGATCCTTGACTGCGTAGAAAGCGATTTGAGCAATTCGCAAGCCTGGATAGAGCGCGATTGGAATGTGCCCAAAATTCGCAAGCTCGAGAGTAATTACTCCGTTGTATCCCGGATTAATGAAATTCGCCGTGGCGATATTTAGGCCTTCTCGAGCCCATGATGACCGGGCCGTAACTACCCCCTTGACGTCTCTTGGTAGTTTGATCCATTCGAGCGTTGGTACAAGCGTGAGTGTGCCTGGATGCAGCAAGAGGCGTTCGCCAAAGGTGAACTCGGATCGGGCGAACTTCTGCATTCTTCCCGTTTCGCGGCGCTGTTCATCCGAATCGCCAACCACATACGCGCGTGGATCAACGTGGGAGGCACCGGCTGCGCGCACAAACAATGCGACGTGTCCGAGCCGAAGGTCTATTGAGATTGGTCCAATCTGTTCTTTGGGGTCGAGGATTGGCGAAACATAGATTTCGCCCTTTCGTACTCGCCTCAGAACCGTTCGTGTACTTAATACCGCCACTTTATTGCGCGCGCGCTGCCGGTTTGCAGTCCAGACGTCGACTGCTCGCTGTTGGAGAATGCCGCGCTGGCAAAGCATATTTAGCTTAAGAAAGGATAGATCGTCTTGAGCTCCTTCTCGAGAGATCCAAGCGAGCCACCCGGCAAAAAGGATCGTCCGAAAGTCTACTATTTCGTTGGCCATCTGGGCCGTACCATTATTCTGGCGGGCCCGCGCTTTTGAGGTGATTACCTGCTCCTCTCTGCCACGCACCTTCTGACGGCCCTCGGCTTTGCGGTCCTGCTGAGCCGTCCGGATCCGCTGCGAGATAGGGCTGTTGTTCTGTACGCTACACGCAAGGCGTCAGCATCGGCGTTGTGATATTTGCCGGTCTGTCGGTCCTGAATTTCCGCAAGGCCGCTTTCCTCACTCTCAGTTATGCGCCTTTGGCTGTGGCGCTCTTCCTGTCTGTGATGTTGATCGTCTTCGGCAGAGGGCCTGGTGGAAGCAACGCAAAGGTGAACTTCGGCCCGGTGCAGCCAATCGAGGCTATCCGGCTGCTGCTCGCGCTGTTTTTAGCCGGTTACTTTGCGCGGCGCTGGGAGCTGCTGAGACAAGTCCGCGCTCGAACATTCCGCGACGTTCGAGTTCCTGGTTGGCTGAATCTCCCTGTAAGCTGGATTACGTCCTGCCGGTACTCGCGGGGGGTTGCCGCAGCGCTCGCCTTTTTCTTTCTTCAGAAGGACCTGGGACCGGCGCTGTTTATTTCCTGGTGTCTTTCTGGCCATGTACGCCATTGCCAGAAACCGGGTGGGCATGGCGATTTTCGGACTGAGTGTTCTGGTCGCCGGCTTTTACTTCGGATACAAGCTGAACGTCTCGACGACCCTCGCCGCGCGCGTTCAGATCTGGCAATCGCCCTGGGATAACGGCGTCAGAGGCGGAGATCAGATTGCCAGGCAATCTGGGCGTCTCGACGGGAGGGTTGTTCGGAAGGGGCTGGGCCTCGGAGATGCGCGCTATCTGCCTGCGGGGCACACCAATTCGTGCTCGCCGCCCTCGGTGAAGAACTCGGATTTGTCGGCCTGCTGTGCGTCGCGTGCGTCTTCATCGTCGTCGCCGCGCGTGGCTTTGCTGCGGCGTTTCGCGCGGACAGCGACTACGGATTTTTCCTCGCCACGGCCGTCACGTTGTTTCTCGCGCTTCCGGCGCTGATTATGAGTGCCGGAATGCTCGGCGTTGTACCGCTGACAGGGGTCGTCACGCCGTTCCTGAGCTACGGCGGCTCGGCGATGGTCGCCAACTTCGCAGCGCTCGGCGTGCTCACGGCCTTCGGATCGATCCACAATCCTCCCGCCGCGGATCAAATCCTTTCGTTGGCAACGACATCTCTTATCGCGCTGCTCGGTATCGGCGCGATAGGCGTCATGGCGGCACTGGTCATCATCCAGGTCCTGCGCGGCGACAGTTATGTCGTCAGACCTCACCTCGGCGTCCAGGCTGATGGCGTTCGCCGCTTGCAATACAACCAGCGTGTCCTCGACGTCGCGGCCATGATTCCTCGGGGCACTGTGCCATCGAAGAGGCTTGCCGCTTGCGACGGCGATCCGACCGTGGCACGTCGCGCGCGCGACGAATATCAAAAGCACGGCGTCGACGTCCCCGGCTGCGCAACCATGTCGTTGAGCGGTGCTACCCTCTCGGCGGCGCGGCATTCCATCTGCTCGGCGATGTCGAGCCGCCGAAACTGGACCGCAACGAATACGTGGTACGTCGAGCGAGACGCGCAACACCACCTTCGAGGATATAAGGATACGGACGCTGATCCCGCTTCTGCGGCACCGGTATCGACGCCGATCATCCAGATGTGAAACATTTCTCAATCGCAAACGCGATATCACGATCACGATTGACGCACCCCTTCAAGCGCAGGTTGCGAGCATCTGTCGAAGTATGCGGCACGATCGGCAACGGGCCACGCCGCGGCGGTCGTGCTCAATCCAGACAACGGGCAGCTGCTCGCAATCGGCAGCTACCCGTTCCCGGGCGCGGATGGTTCGCACAACGGCGAGACGCAAGCGATCCGGAGCGCTGCTCGATCGCGCGCGATATGGCCTATATCCTCCAGGCTCGACATTCAAGCTGGTGACGGCTGTGGCGGCGCTCCGTCGCGATGACGCGTCGAATCGCGCGACGTTCACGTGCGCGCGGCAGCCCGATGGACGTGTGGGGATGAAGATACCCGGCTGGGGTGTCGTACGTGATGACGTGTTGGACAAGCATCCACATGGGACGATCGGCATGCACGACGGCCTGGTGCGTTCGTGCAATGCGTATTCGCCCAGCTTGCGGTTCGCGTCGGACCGAAACAGATGCTCGACACCGCGACGCTGCTCGGCATTTCCGTCGCGCGCGACAATTCCGCATCTCGCTTCGCGCGACGCTTCCGCAGGCCGGATACGGCCAGGGAGACGTCGTCGCCACGCCGCTTCGGATGGCGCGCGTTGCCGGAGCGATCGCCAGTAAGGGGATGCTCGCGAGCCGCAACTGAGAACGGATCAGACTGAATCTGCGCCAGATCAACGCTTGCTGACAGCCGACGCCGCGACACTCCTGGGACAATACCTTCGCGATGCGGTGCTTACCGGGACGGGCCGGAGTCTCCGCGAGCATCAGTGGAAGATTGCTGGGAAGACTGGAACCGCAGAAGTCGGCGGAGCGAGTCGCATGCGTGGTTCACAGGCTTTGCGCCCCACGGCGCCGCAGAAAAGAGGATCGCGTTTGCGGTGATCATTGAAAACGCTGGATACGGAGGTTCTGCGGCGGCCCCCGCTGCGGGCGAGATCGTCAGCGCCGCGGCGGCCAGCGGTCTGATTCGGTGAAGGAATCTATGGACATTCTCAGCAAGGCACGGAAGGTCGAATCAACGCTCGCACGAGCCCTGGACCGCGCCTTACAACAATGGAGCAAATCAGGTCCGCTGGAGCCATTGGAGACGCTTCACGCCATTGTTGAGGCGGTGGAGGCACGTCTCGAGCCGGCGGGGCGCGGCACATACGTCTTTCCTTTCAACAAGGTCAAGGTATCGATCGCAGCCGGCTCACGCGATACTCGCGCGCGTTTCGCGGCCGTGCTCGAAGGCGATCGGCAGCTGCAGGAACGGATCATCGATCGGCTTCGTGACGCGGGATGTGAGCCGACGCGTTACAGGTGAGGTGTCTCTATGCGGCGCGTCCCGGGTCAGATTGGGTGAGGCCCGAGTTCCACGTCGAGTTCGATCGCGTAACGGTGCGGAACCGCCGACCGTGCAGAGCGCTCGGCCTGACATTCGAATAACCGTCACGCATGGATCGGCGGAAAGGCCGGCGTACACATTCTCCATTCCGCGAATCAATTCGGCCGGTGCGCCGAAGTGCGTGACAGCCGTCATCGTCTCATCCGCACAAACCATGTCGCCTTCACCGATGCCGAGCGGCACCGCGAACGATACGGTGTCTCGCCGCCACGCCCACATCGATTACGCAGAGGATCCGCCGATTACCGTATTTCCGACGATCGCAGCGCACATGGGACGAGCATTCTGCGGAACAGCAGGACGATCGACGTGCCGTCCGGGTCGCGCGGAATCCGTCTGCAGTCTGGCGACGAAATCGTCCTCGGCGAAGCGCGAAT
>CAVZED010000017.1:0-132212 GCA_963774045.1 uncultured Pseudomonadota bacterium
CAGTGAGACCGTGATCGAGATGAAAGACAAACCGCGCGCCGGCAGCGTGGTCGAGCCGGGCGCCGTGCGGGACACCCGCATCGCCCGCGTCTCGCCGCTGACGACGCCGGCCGACCTGCTCGAGCACCTGCCGCTGAGCCCGCAATGCGCCGAGCTTCGTCCTGCGCGGCCAGGCCGAGGTCGAGGCGATCCTCGACGGCGCCGACGACCGGCTGCTCGTGGTCGTCGGGCCGTGCAGCGTGCACGACCCCGACGCCGCGCTGGAGTACGCGCGCCGGCTGCGCGCCGAGGCCGAGCGGCACAGCGACGACCTGCTGCGTCGTGATGCGCGTCTACTTCGAGAAGCCGCGCACGACGGTCGGCTGGAAGGGGCTGGTCAACGACCCGCACCTCGACGGCACGGGCGACATCGACGCCGGCCTGCGCGATCGCGCGCGAGCTCCTGCTCGAGGTGCTGCGCCTCGGCCTGCCGGTCGGCTGCGAGTTCCTCGACCCGATCACGCCGCAGTACATCGCCGACACCGTCGCTGGGGCGGCGATCGGCGCGCGCACGACCGAGAGCCAGATCCACCGCCAGCTCGGCGCGGGCCTGTCGATGCCGGTCGGCTTCAAGAACCGCACCGACGGCAACGTCCAGGTCGCCGTCGACGCCGTCCGCGCCGCCGCCGCCCCGCACGCCTTCGCGGGCGTCGACGACAGCGGCACGCCGGCGATCCTGCACACCGCCGGCAACCCCGACGGCCACGTCATCCTGCGCGGCGGCACGGGCGCGCCGAACCACGACCCCGCGGGCGTCGCGGCGCGCGCTGGCGAAGCTGCGCGGCGCCGGAGCTGCCGAGCGCGTCGTCATCGACGCCTCGCACGACAACAGCGGCAAGGACCACCAGCCCAGCCCGCGCGTCGCCGCGCGAGATCGGCGCGCAGGTCGCCGCCGGCAGCCGCGCGATCGTCGGCGTCATGCTCGAGTCCTTCCTCGTCGCCGGGCGCCAGGACTCTCCGCCGGCCGCGAGCTGACTACGGCCAGTCGATCACCGACGCCTGTATGGACTGGGACGCGACCGTCGGCGTGCTCGACGGGCTCGCCGCCGCGGCGCGCGACCGCCGCGCCTGATGGCCCGCCGCCGCTCGTCGAGGTCGGTGCGCAGCTCGCATCGGCCGCCGGCGGCGCGCGTCCGCTGGCGAGTCCCGGCGAAGGCAGCTCGTCGAGGCGACCATCGAGACTGACATCGGTCCCGGGAAAATCACCCTGGATCGACACATCCGGCAGACGGTCCCGATGTCCGAGGAACGGCAACCAGCCGCGGTTCACCAGGATGCGACGTCCATCGGCGAGCTCGAACGGCGTCAGCACTTCGTATCCCGGCTTGCCCCGGAAGAACCGGTTGTCGAGCAGGAACTGGTGGGCGCCATCGAAGCGGCCGCGCATCCTGATCACCTGGTAGCGCGGCGCGGCGTCGAGATCCGCAGGCGCATCGATTGCCGGCAACGAGGTCTGGCGCTCGAACTCGGCCCAGGCCAGTTGTCTGGTTTCCCCGCGATGCCATTGCCAGCGCCCCAGGCTCACGAAGACAGCCAGCAGGATGAGGGTGACGAGAGTCATCGCCAGGGATGGCGCGAACACCCGCCCGAACGCGGAAAAGCGGATCGGCATGGGGGCGGGGAGTATAAAGTGCCGCCTCATGGAACCGATCAAAATCCTCATCATCGTCATCCTGTTCGGAATCGTGGGAAGCCTCGGGAGCGCGCTGTTTCACCTGTCCAGCGGCAAGGGCGATTCGAAGAAGATGGCCCGGGCGCTGACGATCCGCGTCGGTCTCTCCCTGGTCCTGTTCATTCTGTTAATAGTTGCCTGGTACAACGGCCTGATCACCCCGCACGGCGTTTCCCGATGAATGTCCTTTACGGGCCCCGGCCAACCCGCTACATTTCGCGCCCCATGATTCGCACGATTACGAAAAAAGGCACGAAGACGAAGCCCAGCGGGGCTTTGGATTCCTGCGCGTAACGGATACGAACAAGGAACACCCAAAGGCCCCGCGAGGCAAAACCCGCGGGGCCTTTTCATTTGGAGACTGAAATGTCGTCGAACGCCGAGACCGTACGTAACCGCAAGATTCCCGTCGTCGCCATCGCCGGTGCCACTGGCGCCGTGGGCGTCGAGCTCATGGCCTGCCTCGAGCAGCGGAAATTCCCGCTGTCCGAGCTGCGCCTGCTGGCCTCGGCGCGCTCCGCGGGCAAGACGATGCAGTTCCGCGGCGGCGACATCGCCGTGCGCGAGCTCACGGATGAGAGCCTGAAGGGCGTCGACATCGCGCTGTTCTCGGCGGGCGGCGCGCAGTCGAAGCGCTTCGCGCCCGCCGCGGTGAAGGCCGGCGCGATCGTCGTCGACAACTCATCGGCGTTCCGCATGGACCCGGGCACGCCGCTGGTGGTGCCGGAGATCAATTCGGGCACGCTCGCCAATCACAACGGCATCATCGCGAACCCGAACTGCGTGGCGATCGTCGCCGCGACGCCCTTGTGGCCGATTCACCAGAAGTCCCGCATCAAGCGCATCGTGATGTCGACCTACCAGGCCGCCTCCGGTGCCGGCGCGGCCGCGATGGAAGAACTCAGCGAATCGACGCGGGCGTTCCTCGAAGGCCGCCCGTTCGAGCACAAGGTGCTGCCGCATCCGTACGCGTTCAACGTGTTCTCCCACAACACGAAAGTGGATCCGGAGACCGGATACAACGAGGAAGAAACCAAGGTGATGCAGGAGACGCGCAAGATCTTCGGTGAGCCTGCTTTACGCGTGACCGCCACCTGCGTGCGCGTGCCCGTCTTGCGCGCGCACTGCATTGCGTTGAACATCGAGCTCGAGGAACGCGCTGTCGCCCGCCGAGGTGCGCGCCATCCTCTCGAAGGCGCCGGGCGTGCGCGTGGTGGACGATCTGGACAAGAACTATTTCCCGATGCCGGTGGATGCGAGCGGCGGCGACGACGTGCTGGTGGGGCGCATCCGCAAGGATGTCAGCGACCCGTCCGGCAAGACGTTGTGCCTGTTCGTCGCCGGCGACCAGTTGCGCAAGGGCGCGGCGCTGAACGCAGTTCAGATTGCTGAGCGTTTGCTAGCGTAAAACTTATGGACGGGCACGTTTCGCGCTTGTCAAAGCGCGAGACTTGCCCGTTGAAAGTCAATCAATATGAGGGGAGAGGTCGGTTGTTAGCGAGGTCGGGCCAGATGAAACACGAATTGTCCTTGAACGATCGTGAATTTCGCGCGGCATTCGAGGCGGGCGCATTTGCGCCCGCCGATTTTTCGCACCGCGCGCACGTGCGCCTGGCCTACGTGTACCTGGCCGACTGCGATGTGAACCTCTCGCTCGAGCGATATCGGGCCGCGCTCCTGGGCTTCCTCTCCCACCATGACATCCCCGCGAGCAAGTACCACGAGACGTTGACGCGCGCGTGGATCCTCGCGGTCAATCACTTCATGCATCGTTCGCCGGAAGCGAGCAGCGCGGACGACTTCATCGAGCGCAATCCGATGCTGCTCGACAGCAAGATCATGCTGACACACTACTCGGCAGGCCTGCTGTTCTCCGACGCGGCGCGCGCATCGTTCGTCGAGCCGGATCTCGACCCGATCCCGCGGTGGAAAAAGGGGACGGATCTGTTTACTTGAGATGATCCTCGCGGCCGGTATGCAGAATGGATCAGTCCCCTCTTACCGCCGCGGAATCGACGCGAACACGCTCGACTCACGCCAGGCGGGCACCTCCGCGCGATTCGCGATGCGCAACGTCAGGCGCTGCATAACTTCCGCATAGGTGCCGATCGCACCGTAATCCACGGGCTGCGCGAGATCGTCGCCTGGCGCGTGATATCGCTCCTTGAACCACTTCTGGTCGATCGCTTCCTCGGGAGAGCCCGGCTCGTATCCGACCTTGAGCGCGAGCGCCGGCACGCCCACGCGAATGAAGCTGTATTGATCGCTGCGGATGAAGCGGTTGCGCTGTGGCTGCGGATCGGTCTGCACGCCGATGCCGAGCTCCGCGGCAATCGCGCGCGCGTCGTCGCCGAGCGTCGACTCCTCGAGACCGAACACGAGCAGGTTTTTCATGGGGTACAGCGGCAGGAACATGTCGCTGTTGATGTTCGCGACGATCTTCGCGCCGCTGGCGGCCGCGTGTTCCGCGTAGGCGCGCGAGCCCAGCAGTCCCGACTCTTCCGCCGTGACGGCGACGAATACCACGGAACGCCTGGGCTTTTCGGGTGCGGCCTTCAGCGCACGCGCCACGTCGAGCAACGTCGCGATTCCGGCCGCGTTGTCCATCGCGCCGTTGTGCAGGCGGTCTCCCTCGCCGTGTTCGGAAATTCCCAGGTGGTCGAGGTGCGCCGAGAGGGCGACGGTTTCCGCGGAGCGCGCCGGATCCGAACCGGCGAGCACGCCCACGACGTTCTCGGAGACCGCGACCGTGCTGTCGGCCGCGATCCTGGCGCGGATGCGCACCACGAGATCGAAGTGCGGCAGGGCCTTGCCCGCCTTCAAGATGTCGAGCAGCGCCTGCTCCGACTGCCCGGTGCCTTCGAGCAGACGCGCGAACCGCGCCGGGTTGAGCCCCGCAAAGATCTGCATGTCGGGAAACTGGTCCGCCGCCGGTGGCGCGAGCCGCATCTGGGGATCGGTGCGCGTGGCCGCGATGCGCTCCCACGGCAGATCCATTGCAAAAGGATTCGGGATGGACAACATGCCCACCGCGCCGCCGGCGTGATACTGCTTCCAGCGTTCGGCGGTGGATCCGAAGTGCGCGCCGGCCGCACCGGGCACCGACGTGGGCGCGGAACTGATGTACGCGACGATCTTTCCCTTCAGATCCACGCCGGCGAGATCGTCGTGGCCGTACTGGGGCAACCGCAGGCCATGGCCGACGAACACCACGGGCGCCTCGACCTCGGGCGCGAAGTTGCCGCGCAGGTTGAACAACGCGTCGTCACCGAGCTTCAGCGGCTCGACGCCCTTCGCGGTCACGAGCGCGAGGCTCGACTTGTCTTCGCGGATCGTGCGCGACTCGAGATTCACCTTCTGGAACCAGCCGCCGTCGGCGCCGGGCGCGAGACCCGCGGCCTCGAACTGCTTGGCGACGTATTCGGCGGCACGCCGGTGACCGGGAGTGCCGGAGCGGCGGCCTTCCATCCGGTCGTCCGCGAGCACCTTCACGTCTTCCCACGCGCGTAGTCCGCGGCTGGCGTGATCGGTGGGCGCCGCTTTTGGAGGCTCCTTCGCACCGCAGGCGATGAGAACGAAGGCGGCGCTCGCGAACGCGAGCAGTCCCGAAACTGGATTGCGCATCATCGGCTCCTGGATCGATCGTGAAGCCAAAGATACCGTCTGGCCGGCCGGATCAGAATTCGCGATGCTCGATTTCGGCTGAAGCGAAGTATTTCCGCGTGAAGTCGAGCGCGGCGACCGGATCGAACCGCTTGCAGGTGAAGAGCACGGCCGCGAAGAACCGCCGCTTGCTCCACACGTACAGCGAAATGCCGGAGTCGATCAGCGGGATGAACGCATCGAAACCCTGGTTTTCCTCCTTGCCCTCTCCGCCCGGGGCGTGGACGATCGGGCTGCCGTAGGTGCGCAGGTCCAGGTGCGCCGCGATGTCGACGAGATAACGCTCGACGTCCGCGCGCGTGATTTCGCGCGTGTAGAGGCCTTCGATCAGCAGCCGCTGCCGGACGATGTCCGGCGCCGAGATCCCGCATGACCGCGCTCACCGCTTCGACTGCAGATCGATCGCGCTGACCCCGAGGCGCCGCGCCGCGCAGAGCACCGCGAGCACGGACGCCGTCGCGATGTTCGCGTGGCGGCCGACGCCGTAGCGGATGCCCGCGATGCCATCACGCGCGGCCTCCACGATCGCGAGCGCCGAGGCATCCGCGCCGGCGCGCAGCGCGCGCTCCTCGTAGTTGTCGATGCGGATGGGCAGCGCCAGCGCATTCACCGTGGCGGCGATGGGTCCCGAACCGACGCCGCGCAATTTCGTGCGATTGCCCGCGATGGTGAGCTCGAGCTCGATGCCCTGGCTCGCGCCCTCCTCGAACAGGTGATGCGCGTGATACGCGACGTCGTGGTCGACCGTGAGGTAGGTGGCCTCGAACAACGCCCACAGCTGCTGCGACGTCATCTCTCCCTCGGCCGTATCCATGTGACGCTGCACGAGCGCGCTGAACTCCACCTGCATGCGGCGCGGCATCACCACGCCGTAGTCGCGTTCGAGAAGATAGGCGATGCCGCCCTTTCCGGACTGGCTGTTGACGCGGACGATGCTGTCGTAGGTGCGGCCGAGATCGGCGGGATCCACGGGGATGTACGGCACTTCCCAGAGCGCGTCCTTCTGCTGCGCGGCAAAGCCCTTGCGGATGGCGTCCTGGTGAGAGCCCGAGAACGACGTGAACACGAGGTCGCCGACGTACGGATGCCGCGGATGGATGGGCAGGCGCGTGGCCTGCTCCACCTCGCGCGCGATGGCATTGATGTCCGAGAAGTCGAGCCCGGGATGAATGCCCTGCGAATAGAAATTGAGCGCGAGGTTCACCAGGTCGACGTTGCCCGAACGCTCGCCATTGCCGAACAGGCACCCTTCGACACGATCGCGCGCCGGCCAGCAGGCCGAGCTCGGCGGCCGCGACGCCGGTGCCGCGGTCGTTGTGGGTGTGCAGCGACAGCACCACGTGTTCGCGCCGCTCGAGGCGGTTGGACATCCACTCGATCTGGTCGGCGTACACGTTCGGCGTCGCGTTCTCGACGGTGGTCGGCAGGTTGATGATGATCCTGCGGCCGGGCCCGGCATCCCACGCGCGGATCGCCGTGTTGCAGGCCTCGAGCGCCACCGGCAGCTCCGTCATGCTGAACGCTTCGGGCGAATACTCGAGTCCCCATTGCGTTTCGCGGCAGCTTGTCGGTGAGCTCCTTGACCAGGCGCACCTGCCGGTCGACCAGCTGCATGACCTCGGGCACGGAGAGGCCGAACACCACGCGACGCCACACCGGCGCCGTGGCGTTGTAGACGTGCACGATCGCGCGGTGCGCGCCGGTCACGGACTCGACCGTGCGGCGGATGAGCTCCTCGCGCGCCTGCGTCAGCACCATGATGGTCACGTCGTCGGGGATCAGGTTCTGCTCGATGAGATCGCGGGCGGTGAGGAAATCCGTTTCCGACGCCGACGGAAAGCCGATCTCGATTTCCTTGAGCCCGACCGAACACAGCGTCTTGAACAGCCGCTTCTTGGTCTCGCGGCTCATGGGCTCGAACAACGCCTGGTTGCCGTCGCGAAGGTCGGTGCTGCACCAGACCGGGCACGGTAGTTAGCGTGCGCGACGGCCACTGCCGGTCCGGCAGGTCAACGGCGGGATACGGGCGGTATTTCTTCGAGGGGTTTTTCAGCATGGCTTCGCTCTCACGAATTCGGGACGTGACTTCCCCGGTGTGGGCGGTGGAGTCTCGGGTTCCCGTCTTGTCAGCGCCGACGGGTGGCGCGTGTGAGTGTTGCGCCTAGGGCGCAAGAAGCAGGAGCGAACGAAGCAGCGCCGCGGTGCGGCGAAGGGGCTGGCCCTGCTGTTCGTTGCGATTCATGGGCATGGACGCTACCGCATTTCCTGGGCTGCTTCCAGCAGCGCCACCATCAGGGCGTTCATGGGCGCCTGGATGCCGTGTTTGCGGCCCAGCCGCACGATCACGCCGTTGCGCGCGTCGTACTCCATCGGCCGCCCGGCGAGGCGGTCGGCATACATCGAGTTGCCGGAGGTCCGGGAGCCCCGTTTCGCCCGCTCGACGATCTCGTCGGGGATCGAATCCTCGAGCTTCGCACCCTCGGCGCGGCCCACCGCCACGCATTCGCGGACCAGGGTTCGCATGAGCTCCGCCACACCGTGCTGATGCACGATGCCCTGGGGCTTCAGCACGACGGCGCAGGGCGCGCCGGCGCAATTGAGGCACAGCTTCTTCCAGACCGCGGTCGTGAAGTCTCCGGTCTCCTTCGCATCGAAGTTGGTGTGTGCGAACAGCCGGACGAAGTCCGCGCCGTTGCGGCCGGCGGGGACGACGAGGTGCGCGGGTCCGCGCTGGATCGTGCGCCCGGGCGAGACGCGATCCGCGGGCAGGTCGATCATCACGGGCACGATGCGCGCGCGTTCGATGTGACGTTCGAATCGCTCGACGTGCTCCACGCCGTTCTGGACCACGGCCACCCGCGTGCCCGGACCGCAGGCGGTCTTGAACCACTGCGCGGCCGACTCGCTGTCGTACGCCTTCGTGCAGACGAGCACCCAGTCCACCGGGCGCACCTGGCTCACGTCCGTGTAAACGCGCGGACTGGCGCGAATCACGCCTTCCGGCGTCTGCACTTCGATCGAATCGAAGGGGGTGCGCGCGGCCACGGCGACCTCGTGCCGGTCATCCTGGTAAAGCCAGGCCGCTAGCGTTGCACCGATCGCGCCGGGGCCGATGAGGAGAATCGACGCCATCAGAACCGCGCGGGCCAGTCGCTTGCAGACCCGCGGCAGCCGCCGTCGGGCCATCCCTTCCAGCCCCGGCCGCGTACCACGCGACCCGTCGCTTTTCCGGTCGGTTCGCCATCCGACAGTGCAACGCCGCCGTTGATCACGACGTGCGCTACACCCGTCGAGAATTGCGCGGGCTTTTCGAACGTCGCGTGATCCTGGATCGTCGCGGGATCGAACACGACGATGTCCGCGAAGTGGCCAGCCTTCAAGAGGCCCCGCTCCTTGAGCGCGAGATTGCCCGCGGGCAGTGACGTCAGGCGGCGCACGGCTTCGGGCAGCGTGATGAGCTTTTCATCCCGCACGTAACGGCCCAGCAGGCGCGCGAAGTTGCCATACGCGCGCGGGTGCGTGCTCTGCTGGAGGAACACGCCTTCCGGCGCCGCGGATTCCGCATCGGAACCGAAGCTCATGTACGGCAGCTTGATCTGCTTGCGCACATTGTCTTCGGACATCAGGAAATACACCGCTTCTATGCGCGTGCCGTCTTCGATCACGAGATCGATCGCGGTGTCCTCGGGACTCTTGCCGCGCATCTTTGCCACTTCGGACAGCCGCTTGCCGGTCAGCGGCTTGAGCTCCGGAGTCTTGAAGCCGATGAGCAGGACATTCTCGGCGCCGTTCGCCGCGTAATAGAGGTTCTCCCAGTTCTTGCCGCGTGCGCGCATCTCCGCGATCACGCGCGCGCGGATCTTCGGGTCCTTCAGCCGCTTCACCCAGGCCTCGAGCCCGCCGTCCTGCACCCAGGTCGGCATGGCGGCGTCGAGTCCGGTGGCGCCCGCGGTGTACGTATACATGTCGGTGGTGACGCGCAGTCCCTGCGCTCGCGCCTTGTCGATGCGCGCGATCACCTCGTCCATCTTGCTCCAGTTCTCGCGGCCCCCGGCCTTGAGATGGTAGATCTCCACGGGAATCTGCGCGCGCCGCGCAATGTCGATCGTTTCGTCGACCGCCTCCAGCAGGCGATCGCCTTCGCTGCGCATGTGCGCAATGTACGAGCCGCCGCAGCGCGAGGCTTCGGACGCGATCGCGACGAGCTCGTCGGTTTCCGCAAAGGTGCCGGGCGCATAAATGAGCGAAGCGCCAACACCGAGCGCACCCTCCTCCATCGCGGTGCGGACGACGCCCTTCATCTGCTCGAGTTGCGCGGGGGTCGGATCCACGTCGACTTCACCGAGCACGTTGATGCGCGTGGTCGCGGCACCGATGAAGGAGGCGACGTTCGGCGCGATACCCCGCGACTGCAGGTGTTCGAGGTACTCGCCGAGCGACGTCCACGTGATGTCGTACTTGATGTCGACCTGCCGTTCCCTGGCGTGCACTTTCATTTCCGGGGTCAGTGGCCCGAGCGATTCGCCTTCGCCGAAGACTTCGAGCGTGACGCCCTGCCGCAGGTCGCTTTGGGACTTGCCATCGACGAGCAGTGACTCGACGGCCCAGCTCAGCATGTTGATGAAGCCGGGCGAGACCACCTTGCCGGTGGCATCGATGACGGTTTCGCCGGCGTCCCCACGCGACTTTCCGACATACACGATGCGATCGCCGTCCACGACGACGTCGCCGACGTAACCCTCGCTCCCGGAGCCATCGAGGATCATGCCGCCACGCACGACCAGGTCGTGTCGGGGAGCTTCGATCGGCGGCTGCTTCGCGCATCCGGCCAGTAGAACCAGGATCAGGCACGTCACTCGCATGGGTGGAACCTCAGCGCATCGGAGCTGGCCGCCAATATAGTGGCGGTTCGCGCGCAGCTCACGCCAAAAGAAAAGGGCGCCCGGAGGCGCCCTCGAATTCGAAACGTCGTGGGGAGAAACCCCCGTTAGATCCAGTAGACGAAGACGAACAGTCCCAACCAGACCACGTCGACGAAATGCCAGTACCACGCCACCGCCTCGAACGCGAAGTGGCGCTGCGGCGTGAAGTGCCCCTTCATCGTGCGCAGCCAGATGCACACCAGCATGATGGCGCCGAGCGTCACGTGGAATCCGTGGAAGCCCGTGAGCATGAAGAACGTCGAGCCGTAGATGCCGGTGTCGAGCCGCAGGCCCAGGTGCTGATAGGCCTCCGCGTATTCGGTGGCTTGCAGGTAGACGAACGCGAAGCCGAGCAGGAACGTGAGCGCGAGAAAGATGTTCAGCACCGCGCGGTTGCCGGCGCGCAGCGCGTGGTGGGCGATGGTCACCGTGACGCCGGAGGTCAGCAGGATGAGCGTGTTGATCGCGGGCAGCCCGAATGCCGGGATGATTTCGAACGAGCCGTCGTCGCGCGGGCCGAGTTTCGCGGGACCGTTGGTCGGCCAGGCGTTCTCGAACAGCGGATGCAGCAGCGTATTGCCGATGACCTTCGTGCCTTCACCGCCGAGCCACGGCACCGACAGCGAACGCGCGTAGAACAGGGCGCCGAAGAAGGCGGCGAAGAACATCACTTCGGAGAAGATGAACCACATCATTCCCATGCGGAACGAGCGGTCGACGTCCAGGCCGTAGATGCCCTGCTGGTTTTCGCCGATGACGTCGCCGAACCAGCCGACGAACATGTACACGACCAGGATGAATCCGGGGACCATCGCCCAGTACGGCAACCACTCGTTGAGGCCCGCGATCGCGCCCAGCAGCAGCGTGAAGAAAGCCGCGGAGCCGATGATCGGCCACTTGCTCGAGTGGGGGACGTAATACTTTGCGCCGGCGGTTGCGTGAGCGTGAGCGTCAGACATGGAAGATCCCTGTTGCTAGTTCAGCGAGCCCACTCGCGTGGACTCGTCATAGAAAGTGTAGGAAAGGGTGATGCGGTCGACCGAGCGCGGAATCGCGGGATCGACCACGAAGCGCACGGGCATGGGCCGCGCCTCGTTCACCGCGAACTTCTGCGGCGTGAAGCAGAAACATTCGGTCTTGCGAAAGTAGCCCGCGGCCTTGCCGGGGGCGATGTTCGGCACGGCCTGCGCCACGGTTTCGTGCCCGGTCAGGTTGTGCGCGAAGAACTCCGTTTCGTAGAGACGGCCAGGATGAACCTGCATCGAGCCGACCACGGGACGGAACTCCCAATTGCCCACCGAGGGCAACTCGGCCAGGAAATCGATCGTGATCGTGCGCGTGTCGTCGGGCTTCTCGACCGTGGGTCGCTGTTCGGCCAGCGCCTTCTGGTTGCCGAAGCCGGTCAAGTCGCAGAGCACGTCGTACAGCGGCACCAGCGCGAAGCCGAACGCGAAGCTACCGAGCGCGAAGCCGAGCAGCTTCAGCGTCAGTCGCTTGTTCTCGTTCGTTTGTTGCTGGCGCGGGTCCGGCATGCGATCAGGCCCTGCTCACCGACATCGCGATGAACGCGACGTAGAACGCGAGCGCGACCAAACCGAGGATGATGGCGGAACGGCGCGCCTTGGCCCGCCGCGCCGCGATCTCTTCGTTCGTGGTCATGACGTGCATCAATGCTGCACGCCGCGCGCAACGATTTCACGCGACGGCGGCGGATCCCAGCTGTGGTACGGCGGCGGGGACGACAGCTCCCACTCCAGGCCATGCGCGGCTTCCCAGACGCGGCCTTCCGCCTTCGAGCCTGACTTCACGCACTTCCAGATGATGTACGGGAGCAGCAGCTGCGCGAGACCGAAGCCGAATGCGCCGAGCGAGGACACCATGTTCCAGTCGGCGAACTGTGTCGAGTAGTCGGGGATGCGCCGCGGCATGCCCGCGAGGCCCAGGAAGTGCTGCGGGAAAAACAGCACGTTCACGAAGATGGTCGACAGCCAGAAGTGCCAGGTGGCGAGCTTCTGGTCGTACATCTTGCCGGTCCACTTCGGCAGCCAGTAGTACACGCCGCCCATGATTCCGAAGATGGCGCCGGGTACGAGCACGTAGTGGAAGTGCGCCACGACGAAGTACGTGTCGTGGTACTGGAAGTCCGCGGGAACGACGGCGAGCATGAGGCCCGAGAAGCCGCCGATGGTGAACAGGAACAGGAACGAGAGCGCAAACAACATCGGCGGTTCGAACGAAATCGAGCCCTTCCACATGGTCGCGGTCCAGTTGAAGACCTTCACGCCCGTGGGGATGGAGATCAGCATCGTCGACAGCGTGAAGAACAGCTGCCCGGCGAGCGGCATGCCCACCGTGAACATGTGGTGCGCCCACACGATGAATGAAAGGAACGCGATCGCCGCCGTCGCGTACACCATCGCGTCGTAGCCGAACAGCGGCTTGCGCGAGAACGTCGGAACGATCTCGGAGATGATGCCGAACGCCGGCAAGATCAGGATGTACACCTCGGGGTGTCCGAAGAACCAGAAGATGTGCTGGAACATCACCGGGTCGCCGCCGCCCGAGGCCGAGAAGAAGCTCGTGCCGAAGAAGTGGTCGGTGAGCAGCATGGTCACGGCGCCCGCGAGCACCGGCATGGTGGCGATGAGCAGATAGGCGGTGATCAGCCAGCTCCAGCAGAACAGCGGCATGTTGAGCAGGCCGACGCCCGGCGCGCGCATGTTCATGATCGTGACGACCACGTTGATGGAGCCGAGGATCGAGCTCGCGCCCATCAGGTGGATGGCGAAGATCGACATCGGCAAGGCATCGCCGCCCTGCAGTGACAGCGGCGGATACAGCGTCCAGCCGCCGGCCGGCGAGCCGCCCGGCACGAAGAGAGTTGCCAGCAGCAGCGTGAAGGCGAACGGCAGGATCCAGAACGAGAAGTTGTTGAGCCGCGGCAGCGCCATGTCGGGCGCTCCCACCTGCATCGGGATCATCCAGTTCGCGAGGCCCGTCCACGCCGGCATCACGGCGCCGAAGATCATGACGAGCGCATGCATCGTCGTCATCGAGTTGAAGAACTGCGGTTCGACCAGCTGCAGTCCGGGCTGGAACAGCTCGGCGCGGATGATCATCGCCATGAATCCGCCGACGAAGAACATGATGCAGGCGAACACCAGGTACATCGTGCCGATGTCCTTGTGGTTCGTCGCGTAGACCCAGCGGCGCCAGCCTTGGGCCGGACCGTGATCGTGATGTTCGTCGTGGGAATGGTCTGCGGTGTGTTCGTGTGCCATGTCTTTACTTCTCTTCGAAAACTTACTGCTGGCCAATTTCTATTGTGAAATCGGGGGCGCCGCCGCGGAGGCGGTGACGGCCGGGGCATTCGGAGCGACGCCGGCGAGCTTCTGCTCGGCCTGCCTGGCGCGCAGCCAGACGTCGTAGTCGGCCGGCGACTTCACTTCGACCACGATCGGCATGAAGCCGTGATCCTGGCCGCAGAGCTCGGCGCACTGGCCGCGGTACGTGCCGACCTTGTCCGCGTCGACCTGCACCCAGATTTCATTCACGTAGCCCGGGATCGCGTCCTTCTTCATGCCGAAGGCGGGCACCCACCAGGCGTGGATGACGTCCTGCGCGGTGAGCAGGAAGCGGATCTTCTGGCCGGCCGGGATGACGAGCACGTTGTCGACGTCGAGCAGGTAATTCTCGATGCTCTTGGGGTCGATGCCGGAGCCGAGCTGGCGGGCCGCGTTGCTGTCGCGCTTGAGCGTCGAGAAAAAGCTGACGTTCTGGCCGACGTATTCGTACTCCCACTTCCACTGGTAGCCCGTGACCTTGATGTTCACGTCGACGTCGCCCATGTCCTCGATGTCGATCAGCGTGCCAGCGATCGGGATGGCCATGCCGATGAGGATCATGATGGGAATCACCGTCCAGATGATTTCCACCTTCGTGCTGTGGACCAGCGTCGTGTCGGCTACCGCGCCTTTCGACTTCCGGAACTTCACGAGCGAGTAGATCATCGCGCCGAACACGAACACCGCGAGCACCACGCAGATGATCAGGATGAGCTGGTGCAGCCAATAGATCTCCTTGCTCAGGATCGTCACGCCCTCGGGCATGTTGAGACCGCCCCAGTCGGCGTGCGCAACGTTTGCCATCAAGGCGAACAGGGAGACGGCGGCGGCCTGCAATCCACGGCGCGCGTAGGCGTTCTTCATGTGAAAGCTCATCTAATGACCTCGAGAAAACTGTTCGGGTGAACCGGCGTCCGGCAGGTCCGGCGACTGGTTCATGCCGCCTATCAGGCGCCGCAATTCGGCAGCCAGCTGATGGCGCTCCTCCTCTGACAGAAATTGTCCTACCTCGCAGCCCCGGCCCTGTGATTCGATGACGAGCTGGCCGCGGTGGAGGGGCGATTTCGGGCGGCGGATTTTAACCTGCGCCCAGTGGCGCGGGAACACGAAACGCCTTGGTTCGCCACGAGAATATTCGACGACGACCTGCGTTTCAGAGACATCGATGCGTTCGCGCTCGAAGCGCCTTTGCATATTCGACCGCAGGGCCCACCACAGCAGCAGCACTTCGGCGCCGGCGAACGGCAGCACGGGCCAGAAACCGAGCAGCGTCGCGGTCGCAGCGATGGAGAGCGTCAGCAAGCAGATGGAGCCGAAAAACACCCGCGCACCGAGCGGGCTCAGCGAGCAATGGGGAGCCAGTTCGATGTGGTGCGCGGCGGCTTGCACGGGGCGCGACTATACCAGCGAATTTGCGGGATTACTCAAGCACTTACGAGATTCCCGGCGAGCTCGGCGGCCCATGCGGGGAGTGAACCGGAGGTGACAGATTTCAAATCCGTCCCCTGCGGTACGACAGAAAGCGGCGGTGCGCCGAACCGGCTCGAAAGCGTCTCGATATTCGCGCTGACCAGCGGCATTTCGACCGCGAGTTTGTTCGCGATCCATCCGCGAAACGGCAGACCGCGCGCGCGGATGGCCTCGCGCGTCAGCAGGGCGTGGTTCAGGCATCCCAACCGCATTCCCACTACGAGAATCACCGGTAGCGCCAGCTCATCAGCGATGTCGGCCATCGTGGCCGTCGCCGAAATGGGCGCGAGCCAGCCGCCCGCGCCCTCCACCACGAGCGCGTCGGACAGCGCCGCGAGGCGCCCGTACGACGCGACGATGGTTTCGGAGCGGATCGTCACGCCGTCGGCGCGCGCCGCGAGATGCGGCGAGGCGGGCGTGGAAAGCAGCCAGGGATTCACGTCCGCATAACTCGCGGCCACGTTGCTCGCGCCTAACAACTCGAGCGCGTCGTCGTTGCGCGGGCCATCGGGAGATTCGATGGCGCCGGCTGCCACGGGCTTCATGACGGCGGTCCTGAGTCCACGTGCGACCAGTGCTCGCGTGAGCGCCACCGCGACCAGGGTCTTGCCGACGCCGGTGTCCGTGCCGGTGATGAACCAGCCGGCGGGCACGGACTTCAAGGCTGTCTCCTTCGTCGGATCGCGCCCGGCGAAATGTGCGCCTCGCCCGGAAATCCCCCGGGCGCCCGCCGCGCGTGTTCCCCGCCCCAGCAGACCGCGTGGATCACTTCGTATGTCGCCGGCAGTTTCCCGTCGCGGCGCAGGACTTCATATGCCTGCGTCATCGCCGCGAGCCGCTTTCGGCCGGTAAGACCGCGCGGGACGGCCGCGGGTCATGTTGTGCGCGCCGATGGCCTTGAGCTCGCGCATCAGCGTGAGAACGTCTCCGTAACCGACCACGATCCGGTCGACGTCGAGCACCGGTTCCGCCAGGCCCGCATGCATCAACGCGGTGCCGAGCGACGGCGCGTCGAAGAAATGATTCACGTGATTGCCGGGTGCGTCGCTCGCGCTCCACGCACTCGCGCAGCTCGAGCAGCGTGTCCGGGCCCGAAAGTGCTGAAGATCAGCGCGCCGCCGGGCTTGAGCACACGCGCGATCTCGGCGAACACGCGCGTCGAGGTCGTCGCACCACTGCAGCATGAGGTTGCTGAAGATGAGATCGAAGCTGCCGTCGCGGAACGGCAGCGTGTACGCGTCGGCGCGCACGCGCTCGAAGCGGCGCAGCCAGCGCGACTGGCGCCTGCGCCCGCTCGAGCATGCCGCTGCGCGATGTCCGCCGCGATCGACCAGCGCTGCGGGATAACGGCGCTTCAGCGCGCGCGAGGCGTGGCCGGTGCCGGCGCCGAGGTCGAGGATGGCTTGCGGCGCGAGCTTGAAGTCGTCGAGCCGGCCCAGCAGCTCGTCGCGCACGCGCTCCTGCAGCGCCGCGGCCGCGTCGTAACTGCCGCTGGCGCGATCGAAGGCCAGCGCCACCGCGCGGCGGTCGAGCGCGAAGACTTCGCGGGGATCGCGCGCGTTCATGCGGCGATGAGCTCCGACAACGCGGCCGCGCAGCGCGTCGACTCGCGTTCTTCGTGCGCGGCGGAGAAGCGTGACGCGCAGGCGCGCGGTGCCCGCCGGCACCGTGGGCGGCCGGATCGCCGCGACCAGAAAGCCGCGTGCCTCGAGCGATTCGGCTCGCGTCCAGCGCGCGCGCCTCGGTTCCCATCAGCAGCGGAATGATGGTGCCGGGTGAGGAAATCGGGACCAGCGTGCCGCCCGCCCCGGCGGCCGCGACGCGCTCGCGAAAACGCGTGCGCGAGCGCCAGCACCTTTTCGCGCCGCCAGCGATTCGCGTTCGCTCACGCGCAGCGCCGCGCGCGTCGCGGCAGCGACCGCCGGCGGCAGCGCGGTCGTGTAGATGTAGGTGCGCGATTTCTGCATCAGGAATTCGATGAGGTCCGCGTCGCCGGCGACGAAGGCGCCGAACGTGCCGAAGGCCTTGCCGAAAGTGCCGACGAGCACGGGCACGTCGTCGGCGCCCAGCCCGAAGTGCTCGCAGCTGCCGCGCCCGCGTCGGGCCGACCACGCCCAGCGCCGTGCGCGTCGTCGACGATCGAGCCAGGCGTTGGCCGTGCGCGCGGCGCGCGCGCGAGCGCGGGCAACGGCGCCATGTCGCCGTCCATGCTGAACACGCCGTCGGTGACCAGCAGGCGTGTGCGCTGTGTCCGGCAGGTCCGCGAGCAGCTCCGCGGCGTGTGCCGCATCGCCGTGGCGGATAGCGGCGGACGTGCGCGCCGCTGAGCCGGCAGCCATCGATCAATGATGCGTGATTGAGCTTGTCCGCGACGATATGCGGCTGCTTTGATCCGCCAGCGCGCCAATGACGCCCAGGTTGGCCATGTAGCCGGTGGAGAAGACCAGCGCGCTTTCGCGGCCGCGTGAACGCCGCGAGCTCCGCTTCGAGCGCCTCATGTTCGCGGGCCGTGGCCGGTGACCAGGTGCGACGCGCCGCTGCCGACGCCGTACTTCGCCGCGGCGTCGCACGAACGCGCGGACGATCTCGGGGTGCTGCGCCAGGCCGAGGTAGTCGTTGCTGCAGAAGTTGATGAGGCCGTCGACGCGGCATCACGCGCCGCGTGCGCTTGAGATTGCGCTGCTCGAGATCGGCGAGCGCGGCCTTCAGCGCTGCCGGGTCGCGTTGCATGCGCTTCCCGGTCGTACGCGGCGCATGTCCGTGCGCGCAGTCGGGGCCGTGTACGTGCTCGCCGGATTCCTGCGCGCGCGCCTCGGCCACCGCCGGCGGCACGAGCGGGTTCGATTCCGAGCCGCGCGAGCAGCGCGCGATCGCGCGCCACGTCCGGATTGCCGGTGGTCAGCAGCTTCTCGCCGTAGAAAATCGAGTTCGCGCCGGCGAGGAAACACAGCGCCTGCAGCTCGTCGTTCATGACCTCGCGTCCCGCCGACAGGCGCACGAACGCCTTCGGCATCACGATGCGCGCGACGGCAATCGTGCGCACGAAGTCGAACGGATCGACGTCCTCCTGGCCCGCGAGCGGCGTGCCCGGCACGCGCACCAGCTGGTTGATCGGCACGCTCTCGGGATGCTGCGGCAGGTTCGCGAGCGTCGCGAGCATCGAGGCGCGATCGCGCGTGGTTTCGCCCATGCCGACGATGCCGCCGCAGCAGACGTTGAGCCCCGCGTCGCGCACCGCGGCCAGCGTGTCGAGACGATCCTGGTAGGTGCGCGTGGTGATGATCTCGCCGTAGAACTCGGGCGAGGTGTCGACGTTGTGGTTGTAGTAGTCGAGGCCCGCGGCCTTGAGCTCCTGCGCCTGTTCGGCGTTCAGCATGCCGAGCGTTGCGCAGGTTTCCATGCCGAGCGAGCGCACTTCGCGGATCATCGCGGCGACGGCTTCGACATCCTTCTTCTTCGGCGAGCGCCACGCGGCGCCCATGCAGAAGCGCGTGGCGCCGGCGTCCTTGGCCGCCTGCGCGCGCGCGCGAACTTCGTCGAGCGGCACGAGCTTCTCGCGCTCGAGGCCGGTGTCGTAGCGAACGCTCTGCGGGCAGTACGCGCAGTCTTCGGGGCAGGCGCCGGTCTTGATGGAGAGCAGCGTGCTCATCTGCACGGCGTTCGGCTGAGTGGTTGGCGCGATGGATGGCCTGGGCGCTGGAACATGAGGTCCGCGAACGGCAGCGCGAACAGCGCCTCGATCTGCGCGATCGTCCAGTCGTGGCGTGACGATTCCGTCCATGCCCATCCCTTTATTCATTGATTTGCATCACTTTTCCGGCTGGCGACGCGAATCGGCCGCCGCGCAAAACTCCGGGCATGTTCGGGACCCGCAAAACCATTGTCAACCAATGGGAGCGGCTGCAGGTTGACGGCCCGCACCGCGTCCTGGCGCGCTGCTCGCGGCCACGCTGTTCCCGCCGCGCTGCTGCCTGTGCGGATTCCAGGGCGCCTCGCTCGACCTGGACCTCTGCAGCTTCTGCCACGCGGACCTGCCGTGGAGCACGCATCGCGTCGCCCGGATTCCTCGTGCGCGCTGCGGTTCGACTCCCGGTGGACGACATGATCCGCGAGCTGAAGTACCACGGCGCCATCGAAAACGCGCGCGTGCTCGGTGTGTTGCTGGCCGCGGCCGCGCGCGAACGCGAGGCGCCGCTGCCGAGGTTGCTGGTTCCGGTGCCGCTGCACGCGGCGCGTCTCGCGAGCGCGGCTTCAACCAGGCGTTCGCGCTCGCGCGTTACGCGGGGCGCATGCTCGGGAGTGCCGTTCGCGGGAGCGCTCGTGCGCCGCGTGCGTGACACCCCTTCGCAGACCGCGCTGGACATCGGCGGCGCGGCGCGCGCAACGTGCGCGGCGTGTTCGCGGTCGCGGGTCCGCGCGCCCAGGCGCAGGCTCGTTGGCCGCGGCGCACGTGGCTATCGTCGACGACGTGGTGACCACGGGCAGCACGGTCGCGGAGCTGCGCGCGGTGCTGCTCGGCGCGGGTGTCAGGCGGTCGAGGTGTGGGCGGTGGCGCGGGCCACTGCGCCCGCTCGCGATACGACGGCAACAGCGCGATGACGCCGGACAGCGGCCGCCTGCTCAGGCGAGACCGGCCTTCTTCAACGCTTCGACCGGCGGGCCGTCGAACTTTTCCAGCGTCACGTTGCCACGATAACCGATGTCATTCATGCCGACGGGCGTGGTGTAGAAGCCGCCGGCGGTGAGGTCGCGGAACTTCGCGAAGAATTTCGCGGCGTCGGCGAATCCGGGCTTCGCGTTCGCGGCCGAGCAGATGTCGTCGGCGATCGCGCTCTTCTGCGCGTCGTCCAGCGCGGCGAAATGCTTTCGCCGAAGCGCTTCTGTGATTCCGCCTCGATCCACAGCAGGCCGTTCGGCAACACGAGCTCGCGATCGCCGCGCTGCTGCGGATAAGGCGCGCTGATCCACTCGTCGATGAAGTCGACGACGCCGACCGACAGATGCCGCGGGCGAGACGTCGTCGGCCGGGAATGATGAGATCGCAGAGCGCCCCGGTCGTGAGCGCGTGCGTTCGGCGGTCAGTGTCAGTGGCCATGGGCCACCGGCCTTCCATTCCTTCAGGAGGTCCGGGTCCGTGCCGTAGCCCGCCTGGTTGGCGGCGACGTCACGCGCCAGCCGCGTCGCCCGCGAATGAAAACCGCAGCGAAGGAACGGTGGCCGCGGCGGCGAGCATCCACTTGATGCGTCGTGCGCCGGTCCATGCTCATAGCTCCTTCCTCTTCATCAGGCCCAGCATGTGATCGGAGGCGCGCCAGGCGAGCGCCATGATCGTGAGCGTCGGATTCTTGTCCGCGTTCGAGCACAAGGTGGCGCCGTCGGTGATGAAGAGGTTCTTCATGTCCCAGCACTGGCCGAAGCTGTTGGTCACGGACTTCGTCGGGATCGGAGCCCATGATGGCGCCGCCGACCTCGTGGATGATGATGCCGCCCTGCTTGATGGCCTTTTCGCCACTCTGCGGCTTGCGCGAGTAGCGGCCGCCCATCGCGTCGATGATCTCGGCGAAGGTTTTCTCCATGTGCGCGGCCTGGCCGATTTCGTGCGCGACTCCACTTCCAGTGGAAACGCAGCACGGGGATGCCGAACTTGTCCTTGACCTTCGGATCGAGCTCGGCGTAGCAGTCGTCGTTCGGGATCATCTCGCCGCGGCCGCGAAGCCGACAGAACGAACCGTAATAGCGGCGCGCGTCTTCCTTGAACTTCTTGCCGTAGGTGCCGCCGTTGAGCCACTCGAGGCCGGCGCGCCGTGCCCATGCCGGGCATGGGCGGCCGCCGCCGAACTCGATGTGGTAGCCGCGCGCGAAGCCGAGCTTGCCCGCGAGCTGCTCCTTGTAGAGCCACCACGGCGTGTACAGGTGCAGGCCGTCGACGCCGTCTTCGTTGTGCAGCGGCATGTTCTCGAGCAGCGGCACCTGGCCGCCGAAGTCCGGCGCCCACGGTGTCCATGATGTATTTGCCGACCTTGCCGCTCGAGTTCGCGACGCCGGAGTTGAGCAGGATGCGCACGGATTCGAGCGCGCTCGCCGCGAGCACCACGACGCGCGCCTTCACGCGATGCTCGGCGCCGGTCTTGCGATCGATGTAGATCACGCCTTCGGCGCGGCCGTCCGGGCGCTTCGTGACCGCGCGCACCATGGCGTCGGTGACGATGTCGAGGTTGCCGGTGTCGAGCGCCGGCGGCAGGTGCACGGTCGTCGACTGGTAGTTAGCCCGGATCGAGCAGCCGCGCCCGCAGGGCGTGGCGAAGAAGCACGCGGCGCGTTTCTGCATGTCGGCGGCGAGGATCGCCTGCGCCTTCGCGTTGCCGGGATGCAGCAGTTTCGGCAGGCGCTTGTGATCGAGCGCGAGTCGTGAGCACCGCGCGGTGGCCCGGCGATCGCGGGAATTCCGAGCTTCGCGGCGTGTTTCTTGAACGAGCAGGTCGCGACACGCGCGGCTTCGGCGGCGGCAGCAGCACGCCCGGCGGTGAATTCGGCGTGTTCTCGAGGCCTTCGTTCGCGCCGTAGACGCCGATCAGCATCTCGACCTTGTCGTAGTACGGCGCGAGGTCCTCGTAGCTCATCGGCCAGTCGAAGCCGAGGCCGTCGCGCGAGTGCGGCTTGAAGTCGTAGGGACCGTTGCGCAGCGAGATGCGGCCCCAGTGATTGGTGCGGCCGCCGAGCATGCGCGCGCGCCACCAGACGAACTGCCGTGCCGGGTCGTCGGATGCGCTGGTGTAGGGCTCGCCCGGCACCTGCCAGCCGCCGTCGATGGTCGCGTCCCAGAAGCCGAAAGGCTTCTCCGGAGTTCCCGCGCCGCGCAGCGGCGCGTCGGAATTGACCTGGAACATCGGGTGTGTCGACGGCTGGCGTGTAGTTGCGGCCGGCCTCGAGCATGAGGACCCGCGCCCCGCCCATGGCCAGCGTGTAGGCCGTCTGACCGCCCGCCGCCCCGGAGCCGACGACGACGACGTCATAGGTGTTCTGATCCGCGGCGGCTGCTGAAATGAATGACATATTGGGCCTGGATTGTAGGTGCGCTGGCGGACCGGCTCATAGTCGAAAACTATGCGTTGGTCCGATACGCTGCGGCGCAATTGATAGCAGACCGGCCCAGCCGGCCAAAGCGAATTGTGAGCGCGCAGATCCTCGACCGTCGACAGTTGCTCAAGGGCGCGCTCGCCTCTGCGGTGCCGTTCGCCCTCGGCGCCTGCGCGGGCGACAAAAATGCGCGCGGCGAGCCCCTGGTCGTCGGTGGCCTTCCGGTGACCTGCAATCTCACGCTGCCCGTGGCCTGCGTGGCCAAGGACACCAGCCTCAAGCAGGGCAGCGCAAAGACCGACTTCACGTTCCAGTACAGCAAGTACAGCGGCTGGCCCGAGATCAAGGAATCGCTGATGGCCGGGCGCATCCAGGCCGGGTACATGCTCGCGCCGCTGGTCATGGACCTCGCGGACAAGAAAATTCCGGTGAAAGTCGTCTCGCTCGGACATCGCTCGGGCGCCGTGATCATGGTGCGTACGGAGTCGCCCTATCAGCGATTCTCCGATCTGCGCGGCAAGCGCGTCGCGATCCCGAGCCGCTTCGCCGTCGACTTCCTGTTCCTGCGCAAGATGCTGGCGCGCGAGAACATGACGCCCAAGGACATCGAGATCATGGAGATGCCGCCGCCCGACATGCCGGCGGCGCTGTACGCCAACGCCGTCGATGCCTACTGCACGGGTGAACCCTTCGGAGCCGCCGCGCAACGTGCGGGATACGCCCGGGTACTTCGCATGACGCGCGACGAGTGGCGCAACTACATCTGCTGCGTTCTCACGGTGCGGCAGGAACTGATCGACGAACAACGTCCCATGGTCCAGGACCTGGTGAACCAGATCCAGGGCGCCGGACTGTGGCTCGACGAAACGCCGGCCAATCGCGACAAGGCGGTGGCGATCGCCTCGGGCAAGAGCTTCTTCAACCAGGATCCGAAAATCCTGCAGTACGTGATGGACAACCCGGTCGACCGCGTGACCTACGGCGACCTGCGCATGATCCGCGAGGAATTCGAGGACCTCATGCAGCTGTCGATCGAGGCGGGCACGATCAAGCACCCGATCCCGTACGAGAAATACATCGATGACAGTTTCGTGCGCGCGACGCAGGCCGCAAGTATCCCGCTGTGAAACTCCGGCTCACCCTGCTCACCTTGTTAGGCTTGACCGCGTCAGCGCTGGCCGCGCCCCCGGCGGCGCCGGAAGCGCTCAAGGCCGGCGTGTTGACGCCCGTGATGGCCGCTCCCGAGATCGGTTTGGCCGGCACCGACGGCCAGCGGCTCAACCTCGCGCGCTTTCGCGGCAAGGTCGTGCTGCTCGCGTTCGGCTTCAGCAACTGCGGCGAGGTGTGTCCCATCACGCTGGCAACGCTGGCCGGGGCGCGCAAGAAGCTGGGCAACGACGCGGCGCGTGACGTGCAGGTGGTTTACGTCACGGTGGACCCCGAACGCGACGACGCCGCGCAGATGAAGAAATTCCTCGGCTCGTTCGACACGACCTTCATCGGCGGCGTGGGCACGCGCGCCGAGATCGACGCCGCGCAGGCGAAGTACGGGATCTCGTCGGTCAAGAACAGGAACGCGGATGGCAGCTACACGATCGGTCATTCCTCCTCCATCTACATGATCGACCGGGCCGGCGGCCTGCGCGCCGTCATGCCCTATGGCCATCCCGTCGACGACTTCGTGCATGACCTCAAGATCCTGCTGCGCAGCTGATGCGGCGTCGTTGGTCAGTCTTGCTTCCGCTCGCCGCGGCCGTCCTCGGCGCGTTGGGCTGGGCGGGCTTCGCGCCCATCGAGGTGTCGACACGCGAGGCTGCGTTCGACATTCCGAAAGGGACCTATGCACGGCGCCGCGCCGGCGACCTGGTGGAGATCCTGCCGGATCGCATCCGGCTCACGCTCGGGTTGAACGACGTGCTGCTGATTCGCAATCACGACGAGGTGCCGCAGATATTCGGGCCGACCATCATGATGCCGGGCCAGAGTTTCCGGCTGCCGTTCGAACGGGCAGCGAGTTACCAGTTCGTTTGTTCCGCGCACGCGAGCGGTCAACTGACGATCGACGTGGAGCCCGAGCCAACGACACCGTGGGCGCGCATCCGCTGGCGCGCGCGCGAGTGGTGGGAGAACCGTAGCCGATGAAGAAGAAGATGAACAATGCGCTGCCTTCCATCGTCGTGATCGCGGTGCTGGTGGCCGCCTGGTGGGCCCTGGTTACATATACGGAAAGCGCGATTTTTCCGACGCCGCAGGGCGTCGTCATGGGAACGCTCGAGTTGGCGCGCGACGGCACGTTGTGGGAGCACATCGGCGCGTCGCTGATGCGGGTCGGCGCGGGCTTCGGCCTCGCGGTGCTGTTCGCCATCCCGCTCGGCTTGTGGATGGGTTGGGTGCGCGGCGCGTTCGTCACGCTGAACCCGCTGTTCCAGATCCTGCGACCCATCTCGCCGATCGCGTGGATCCCGATCGCGATCCTGTGGTTCGGCGTCGGCAACGCATCGCCTATCTACCTCATCTTCATCGCATCGGTGTTCCCGATGATCGTGCAGACCACCGCAGGCGTGCACACCATCGAGAAACGCTTCCTGCGCGCCGCGGACAACTTCGGCGTGTCGCGGAAGAAACTGTTCCTGCAGGTGGTGTTCCCGGCGACGTTGCCGCAGATCATCGTCGGCATGCGCATCGGCCTCGGCGTCGCGTGGCTGGTGGTCGTGGCCGCGGAGATGATCGCGCTGCGCTCGGGTCTCGGTTATCTCATCATCGATTCGCGCAACGCCGGCAACCGCTACGACCTGGTGATCGCCGGGATGATCATCATCGGGCTCATCGGCCTGGCGCTCGACGGCACCATGAGGTTGTTGGAAGGCATGAAGGTCGTACGGTGGCGTTATGCCCATTGAACGCCCGGGCGTTTCGGCCATTGAGCGCCGGGGCGCTGCGCCCACCAAAATCGAAATCCGCAACGTCAAGAAGAGCTTCGATTCGGACAAGGGCCGGCTCGAGGTCATCGAGGACCTGAACTTTTCGGTGGCCGACGGCGAGTTCGTCGCCGTCGTGGGGCCGTCGGGCTGCGGCAAGACCACGCTGATGAACATCGTCGCGGGTTTCCTCTTGCCGGACTCCGGCGGCGTACACGTCGATGGCCAGGTGCGCAACGGCCCGAACCGCAAGGGCATCATGATCACGCAGCAGGGCTCGGTGTTCCCGTGGCTCACGGTGCGCCAGAACCTGCTGTTCGGACTGCCGGACGAAATGCCGAACCGCGAAGCGCTCGCGCACGAATACGCCGAGCTCGTCGGACTCAAGGGCTTCGAGAACAACTTCCCGCACGAGCTCTCGGGCGGAATGCTGAAGCGTGCCGAGATCGCGCGCGCGCTGGTGGTGAAGCCGGAAATCCTCTACATGGACGAGCCGTTCTCCGCGCTCGACGCGTTGATGAGCCTGCGCATGCAGAACGAGCTGCTGCGCATCCTCGCGATCGAGAAACACACGGTCATGCTGATCACGCACGACGTGGAGGAGGCGATTCATCTCGCGGACCGCATCCTCGTGCTGTCGCCGCGCCCCACGCGCATCAAGGCCGAGTTCAAGGTGCCGTTCGCGCATCCGCGCAAGGTGTCGAGCCCGGATGCCCAGGCGCTGCGCGTCGCGATCCTCAAGGAGCTCGGAGTCACCGAGCCGGTGTGATCGAGCCGCGTCTGTCGTGGGGCTGCCGGTGCCGGTCGCGGGCCGCCTGGCGCGGCCCCGTTTCACCTAACTACCCGCGCGCCCTGCGCCCGAAGACACCGGTTACCGCGGAAGCGCTGCGCGGACTCGGCGCTGCCACCCGGACGCGCGTGCAAATGCACGTTTGTGGCGCACCGCTAACATGTCACGCGGCGCGCGCGGACAAAATTTGCGATCGGCCGCGGCGATCGTGGTAGCGTAATCACCATGTCCGGCGGCAACCTCACCCAGTCACTCGTGCAGAAGCTCGGCTCGTCCATCGTCAGGGGCGAGCTGCCGGCCGGCAAATCCCTGCCCATCGAGGCGGAGCTCGGCAAGAAGTTCGGGGCGAGCCGCACCGTGATGCGCGAGGCCGTGAAGATCCTCTCGACGAAGGGCCTGATCGGCCAGCGGCCGCGCGTCGGGACTTTCGTCCACCCGGAAGACAAGTGGGACCTGCTCGACGCCGAAGTGCTGACGTGGATCCTCGATCGCCACTTCTCGCATGCGCTGGTGCGGGAATTCCTCGAGGTCCGCATCGGCATCGAGCCCGCCGCCGCCGCGCTCGCCGCGGTGAACGCGACCGATGCGGACAAGGAACTTCTCAGGCAAAAACTCGAGAAGATGAAGGGCGCGATGAACGGACACTTCGATCCGGTCGCGTCGGACATCGCGTTCCACGCAACGATTCTCGAGATCAGCCACAACCGTTTCTATCACCAGCTCACGCCCATCGTGGAAACGGCGCTGCGGTTCTCGATCCGCCTGACCAACAAGGCGAAGGGCGCGGTCGCCGACTACGACGCGCACGAACGAATCTACAAGGCCATCCGCAACGGCAACGCCGACGGCGCCTCCAAGGCCTGCCGCGAGCTGATCCGCGAAGCGCTCGCGCTCGTGATGCGCAGCGACAAATCGAAGCCCTGACAAGGGATTTTGTCCTCTCGCGATGACCAAACGCGCCTCACCGGCGCGTTCCCGCCGGTTTTCTGTTGACGCGCCCTTCCTGGAGTGCCTATATTTATACTATTAATGGGTTTGTTGTTGTTTTTCCGCAGCAGACACTCTTCAGGGGGATCAAACATGCATTCGACAGCACTGATTCGCGCCGGCGTCCTCGTGGCGCTTGGCATCACGCCCGTGGCGTTCGCGCAGGAAGCGCCCGAGAAGAAGGACGCCGGCGAAGAATTGTCCGAGGTCGTCGTCACCGGTTATCGCGCGAGCCTTGCCGGCGCGCTCGAGATCAAGCGCAACTCCGAGCTGGTCGTCGATGCGATTTCGGGAGGCGATATCGGTGCTCTGCCCGACGTCACCATCGCCGAGACGCTGGTGCGTCTGCCCGGCATCAACGGCACGCGCGATCGCGGCAACCAGAGCCAGGCCGCCGATGCGCGGACTCGGCCCGCGTCTCGTGCTCGGGTCTGGTCAATGGCCGCGAAGTCGCATCGTCCGAGCCGAACCGCAACGTGCGCTGGGAGATCTATCCCTCCGAAGTGGTCGCGGGCGTCGATGTCTACAAGGCGCAGTCCGCCGACATCGTCGCTGGTGGCGTCGCGGGCACGATCGACATCAAGACCATTCGTCCGCTCGACTACAACGGTCCGGATGCTGCTGCTGCGTGGCGGCGCCGTCTACTACGAAGCCGGCTCCGACTTCCCCGACTACGACCCGTATGGATATCGCGGCAGCGGCAGCTTCACGCACTCGGTGGGCGACAATTTCGCGTTCAACGTGGGCGTGAGCCTGCAGCGGCAGAAGAACGCGTTTCCGTCATTCCAGGGCTGGGGATACAACGACAGACACCATCTGGCCCGAGCAACGCGACCGGCGATCATCGACGGCGACGGTGATCGCCGAACCCGACGCCGTGGGGCGCGCAGACCGAGGTCAAGAAGCTCACCGAGAGATCGCGTCGGCGTGAACGGCGCGATCGGCTTGCGCAGTCGGCGACAACTTCGAGCTGAATATCGACGCGCTGTACTCGAAGTTCACGATCGACGAGGACCAGAACCAGGCCTGGTACGGCCGACAACATCTTCGGCAACTGGGCAATGGCAACCAGTCCGGCTGCTACAACGGACCACGGCTCGAGCTCGATCACCGCAGGTCGACGGCAGTCGTGGTCGCGGCGACGCTCAACAATTGCTGGGCGCCGGTGACCAACGTCATCGCGAAGTACACCGAAGACAAGGACCTGTTCGTCACGGGCGCCAACGGCAAGTTCGAAGCCGGCGCGTGGACCACGACCTTCGATCTGTCGCACTCGAACGCCGAGCGCACCAACCGCTGGGCCGCGTTCTCGCCTTCAGGTGGCCGCGCACTCGATGCAGTACGACATGTCGGCGGGCTCGAAGCCATCAGCATCATCGACCAGCTCCAATCCCGGCCGATCCGTCGAATCGGTGCAATCGCCCGACTGGTTCCCGGGCTCGTCGGATGGTCCTGACAACCTCGAGGATAAGCTGTCCGCGCTGCGCGCTGGATTTCGCGCGCGACTTCGAAGGCGCCAATCTGAAGTCGCTTTCATTCGGCGTGCGCGCCTCGGAGCGCGACAAGGACTTCTTCCGCCGCCAGCAGCAGTCACACGCCGACGACCAACGGCGCACTGTTGCCGGCATCGCTGTTCACCAACTTCAGCGTGACCGAGTTCGATGCGCCGCCGCTGCTCAACGGCAGCTTCCGCGAGCTCGTCGATGCCGTGTACGGCGGCGCGCCGGTGGACATGGATGCCGATCGTCCAGAGCAGCATCTGGGGCGTCGACGAGAACGTCGCGGAGGTCTACGGGAAACTGCGCTTCGAGGGCTCGCTCGGCTCGCGTGCGGTTCAACGGCAACGCGGGCGTGCGCGTCGTGCAGACGGAGACCACGAGCACGGGCTTCGGTTCCATCAACGACGGCGCGCTCGCAGCCGCTCGATCGCTCGACAACGACTACGCCGAAGTGCTGCCCGAGCGTGAACATCAACGTTCAACCTCGCCGACGACAAGATCCTGCGTTTCGGCCTGGCGCGCGTGATCGCGCGGCCGCCGCTCGACGAACTGCGCGCCTCGCGCACGTTGTACAACGAGACGCAGCCCTTCACGGGCAGCGGCGGCAATCCGGCGCTCGAGCCGTTCCGTCGCCAACCAGGCGGACGTCTCGTTCGAGTGGTATTTCCGCCGAGGAAGCGCTCGCCGCGCTGGCGGTGTTCTACAAGGACGTCGACAGCCACATCGGCTACACCACCGACGCCGGTCGATGATCGATGACGATCACCTACGCTGGTCACCGGGCCCTTCAATGGCGAAGGCGGCGGCATCGCGGGCGCGGAATTCACATTCCAGACACCGTTCTCGCGTTGCTCCAGGAACTGTCGGTGTCTACATGAACTACGCCTATGTCGATACGGACGTGAAGGAGTTCTACCCGGCGACCGAATCCGCTGCCCATCGAGGGCTACGCGAAGCGACACGGCGGCGGTGGACCTGTGGTTCAACCACTCGGGGTTCGAGGCGCGCATCGGTTACAAGTACCACTCGCCGTTCAGCATCATCGGCGGGCTGGAACGGCTCCGACGTGCGCACGCTCGGCGAAGAGTCGCATCCTCGACTTCAGCACCTCGTACCAGATCAGCGATTCGATCGGCGTTCGTCTGCAGGTCAACAACCTCGACGAACGAGCCGCTGCGCATCACGCGCGATAATGATCGCCAACCGTCTGGGCTCGTACGACATCTACGGACGTCGCGCATTGCTCGACTTCACGTTCAAGTTCTGACGACTGGACGAGGTGACTCCGGGCGCGGGGAGCGAAAGCTCTCCGCGCCTCTTCGCGCGAAGGGGGCGGAATGAGTTCACTGCAGATCTTTCGCCGCTGCATTGCTCATGGCCGGCGCCGTGCCAGGCCGCGACTCCCGAGCCGCCCAGGGGCAAGCCTGACTACTTCGCGGGCGTCGACCTTTCGTACGTGAACGAAGTCGAAGCCTGCGGCGCCCAGTACCGCCGCGGCGGCCAGCCGCGCGACGCGTACGAGCTGTTCGCGGAGGCCGGCGCGAATCTCGTGCGGCTGCGCCTCTGGAACAACCCCGAGTGGACTAACTACAGCACGGAGGCCGACGTCACGCGCTCCATCGAGCGCGCGCACAAGGCCGGCATGAAGGTGCTGCTCGACTTCCACTATTCGGACGACTGGGCGGATCCGCAGAAGCAGACCATCCCGGCGGCCTGGGCGGCCGACATCGGCGACGCCGACAAGCTGGCGCACGCACGTGTACGAATACACGCGCGATGTGCTGGCGAGGCTCAACGCCAAAGGCAACTTGCCGTACATGGTGCAGGTGGGCAACGAGATCAACACGCAGATGCTGCGACCCGCCGATACCAAGGGCACGCCCGATCGACTGGGTGCGCAACGCGAAAATTCTCAATGCCGGCATCCGCGCGGTGCGCGAGGCGCGCGATGCGCAGGGCGAGAGCCCGCGCGTGATGCTGCACGTCGCACAGCCGGAGAACGTCGAACCCTGGTTCGCGGCGGCGGTGGCCGCGGGCGTGCGCGATTTCGACATCATCGGCGTGAGCTACTACCCCAAGTGGTCGGCGCTGACGCTGCCGCAGGCGCAGACCGCGCTGAAGCGCATCGTGCAGCGATTCGGAAGGCCGATCGTGGTAGTCGAAGTTTCATATCCCTTCACGTTGAAAGACGCCGGCGACAAGGCGCCGAATCTGCTGGGTGAAGACTCGTTGCATCGCGGTTATCCTGCGACGCTGCGCGGCCAGCAGCGCTTCATGAACGAGGTCGTTCAGATGACGCTGCGCGCCGGAGGTGTCGGCGTCGTTTATTGGGAACCGGCCTGGGTTTCGACGAGCTGCGCGACGCGCTGGGGCACGGGATCGCACTGGGAGAACGCCACGCTGTTCGATTTCCGGACAGGAAACGAGCTGACGCCGGCGGCGGACTTCCTGAAGGCGATCCGCGGCCTCTGATTCACGAAACGTGGGGTTTCAATGGCGTTGAGAATCGGCCTGCTCGGCATCGGCAAGATCGCGCGCGACCAGCACATACCGGCGTTGAAGGCGAACGCGGACTTCGAGCTCGTGGCCTGCGCCAGCCGCAACGCGACCGTCGATGGCGTCGCGAACTTCCCGGATCTCGTCGCGATGCTCGCGAACACGCATCTCGACTGCGTTTCGATCTGCACGCCGCCGCGCGCGCACTTCGACGCCGCCCTGACGGCGTTGCAAGCCGGATGCCACGTGATGCTGGAGAAGCCGCCGGCCGCGACCACGCGCCAGATCGCGCTGCTCGAGGACGAGGCGCGTCGCGTCGGTCGCACGCTGTTCCAGACCTGGCACTCGCGATTCGCCGCGAGCGTCGACGCCGCGCGCGACTGGCTGCGGACGCGCGAGCTCACGGGCGGCCGCATCATCTGGAAGGAAGACGTGCACCACTGGCATCCCGGCCAGCAGTGGATCTTCGACGCCGGTGGGTTCGGCGTGTTCGATCCCGGCATCAATGCATTGTCCTTGCTCACCGAGATCCTGCCGTACGACGTGCACGTCGAGAACGCCTTGCTCGAGTTTCCGGAAAACCAGCAGGCGCCGATCGCCGCGAACCTGGACATGCGCACGTCGGCGGGCGTGCCCATCGTGGCCGAGTTCGACTTCCGCCAGAAAGGCGAGCAGAGCTGGGACATCGAGCTCACCACCACCACCGGCCGTCTCAGGCTCGCGAACGGCGGCGCGACGCTCGTGATCGACGGCGAGACTCTGGCGGCCGATGCGGGACTCGCGGGTGAATATCCGCGCCTCTACCAGCGCTTCGCCAAGCTGTGCGCGGCGGGCAGGTCCGAGGTCGACTGGCGCCCGTTCCAGCTGGTGGCCGACGCCTTCCTGATCGGCGAACGGCGCATCGTCGCGCCCCACCACGTGTAGTCACCGACGTATCGCTTGCGATGGAGCGCTCGCTCGCCTATTAGTAGTTCGCATGACCACCATCGACGACCTCAAGGACAAGGCCGTGCTCATCACGGGCGCGAGCTCGGGAATCGGCGCGGCGCTGGCGCGCGCCTTCGGCGCGCAGGGCGCACGCCTCGCCCTGCACTTCAATTCACACGAAGACGCCGCGCGCTCGCTCGCGCAGGAAATCGGCAAGGGCGGCATCGAGCCGGTGCTGGTCCGCGGCGACCTGTCGAAACGCGGCGAAGCGAAACGCGTGGTACACGAGTCGGCCGAGAAACTCGCCGGCCTCGACATCCTGATCAACAACGCCGGTGGGCTGGGAGAACGGCGCCCGATCGGTGACGTCGATGACGCGCTGTTCGATTTCGTCTACGACCTCAACGTCCGTTCGGTCATCGCCGCGACGCAGGCCGCGATCCCGCACTTCGAAAAGCGCGGTGGCGGCAACATCATCAACGTCGGATCGATTGCGGGCATCGATGGCGGCGGCGCCGGCGCCAGCGTGTACTCGACGGCGAAGGCGGCGGTCCACAACATCACGCGTCACCTGGCGCGCGACCTCGCGAAGAAGAAGGTGCGCGTCAACACCGTGGCCCCGGGCGCCATCGCCACTCCTTTTCATGCACGCACGCCACCGGAGCGAATCGAGGCCATGCGCAACGCCGCGCCCCTCGGCCGCATCGGCGAAGCGCGTGACTGCGTCGGCGCTTTCCTGTTCCTCGCCTCGAACGAGCTCTCGGGCTACATCACCGGGACGATCATCCACGTCAACGGCGGCATGTACATGTCATGAGCGCTCCCGCCTTCATCGCCGGCGACTGGGGCACCAGCAACCTGCGGCTGCGGCTGTGCGCCGCGGACGGCGCGGCGCTCGATTCGCGCGAGGGGCCGGGTGCCGCGGATTCGCGCGGGCGTTTCGCGCAGGTCTTCGACGGTTTGACGGCCGACTGGCGCAAGCAGGGCACGCTGCCGGCGTTGCTCTGCGGCATGGCGGGATCGACGTTCGGCTGGATCGAGGCGCCCTATCTACCGTGCCCGGAGGAGATCGACAGCGTCGCCGGGTCGCTGGCGCACGCGCGCGACGACGTGCGTGTCGTGCCCGGCATGCGCTGCGCGAATCCGCTGGGCGCGCCCGACGTCATGCGCGGCGAGGAGACGCAGCTGCTCGGCGCTCTTTCGCTGCACCCGGCGCTCGCGACCGGCCGTCATCTCGTGTGCCTGCCCGGCACGCATACCAAGTGGGTGGCATTGCACGACGGCACCGTGATCGAGTTCCTCACGGTGCCCACGGGAGAAGTTTTCCGGCTGCTGTGCGACCACAGCGTGCTGGTGCGCGACCGTGACACACCCGTCGCGCACCAGGCGCGGGAGTTCGAGCGTGGCCTGATCGAATCCGGCAAACACGCGGGTGTACCGCTGTTGCACCGGCTCTTCGAGAGCCGCGGCCTGCGGCTCGACAAACAGCTGTCGCCCGAGGGCGCCGCATCGTGGACCTCGGGCCTGCTGATCGGCACGGACTGCGCCGGTGCGTTGCCGCTGTTCGGCAACGTCGAGGCGCCGATCCATGTCGTCGCCACGGAACATCTTGCCGGTCTCTACGGGAGCGCGCTCGCGCGGCTCGGGCGGCCGTGCATCCGCATCGCGGGCGAGGAAGCGTCGTTTGCCGGGCTCGCGCGCATCCACGCCACGTTGACGCAGGAGCAGTCATGAGCGCAGCCGGGAAGTCGATCGAGATGGTCGCGATCCTGCGCGGTCTCACGCCGGAACGCGCGCCGGAAACCGGCGCGGCGCTCGTGGCCGCCGGCTTTCGCTGCATCGAGGTGCCGCTCAATTCACCGGAGCCCTTCGAAACCATCAGGCTGCTGGCGCGCGCGTACCCGGACTGCCTGATCGGCGCGGGCACGGTGCTCACGGCCGCTGAGGTAGATAGGGTGCACGGCGCGGGTGGGCGGCTCGTGGTCGCGCCGAATTGCGACGGACACGTGATCCGTCGCGCGCTCGAGCTCGGCATGCGCGTACTTCCTGGTATCGCTACCGCCACCGAAGCATTCGCGGCGCTCAAGGAAGGCGCGAGCGAGCTCAAACTGTTTCCGGCATCGACCTACGGCGCGGGACACCTGCGTGCGCTGAAATCCGTGCTGCCCAGTCACGTGCGGGTATATCCGGTCGGCGGCATTGGCTCACAGGACATCGCCGAATGGCTCTTGTCAGGCGCCGATGGCTTCGGATTCGGCGGCGAACTGTTCAAGCCCGCGTATACACTCGCGGAGCTGACGAAACGTGCGCAGGACCTCATGCAGGCCCTGCGCAGGGAAACGGAAAAAAACCAATAGGCGTCCGCGACGCCGCAGCGAGAGGGGTCTTACGTGAGTCTGTCAACACTCGACATCACCATCCTGGTGGTCTACGCGGTTGGAATTTTCCTCCTGGCCCAATGGGTGTCGCGCGAGAAAGGCACACACGAAAAGACGGCCCAGGATTACTTCCTCGCGTCGCGCGCGTTGCCCTGGTGGGCGATCGGCACCTCGCTGATCGCGGCCAACATCTCGGCCGAGCAGATCATCGGCATGTCCGGCTCGGGCTACAAGATCGGCCTCGCCATCGCCTCGTACGAGTGGATGGCGGCGCTCACGCTCATCATCGTCGGCAAATATTTCCTGCCGATCTTCCTCAAGAACGGCATCTACACGATGCCGGAATTCCTCGAGAAGCGTTACAGCCCCGCGGTGCGCACGACGATGGCGGTTTTCTGGCTCGCGCTCTACGTGCTGGTGAATCTCACCTCGATCCTGTGGCTCGGCGCGACCGCCGTCAGCACCGTGACGGGCATGGACATCCAGTACGCCATCATCGCGCTCGGCGTTTTCGCCGGTGCCTACGCGCTGTACGGCGGACTCAAGGCCGTGGCGCTCACCGACATCGTGCAGGTGACGCTGCTGGTCGCGGGTGGCTTGATCATCAGCTGGATCGCGCTCGGCCGGATCGGCGGCGAGGCGGGGGTCGTCGGCGGCTTCGTCACGCTCACGCAGCAGCTGCCGGAGAAGTTCGACATGATCCTGTCGAAGGACAGCCAGTTCTACCAGGACCTGCCCGGCATCTCCGTGCTGCTCGGCGGCATGTGGGTGATGAACGTTTCGTACTGGGGCTTCAACCAGTACATCATCCAGCGCGGCCTCGCCGCGAAAAGCGTGCGCGAGGCGCAGAAGGGCATCGTGCTCGCTTCGTTCCTCAAACTGCTCATGCCGGCCATCATCGTGCTGCCGGGCGTCGCGGCGGTAATCCTCGTGCCCGGACTCGACAAGACGCCCGACCGCGCCTATCCCAGTCTCATGGCGATGCTGCCGAACGGCATCCTGGGCCTGGTGTTCGCCGCGCTGGTCGCGGCCGTCATCGCCTCGCTCGGCTCGAAGATCAACTCGATCGCGACCATCTTCACGATGGACCTGTACCGCGCGGCGAAGCCGAACGCGGAACAGAAGCACCTGGTGATGGTCGGCCGCATCGCGGCGGTGATCGCGCTCGTGATCGCGATCGCGCTGACGAAGCCGGTGCTGGGCAAATTCGAGCAGGGCTTCCAGTACATACAGGAGTACACCGGCTTCTTCACGCCAGGCATCTGCGTGATCTTCCTGCTCGGCATGTTCTGGGACCGCACCACCTCGGGCGCGGCGCTGACGGCGGCGATCGGTTCGTTCGTGCTCTCCGTGGTGCTCAAGTTCGCGTGGCCGGAGCTGCCGTTCATCGACCGCGTGGGACTGGTGTTCCTCGCCTGTTTCGGCATCGCGATCCTGATGTCGCTGCTGGCCCCGAAATCCACGACCGCCCTGCGGGTCGACATCAAGAACATCGACTATTCGACGAGCACGGGCTTCAACATCTCGGCGCTGATCGTCATCGCGATCCTGGCGTTCCTCTACATCTTCTGGTGGTAGCTGGCTCCCGGGCCGCCGCTGCCGCAAAGCAGCGGCGGCCAGCCGGTTGGCGAAACGTGCGGCAATAAGTCTCAAAACGCGCGGCAAGTTGCGCGCGGATACGGCACGGGTGACCCGGCGGTAGCTAGTCTTCCCGTGGGGGCGACGACGACAAGGAGTCGACGCATGTGCCCCAAAAGTCTCTCATGGTGCGCCGCAGTCTCTGCGGTCCTGTTGGCCCGCAGTCCGTTCGCCGGCGCGCAACAAGGTCCGACACCGGATCCCTGGCTCCAGGGCGCGCCACCCAAGGCGAAAGCGATCACCGTCGAACTGCTGGGGAGAACCACGCGCGACGGCAACACGCTGATCCAGGTCGAGTTCGAAGACCGGCGGCGCGGCAAGACCCTGACGATCGCCGGCGCGCACGGGCCCCAGCTGTTGCGCGACGATGGCGTTGCACCGGATCGCCAGCCCGAGGACGGCAATTACAGTGCCGTCGTGAATCTCGATGTCGCCAGGTTCAACCAGGATCGCAAGCGGCGTTACGAGCTCGCGCGCCGCAACAACTCGAGTCCGATCTTCTCCGGCCGCGAGCTCAAGGGATTCCGGACGCTGAAGCTCGACAAACCGACGGACCTCGTCGCCGGCGTGCCGACCGTCGTTGATTGGTACGGCGGGTTCTGGACGCTCGTCGATCCCTGGCGCGAGCTCATGGTCACGGCACCCGCGGTGGTCGAAGACCCGGCGCGAACCTGGGAGCCGTGCACCGGCGCGGGCACGCCGATGGGCGCCTGGACCTTCGGCCGCCTGATGACGGAGATCGCCAACGAGCCTGCGACGGGCATTCATCCTTCCGATTTCGTCGAACACTGGATGAACGAGTGGAAGGCGGATCAGGTCATCAACGGGCACACCGTCTGGAACCGCCCGATCGGCGCGCAGGCATTCCTCGACATGTGGCCCAAACTACCGGATGGCCGCCTCGACCTTGCGCAAGCGCCGTTCCGCCTGTTGGCCATCGTCAATCGTCAGGATCTGCGCGACAACGTCGGCTATGGCGTCAACGGTTCCGGTGGCGAAGGGCGGCTGGTCTTCGGCGCCGTCATGTGCGAGGACCTGCCCGGGCACACGCTGTCGTTCGACGATGCCCAGGAGCTGCAGTTCACGGTGATTTTCGAGTACGAGGTGCCGTTCGGTTCCTGCATCGGCGCGCGCACCTGGGCGAACCAGTGGCGCGACCTCGGCACGCTCGTGACCGGCTCCGCCGCCTACAACACGGCGCTGCAGGCCATCACCGATCAATTCACGCTGCGCGACGTCATGCCCGCGCGGCTGCCGAATCGCAGCGCCATCAACCAGGTGCGCACGAACGAATTCGCGTTGAACGAACCGCCGGTGGAGTCGATGTGGCAGCTGCGCGAAGCGACGCTTCGGACCGTTGCGCCCAACGCCGGGTTCCTGGAGCACTCCACGATCGCGCAGACGCCGCAGGCGGCCCCGCCCGCGTTCGCGAACGTGGGTTCTTACATCAACGCCAATCTCGCTTCGATTCTGGCGGGCACTCATGTCGTGCCGCTGCAGTTCCCGGCGGCCTCGCCGTTCCGCGGAGGCAGCATCGATCCGGGTGCCGGAGCGCCGTGGAGTCCGGGTATCGTCAGCAATACCGAGGCGCGTCACAAGTTCAGCCTGGCGACGTGCAACGGCTGCCACATCGCGGAAACGTTCGCGCCCTTCGTGCACATCGCGCCGCGCCCGATCGGATCCGCGGCGGCGCTGTCCGATTTCCTCACTGGTGCAAACATGCCGAAGGTCGATCCGGTATCCGGCGACGATCACACGTTCAACGAGCTGCTCGATCGCCGGGAAAAGCTCGAAGCCACGGCCAACTTGCAGTGTTTCAAGGCCCCCGACCTGGTCGAAACCTTCCCGATCGACGAGTTCTTCTTCCTGCCGCACGAGCCGGCATTGCCGCACTGAGTCAGGAGTTGAAGGCGTAGTGCAGCAGGATGCCGATGAACACCGACATCCCGACGTACTGGTTGTTCTGGAACGCGCGGAAGCAGGCCTCCGGCTTCCGCGCGCGGATCAGCCACTGCTGGTAGGCGAAGAACACCGCGGCGCCGGCGAGGCCGACGTTGTACCAATAGCCGAACTCCATGTTCGTGCCCACGAGATACAGCGCGTACAGCATCAGCCCCTGCAACATGCCGATGATGAGCTTGTCCATGTCGCCGAACACGATGGCGCTCGATTTCACGCCGATCTTGAGGTCGTCATCGCGGTCGACCATGGCGTACATGGTGTCGTAGATGGCCGCCCAGATGATGCCCGCGAAGAAGATGATCCAGGCGACGCGCGGGATGTTGCCGTTCTGCGCCATGAATGCCATGGGCACGCCCCAGCTGAACGCCACGCCGAGATAGAACTGCGGCAGCGGGAAAAAGCGCTTGAAGAACGGATAACTCACCGCGAGTCCCGCGCCGATGAACGACATCCGGATCGTGGCCGGGTCGAGCTGCAGCACCAGCGCAGAGCGCGATGCCGACGAGCACCAGGAACCAGATGAGCGCCTCGTAGGGCGCAATGCGCCGCGAGGCGATGGGCCGGTCGCGCGTGCGCTTCACGAAGGGGTCGAAGTCGCGATCGGCCAGGTCGTTGATGACGCAGCCTGCGGAGCGCATCGCAACGGTGCCGAGCACGAACATCACGAGCACCTTGGATGAAGGATGCGAACCGCCGGCGATCCACACGGCCCACAGCACCGGCCACAGCAACAGCCAGATGCCGATGGGACGGTGCAGGCGCGCGAGCTCGATGAGGTCGCGGATGCGGCGCGCGTAACGCAGCGCCGATCAACTGCGCGCCCGAAGGCTGCGGTGCGAGGTCCAGATCGAACTGGCTAGCGGCCACGGACGCGCATCATACGCGCGTGACTCAGCTAGCGGCGCGTGAACTCGATGGGGATCAGCACCTGCGCGGGATGCGCGATGCCGTTCACTTCATGCGGCCGGAACAGGGCTTTCGTGACCGCCGTCGCGCGCGGCGTCGTCGAGACGCGCGAAGCCGCTCGAGCGTTCGACTGGATCTGCGCGGGACGGCCGTGCGCATCGACCAGCACGCGCAGCACGACGGTGCCGCGTTCGCGACGCCGGTTCGATTCGCTCGGATACACGGGCGCGGGAGCGCGCACGTATTCGACCGACTCGACGACGGGCGGTGCAACGGCCTGCGTCGATGCGTCCGACGATGGCCGTCGTCGCGACGGCGGCGGCGCGATCGCATTCGGATTCGTACGAAACTTCCTGCGGAATCGGCAGCGCGTAGACGATTTCCTGCGGCGGCGGCGCGTATTCGGGCGGTTTTTCCGCCGGCAGGTTCTGCGGCACTCGATGAGCGACGCGATGATCGGCTCGGCTTCGGGATTCGTGAGGTGCAGTCGCTGGGCGGTCATGAATGCCGGCGATCGCGAGCACGTGAACGGCGAAGGTGCCCAATGCAAACCAGGCCCGGCCCGAGAGCCGCGAGTAGAACGACACGGCCGTTGCGATGCGGCGCGAGCGCGCGCATCGGAGTCAGGGTTCACCGCGGTGAACCACCGCATCGGGCATGAAGTTGAGGATCTGGACGGCCATGGGCTTGGCGAGCGAATGTAAATGATTCGCATTTGGAGCTCAACCGCCCATTCTTATCTATGTGCGCGGCACTCAGCCTCACCCGATGCGGCCGTACCGCTCGCCCGGCACCCACCCAGCGGCGGGTAAGGCCGGCTACGGCCTCGGGATTATGTTCAAGCAAGGTCCTCGGCGGCCGCCTGGACGGCGGGCAGCAGGTCGGCATCGCGCATGAGGTCGGCGACGCGCATTTCGGCGAGCCCGGTCTGGCGGGTGCCGAGCAGCTCGCCCGGCCCCCGCAGCTCGAGGTCGCGTCGCGCGATCACGAAGCCGTCGTTGGTCTCGCGGATCGCGGCGAGCCGGGCGCGCGCCATCTCGGACAGCTTGCCGCCGTACAGCAGCACGCAGTGACTCTCGTGCGCGCCGCGACCCACGCGGCCGCGCAGCTGGTGCAGCTGCGCGAGGCCCATGCGCTCGGCGTTCTCGATGACCATGAGCGTGGCATTCGGGAACGTCGACGCCCACTTCGATGACGGTGGTCGCGACCAGCAACCCGATCTTGCCTTCCTTGAACGCGTACATGCCGCGCTCCTTTTCGCGCGGCGGCATGCGGCCGTGCACGAGACCGACGCGCACTTCGGGCAGCGCCTCCGCGAGCGCCGCCGCGGTTTCCTCGGCGGCCTGGTAGCGCAGCTCTTCGGATTCCTCGATGAGCGGGCAGACCCAGTACGCCTGCCGGCCTTCGAGCACCGCCTTGTGGATGCGCTCGACGATCTCGTCGCGCCGCGTCTCCGGCAGCACCACGGTCTTCACCGGCGTGCGGCCCGGCGGCAGCTCATCGATCACCGAGACGTCGAGATCGGCGTACGCGGTCATCGCGAGCGTGCGCGGGATCGGCGTGGCCGTCATGATCAGCTGGTGCGGCAGCTTGTCCGCCGCGCGCGCCCTTGTCGCGCAGCGAAAGCCGCTGGTGCACGCCGAAGCGATGCTGCTCGTCGACGATGACGAGCGCCGAGCTGCGCGAACTCCATCGACTCCTGGAACAACGCGTGCGTGCCGACGACGAGCTTGATCTCGCCGCTCGACAACCGCTTCGAGCGCGCTGCGCCGCGTGCGCGCCGGCAGCGAGCCGGTGATCAGCGCCACCGGAATGCCGAGCGTGCGGAACCAGCGCTCGAAATTCTTCGCGTGCTGCTCGGCGAGCAGCTCGGTCGGCGCCATGAGCGCCGCCTGCAGGCCGCTGCCGACGGCGCGCGCGGCGGCCGCGGCGGCGACCACGGTCTTGCCGCAGCCGACGTCGCCCTGCACCAGCCGCACCATCGGCCGGCCTGCGCGGCGAGATCGCGATCGACTTCGGCGAGCGCGCGCGTCTGCGCGCCCGTGAGCGCGAACGGCAGCGAGTCGAGGAACCGGCGCTCGCAGCGCCTCGCGCGTCGCGCAGCGGCTCACGCGGGATCGCCTTCGAGCGTCCTGGCGCAGCAGCCGCAACGACAGCTGGTGCGCCAGCAGCTCCTCGAACGACAGGCGGCGCTGCGCGGGATGGCGCCCGGACAGCAACTCGCCGAGGTGCGCGTCGCGCGGCGGCCGATGCATCATCGTCAGCGCGTCGATGCAGCGACGGCAGCTCGAGCTCTGCGAGCATGGCGGCGGGAATCCAGTCGCGCACGCCGAGCGCGATCGTCGCGTGGCGCCATCGACGTATGCGCAGCGCGAGCTCGATCAGCGAGCGCAGCCGCGCCTGGGGCACACCCTCGGTGGTCGGGTAGATAGGCGTCAGCACTTCTTCGAGCGGCGCCTCTTCCTGCCGCGATGCGGCGATACTCCGGATGCACGATCTCGAGGCCGAGCGGTCCGCGCCGCACCTCGCCGAAGCAGCGGATGCGCGTGCCGCGCGCGAGGCTCGCCTGCTGCGCGCCGGAGAAGTAGAAGAATCGCAGCGTCAGCGAGCCGGTGCCGTCGGCGATGCGGCACAGGAGCTGCCGCCGCCGGCGATACGCCACCTCGGTGAGCTGGATTTCGCCTTCGACGACCGACGCGCATGCCGTGGCGCACGGCGCCGATCTCGGATGATCTGCGTGCGGTCCTCGTAACGCGAGCGGCAGCACGAACAGCAGGTCCTGCACCTGCGTGACGCCGAGCTTGGCGAGTTTCTCCGCGAGCGCCGGGCCGACGCCGCGCAGCGACGCGACCGGGCGCTGTTCCGGTGGCACGGCGTGTGGCGCGGGCGTGGCCACGGTAGTTAGCGGGCCTCAGCCCAGGTGCAGCGTGCACTCGATCTCGACGCGCGCGTTGCGCGGCAGCGCCGCCACCGCGACCGTCGAGCGCGCCGGGTACGGCTCCGTGGAAGTACTTGCGCCATGAGCTCGTTGACCTTGGCGAAGTTGGCGAAGTCGGTGAGGAAGATGGTGACCTTCACGACCTGCGCGAACGTGCCGCCCGCGGCCGCGATCACGGCCTTGATGTTCTCGAACACGCGGCGCGCCTCCTTCTCGAAGTCGCCCTCGACCATCTGCATGGTCGCCGGGTCGAGCGGAATCTGCCCGGCCATGTACACCGTGTCGCCGACGCGCACGGCCTGTGAATACGGGCCAATGGCCTTCGGTGCCTGATCCGTGTGAATGGCCTGGCGAACGAATCCCGCATCTTGCGAGCTCCTGGAGTCGCTGCGGACGTGCGGCCGCGTCCGTGGCTGGCGATTGTACGCGTGACCTTGAGCACTTCGGGCATGCGGCGGATCACTTTGACCACCCGCGCCAGGTGCTCGCGGTTGCGCACGCGCAGTTCGAACACCAGCGAGGAGCTGTCGGCGTCCTTCTCCTCGACCGCGACGCGTTCGATGTTGGTGTCGCCGGAGGAGATGGCGGCGGCCACGGCCGCGAGCACGCCCATCTTGTTCGCGACGTCGACGCGGATCTCGGAGCTGAACACCTTGTCGGTGGTCGCCTGCCAGGCGACCGGCAGCCAGTTCTCCGGATGTTTGCGGTAGTCCTCGACGTTCACGCAGTTCTCGCGATGCACGACCACGCCGCGGCCCGCCGAGAGGAACGCGAAGATCGGCGTCGTCGGGTATCGGGAAGCAGCAGCGCGCGTACGAGACCAGCAGGCCCTCGGTGCCGGCGATCGCCAGCGGCGCCGGCGCGCCCGAGAACGACTCCTCGCTCGACTTCGTGGGCAGCAGGCGGCGCGCCACCAGCGGCGCCAGGCGCTCGCCCAGGCCCACCTTCTCGTACAGCTCGTCGACGTCGTGCATGCCGAGCTCGACCACGGCGGCGTTGAGCGTATCGGCGGCCACTTCCTCGAGCGACAGGCGGAACTCGCCCAGCGCCTGGTTGATGAGGCGCGCGCCGAGCTCGATGGCTTCCTGGCGGCGCAGTCCCTTGAGGTAGTGACGCACGGCGGCGCGCGCCTTGGCGGTGACGACGAAGTTCACCCACGAGGGATTCGGCATGGCGCCCTTCGCGGTGATGATCTCGACCGTCTGGCCGTTGCGCAGCGGCGTGCGCAGCGGCGTCAGCCGCCTATCTACCTTGGCGGCCACGCAGCGGTTGCCGACGTCGGTGTGCACCGCGTACGCGAAGTCGACGACGGTCGCGCCGCGCGGCAGGCGCAGGATCTCGCCCTTGGGCGTGAACACGTAGACCTTGTCCGGGAACAGGTCGACCTTGACGCTCTCGAGGAAGTCCTCGGAGCTGCCGCCCTCCTGCATGTCGACGAGGTTCGCGAGCCACTCGCGCGCGCGCTCGTCCTGGTCGCCCTCGCTGCTCGCTGACCTTGTACTTCCAGTGCGCGGCGATGCCGGCTTCGGCGACGCGATGCATGTCCTCGGTGCGGATCTGCACTTCGATCGGAATGCCGTTCGGGCCGAACAGCGTGGTGTGCAGCGACTGGTAGCCGTTGACGCGCGGGATCGCGATGTAATCCTTGAAGCGGCCCGGCATGGGCTTGTAAGCCGCGTGCACCACGCCGAGCGCGCGGTAGCAGGTGTCGGCCCTGTCGACGACGATGCGCAGGCCGAACACGTCGACGATCTCGGAGAGCGGCGCGCGCCTTGCGCAGCATCTTGCTGTAGATGCTGTAGAGATGCTTCTCGCGCGTGCTGACGTCGGCCTTCAGATCCGCCTTCACCAGCGCGACGCGCATGCGTCTCGGCGATCTTGGTGAGGAACTGCTTCTGGTTGCCGCGCGCTTTCTTCAGCGCGCGCTCGAGCACGCGGTAGCGATGCGGATAGGCCGCCCTGAAGCCGAGATCCTCGAGCTCGAGTTTCATGTTGTAGAGGCCGAGCCTTCCCGCGATCGGCGCGTAGATGTCGAGCGTCTCGCGCGCCACGGCGCGGCGCCGCGCCGGCGCCATCGCGTCGAGCGTGCGCATGTTGTGCGTGCGGTCGGCGAGCTTCACGAGGATCACGCGCAGGTCGCGCACCATCGCCAGCACCATCTTGCGGAAGGATTCCGCCTGCGCCTCGGCGCGCGACTTGAACTGGATCTGGTCGAGCTTGGTGACGCCGTCGACGATCTCGGCGACGGGCGCGCCGAACTTCTCCGACAGCTCTTCCTTCGAGATCGGCGTGTCTTCGATGACGTCGTGCAGGATCGCCGCGATGATCGTGTCGGGGTCGAGATGCAGGTCGGCGAGGATCTGCGCCGCCGCGAGCGGGTGCGCGATGTAGGGCTCACCCGAAAGACGTTTCTGGCCCTCGTGCGCCGACGCGCCGAACTCCGCGGCCGAGCGCACGCGCTCGACCTGCTCGGGCGGCAGATAGGTTCGATGCTGTTGATGAGCTCGCGCAGGCCCGGCAGGCGCCGGGCACTGGGCAGGAGCTGAAGGAGCGTCGACGCGTAAGTCCATGGCGCGCGAGCGCTCCTTTAGGGAAGGGTCAGGCGGTGGCGTTATTCCTGTACGTCACGATCGCCTTGCAGGCCGAATTGCGGCGCACGGAACAGGGACTGGTTGTCGGCATCGGGCAGCGGGGCTTCCGCCGGCGGCGGCTCGGGCTCGCGCAGCATTTCCGGGGTGATGTTGCCCTCGGCGATCTCACGCAGCGCGACCACGGTCGGCTTGTCGTTTTCCCAGGGAACGGTCGGCTCGGCGCCATTGGCGAGGCGGCGCGCACGCGCGGCGGCCAGCAGCACGAGCTGGAAGATGTTTTCGACGTTCGGGAGGCAATCTTCGACGGTGATGCGGGCCATGGTCTTACTCGGCAAACAAGCATTGCGGGGGAGCGAAAGTCTACTGGAAAAACGCGGCCTTTGCCGGGATTTTCTGACTTGGCGGGGCCGCAGGGCCCGCCCGGCGGATTCAGGCCAGCAGATCCGCCACGAGGGGTTTCAGCGCCGGCCGGCCGGCCTCGTAACCCTGGGCACCACGCAGGATATCGAGCAGCTGGCCGACCGGCGGCTTCGAAGTCGTCGTTGACGACCACGCAGTCGAACTCCGCGTAATGCGACATATCGGCAATCGCAGTCCCGCAGGCGCCGCTCGATGACCTCGTCGCTGTCGGTCTTGCGGTTGCGCAGCCGCGCCTCGAGCTCGCGCGCGACGGCGGCAGGATGAAGATGGTCTTGCAGTCCGGCTGGGCCTTGCGCACCTGCTGCGCGCCCTGCCAGTCGATTTCGAGGATCACGTCGTGGCCGGCCTTGCGCAGCGCTTCGACCTGCGCGCGACCGGTGCCGTAGAAGTTGTCGAACACCTGCGCGTGCTCGAGGAATTCGTCCTGCGTCGATGCAGGCGCTTGAACTCGTCGACGGTGACGAAGTGGTAGTCGCGGCCGGGCAGCTTCGGTCGCGCGCTGCTTGCGCGTGGTGTGCGAGACCGAGACGCGCAGCGACGGGATCGCGATCGAGCACGGCCTTGACGAGGCTGGTCTTGCCGGCGCCCGAGGGCGCGGCGATGACGAACAGGGAGCCGCGTCGCCTGGCCAGCTCCGGCGCTCATTCGACGTTCTGCACCTGTTCGCGCATCTGCTCGATCAGCACTTTCATGTCGACCGTGAGGCGCGTGGTGTCGAGGTCCTGCGACTTCGACGCGAGCGTGTTCGCCTCGCGGTTGAGTTCCTGCATGAGGAAATCGAGCCGGCGTCCCGCGGCCTCGCCGCCGCCCATGACGCGGCGGGTTTCCTCGATGTGCCCGGTGAGCCGGTCGAGCTCCTCGGCGACGTCGAGGCGCTGCAGCTGGAGCACGATTTCCTGCTCGACGCGCTCGCGGTCGACGGTGGCGAGCAGCTCGGCGACGCGCTCGTGCAGCCGCGTGCGCACGCGCGCCTGGATTTCCGGCAGGCGCGCGCGGACCTGCGTGACCAGCGCGCCGAGGCCGGCGCAGCGCTGTTCGATGCAGCTCGCCGAGGCGCTTGCCTTCGCGCAGGCGCATCGCGCCGAGCTCGTCGAGCGTCTGCTGGAACACGCGTGCGGCCCGCGCCTAACAAGGCTTCGGAGTCCTGGGTCGCCGGTCTCGATGACGCCGGGCCAGCGCAGCACTTCGACGGCGTCGAGCGTGCTGCCGGGCAGCGCGTGCACGCACCTGGTTCACGGCCGCGCGCGACGCGCGCCAGCGCGGCCGCGATCGATCCGCAGCTCGCGCTCGGCGGCCTGCGCGCCGCGCAGATGGACGGTGCAATCGACCTTGCCGCGCTTCAGGTTCTTGCGTCAGCAGCTGCCTCAAGTCGGACTCGAGCGGGCGCAGCTCTTCGGGCAGGCGGAACCCGGGCTCGAGGTAGCGGTGATTCACGCTGCGCAGCTCGCAGGTGAGGGTCCCCCAGCTGCCCGCAGAGCTCGCGTCGCGCGAATCCGGTCATGCTGGCGATCATGTGGCGCTCTAAGTTCTCGGCTTAAGGGGACGCGGGGTGCGGTAAAGTGCGCGGCAGTTTATCAGAGCCCCCACCCGGCCTTGCGCATCGAATACGCCGAAGTCAGCCTGCTCGGATGTCGCACCGACAATCAGGATCGCGTCTCCGTCGCGGTCTCCGAGCACTCCGCCCTGCTCGTCGTCATCGACGGCATGGGCGGTCACTCCGACGGCGCCAAGGCCGCCGAGACCGCCATCAAGGCGCTGGTCGAAGCCTTCTGGCACACGCCGCAGCCCATCCTCGATCCGCTCGGATTCCTGCACCTGACGCTCGGGCGCGCGCACGAGGAAGTGGCGAAGCTCGGCGCGCAACCTGCCGCTCGAGCTGCGGCCGCGCGCCACCTGCGCCGTGTGCCTGGTGCAGAACGGCAGCGCCTTCTGGGCGCACATCGGCGACAGCCGCGTCTATCTTCTGCGCCGCGGCAAGGTGTTCAAGCGCACGCGCGACCACAGCCACGTCGAATTCCTGCTGCGCGAGGGCGTCATCACCGCGGACCAGGCGCTGACGCATCCCATGCGCAACTTCGTCGAGTGCTGCCTCGGCGGCGAACCGTTCCTGCCGGAGATGACGCTCGGCCTGCGCGAGCCGCTCGAGGCCAACGACATCCTGTTAGTCTGTTCGGACGGCCTGTGGGGCGGCCTCGACGACGGCGAGATCGGCGGCGCCTTTCCGCCGGCGCGCGCGCCGCTGCGCGACGAGCTCGTGCGCCTCGCCGAGCGCTCGGTGAGCGTCGTCGGCGCCGGCAGCGACAACACTTCCGCCGCCGTCGTGCGCTGGATCGGAAACGCCTGATGGCACGCCGTCCGAGCGGCCGCGCGCCCGACGAGCTGCGCGCCGTGCGATTCACGCGCCGATTCACGCAACACGCCGAAGGCTCGGTGCTGGTCGAGTTCGGCAACACGCGCGTGTTGTGCACGGCGAGCGTCGAGGAAGGCGTGCCGCGGATTTCTGCGCGGCAAGGGCCAGGGCTGGGTCACGGCCGAATACGGCATGTTGCCGCGCGCCACGCACACGCGCTCGCCGCGCGAGGCGGCCAAGGGCAAGCAGAGCGGCCGCACGCAGGAAATCCAGCGGCTCATCGGCCGCTCGCCTGCGCGCGGTCACCAACCTGGCGGCGCTCGGCGAACGCACCATCACGCTCGACTGCGACGTGCTGCAGGCCGATGGCGGCACGCGCACCGCGGCGATCACCGGCGGCTACGTGGCGCTCGCCGACGCCTGCGATACGCTGCTCGCGAAACGGCTCATCGCCGCATCCCGCTGCACGGCCAGGTCGCCGCCGATCTCGGTGGGCATCTGCGACGGGCGTGCCGGTGCTCGATCTCGACTACGCCGAGGATTCCGGCGCCGAGACCGACATGAACGTCGTCATGAACAACGGCGGCGGATTCATCGAAGTGCAGGGCACGGCCGAAGGCCATGCGTTCCGCCGGCACGAGCTCGACGCACTGCTCAATCTCGCCGCCGACGGCATCGCGAAGCTGTTCCAGATGCAGACCGAGGTGCGCACGGCCGCCTGAGGCGGCCGACGTTGCTCATGCACGGCCAGCGCGTGGTGCTCGCCAGCGGCAACCCGGGCAAGCTGCGCGAGTTCTCCGAGTTGTTGGCCGGCAATCGGGCTCGAGCTCGTGCGCCAGTCGGATTTCGGCATCGAGCCGCCGCCCGAGACCGGCAGCACCTTCCTCGAAAACGCGCTGATCAAGGCGCGCAATGCCGCGCGGCTCTCGGGGCTGCCGGCGATCGCCGACGATTCGGGACATCGAAGTGGACGCGCTCGGCGGCCGGCCCGGGCGTGTATTCCGCGCGGTACGCGGGCGAGGGCGCCAGCGACCAGCAGAACCTCGACAAGATGCTGCGTCGAGCTCGAGGACGTGCCGGCCGCGAACGCGTGGCGCGCGTTATCGCAGCGTGATCGTCTTCGTTCGCGATGCCGATGATGCCGCAGCCTCTGGTCGGCGAAGGAGTGTGGGAAGGCGCATCATCGCCGAGCGCCGCGCGGCAGCGGCGGTTTCGGTTACGACCCCATCTTCGTGCCGCGCGGCGAGACGCGCACCGCCGCGGAGATGCCGGCGGCGACGCAAACACGACCGCAGCCATCGCGGCCAGGCGTTCGCGGGCATTCCTCGCGCAGCTGCGGTCGCGCGGCGATGAACACGCCGCCGCTCGCGCTGTACGCGCACTTTCCCTGGTGCGTGCAGAAGTGCCCGTACTGCGATTTCAACTCGTACACGCTTGAGGACGAGTTGCCGGAGCAGCGCTACATCGACACGCTGCTGCGCGACCTCGATGCGCAACTTGCCGGAAGTCGAAGGGCGGCCGCTGGTCGAGCGTTTTTCTCGGCGGCGGCACTCCGAGCCTGTTTTCGCCCGCGGCCATCGGCCGGCTGCATCGAACACGCGCGCGAACGGCAGCCGGATTCGCGGCGCCGGACATCGAAGATCACGCTCGAGGCGAACCCGGGCACGATCGAACGCGGCAAGTTTCGCCGAATACCGCGCCGCGGGCGTCACGCGGGTGTCGCTCGGCGCGCAGAGTTTCGATGCGCGGCAGCTGAAGCTGCTCGGCCGCATTCACTCCGCCGACGAAACGCGGCGCGCCGCGGAAGAGCTGCACGCCGCCGGCCTTTCGAACTTCAACCTCGACCTGATGTATGCGCTTCCGGGTCAGACGCGGCGAGGAGGCCGAGGCGGATCTGCGCGCGGCGCTGGCGCTCGCATCCGGCGCACCTGTCGCAATACCACCTGACGATCGAGCCGGGCACGCTGTTCGCGGCCGCTCCGCCCGTGCAGCCCGCGGACGAGATCGTCGACGACATGCTCGAGCGTTGCCTGCGCCTGCTCGAGGCCGCGGGGTTCGAGCAGTACGAAGTTTCCGGCTATGCGCGCGCCGGCGCGCGCTGCGTCCACAACCTCAACTACTGGACCTTCGGCGACTATCTCGGCATCGGCGCCGGCGCGCACGGCAAGATCTCGCAAGCGGGCGGCGGCATCGTGCGGACCCAGCAGATGCGGGAGCCGCGCCGCTATCTCGCGGCGGATCCGGATGCGCTCGTCAGTCGAAGACCATCGCCGCCCGCGAGCTGCCGTTCGAATTCGCGATGAACGGCTTCCGCCTGGTGGACGGCTTCGAAGACGAGCTTTTCGCGGCGCGGACCGGTCTCGACGCGGCATCGCTGGAACGGGCTCTGGCGCCCTTGCAGGCCCGCGGACTGCTGGAACGCACCCCCGGACACTGGCGCGCCACGCCAAAAGGGTTCCGATTTCTCAACGACATACTGGTCGAACTGCTGCCCGAGACCGCGCAACCGCGGGACCAATCCCTGACGCCCTGCTCCGAACGTGAGCGGTTTTATGCACAGACGCCCCATCCCGGGCCCCTAAACAAGGGGATTACGCCGCGTTTCAATTCTGTTGCAGGATAAAGTGCTCTAAAGCATTGATCTGTAATGAATTTAATGCGATGGTCATTATTTGACCAAGCTAACGGTTTTGCACGGATCGCTGCATTTTTGTGGTCGTCGAAGGCCCGTAACTCACAGAGTTATCCACACTTTCTGTGGATAAGCGGCCTTGGTTTTCAGCCCTTGAGAACCCAGAAATGGCCCGCTAGACTGCGCGCCCTTTTTCTAATCCCCGGCCGGCAAAATCCGTCCGGCTAGAGAGAAACCCATGAAAGCCGATACGCATCCTGACTACAAAGAAATCAACGTGACCTGCACCTGCGGCAACGCCTTCAAGACGCGGTCGACTCTGGGACACGACCTGCAGGTCGAAGTGTGCGCGAACTGCCACCCGTTCTATACGGGCAAACAGAAGATCGTCGACACCGCCGGCCGCGTCGACAAGTTCCGCAAGAAATACGCCGCGGCCGCGACGCGCTGAAGAACTTCGGGACAGCGTCCAACGCTACTCACAAAGGCGCCTTCGGGCGCCTTTTTGCTGGCTGCGGCGAACGGCGCCGGAACTTGTTGTCGCGGCGCCGTATCGTAGTTAAATACGCGCTCGGCCCGGTCCGCGGAGAGCTTCCAACCATGAAGCGCACTCAGCCTTTTCACTTGTTTGCTCGCGGCAGCCTCGCGTGCTGGCTGCGGGGTGCGTGAGCAATCCGGCCACCGGCGGCAAGAGCGTCGTGCGTGGGTGGCATGGACGGGGAAAAAAAGACCGTCCAGAAGCATCACCAGGAAATCGTCAAGGCGCTGGGCCTGTACGACGACCAGGCCACGCAGGAATACATGCAATCTCGTCGGCCAGCGCGTCGCGCGGGTCAGCGATCTGCCGAACGAGGAATTCAAGTTCTTCGTCATCGACGATGCAGGCATCAACGCTTTCACCACCGGCTGCTGCAACGTCTACGTGAACCGCGGCCTGCTCGTGAGCCTCAACTCCGAGGCCGAGCTCGCCGGCGTGCTGGGGCACGAAATCGGCCACGTCACCGCGCGCCATCCGGCGCGCCGCCAGGCGCGCGGCGTCGCGGCTCAGCTCGGCGCGATGGCCGCGGCCATCCTCACCGGATCAACGCCGCTCGGTCAGCTCGCGAACATCGGCGCGCAGGCATGGATGCAGGGCTACGGCCGCGAGAACGAGATGGAAGCCGATCGCCTCGGCATGAAGTACATGGTGAAGGCCGGCTACAACCCCGAATCCATCGGCAAGGTCTTCAACATGTTCCAGGCCGGCGAGAAATTCGAGCGCCAACGCGCGCGCGCCGAAGGCCGAGAGCCGCGTCTCTATCACGGCGTGTTCTCGAGCCATCCGAGCCCCGATCAACGCGCCGTGCAGGCCGCGAAGGGCGCCGCGAACATCAAGGACGCGCCGCCCGAAGGCTGGCTCGATCCGGCACGACGAATACCTCACGACCATCAACGGCATCGCCTACGGCACGAGCAAGGCGCAGGGCATCGTGCGCGACAACCGCTTCTATCATGCGGACATGGGCATCACGGTCGCGTTTCCGCGCGGCTGGACCATCGAGAATCAGCGCGACCGGCTGCTGGCGTTCACGCCGAAGAAAGACGCGGTCATGCAGATCATGATCGACAAGAAGCCGGAGAAGCAGGCGCCGCGCGAGTTCCTGCTGACCAAGCTGAAGGGCAGTCCACGTTCAAGGGTGAGCCGATCACCACGAGCGAGGGCAACGAGGGTTACACAATCGTCACGCGCAGCGGCTCGCCGATCGACAACGGTCTCGGGCCGGTGCGCTGGGCCGTGGTTTACCGCGGCGAGAGCGTCTTCATATTCGCGGGCGCGAGCCGCTCGGCGATGAACGGCGTGCCGGAGGTCGACGGTCTCATCATGTCGGTCGCCACCACGTTGCGTGGCCTCAGGCCCGCGGAATTTCCGCTGGCGGAGCCCTATCGCATCAAGGTCGTCAAGGCCACGGACAAGACGAAGCTGTCTGACTACGCGGCGGACATGCCCGAAGACAAGTTCAAGAAAGAGACGCTCGAGCTGATCAACGCGATGTATCCGAACAAGAAGCCCCAGCCCGGCCAGCTGTTCAAGATCGTCGAGTAACGCGTCCGCAATGGTGCGCGCGATGTTTCGATTCTGGCGCGCCCGTTACCTTGATTCCGCTGCGCGGACCATGTAAGTCTCGCGCTGATTCGGCGTGATTGCCGCGTCGTGCCTCCCAGGACTCTCTTCTCATGTCCGACAAGAAACTCGAACTCGTTGATCGCTGAATACCGGCAAGAAAACCCAGCTCCCCATGCGCTCCGGAACGCGTGGGGCCCGCGGTCGTCGACATCGCGCCGCTCGCCAAGGAATTCGGCGCCTTCACCTACGATCCCGGCTACGGCGCAACCGCGGCCGTCGAGAGCAAGATCACCTACATCGATGGCGACGCCGGCGTGCTGCATGCACCGCGGCTACCCGATCGAGCAGCTCGCCGACGAAGAGCTCGTTCATCGAGGTCTGCTATCTACTGCTGAACGGCGACCTGCCGACGCAAGCCGCAGCTCGAGCAGTTCGAGCACAGCATCCGCAATCACACGATGATCAACGAGTCGCTGCTGCGCTTCTTCGGCGGCTTCCACCACAACGCGCATCCGATGGCGATGGTGTCGGCGGTGGTGGCCTCGATGTCGGCGTTCTATCACGACTCGATGGACATCCATAACCCGCGCCACCGCGAGATCTTCGCGCACCGCATCGTCGCCAAGCTGCCGACCATCGCCGCCGCGGCCTACAAGCATTCGCTCGGCCAGCCGTTCGTCTATCCGCGCAACGATCTCGGCTACTGCGCGAACATGCTGCACATGTTCTTCGCGGTGCCGTGCGAGAAGTACAACATCGATCCGGTCGCCGCCGAGGCGCTCGACCTGTTGTTCATCCTGCACGCCGACCACGAGCAGAACGCCAGCACTTCGACGGTGCGCCTCGCCGGCTCGACCGGCGCGAATCCGTACGCGGCCATCTCCGCGGGCGTCTCCGCGCTGTGGGGTCCGGCGCACGGCGGCGCGAACGAAGCCGTGCTCGAGATGCTCGAGGAGATCGGCACCGCCGACCAGATTCCGAAGTACCTGGCCATGGCGAAGGACAAGGCGAGCCACTTCCGCCTCATGGGCTTCGGCCACCGCGTCTACAAGAACTTCGATCCGCGCGCGAAGATCATCCGCGCGATGTGCCACAAGGTGCTGGAGAAGCTCGGCAAGCAGGACAACCCGCTGTTCGATCTGGCGCTCAAGCTGGAAGAGGCCGCGCTCAAGGACGAATACTTCGTCGCGCGCAAGCTCTACCCGAACGTCGATTTCTACTCGGGCATCATCTACTCGGCGCTCGGCATCCCGCGTTCGATGTTCACGGTGATGTTCGCGATCGCGCGCACCGTCGGCTGGGTCGCGCACTGGCAGGAAATGATCGCGGATCCGGCCATGCGCATCGGCCGCCCGCGCCAGCTCTACACCGGCCCGACGCAGCGCGATTACCAGGACATCGGCACGCGCTGAGAGGCACCGCGCCGGGAACCGCCGGGGATCTTTGCCGCCGCCCTCACTGGGCGCGCGGCGAATCCTCCACATCGAGCAGGACTTCCAGCTCTTCCGCGTCGATGCGCCGCATCGGCTTGCCATCGACCGGGCTGACCGGCGCCTGCCGGATGCCATCGACGGGGAACACCGTGGCATCGACCATGTGGTCGTCGAGCTCGAAGTGCACGCCCGGATACGCGACCACGCGATCCGCGCCGTAACGCACGCGCCGCTCGACCACCTCGTGCTCGATGCCGAGATCCATGAGCCGGAACGTGATCGACTCCGCGCGTTCGGCGAACAGATGCAGCTGGATGTCGTTGTGCTCGGTGGCGGTTCCCGCGAGCACGGAGCCCGACGAGCCGCGGCTCGAAATCCGACAGCATCTGCATGGCGGACAGCGCCGCGCTGCGCTGCGCCGCGAGCTCTGCGTGTGCTTGGTGCCGCCGAACAGCCGGTGATACTCGGCAAGCGCATCTTCGATCTCGGTGTTACTGCGGCAGCACCGAGCCATCGGTCACGCCGAAACGCTCCGCCGCCTTGCGCTTCGCGGTCAGGAAATCGCGAATGCCGTGTTCCGACATGATGCGCGCCGCCTCCTGCGCGAGCGCGCGACGCAAATTTTCGGCACGTGGCGGCAGCTTCTTCATGGCTCAGAAGATGGGGTCGGAACCGGTCTGTGGCTGGTCCGGTGACGGAGTCGATGTCCTGGGGGCCCAGCGGTCTCGCCGCCGACGTAACCTTCCTCGCGTCGGCAGCATGTCCGACGCGGAAGTATTCGAACATCGGCGTCGAGGTCGGCGTTGTCCGTGCCGCCGGTGTTGGCGTTCACCTTCATCTCGACGATGCCATCCGGGATCGTGCGCGGCTTCTGCGGGCACGCCACGCAGCGCTTCGCGCATGTAGTCGACCCAGATCGGGACCGCGGTGCGCGCGCCTTCTTCGCCTTCACCGAGCGGCTTGTTGTCGTCGGTAGCCGACCCACACGCTCGCCACGATGCTCTCGTTGAAACCGTTGAACCACGTGTCGACGGAGAAGTCGGTGGTGCCAGTCTTGCCGCGCAGGTCCTGGCGGCCGAGCGCCAGTGCGCGCCGGCCGGTGCCGCGCGTGATCACGTCCCGCATCATGTCGTTCATGAGGAAGTTCACCTGCGGCGTGATTGCCTGTTCAGCGGGCTCCGTGCGCCGCGCGCCCGTGGTGAGCGGAGTGGGCGGAACGTTGGTGGCGCTGAGCACCGTTCTTGGCGCGCTCTGCATCCGAAACGGCCTCGATCGCCTGTTCGCATTCGGCGCATACCGTGCGCGGTTCTGCGGTATAGACGATCTGCCCCCCGGGGCCCTCGATGCGATCGATGTAGAACGGCTCGATTCGATAGCCGCCGTTCGCGAATACCGCGAAGCCAGAGGCGATCTCGAGCGGCGTTGCCTGCATGCTGCCGAGCGCGAGCGTCAGGTTGTCGGGCAGCTGGCTCTTTCGCGAAGCCGAAGTTCTGCACGTAATCGATCACCGGCCTCACACCCATCTCCTGCAGCAGCCGGATCGACACGAGATTGCGCGACTGCACCAGCGCTTCGCGCAGCCGCATCGGGCCTGTGCAGGCCGCCGCCGGAATTCTTCGGACGCCAGACTTCCTCGACGTTCGGATCGTCGACGATGATCGGCGCATCGAGAATGACGGAGGCCGGCGTGAAATTGCTGGCCATCGCGGCGGAATAGAGGAACGGCTTGAACCCGGAACCGGGCTGTCGCCGCGCCATCGTGACGCGATTGAACTTGCCGTTGCCGGAAAAATAGTCGAAGCCGCCGACCAGCGACAGGATGGCGCCGTTGTTGGGATCGAGCGCGACCAGCGCGCTCTCCGCCTCGGGCACCTGCGCGAGAGCGGCAGGGGCGTCGGCCTTGTCGTGCACCACGTAAACCACGTCACCGCGCGCGAGACACCTCGCCCGCGCTTCTTCGGTTCCGGTCCGAGCGTGAGCTCGTTGACGCGTCGCTTCGCCCACGACAGGCCGGCCCAGTCGATCGTGGCCATGCCCTCGCCCTTGACGTAGACCTGCGCCTGTTTGTCCGCGACCGACACCACGATGGCCGGTTGCAGCATGCCGACGCTGCCGTATTCGTCGAGCAGCGTCTCGAGGCCGTCGACCGTTTCGTTGCCGGTGAGCTCGACCTTGTTGGTCGCGCCGCGCCAGCCGTGCCGGCGGTCGTAATCGATGAGGCCGATGCGCAGCGCGCAGATTCGCGGCCTTCTGCAGGCGGCCGTCGATCGTCGTGTACACCTTGTAGCCCGCATCCTGCGCGGCCTTCCCGAAACGTTTCTCGATCTCCTGGCGGACCATCTCCGCGATGTACGGCGCCTCGACGTCGGCAAGGGCGCGGTGCGCCTCCGCTCTAACTACTTCCTTCGTGGCCGCGTCCACGGCGGCCTGGTCGATGAAGCCGAGTTCGCGCATGCGGCGCAGCACGTAGTTGCGGCGCTCCGCCGCGCCCTGCGGATTCGTGATCGGGTTGTAACGCGACGGCGATTGCGGCACGCGCGCCAGCGTCGCGGCCTCGCCGAGCGTGAGCTCGTCGAGTTGTTTGCCGAAGTAGGTTTCCGCCGCCGCGGCGATTCCGTAGGCGCGCTGTCCGAAGAAGATCACGTTCAGGTACAGCGCGAGGATTTCCTGCTTGGTGAAATTGCTGCTCGAGGCGCTGCGTGACGAAGATTTCCTGCAGCTTGCGCCGCACCGTCTGGTCCTGGGTGAAGAACGCGCTGCGCGCCGCCTGCATCGTGATCGTGCTGCCGCCCTGGCGCTGGCCCGACGTCACGTTGACGAACAGCGCGCGCAAGACGCCCTTCCAGTCGAAGCCGTGATGCTCGAAGAAGCGGTCGTCCTCGGCCGCGATGAAGGCCTGGCGCACGAGCAGCGGGATCTGGTCGTACTTCACCGGGTTGCGGCGCTGCTCGCCGATCTGCGCGATCAGGTCGCCGCTCGAGGTGTACACGCGCAACGGCACCGAGAGCTCGTTGTTTTTCATCGCCTCGACGGTCGGAAGCGTCGGTTCGAGGTACACGTAAGCGCAGACAAAACCGTATGCGGCCGCAAGTGTGATCGCCGTCACACCCATCAGGGCGATCACGGAGCAATCGAAAGTAGTTTGGCTTCACAGAATCCGGGTCTCGTCAGTTGCGGCGGCCTCAAGGCCCTATGCATAGTAACCGCCGTCGATATGCATACTCACCGAAAGGTGGGGACGCAAAGCTTCCGGTCTAAGGGCCTGCATTGGCCTACGACAGCGGGGTTGCCGGCTCGGACATTCCACAGTCTGAGTTGATACGGATAACTGCCGTCTGGTTCCAATGCACCCCCGCTCCGGCACCTTCCGTCCCCTGCCCGAATGGGCCTCCGGGGAATATCCCGGGAAATCCGCCAGTTTCGTGAGGAGCGTCTCGTTCAATTTAACTTCACGCTGATATATAGTGTCTCGGGATTAAGACTGGTCGCGCGATTCTCGCTCTAACACTCTGAAAGGACTGCGAAAGTGCTGTTCTTAACGCGCAAGTATCGTCCGTTACTCGGACTTGACATAACGACTTCGTCGGTCAAATTGATCGAGCTCGTGATGAGCGGCGGCTCCTATCGCGTCGAATCGTACGCGGCAGAGCCGACTCCGCAGAACGCCATGAACGAAAAAGCCATCGTCGACGCGGAAGCCGTCGGCGAGGCGATCCGTCGTGCCGTGAAACGCTCAGGCGCCGGCGCGAAGGAAGTTGCGATCGCCATCTCCGGCGACGCGGCGATCACCAAGGTCATCCAGATGCCGCGTCAGCCTGCGCGAGCGCGATCTCGAAGCGCAGGTCGAGATGCAGGCCGACCAATACATCCCGTTCCCGATGGATGAAGTCAGCTACGACTTCGAAGTGTTGGGACCGTCGGAGAAGGATCCGGAGACGAACGACGTGTTGTTAGTCGCGACTCGCACGGAAAACGTCGAGCAGCGCCAGGCCGCGGTCAACGCCGCGGGCCTCACCGCGAAGATCGTCGACGTCGAAGCGTTCGCGCTCGAGAACGCCTGCCGACTCATGACGCATCAGATGCCCGATGGCGGCATCGATCGCACGATCGCCGTCGTCGATTTCGGCGCGAGCAGCACCACGTTCAGCGTGCTGCGCAATCTCAAGGTCGTCTACACGCGCGACTTCGCGTTCGGTGGCCAGCAGCTCACCGAAGAAATCATGCGCACGTACGGCCTCTCGATGGAAGAAGCCGGTCGCGCCAAGAAAGAAGGCGGATTGCCGGGCAATTTCCAGGCGGAAGTGCTCGACCCGTTCATCGACGACATGACCCAGCAGGTCAGCCGTTCGCTGCAGTTCTACCTCGCGTCGGGCTCCGGCCGCGACCAGCCCGAGAAAATCCTGATCTGCGGCGGCTGCGCAAACATCTCCGGCGTCTCCGACGTCATTTCGAGCCGCGTCGGTATTTCCGCCGAGAAGGGCGATCCGCTCGGCCAGATGAAACTTTCGTCTCGCGCCAAGGCGCAGGCGGTCGCGCGTGACGCGACCGCGCTGCTCACGGCGTGCGGCCTCGCACTGCGGAGCTTCGAAACTAATGCCTCGCATAAACCTACTTCCCTGGCGCGACGAAGAGCGCAAAGAGCGCAAGGTCAAGTTCCTCGTCGCGCTCGGTGGCGCGGCGATCGGCGCGGCGCTCACGGCCTTCGTCGGCTACCTGCTGATGGACTCGATGGTCAGCGCGCAGGAAGTGCGCAACGCGAAGCTCAAGGACCAGATCGCCGAGCTCGACAAGCAGATCGAGAAGATCAACAGCCTCGAGGCCGACAAGGCGCGATTCATCGCGCGCATGGAAGTCATCGAGAAGCTGCAGCGCTCGCGTCCCGAGATCGTGCACGTCTTCGACGAAATCGCGAAACAGCTGCCGGACGGCGTCTACCTGACGGGCATCACGCAGAACGGAACCCGCCTGAAGTTCGAGGGCGTCGCGCAGTCGTCGACGCGCGTGTCCGCGTTCATGCGCAACATCGACGGCTCCAGCTACCTCAGGAATCCCGAGCTCGAAGTCGTCGAGACGAAGAAGGGCGACGTGGTGGGCGCAACATTCGTGCTGTACGCCGACCAGTCCGGCGCCGCGGCCGAACCCGATCCTGGTGCGGCTAACAAACCCAAGCGACGCATCGCGTCGGCGGGGGGCTGATCCATGAGCATTGTCGACGATCTCAAGTCACTGGATCCGAACGACCCGGGACGCTGGCCGTTTCCGGTCCGCGCCGGCGCCGTGGCGCTGTGTTTCGTGGTTCTCGCGGCCGTGCTCTTCTACTTCCTGGTGTGGTCGGATCAGAAGCCGATCCTCGACCAGCAAAGCCGCCGAAGAGCAGGACCTGCGCAACACCTTCAAGGTCAAGCACTCGAAGGCCGTGAATCTCGAGGTTTACCAGCAGCAGCTCGCGGACATCGAGCGTTCGTTCGGCGCCTTGCTGCGCCAGCTGCCGGGCAGAACCGAGGTGCCGAACCTGCTGGTGGACATCTCGCAGGTCGGTGTCGGCGCGGGCCTCGAAGAGAAGCTCTTCCAGCCCTCGCCGGAAGTGAAGAAGGATTTCTATGCCGAGCTTCCGATCAAGATCAAGTTGACGGGCTCGTATCACCAGATGGGCGAGTTCGTGAGCGGAATTGCCGCCCTGCCGCGCATCGTCACGTTGCACGAAATTTCGATCAAGCCGGACAACAGGGACACGTACGACAAGCTCTCATTCGAGCTGACCGCGAAAACTTTCCGTTACCTGGATGACGCCGAAGTGGCGGCCGCCGAAAAGAGCAAGGCTGCCGCTCCGCGCGGACTTAACGGGTCGAAAAAAGGTAATGGATATGTTTTCGAAACAGAAAAACAGCCTGGCTTCTCCTCGGTGCGCTGTGCCTCGCGACGGCTGCCCTCCGGGCTGCTCCAGCAAGGACGACGAGCTCGACCAGTTCATCGCGGACACCATGAAAGAGCCGGGCGGCCGCGTCGAGCCGTTGCCGGAGCTCAAGCCATACGAAACCTACTCATACGAGTCGGCCAACGTGCGCTCGCCATTCATGCCGGGCGGATCGGGCGGCGGTTCGGCTGCCGGACTGCGGCCGGATATCCGCCGCAATCGCGAATTCCTCGAGCAGTTCTCGCTCGATACGTTGCGCATGGTCGGAACGCTCCGCATGTCCGACCGCACGTACGGACTGATCAAGACAAAAGACGGCCTCGTGCACCGCGTACTGCCCGGGAACTACCTGGGACAGGCGGACGGCCGCGTGACTGAAATATCGCCTTCGAAGATTAGTGTCGTGGAAATCGTTCCCGACGGACTTGGCGGCTACATGGAGCGCCCTGCCTCGCTTGCCTTGAACAATTGAAGATTCCACGCCAGGGAGTAGATGCGAATGAACAAGATCAAATTTCCGCCAATTGGCTGCCTCGACATTGTTGTGGCTTGCCGCATGCGTCGTGGTCGCGCTCGCCAGCAAGGCCGCGTACGCGCAGGGCACGCCTAACAAGCTCGAATCCATCGACGTACAGAACCTCTCGGGCCAGCAGTTGCAGCTGACGCTTCATCACTCGGCGCCGCCTGCCGAGCCCGTGGCGTTCACCATCGACAATCCGGCGCGCATCTCGCTGGACCTGGCGAATACGGCGCTCGCGCTGCCGTCGCGTCGCATCGACGTTCGCTCGGGTGGCGTGGACTCCGTGCTGGCCGCGGAAGCCGCCGGCCGTACGCGCCTCGTACTGAATCTCGATCGCCTGCTGCCGTACACCACCCGCGTCTCCGGCAACGACGTCATCATCCTCATCGGTGGCGCCGCCGCTTCCCCGTCCGCGGCCGCTGCCGCGTCGAGCGGAGTCGCCGGTTCCCCGGTGCCGCGTAGCGCATCCGCCGCGCCCTCCGGCCCGCGCGCCATTCGTGGCATCGACTTCCGCCGCGGTGCAGGTGGTACCGGCCGCGTCATCGTGCGTCTCTCCGATCCCCGTACGCCCGTGAGCCTGCGCCAGCTGGGTAACCAGATCGTCGTGGATTTCGCCGGCGCTGAAGTGTCCAGCAACCTGGCCCGCCGCTACGACGCGGGCGATTTCGCGACCCCGGTTTCGGGATTCGACGTGGTTCGCGTCGGTGACGGTGTACGCCTCGCGATCACCGCGACCGGCGACTTCGAGCAGCTCGCGTACCAGTCCGACGACCAGTACGTCGTCGAAGTACAGCCGGCCCGCAAGGCCGCGCAGAAAGCCGAAGACAAGCGCGTCTACACGGGCGAACGCCTGACGCTGAATTTCCAGGACATCGAAACCCGCGCCGTGCTGCAGCTTCTCGCTGACGCCAGCGGCCAGAACATCGTGGTGTCGGACTCCGTGCAGGGCAGCGTCACGTTGCGCCTCCAGAACGTTCCTTGGGACCAGGCGCTGGACATCGTCCTGCGCACCAAGGGCCTCGACAAGCGCCGCAACGACAACGTCATCATCGTTGCGCCGACCGAAGAACTCGCCGCTCGTGAAAAGGCCGAGCTCGCCGCCCGCCAGGATGTGCAGGAGCTCGCGCCGCTGCGATCGGAGTACCTCCAGGTCAATTACGCGAAGGCCGAGGATCTCGCCGCGCTCATCAAGACGCAGGGCGAAGGCGGTCTGCTCTCCAAGCGCGGTTCCGTCTCGGTCGACGAGCGCACCAACACCCTGCTGTTGCAGGATTCGGCCGATCGTCTCGACGACATCCGCCGCCTCGTCGGCACGCTCGACATTCCGATCCGCCAGGTGCAGATCGAAGCCCGCATCGTCATCGTCAGCGATGACTTCTCGCGTGAACTCGGCGCGCGCGCCAGCTTCAGCGGCTTCGATTTCCTCGGCAACAACCTCGGCTACACGAGCGGCAACGCCCCGAACAACGACGACATGCTCGAGTTCATGCAGGAGCGCGCCGAGGACGACGATCTGACGAACGACGGCCCCGGCTTCGTGCTGTCGGATGGTCCCGGCACGCCGAACCGTTACAACGTGAACCTGCCGGTCGCGAGCCCCGCGGGCAGCATCGCTTTCATGCTGCTCGGCCAGGACTTCCTCGTGGACCTCGAAATCTCAGCCGCGCAGGCCGAAGGCCGCGGTGAGGTGATCTCGACGCCGCGTGTCATCACCGCGAACCAGCGCGAAGCCAGCATCGAGCAGGGCGTGGAAATTCCGTACCAGGAATCCGCGTCCTCCGGTGCCACCACGATCTCGTTCAAGAAGGCCGTCCTCTCGCTGAAGGTCACCCCGCAGGTCACCCCGGACAACCGCGTGATCCTCGACCTCAACATCAAGAAGGACAGCGTCGGCCAGGTCATCGTCGGTGGTGCCGGCCAGCAGGTGCCCTCGATCGACACTCGCGAAATCACCACCCAGGTGCTCGTGAACGATGGTCAGACCGTCGTGCTCGGCGGCATCCTGGAAACGGAGCGCCGCGAGACCGAGAAGAAGGTGCCGTACCTCGGCGACGTGCCGGTGCTCGGCCGCCTCTTCAAGACCACGGGCAAGACGAACAACAAGGACGAGCTCCTGATCTTCGTCACACCGAAGATCCTGCGCGAAGGCGTCAGCGTCTACTGATCCCGCGCATATCCGTTCGACACGGCGGCCGCCCCCGTCTTCATGACGAGGGCGGCCGTTTCATTTCCGCTATGCTCCCGCGGCGATGTCGCCGCGCACTTCCAACGTCTTCCTGATCGGTCCCATGGGCTCCGGCAAGACCGCCGTGGGCAAACATCTCGCACGGCTCCTGCGCGCCCCGTTTCGCGACAGCGACGCCGAGATCGAATCGCGTACCGGAGTGGACATCTCGTACATCTTCTCGCGCGAGGGCGAGGCCGGATTCCGGCAGCGCGAGCGCGAGGTCCTCGAGGAAGTGTCGCGCGAGAGTCCGATAGTGCTCGCGACCGGCGGCGGTGCCATCCTGCTGCCCGAAAACCGCCAGGTGCTTCATGAGCGCGGTTTCGTGGTCTATCTGCGCACGTCGCTCGACCAGCAGGCCGAACGAGTGCGCCAGGGACGCAACCGCCCGCTGCTCCACGACGTCGACCCGCTGACGAAGCTCACGGAACTCATGGTAGTTCGGGCGCCGCTGTACGAGTCGCTGGCGGACTTCACCATCGCGACCGACGGGCGCAAGGTCCACATGGTCGCGGACGCCATCCTCGCGGCATTCAAGGCGGGCCAGGGCTGAGTAGCCCCGGCCGCATATAATTCACCCCGTGCAACGCATCGACGTCAATCTCGGCAAGCGCAGCTACCCCATCTTCGTCGGAGCGGGCGCCCTCGAGCTCAGGAAAGACCTCGATGTGGCGATTCCGGCGCGTGACGTCCTGCTCGTGACGAACACCACCGTGGGTCCGCTGTATGCAGCCAGGCTCACCGCCGTGCTCTCACCACGACGCTGCATCGAGGTGGCGCTGCCGGACGGGGAAGTGCACAAGACGATGGCCAACGTGTCGCGCATGCTCGACGTGCTGGTCGCCAACCGGTTTGCACGCGACGCCTGCGTCGTCGCTCTCGGCGGTGGTGTCGTGGGTGACATGGCGGGCTTTGCGGCTGCCTGCTACCAGCGCGGCATCGCGTTCGTTCAGGTGCCTACGACGCTCCTGGCGCAGGTTGACTCGTCAGTGGGCGGAAAGACCGGCGTCAACCATCCGGGTGGCAAGAACCTCATCGGCGCGTTTCATCAGCCGGCCGCCGTGTTCGCGGATACCAATACGCTTGCGACGCTGCCCGACCGAGAATTGCGTGCCGGTCTCGCCGAGGTCATCAAGTACGGACTCATCGTGGACCGCGAGTTCTTCGACTGGCTCGATGCACATGCCGAGAAACTCCTCGCGCGGGACACCAATGCCCTGACGCACGCGATCCGTCGCTCGTGCGAGATCAAGGCCGAAATCGTCGCACGCGACGAGCACGAGCGCGGCGATCGCGCCCTGCTCAATCTCGGCCACACGTTCGGACATGCCATCGAAAGCGCGACCAACTATTCCACGTGGCTGCACGGCGAGGCCGTGGGCGCCGGCATGCTGCTCGCGGCGGAAGTTTCGCAGCGGCTCGGCTGGGTGAGCGCGGCCGATGTCGCACGCATCGAGCACGTGCTGCAGAAATTCGGCCTGCGAACCGACGTGCGTTCATTGCCGGCGGAGACCATCGCCGAGAACATGAAGATCGACAAGAAGGTTGCGGCCGGCCGGATCCGCCTCGTCCTGCTCAAGGCGATCGGCAAATCCGTGGTCACCGGCGATTACGACGACGCGGCGCTGCGGGAGACGCTGCGAGCGCGCTGCGGATAAGATGATGAGCGAGGTCCTTGCGCCGTACGCCGCGATCGATGAACGCAGTCGCGGCCGGCGCTTTCCGGAACCGCCGCCGCGATACCGGACCGAGTTCCAGCGTGACCGCGATCGGATCATCCATTCGAATGCCTTCCGCAGGCTCGTCTACAAGACGCAGGTATTCGTAAATCACGAGGGCGATCTGTATCGCACGCGGATCACTCACTCGCTCGAGGTTGCCCAGATCGGTCGCACCGTGGCACGCGCGCTGAAGATCAATGAGACCCTTACCGAAGCCATCTGCCTCGCGCATGATCTTGGCCACACACCTTTCGGGCATGCAGGCCAGGACGCGCTCAACGAGTGCATGCGTGACTACGGCGGCTTCGAGCACAACCTCCAGTCCCTACGCGTCGTCGACGAGCTCGAGGAACGCTACGCCGACTTTTCTGGCCTCAATCTGACGTTTGAATGCCGCGAGGGCGTGTTGAAGCATTGTTCGGCGCAGAACGCGCGCCTGCTGGGTGATGTCGGCGAGCGCTTTCTGAATCGCACCCAGCCAGGGCTGGAGGCACAGCTCGCGAACCTTGCCGACGCGATCGCCTATAACAATCACGACATAGACGATGGCGTGCGCGCCGGCTTGCTTGCGATCGAGGATTTGCGGGAAGTGCGTGTTTTCGAGCGCTGTTACGCAGTCGTGCTCGAGAAGTACCCCGGCGTTTCTCCTCGCCGGCAGCTATACGAGACGATTCGCCGGATGGTGGATTATCTCGTGAGCGACGTCATTGTTCAGGCGGAGCGGAATATCGTGGAGTCCAAGGTGGAGGACATCGACGCCGTCCGGCGACAGTCACAGCCGCTGATCTCGCTCAGCGACGCTGTGCTCGATGAACATCAAGAGTTGAAGCGCTTCCTGCGCACTAAGCTCTACAATCATCCCAGGGTCAGGGAGGTCATGGATGAAGCCCGCGCCACTCTCAGGACCTTGTTTGAAGCGTATCTCGGCGATCCATCACGTTTGCCACCGGAGCATCAGTCGCTCGTCGCGCGTGCCGATGCAGAAGGTGGAAGGAAGGCGCGAGCGCGTGTCGTTGCGGACTATGTGGCGGGGATGACGGATAGGTTTGCGTATCAAGAGAAAGAGCGAATCATTGCTACAGCCTCATAGAAACAATGAAATTGGTAAGTCAAAAGTGATCGACGCAGACCTGCAATCGAACCAAAAGGGGCCACGAGAACACTTGCTGGCGACTTTTCGGCGAGTACTTCGACCACTTGTCCGAATTCTTGTGCGTGCGGGTGTGCGCTACGATGAATTTCTTGAACTTATCCGGCGCGTCTATGTAGAGACAGCTGTTCGCGACGGGCTTGGTGACGGTGTTCCCCTAACGCGAGCACGTGTCTCGATCTCGACTGGTGTTGCTAGGCGCGATGTTGACCGCTTCATTGACAAAGAGGATGCAATTCCGCCGATTGGGAAGTCGATGACAAGATCACTAATGGAGGTGCTTCATGAGTGGCATACCAATCCGCAATTTGTTGGCCCATATGGCATTCCCGTTGGAGCTCGAACTAGGGGGTGTGAAAGGAAGGAGCTTCCAAGAGTTGGTTCACTTCGTTAATCCGGCCGTCAATTCCAAGGACGCGCTGGAAGAACTCGTTCGACTGCGAGCGGTCGTGCGATCAGGCGAAACACACATTCGTGCGATATCGCGCGTTCTGAAACCAGTCGAAGAAATGTCGCCGGCTCAGCTCGAGGTATTTGGAAATGCTCTGACTAGGCTCGCTGACACGGTTCAATTCAACATGGACGCCAAAAATACGGAGAAGCGACTCGAACAATCGGTGATTTCTGATCACGGCCTCCCGAAGGAGGTTGTACCGATCTTCGAGAAGTATGTACGTGAGCGTGTAATGGAGCTTCTTATCGAGATCGACAATTGGCTAAGCCCATACTCTACAAAGGAAAGTCCTCAAGCAGAGCCGGCCGAACGGATCGGAGTTGCAGTATTTCAGTTCATTGATCGCCCACCTGACAGAACGCCAATGAAGGACAAAGTGTCCCAAGATGGGAATTAGTCGCATTGGGACTTGAGCCCGCAAAGACGGGCTAATACGCGGCCGTAATGGCAACACCGTTTTGACTTAAGCAAAGCCTTCGCGCTAGGCTTGTGACGCAGGTCACGAATAAATCTAAATTTTGTCAAGTGTCGACCTTCCACGGAATGGCACGGAGGCACAAGAACAATGCGAATCAAAGTGAGCACAAGACTAGTAGTTGCCTTACTCGCGGTTGGTGGTGCGTCAATTGCTGCGGCTCAAGAGTTGTATGTCGCCGGCCCGGTTGACCATTTAACTGCTGACGGTTCTCAACACTCAATTCTCGGCCAAACAATTTCTGTTAGTTCGACGACAAGATTTTTCTTGGAAGGCCGAAAGATTTCGGCTAACCGCTTCTCTCAGAGTGTCGGTGCTGGTTCATTTGTCTACGCAGATTTATCGCGGCAAACTTCGAGATTGCGGGCAACAAACATGTTGATCACAGCCACGCCCTATGTTGCAGGGGCCAGCGCAGTTTTTGTTGCGGGAAGAGTAGAGAACTAGCTCCGTCCGTTGGGCAGATTCAAATTGGCGCGCTTGCCGTCGATGTGACCAGCGTTTCGCCGGAACTGTTGGCAAGCCTAAGCATTGGAGATGAAGTCCAAATTGCTGGCATTCAGCCCTCGCTAGATAGGGCATTCATTATTGTCTCGGACTTTAAGATCACGATTGATGTGCAACTTGGCACCCTAGGAATCAGTGGTATCCGGGACCCAGGGCATCAGCGGTAGCGGTTCGACGATTCAAGGCATCAGCGGCTCGGGGACCCAAGGCATCAGCGGATCCGGGACCCAGGGCATCAGCGGTAGCGGTTCGACGATCAAGGCATCAGCGGCGGGGACCCAAGGCATCAGCGGATCCGGGACCCTGGGCATCAGCGGTAGCGGTTCGACGATCCAGGGCATCAGCGGCTCGGGGACTCAAGGCATCAGCGGATCCGGGACCCAGGGCATCAGCGGTAGCGGTTCGACGATCCAAGGCATCAGCGGCTCGGGGACAAGGCATCAGCGGATCCGGAACCCAGGGCATCAGCGGTAGCGGTTCGACGATCCAAGGCATCAGCGGTCGGGGACTCAAGGCATCAGCGGATCCGGGACCCAGGGCATCAGCGGTAGCGGTTCGACGATTCAAGGCATCAGTGGTCGGGACCCAGGGCATCAGCGGATCCGGGACCCAGGGCATCAGCGGTAGCGGTTCGACGATCCAAGGCATCAGCGGCTCGGGGACTCAAGGCATCAGCGGATCCGGGACCCAGGGCATCAGCGGTAGCGGTTCGACGATCCAAGGCATCAGTGGCTCAGGGACCCAAGGCATCAGCGGTAGTGGTTCAAAGCCCAGGGCATCAGTGGCTCAGGTACGCAAGGTATCAGCGGGAGTGGTTCGACGATTCAAGGCATCAGCGGTTCGGGGACAGTCTGAATTACTTGGTCGACGAAATTTTTCGTCGCGCTTCCAATCAGGTGCTAAAAGCTTTGTAAATCGCAATATCTTCGCAAATAGCCGCAGATTTGCGATGTCCCTAGAAGGATTCCGCTTCAATATCTAGAAGTAAACGGGCTTAACTTGTCGGAAACTGATCGACAGGTTTCTAAAAGCGATCTATTTCTAGTGGGCCTGAAAACGTCATCAGCGCGAAAATCTGAACTCGACGAAGCGTTTGTAATACGCGCGTTCTTGAGCATCGCCTCAATCCTTTTGCGGCTCGGCCTCAACGCGCCAATCGCCGAGAAATGTTACGTAACGCCTTCGTTCGAGCGGCTGACAGGATCGCGCGCATCAACGGACTGCGTGCGACCCAATCTCAAATCGCATCAATGGCGGGAGTCAGCCGGCTCGAAGTAAGAAGAATTGTCAGAGGAGCAATTTCTGATTTGTCCCGCAACGAGCGTCACACTAAGCCGCGTTGATCAGGTGGTTTCGGCATGGAGAACGGACTCGACTTCACCGATCTGAAAGGTAAGCCTCGACCCTTCAGCTCCAAGGCCCAAATCCTCCTTCGCGAAGCTTGTTAGGGCATACGGTCGGGACGTCACCATCAAGACTCTAAAAGATCAAATAATAAGAGCCGGCGCTGCCGTTGAACGAGAGGGCTATCTAACGTTGTCGCGATCGTATAAGCGCATGCCCCGATAGTTTCCTGGCCGCCAAATCAGATTTGCGCTTCGTGGAGTCCCAACTACGGGAGTTTGATCTGAGGCTGGGTAAGCGCGCGTACGTCACAAAACTTCTCAGCGTGAAAGTCAACGATCGAAAGACAGCGTATCGGATTCAAAGAGAAGCTCTGGCAAAGATCCAGGTGATGATGAATGCCCTGAACTGGAATTGCTTCGGCCGCAGGCAACACGACTCGATCGCGCAATCGCGTACTAATTACAGCAACAGTGGCAAGGGAAAGTGGGGAGAAATCTCGTGACTAAGCTTCGACTTTCTACCCAAGAGAAAAGGGTGAAACAACTGTTGAAGGCGATCTTCACACTTTGTTCCCTGGATCGATCGTTATCGGATAGCACGCTCGACAAATTGGTGAAAGATGCGCGTGCACGTGCCCGAAAAGAAGCTAACAAATTAGCACCAAGGCGACGACGCTCGGTTGATCACGACCTTATTTGCCATGTTGTTTACCATTGGCAGCGTTCGCCTGACTATCTAGACGAGAATGGCACGCCCTTTCCAATTCCTGTTCGTGGGCCTGCACCGAGTGTGGAAGCGCTTTTCAAGCAACTAAAGGTTCAAAGGCAATTCCCATCCGCCCTCGTTCACTTCAAGCGTCTAAAGCGAGTTCGCGTTACTCGAAACGGACTGTACGTTCCAATATCTGAAGCCACGATCATTCCAACACTAACTCCAGAGGTAGTCGCATCACTTACGCAGACCATAAATTGCCTTGTTGCCACGGTTCTCCATAACACCTCAACACGGCGGAGTCCTGCAGATCGCCTAATCGAACGAGTGGCTTATGTGCCGGACTTACCAATTGCAAAGCTGCAGGAATATAAGCACTTCGTACGTGAGCAAGCCGGTGGGCTGGTCGAGACTGTGCACGATTGGCTCGAAAGCCAGAGAGGGCGAACTCCGCGCATGCCTGATGCGCCCGGAAGACTTGTTGCCGGCCTACATGTTTTCGCATTCGTAAACAGGAGAAAGCTCTAGTTCTGATGACTTCGGCAACTCATCCCTCAACGCCCTCCTCAAAATCTTCCCCACATTCGTCTTCGGAAGATCCGGACCTGAAATACACGTGCTTCGGCACCTTGTATCCGGTCAGCGCCTTGCGGCAGTGATCGATGACGTCCTGTCTCGGTGAGGCTCTGATCCTTCTTCACAATGAACAGCGCGACGACCTCGCCGGACTTCTCATCCGCCTGCGCGATCGCGGCGGCTTCGAGCACCCCGGGATGCGTCACGGCAACGCTCTCCACCTCGTTCGGATACACGTTGAATCCGGACACGAGGATCATGTCCTTCTTGCGATCCTCGATGAACACGAGGCCGCGTCTCATCGATGCGACCGATATCGCCGGTGCGCAGCAGGTCCTTCCCGATCATCACCTTCGCGGTCTCATCGGGCCGATTCCAGTAACCGGCCATCACCTGCGGACCCGCGCACGCAGATCTCGCCGACCTGGTTGATGCCGAGCTCATTCCCGTCGTCGTCGCGAATGCTGATTTCGGTCGACGGAATCGGCAGGCCGATCGACCCGTTGAAGTCCTCGCCGGGCTTGTTGATGCAAGCGGCGGGCGACGTCTCGGTGAGTCCCCACGCCTGCGTGAGAATCTTGCCGGTCACTTCCTTCCAGCGCTTCGCCACGGCTTCCTGCACGGCCATGCCGCCGCCAAGAGTGACCTTGAGTTCGCTGAAATCCACCTTGTCGAAGCCGGGCGTGTGCAGCAGCGCATTGAACAGCGTGTTCACGCCGCTCATGTAAGTGAACTTGTACTTCTTCAGCTCCGCCACGAACGCCGGGAAGTCACGCGGATTCGTGATGAGTATGTTTCGCCAGCCGAGCACGACGAACAGCAGGCAGTTCGCCGTCAACGCGAAGATGTGATACAGCGGCAACGCGGTGATCAACGTCGCCGGATCGCGCGGAAACGAGGGGCCGATCCACTCCATCGCCTGGAGCACGTTCGCCACCATGTTCCCGTGCGTCAGCATCGCGCCCTTGGCGACGCCGGTGGTGCCGCCGGTGTATTGCAGGAACGCGATGTCCTCGTGCGTGAGCTTCACGGCCTGCAAGCGCACGGCCGAGCCTTCCTTCAGCGCCTGCTTGAAGCGCTTCGCGCCGGGCAGGCTGTAAGGCTTCACCTGCTTGCGCTTGTGGCGCACGACGAAGTCGACGATGTTCCCCTTGGGAAATCCGAGCATCTCGCCCACGCTGGTCACGATCGACATGCTTGATCGGCGTGTGAGCGATCACTTCCTGCAGCACGTGCGCGAAGTTCTCGAGGATCACGATGACGGTGGCGCCGGAATCGGTGAGCTGATGCTCGAGCTCGCGCGCGGTGTACAGCGGGTTGGTGTTGACCACGGTCAGGCCGGCGCGCAGCGCCCCATGGACGACGATCGGGTACTGCAGCGTGTTAGGCATCATCACGGCGACGCGGTCGCCCTTCTTGAGCCCGCAGCTCGATCTGCAGGAAGGCGCCGAACTTGCGCCGACAGCACGTCGAGCTCGCCGATAAGTCATGGCCTTGCCCATCTGCACGTAGGCGTCGTGCACGGCATGCACGGCGAGCCCGCGTTCGATCAGCTCCTTGAGGGAGGCGTACTCGTTGATGTCGATTTCAGCGCGAACGCCGGGCGGATACGATCTTGAGCCAATGCTTTTCCACGACCACCCCTCGAATTCGATGCCGCAGGCTAGCCTGCGGGTTTGCCCGGGGCAACTAGCAGCGGCTTGAGCTTCGGCCAGAGGTTTTCGAGCAGCTGGGGCTGGCCCTTGGCGTTGGGGTGGATGCCGTCGTCCTGCATGAGCGCGGGATCGAGGGCCACCTTGTCCAGGAGGAACGGCACGAGCGCGAGCTGGTACTGCTTCGACGAGCGTCGCGAACATGTCGCGGAATTCCTGCCCGTAGCGTTGCCCGTAGTTAGGCGGGATCACCATGCCGACGAGCACGACGCGCGCGTTCGCCTTCTGCGCGAGCTCGATGGCGCGTTTGCAGGTTCTCGCGGCTCGCCGCGAGCGGCAGCCCGCGCAGGCCGTCGTTGCCGCCGAGCTCGACTGATCACGATGGCGGGCTTGTGCAAATCGAGCATTCGTGGCAGGCGGGCGACCCCACCTTGCGTGGTTTCGCCGCTCACGCTGGCGTTGACGACGCGGTATCCGTACCCTTCGTGCGGCAAGCCGCTGCTCGAGCAGATGTACCCAGCCTTCCTGAACCCTGATGCCGTAACCGGCGCTCAGGCTGTCGCCAAGCACGACGATGGTGCGCGGCGCGGCGAGTTGCGGCGACGGCGATGCCACCGAGCGCGAAGACCCACAGCAAACAAGCGAATCGGATGAGCGTACTCAAAGCCGAAAACCTCACAAAAAAGGTTACCAGCCCGGAAGGGATGCTGACCATCGTGAACGACGTGTCATTGGACATCGCCGCGGGCGAATCAGTTGCCATCGTCGGCGCCTCCGGCGCGGGAAAATCCACCCTGCTCGCGCTGCTGGCCGGCCTGGATACGCCCACTTCCGGACGCATCACTCTCGCGGGCGCCGACTTGACTTCGCTCGACGAAGATGGCCGCGCGCGGCTGCGCGCCGAGCGCGTCGGGTTCGTGTTCCAGTCCTTCCACCTGGTGCCGTCGCTCACGGCGCTCGAGAACGTGATGCTGCCGCTGGAGCTCGCGGGCCGCCGCGACGCGCGCGCGGCGGCCCACGAAACGCTGGGCCGCGTCGGGCTGGAACACCGCACGGGCCACTACCCGCGCCAGCTCTCGGGCGGCGAGCAGCAGCGCGTGGCGATCGCGCGCGCGTTCGTCACGCGGCCGGCGGTGCTGTTCGCGGACGAGCCCACGGGCAACCTGGACACGCACACGGGCGAGCGCATCGTCTCGCTGCTGTTCGATCTCAACGCCCAATCGCACACGACGCTGGTGCTGGTCACGCACGACCGCGCGGTGGCGGCGCGCTGCGGGCGCGTGCTCCAGATGGACTCGGGACAGCTGAAGTAGGGCAGTCGCGTGAACGCCCTCGCCACTCGCCATGCGCACGCTGATCCGCGAATGGAGGTCGGGCGAGCTCGGCGTGCTGGTGCTCGCGATCACCGTCGCGGTGGCGGCGCTGACGGGCGTGGGCTTTCTGGTCGATCGCATCGGCATCGCGGTCGACAACCAGGCGGGCGAGGTGCTCGCCGCGGACCTGCGGCTGGAATCGGCGCAGCCCGATCGACGACGAGCTCACTCGAGGAGGCCGCGGCGTCGCGGCCTGCAGGTTGCGCGCAGCACGGGCATGTTCAGCGTCGTCTTCAACGGCGACGACAGCCAGCTCACGGCGCTGCGCGCGGTCTCGCCGGAATATCCGCTGCGCGGCAAGGTGATGCTGTCGAACGAGCCCTTCGGCAGCGGCCGAGCCGGCGAAAGGCAATCCGGGCCGCGGCGAGGTGTGGCCGGACTCGCGCCTCGCGGCGGCGCTCGGCGCGGGCATCGGCACGGAGCTCGGCGATCGGCGCGAGCAAGTTCCGCGTGTCGCGCATCCTCATCAGCCGGCCCGATCAGGGCGCCACGTTCCTCGACCTCGCGCCGAGCCTCTTCATGAACGAGGCCGACATCGCAGGCCACGCAGCTGATCCAGCCCGGCAGCCGGCTCACGCGCGCGCGCGCTGTTCGCGGGTCCGCGCGCCGAGATCGCAGTCGTTCAAGCGACTGGCTCAAGGCGAACAAGAAGCGAAACCGAAGAGATCGCTCGACGTCGACGAAACGGCGCCGCAGATCAAGAACGCGATGGACCGCATCGGCCGCTTCCTGAGCATCGCGAGCCTGGTCGCGGTGCTGTTGTGCGCGATCGCGGTGGCGATGGCGGCGCGACGTTACGTGCATCGTCACCTGGATTCCGTCGCGCTGATGAAGACGCTCGGCGCCACTCGCGGCTTCACGCTCACGGTGAGCCTCATGCAGCTGATCTTCGTCGGCATCGCTGGCGGCGATTCTCGGCTCACTGATCGGCTTCGGCGCGCAGGCCTGGCTGGTCATCGCGCTCAAGGATCTCCTGCAAGGCGAGCTGCCGCCGCCGGGGCTCGCGCCGCTGGGCATCGGCTTCCTCACGTCGATCGCCGTGCTCGGCGGTTTCGCGCTGCCGCCGCTGCTGCAGCTCTCGCGCACGCCGGCGCTGCGCGTCCTGCGCCGCGACATCGGTCCGCCGCCGCCGCTGGTGATGCTCGCATTCGGTCCCGCCGTGCTCGCGATCGCGCTTCCTCATCTAGTGGGTGCTGCGCGACGTGCCGATCTTCCTCGGCTTCGTCGTCGGCCTCACGGCATTCGTGCTGGTGGTCGCCGCCGCGGGCTGGCTGCTGGTCTGGCTCACCAACCGCCTGCGCGGCGGCGTCGGTGTTTCCTGGCGCTACGGGATCGCGAATCTCGGCCGGCGCCGCACCGAGAGCGTCGTGCAGCTCACCGCGTTCGCGCACGGCATCATGATGCTGCTGCTGCTCGCGGTGGTGCGCAACGACCTGCTCAATGACTGGCGCCGCAGCCTGCCGGCGGACACGCCCAACTTCTTCTTCATCAACATCCCGCCGGACGAGCACGAGAACTTCGAGAAATTCCTCGAGGAGCGCGGCGCGGAGCGTGCGCGCGCGCTGCCGATGGTCCGCGCGCGCATGACGCACATCAACGGCACGGCCGATCGACGAGCATCGAAGTTCGCCACGCGATCGCGGCGAGCAGTTCGCCGACCCGCGACCAGAACATCACCTGGGCCGAACAACTCGGCCGCGACAACGAGATCACGGACGGGCACTGGTTCACGCCGGAGGAGTTCGGCAAGCCGCTGGTCTCGGTGTCGACGCGAATACATGGAAGAGCTGAAGCTCAAGATCGGCGACGAGCTGCAGTTCGACGTCGCCGGCGAAACGCGCTCCGCGAAGATCTCCAGCGTCCGCAAGGTGAAGTGGGACAGCTTCCAGCCGAACTTCTTCCTGATGTTCGCGCCGGGCCTGCTCGAAGGCTCGCAGGGCACGTGGATGACGGCGGCCCACATGGATGGCGAAAAACCCGAAGACCATCGCGGATCTCGTGCGGCGCTTCCCGAGCGTGTCCGTCTTCAACGTCGACGAACTGCTCGGCCAGGTCCGCTCGATCATCGACAAGGCCCTGGCCGCGGTGCAGAGCGTCTTCCTGTTCACGCTGCTGGCCGGCCTCGTCGTGCTGATCGCCGCGGTGCAGGCGAGCCGCGAAGAACGCCGCTATGAAAGCGCGATGCTGCGCACGCTCGGCGCGAACCGCTCCACGGTGCTCAAAGGCCTGCTCGCCGAGTTCGCCGCGCTCGGCGTGCTCTCCGGCACGCTCGCGGCGATCGGCGCGTCGATCGCCGGCTACTTCATCGCGAAGAACGTACTGCAGATCCCGTACACGCTGGATCCGCTGGTGTGGATCTATGGACTCGTGGGCGGCGGGATGCTGGTGTGCTTCGCCGGCTGGCTGGCCACGCGCTCCGTCGTGAATCAGCCGCCCGTGCTCACGCTGCGGAGCGGCTGATGGAACCGGTGCGGCGCCGCTCGATGGTCGGCTGGTACGACCCGCGCGTGCTTGTCGCACTCCGCGTACCTGGTCGCGATCGCGAACATCTTCGGCCGGCACTCGGACACGCGGCTCATCGAGGCGCTGGCGAGCCAGCCGCAAAGCGAGTTCGACTATTCTCATGCCGGCGGCGATTTCTGGCTCGACTACGTTGCCGATATCGGCGACGGCTGGAACCCGACCTACGCGGTCGCCGACGCGATCGCGCAGCCCACGCTCGAGCTGCGCACCGCAGGTGGCGCGGCGCTGACGACGCAATCCGGCAAGCGTGCTGGTGTTCGGCGGCGACGAGGTCTATCCCTATCCCACGCGCTCCGAATACGAGACGCGTACCGAAACCCCGTACCGGCTCGCGTATCGCCGGCCGCGCGAAGCCCGACGTCTTCGCGATACCCGGCAACCACGACTGGTACGACAGCCTGGTCGCCTTCTCGCGCACGTTCTGCCGGCCGGAGCGCGGTTTCGCCGGTGCCGCGACGCGACAGACGCGCAGCTACTTCGCGCTCAAACTACCCGCGAACTGGTGGCTGCTCGCGATCGATCTGCAGCTCGGCGCGGATCTCGACGAGCCGCAGGTCCAGTACTTCCAGAAGATCGCGCAATGCATGGACGATGCGGCGCGGCTCATCATGTGCGTGCCCGAGCCGCGCTGGATCCTGGAAGACGCGTACCCCAGGCACTCGAGCTACGAGGAGTTGTCGAGCACGCGCTTTCTCGAAGAGAAGGTGTTCCGCCGCAAGGCGCGCGTGTTCCTCACCGGCGACCTGCATTTCTACAAGCGCCACGAGAACGCGGAGGGCATCCAGAAGATCACCTCGGGTGGAGGCGGTGCCTTCCTGCATCCCACGCACGCGCCGCCGACGAAGGAGCTGCGCAATGGGTTCGTCCAGCGCGCCGCGTACCCGGACGAGAAGATTTCGCGGCGCCTTTGCTGGCGCAATTTCCTGTTTCCGGTGACCAACCCGAAGGCGGGCTGGTTATATGCCTTTCTCTACGCGATGTCGGCGTGGCTCGCGTCCGCCAGCCTCGAGGCCGCGGACGTCATCGACCTGCCGACCGCCTTGTCGGCGGCCATCAACGCCTCGATTCGCGATCCCCTGAATGGCATGTGGCTGGTCACGATCGTCGGCGGCTTCATCTTCTTCACGGACACACACGTGCGGTCGTGGCGCATCCTCGGCGGTGCGTTTCACGCGCTGCTGCACCTGGCCGCGGCGTTCGCGGTGGGATGGGTCGCCTTGCTGGCTCACGGACGACGTGCTGCGACCTGGGCTACGGCAGCATCCTGCAGCTGCTGATCTCCGGCGTGATCACGTTCACGCTGGGCGGGCCCGTCGGCGCGTTCATCCTCGGGCTCTATCTATTCGTCTCGATCCGGATCTTCGGCCGCCATTCGAACGAGGCGTTCTCGAGCCTGCGCATCCAGGACTACAAGCAATGGCTGCGATTGAGGATCGATGCGCCGGCAAGCTCACGATCTACGCGATCGCGCTGGACCGCGTGCCACGGCGCTGGCGTGACGTTCAGCGCGGAGGCGAGGCGACGCTCGCGGCCGACGACACGCGCGCCACCGCGCCGAGACTCATCGACAAGAGTGGAAGTGCGTTAGCGGGTAATGCTGACGCGGAACCAGGCCACCGGCAGTCTCTCGCGCCGCATGTTCAGGCCTTCGAGCGCCACCAAGTAGTCACCGGGGCCGAAGGCGCCGGCATTGAGGGAGAGCCGCACGTGACCGTTCGAATCCTTGCTGACGCCGTCGAGCACCGCGACGCGACCCTGGTTCACGCGGTCGATCGAGATGCGGAACACGCTGTAGCGCGTCCACGAGAGGTCCGCCTTGAGCTCGGCGAATTCGCCGTGGTTGATCGTGACCGTGGAGTTCGCCGGCGGGCCGTTGCGGGCCACACCGACGAGAATCGTGCGCTTCTGCGTCGAAGGCGCGATCGGCCGCTCCTGGGTTTCCTGAGTGAGTTTCGTGATGCGCTGGTCGCGCGACGAAACCTGCATCGCGAGCGCGGCACATCCGATGAGCGCGACGAGCGCGAGCTGCCGCGGCGCCGAAACCGAACCAGGGCTGCTCCCAGACTTTTTTCGGCTTCTCGGCCCAAGGTTCGGCCACGCCGGCCGCGTCCAACAGACGCAGACCCGCATTCACCTTGTCCGCGAGACCGAGCTCCTCGATGAGCTCCGGGCGCGCGCGGATGAGACGCTCGAAATCGGTGACACCTTTGGGCGGAAGCCGGCCGGCGAGATATCGCTCGACGATCTGGTTCTTGATGATGAATTCGCGATCCATGGCGGGCGCGGGCAGCGACGAGACCTGCTGCCGGGAGCCTGGTTCACACCAGAGGATTCACTACGACTCGCAGCTTCCATCGTTGCTCGAAATTCCGCAGATTCAGGGCCGAACGGACTCCACGACCGCCACTTCCCGCGCTCACGCGCCGCAAGAAGGCCAGGCGCCACTCGGGCTGGTATCTGCCGTTGGTCCTACAGGATCGCACCCACTTATGCTGCGATTCTTATGTCCGCCCGCCGCTGCGCCGCTTCACATTCCGGAAACGGGTTCCGGGCAATCCTGCGACGTGGTTCGCAGTTTCCCGAACGTACCCGGGCCTAGACCAGCAGCGCGCCGCGCTGCGTTAGTTGTCATGAGTTTTTCATCGAGGTTCACGTGTCAATGAAGTCCAATCGCAAACCGCTCGCCGCCGCCGTTTCCACGTTGTGTCTCGGTGCGGGCGTGTACTGCGCTCCGGCGCTTTCCGCCGAGCCCGAAACCGCCATCACCATCTACAGCTCGGCGCAGCCCGGCGGCGATTTCGCCCGAGTTCTACCGGCCGATGCCGGGGCAGGGCGTGCCGAACGCCATGTCCGTGCCGGGCTACGCGCTGGTGCGCGACGACCGCGAGATCAGGATCAAACAGGGCCGCTCGCAGCTGTCGTTCACGGACGTCGCCGCGCTCATCGATCCGACCACCGTGACGTTCACGTCGCTCAGCGATCCGTCCACCCGCGTGCTCGAGCAGAACTTCCAGTTCGACCTGGTGAGCACGCAGAAGCTGCTGCTGAAGTTCATCGACCGGCAGATCACCGTCGACAAGCCGAATGGCAACAACGTCGTCCACCGATCACCGGCACGCTTGCTCTCGGCCATCGACGGCATCGTGCTGCGCGGGCACGGACGGCTCCATCTACTCGCTGCCGGGCTACTCGTCGCGTGAAGTTCCCGGATCTGCCCGGCGGACTCAACACCAAGCCGACGCTGGTGTGGGACATCCAGTCTCGCCGGCGGCGGCACTCACAAGGCGCGCGTCACCTATCAGACCGGCGGCATCACCTGGTGGGCCGACTACAACCTCATCTTCAACGAAGGCGCGGATGCGAACAGCGGCGTGCTCGATCTGTCGGCGTGGGTGAGCATCATCAACCAGTCCGGCGCCACGTATCCGGACGCGAGGCTCAAGCTCATCGCCGGTGACGTGCAGCGCGTGCAGCCCGAGGTGGAGCCGCGCATGTTCCGGCGCGAGGTGCTCGAGATGGCCGCGAACGCGCCGGCCGCCGCCGGGCTTCGTGCAGAAGGACTTCTTCGAGTTCCACCTCTACACGCTCGGCCGCAAGACCACGCTGCCCAACAACTCGACCAAGCAGATCGAGCTCTTCGACCAGGCGAAGCAGATTCCCGCGAAGAAGATGCTGCTCTACTACGGCGCGATGCAGCCGTACTTCTATCCGAGCCCGGCCACCGACCGCGAACTCGGCGTGCCGATGAACAAGAAGGTGGACGTGTACCTCGAGTTCAAGAACGACAAGCAGTTCGGCCTCGGCGTCCCGCTGCCCGCCGGGTCGCATGCGCGTCTCGAAGCTCGACAACGCCGACGGCAGCCTCGAGTTCATCGGCGAGGACAAGATCGACCACACGCCGAAAGACGAGCAGGTGCGCGTGAAGCTCGGCTCCGCGTTCGACGTCGTGGGCGAGCGCCGCCAGGTCGATTTCACCGTGGACACCACCGCGAAGTGGATGGAAGAGGAGATCGAAGTGAAGCTGCGCAACCACAAGTCGCAGCCGGTCGAGGTGATGGTGAAGGAAAACCTCTACCGCTGGAGCAACTGGAAGGTCCTCACGCAAGACGCACAACTTCGACAAGGAAGATGCGCGCACCATCAATTTCCCGGTGACGGTGCGCGAAGGATGGCGAGACCGTCGTGCGCTATCGCGTGCGCTACACCTGGTGAACGATGTGGTGCCGGGTCGGCGAAAGCCGGGATAGACTCGATCGAATTGCGATTTATCCCGGTCTTCCGCGACGCCGGCACCATCGGCACCATCGCCAGCCGACCTGAGCCCGCGCCGAAACGTGTAAACCTGCGTCCTGATTGCACGTCCAAGTCCGTATCGTGGCGCCAATTCCAGGCGCACAGGGCGAGCACGCACATGAATCTCACGGAGACTTCGCTTCGCAATCCCGCGGGCGTGCTCGTGGCCATCCTCATGGTCGCGCTGCTCGGCATCTTCGCGCTGGTCAAACTACCGATCCAGCTCTTCCCGAACATCGAAGAGCCGGTGATCTCGATCTTCACGACCTGGCGCGCGGCCGCGCCCACCGAGATCGAATCCGAGATCATCGAGCCGCAGGAGCGGGCGCTGCAGGGCCTGCGTGGCATGCAGTCGCTCAACGCGTTCGCGAACGCCGGGCAGCGCGTTCCTCAACCTGCAGTTCGCGGTCGGCACCGACATGCAGGCGACGATGCTCGAAGTCATCAGCCGCATGAACCAGCTGCCGCCGATGCCGCGCGACGCGCAGGCGCCGCAGATCTCGCTGGGCGAGGACGGCGGCAACGGCCCTAACAACACGCTGTCCTGGTTCTTCGTGCAGCTGCTGCCTGGCACGCCCGGCCCCATCGACAACTACCGCCGCCAGATCGAGGAGCTGTTCCGCAATCGCATCGAATCGATCCCCGGCGTTTCGAACGTGCGCATCAACTTCGGCGTCCGACGAAGAGCTGCAGATCGTGTTCGATCCGGCGCGCGCCGCGGAGCTCGGCATCCAGATCCCGCGCATCGCGCAGGTCGCCGGCAGCGCCGATGACGTCTCGGGCGGCTTCGTCGACATCGGCCGCCGCCAGTACACCGTGCGTTTCGCGGGCCGCTACTCGATGGACCAGTTCGCGGATCTCGTGCATCGAGTGGCGCGACGGCCGGCCGGTGCGGCTCGGCGACGTCGCCACCGTGCAGGTCAGGCGCGGCGATCGCAGCGGACCTCGCGCTGCAGAACGGCAATCCGGCCATCGGCATCCAGATCATGAAGGAGAACGACGCCAACGTTCTCGACACGCTGACCGCGGTGAAGGCCGAGATCGAGTCGATGCGCGACAACGAGCTCAAGAAGATGGGCCTGTCGATCGCGCAGTCCTTCGATCCGTCGGTGTTCATCGACCAGGCCATCGACATGGTCACCGGCAATCTGTTCGCCGGCATCCTGCTCGCCGTGCGCGGTGCTCTGGTATTTCGTGCGCGACCGGCGCGCCACGCTGCTGGTCGGACTGTCGATCCCGATCTGCCTCACCGTCACGCTGGTGATGCTCTACGCCTTCGGGCGCACGCTGAACGTCATCTCGCTCGCCGGACTCGCGTTCGGTGTCGGACAGTCGCTCGATACCGCCATCGTCATGCTCGAGGCCATCGCGCAGCAGCGCGAGAAGGGCCTCGGCCGCACTCGAGGCCACGCTCGCGGGCGCGAAGCAGGTCTGGCCGGCGCTGCTCGCCTCGACCGTCACCGCGGTCATCGTTTTCCTTCCCATCGTCTTCATGCGCGACGCGGTCTCGCAGCTGTTCGCCGACCTGGCGCTCACGATTTCCATCGCGGTGATCGCCTCGCTGATCGTCTCGGTCACGGCGCTGCCGCTGGCGGCCTCGCGCTGGCTCAACACCGAAAACGTTCACAAGGGCAACGACGACAAGTACGCGGCCATCGCGAGCTGGATCGTGCGCTGGACGGATTCGCCGCGCCGCCGCTACGCCACGGTCGCCGTGTTGTTCTTCGCGCCGGTGGTGCTCACCTGGGCGCTGCTGCCGCCGCTCGACTATCTGCCGCCCGTGAAGCGCGATGCCATCGACGGCTTCATCCAGCTGCCGCCGGGCACGAACATCGAAACCGTCGAGCGCGAATTCGTGCAGCCGATGGCGAAACGGCTCGCGCCCTACATGGCGGGCGAGAAGGAGCCGAAGCTCAAGAACTACTACATCCTGGCCGGCGGCTTCGGCACGAACTTCGGCGTGCGCCCGCTCGATCCGGACGACATCGACGAGCTGGGCAGGCTGGTGAACGAAGAGATCACGGTGGGGTTCCCGGATACCCAGGTCGTTCGCAGCGCAGGGCAACCTGTTCGGCGGCTTCGGCGACGGCCGCAACATCGACCTGCAGCTGCAGTCCGCGGACTTCGAGGGCCTGCTGGCCGCCGCCCGCAAGGCCGAGAAGATCATCCAGGAGAAGATGCCGGGCACGCAGGTACAGGCCTTCCAGGACCTCGAACTGGCCGAACCCGAGCTGCGCCTCGAGCCCGACGATCGCCGCCTGAACGAGGTGGGCTGGACGCGTGGCGACATCGGCACCGTGGTCCGGGCGCTCGGCGATGGCATGTTCGTCGGCGAATACTTCGACGGCGAACGGCGGCTGGACATGATCCTGCGCGCCAGCAAGTGGGAGTCGCCCGAGGCGCTGGCCAGCACCCCGATCTCGACCCCGGCGGGCAACGTCATGCCCCTGGGTGAGCTGGTGCGTGTGGACTCCACGGTGGGCGCTGGCGGCCTCCGTCGCGTCGACGGTCACCGAACCATCGGTCTCAATGTGAGCCCGCCCAAAGACCTCTCGTTGGGCCAGGCCATCGAAGTGCTGAAGCGCGACGTCGAACCCGAGATCCGTGCCGCGCTACCCGCGGACGGGGCGATCCAATACGAGGGCAATGCCGGCAGCCTGCGGGAAGCCCTGGCCAACATGGCCCAGAACCTCGCGATCGCCCTGATCGCCCTGTTCCTGCTGCTGGCGGCGCTGTTCCGCTCGGTCAAGGACAGCCTGTACGTGATCCTGACCATCCCGCTCGCGAGCTTCGGCGGCGTGCTGGCGCTGGTGCTGCTGCGGCTGTTCACGCCGCAGACGCTCGACCTGCTGACCATGGTCGGGTTCGTCGTGCTGATGGGCCTGGTGGTGAACAACGCCATCCTGCTCGTGGACCAGGCGCGCGCCGAGATCCGCGGCGGCGCGGCGGTGCGCGCGGCGGTCGAATCCGCGCTCGCGACGCGCACGCGGCCCGATCATGCTGACCACGCTCACCACGCTTTTCGGCATGTTGCCGCTGGTGCTGATCCCGGGTCCCGGCAGCGTCCTGTATCGCGGCCTCGGCACCGTGCTCGTGGGCGGCATGGCCGTGAACTCGGTGTTCACGCTCGTGCTGCTGCCCACGCTGCTGCGCCTCATCGAAAAGCCCGCGCCGCAGGCCGTGCCGGTGCCCGACAAACTACCCATGGAAGCCGTATGAAACTCCCGCGTGTTCGCTCTCGTTCTCGCCTGCGTCATGGCCGCCGCCGTCCAGGCCGCGGACGGCCGCGCCGCCGGTCCCCGTGGTGGTCACCACCGCGCGTTCCGAGAACTTCGGCGCCAGCCTCTCGGCGACCGGCACGGTCGTGAGCCGCAACGACGCGCGCATCTCGGGCGAGGTCGGCGGCACGCTCGCGTGGATCGCCGAGCCCGGCGTCGTCGTGAAGCGCGGCGAGACGATCGCGCGGCTCGATCCGGAGCGGCTCTCCGCTTGCGCTGCGCGACAACGAGGCCGCCCTGAAGCGTCTCGAGGCACAGCACCAGCTGCTCGAACACGCAGCGCATGCGGCTGCCAGACGCTGGGCAACGTGGTGTCGCAGAGCCAGCTCGACGAGGCGCTGTCGCGCGAGCGCATGGCGGAGCAGGACGTCGAGCAGGCGCGCGTGGCGCGCGATCGCGCGCGGCTCGACCTCAACCGCGCGACGGTGCGCGCGCCGTTCAACGGCATCGTGGCCGAGCGCCTGCAACAGGCCGGCGAGTTCGTCGCGAACGGCGCGCCGCTGCTGCGTCTCGTGAACGACCAGGAGCTCGAAGTCGTCGCACGCGCGCCGCTCGGTACCGCGGACACGGTGGTCGCGGGTTCCGACGCCAGTCTCGTCGAGGGCGACCGCAAGCTCACCGGCAAGGTGCGCGCGGTCATTCCGGTCGGTGACGACCGCTCGCGCATGGTGGAGCTGCGCATCGCGCTGGCGGATCGCGCCTGGCGCGTCGGCACGCCCGTGCGCGTGGAGATCGCGCCGCGCAAGCTGCGCGCCGTGGTCACCGTGCCGCGCGATGCCGTGATCCTGCGCCAGGGCGCCAGCTACGTGATGCGCGTGCGTCCCGACAACACCGCGGAACGCGTCGCCGTGAATCTCGGGCCCGGCCGCGAGAACCAGGTGCAGATCGACGGTCTGTTGCAGGCCGGCGACCGCGTGATCATCCGTGGCGGCGAACGCCTGGAATCCGGCCAGGCGGTGAAGGTGCAGCTGCTCTGACGCGCCGGGCGCTGGTCAGTGCGCGCGCGGGCGCTTGAGGAAGTACTCGACCTTGTCGCGGTAGGTGCGCGACAGCTTCAGTTCCTGCCCGCCTTCGAGCCGCAGGAAATATTCGCCGTTCATGTGCGCGCGCAGCGATTTCACGCGCGTCAGGTTCACGATGGTCGAACGGTGCACGCGCTGGAAGAGGCGCGGATCGAGCAGGTTTTCCATTTCACGCATGGTTGCCCGCAGGATGTGCGTGTGGCCGCTGGCGTGGATGCATAGATAGTCGCCGGCGGCGTCCACCCACTCGATGGCCTCGACCGGGACGCGCACGGTCTCGCGGCCGTTGCGGATCGGCAGCCAGTTGGGCTGGTTTGCAGGGGTCGACGCGTCACCGCCTTCGATCTCGCCGCTGCCGCGCAGCTCCGCCAGCAGGTTCACGAGCTGGTTGCGCTCGTTCACGGCGGTGCGTTGCTCGCACGAGCTCGCGCACGTGCGTGAGCGTGGCGGCGAGCCGTGCGTCGTCGACGGGCTTGAGCACGTAGTCGATGGCGCGCGCTTCGAAGGCCTGCACCGCGAAGCGGTCGTAGGCCGTGACGAACACGATCATCGGCAATTCGTGCGGCTGCAGTTCCGCCAGCACGTCGAAACCGGAAAGACCCGGCATCTGGATGTCGAGGAACACGAGGTCGGGCCGTTGCTCGCGGATCGCCGCCAGCGCCTCCCGGCCGTTGCTGCATTGGCCGACGATCTCGATGTCCGCCGCGACGCGCAGGCGCAGCTCCAGGCCGCGGCGCGACAGCGCCTCGTCGTCCACCAGCAGCGTGCGCAGTTTGCGGGTGGCGGGCATGAGGTTCATGTCCCCGCCATTTCGAGCGGCAGGCCGAGCTCGATGCGCAGCCCGGGCTTGTTGTCGAGGGTCGCGAAGCGGTGCCGGTCCTCGTAGAGCACGCGAGAGCCGCTCGCGCGTGTTGCGCAGGCCCACGCCGCGGCCCGCGCCGGGCGCCGCGCCCGTATTCAGAGCCGGGGCCGTCATCCGCCACCGCGAGCTCCAGCATGTTGCCGCGCGCCCGGCCTTCGACGCGGATCGTGCCGCCCTGCTCGGACGGCGAAACCGCGTATTTCACGGCGTTTTCGATGAGCGGCTGCAGCAGCAGGCTGGGCACCAGCGCCTCGAGCGCGGTGTCCTCGATGGCGTATTCGAGCTTGAGGCGATCGCCGAAGCGCAGCTTTTCGGTGGTCAGGTAGAGATTCATCGCCTCGATCTCCTGGCGCAGCGTGACCTTTTTCATGGGGTCCTGGTCGAGCGTATAGCGCAGGAATTCCGACAACCGCATGACGGTCTGGTTCGCGGTGCGGTTCTCGTTGTCGATGATCAGGGTCGAGATCGCGTTCAGCGTGTTGAACAGGAAGTGCGGGTTGAGCTGGTAGCGCAGCATCTTGAGCTGGGCTTCCTGCGCCAGCGTCGCGGCCCGCAGCGTCGCCTCGCGCTGCTGCTGCAGCGATTCGTAGTACTTGATGCCGAAATAGATGCCCGCGTCCAGCACAGGTACAGGTAGCTGGCCGAGACCGCGCCGGCGAAGATCTCGAACATCGTCTTGAATTCCCATTCCGGCTCGAGGAAGTGCTGGTAGGCGAGGTTGATGATCACGCGCCAGATCAGCGCGAGCGTGTAACACGACAGCAGGCCGACGGCGATCATCACGCGCGGCGAGTGCTGTTTGCGCCACAGCCAGCGGCAGATGTAGCGCAGCGTGAGGCTCAGGAAAAAGCCGGAGATCGCCGCGATCACGATGACGTAGGGATACCCCGTCATCTTCTCGTAGAGCATCGCCCCGAGCAGTTGCGAAATGACGTATGCCGCCCAGCCGCCGGAGTGAAGGACCCAGAACAGGGACGCGCGGTTGTGGCGGAGTGGATCGATGCCGGCCATCCGGCAAAGGTACGACGTGGCGTCGCACCTCACAAACGCCCTGGCGCGGAGCCGGGGCGGCTCGGCGCTATTTCTTTTTCTTGGCCGGTTCGGCCGCGAGGGCGATCAGCGGGCGCGGCTGATCGAGCAGGAAGCCCTGCGCGTAGTCGAGCCCGACGGCCGAAAGCCACTCACGAACGGCGGGCGTGTCGACGCGTTTGGCCACGCACGACAGGCCGAGCACCTTCGACGCCTGGGCAATCGCGACGACGAGCGCCTGGGGAACGCGCTCCTTCATGGCGACCGCGGTGATCTTGGCATCGAGCTTGAGGAACTTGAGCGCCGGCGAGCCTAACCACCGCATCGCGTTGTGATGCATGCGTGAAATCGTCGAGCACCACGTGGCAACCGATCTTCTCGCAGGACTGCACGAATACGTCGACCTCGCGCACCTGCTCGACGCACGATTTCTCGCTGATCTCGAAGCCGAGCGTCTTCGCGGGAATCTTCTGGGTCTTGAGGGTCTGCGCGACGAAGGCCGCGAACTTGGGATCCGCGATCGTGCCCATGCCCACGTTGACGGAGAAGCTGGACGGCTCGGCTTCCCACGTGCCGCGGTGCTGGCCGAGCCAGGCGGCGAGTTGTTCGACCACGATGCGGTCGAGATCGGAATTCGCGCTCGGGTCGTGGACGTCCTGCAGCACGCGATCCGGCGCCACGCCGAATTCGTTGTCGGCATGCGCGTCGCGCACCAGCACTTCGAAGCGGCGCGTGCCGCCCGTGCCCTTGAGCTTCACGAGCTGCTGGATGTGCAACTCGAAAATCTGTCCGTAGTACTCGAACTGTCCGGGACCGGCGCTGGCTCGCGGCGCTTCCTCGACGAATTCCGGCGCGACGTTCATGTCGGCATCGGGCTCGGCAATCGCTTCGACCTCGGCGGTTTCCTCGTCCGAGCCGACGTCGTCGTTCAGCTGGACCTCGGGCAACTCGGCGGGCGGCGAATCGTCGGCGATCAGCTCGGGCATCACATCCGCTTCGAGCGGCAGCTCGAGCTTGGGCAGCCGGTCGGTCTGCACCACGCGCAGATCGGGGCGTTTGGTTTCCGGCGCCGCCGGTCGGCCGGCTTTCAGCAGCGCCTTCGGGTCGATGTCGGAGATCTCGAACGCGATCGAATCGGAATCGGCGCTGCCGGTCGGGCGCTGCGGGCCCGGACTCAGGCCGCCTGCCTTGCCCGCGGGAGCGGCGGGTTTCGCGGCCGGCTGCGGGGGACGCGCGGCAGGCGCAGCCGGAGCCCTGGCGGCAGGCGCGGGGGGACGTGCGGCGGGGACGGGAGCTTTGGCGGCCGGCGCAGCGGGGCGCGGTGCCGCCGGAGCGGCGGCGGCCGGACGTGCGGCGGGAGCCGCGGGACGCGCAGCGGGCACGCCGGGGCGCGGCGCCTGCGGACTAACTACCCTGTTCGCCGCGGGGGGCGCGGCGGCCGGCGGTGGCGCCATCGGCGCGGGCGGCGGCGGCTTGCGCAGGAACGCCAGCCGGCGCATGAGGTTCGTGGTGGTCGGCGTGACGAATTTCGCCGCGCCCTTGCTGTCGAGGAATTTCGCGTCCGCGATGATCATCGCGAGACCGATGAGCTCGTTGAGCGGCGAGCGCGAAGGCAGGAACGCCGCGGCGCGGCCATCACCGATGTTCTGGAAGACGTAGCTCTTGTCGGCACCGGCGGCGAGGGCCGCTGCGGCTTCGACCACGAGATTGTGTTCGTCGGGACCGAGCGCGCCCTCGTCGAGCCACAACACGTCACCGCGTTCGTCGTGCAGCGAGATGGATTGCAGTCGATTGCCGGAAAGCGCCTGCTTCAGCGCTTCGCCGATGGCAGCTTTCGAATCGCCGGATGCCGTGACAGTCGCACTCGCCTGCATTCGTGAAAATTTCCCCGGACTTGAGCATGCAGAGTCGCAAAAGAATCCAGGACCCGCCGTGACATAGCTCCGGTTTCCTGACTCCGTACTCCGACGCCTGGTCGCCGTTATGTCCAATCGCGCGGTGCTTCGCGGAGTGGTTCACATCGTGCGAGCGGGCGCCCGGCACTCGGGTCCAGCGCTGGCATTTCTCGTGTCGGCTGTTACCGCTACCGATTGTCAAATCCTTCGGCTAGATTCGGGCGGTAGACAGTGTTCAACACTGCAGCAATCAAACAAGGAAGAGGGGGACTAAGGATGAGAATTCATGCGAGCGCGCTCACGCGCGCGTGTTTGCTTCTGTCCGTTTCAGTCGGCGCGTTTGCGCAGACCGAACCGGTCATCATCGAAGCCGAGTCGGGGACGCTCGGCGCCAATCTAGCTACTTCGACCGCGGGCGCCGTGACGTTCGTCACCACCACCGTCAATAGAACTACACCGCCGACCGCGGAGCACATCGGCACGTACACCGTGAGTTTCCCGGCCGCGGGCAACTACGAGCTGTACGCGCGATATCTCGTCGGACCCAACGGCGCCAACGACGACAGCTGGTATTTCGGCCAGGGTTTCGGCTTGAAGACGCCGGAGGCCGGCAACCAGTGGGCGCTGCAGAACGAAGCGAATACGGGATTCACGAACCCCGCCGCGACCGTCCTGAACGGCGGCGCTAGCGGCAGCAACGTGTTCAAGTGGGTGAAGGTCACGGGTAGTCAGGGTCCCGCCGCGTGGGTCGTCCCCGCCGGGGAGTTGACGCAGACCTTCCAATGGGCCTCGCGTGAAGACGGCATGCAGATGGACAAGCTCGCTTTCGGCCGCGCGGGCGTGTGCTACACGGTCGCGAATCTCGACGCCGCGCAGAGCGCAACGGGCACGTGCCCGCCGCCGCCGCCGCCGCCTCCGCCGCCTTACACGCGCACCGATCCCGCCATCGCCACCGGAAAGAGCAAGTATCTCGGTGGAGCCTGGAGTCCGGGCACCGCGTCGCTGAACTTTGCCAACTACTGGAACCAGGTGACCCCGGAGAACGGTGGCAAGTGGGGCTCGGTCGAGGGCACGCGCGACGTCATGAACTGGGCGCAGGCCGACGCGTCGCGTGATCTCGCCAACGCCAACGGCTATTCGTTCAAGTGGCACACGCTGTTCTGGGGCAACCAGCAGCCGGGCTGGATCGAATCGCTGCCGCCCGCCGAGCAGCTCGAGGAAATCCACGAGTGGCTGCAGGCCATCAAGGACCGCTACGGCAACGACATCGACCAGATCGAAGTCGTGAACGAGCCGCTGCACGATCCGCCGCGCGGTGCCACCAACGGCAACTACATCGAGGCCCTCGGCGGCAACGGTGTCACGGGCTGGGACTGGATCATCAACGCGTTCACGCTGGCGCGGCAGTACTTCCCGAATGCCGAGCTGATCCTGAACGACTTCAGCATCACCAACGACGGCAACGCGACGACGAACTACCTGACCATCATCAACCTGCTCAAGGAGCGGGGCCTGATCGATGCCATCGGTGACCAGGCGCACGCGTTCTCGACGACCGAACCCGCGCCGATGCCGAACCATCGCAACAACCTCGATCGCCTCGCCGCGACGGGATTGCCTATCTACATCACGGAGCTCGACGTCGACGGCAACTTCCAGGGAGTGCTGAACCACGAGGTGCAGCTAGCGGCCTACCAGCGCATCTTCCCGGTGTTCTGGGAGCATCCGGCCGTGAAAGGCGTGACGATCTGGGGCTACGTCCAGGGCTTCCACTGGCGCAACCAGCAGGGTGCCTGGCTGCTGTACAACAACGGTGGCGAGCGCCCGGCGCTGCAATGGCTGATCCGTTACGTGCAGAACGTGCCGGCGACCGTCGCCGCGCAGTCGTTCAGCGTGAGCGAGTCGGCCCCGGGTGGCACGGCAATCGGCAACGTGGTCGCATCCGATCCGGACGCCGGCACGGTGTTCTCGCAGTGGCAGCTGACCGATCCGTCGGGCACGTTCGTCATCGACGCGGCCACGGGCACGGTGAGCCTTGCGGGTGGCGCGTCGCTCGACTTCGAGACGACCACGTCGTACTCGATGTCGGTGTCGGTGTGGGACGGCTACAACCGCAGCAGCGGCAGCGTGACGGTCAATGTCACAAACGTGAACGACAACGCCCCGGTGATCGCGCGGGGCCAGACGTTCCCGATCGACGGTGATACGACCCACACCTACATCTTGGGCCTCATCGAAGCCAGCGATGCCGACGACACCAATCAGCCGATGTTCACCGATGCTCGGTGCCTGGACCGGGGTGGGCGGCACGGGCGCCGGCATCTTCGACATCAGCTACGACTGCGGGCAACGTCAAGATCGCCCGGCCGCTGAGCATCGACTTCAAGAAGACGGAGTACACGCTGCTCGTGACGGTCAGCGACGGTGAGAACACCAGCGCCGTCCAGCAGCTCGTCGTGACCATCCCGGACACGATCAAGCTGTGTTACCAGGGCAGGCAGTTGAGCGTTCCGAAGGCGGAGGCCAACAAGTACCTGCGCAGGGGCGCGTGCCTGGGAACCTGCCTCAGCGCGGTAATCGTCTGATTCGGAAGGGGCCGGCCGCAAGGTCGGCCCCTTTTTCATTGGCGGCCGCCGCGAATCAGGCGCCGAGGAAATCCTTCTTGCCGATATCCACGCCGTTGTGGCGCAGCAGGTTGTAGGCCGTCACGTGGTGGAAGAAAAAGTTCGGCAGCGCCCAGTTCTGCAGGAACTCGAGACCCTTGAACTCGACCGTGCGGTCGCGCAGCGGGATCTTGATGTCGCGGGTTTCGCTGCCGTCGAGTGACGCGGGCGGGACGCTGTCGATGTATTCGAGCGTCTTCTTCACGCGCGCGAACAGCTCGTCCATGTTGCTCTCGTTGTCCTCGAATTTCGGCGGATCGACTCCGGCGAGGCGAGCCATGGAGTTCTTCGCGAAGTCGCTCGTGAGCTGGATCTGCTTCGCGAATGGCAGCATGTCGGGCGCGAGCCGCGCGCCGACCAGCACCGAGGTATCGAAGCTGCGCGCCTTGGCGTTCGCGACGCCTTTCTCCATCACGTGCAGGAGTTGCGTGAGCGCCTTCTTGAATACGTCGTGACTCATCGCGTACATCGAAATCTTCATGGCCTCTTCCTTCTTAGATTCTTTGGTGAAACAATGCGCGCACCATAGCTCCCTTTGGTGCGCATATGAGTGAATTGTGGTCCGCCGCCCAGCTCGCGGTTTTCGCGCGTGTCGTCGAGCTCAACGGGTTCTCCGCCGCCGCGCGCGCCTACCAGGTTCCCAAAGTCGCGATCTCCCGTGCCATCGCGGACCTCGAAAAATCCATCGGTGTGCAGCTCATGAAGCGTACCACCCGAAGAATTTTTCTCACCGCGGCCGGCGAGGCCGTGTTGACGCACGCGCGCGCGATCGGCGTCGAAGTCGAGAAAGTACGGCAGCTCACGCAGGGCTTCTCAACCACGCGTACAGGACCGTTGCGCGTGATCGCGGACCCGACCTACGGCCGGGTGCTGCTTGCGCCGCTGGTGCCGCGTTTCATGGACAGCTTCCCGGACATCGCGCTGGACGTGGTGCTCGATTCGGGTGAGGGCGTCGACTGGGACGTGGCCATTCGTGCCGGCGTGAACGAAGACCCCAAGCTCGGCGCCCGTCTCCTCGGCGCACCACCCGCCGTGCTGTGCGCCACGCCGGCCTACCTGCTGAAACATCCCGCACCCGAGCGCCCCGAAGGGCTGCGCGATCACGCGTTGCTCACACCCGCGGGCGAAGGCGCCGAGTACAAGTTCCAGATGACCAAGGCGTCAGCGCGCGCCGAAGTGCGGGTACGTCCCAAGCTCGCCGTGGACGATCCGTCCGTGTTGCACAGTGCGACGGTGGCCGGACTCGGCATCGGCCTGCTGCCGGAATTCCTGTGCCGCCAGGGAGTCGCGACCGCGAAACTGCGCAAGGTGCTCGCCGATTGGCAGGCGCCTTCGGCCGCGCCATTGTATGCGGTGTTTCCAGCCGGTCTCGAGGACGATCCGCGCGTGCGCAGCTTCGTCGAGTTCGCCGCTGCGAACATCGTGCCCGCGCTGGCGCATTGAGCACCAACAAGAAACCCATTTCGAGAGACTTCGCATGGCGTATCGAGCACCGGTCAAGGACATCCGGTTCGTCCTGGACGAGATCATCGGCACGGAGGCCCTGAAGGCCTGCCCGGCTTTCGCGGACTATTCGAGCGAGACCGCGGCCGCGGTACTCGAGGAGGCCGCGAAATTCGCGGAAGCCGTGCTCGAGCCGCTGTGCAAGAGCGGGGACCGCGAAGGCGCGCGCTGGTCACCGAATGGCGTGACCATGCCGTCGGGCTTCAAGGACGCCTATCAACAGTTCTGCGACAGCGGCTGGCCCGCGCTGCGCGCCGACCCGGTTTACGGCGGCCAGGGCGTTCCGGCGGCACTCGGCACCGCCGTCGAGGAGTTGTGGGCCTCGTCGAACCTGGCTTTCAAGCTGTGCCCGATGCTCACGCAGGGCGCCATCGAGGCGATCCACCACTTCGCCACCCCGGAACTGAAGCAGGTCTTCCTGCCGAAGATGGTGAGCGGCGAATGGACCGGCACCATGAACCTTACCGAGCCCCAGGCCGGCAGCGACCTCGCGCAGGTGCGCACGCGCGCGGTGCCCGCAGGTCCTAACTACCGGATCTACGGCCAGAAGATCTTCATCACCTACGGCGAGCACGATCTCACCTCGAACATCGTGCACATGGTGCTGGCGCGCATCGAGGGCGCGCCGCCCGGCGTGCGCGGCATCTCGCTGTTCATCGTGCCCAAGTTCTGGGTGAACGCGGACGGGACGCCCGGCGCGCGCAACGACCTCAACTGCGCCTCGATCGAGCACAAGCTCGGCATCCACGCGAGCCCGACCTGCGTGATGATGTACGGCGAAAACGAGGGCGCGCTCGGTCTGCTCGTGGGTGAGCCGAACCGCGGCCTCGAGTACATGTTCGTGATGATGAACGCGGCGCGGCTCTCGGTCGGTCTCGAGGGCTACGCGCAGGGCGAGCGTGCATTCCAGCAGGCGGCCGAATGGGCCCGGGCGCGCGTGCAGGGCAAGCCGCCGGTGTCGCTCGCCAGGATTTCGGGGTCCGCGTCGATGGGCACCAGCTCCTCGCCGGCGCCGATCATCGGGCACCCGGACGTGAAGCGGATGCTGCTCACCATGAAGTCCACGGTGGAGGCCTGCCGCGCGCTCGCGCTCTACGCCGCACACTCGCTGGATCTCGGCAACGCGCATCCCGATGCGGCGACGCGCGCCACTCATCAGACCCGTGGCGACCTGCTGATCCCGGTCGTCAAGGGGTTCTGCACCGAAAACGGCATCGAGGTCGCATCCATCGGAATCCAGGTGCACGGCGGCATGGGCTACGTCGAGGAGACGGGTGCGGCCCAGATCCTGCGCGACGTGCGCATCACCGCCATCTACGAAGGCACCACCGGAATCCAGTCCAACGATCTCATCGGCCGCAAGTTCGGCCGCGACGGTGGCGCCGCACTCGGCGCGCTGATCGACGAGATGCGCGTGTCATTGACCGCGCTCACGCCGAAGTCGCGCGCCGCCAGCGTGACGCGCGATGCCGCGCTCGAGGCCGTCGGCCGGTTGCGCAAGTGCGCGGATGCGCTGCTAGCCGTGCTGGCGAGCGCGCCCGACCGCGCCATGGCGGTTTCCGTGCCGTTCCTCAGGCTGTGCGCGCTCGCCATCGGCGGCTGGCTCCTGGCGCGCGGGGCGGACATCGCCGCGCGCAAACTCGAGGGCGGCGCCGGCGATCGTGAGTTCTACGAAGCGAAGATCGCGACCGCCCATTTCTATGCGACGCAGGTTCTGCCCCAGGCCCTCGCGCTGGAGCAGATCGTGATTCACGGCGGAGAGGCCGTGGTGGGAACCGATGCCGCGCTGATCTGATCGAATCGGGCTCAGTCGGGAGAAGAACGCGATGGACCGAAGAGACTTTCTCGCGATGGGTGGCGTAGCCGCGGTTGCGGGTGCGCAGGCGATGGGTGGCGAAGCCTCCGAACCGCAGGCGCGCGCACCGGACGCCGCGCTTTCGACCAAGCCGATCATGCGGCGCATCCCGTCGACCGGCGAGACCCTTCCCGCCGTCGGCCTCGGCACCTCAGGTCCCTTCGAGGTCGGCGCTGACGAGAGCGCGCGCAAGCCGTTGCGCGAAGTGTTGCGCACGTTCTTCGCGAGCGGCGCGACCCTCATCGACACCTCGCCCATGTATTCCACCGCCGAGGCCGTGCTCGGCGACCTGCTGACGGCCGAGCAGCAGTCGAAGGCATTCATCGCGACGAAGGTGTGGACGCCGGGGTCGGGCGGTCACGGCGAGGTGAAGGGGGTCGAGCAAATGCAGCGCTCGATGGCGCTGCTGAAACATCCCCGCATCGAGCTCATGCAGGTACACAACCTCGTGGATCTGGAAGCGCACCTGAAGACGCTGCGCCGCTGGAAGGCGGAAGGGAAGATCAAGTACATCGGCGTCACGCACTACACCACCAGCTCGTATCCCGACCTCATCTCGATCATCGAGCGCGAGAAGCTCGATTTCGTGCAGTTCAACTATTCGGTGACGACGCGCGAGGCGGAGAAGCGTTTGCTGCCGCTGTGCGCGGACAAGGGTGTCGCGGTGCTCATCAACCGCGCGTTCGAGGACGGCAACCTGTTCGCCCGCGTGCAGGGCAAGCCGCTGCCCGCCTGGGCCGCGGAGTTCGGTGCGAAGAGCTGGGCGCAGGTATTCCTGAAATTCGTCATCGCGCACCCCGCGGTGACCTGCGTGATTCCGGCCACCGGCAAGGTGAAGAATCTCGTCGACAACCTCGGCGCGGGCGTCGGTGCGCTGCCCGATGCCAAACTGCGCGACCGGATCGCCGCTGCCGTCGGCTAGAGGCCGATCTTGCCGAGCAGCTCGTCCATGGAATGGATCACCACGACACCCGTGCCGCGCATCGCGTTCGCGGTGTCGCCCGGCGCGTAGCCGATGACGCGGAATCCGGCGGCGCGCGCCGCCGCGGCGCCGGCCGGTGAATCCTCTATCACGATGCAGTCGGCGGGCGGCGTCGCCAATCCGTTCGCGGCATGTAGATAGATGTCCGGCGCGGGCTTCGGCCGCGGCACCATCGAGGTGACGTACACGTGCGCGCCGAAGAATTCGTCGAGCCCGGTGACCTCGAGCGAGAAACGGACGCGCGCCAGCGGCGACTGCGAGGCGACGGCGAGCCGGTGCCCGCGGCGGCGCAGCTCCTCGAGTGCCGGCCGCACGAACGGCACCGGCGCGAGCTCGCGCTTGAAGGCATGCGCGGTCGCGAACGCCCAGTTGTACGCGAACGCCGTCGTCGGACGCCGGCCGGTGCGTTCCGCGATGACGTCGAGCACGCCATCCACGGTCTTGCCCAGGAAGAGGTCGTGCACCTCCTCGACGGTGAGCGCCAGGCCGAGCTCGCGCAGCAGCTCGGCTTCCACGCGACTGGCGAGATACTCGCTGTCGACGAGCACCCCATCGCAGTCGAAGACCAGTGCCGGCCGCCGCGCGTCGCTCAATCCGGCCTCAGTTCTTGCCGGGGGAGAGATTGATGAACGGCGTCGTACCGCTGCCGAGCATGTACTGCGGCAGCACGCCATTCCATTTCTGGACCGCTTCCCACTCGACCAGCTTGGCGTTCTGCTCGAGCGCCTCGGCACGGATCTGCATCGACTTGGCCTCGGCTTCCGCCGACAGCACCTTCTGGCGCGCCTGCTCCTCGATCTGCTTGGTGCGGTTCTGCTCTTCGATCGCCTTCTGCTGCGCGATCACCTTCTGTTCCACCGAGGTCTCGAACTCGGAGGTGTACGAAATGTCCGTGATCTCGAAGCGCGATATCTCGACGAAGCGTTCGGCGAGATTCTTGCGGATCTGCTCGAAAGCGGTATTCGTCGCCTTGTCGCGGTTGGAGATGAGGTCCACCGCGTCCCACTTGCCCACGACCTCTTTCAACGTGCCGAGCACCACCTGCGGAATCAGCCGCTGCTCCCAGTCGGTGCCCACGTCGCGATACATGGTGTGCGCCTGGTTCTGCTGCAGGCGGTAGTTGAGCGTGTACTTGATGTTCGCCTGCTGCACGTCGCGCGTGTACGACTCGGTCTCACCATCCAGGCGTTTCACGCGGGTGTCGATCTCGATGATCTTGGTGGTGATGGGATTGAAGAAGTAGAGACCCTCCGGCAGCGAAGTCGAGGTGATCTCGCCGAAACGCGTCTTGACGCCGCGCTGCCCGGTGTCGACCACCTTGATGCCGCAGCCCGCCACGCTGACGATGATCGACCAGGACGATGATGATCACGATCCACGTGATGGCGCTCTTCACCGGGATCTGCGGCATGCCGCCGCCATTGCCCGTGCCGCCGGCGCCGCGAAAAATCGGATTACTTAAAGCCATGAACTCTTCTCCCTTAAAAACCCCGCCGCAGGCGGGTGCGCCCGGCGGAAGACATGAGCGCGATCGGCCACAGCAGCGCCATCGACAAACGCCCCGTCAGGCGTTGCGAGCGATCCGGCGTGTCGGCCGACGAAAACAGGAAACCGGAAATGGCGGCGAACGCGAGCCCGATGAAGCCCAGGATCCAGAGAACCCCGATGAGCCGCAAAATCGCAAACATGTTTGTTCGCTCCCCCACGCGCAGACGCGCCTGCGCGAATATGTGGCGTGCGCGGCCGCCTTTCAAGGTGCGCGTCAGGTATATGGCTCGTGCAGCTTCACCGGCGCCGTCTTCTTCTTGCGGCGCATGCGGATGTTGAGCATCTCGACCGCGACGGAGAACGCCATCGCGAAGTAGATGTAACCCTTCGGCACCTTGTGTTCGAAACCTTCGGCGATGAGCATGACGCCGACGACGAGCAGGAACGACAGCGCCAGCATCTTGATGGAAGGATGCGCGGACACGAACTCGCCGATGGCGCGGGCAAACAGCATCATCAGGCCGACCGAGGCGATGACCGCGGCGATCATCACGGCGACTTCGTCGACCATGCCGACCGCGGTGATGATGGAGTCGAGCGAGAACACCATGTCGATGACGATGATCTGCAGGATGATCGCGGCGAAACTCGCCTTGACCGCGCGGGAGGCGTGACCTTCCTCGCCCTCGGTGAGCTGGTGGATTTCCATCGTGGACTTCCACACGAGGAACAGGCCGCCCGCGATGAGGATCAGGTCGCGGCCGGAGAGCTCCGCGCCGAGAATCGTCAGCCACGGCGCCGTGAGCCCGACGATCCACGACAACACCAACAGCAGCCCGACGCGCATGAACATGGCGAGGAACAGGCCGATGCGCCGCGCAGTCTCCTGCCGGGCCTTGGGCAACTTGTCGACGAGTATCGAGATGAAAATGATGTTGTCGATGCCGAGCACGAGCTCGAGCGCCGTCAACGTGAAGAAGGCGATCCAGACTTCCGGATCGGCCAGCAGCGTCATCAGGGCATCCATGTATGGACGCCATATTAGATGAAAATCAGTTGCCGATGCCGAGTCCGAGACCCGCGAAGCCGATGTTTCCCCAGGTGTCGCTGTCGACGAAGCCGCCGGTGACGCTCCAGTCGAGACGCGCGGACTGCGCGTAGCGCCAGGTGATCGCGACGCTGGTGCTGCCTGCTTCGAGTATGGCGTCGTGCACGTTCGCGAGGTCGAGAGCCACCGAGTGGCGGCCGAAGGCGCGTTCGATGCCGGCGCCGTACTGGCGGTCGATGGCGCCCTGGGCCTGGGTCATGAACGTGCCGACCAGCGCCTCGATGCGCGGCCGTTCGGAGAGTTCCGGAGAATCCGCGAGCTCGATGAACTGGTCGAACTCCTCGTCGTAGTCGTAAGTGAGCGCGCTCGCGTAGGCGTTGAAATTGCCGCGCGCGTAGCTCAGCTCGACGCCGGCGCCGAGCGCGGAGAAATCCACCTCGCGGCGCACGGTGCGCAGCGGCAGCTCGAACGTGAGCTCCACGGACAGGTCGCGGCGCTTCCCGAGCAGCGCGATCTCGAAGTCTCCGGCCGCGAGCCAGGCGCGCGCGCCCAGCGTGCGCGCCTGGTAGTTAGAGCTGTCGTCGAAGGAATCGAAGGCCAGCCGCACGCCGCCACGTTCGCCGTGCAGCGAGACGCCCGCGTCGAGCAGCGTGCCGGTGAGGTCCGCGGTTGCGTCGCTGCCGGAGGAATGACCGGCCCCGGCCGTGAGCGTCACGTGTTCGCCCGGCGAAAGGCTGAAATCGGCGCCCAGGTTGCGCCCGCCGGTGTCGTCCGCGGCCGCGGTGAACGATGCATTCATGGGCACTGCCTGCGCGAGTGCACCGGCGGTGCCCAGCAGCAGCGCCAGGACGATTCTGGGGCGCAACGAAATCATGATTTCTCCCTGGAGGCTCTCCGCGTCCAACGCGCGCCGCTCCCCGAGGTTGACCCCACGGCCGGAGTGAATGATCCTCGGACTTGACGAAATCCCAGGAGCGAGTCATGCGCGCAACGAATCTTGTGGCCTTTTTCGGGACATTTGGCGTCACTGTAGCTCTCGCGCAACAAGGTGAAACTCAAGCACCCACGGGCGGTTCCGAGCCCCCGATCGAGGAGGTCGTCGTCACCGGCACCCGCATTCGCCAGAACCAGGGATCGTTTGCGAACCCGGTCACGACCATCACCTCGCAGACGCTGGAGCAGTCCGGCAAGACGGAGCTCGCCGACCTCCTGACACAAATGCCCGCGCTCGTGGGATCGATCACCGGAGACCAGACGGCCGGATCCGTGCCGGGCTTCGGCGAAGTCGGCCTCAATCTACTCGACCTGCGCCATCTCGGCGTGGATCGCACGCTGGTGCTGGTCGACGGCCGGCGCCACGTCTCCGGTCTCGCCGGATCCGCGGCGGTCGACACCGACGCCATTCCCACCGATCTGCTCGACGGCGTGGACGTGCTGACCGGCGGTGCCTCCGCGATCTACGGCGCCGACGGCGTGTCGGGCGTCGTCAACTTCCGGCTCAAGAAGAATTTCCAGGGCCTCACGTTTCGCGGCCAGGCCAGCCGCTCGGCGCTCGGCGACGGCGACAACCGGTTCGTCGCGCTCACCGCGGGCACGAACTTCCTCGACGATCGCGGCAACGTCGCGCTCGCCTACGAATACAGCGCCGACGAACGCGTGAACGACCAGGATCGCGCCTTCCTGCGTCCGCCGCGCGCCGCCTATCTGTTCCAGAACCAGGACGACCTGGACGACTCGCCCGACCTGTTCGACAACGTGCCCTACAACGACGTGCGTTATGCCGACAGCGCGCCGAACGGTGCGGTAGACGTCGATTTCGATCTGCTCACGGACTTCCAGGGCGACGGCAACGTGTACGACCGCGGCTTCGTGCTCGAGAACTCGGGTGGCTACACGCAGGGCGGATCCAGCACGCCGATCGACGGCTACCAGGGCGACCTGTTCCCCGAAGCGGATCGCCACCTCGTGAACCTGCTCTCCCATTTCGACGTGGGCGACAAGCTGACCCTTTCGGCCGAGGGCAAGTACGTGCGGTCGCACGCCTTCACGGTCGCGCAGCCCTCATACGACTTCTACCTGTTCATGACGCCGGACAACCCGTACATGCCGCAGGCGATCCGCGACGCCATCGTGCCGGGCGGAGCGGTGGACTGGTTCGGAGATCCCGACGCGCCGGATGGCGTGCTCGTCACGCGCGACAACTACGACCTCGGCGTCAATGGGGAAGATGCGGTGCGCGAAACGCTGCGCGGCGTGCTCGCGGCCAGCGGTACGGTATCCGACCACCTGCGTTACGAGGCCTCGTACGTGTACGGTGAAACCAAGACCGAGATCACCTCCATCAACAACCGCTTCGAGGACCGGTGGCTCGCCGCCGTCGATGTCGTCGTCGACCCGGACACGGGGGCGCCGGTGTGCCGGTCGTCGCTCGATCCCGATGCGGACCCATCCCTCGCCGGATGCATCCCCTACGACATCTTCGGCAACGGCGATCGCAATCCGGATGCGGCAGACTGGGTCAATACCGACAGCGTCTCCAACACCAAGGTCACGCAGCAGGTCGTCTCGGGTTCCCTGTCCGGGGATTTCGGCGAGATGCTCAAACTACCCGGAGGTTCCATCGGTTATGCCGCCGGCGCCGAATACCGGCGCGAAACCAGCGATTCCGTGCCCGCGCAGGAAATCCAGGACGGGCTCACGTGGAACGGACCGGCCGCGCCCACGGCCGGCAGCTTCGACGTCAAGGAAATCTTCGCGGAGATCAACCTGCCGCTGCTCGCAAACGCGCGGTTCGCGGACCGGCTGTCGTTCGGCGCGGCATTCCGCGCGTCCGACTACAGCACCGTCGGCAAGACCGACTCGTGGAAGGTGGACGCGGTGTATGCGCCGGTTCGTTCGATGACGCTGCGCGGCACCTACGCGCAGGCGGTGCGCGCGCCGAACATCGCCGAGCTGTTCTCGCCCGAGAGCACGACGTTCCACTTCATCACGGACCCGTGCGACGTCAACGAGCTCAACAACGGCACCGGCTCCCGCGCGGCGAACTGCACGGAGCTCCTGACCGCGCTCGGCATCGATCCCGGCACCTTCCTGCCGTCGAACACTCCCCAGGCGACGCTGTTCACCGAGGGCCTGTTCGGCGGCAATCGCAATCTCGGCGAGGAAACCGCGAAGACCTGGACGGCCGGCTTCGTGCTGCGGCCCGAGTTCGCGCCGGGCCTGAGCGTGTCGCTCGACTGGTACGACATCGAGATCAAGGACGCGATCAATACGCCGGAGGCGAACGAGCTCGCGGAGCTGTGCGTCGACCAGCCCTCGCTCGAGAATCCGTTCTGCGAAGGCATCACGCGCGATCCGGACACGGGTTACATCGTCGGCTTCTCGGTGCGCCCCGACAACGTGGCGAGTTTCACCACGGCCGGACTCGACATGGTGTTCGACTACAACATCCCGGCCGGATCCGTCGGTGATTTCCACGTGCAGGTCGTCGGCGGATATCTCGACCGGCTCGAGTTCGTGGCGACGCCGGGGGCGGAGGTGGACAACGATCTCGAGGAGCAGTACTTCCCGAAGTTTTCGGCGAACCTCGACGCGAGCTGGAGCCGCGGGCCCCTGACGATCGCGTACGGCATCAATTGGTTCAGCAAGACCGACCGGTTCGAACGCGAGACGCTGGCCGGCGATCCCGACTACGCCGATCCGCGCTACTTCAAGGTGAAGCAGAAGTGGGAACACGACATCAACGTCGGTTTCGATATCGGCGATCACGTGAACGTTTTCGCGGGCGTCAACAATCTCTTCGACGAGCGACCCGCGTTCGAGTATCCGTCGTACCCGGTCTCGGCGATGGGCCGCTACTTCTATGCGGGCGCCAAGGTGGACTTCGGCACCGCGGCTCGTTGATGAATGCGAAGCGGATCGCGGCCGGGCTGGTGCTGGCCGCGTTTCCCGTGCTGTTCGCGCACGCGGCGACGCCGTTCCAGCTCGACGACTTCTATCTGCTCGCCGGGGTCGCGGAGCCGGCCTTCTCGCCCGATGGCTCCTCCGTCGCCTACAGCGTGTCGCGCAACGACAAGAAGGGCGACCAGGGCACGAGCGACCTCTGGTCGGTGCGCTGGGACGGCGGCAAATCCACCCAGCTCACGCGCACTCCCGCGACGAGCGAATGGCAGCCGCGGTATGGCCGCGACGGTCGTTCGCTGTTCTTTCTCAGCGATGCGGCCCGGGACGAAACGACCCAGCTGTGGACGCTGAAGACCGGCGGCACGCGGCAGGTCACGAAGATTCCGGGTGGCATCAGCGATTTCGATCTTTCGCCCGACGGCAAACGCGCGGCCGTGATCGCCGAAGTCGGCCTGCGCGTCGGCAGCACGAGCAAGGTTCCGCCGCCGATCGAGACGGACCGCTTCCTGTTCAAATGGGACGGCGAGGGCTACCTCGACGATCGCACGCGCCAGCTGTTCATCGTGGAGCTGGCGACCGGCAAGGCGCGGCAGCTGACTCACGGGCCGCGCGATCACTGGCAACCCGCCTGGTCGCCGGACGGCCGCTCGATCGCCTACACGGCGAAGGAGCGCGGCGAGACCGAGCGTGACTTCAACTACGAAGTGTTCGTGCAGGCCGTCGACGCGGGCGAACCGAAGAAGAATCAGCACCTCACCGGGACCCGACAACGATCCCGACCTCGGTGCGCGGCCGGCATGGTCGCCGGATTCGCGCCGCGTCGTGTGGCTCGAAGCCGGCGAAGACAAGTGGTTCTATTACGCGCCGTCGCATCTCGCCGTTGCCGATCTCGCCACCGGCGAAGTCACGCGGCCGGCGAACATCGATCGCTGGTTCTACCATCCGAAATTCGCGCCCGATGGCTCGATCGTCGCGCTGGTCGAACAGGATCGGGATACCTGGCTGGCGCGCATTGATCCGGCCAGCGGGCGCCTCGAGTACCTCTCGTCGGGCAAGCGGTTCGGCAGCGACTTCGCGGTCGCAGCGAACGGGCGGCTGGCGCTGCTCGAGAGCGACGTCGCCACGCCCGCCGAATTGTTCGACGTCGACGGGCGGCGCCAGCTGACGCGCCACAATGCCTGGGTCGCCGATCGCACCCTCGGCGAAGTTCGCGACGTGTCCTTCGCGAGCGGCGACGTGGAGATCCACGGCTTTCTCACGCTGCCCGCCGGATCCGGCTCCGCGCAGCGCCATCCGCTGGTGGCCGACCTGCACGGCGGTCCCGTCTACCAGCACAGCCACGAGTTCGATCTCGCGACGCGCCTCTACGCCGCGTCCGGTTACGCGGTGCTGGCCATCAATCCGCGCGGTTCATCCGGGCGCGGGTTCGACTTCTCACGCGCCATCTACGCCGACTGGGGCAACCTCGACGTGCGGGACATCAGCGCCGGTATCACGCACGTCATCGACGCCGGCATCGCGGACCCGAAACGCATCGGCGTGGCTGGCTGGAGCTACGGCGGCATGCTCACCGACTACATGATTGCGAGCGACACGCGCATTCGCGCGGCGGTCTCCGGCGCCGGCGTGGCGAACGTGCTGGCCTTCTTCGGCGTCGACATGTACGCGCGTGAGTACCTGGCCGAGCTGGGGACGCCCTGGGAGAATTTCGACACCTGGAAGAAACTCGCCTATCCGCTCCTGCGCGCGGAGCGCATCACGGCGCCGACGTTGTTCCAGTGCGCGGCCGATGACGACAACGTGCCCTGCGTCGGATCGGAACAGATGTACCAGGCGCTGAAGGTGCGCGGCGTACCGACGCGGCTCATCGTGTACCCGGGCGAAAATCACGGGCTGACGGTGCCCAGCTACCTCGTGCACCGCATGCGCAGCAACATCGAGTGGTTCGACCGCTGGCTCGGCCGGTAGTCAGGCCGGGCCGAGCGCGCCGCGCGGCGCCTCGTTGAGCGTATCGAGAAAGTGACGCCGCTCGGCAGGGGTCATGTGCGACCAGTCCACCTTGCCCGTGTGGAGCGCGCACAGCTCGGCATCGCGCACCACCGCGCGCAGGCCTGAGATTTCCGGCGGCGCATCCGAGAACTGCCGCGAGACGCCCGTCGCCAGCAGTTCGATCGCGCCGTTGATCACGCGATCGTCGAGCGGCATGTCGCTGTGCGCGCACTCGACGTAACTGTTGCGCGCGCCCGCCAGGCTCGCGAGCGCCATCGGCACGGTGCCGTCGCCGCGCAGCGAATATTCGTACGCGAACTCACCCGCCTCGAGCGTCAATCCCGTGGCCGTGACCTGATTGCAGCCGATGACCGCCATGCAGCGCGCGTCTGCCGGAAACCAGGCGCGCCGCGAGATTCTCGGCCGCGCCGAGCAACTCGCGGTCGGGCCCCGGGCCCGTGGCCGGCCACGCGGCGGCGTCGAACAGGTTCAGCCGACCGGCAACGCCATTCGCCGGCAGCAACTCGTGCAGGCCCGGGAAGGTCGAGAACACCTCGCGGGCCAGGTATTCGGCGTCGTGCCGCAGGTCGAGCATGCGCGAGCTTGCGGACCACCGAGTAGTTGCCGCGCAGTGCCTGCACGGCCGCGAGCGAGCCCGAGTTCGGCGTGCCCAGCATCACGAGACGCGAGACGCGTTGGCCGGCGGAGTGGGTGAGCGCGGCGCGCGCCACGAGCCCGCCCATGCTGTGACCGAGCAACGCGACATTGTCGTAGCCGTCGGCGGCGATGCGCTCCGCGAGCTGCTTTCCGAGCGTCTGCAGGTCGCGCCGCCAGTCGTAGTCGAGCAGCTGCGCGTCGAAGCCCGCGGCGCGCAGGCTGAGCGTGAGCTTGAGATAGCTGTAGTTCATCGCGCCCATGGCGATGACGCGGGTGGCCGGCCCGAGCTTGAGATCCGTGAGACGGCCCGACTGGAAATCGATGGGATCGAGCCAGAGGACGTCCTTGGGGCGGCCGCCGCTGCGTGCGAAGCCGAGTTGCGACCCCATGATTCCCGGCAGCACGTAGACGCGACGCGCGCCGGGATCGCGCCGGCCCAGCGTGGCGCGCGCCAGCTGCACCAGCTCCGCGTGCAACTCGGCGCCGAAATATTCGACCAGCCCCTCGTTGGGGGCGGGCGCGGCCAGAAGCGCTATCAACGTCGCCTCGTCGAGCGCGAGCCGGTCGTAGGGCGTGATGTGATCCGAGGCTGCGCCGGCCAGTGTCACGCGGCGCTCCGGAGTTTCGCGTCGATCCAGTCGAAAGTCGGCCGCCACAACGTCTCGGTGTAGCGGGAGGAGAAGAACCCGCCATGTCCGATGGGGCCGCCGGCATCGCGCGGCGAATACCAGCGCGATTCGCGCGCGGCGTTCGGGAAGAATTTCACGAGCTCACCGACCGTGCGCTGCGTGGCGATCGGATCGTCCGCAAGGCCGATGTTGAGCAACGGCGCGCGGATGTCGGCGAAGACGTTGTCGGCCAGGTACGTGCGCAGGTCAGGGCCGAAGTGGTCGGTGCGCAGGCACCAGCGCCGCCACTCCTCGTACACGCCGCGCGGCAGCGGCAGGCCCGCCCAGCCACCGCCGGTGGGCACGTAACCCTTCAGCGCGAGCATGAGCGGCCCGTGCACGCGCCAGAACCACCACGCGAGATACTTGAACGGCGCGCGTTCCCAGCGCCAGTACCCGACGGACGTCGCCACCTGCACGTGCGCGCGCGCCAGCGAGTGGTTGCGAGAGCAGGCCCAGGAACTGGCCGCCGACGCTGTGCCCGAGCGTCGCGAGCGGCACGCCGCGCGCACGTTCCGCGACGGCCTCGAGCGCGGCGCGCATGTCGATCAGTCCCCAGTCGCTCATGCGCGTGGTTTCGTTCGACAGGTCCGGCGGCGCCGACCAGCCCATGCCACGGTAGTCGTAGACCAGCGCGTCGTAGCCGCGCGCGGCCGCGTACTCCGCGAGCTTGAAATAGAACGTCTGCGGAAATCCGGTGGCCGAGCTGATCAGCAGCCCGCCCCGGCGCGCCGGCGCGCCGGCCTCCGACGCCGCAAACCAGTTCGCGGCGAGCTCGCGCCCGTCCGGGCAGCGGATGTTGAACGACTCCGGCGTGACCTTCGCGACGTCCGCGGGCAGGGCACTCACAGCGCGTTCGCCTCGATGTGCTTCGCGAGCGCGAGGATGGCTTCGCGCCGCGCGCTCGATTTGCGCCACACCGCGCCGATGGTGCGCGTGGGCACGGGCTTCACGAAGGGCTTGATGGCCACGCCGCGCGGCGTTGCCATAGGCGCCGCGCCCCGCGAGCTCCGGCAGCAGCGTGATGCCGACACCGGCCGCGACCATCTGCCGCAGCGTTTCGAGGCTGGTGGCGCGGAAGTCCTGCTTCTCGTGCATGCCGGTGCCCGAGCAGATGTCGAGCGCCTGGTCGCGCAGGCAATGGCCGTCTTCGAGCAGCAGCAGCGTCTCGTCGTTCAGGTCGTCCAGCTTGATGCTGGCGCTTGCCCGCGAGGCGATGGTTCGCGGGCATCGCGACCATGAACGGCTCGTGGTACAGCTCGCCGGGCTTCGAGGCCGTCGAGCGGACACCGGCAGTGCCAGGATTCCGACATCGATTTCTCCCGAATGCAGTTTCTCGAGCATCACGTCCGTCTGATACTCGTACAACATGAGCTCGAGCCGCGGCAGCTGCTTGCGCAGCTTCGCCGCGACGTTCGGCAGTAGATAGGGGCCGATCGTCGGCAGCAACGCGAGCCGCAGGCGGCCGGCCAGCGGGTCGCGGTGGCCCTTGGCGAGCTCGACGATCTCCTCGCTCGCCTCGACGATGCGCCGCGCCCGCTCGACGATCTCCTCGCCGGCGGCGGTGAGCGCCACGCGCTTGGGGGCGCGCTCGATGAGCTGCACGCCGAGGTATTCCTCGAGCTTCTTGAGCTGCGCCGACAGCGTCGGCTGGCTCACGAAGCTGCGCTCGGCGGCGCGCCCGAAGTGGCGCGTGTCCGCGACGGCGACGAGGTAGCGCAGGTCCTTGAGTTTGAGGTCGGCCATAGATGCTCTCTATCGAGTTTATACAATCAATCGATTGGCCGAAATGGGGTTTGCCCCGGAGAATGCGCGCCCATCCCGCAGACGACCAGCATTTCATTCAAGGAGTACGACATGTTAGGTATCGGCCAGAAGTTTCCCCGTTATTCGCTCACCGGCGTCGTTTCGAACGACCAGGCCAAGGCGTTCCAGCCTTTCGACCAGGACACCCACAAGGGCAAGTGGCGCGTCGTCTTCTTCTGGCCGAAGGATTTCACCTTCGTCTGCCCGACCGAGATCGCCGCGTTCGGCAAGCTCGACAAGGAATTCAAGGCGCGCGACGCGCAGCTGCTCGGCGTGTTCGACCGACAGCGAGTACGTGCACCACGCCTGGCGCAGCACCAAGGACGAGCTGAAGAACCTGCCGTTCCCGATGCTGTCGGACATCAAGCGCGAGCTGTCGACCGAGCTCGGCATCCTCGACAAGGACGCGGGCGTCGCGCAGCGCGCCACGTACATCGTCGATCCGGAAGGCGTGATCCGCTTCGTGTACGTCACCGACCTGTCGGTCGGCCGCAGCCCCGATGAAGTCCTGCGCGTGCTCGATGCGCTGCAGACCGACGAGCTGTGCCCCTGCAACTGGAAGCAGGGCGAAGACACGCTGAAGGCGGCCTGAGAAGACCCGGTCAGGAGAAGACCAGACATGAACATTGAGCAGATCAGAGACGCGTTGCCCGACTACGCGCGCGATCTCAAGTTGAACCTCGGCAGCGTGCTCACGACGAACGGCGCGCCGGGACTCAACGAGAAGCAGATCTGGTCGATCGCGCTGGCTTCCGCCATCGCTGCGCGCAACACCGCGTTTGCGCGCAGCGTGGAGGCGCGAGTCGCGTGCGCACCTCGCGGACCTCGACGTCGAGGGCGCGAAGGCGGCCGCGGCCATCATGGGCATGAACAACATCTACTACCGCTTCCTGCATCTCGTGGAAGACGGTGAGTACCAGACCATGCCCGCGCGCCTGCGCATGAACGTGATCGCCAATCACGGCATCGACAAGCTCGACTTCGAGCTGATCTCGCTGGCCGTGTCGGCGGTGAATGGTTGCGGCCTGTGCGTGACCTCGCACGAGAAGAAGCTGCGTTCGCACGATGTGTCGCGCGAGGCGATCCAGAGTGCGGTGCGCATCGCGGCGACGGTTCACGCCGTGGCGGTGACGCTGGAGTTCGAGCAGAGCGAGCCGGTCGCGGCTGCGCTCGGCCGAACTCGCGGCCGTAGATCGAACCGTGATCGGCCGTTCCCCTCCCTGACGGCGCGATAATGGGGCGCCCGGACATCCGGGCGCCTTTTTCTTTTTATGGCCGAACGCATTCTTTCCGCGGGCGTGGTCGTGGTCAGTCGTCCTGATGACGGCTGGCGCGTGTTGCTGCTGCGCGTCTACAACTACTGGGATTGCCCGAAAGGCGTGGTTGAGCCCGGAGAAGATCCTCTCGGCGCCGCGCGCCGTGAAGTGCGCGAGGAAACCGGCTCGACGATCTGGAATTCCACTGGGGCGAGGATTTCTTCGAGACCGCGCCGTACTCCGAGAACAAGGTCGCGCGATATTACCTGGCAGGCTCGACCGCGGGTCGAGCTACCCGTGAACCCGGAACTCGGGCACGCCCGAGCACCACGAATTCAGGTGGCTCACGTTCGAGCAGGCCATGAATCTAGTGGTGCCGCGAGTTCGCGACGTCTTGGCCTGGGCGACGAGATTACCCGCGTGGAACTCGACTCTTCGGCTCTTCAACGACTCAACACGCCGGGGTTGCATTGTCCTACCGGTCTGATCGACACCCGATGGTGGGACGGCTAGTTTTTATCCCTCCAAAACTACCGATCTAGGAGGCATTCATCGCCAAATAACTACCATTTCCAACAAAAAATCGTTGATTTTTCACTTTATTGAGCTATACATGCCCCCACTTCCTGAGTAAATCTGCAGGAACGACACCCATGCTCATCCGATATTCTGCAAAAAACTTTCAAAGCTTTCGCGAACTCGCGGAAGTCTCGTTCCTATTGAATCGAAAGGTTCAAAAGGTTGGCTGGGAGTCAAAGACAAAAAGCGGCCTACGTCTCTCTACCGCATTGGCAGCAATTGGCCCGAACAGTGCGGGCAAGACTGCGCTGCTGAAGCCGGTAGTTTTCGCCGCGTGGTTTATAAGTTCGTCTTTTCACGCGAAGGCTGAGTCGCGCATTCCGATTGCACCGCATTTCTCAACGCTCGATATGCCGACCGAGCTCGAGTTCGACGCAGAAGATGCCAATGGCCGCTAATGGCGTTACGTGCTTCACGCGACACCTGAGCGAGTACTCCACGAAGCTGTCTACGAGAAGCACGAACGCTTTAAGTATGTTTTTGTGCGGGACTGGGATACGAACTCAGAAACCTGACGCAATGAAACAGCAGGGCTTCGACTTTTCGCCAAAGGAGGCAAAGAAAGTACGGCCTGAACGCATCCCTGATTTCGACCGCGGCACAATATGGCGTCGAGCTGGCGCGGGACCTCGCAACTGTCGCTGTGCAGAGCAATATTGCCTACTCAGGTCGCATGCCATTCCGTGCGGAGAATGACTTGCCGAACGCAGCAAGGCATTTTGCCGAGAATCAGGCGCAGCGTGAAGAAATGGTGCGCCTACTCAAGTCGTGGGATCTTGGACTGAGCGATGTCGAGTTACGCGAACTGCCCATCCAGTCACCGGGCCAAACTCTGCAAAAAATTTGGTATCCCGTTGGCATTCATAGAAGTCGAAAAAGGTTGGCCGAGCTGATGTTTCACGATGAATCGAGTGGAACCCAAGGCGCATTCGTGCTGCTGTCGCGACTGTTGCAAACACTTTCGGTGGGTGGTTTGGCCGTGATTGATGAGTTTGAGAGCGATATGCATCCCCACATGCTCGAGCCGATCCTTGACCTGTTCGCAAACCCCAAAACGTATCCACACAACGCCCAACTGCTATTCACCTGTCATGCAATGGAAGTCCTGAACCTACTGCATAAGTCTCAAATAATGCTTGTGGAGAAGAACGAGCATTGCGAGAGCTCGTCCTGGCGAATGGATAGCGTCCAGGGCATTCGAAACGACGACGACTTCTACTCAAAATACATGGCGGGCGCGTATGGTGCCGTGCCACAGATTTGAGCGTCCTCAGGCCCTGTGAGATACAGGCGACGTCAAGCCCGGCGAACCATTCGGATTGTCGGGGAGGGCTACGCGGAGCGCTACTTCCTGGAACATGTGAAGCAAGCCTATTTGAGCCGTAGCGGAAACCTAAACCTCAAGATTTCGAATGCTGGCGGCAAAGGAGGAAGAGCAGTTCTAGAGTACGCACTCCGACCACAAGTTAGAGGCGGTTACGACGAAGTCGCCAGACTTGTCGACACAGATCAAGATTGGAGTGCCGAGGTACGGACGCCGCCAGCGCCGAAGGAATCGTGGTCCTCGAATCCATCACGTGCCTGGAACGCGTGCTGCTTGCGATGCACGGACGAGCTGGAAACGGCCCAACAGCGAAGCAAAAGCGAGCTTTCATCCAATCCTTCGGAATGGAAGCTCACGATCCGCGCGTGTATTCGGCAAATTTTCCGAAAGCCATCATTGACCAAGCTAGGCAGAGGATTGAAGTGGTCGATCAATGCTCAAACTGCTTGGCGAATAGTATCGACCATCCAGTTCATCCGAACTCCGAAGACCATGACTAACAATTAGCGCACCTGGGATTCAAACGACCCGTCCGCGCCGTCCGCCGCGCAGGAAATCCTCGATGTGCAGCGTCAGCTCGTCCACCGCGCGCTGGCGCGCTTCGAATGCGGCCCAGGCGATGTGCGGCGTCACGAGCAAGATTCGGGATCCCGGGTTCGAACAGACAGGCTGCCTTCCATCGGCGGTTCCTTCGGCAGCACGTCGATGGCCGCGCCGCCGAGATCTCCGCCCTTCAGCGCGTCGACCAGCGCTTCGAGATCGATCAGCGCGCCGCGCGCGGTGTTGATGATGAGCGCATCGGGCTTCATCAGCGCGAGCTCGCGCCGGCCGATCAGTCCGCGTGGTCGCGGGCGTGAGCGGGCAATGCAGCGACAGCACATCGGCCACGCGCAGCATCTCGTCGAGCGTTACGCGCACCGGGCCCGAGCGCACGCGATGGCATCGGCCTCGCGCCGGCGCGCGCCGCGGCCGTTCGGCCACCAATACGCGCATGCCGAGCGCGTCCTTGCACGACCTTGCGCCACCGCGCGCCCGAGCGTGCCGTAGCCCACGATGCCGAGCACCTTGCCCGTGAGCTCGCGGATCGGCGCGCCGGGCACCGTGAACTGCTCGGCACCGCGCCCAGGTGCCGTCGACCGCCGCCTGCGGTATTCGCGGAAGCGGTGCGTGAGCACGAGGATGACGCCGAGCACGTGCTGCGCCACCGACACCGTGCAGTAGTCGCGGATGTTGCATACCGCGATGCCGAGCTCGCGTGCGGCTTCGAGATCGACGTTGTTCGTGCCGGTCGCGGTCAGGCCGATGAAGCGCAGGCCGGGCACGGCGCGCATGCGCGCGCGCGTGATGTTGCAGCTTGTTGGTGAGGATGAACTCGCAGCCGGCGATGCGCTCATCCACCTCGGCGTCGGTGGACGTGGAGATGCAGCGTGATGCCGGGCAACACGCGTTCGAGATTCGTGGTGTCGAGGTCGTCGTGGCTGACCGTGCCGAAATCGAGGAATACCGACTCTCATCCAGTCACCTAGCTAGTTCTCCAGGCGGGCGGCCGGCGCGGGCAACGGCCCGCGGGGGCGGCGAGCGTACCACCAGTCTGGGCTCGTGAGGTGACGGCAATGGCGGGCGGAATCAGCTTGTACATCACCGGCGTGACCAGCCGCGCCAGCAACGTGGAGGTGATGAGGCCGCCGATGATCACCCAGGACATGGGCGAATAGAGGCCGATGTTCTGCAGCGCGAGCGGCAGCAGGCCGCCGATCGCGGTGGCCGACGTCAGCAGGATGGGCAGGAAGCGGATCTCGCCGGCCTGTTCGATGGCTTCGTCGAGCGGCACGCCCTGTTCGCGCAACTGGTTGGTGAAGTCCACGAGCAGGATGGAATTCTTGATCTCGATGCCGACCAGCGCGACGAAACCGATCGAGGCGACGAACGAGATGTCGTTGCCCGAGAGCAGCAGCATCAGCAAACCGCCGAACACGCCGAGCGGCACGACGGTGAGCACGATGAGCGTCGACTTGAAGTTGCCGAACTCGAGCACGAGGATCGCGAAGATGCCGAAGATCGCCACGATAATGGCGATTCCGATGCCGCCGAACGCCTCCTGCGAGGCTTCCTTCTCGCCGCCGAGCGTCGTAGTGTAGCCGCGCGGCCACTCCATCTGCGTCGAGCTGCTTGGTGATCTGGCTTCGTGAGCTCGGCGACGTTGTAGCCCGGCGTCGGCGTCGGCATCGATGGTCATCGCGCGTTCGCGGTTGAAGCGCTGGATCAGCGTCGGCGCCTTCTCGAACTCGAGCGATGCGAGTTGCGACAGCGGCAGCGTCGATCCGTCGAGCGTCGGCACGCGCACCTGTTCGAGCGCCGCGAACTCGGCCTGCTGCGTGATCGGCGTGCGCACGACGATCGGATATTGCTCGCCGGTCGTGTCCTTGAACGTGCCGACGCGGACCCCCGCGACCGAGAGGCGCACCGCGCGGTCGAGCTCGGCGGTCTGCACGCCTAACTGCTGCGCCTTGCGCGAATCGATGCGCAGCTTGAGGTTGGTGCGCGAGACGTTGAGCGGGTTCTTGACGTCACGCGTGCCGGGCGTCGCCTTCACCAGCTCCTCGACGCGATGCGCGAGCGTCTCGATGACGTTGAGGTCGTTGCCGATCGACGCGAACGGAGATCGGCGCCGAAATCGGCGGGCCGTTCGCGAACTCGTGCACATATATATGTGCGCCCGGGTACCCGGACAGCCGCTCGCGCAGCGCCTGCAGCTTTTCCGGCGTTTCGTCGGTGTCGTACTCGTGGAGCTGCACGAAGACTTCGGCGTAGTTGGCCGCGTCGTTGCGCTGGATGTGGTTGTAGTAGATCTGCGGGTTGCCGTGGCCCAGGTTCGCGAACCAGCTCTTCACCTCGGGCATGCGCTTGAGCTCGCCTTCGACGAACGTGAGCGCGCGATCGGTCTCGGCCAGCGAGGTGCCGTTCGGCGACTCGACCTGGATCAGGAACTGCGGCGTGTCCGCCTTCGGAAACAGGCTGGATCCGATGACGGGCACGAGCAGCGGCGGAGAGCAGCAGCGAGCCGCCGAGCGCGGCAGCCACCGTGAACTTCGGACGGCCGAGGCACCAATGCAGGGCCGGGCGGTAGTAATTGTGGATCACGCCCATCACGCGTTTCAGGAACGGGTTTTCCTGCGCCTGCGTTGTCTTCGCTTGAGCACGCGGCTCGCCAGGAACGGAATGATGAACAGCGCCAGCAGCAGCGAGCCGATGATGGTCGTGACCACCGCCATGGGCAGCACGCGGATGAACTTGCCCGGCGTGCCCGGCAGCGCCAGCAGCGGCAGGAACGCGAAGATCAGCGTCGCGGTGCAGCCGAGGATCGCGACGAAGATCTGCCGCGTTCCGGCGAGCGCGGCCTGGATCGCGGGAATTTCCCATGCGCATGTGCCGCGCGATGTTTTCCACCACCACGATGGAGTCGTCGACCAGCAGGCCGAGCGCGACGACGAAGCCCGCGATCGACAGCTGGTTCAGCGAGTAGTCGAGGAAATAGAGGCAGGCGAGGCCGAACGACAGCGACAGCGGGATCGAGACCATCACGATGCCCGCCGCGCGCCAGCCGAGCGGCAGCAGCGTCAGCAACACCAGCGCGATCGCGATCCCGAAGTCGCCGTACAGGCGATTGAGCCGTGAGCGCACGTTTTCGGACTGGTCGAAGCCCACCTCGAGCCTGATGCGTTTGGGCAGGCCGGCCTTGAAGTCTGGTCTCGCGGCCGCCACGCGCTCGCGCACCTCGAGGATGTTGTATCCGTCCTTCTGGTTGGCGGTGACGAACACCGCGCGCTGGCCCTTGTAGCGGCCGGTGTAGCTGTACGCCGCGGTGCTCCAGCTCACCTCCGCCACGTCGCGGATGCGCACGATGCGTCCCTCGATCGAGGCGATCACCGTGTCGCGCACCTGGTCGAGCGTCGTATAACTACCGGAGGTCTTCAGCGAGAAGCTGCGCGGTCCGAGGTCGACGAAGCCCGCCGGGATGTTCGCGTTCTCGCTCTGCATCGCGCCGATGACCTGCGCGGGCGCGAGATTGAGCTCCGACATGCGCTTCAGATCGAGCGCGACGCGCAGTTCGCGCGTCGGGAAGGCCCAGGCCTCCGAGCGTGCGCACGCCTTCGACGGTCTTGAGCCTGTCCTTGAGCTCGCGCGCGTAGTCCTCGAGCTCGCGATACGGCGCGTCCTCGGACACCAGCGCGATCTGGATGGTGTTCACCAGGCCCGGCGAAAAACGCCGGATGATGATCTGCGTCTCGGCCGGAAACTCCGGACGCAGCGCGTTCACTTCGCGCGTGACTTCGTCGTACTTCTTGTCCGCGATCGACGAAGGTCTCGAACTCGATCGCGGTGAACGACACGCCGTCGCGGATCGAGGTTTCCATCTTCAGGACGTCGTCGAGCGCCGCGAGCCGGTCCTCGATCGGCTTCGCGATCAGCCGCTCGAGATCCTTGGGGTCCGCGCCCGGGTAGATGGCCGCGATCGTGTAGCCGGGAATCTTGAAGTAGGGATCTTCCTCGCGCGGCACCTGCGTGAACGCGTACCAGCCGAGCGCGACGAGACACAGGAACGCGACCAGCGTGAACTGGTAGCGGCGGATCGGGAAATTCGAGGAATGACATCCGTGCACCGGCCGCTGCTAACTTTCCGCGCCGGGAACGCTCGCGTGTTCACGACCTGCTGGCTGGTGTCGCGCAGCGACCTCGACGGGCTCGCCGTTCTCGAGGAACAACGCGCCGTCGGTGATCACGGTTTCGCCCGAGGTGAGGCCGCTCTCCAGCGCGATGCTGTCGGCGGTGATGAAGGCGACGCGCACGTCACGGCGCAGCGCCTTGCCTCCCTCGATGACGAAAACGCTGGCGCGGTCGCCGTCGCCCTCGACCAGCGCGGCCATCGGCACGTAGGTGAGCGGCGGCGCTCGAAGAAGCGGGCGCGAGGCGCAGGCGCGCCACCAGGCCGCTGACCAGTCGCGGCGGCGGCGTATCGAATTGCACTTCGACCGGGAACATGCCGGACTTCTCGTCGGCGGCACTCGCCACCTCGACGATCGTGCCGCTCATGGCCTGGCCCGGGAAACGCGTCCATGCGGATTTCGCCCTTGTCGCCGAGCTTCACGTTGACGATTTCGCGATCGGCGAGCGCCGCGCGCACCACGAATCCGCGGTCGCTTTCGCCGAACAGCAGCACCGGGCTGCCGGCGGGTACGAGCTCGCGTTCTTCGACCAGCTTGCGCAGCACCACGCCGTCGCGCGGCGCGGTGATCACCGAGTAACCCAGATTGAACTGCGCGGACTTGAACTGCGCGTCCGCCATCGCGGCCTGGGTGCGCAGGTCCTGCAGTTGCTCGAGGCTGATCACCTGGTCCGAGTACAGGTTCTCGCCGCGCGCGAGATCGCGCGCGCGCCTTGTCGGCGAGCTGGCGCGCCTGTTCGACCTGCGCGCCCACTTCGGTCAACTCGATCTCGGCGAGGCGCTGGCCCTGCTTCACCACGTCGCCTTCCTGCACGTGGATGCGGCGCACGAGCGCCGCCCAGCTTGAAGGACAGGCGCATCTCGTGCTTCGTGACCACGATGCCGTTGGTGTCGATCGGCGGCACCGCCGGGCCGTTGCTCGCGAGCTCGGTGCGCACCGGCGTCGGCTTCACGGGCTCCGGGGCATCGTTGCGGCCGCAGCCGAACAACAGCGCGGCGACCATGACCAGCATGACGATCAGTGCGCCCGTGAACGTTCCCTGTTTCCTGTCGATCGGCGTCATGGCATGTCGCAGTGGCAGATTGCCGGCGGCGGTGGCGTAGTCGAGCTCGGCCTGGCGCGCGAGCACTTCGAAACGCGTGACATTGAGATTGAGCTCGGCGCCGGTGAGGCTCGAGCGCGCATCGATGAATTCGACCTGGCTGATCGCGCCTTCGTCGCGCTTGCGGCTCGCGATGCGGAACGCCGCGCGCGCGGCCTCCGCGCGTGCCTCGGCGGTGGCGAGCGAATCGGCGCTGGTTTCGAGCCGGTCGAGGGATTGCTGGACTTCGAGCTGCACCTGCTGCGTGAGCTCGCTCGAGCTGGGTCGCGGTCCTGCGGGCGGTCGCGTCCGCCTGGCGCACGGCCGCGCGGCGTGCGCCGCCGTCGAAGAACGTCCAGTTGAGCAGCAGCGAGACCGTGGCGTAGTTGCTGCCGCGGCCGAATTCGTATTCCTCGCCCTGGATGCCGCCGTCGGCGCCGAACGAGAGCGTGGGCCAGCGATCCGCCTTCGCCACGCGCGTCTGCGCTTCGCTGGCGCGCGTCAGGTGCTGCAGCTGGGCCAGCTCGGGCCGGTTGTCGAGCGCCGCCTGGCGCAGATCCGCCAGCGCGCGGGTAGTCGCGCTGACGTCGGCCGCGACGTCGGCGTTGTCCAGCGCGGTTTCGAGCGGACGATTCAGCAGGAAATTGAGATAACTCTGCGCCTGCGACGCGCCGTTCTGCGCTTCGCGCGACTGCTGCGTCACCGCCAGCAGCTCGGCGCGTGCGCGCAGCACCTGGTCCTGCGTGATCTTGCCGTTGCGATGCAGGGAGTCGTTGACGCGCAGGTTCTCGTTCAGCAGCGCGAGGCTGGCGTTGACGATGCCCTGCGTGCGCACCGCGGCGAGCCAGCCCAGGTAGCCGACGGTGATGTCGCGCTTGAGCCGGCGGCCCAACGCCTGGCGCGAGTATTCGCTGGCGCCCAGCAACTCGCGTTGCGCGCGCACCGCCGCCGGGATCGCGGGGGCGATCAACGGCATGCGCAGCGTGATGCGCGTGTCCTGTTCGCGCTCGCGCAGGAAGTTGATGGTCTCGTTCTGCACCACCGGGAACTGCGGCTGCTGTCCCTGCTGGACCAGCAGGTCGTTCAGGGTTTGATAGGCGGGATTGAGCGCGTCACCGAGCGGCAGCTCGATCGTGCGGCCGCCTTCGGAACGCGAATACCGCGCGGCGAATCCGGCCTCCGGGAAGTAACGCGCACGCGCGCCGTCGAGCGCCGCCTCGGCGCGCTCCACTTCCAGTGACTGCGCGCGCAGCGCGAGGTTCGACCTGAGTCCCTCGCGCACGTACGCGTCGATGACCGCCGCGAGCGGCCGTCCGGGCGCCGGAGATTCCTGCGCCAGCACTGCCGCCGGTGCCGTGAGCGCCAGGGCCGAAACGGCGAAGAGGAATCTCAGATGTTGAGTTGCTGGACGCATGTCTAGTTGAAGGCGCAAGAACGTGCCGGTTCAGTCCTTTGAATCAGGCCTTGAGATCTCGCGTGATCATCGCGATCGCGTGGTCGATCAGATCCTTTCCCGCCACGCCGTGATGCGCGAGCGCGTGCGCCTTCGTGGTGGTGAGCTGGATGATCCCGTGCATGAAGCCCCACAGCGTGACGCTCATCAGCATCGGCGAGGTGATGTCGGCGCGGATGCTGCCGTCGCGCACGCCGGTTTCGATCGATGCCACCAATGTTGCCTGCAGGCGGTCGCCACCGGCCGCGCAGGCCTGCTCCGACGGCGAACCCTGGGCGAGCTCGGGAGTCTTCAGTTCGCAGCGCGCCAGCGCGTCGAATAACACCGGAAATTCCTGCGAGAAAGCCACGTACGCGCGACCCATCGCGCTCACCTGCTCGAGGCCCGTGCGGTGCCGCTCCGCGGCTTCGACGAAGCGCACGTGGAGCATGCCCATCGCGCGTTCGCACAGTCCGTACATGAGGTCGGAGCGGTCCTGGAAATACACGTAGAGCAACGCGCGCGACAGGCGCGCGCGGCGTGCAACGTCATCCATCGTCAATGCGTCGAGTCCGACCTCGCGGCCCGCGGCTTCCGCGGCATCCACGATTTCGGCACGGCGACGTTCCTTCTCTTCCAATCGGCGTTCGGCGATATAGCTCATGGGGCGGGAGCCTAGGCCGGCCCCTGACGTGCTGTCAATCAATGGAAATGTGTACAAGTGTCGAACTTTGTAAATGCGAACTCGTCGCATTTACTTCCAGGCCCCTGAAATCCATACTGCGGGCCGTGAATCCGCCGGATCTCAACACCTTCCACACCCCAGTCCCGCTGGCCGAGCTCGGTCGCGGAGAACGCGCCTATGTCACGGGCGTCGCGGAAGTGGCCGCCCTGCAAGGCGGTACGGGTGATGCGGCGCTGCTCACGCGCCTGCGCGACCTGGGCTTCATCGCCGGTGCGCGCTGCGAAGTGGTGGCGCGTATGTGGTTCGGCGGCGATCCGCTGGTGGTGCGCATCGGTGGATCCACGTTCGCGCTGCGCCGTGCCGAAGCGGCCGCCGTGCGCGTGCAACGTCTGCAGGAACAAGTCCGGCCGCGTGCCGCGCTCGAACCCAAGGACGCGAGCGCCGCAACCGCCTAGCGGCCATGGACGCCGCCGTCGCATCCCCGCCGCTGCGCATCGCGCTGGTCGGTGTTCCCAACTGCGGCAAGACCGCGCTCTTCAACCGCCTGACGGGCAGCCGCCAGAAGGTCGCTAACTACCCGGGCGTCACGGTCGAACGGCGCGAAGGCGAACGCGCCGCCGCGGACGGCCGCACGCTGCGCGTGCTCGACCTGCCGGGCACCTACAGCCTGAACCCCACCACGCTCGACGAGGCCATCACGCGCGACGTGCTGCTCGGGCGGCTCGCGGACGCACCGACACCCGATCTCGTGGTCTGCGTCGTCGACGTGGTGCACCTGCCCATCGGCCTGCGCCTCGCGCTCGAAGTGAAACGGCTCGGTCTGCCGATGGTCCTCGCGCTCAATCGCATGGACGTCGCCCGGCGCCGCGGCGTGCACGTCGACGTCGCGCGCCTGTCGCAGGAGCTCGGCGTCGCCGTGCTGCCGACGGTCGCGGTGAAACGCGGCGGCGCCGACGCCCTCATCGAGGCGATCGAGCCGGCGCGCTGGGCCGGACACCGGAACATCTCTGCGCCGGTGTGGCAGGAAACGACCGCCGAAGACGCCGAGCAGATGCAGACGGATCTGCGCGGAATCCTGGGTGCCATCGGCTACACCGCGCCCACCGAGAGCCGCTTCATCGAACGCGTCGATCGCGTGCTGCTGCACCCGGCGGGCGGACTGCTCGTGCTCGTCATCGTCATGTTCCTCATGTTCCAGGCCGTGTTCAGCTGGGCCGAGGCGCCCATGGAGTGGATCGAAACCGGCATGGCTTCGCTCGGGGAATGGGTGGCCGCGCACCTGCCGCCGGGACCGCTCGCGAGCCTGCTCGTCAACGGCGTGATCGCGGGCGCGGGCAGCGTGCTCGTGTTCCTGCCGCAGATCGTGCTGCTGTTCTTCTTCATCCTCGCGCTCGAGGATTCGGGTTACCTGCCACGCGCCGCCTACGTGCTCGACCGCTTCATGGGATCGGTGGGTCTCTCCGGGCGCGCGTTCATCCCGCTGCTGTCGAGCCACGCCTGCGCCATCCCCGGCATCATGGCCGCGCGCACCATCCCGAACTGGCGCGATCGACTGACGACCATCATGATCGCGCCGCTGATGACCTGCTCGGCGCGCCTGCCGGTGTATTCGCTGCTGCTGACGGCCTTCATCCCGAACCGCGCCGTCGGCTGGTTCAACCTGCGCGGCCTCATCCTGTTCGGCCTGTACATAGCCGGTATCGTTTCGGCGTTGATCGTGGCCGTGGTGATGAAGCAGTTCGCCGGCAAGCGGAGTTACTCGCCGCTCATGCTCGAGCTGCCGGACTTCCAGTGGCCGCACGCCATCAATCTCGTGCTCGGCCTGTGGGAACGCGTCAAGATCTTCGTCAACCGCGTCGGCGGCATCATCCTCGCGCTGATGATCGTGTTGTGGTTCCTGTCGAGCTATCCGGAGCCGCCGCCGGGCGCCACGGGTCCCGCGATCCAATACAGCATGGCCGGCAAGATCGGTTCCTGGCTCGAGGTCATCTTCCGGCCCATCGGATTCAACTGGCAGATCTCCATTGCGCTGGTGCCGGGACTCGCCGCGCGCGAAGTCGCGGTGGCGTCGCTCGGCACGGTGTACGCGATGTCGGCCGCGGGCGATGACGTCGCGGCGCAGCTCGAGCCGGTCATCGCGAGCGGCTGGAGCCTGGCGACGGCCTGTTCGCTCATCGCCTGGTACGTTTTCGCGCCGCAATGCCTGTCCACCCTCGCGGTGGTGAAGCGCGAGACCAACTCCTGGCGTTATCCGCTGATCATGGCGGCCTACCTGTTCGCGCTCGCCTATCTCGCGGCATTCATCACCTACCGCGTCGTCGGGGCGTGGGCGTAGGATCGCGACGATGGCGCAGCAAATCATCGTCGGGCTGATCGTCGTTGCCGCGCTGATCGTCAGCGTGTGGAAGCTCATGCCGGCGCGCCGCCGGTTGCGCGCGCTGCTGTCACTCGACACCTGGGCCGCGCGTCATCCGTCCTTCGCGGGCTTCCGCGAGCGCGCGCTCAAGCCGCGCATCGTGCGCGCCGCGGGTTCGGGCTGCGCCGGCTGCGCGGCCAACGTGGGCGTCCGTCCGCACCACCCGCCGCGGTGAAGATGCTCTCGTCGCGAGCGACGCTCGCTGCGCTACTGTGTCTGCTGCCGCTCACTTCCACTCGCGCGCGAGGTGCGCGACGACACCGGCGAACTCGTGAAAGTGTCCGCCGCGCCGTGCCGGATCATCTCGCTCGCGCCCGGCACCACCGCGATGCTGTACGCCGCCGGCGCGGGCAAGTGCCTGGTCGGCACCATCGCGCACAGCGATGAGCCCGCCGAAGCGGCATCCATAAGAGTAGTGGGTGATGCCGAGACGCTCGACTTCGAACAGCTGGTCGCACTTCGGCCGACCGTGGTCGTGGTCGCGGTGGACGTCGTGCAACGCGTGCGCATCGATCGCCTGCGTGCGCTGAAGATTCCGGTCTACCAGGTGCATGTGACGAAACTCGCCGGCATGCCCGCGTCGCTGCGCCGCCTCGGCGCGCTGACCGACACTCGTGCGGAAGCAGAGAGCGCGGCCGCCGGCCTCGATGCCGAGCTCGCGCGCATCGGCACGACGTATCGCGGTCGCAAACCCTTGCGCGTGCTCTACCAGATCTGGGACCAGCCTATCTACACGATCGGCGGCAAGCACGTGATCACCGACGCGCTCGCCCTGTGCGGCGCGACCAACGTGTTCGCCGAACTCAGCACGGCCGCGCCGGCCGTGACGCGCGAAGCCGCGGTGCTGCGCGATCCCGATCTGATCCTCGTCTCCGCGCCGCCGGGCGAGGGCGAGGAATGGCTGGCCGCGTGGCGGAAGTTTCCCGCGCTCTCCGCGGTGCGCAACGATCACCTGGTGAAGTACAGCGACCTGCGCATCGATCGCATGGGTCCGTCGGTGATCGCGGCGACCGCAAATTTGTGCGCGGTCATCGACCAGGCCCGCGAGCGGCCCGGCGTTGCAAATTCGCCTTAATTTAAGTCGACAGCCTCGATGACTCCGCCGCGACGAACTTTTCCCAAAGCAAATTCGCGGCGCCTCTGCCGCGGAACATCTGCGGAAAGCGCCCAGGAAACAATGTCTTGAAGCGCGGCTGGCGTGCCGTTCCCGAGTGCGGGAACGGGGTTTTCATTTTCCCGGCACGACATCCAATGACTCGGCGAGACATGAGGCAAGGCTGCAACGTTTGACAAATCGGCTCTTGCTTGTCCGCGTGATCTCGTTACACTCCAAAAAAAAAGATTCTACTAATCGTTTTAGTAATTAATTTGAATCTTGGTTTCTATATAGGGGGGGCATTGCAGTGTCCAAAGCATCGAAGAAGCTGCGGCGTGAAGCCGTGAGCGCGAAAAAGCCGCGCGCGTCAGAACTTTCCATACTGGCCATCGGAGCCACGCTACTCGCGCCTTACGCGATCGCGCAGGATGCCGCGCCGGCCAACACCGGCACGACAACCGACGCTACGGATCCGGACGACGCAAACACCATCGTCGTAGCCGGCGTACGCGCCGCGCTCAAGTCGGCGCAGGAAATCAAGCGCAACGCGGATACGATCGTCGACTCGATCACCGCCACTGACATCGGCGCCTTTCCCGACAAGTCGGTCGCTGAAGCGCTGCAGCGCGTAGCGGGTATCACCGTCAATCGCTTCGCCGCCACCGGCGACACAGCCCACTTTTCGGCTGAGCCCTCGGGCGTCATCGTCCGCGGCCTCCCCCAGGTGCGGTCCGAATTCAACGGGCGCGACAGCTTCAGCGCCAATTCGTCGCGAGGCCTCGGCTGGGGCGACGTCTCCCCCGAACTGATGGCCGGTGTCGACACCTACAAGAACCAGACTGCCGAACTGATCGAGGGCGGCATTGCCGGCTCGATCAACCTGCGCACGCGTTTGCCGTTCGATTCGCCGGGCCAGGTAATTGCACTTTCCGTGGACGGGTCTTACGGCGACCTGGCGGAAGAAGTCACCCCCGACATTTCCGGCATTTACAGCAACCGCTGGGATATGGGGGGCGCCGGCGAGATCGGCTTCATGGCCAATGCCGCCTATTCCAAGATCAGCACGAACTCGGAAGGCATCCAGTATGGCCGCATGGGCGTGTTCGAAAACGTCTTCCAGGCAGACGGCCTGAATTACATTCCGTCCAGCGTGTCGATGCGCGACAACCTTTACGAGCGCACGCGCAAGGGCGCTTCACTTGCCCTCCAGTACCAGAATCCCAGCAGCTCGGTGGTCTCGACGCTGCAGTTCAACCACTCGGGTTACCAGAACGACTGGGAAGAGTACGTGGCGGCCGGCAATCTGTTCGACCTCTATGCTCAGCCGGGCGATTACCGCGTTACGTCCACGTCCGCCGCTCAACCGGCGATCCAGCCGGGCCCTGACGGCGTCATCGGCACCGCCGACGACGTACCGGGCTCCTTCACGTTCGACAGCCAGGGCAATTTCGAAAGCGGCGTGTTGACCACCGACATCGGTTGGTGGGGCAACAACAATACCGAGTCTGCCAATGTCGCGGCCATTGCCGGCGGCCAGAACATGGTCAACGCCTGTTACGGCTGGAACGGCTGTAACCCCACCCAGCGCGGCGACACCGTCCAGACTGACACGCGCTTCAACACGAGCGAGAACGTCACCGACGACGTCTCGCTCAATGTGAAATGGAATGCGTCCGATCGGATGCTGTTCAATTTCGACATCCAGAAGGTCCACGCGACGGTTACCAACTACGACATCTCGGTTGGCCAGCAAACCTTCGCCAACGTCATGCTCGACGCGTCGAGGGAGAGACCGGTGATCGCCTTCGAGGCGCCCACCAACGTCAACCTCTCGCCTGGCGGTGTGACGAACCCGAACAACTACCGTTACCACTTCGTCATGGATCACACCGAGGACAGCGAGGGCGATGAACTCGCCGTGCGCCTCGATGGGCAATTGATGATGGAATCGAACTGGCTGGATTCGCTGAAGATGGGCGTCCGGCACGCCGATCGCGAACAGACCGTCCGTTGGGGCAGCTACAACTGGGCCAACATCGCCAACACCTGGTGCCAGAACGGGTCGTATTTCAATATCGACAACCACACGGGCGGCGCCATCCCTCCGGGCGGCGATTGCAATGGCGGTAGCACGTCATGGAACGGCTATCCGGAAGGCATGTACCTGAACCGGGACTTCCAGCCCAGCTTCTTCGGCGGCGGTCGAGTGACGCCGAACGAGTTCGTGTTCGCTGATATCAATGCATTGAAGGATCGGGAGAGGATCGCGGGCTTGAGCCGCGGGAATCTCGGAGTCGGCAGCTGGAACCCGATCTGCTCGGGCCAGGGCAGCCGCGCTGACGAAGTCGATGGCTGTTACAAGCAGCAGGAAATCCTGGACATTTCCGAAGTGACGAATGCGGCTTACGTCATGCTGAAGTTCGGCGGCAGCGACGAAGCCAAGTGGGGCAACGTCGGGGTCTCCGGAAACATCGGCGTGCGCTTCGTGAAGACGGAGGTCGAGAGCAAAGGCGCGCTCGTCTTCCCGACCATCAGCCTGGGGCAGCGAGAGTGCGAGGTGCTGCCGCCTCCGGAACCCGGCCAGCCTGCGCCGGTTATCCCCACCACGATCGGCTGCTTCATCACGCAAGACATGCTGGACTTCGCCTCGGGCGGCTCGCAGGTCGCCCAGTCGTTGGGGAGCACGGTTACGAAGGATGTCACCAACGTGCTGCCGAGCTTCAACCTCAAGCTCGATCTCACCGACAAGCTGTTGTTGCGCTTCGGCGCGTCCCGTGCGCTGGCACGTCCGGACATGGGCTACTTGAAGAATTTCTCGTCGATCGGCATGACCTTGCCGAGCACGACGGATCCAAACGATCCGCGATGGGTCAGGGATGGGTCGGGCACGATCGTCGCAATCAACCCGACTTACCAGGCCAGTTCCCAGAACCCGTTCCTCGAGCCCACGACCGCGGATCAGTTCGACGTTACGCTGGAGAATTATTTCTCCGACGTGGGTTCGCTGTCGTTGGCGGTGTTCTACAAGAAGTTCAACAACTACATCCAGTACGGCTCTTACAACCGGGAAGTCTTGAACAATGGTGTAACCAACACCGTACAGGTCAACGGCCCGATCCAGGGCGACGGCGCCAAGATCAAGGGCTTTGAAATCGCGTTCCAGCGCTACTTCGACTTCTTCCGTGCGCCGTTCAACGGGCTCGGAATGCAGGCGAACTACACGTACGTGAAGAACTCGGGCATCACGAACCAGAACGTCACGATCGTCTCGAACGACGGCAGCAGTGGAACCGCCGGCGGCGGCATCACGCAGGCGCAGAGTGTTCAGACGGACTCGTTGGAAGGTCTATCGGAGAACGCGTACAACCTGATCGGCATGTACGAGAAGGGCGCGTGGGCGGCGCGAGTCGCTTACAGCTGGCGTTCGAAATACCTCGTCACGGCGCTCGATTGCTGCGTGGCGTTGCCGGTCTGGCAGGATGATGCAGGCTTCCTCGATGCTTCGCTGCGCTTCCGTGTCAATGACAAGGTCGAGCTCAACATCCAGGGCAGCAACCTGCTCAACACCAAGACCGTGCTGCTCCAGCAGGTCGACGACGACGGCACGCTCAAGGATTATTCGTGGTTCCAGAATGATCGCCGTCTGCAGTTGGGTGTCCGCGTCCGGCTGTAGTTCAGACGCAGAAGATGGTAAGAGTTGGCGCGCCGCCCGCAGGGGCGGCGCGCCTGTCTTGGAACCTTTGCGTCCATCGTCCTGGATGAACAAACCTCTTGAGATCGTGATCGTGGGAGGTGGGACCGCCGGCTGGATGACCGCGGCGGCCCTTGCGGGCGTTCTCACACGGGCGCAAGTGAGCGTGCGTCTCGTCGAATCCGATGACATCGGCACAGTCGGCGTCGGCGAAGCGACGCTGCCGCAGATGAAGGAATTCAACGACTACGTCGGCATCATCGAATCCGACATGATGCGAAAGACGAACGCGAGCTTCAAACTCGGCATCGAGTTCGTCGACTGGGGCTACAAAGGCTCCTCATACATCCACCCTTTCGGCGCGCACGGTAAGCCTACGGGCTCCGTCGCCTTCCATCACCAATGGGTGAGGGCCCTCAAGGCCGGTCACAGCTACGACATCGAAGATTTCTCCTACGCCATCGTCGCGGCGCGCAGGAACAAGTTCGAGTTTCCCGCCGGTGATGCGTCCGCCATCAACTCGACCTATGCCTACGCCTATCATTTCGACGCCAGTCTTTACGCGCGCTTCCTGCGCGATTTCGCCGAAGCGAGAGGCGCGCGCCGCACCGAAGGCAAGGTGGTCGACGTCGCGCTGCATCCCGAGAGCGGTGACATCGCTTCGATCAAACTACAGTCCGGAGAGATCATCGCTGGCGACCTGTTCATCGATTGCTCGGGTTTTCGCGGCCTGCTGATCGGCCGCGATCCAAAGAACGGCTTCGAAGACTGGACCAAGTGGCTGCCGTGCGATACAGCGCTCGCCGTGCCGTGCGCGCGCGCGGGCGATCTCACTCCCTATACCCGTTCGACCGCGCGCGAAGCGGGCTGGCAGTGGCGCATTCCCTTGCAGGTCCGCACCGGCAATGGCTACGTGTTTTCCAGCGCCTTCATCAGTGAAGACGCCGCCGCCGCGACGCTGATGAGCAACCTCGACGGCGCTGCCCTCGATGAACCGCGTCGGATCCGCTTCAAGGCTGGCCGGCGCCTCAAGTCCTGGCGAGGCAACTGCCTGTCGGTAGGCCTCGCGAGCGGTTTCCTCGAGCCGCTCGAATCGACCAGCATCTATCTGATCCAGATGGCCATCGTGAATCTGCTGAAGCTGTTCCCGCGCAATCCGATCGACCCGATCCTGATCGACGAATTCAACCGCCTGGTCGATAACGAGTACGAGCGCGTGCGCGACTTCCTGATCCTGCACTACTACGCCAACACGCGCGACGACTCCGAGCTCTGGAAGTACTGCCGCAACATGGAAGTGCCCGACAGCCTGCGCGAGAAGATCGCGCTGTTCGTGCATCGCGGTCACATCGAAAAGTACAAGGACGGACTCTTCGCACCGCCGAGCTGGCTCTCGGTGTTCCTGGGACAGGGCTTGCGACCCAATCACTACGATCGCCTGGCCGACAACATGGAACTGGACGCGACGCTCGCCGGGCTCGACAAGCTGCGCTCGAGCATCGGAGAACGCGTCCAGGCCATGCCCGATCACGACGCTTTCGTTCGCGACTATTGCCCCGCGACGATGAGTGCTCACGCATGAGCCGCCCCATCGCCCGCGTCGTCGTCGTCGGCCGTGACGCCGCAGGCTGGCTCAGCGCGTTCGCCCTGCAGAGCGCCTTCGGCCGCACCGGCCTCGCCGTGCAGATGATCGAATTGCCTTCGCAGCTGAGCCCGGTCGACGTCTTTGCTGCGATCCCGACACTCGCCAACCTTCACCGGTTGCTAGGCCTCGACGAAAACGAAGTCGTCAGCGCTTGCGCGGGCGTCACTGTGCAGGGTCAGCGCTTCTCCAACTGGTCCAGGGCAAAGCCCGCCTTCATGCACGCTTACGACACGCAGGGCGTCGCCATCAACCATGTCGATTTCATCCAATACTGGATCAAGGCGCGCGCCGAAGGCCTCGGCGTCGATCTGGAAGACTTCTGCCTCGGTGCTGCAGCTGCCAAGCAGAATCGCTACGTCCTGAGCAACGACACGACCGAGGCTTTTTCGCACGCCGCGCATGGCTATCACCTCGATGCCAGGACCTACGTACGCCTGATCAAGCAATGCGCCCTCAAGACCGGCGTCGTGAGCACCGCGGGACAGGTCGCTTCGGTGAACCGGAGCGGGGCCAACATTCAATCCGTCGTGCTGTCGGATGGCCAGGTCGTCGAGGGCGATCTGTTCATCGACGCATCCGGTGTCGAAGCGGCGTTGATCGGTGCCATGCCGGAGGCGCCATTCGAATCCTGGCGCCATTGGTTCGGTGCGGATCGCACCATGGCCGCTTCGGTCAAGCGGCTTACCCCGTTGCCGGCGTATAGCCAGATCTCTGCGAGCCGCAACGGCTGGATCGGCCTCTATCCGCTGCAGAACCGCACCGCGATGAAATGCGTATTCGACTCATCGGGCCAGTCCGACCAGGAAATGGCGGAAGTCATCGGCGCCACGACGGGTTTGCGCATCGAGAGCGAAGTGGTGGTCGCGCCCCTGGAGACTGGCGCACGCGCGCGATCCTGGGTGGGCAATTGCATCGCTATCGGCGAGGCGGCGGCGGTGCTCGAACCGCTGGACGCCGTGCAATTGCACGTGATCCAGCTCGGGCTTTCGCGCCTCATCGGCTTTTTCCCCGTCGACGCCGATGCGCTGGTGGAAGCTGACGCCTACAACGCCGACATCGCTGACCATATCCGCAACATCCGCGATTTCCAGATCGCCCATTACAAGCTGAACCAGCGCTTGAACGATCCGTTCTGGGATCGCGCTCGTGCAATGAACATTCCCGACAGCCTGGCTTACAAACTGAATCTGTTCGCCCAACGCGGTCGCGTCGCACTCTACGATCACGAGAGCTTCGAGATCGAGAACTGGAACGCCATCCTCATAGGCCACGGAGTCATGCCGCGCGCTTACGATCCGCTGGCGGACGCGCTGCCCCGCAACGAACAGATCGGCAAGTTCAAGGGTATGCTGCACTTCATCGCCGAAGAGGTGCGCACCATGCCTTCGCTTGACGCGCACCTGGAAATCCACGCGCCCTACAACGGCGGGCGCGGCATGTGACCGCCATGCAGCAGAACCGCATTCGAAACATCGTCATCGTTGGAGGCGGCAGTGCCGGTTGGATGACCGCGGCCGCGCTCTCCAAAGTCCTGGGAACGCAGAACTATTCGATCACGCTCATCGAGTCCGACCTGATCGGCATCGTGGGCGTGGGCGAAGCCACCATTCCCATGATCCAGCTCTACAACAACGTGCTGGGACTGGACGAAGACGAGTTCGTCCGCGAGACCAACGCCACCTTCAAACTGGGTATCGAATTCGTCGACTGGCGTCACCTGAATCACAGCTACTTCCATCCTTTCGGCCTTTACGGCGTCGACATGGATGGCATCGGTTTCGGCAATCACTGGTTGCGCTGGATGAAAGGCGGCGGCCATCCCGACATGGGCCGCTTCAACGCCGAAACCGAAGCGGCGCGCCAGAACAAGTTCATGCGGACGCCCGAGCAAAAGCCCCAGACGCTGCCGAAGATCAATTACGCCTTCCAGTTCGACGCCAGCCTCTACGCGGCCTATCTGCGCCGCTATTCCGAAAAGCGCGGCGCGGTGCGCGTCGAAGGCCAGGTCGTCAAGGTGAATCAAAACGCCGAAAGCGGCTTCATCGAGTCCCTGGACCTGAAGGATGGCCGGCGCGTCTCCGGCGATCTCTTCGTCGATTGCTCGGGATTCCGTGGACTGCTCATCGAGGAAACCCTGCAGGCCGGCTACGAGGACTGGAGCCATTGGCTGCCGGCTAATCGCGCAGCCGCCATGCCCTGCGCGCGCGTCGCCGATCCCATTCCATACACCCGCGCGACGGCCCGCGAAGCCGGCTGGCAATGGCGCATTCCGCTGCAGCATCGCACCGGCAACGGCTACGTCTTCAGCAACGCCTTCATCAGCGAAGATGATGCGATGCAGAAACTGGCGTCGCGCCTCGATGGCGCCGCGATGGCGGAGCCGCGCATCCTCAAGTTCGTCACCGGCATGCGCAAGAAATGCTGGATCAAGAACTGCCTGGCCATCGGATTGGCGAGCGGCTTCCTCGAGCCGCTGGAATCGACCAGCATCCACCTGGGCCAGGTGGCCATCGCCAAGCTGCTGACGGTGTTTCCCCAGAACGTCTTCAACCAGGCGCTGATCGACAAGTACAACCGCGAAATGGCGCTCGAATACACGAGCGTGAAGGACTTCCTGATCGCGCACTACTGCGTGACCGAGCGCGAGGACACGGAGTTCTGGCGCTATTGCAAGAACATGGACATCCCCGATTCACTCAAAGCCAGGATCGATCTGTTCAAGACGCGCGGCGAAGTGTTGCCGCCGTCATCGGAGTTGTTCAAGGAGACCAACTGGTTTGCCGTGCTCTACGGTCAGGGCATCGTGCCCGAGGGATACCATCCCGTTGCGGACGTCATTTCGGATCACGAATTGAAGACCCGCCTGGCCCGGATTCGAAGCGGTGTCCAGGATCGCGTCAACGGCATGACCAGTCATCAAGCTTTCATCGATCGCCACTGCGCAGCGCGGCGCGCAGAGGTGCCGGCATGAGGCCCGCGATGTACATTCAATCTTGCGTCAAATTTGGGAGGACATGACCATGCGTATAACTACCGCTTTACTTGCGTTGGCGCTTAGCGCTTGTGCAACCACGGCTCCACCGACCAGTTGGGGCAAGCCCGGCGTCTCGATGACCGATTACCGGCTCGACAGCGCCCAATGCATCATCGAAGCTTCTGGCGGCGGCCCGACTCAGAGTGCTGACGCAAGCAACACCAAAGCCGGCGACCCTAACCAGACCAGCAATACAACGGAGTCGCGCGGCGGCACCAACGGTCCTGGCGGACTCGCCTCCGGCGGCGCCATCGTTTATTCGGGCTCTGCCAGTCCTGAAGATGCCAACCAGGCAGCGATGCAGCAGCGCGCCCAGGAAATGTCCGCGAAGCGCGCGCAGAAACTGGGAGTGGAGCGATGCCTCGCCTCGCGCGGCTACAAGCAGTTCAAGCTGACGCCCGAGCAGGCAGCGCACCTCGCCAAGTTGCCTGAAGGCAGCGCAGAGCGGCGCGAGTACTTGCACAGCATCGGATCCGATCCTGCGGTCATCTCCGCCCAGGGCCTCTAGGACATCACGCGCCGCTCAGGTCCGCCCCAATACGCGGGCCAGGGCGGCGCGGACGCCGCGGATGAGACTGGCGTCGGCCTGGCCGACGATGCCGCGCCGGTCGGCGCGCAGATGTGCGCCCGGCTCTCCATCAGCCTTGAATACGTAATGCTCGAACATCACTCGCCAGGCTTCACGGTGCGCCGGCGGTAGATCCTTGATCTCCATCATGGCGTGCAGGAACGCGTCGCGTGGCGACCCACGCCCGATCGCAGGCGGCGCCCACCAGTAATTGACCAGCATGTTCATCTGCGCGAGTGAGCGCACGTGATGCCACCACAGATAAGGAATGTAGATCGCGTCGCCAGGCTCGAGATCGGCGTAAACGGCCGCCTCCAGCGCATCCTTGAATTTCGGAAAGCGCTCGTAGTCGGGCGCGTCGAAGTCGACCATGCTGATCGTCGCGCCCGCCGGCGTGAGTTCATAGGGCCCCATGTAGAGATTGCCCACCTGATCCGGCGCGAACAGCGTGAAGCGCCGCTTGCCGGCCACCGCACAGGCGATGTTCTCGGACGGATCGTGATGCGCGGCCACGATGCCCGCCGTGCCGATCCACACCCGCGCCTCGACGTCGCCGAGGAGCGGGTTGCGGTTTTCGGCTTCGAAACCCGGCAGATTCGCGCGCGTGGGCACTGATTGCACCGCCAGCGCCGGGGGCGGGTTGTACCCGCCATATTCAAGGATGTAATCGAATGCCGCAGCGAGCTTGGCCGTGCCCTGCTGGAAATTGAATCCGGAGAGATCGTCGTTGTAGAAGAACCGCCCCTTGATCGAAGCCGGTCCGAACATGGTGGAGACCGAGTTGCCGCGATCGAACCGGCGCACGTAATCGGCGAGCGCCTTCGGCGATTGGCGCCCGGCGTGCACGACCGGCCAATTCGCGACCAGTTGCCGGAACACAACGGGACGGGCGGCTGGCAGGATTTCGTTGTGGAAGATGTCCGCGCTGACGTCCGTTCGTTCGGGTATCGCCTTCATCGTGCTCTCGGCGCTCCTACGCGCAATACATGACGCTAACCTTGGGAGCTTACTTGGTGTATCTCGGCAATGAAATCGACACGTCCAGCGTCAAGGCGGTGCTGGTCGACGACGCCATCCGCCAATCCGGAAGGACGCCCAATCGGAACTGTCCGGTTTCGCGCTTCACCTTCGCCATCGAGCTCCCGTCGCCTAACTAATCGCGGAAGCTGCGATCCCCCTGGATCTGTGCCCGCACCTTGAGCTTCGATTCCTTCAGCAACTTCTCCAGCTACTGGCGATTTTGCTTAGCGCTAAGCATAATCAATCAATGGATATTTCCGACATCGCCCGGGCGTTGGGCAGCAAAGGCGGTAAAGCTCGGGCGAAGCGCCTGCAGCCAGCCGAGAAGCAACGCATTGCGGCGCTCGGCGGCCGGGCTCGTGCGCTCTCGATTCACGCAGCGCGGCGCGTGGCCGAAAACTTCCGCTATGCCGAGGCCGTGGCGGTGTTGCAGCCTCGACCGAAAGTGCGACGTCTGCGCAACTTCACCGGTCCATTGCCTGGCATTCGTGCCTCCCAAGCGCCCAAAGAATGATCAGCCGCCTGGCCATCTTGGCCTCGTAAGCGAGACCAGCGCCCAGCTCGCCGCGCTAGGGTTGCAGCCCGTGCTGGTGGGGGGCATGGCATTGGTGCTGCTCGGCTCGCGTCGTGTCACACGCGGCTTCGACTTCGTAGTCGAACGGCCCGGCGAGCGACTCGCTGCCGCGGTCGACATCTTCTACGACCGGGGGCTGGAGCTGGCCGCCCGACTGAACGACGCCGGTGACGTGACGGCCACCATCGGAAATCGCCGCGTTGCCGCCTCGCGCCTGCGGCTGGACCCCCCGGAAAGCGCGTTCTTCTACAACGCGGAAACGGGCCTGCGCATCGATGTGCTGTTCGACTTCCCATCCCGGCCCGTGAACTGTCCGACCGCGCCGTTCCTGCCCGGACACCCGCAGGCGTGTTGCGGGTAGCGTCCGAACCAGATCTGCTTCGGTTGAAACAGATCGCACGTTCCGGTCGCACGCTATCTACCGACGAGCAGGACATTGCGTTCCTGGAAGCCAGAAGGTCGTAGGGGTGTTCGGAGGTGGTGCATCGCTCAATTCGAGTTTGACCGAAGTGTCAGTGGAAGCGGGCGGCGGCTCCCTGATTTCAGATGGTTTCCTTCGGGGACTGTATGTGGGCTCTGATGCTCACGCCACGTTCGGCTTTCAGCTCTAAGGCAATGACATTGTCTCGGGGACGTTTGGACAGACGCAAATCTGCGTTGGCGGTGGATATGGTGCCTGTGTGAAAATCTCAACGCAGCGAGGAAATGTGAACATCACCGTTGGCGCTGGTCTAGTGAGAGGCGTTTCTGTCACTAATGGACTCATGACGCACCAGTCGCTTCTCGGTCCGGCGCCGCTGAGAATTTAGGGCTGTCCCTGACACACGCGAAAGTTATGCATTCAGCCAGCACTTTTCTTGCATATGCGTTTTTGGCAATTGCACCGTTGCTGTTTCTGGCTTTTATTGCCTATCTAGTTTTCCTTGAATTGCTGTTCTTTCGATTGCGCCGCAATCATCCCGACTACTACGAGTCGATTGGGAAGCCATCATTATTTCTGAACAATTCAATTTCAAAGAGCGGTCAAATGATGCGTTACTTGTTGGACAAGGACTATCTTGTGGTGCCTGACGCACGTGCTGTTCGACTCGGCAAAATTTCGATGCGACTGTTGAAAACCAGCAGGGCACTCTTTGTTGCTGGTGTCGTTCTATTCACGGCTTTCGCAATAACGGTTCGATGAGCGGCGAGAAACTCTTTACATTTATGTATTTCGTCAATGCGGCTCTCGCTTTGATGAGTCTGATTGCCTTTGGGCGCTTTCTGGGGTGCCTGAAAACGAGCCAACCCGAAGTACACAAGGCACTCGGCGAGCCGTCGATTCTCACCAATAACACTGGCCTGAACACCATTCGAACTGTCGTGTTCCTGTTCCAACGAAAGTACCGGCATTTTTCGGATGACCGACTGAGGCGGATTGGTGACGTGGCTCTGGCGACCATAGTGTTTATGCTTGTCGTCGGTGGAACAACGGCGCTCTATTTTTCAATATTTCCAGGAAGGCCCTCAGTCTGACTACTCGTCGAGAGCAGTCTCGAACGCAAATCGATTCCGAAAATTCTTGAACTGCAGCGGCCGATCGACATCGGCCTTGCATCGAACTATCGCTTGCTGGAGATCGTCACGCTGCTTTCCGGTCACGCGGACGTGATTCTCCTGGATCTGCTCCTGCACCTGGAGCTTCTATTCATTTGGCAATTTCTGCAGTTCTTGCCGGTCTACTGGTCGATGGCATGCTGCAAGACCACGTCCTGGCGCGCTTGGCGAGGTTCCTCACCGCGTTCCTGGAGGACGTCCATCATCTGCCGGAGCTGAAAGTCCGCGGGCGCCTTGAGGCCACGGT
>CAVZED010000018.1:0-109068 GCA_963774045.1 uncultured Pseudomonadota bacterium
CTTGTCGTTGAAGTGCATCCTGCCCAACAGCACATACGCCGCCGAATCATCCTGATTATATTCGAGATAAATATCCAATGCTTCGACAGCCTGTGCTTCATTGCCTGCCTCGGCATAGATCTGTCCGAGCAGGAGGTAGGTAGGCAGGTAGGTGATGTCCAGCTCGTTAGCGCGCCGGGCAGACACCATGTTACGCTCCAGGTCGCCTGCCCGCAGATGTGCCTGCGCAAGATAGAAGTACACCAGGGGAGAATTCGGAAGACGACGGTCTGCTTCACCCAGGTCCCCGAGCGCCCCGGGGAAATCATTGTCCCTCAATTTCACGATCGCGCGTTCCAATGGCCTCGCCAAAATTGGGATCAAACCGGATGGCATCGTTCAGCAGGGACATGACATTTGCACTCGAGTTTTGTGCGCGGGTTGCCCGCCCCATGCCGAGGTAAGCCGGACCAAATTCCAGGTTTCGACCCAGGGCAGATTGATAGGCCGCGATCGCGGCCGAATTGTCTCCCTTAAAGCGATTGACCTCTCCTATGTAATAATAGGCGTAAATTGCATCCGGTTCGAGCTTTACGATTTCCTGCAGGGCGGCCAGGGCTTCCTCCAGTCTCCGTCATTGAAGGCGGCGAAAAACCGAAGGTAATAATCACCGGTCACCGGGGACCGCTCGACTTCTACATAGAGAGGCGTGGGCGTGTAGGGCACCTCCAGCAGCGCAGAAAGCGGCGCCCCGGTGCCCGCTGCGGCAGGCTGCCCGGTGGCGTTGGAGAAGGTGGGGGTTAATGTAAATGTAGGAGAAGGTCCAGGTGGATTGGTGGGCGGCCTGGCATTGCGAGCGGCGCGCGCCTGAAGAAATGCGAACACGAGCGCACCGATCACCACAGCGCCCAGCGCTACAAAACCACCCAGCCGCACGACGGGGCTGGCTTTCACGGCTGCCCAGCCTTTCGGCTTTGGCGTTTCGTGGGCGAGCAATAACTTTTCTTCCCAGGCTTTCGGCTGGTTGACCGGGAAAGGCTGGACGGTCTCATCGGCGGGCAGAGCCCCGTGCAGGATCAAGCCGCGTTTGGCAGCCCGTTTGAGGTCCAGTTTAAAGGCCGTCTGCAGGCAGTAGATGCGTTCCTTGGGCGTCTCCAGCGTGGCGCTCATCCATACCCAATAGGTGGCATTGTTTTGATCCGTTTTGAGCAGACCCGTCAGCAATTCACGGGAACGATCTTATTCCCCGCTCGCAGGGCTTCTACTGCTTCCTGGAAAACCGCATCGCTGTCAGCCATACGCCGATTTTACCCTACTCATGACGCTTCACTCGTGAAGCGGTCCTCGTGAAACTCTTCCACCTGGTAAGTAAATACTTCGAAATGTTTTCGGCGCCACACGTCAGGTTCCATGCCTATCTTGTAACAGAGATTGCAGAGAAACTCAGATGGATCCGGGATCTTTTCCCAGACCTGCGGCAGGAAGGTGGCATGCCGGTCTTCATCGTCGCGCAGGATTACGCCATCGACAAATGGACGCAGCCTGGCGAGCAGATCCCTGGCATCTACGTATTCGAGCGGCAGCGGGTGGGATAGGCGTGAGACCTCGATCTGGATCCCGCTCAATTCTTCTTCCTGACGGGAGGAAAGCGGGGTCCTTAAGGGCAGCCGCGATGGCGTGGAGGCGCACATCTTCTGCCAATGGCTGATACGGTTCCAGCGAACCGATACAGCCGCGCAAGTGTCCCTGACTGGTCAACGTGATAAAGGAGGAACCGTTCTGGCGCAACGACAAGGGCAAGGCATCCAGATCCAGAACAGGTAACTTCTGACAGCGTACACCGCGCTCCAGTGCCTCGCGCGCCAGGCGGAGCAAAATAGTTTGTTCCTCGAGGGTCAGTTTTTCCTGCATGTCGCTGCCCCTTTCTTCCCGGCTCATCCTCCCTTGCCTCGGGCATAACTGAAGGCTAGAGCCGGGGAGCCGTCAGTTTCCAGTACTGGCGGTTGTGATAAACAAGCGGTTCGCCTTGCCCTTCCCCGCGCGCATCCAACACCTCAGCGATAAAAAGTGTGTTCTCGCCCGCCGGTACTGAGCTCACTACACGGCAGTCAAGATAAGCCATTCCATCCCTGAATACGGGTGAATCCAAAGAAATGGTTTCGGTCTGCACGCCCGCAAATCGATCCAAAACATGAGGAAGTTTCCCGGCGAAACGGTCAGAAAGCTCCTTCTGCGCTGCCGTCAGAATGGTGACGGAGAACATACCGGATTTTATGACCAGTTCATGTGTATGGGTTAATTGTTTTAAAGCAACAGAGATCAGCGGCGGATCCAGCGAAATAGATGTAAATGAATTTACGGTCATGCCGTATTGCTGATCTTCATAAATGGAAGTTACGATCGCCACGCCTGTTGTCCATGCACGCATGGCATGCCGCAGTTTTTCAGGATCAAGGGTCATAGAAGTTCTCCAAGAAAGTCATCATAACGAGGAGGGATAGGTGCGTCAAGTCAAAAAAGAGAACGGAATAACTACCATCCATCATGGGGCTGTCGAGCAGCTTCACCACAGAGTGCACGGAAAAAACCGTTCAAAATCTCCCCGGCACCTGCGCCCGGGGCAGGTGTGTGAACTCTGTGGTCTCTCTGGTAAATAGAATGATATCCCCAGTCAAGTTACGGATTTGTAACAGGAAAATCGATCTTTCCTCCCTTGCATGTTCATGCCTTAAAAGGTACCATTCGGATATACGCTATGGAAACCGCTTCTCAGCGTCCTCCGCGTCGACCGCGTTCCTTCCGAGCCGTGCAGACGGTCCTCGGTGTTGCCATCCTTCTGGCGACCCTCTTTACGGCACTGCCCTCGCGTGGATTGGTGGGAGGCGATTTCTACGATCGATTAAGCGTGATCCTCACCCCTCGCACAAATGAAGAAGAACAGCAGGCGCCTTTTGCCCAAACGGCGCCGCCGCAATTGCGAATTGGCATTGTTGCCGGGCATTCCGGCAATGACTCGGGCGCGGTCTGTATGGATGGCAACGGCAACGTCACGCTGACAGAGGCGGATGTCAATCTCAAGATCGCGGCGATGGCCCAGGAACAGCTGATCCAGGAGGGATATGATGTGGACCTGCTGCGTGAATACGACTCCACGTTTGAACGGCTACCGTGCTCTCGCCATCGTATCCATTCATAACGATTTGTGTGAATATGTCAACGATGAAGCCACAGGTTTTAAGGTGGCGGCGGCACTCAACACGCACGATATCAACCGTGCCAATCGTCTGACGGCCTGTCTGGTGGACCGCTACCAGAATATCACGGACATGAGCTTTCACGCGGGCAGCATCACTGCCGATATGCGTGAGTACCATTCCTTCCACGAGATCGACCCGACAACGGTCGCCGCGATCATCGAAACCGGTTTTCTTCAACCTGGACCGGGAGTTCCTCACCAAGCGGACAGATCTTGTGGCAAAGGGAGTTGTGGAAGGGATCTTGTGCTTTGCACGAAATGAAAATATCGAGCCTACTCCCATTTCTAATCTGGCTCCATGAACACTTCTTCTGGTGGAAGGATGTGCCTTCCTTCCCATCCTGTTGTTTATCCTGTTCTTTTTCACTCTCGGTATTCTTCTTTTCTTTTTTACGACATCCCCAGCCCGCGCCACCATTTTCTTTGGTCCCACACCCACGGCTACACAGGAAAACCTGTGGGCGTATGTAGACGTTCCCAAGCCAACTCCCACCCCGGCCGTCCTGCCGACGATGACACCTGTCCCTGCGGATACAGCTGTTCCTGCGGTGATGGAAACGCTGGCCTGTCGTCATGATGGAGATCGTCGAGGATGGGGTAGCTTCGGTCAGCGTTCCGCAGAAAGCAGCACCCGTGCCATCCACGGGCGGTGGAAAATATATCCTGGTGGATATTTCAGAACAACACATGTACGTTTATGAAGGGGATGTGCTCCTTTATAGTTTTGTAGCATCGACCGGCGTTAACAATGCCACCCGGGTCGGCACGTTTGCCGTGCAGAGCAAAATCCCCAACGCTTACGGTTCCACCTGGGATATCTGGATGCCGGAGTGGTTGGGCATCTACTGGGCGGGCGGGCTGGAGAATGGCATCCATGCACTGCCGATTTGCCGAACGGCGCCACCTTATGGGAAGGCTATCTGGGCCTGCCGGTTTCGTATGGCTGTGTGGTGCTTGGCACATATGACGCGCAAATCTTATATAACTGGGCGGAGATCGGCACGCCGGTGGAAATTCAATGGTCCGCCGGAAGACGACGCGTGCAGGCGTGGTGATTCGTTGTTCATCGTTCTCTCCTAGAGGAAATCGCGGCGTCGCGCGGCGACGAGCCAGGGCAGGATCAGCAGGATCAGGAAGATCGCGAGCTCGACGGCGAGCACGGTCCAGAAGGCGGCGTTCCATACGGCGACCGGGCCCTGCATGTGGCGCGAGATGCCGTCGATCGCGACGATCAGGAAGATGAAGAGCGTGATTCCGATGTTGTGCACGATGATCACGAGCGTCATCGGCCCTTCCGAGTGCAGGTGCAGCGCGCTGCACAGGACGAGCATGAAGTTCGCGAGCATGAATACACACAGCAGCACCAGGAACGGCAGCAGCCCATCCGGCAGGTGCTGCCACGCGCCGATGAGAACGACGGCGCTGGCGCTCAAGACGAACCATGGGACGAAGTAGCACAGCAGCAGCGCCAGCGCCTTGATGCGTACGTAGTCCCCGTGCGAGATCGGCAGGCTCAACACCCAGTTCCGCACCCGCTCCTTGCGCTCCGTGGCGACCCCGAACATGGCGATCACGGCGCCGAAGGCGACGATGGTGGTGAGCCAGATGAGAAATCCGATGTTGAAGTTCATGTGGCCACCGCGCGCCGCGACCGCGAGGGCGATGAGGCCCGCGACGATGCTTCCGCCGAGCATCCAGCGGTGCATGTAGAACTCCCGCGCGATGAGCTTGCTTGTCAGTGGTTTCATTCGCCGCGCGCCTCCCGGTGGTGCATCACATTCGCGACGAAGATCTCCTCGAGGCTCATGCGGTGGACTTCCCGCACCGTGCCGCCGAGCCGCGCGAGGAGGTCGTCCGAGAACTGGTTCGTCGTGAGCGTGACGAACTGACCGTCGACGACACGGCTCACGATGTACGGCAGCGCGGGCAGCGTGGCGTCGCGCGGCACCTGCAGCTGGATGCGGCGCCAGCGCTCGAGGAATTCCTCCTTGTCGCGGCAGTCGACCAGCCGGCCACGATCGATGAATGCGATGCGGTCGGAGATGCGCTCGACGTCGTGCGTGTTGTGCGACGAGAAGAGGATCGAGCGATCCTCGTCGCGCAGCACGTCGGTGAATTCGCTCAACACCTCGTGTCTCGCCACGGGATCGAAGTTCGCGGTCGGTTCGTCCAGCACCAGCAGTTTCGGCCGGCGCGCGAGCGCCAGCAGCAGGACCGCCTTCATTTGTTCTCCGCTCGAGAGGCCTTTGATGGCCTGCTCGGCGCGCAGGTTGAAACGCTTCAGCAGCGTGAGCGCGTATTTCTCGTCCCAGCCCGGGTAGATCGACGCGACGAAGCGCAGGTGCCAGCCGAGCGTCGCCTGGGGAAAAAGTCGCATGTCGTCGGCGACGTAGCCGATGTCGCGTTTGGCGACGGCCTGCGAGTCGGGCATCCGGTGGCCGAGCACGCGCACCTCACCGGCGTCGGGCGTCAGCAGTCCCAGGGCGAGCCGGATCGTCGTGCTCTTGCCGGCGCCATTCGGACCGACGAAGCCCATGATCTGGCCGGGCTCGAGGTCGAGCGAGAGATCGTCGAGCGTGAAGTAGCGATAGGACTTGCGCACCGCGCGCATCTCGATGGTTTTGAGGTTGCTCATGACTTGTCCAGGTTTCGATGGAAGCGGCGCAGGCGCGCTGCGAGGTCGTCGTCGGAGATGTCCGAGGCCGCGCGCGATCCCGGCCGCGGCTTCCAGGTGTTCGTTCAGCCGGGCTTCCTGCAGCTCGCCGGCCAGGCCGTTCACGTCGGCCACGAACGAGCCCTTGCCGTGGCGCGTGACGATGACGCCCTCGGTCTCGAGGTCCAGATAGGCCCGCTTGACGGTGATGACGGTGACGGGAGGCCGGCCGCAAGTGCCCGGATTGACGGGAGTTCTTTGCCCGCCGCCCAGTCGCCGGCGGCGATGCGCTGCCGGATCTGCTCCATGATCTGGAGGTACATCGGGCGCGCGTCGGTCTGGGAGATGTTTATGCCGCTGTACATACTGTGTATACACAGCATATACTCTGTTCCGCGACGAATGGAAGGGGTGAAACGTCCTTCCGTAAAAATAAACCGTCAGCCGACTAGCTACTCAAAGTCGGCCGCTCTGAAACGTCGACTGCGGGTACAGCGGCGGATATTTCGCGCGCTGCGCCGCGAGTGAAATCGTTCCTGGAACGTACGGTTCCACGGGCACGCCGGCCACGGATCGGATACGAAGCCGCGCGAACTGTTTCAGTTTGTCATCGGAAGTTCTGGATGCCACGTTGTCGAGAATGGCGGCATAACGTCTGCCTCCGATGTTGCGTGAGCAAGCGGCAGATCCATGCATGCATGTCGATCGTCGCCGGGTCGTTCGCCGTCTCGAATTGAGTCCCCAGAATCTCGGCGGCCGTGTCCATGAACTCGAGCGGACGAGCGCCGCGCCGGTAGTTGATCTCGATCGCGTTCTTCATCGCCGCTGTGTAATTGCTCATTAGCTGGATCATCTCGAGCGTCGCGCGATCGGGCAGAGAGAGTTCCCGGGCGCGGTGCGATACGGGAACTCTTCCTCGAACGCCAACGGGTCGACGACGATCGAATGGAACGACCACTCCCGCTTCAGTGTGTTGAAGCCGTACAGGACGCGGCCGATGCCGCGATAGTAAAAGGCGATTCGATTGACCTTTATCTTGAGGATAGGATCTCTGTAGATGTTCTGGTTGCTGAGGATCTGGTGCGGTGGACCGCCCACGCGAACAATTCGTCGATCGATCCGCCCGGAAACTGCGAGAGGTGCTGCCCCTGCGCGGTAGTGGGTATCGCGGCCAGCGCCAGGGCCTCCACCTGCGCGACACGCATCCGAAAGTCGATTGTGCCGGGAACAAATTCGGGTTCTTTCACCCTGGCCCAACGCGTCAGCGCCACTCGTGCCCAGGTCGCCACGGAGGGGTCCTGTGCCCGATCGCGTATCTGCGCGAGCACCGGGTCGTACCGCTTCGACTTTGCCGCGATGAGCACGTGGATGAGCCGGTGTTTGCAGGGCGGCGGATAATCCGCGTCATTCAATCTGGCCACCAGAACTTCCGCGGCAAAGTCCGTGAGCTCCGGATAGGGGCAAGGAATCGTCCTTGATGATGTGATCCGTGATGGGAGCGAGTTCGCGCTCGGTCTTGGCCGTCGCCAGCAGGTACTGGTAGGTCCATTCGAGGCCGTCAGGATCTCCGGCCGCGGCCGCGGCCGCGGCCGCGGCCGCGGCGGCGAGCGGCAGCAAAGCGAGGAGTACGGCGCAGACCGTTTTGCTCATGGGATGGGAATGATGCTGGGCTACTCAAAGTCGGCCGCTCTGGAAGGTCGACTCCGGATAAAGCGGCGGATATTTCGCGCGCTGCGCGTCCAGTGAAATCGTGCCCGGAATGTACGCCTCCGGCGGAAATTCGTTGCTTTCCTCGATCGGGCGCGACGCGAAGCGCCTGAGCTTGGGGTCGGCGGTCTGGTTCGCCACGGTCTCGAGGATCGGTGCGTAACGACTGCCACCGAACTCCGTGAGCACGCGGCAGATCCAGGCGTACGTATCGATTTCCACCGGACCGTTGGCTGACCTGAACTGTTTCTCGAGGATCTCGGCGGCCGTGTCCATGAACTCGAGCGGACGAGCGCCGCGCCGGTAGTTGATCTCGATCGCGTTCTTCATCGACGCGGTGTAATTGCTCACGAGCTGCGTCATCTCGAGCGTCGCATCGTCGGGCAGGCCGAGCTCCCGGGCTCGATCGCGATACGAGAATTCCTGCTCGAACGCCAACGGGTCCGCCACCACCGACTGGAATACCCAAACGTCCAGTTCCGGCTTGTAGCCGAACACGACGCGGCCCAGACCGCGGTAGAAAAACGAGATGCGCTGGATCTTCACGTGGATCAGCAGACCATCGGACACGCGCGTCTGGCCGCTCACGATCTGCTGTGGCTTGCCGGCCCAGGCGAACAGATCGTCGATGTCGCCGCCCTTGAACTGCGCGAGGTGCTTGCCTTGTTCGGTGGTCGGTTTCGCGGCGAGCGCGGATGCCTCCATCTCGCGCACGATCGCGCGGATGTCGATCGTGCCCGGCACGTACGCGGCAGCGACGTTTTTCCTTCCCTTTCTGCGCGCGTCTTTCAGCTCCTCCACGGCCTCGTCGCGTGTCGCCCGCTCGTCCAGCAGGTCCAGCACGGCGTTGTATCGCGTCGACCGCATCGCGCCGACCACGCGGATGAGCCGCAACTTGTTCTGCAGCGGAAAGTCCTTGTCGTCGAACCGGGCGAGCAGCACTTCCGCCGCAAAGTCACCCAACTCGGGTTCCTGGAGATTGGGGTCGTGGAAGATGTGCTCGGTAATGGGCGCGAGCTCGCGTTCGGTGATGGAGGTCGCGAGGAGATATTGATAGGTCCAGAGGCGGCCGGCGGGTATCTGGGCTGCGGCGTCGGTGCTCAGGAGGGCGACCAACAGCAGGCCAGACAGGATCCGGATGCCGCGGCCAGGACGCAGGGCGCCAGCAGGGGTGGTCGGTTGCCTCACGTATGCTCCCCGGCGCCGAGGGTAGTTTGGCGCCGGGGGCATTGTGCCAGAAGTGGCCTACGCGTTTTGCGCGGTGCGCCAGCCCTCGGAGTAGGTCTCGCGCACCACGCGGGAATAGGGCACGGGCGAGATGGTGACGCGCACGTCGAGCTGCTTGTGCTTCTCGACGGTCGTCTTTTTCGTACCGCCGTTTTCTTCGCCCCACACGAGAGTCAATTGCTCGCCGATCTCGATGTTCGGGTCGACGATGCCGAGCGACAGGGCGGTGCGTTCGTTGTAGCTGTAGCCGCCGAACATCGAGAAGCCGACGGTCTTGCCGTTCTTGACGATCCGGTCGAACGACGAGGAGGCGTAGTTCGCGTTCGGCAGGTCGAAGAACTTGTAGTGGTCCTGGCCCGGCTGGAACAGCGAGGCATAGATCTTCGCCATGTCATCCGCGTTCCAGTCGAAGGTGACTTTCTTGCGCTGCGGCTTGTCGGCCATCTTCTTGAGCGCGTCGGCGCCGATGAAGTCGTGATCGAACTTCACGAACGGGCCGTAGCCGAGCTCGTACGGAGTGACGTAGTAGTCCTCGATGTTGTCGCTGACGAAGCTGCCGGCGATCGAGCCGGTGGCCTCGTAGCCGTTCGCGGGCAGCCACTCGCGATACTTCTTCATGCTGTCGCGCGTGTACACGCCGGGCAGCGGCGAGGGGATCCAGCCCGACTCGAGCGTATTGGAGGCATAGGCGCGCGAACCCACCGGGACGATGCCGAACTCGTGGCCGGCCTCGAGGATGTAGTCGCGAATCTCGTCGCCTTCTGCGTACGGACCCCAGATCTCGAGGCCGGGCGCGCCGGCCATGCCGTGGCGCAGGCAGCGGACCTTGCGGCCCTTGATGGTGATGGTGTCCATCGTGAAGAACTTCACGTCCGGGATCGGGCCGCCGTTGAGCTTGTCGAGGATCTGCTTGGCGTTCGGGCCCTGGACCTGGTAGCGGTAGTGGCGGCGCGTGACCGCCTTGCCGCGCGGGTGCGAGGGCGACCGGTCGTCGCGGATGAAGTCGACCTTGAAGCCGCCGGTCTCGCAGTGGAACTGCAGCCAGTTCACGGTCGGTGCGCGGCCGACGAACAGCAGCTCGTCCTTGTCGAGGTAGAACAGGATGCCGTCGCCGATGACGTAGCCGTCATAGCTCGTCGGGACCATCTGCTTGGCCCGGTTGACCGGGAAGTTCGCGAAGCTGTTGAGCGTGGTGTACGAGCAGAGCTTCAGCGCGTCCGGGCCCTTGATGGTCAGCTCGGCCATGTGGTGCGACTGGTCGAACAGCACGGCGCTGTCGCGCCAGGCACGCTGTTCATCGCGCCAATTGGTGAATTCGCTCGGCACGACGGGGTAGACGTATGCGCCGATCTGCGAATTGCGCAGCAGGCGAACGGGGTTGCCGGCGGCTGAGAGGACGCCTTCCAGATTCTGCGGGGCCATGATTCACCTTCAGTGTGTCGTTTCGCGGATGTTCGGCAGTTACGCCCGAAGCGTCTCGCCCGTGAGTGAAACCGCTATGGACTGATCATGAATGTGCGAAATGACGGGTATTTGTCGCATGGATACCTGAAAATCTTTCTGCCTGGGACTTGCGGGATTCGCGGTCGCGTGGGCCGGTGCGCGGAGGCGCCCGGTCGCGGGAACGGCACGGACCAGCCGCGAGAGCCACCCGGCGGGGGCACACGCCACGAGGCGAGTAGATAGGAAGGAAAACCGGATGAGCAAACTCGACATCACCTACCGCGGCACCGTGCACCAGTGGCACTGCGATCACATGGGGCACATGAACGTCATGTGGTACGTCGGCAAGTTCGACGAAGCCACGTGGAACCTCGCGGCCATGATGGGCATGACCAGTCAGTACCTGAAGAACACCAACCGCGGCATGGCCGCGGTGGAGCAGCGCATCTCGTACAAGCGCGAGGCGATCGCGGGTGACGTGGTGACGGTGCGGACGGCGGTGGTCGAGGTCAAACCCAAACTGGTCCGCTTCGTGCACGAGATGCGGCGCGGCGACATGGGTGATCTGCTCGCGACGATGATGGCGATCGGTGTGCACCTCGACACGGTGGCGCGCAAAGCGACGCCGTTCGAGCATCACATCCTGCAGAAGACCCACTCGATCCTGGCGCCGGATCCGACGCTCTGGGACAAGTGGCCGCCGGAGCAGGGTCACCTGACCTGAAGGGGATCCATGAAGAAGAAAAAGAAAGCCAAACACGTTCCGGTTCATCTCGCCGAACCGGGCCGCAAGGCACTGCGCCTGCATGGATCCATCGCGCGCGATCTCGGAGTGCTCATCGTTTCGGGCCGCTATCGCCCGGGGCAAGTGCTCGACGGCGAAGTCGAAGCGAGTGAGCGGCGCAGCGTCTCCCGCACCGCGTACCGCGAGGCCATGCGGATCCTGTCGGCCAAGGGCCTGGTGAACAGCCGGCCGCGCGTCGGCACGCGCGTGAGCGCGCTGGCGGACTGGCACCTGCTGGATCCCGACGTGCTTTCATGGGCGTTCTCGGGCGAGCCCGAGCCCGAGGTCCTGCACGGGTTGTTCGAGCTCCGTACCATCGTGGAGCCGGCGGCCGCCGCGCTCGCCGCGGCCCGTCGCAGTCAGAAGCATCTCGACGACATGCGCCGTGCGCTCGATTCCATGGCCGCTCACACGCTCAACCAGCCGGCGGGCCGTCGCGCGGATTCCGACTTTCACGCCGTGCTGCTCGCGGCCACCGCGAATCCTTTCATCGTCTCGCTGACCCAGGGTGTGACGGCGGCGGTCAGTTCCCTGACCGAGTTCAAGCAACGCATCGCACCGCTCAAACGCGATCCCGTGCCGGATCACCTGCGCGTCTACGATGCGATCGCGGCCAAGGATGCCGAGGGCGCCCGGGAAGCCATGGTCGAGCTCATCCACCTCGCCATCCTCGACATGCCGGCCAGGCAACGGCCGAAACCCGCATCGGCGACTTCCAGGACGCTCCGGGCCGCGAACTGATATCAATTTTGATCTCGCTCGTGCCTTGCACCGCTTTCGCGGGCGCAACTAGCATGGGTCATGGAAGGGTTGCGGGCGGCGCATTTGACCGCGCGCGCAACTCCAGGAGAGCTCATGAAACGATTGAAGCTGTTCGCCTTGCTGGCGGGTCTGGTTGCGGGCGCTTCCCTCGCCGCGGAGGCGCCGGTGGCGGTGTCGGTCACGATCCGCGCCGACCAGCCCGGCCCGGTGATCAACCCGGATGTGTATGGCCAGTTCGCGGAACATCTCGGCGCCGGAATCTACGGCGGCGTGTGGGTAGGGGAGAAGTCGGACATCCCCAACACCAACGGCTATCGCAATGACGTCATCGATGCATTGAAGAACCTCCAGGTGCCGGTGGTGCGCTGGCCCGGCGGCTGCTTTGCGGATGAATACCACTGGCGCGACGGCATCGGGCCGCGCGACAAGCGCCCGGTGAAGGTGAACACACACTGGGGCGGCGTCCCGGAGACCAATGAATTCGGCACGCACGAATTCATGGCGTTCGCCGAGATGATCGGCACGAAGGTGTACATCAGCGGCAACGTCGGGTCGGGCAGTCCGCAGGAAATGGCCGACTGGATGGAATACCTGACGTCGAACACGGTCTCGACGCTCGCGAACGAGCGCCGCAGGAATGGCCGCGACCAGCCCTGGGACGTGCACTTCTTCGGCATCGGCAACGAGACCTGGGGCTGCGGCGGCAACATGACCCCGGAGTACTACGCCAACCTGTTCCGCCAGTACGCGACCTACGTCAAGGCGCCACGCGGCAAGCGTCCGAAGATCGTCGCGAGCGGCGGCAACGACGAACACACCGTGTGGGTGGACGTGCTGACGAAGAACGTGCAGCGCGACATGGATGCGATCTCGCATCATTACTACACCACGCCCACGGGCGTGTGGGCGAAGAAGGGCAATGCCGTCGGTTTCCCGGAACAGGAGTGGATTTCGACGCTCGAGCACACGATGCTCATCGACAAGTACATCACGGACAACGTGAAGATCCTCGAGGAGCGCGATCCAAAGAACCGTACCGCGTTGTTCGTCGACGAGTGGGGCACCTGGTATTCGCCGGAACCGGGGCGCGAGCCGGGCTTCCTGTACCAGCAGAACACGCTGCGCGACGCCCTGGTCGCGGGCCTCAACTTCAACATCTTCCATCGCCACGCGAAGCGCGTGCAGATGACCAACATCGCGCAGATGGTGAACGTGCTGCAGGCGATGATCCTCACCGACGGACCGAAGATGGCCCTGACGCCCACCTACCACGCGTTCCAGATGTACATCCCGTTCCAGGGCGCCACCTTCCTCCCGACGGAAGTCGCGACGCCAAACTACTCGCTCGGCACGAACACGGTGCCGGCCGTGACGGTATCCGCCGCGCGAGACGCGCAGGGCAAGCTGGTCTATGCGCTGGTCAATCTCGATCCGCGGCGCGAGGCGCTGGTGACCACGAAACTCACCGGCGCGCAGGCGGGCACCGCCATCGGGCGCGTGCTGACGTCGGACAAGATGGACGCGCACAACACGCCCGCCGCACCGGAAGTGATCAACCCGGTCAAGATCAGCGGGAAGAAGGAGAAGGGGGCGATCGTACTGCGTTTGCCCGCGAAGTCCCTGACGGTCGTGCGCCTGCAGTAGCGCGCTGACAGTTGTAACGCGACCCGTCCGACAGCGAGCCGGCCTGCCGTCTCGCTGGCGGCGGCCGCGCGGCACGGCTCAATCCAGCATGCCAGGATCTCTGGCGTTGTCATGGAGCGAATCGTGGAACGGCAGCGCCTGAGAATCCTTTTCCTGTCGCAACGAAACACCGCGCGCGGCGTGATGGCGGAGGCACTCGCGAACGCCATCGGCCATGGCCAGTTCGAGGCCTTCAGCGCCGGCGTGCGGCCGGGCGCGCGCGTCGACCCGGTCGTCGCCGAGCTGATCGAGCATGCCGGGCTGCCGGTACCGGAACATCCGCCCCAGCACGTGCGCGAATTCAGCGCGCCGGACTCGCCACCGCTCGATTTCGTGTTCACCTTGAGCGACACCGCCGCGGGCGAGGCGCCGCCCATGTGGCCGGGCCACCCGATAACCGCGCACTGGCGCTGCACGGATCCCGCGCAATTCGACGATCCGGACGAGAAGCGGCGCGCCTTGCTGCGCACGCGTTCCGAGCTTGAGCGCCGCCTGCGCGTGTTCGCCAATCTACCGATGGAGTCGCTCGATCGCATGAGCCTGCAGGCGCACGTCGACAGTCTCGGCAGGGGCAGGGACGGCTGATACGATGCCCGCACCCACATGCCGCAACCATCGTTCGTCCGCGGGGCGTTGTGCGCCCTTGTGTTTGTCGGGGAGGCCGTAGCCCAGGCTCCCGCGGCGGAAGCGCCCCTCGAGGAAATCGTCGTCAGCGGCGAATTCGCCGGTCCCGGCATGTGGAAGGTCACGCGCGCGGACGACCCGTCCGGACACACGCTCTGGATCATCGGCGATCCGCCGCCCCTGCCGAAGCGCCTGTCGTGGCGCTCGAACGCGGTCGAAGGCGTGGTCCTGCGCTCCCAGGAGATCCTGCGCGACTCCACCGTGAACCTCGCGCCGGACGAGAAGATAGGCCTGTTCAAGGGGTTGTCGCTGCTGCCCGCGGCGATGAAGGCGCGCAAGAATCCCGACGACCAGAAGCTGGAAGCCCTGGTGCCCGCCGACGTGTATGCGCGCTGGCGCTTGCAGAAAAAACTGTACCTCGGGCGCGATTCCGGCGTCGAAACCTGGCGACCGCTGTTCGCCGCCGACAAGCTGCGCAGGGCCGCCATCGACAAGCTGAACCTGCGCGAGGGTGGCATGGTCTGGGAGGCGGTCGAAAAACTCGCGAAGAAGAACAAGATCCGCACGACCACGCCCACGCTCAAGTTCACGATCAAGTCGGACGAGATCAAGGAGAAGATCAAGCAATTCTCGCGCGAGTCGCTGGCCGATACCGAATGCCTGGCCGCGACGCTGTCGTTCACCGAAGCGCTGTCGAACCGTGACGTCGAAGCCGCGCGCGCCCGCGCGTGGGCCACCGCCGACCTGGACGGACTCGATGCGCTGCCGCCTCTGCCGAATCCCGGCTTTCCCTGCATCCTCGCGATCATGGGATCGACGGTGGCGAAGGAGCACATTCCCGCCGACATCCGCGAACAGCTTTACGCGTTGTGGATCGCAGATGCGGAGCGCGCGCTCGGCGCGAACCAGACCACGTTCGCGATCGTGCCGCTCGCGAAGCTCACGCGGGATGACGGCTATCTGACTCGTCTCGGCGCGAAGGGCTACGTCATCGAAGCGCCGCGCTGACGCGATTCACTCGAGCTTCGAATCCTTCTTCTCGTTCTTCGCGACATCGAGCGCTTCGCGCAGGAGTTGTGTCCATTCCCGGATCGCCTTCTGCACTTCGTGCGCATTGGTGGTGCGGTTCACCGGCCGCATTTTGCCGAGACCGGTTACTCCGGCGCCCGCCGCGGATGAGAACCCATATTCCTCGGGCGGTGAGTACATGTCGACGCGACCGATCAGGCGGCCGGAGGCGGCATCACGAATTTCACCGGTGATGCGCATGCTCACGCTGCGGGGCGCGAAGATTTCTTTCGCGACGTGTTCGCTCTCGGGTCCGGGGATGTCCAGGTCGGTGATCCTCGGGCTGACGATGAGCACGTCGGGCTCCGGTTCGTTGGCGAAGGAGTACTTGCCCGACTCGATGAGCTCGCGTCCAAACTGCTCGCGGAAAATCCTCGCGGCTTCGTCCCGGATGCGCCGGATCTCCTTGTCGGAGACGTCGCCGTGCTGCCTCATCCACTCCTTGACGAAGTCCACGGTGACCGGTTCGAGGATCAGGCGTTTGTATTGAAGGAAGGGCCAGCCGGGCTCGCGGAAGACGCCGCCGCTGCTGCGCGAGGGGACGCGGGCCAGTCCGTCGGGCGTCGTTTCCGCGGAGCGGCGCGAGGCCGTACAGCCCGCGACGAGCAGGGACATGTATATCGCTCGGATGAAAGCGCGGCGTGACGTCGCCATCGGATCCCCAACGCCTCGAAAGGGCGCGTCGATTCTACCGGCCGCACTAACGACTCGCTTCACCTCCTTCGCGGATTCCGACAGCCGGGCTTCCGCCGCACTGCACGCCGGGTTTTTGGTCGTGACTACCCCTTTGGTGGGATAGAATCGCGGCACCTGGCCGGCGCACACTTCAATCCCGCCGGCCCTAAAAACTCAAATGTCTTCACGAATACAGCTGATATCGGCGGCTGTGGCCGCCTTGTTTGTCGCCGCCTGTGCTCCCGAGCAGCCGCAGGGTGCACCTCCGCCCCCCGAAGTCGGGGTCATCGTCGTGCATGCCAAGCCCGTGCCGCTGGTGCGCGAGGCCTCCGGGCGCCTTGCGCCCACGCGTGCGTCCGATGTGCGGGCCCGTGTGCCGGGCGTGCTGCAGAAGCGCCTATATAAGGAGGGCAGCATGGTCAAGGAAGGCCAGCTGCTCGTGCAGATCGACACGGCGCCGTACCGGGCCCAGCTCGCCGTCGCCAGCGCGAACCTGGAGTCGGCGGAGGCGGCCGCCACGAACGCGAAAGTCTCGGCCACGCGCAACCGCGAGCTCGCAAAGCAGGCACTGATCTCGCGCATGCAGTTAGACGACTCCGAGGCGCTCGAGCGTTCCACCGCCGCGGCGGTGTCATCGGCGCGTGCGCAGGTGCAGACGGCGCGCATCAACTTGAGCTACGCGAACATCACGGCGCCGATCTCCGGTCGCGCCGGCCAGATGCGCGTGCTCGAGGGTGCACTCGTCGGTCAGGGCGAGGCCACCTTGATCACCACCGTCGAGCAGATCGACCAACTGTTCGTGTTCTTCGACCAGCCGGGCTCGGATTTCGAGCGTTTCATCCGGGCTCAGGCGACCGGTGCGGTGACCGTCGCGGACCAGAAGGCCGAGCTGCGCGTCATCCGCGCGGATGGCACCGAATATCCGTTCGCCGGCGTTCTCGACTTCACCGACTTCAACGTGAATCCGTCGACGGGCGCCGTGGCCTTCCGCGGCCGTGTCCCGAATCCGGACCGCCTGCTGGTGCCGGGCTCGTACGTCACGGTACGAGTCATCGCCGGCACGCTCAACAACGGCTTCGAGGTTCCGCAGCTCGCCGTGCAGCGGGACAACGAGGGTTCCTACGTGGTCGTGGCGGGTGCGGACGGTACGGTCGTCGCCAAACGCGTCGACGTGGTCGGCACGGTCGGTGCGAACTGGGTCATCAGCAGCGGCCTCGCGGACGGCGACCAGGTCGTCGTCTCCGGCCTGCAGATGGCGCGCCCCGGCATGAAGGTGAAGGCCGTGCCCGAGGGCCCGAAGCCGAAGCCGAAGCCGGCCGCTTCGGGTAGCTAGGCATGCTGCCGCATTATTTCATCGATAGGCCGGTGCTGGCCTGGGTCATCGCCATCCTCATCATGGTGGGTGGCGGCCTCGCGATCTCGCGCCTGCCGGCGGCGGCCTATCCGGACATCGCGCCGCCGCAGGTTTCCATCAATGCGTTCTATCCCGGCGCGAATGCCGACACGGTCGAACGCACCGTCACGCAGATCATCGAGCAGCAGCTGACCGGCCTCGACAAGCTGCTGTACTTCACCTCGTCGTCCAATTCCAACGGCAGCGCGGGCATCACGCTGGTGTTCGAGAACGGCACCGATGCCGACGTCGCGGTGCTGCAGACCCAGAACCGCGTGAAGCTGGCCGAAGCCCGGCTGCCCAGCGAAGTGGTGGTGCAGGGCCTGTCCGTTTCCAAGGTGAACGAGGGATTCATCATCGCGCTGGGTGTGCGCTCGCCGAACGGCACCGCGACCTCCGCCGAGCTCAACAACATCATTTCGTCGCAGGTTCTCGATCCGATCCAGCGCATCCCCGGCGTCAGCGCGGCGAACCAGTTCGGCTCGTCCTATTCGATGCGCATCTGGCTGAACCCCGACAAGCTGCGCAGTTACCGCATGAGCGCCGCCGAAGTCCTGCAAAAGGTTCGAGGGCAGAACGTGCAGTTCGCCACCGGCTCCATCGGTGCTGCGCCATCATCGCCCGAGCAGCAGGTCACCGCGCCCGTGAGCGCCGAGGGCCGCTTCAGTTCGATCGAGGAGTTCGAGAACGTCATCCTGCGCACCGAGCCGAACGGCACCAGCGTCCGGCTCAAGGACGTCGCGCGAGTCGAGCTCGGCCTGCAGGACTACGCCTTCGACGTGCGGCTCGACGACCAGCCGGTCAGCGGTTTCGGCGTGACGCTGTTGCCCGGCGCAAACGCGCTCGAAGTCGCCGATGCCGTCAAGGCGCGGATGAACGAGCTGCAGAAGGAATTCCCGCCGGGCGTCGTGTGGTTCGTCGCCCTGGACGCCACCACGTTCATCACGCACGCCATCGACGAGGTCATCTTCACGCTGTGTGCGGCGGTGGTGCTCGTGTTCATCGTGATGCTGATCTTCCTGCAGAGCTTTCGCGCCACGTTGATCCCGACGCTGGTGGTGCCGGTCGCCCTGATGGGCGCGTTCATCGGCATGGAGATTTTCGGCTTCTCCATCAACCAGCTCACGTTGTTCGGCATGGTGCTGGCCATCGGCATCGTCGTGGACGATGCCATCGTCGTCATCGAATCCGTCGAGCGCCTCATGCGCGAGGAGCATCTCTCGCCGCGCGACGCCACGCGCAAGGCAATGGACCAGATCACGAGCCCGATCATCGCGATCTCCCTGGTGCTCGCCGCCGTTTTCATTCCGGCCGCGATGCAGACCGGTTCGGTGGGCGTGATCTACCAGCAGTTCGCGCTGACGATCGCCATTTCGATGCTGTTCTCGGCATTCCTCGCGTTGTCGCTGACCCCGGCCCTGTGCGCCACGCTGCTGCGCCCCGAGCATCTCAAGGAGAACAGGTTCTTCGGCATGTTCAACCGGGGTTACGACTGGGTGCAGAGCCATTACCTCACCAGCGTGAAGTTCAGCCTGCGCCACAAGACCTGGTGGCTGGCGAGTTTCGGCGTGTTGCTGCTGATCGGTGGGTACCTTTTCTACCGCGTGCCGGGCAGCTTCGTGCCCGACGAGGACCAGGGTTACGCCATCGGCATCGTCGCTGATGCCGCCGGGCTCGACCATCCAGCGCACGCGCGAAGTCATGCGCCGCGTCGGCGAGAAGATCCGCAAATCGCCATCGGTCGATTCGGTGTTCGAGGTGGCCGGTTTCGGTTTCAGCGGCAGCGATGAAAGCGCCGGCATTTTCTTCGTACGCCTCAAGGAGCTCGAGGACCGCGACGAGACGGCCGAGGAATTCATCAACTGGACCTACGGAAACATTTCCGGTGCGGAGCGGGACGGCGGAGTGTTTTTCGTCAACATGCCGGTGATCCAGGGCCTGTCCAACTTCGGCGGCTTCGACCTGCGGCTCGAAGACCGCACCAACAAGGGAACGCAGGCGCTGTTCGAAGCGCAGAATCTCCTGTTGGCGAAGGCGGCGCAGAGCAAGATCGTGCAGGGCGTGCGTTACGACGGTTTCGCACCCGCGCCGCGGCTCGAGCTCAAGCTCGATCGCCGGCAGGCGCAGTCGATGGGGCTCGAGATCGACGACGTCTACACCGCGATCCAGATCATGTTCGCGCCCGTGTACGTGAACGACTTCTACTACCAGGGGCGCGTGCTGCGCGTGCAGATGCAGGCGGATTCGAAATTCCGCATGAACGAGGATGCGCTCAGCCGGTTCTACCTGCCGGCCGCGAACGTCGCGAACAACGGCTACGTGCTCAGCGGCGAGACCACCAGCGATGGCATGGTGCCGCTCGCTTCGGTCGTCTCGTCGAAGTGGGTGGTCGCGCCGCCCACCATCCAGCGGTTCAACGGCTTCGCCGCCATGAACATCACGGGGCAGAGTGGCGACGGTTACAGCTCCGGCCAGGCGATGGCGGAAATGCAGCGCATCGTGAACGAGGACCTGCCGCCCGGATTCGGCATCGACTGGGCCGGTCAGTCATTGCAGGAACTGCGGGCAGGCGCCGAGGCACCGTTGCTCTTTGGCCTGTCGATCTTCGTGGTGTTCCTGTGCCTGGCCGCGCTCTACGAGAGCTGGGCGACGCCCTGGGCCGTGCTGCTCGTGGTCCCCGTGGGCATCATCGGCGCCATCGTGGCGGCCGCGTCGACGGGCCAGGACAACGACGTCTTCTTCAAGATCGGCCTCATCACCATCATCGGCTTGTCCGCCAAGAACGCCATCCTGATCGTGGAATTCGCGCTGCTCGCCCAGCAAAGAGGCAGCTCGCTCTACCAGGCCGTCATGGAAGCCGCGCGGCTGCGACTGCGCCCCATTTTGATGACTTCTTTCGCCTTCATATTAGGCGTGCTGCCGCTGGTGTTCTCCAGCGGTGCGGGCGCGAACGCGCGCCGCGCCATCGGCACCGGCGTGGCCGGCGGCATGTTGTCGGCCGCAATTCTCGGCGTGCTGCTGGCGCCCGTTTTCTACGTGACGGTACGTCGCGTGGTGGGCGACAAGTGGAAATACGAAGGTGGCGACAAGGTTGATGACAAGTAGCTGAACGTACAATGAACGTTTCTTGAGGAACCTGTGTATACGGGAACTACACTCACAATGGCTGAGTCGTATTTCGCAAGAGGTGTTTATGAAGACTTCACTCGTCATTACCCTGGCCGCGGCCATGTTGCTCGTAGGCTGCGCCAGCACGCTGAAGAGAATGCAGGGGCCGAAGCTCGACTACCGCGAGTACACGGGTGAGCCGGTCAAGTCGTTCTACATGCACAATCTGGATGGCTGGACCCCGGTTTCGAAGGACGAAGTGGTCGTCTGGTCCGGCATCAACAAGGCCTATCTTCTGAAGCTGAGCGGCTACTGCCCGGACCTGCAGTTCGCGAATGCGATCGCCGTGACCTCGACGGGCAATACCGTCGACAAATTCGAGAAGGTGATCGTCGGCCGCGATCGCTGCTTCATCCAGGAGATCCGTCCTGTCGACGTGAAGCAGATGAAGGAAGACCGCAAGGTCATCCGCGAACAGGAAAAGGCTTCCGAGAGCTGAAACCCGAAGACGGCGTCCCGCCCGGGACGCCGTCGCCGTTCAGACCCGGTCCACCAGCGGCGCGGCCATGATCAACAGGCCAGCCAGTCCACCAGCCCACACGAGCGTACGGACCACCGATACCCCGGACATGTAGACGGGGACGTACAGCACGCGCGCGACCAGGAAGACCCACGCGCCGGTGACGGCATCGGTCGCGCCGGGCGCAACGATCATGTTCATCAATGCCAATCCCAGGAACAGCGGCAATGCTTCCTGCATGTTGGCGAGCGCGCGTGCCGCGCGGGCCCCCACGACGGTGTAGGGACGCACGTGATCGCGATTGCCGAGGTTTTCGACGAGTTTGCCGGGTTGGCCGGAGTCCGGCGCCTCGCGGAAGCGGCCCGGTAACAGTGTTTGAACGAAGAACAGCGCGAGCACCAGCAGGACGACGAGGACCATAGACTGACTCCGTTGGTTAGACCGGGTTAACTGCGTCGCAAAAATACCGCTCATCGCCGCCAAACGATACCGGCACATTAGAATCGCCGGCCATGAGACCCGTTCTCGCCGTTCTCCTGTTAGTGCTGGTCTCGGCCTGCGAGAAGGCCAGCGACGACGCCAAGCCGCCGCACGAGGACTGGATCGTCGAGTCGCGCGTGGTGTTCGTCGCGGCGGATGGGCGCACGCCGCGCGCGGCGCCGCAGGAGCCGCTGCGGTTGTGGATGCCGTATGTCGTCGGAGATCTCTACGGATCGCCGAACGCGGGCGAGATATCGCCCGTGACGCTGCGGCCCGATCTCACGTTCACCGTGAATCTGAATCTCGGGCATCGCAAGCTCGGCCGCGCGCTCGTGCCCACCGAGTTCTCGCAGAAGTGGATGATGATCGAGCCGAAGGAAGCGCGTGTCGCGCGTCACTCGCCCTGGGTGATGCCGGCCGACGGGATCGTGCCGCTCGGCCGGACCGAGTGGTTAGATACGGATACCGGGACGCGGCTGCTGCTGATCTACGTCGATCGGCCGGCACGGATCCGCGGCGAAATCGTGTACGAGGGCCGCAGTCTCAACTTCGACATCGATGCGAAGCAGGCGGGCTATCTGTGGGTGACGCAGCCCGAGAAGAGCGGGGAGTACCGGGTCGTGCCAAGGCCGGCACATTTGGTTCTGGCGGTCATGTAGGGTATTTTCCGCCTCGCGGACCCTTCCATTTTCAGAGAGCGCGAACATGCAAAGACATCTTTTCGTGGCAATCACGAGTATTGCCGCGTCTGCCATTTTTCTTTCCGGCTGCGGCAAGAAGGAGGAGGCCCCGGTAAAGGCGGCTGAAACTCCGGCCCCCGCGCCCGAAGCCCCCAAGGCCATCGACCCCGCGAAGTTCCTCACGCAGCCGCTGGTGTCGGAGATCTTCACGGCCGACCCGTCGGCGCACGTCTTCAACGGCAAGATCTGGATCTACGGCTCGCATGACATCGACGCCGGTGTTCCCCAGGATGACCTGGGCAGCCACTTCGCGATGCGCGACTACCAGCCGATCGAGCTCGACGGCATCGGTGGCAAGGCCACCGTCCACCCCGTCGCCCTCGACATCAAGGACGTCCCGTGGGCCGGCCGCCAGATGTGGGCGCCGGACGCCGCCGAGAAGGACGGCAAGTACTACCTGTACTTCCCGGTGAAGGACAAACAGGACGTGTTCCGCATCGGCGCGGCCGTGGGCGACAACCCGGCGGGTCCGTTCAAGGCGCAACCCGAAGCCATCAAAGGAAGCTTCAGCATGGACCCGGCCGTGTTCAAGGACGACGACGGCAAGTACTACATGTACTTCGGCGGCCTGTGGGGCGGCCAGTTGCAGCGCTGGAAGTCGGGTGAATACAAGGCCGACGACGAGGCGCAGCCGGCGGACGATCAACCGGCGCTGCTGCCATTCGTCGCGCGCATGGCGAACGACATGGTGGAATTCGCCGAGAAGCCGAAGGCGGTGAAGATCCTGGACGAGAACGGCAAGTTGCTGCTGTCGAAGGACCACGACCGCCGCTTCTTCGAGGCGTCGTGGGTGCACAAGTACAAGGGCAACTACTACTTCTCGTATTCGACCGGAGACACGCATTTCATCGCGTACGCGATGGGCAAGTCGCCGTACGGCCCGTTCACGTACAAGGGCAGGATTCTCGAGCCCGTGCTCGGCTGGACCAACCATCACTCCATCACGGAAGTGGGCGGCAAGTGGTACCTGTTCTATCACGACAGCCAGCTGTCGAACGGCGATACGCACCTGCGCAACATGAAGCAGCCGATCGAGATTCATTACAACGACGACGGCACGATCCAGACGATCGATCCGTTCCAGGAAGATCCACCGGCGGCACCCGCCGCGGAAGCGGCCCCGGCCGCACCCGCCGCCCAATAAATGGGTAAGGAGGTCGGACCCCGTTTCGCAGGAAACGGGGTCCGACCCCATTTTCGGCGGTATCATCCGCGGCCATGACCGGCCCGCTGGAAGACTCCGTCACCCCATCGCTCATGCGGCGCCGCCGGACGTTCCTCGCGCCGCTGTGGCTCACGTGGTTGTTAGCCATGGGCGTTTTCGCGGCGCTGCTCGCGTCCTTCATTTACTGGCACTCGACCACCACCACCACCATCGTGCTGGTGCGCCACGCGGAGAAGGAGCTCGGCGCCATCTCCGACGCGCCGCTGTCTCCAGTAGGCGAGCAGCGCGCCGACCGCCTCGCGCAGATGTTCGGCGATGCCGAGCCTTTCGGCCGCATCCAGCGGATCTACGTGACCAACACGCGCCGCACCCAGCAGACCGCGCTGCGTCTCTCGCAACGCCTCGGCATCAATTCAGAAGTGGTGGACGCCAAGATCGAGTCGGAAGATCTCGCCGAGCGCGTGCTCAACGAGAACCGCGGCGGCCGCGCGCTCGTCGTCGGCCACAGCAACACCCTTCCGGACATCGTGAAGGCACTGACCGGCGAGAAGGACGTGCCGACGATCGGTGAAGACGAGTTCGGCACGCTGTACGTCGTCACCGTGCCCAGCATCGGCCCGGCGACCGTGCTGCGGATGAAGTATTAGCCCGCAGCCTTCTGCTGTTTGCGCGCTTCGATGGCCTTCTTGATGAAGTCCTCGTGCTCGCCGATCGAGAAATGCGCCTTCACGCTCCCGATGATCGCCCGGTTCTGATCCACCAGGTACGTCACGCGCTGCACCCAGAAGCCGAGCGGGCCGTTCACGCCGAACATCTTGATGACTTCCTTCGTCTCGTCGGACAGCAGCGTGAAAGGCAGGTTGTGCTTCTCGCGGAAGCTCTTGTGGCTCTCGGGACTCTGCGGGCTGATTCCCGCGACGGTGAGGCCCGCGCGGGTCAATTCCCGGTGGATATCGCGAATCGAGCAGGCCTCTTTCGTACAACCGGGCGTGAAATCCGCCGGGTAGAAATAGAGGATGGCCGGGCCGTCCTTCAGCAGGGCCGTAAGGGAGATGTCGTGACCGTCCTGGTCCGGCAGCGTGAATTCGGGAGCCCGATCGCCGGTGGCAAGCATGCGGCCGATAATAGAGGAGGATCACAGGGTTCCGCTTGCCCCAATGGGTGCCGGTCTTTAGAATCCCGCGCCTCCCGGATCCGTCCGGGGATTGCACAAGTGTGGGGCGGTAGCTCAGCTGGGAGAGCGTCGCGTTCGCAATGCGAAGGTCGAGGGTTCGATCCCCTTCCGCTCCACCATTTTCTCCTCAGGGCACCACCACGATCTTCCCTACCTGGGCGTTCGCTTCCAGGTACCGGTGCGCCTCGACGATCTGATCCAGACCAAAGGTGCGCGCGATGACCGGCTTCAGCTGGCCCTCGGCGAGGCCCTTGAGGATGAGCGCCTTCGCGCGCGCAAATCGTTCGGGGTGATTCCAGATCGTCGAGGCGATCCAGCTGCGGATGGTCAGATTCTTGAGCGCGGAAGGCCAATGCGGATGCGTCGTCGGCTGGCCCGAGAGGCCGCCGTAGATGAACAGTTGCCCGTCGGCCGCCATCGCCTGCGCCAGCGTCTCGACGTAGGGGCCGGCGACCGGATCGAACACGATGCGCGCGCCCTTGCCGTCGGTGATCTTCATGACCTCCGCGACGAGGTCGGTTTCGTCCGTCGCGATGACGTGCCGCGCGCCGTGCGCCTTCAGTGCCGCCGCCTTGTCCGACCTGCGCGTGGCCGCGATCGGCGTTGCGCCGGCCCAGTTCGCGAGCTGGATCGCCGCGAGCCCTACACTGCTCGACGCCGCGCGGATGATCACGAAGTCTCCCACCGTGGCGTGCGCCATTTCGATGATGGCCATCGCCGTGAAGTACTGCATCCAGATCGACGCGGCTTCGACGGGCGAGAGCTGCGGCGGCGCCGCGACCAGCACGCGCGCGGGGACGATCGCCTTCTCGGCATAAACCCCGTATTCGCCCAGGCGATACATCGGCAGCACGCAGACGCGATCGCCGCTCGCAAAGCCCGTCACGCCGTCGCCGAGCGCTTCGATGACGCCGCAGGCTTCGTAGCCCATGAGCGTGGGGAACTTCGGCTTCACCGGATAATGGCCGGCGCGGAAGGCCGCCTCCGAGCGGTTGAGCCCGATGGCTTCGATCCGTAAACGCGCCTCGCCCGGGCCGGGCAGGGCCACCTCGTGTTGCTCGAGCTTCAGCACGTCAGCGCTGCCTTGCTCGTAAATGCGGACGACTTTGCTCATGCGGACCTCCAACCGGCATTGTGGTGCGCGGCGGCCCGGCGTCTCGATCCGCGGGGAACTGGATTCGTCCGGGCGTGTAAAATGCCGCCCGCGCGCCCCCGTAGCTCAGTGGATAGAGCGACCGCCTCCTAAGCGGTAGGTCGTCGGTTCAACTCCGGCCGGGGGCGCCAATTCACTTGCTGGTATTGACCGTCATCAGTTCGTCCACCAAACCACGAACTCCCTGAATTCGATGTAGCCGTCTCCGGTCGTGTCGGCGGCTTCGAAATCGAGCAGGCACTCCTCGCGGGAAACGTCGCCGTCGAGCGCGGTGAGCAGCACGTGGAACTCGCCTTCATTGAGGAAACCGTCGCCGTCGAGATCGCACGCGTCGAAGACCCGGCGGGAAACTGCGATGACGTTGTCGTTCAGCGTGGCCATGTTCCTTCTCCATTCCTTGGAAACCAATCTACGGCGGGCCTGCTTAAGGCGAACTGAACGACAGGTTTGACAGATTCCTGTTGAAATAGGGCCCTGTTTCGCCGGAAAGCGTCCATGAGCAGGATTTCTCGACGTCGTCTACTGGGCAGCTGCGCGCTGGTGTGCGCCTGTCATCCCGTGCGTTTCGCATTCGCCAAGGAAGCCCGCGCAACCGTGACGCCGGCGCTGAATGAGCTGCCGTATTCCGCCGTGCAGTTGGGCGCAGGTCCGATGCGAGAGCAGTTCGAGCAGCAGCAGCGCCTGTTCCTCGGCATCGACGACGACAAACTGCTCAAGCCGTTTCGTGTGCGCGCCGGTCTCGAGGCGCCCGGCGAGGACATGGGTGGCTGGTACGACCAATCCTCCGATTTTCTCATCGATCCGAAGGACTGGGGCACCGCCAACTGGCACGGGTTCATTCCTGGCCACAGCTTCGGTCAATACGTTTCCGGACTCGCTCGTGGCTACGCGATCACGCGCGACGCCGCGACGAAGGAAAAGGTTGTTCGACTGGTCGACAAGTTCGCCGCCACGATCTCGCCGAAGTTCTTCGACGACTACAACCTGCCTGCGTACACGTATGACAAGCTGGTCGTCGGCCTGATCGACGCCTGGGAATACGCGGGTGTCACCGGCGCCCGCGATGCGCTCGACAAGCTCACCGATGCGGCGTTGCCGTTCCTGCCGGAGAAGGCGCTGACGCGCGAAGAACGGCGCGCGCGCCCCTACGAGCGGGAGGCGCAGATCTGGGACGAGCCGTATACGCTGCCGGAAAACCTTTTTCTCGCCTGGCGTCGCGGCCTGGGCGAGCGCTACAAGGCGCTGGCGATGCAATACCTGCAAAACGATGCGCTGTTCGATCCGCTGGCGCGTGGCGTCAGCCCGTTCAAGGGCAAACACGCGTACAGCCATGTGAACGCACTGTCGTCGGCGGTGCAGGCCCATCTCGCGACCGGTGAGCCGCGTTACCTGGACGCCGCTCGCAATGGGTTCGGTTTCGTGCAGGCGCAGTCGTATTCCACGGGCGGGTGGGGCGCGAACGAGGAACTGCTCGCGCCCGACGATCGCGACACCATGCGCGACATGCTGAAGTCGACGCATCGCACGTTCGAGACGCCGTGCGGCGCCTACGCGCACTTCAAGATCACGCGCGCGCTGATGCGGTTGACGCGAAACAGCCAATACGGCGACAGCATGGAGCGCGTGCTCTACAACACCATCCTCGGGGCGCTGCCGACGCTGCCGGACGGAGAGACTTTCTATTACTCCGACTACAACGAGCGTGCGACGAAGGTTTATCGTCGCGAGGCGTGGCCGTGTTGCTCCGGCACGTTCGTGCAGCTCGCGGCGGACTACGGGATCAGCAGCTACTTCACCGACGCGGCCGATCTCTATGTAAACCTCTATGCGCCCTCGACCGTGACAACGGCGCTGCGCGCCGGTGAGGTGGTGGTCGAGCAAACCACCAAGTATCCCTTCGAAAGCTCGGTGCTGCTGCATGTCGTGCGTTCACGGCCAGCGACGTTTGGGATCAACGTGAGAATTCCCGCGTGGGCCGGGCCGCGCACGTTGATCCGCGTCAACGGTCGTTCGCTGGTCATGCCGATCAAGCCCGGCTCGTTCGCCCAGGTCCGTCGTCACTGGCGCACCGGCGACCTGATGGAGATCGAGTTCGACATGGGCCTGAGGCTCGAGCCGCTCAACGAGGCGCATCCTGAAATGGCGGCGCTCATGTTTGGTCCGCTGGCGTTGTTTCCGGTCAATGCGCAGGACACGCCGCTGCGCGCCGACCAGTGGCTCTTTGCCCGGCGCCGGGCTGAACGCGAGTGGACGGTGAACTCGACCGCGGTGCCCATCCGGCTGCTGCCGTTCATGGAGATCAGGAACGAGACCTATCGACTCTACAATCGGCTGGTATCGGCATGAAGCAGGCCATGCAAGTCCTCCAGGTCGGCGCAAAGCGCCGCGGGTTGCACGAGTTCACGTCCGACGTACGCGCGTGGCTCGGCAAGCAGGACATCACCAGCGGCATGCTGACGCTGTTCTGCCGGCACACCTCCGCCTCGCTGCTGATCCAGGAGAACGCGGCCGGCGCGGTGCGTCGCGACCTCGAGAAGTACTTCGACGAGCTCGCGCCCGAGGGTGATCAGTACGAGCACGACGACGAAGGTCCCGACGACATGCCGGCGCACCTCAAGACCGCGCTCACGCAGGTGCAGTTGAGCGTGCCGGTGATGCAGGGCAAGCTCATGCTCGGCACCTGGCAGGGTATCTATCTGTTCGAGCATCGCGATGCGGCGCCACCGCGCGAGATCGTGCTGCATCTCACGGGGGAATGACGATGACGAACCGGCGTGGATTCATTCGCGGCGCGGGCGCCGCGGCGTTGGCGTTGCCGTTCATTCAAACGGCGCGCGCCGGCGTCGATTCGCGCGAGGCGTGGCAACGCGCGGCGGACATCGCGCGCAACGTGAAGCCGCCGACGTTTCCGGATCGCGTCTTCGACATCCGGAACTCCGGCGCCGTGGCGGATGGCAAGACGCCGGCGACGACGGCCATCGCCAAGGCCATCGGCGAGTGCGCGGGCGCCGGTGGCGGGCGCGTGCTCGTTCCCGCTGGAACGTTCCTCACGGGTGCCATCCACCTGTTGAGCAACGTGGAGCTGCACGTCGCCGAGGGCGCGACGCTGCGGTTCGACACCAACCCCGCGAGTTATCCCATCGTGTTCACGCGCTGGGAGGGCATGGAGCTCATGAACTACTCGCCACTCATCTACGCGCGGCGCCAGAAGAACATCGCCATCACGGGGAAGGGCACGCTCGACGGACAGGGCAGCGAGCATCACTGGTGGTCGTGGAAGGGCAAGTGGGGCGGCACGACGCCGTACGGCTGGAAGGAAGGCATGCCCAACCAGTTGCCGGCGCGCAAGGCGCTGTTCCAAATGGCTGAAGATGCCGTGCCGGTCGAGAAACGCGTGTTCGGCGACGGGCACTACCTGCGCCCGCCGTTCATCCAGCCCTATGAATGCGAAAACGTGCTGATCGCGGATGTGCGCGTACGCAATTCGCCGTTCTGGAACATCCATCCCGTCCTGTGCAGGAACATCACGTTGCGTGGCGTCGACGTGTTCGGGCACGGGCCCAACAACGATGGCGTCGATCCCGAGTCCGTGGATCACATGCTGATTGAGAACTGCTCATTCGACACGGGTGACGATTGCATCGCCGTCAATTCGGGGCGCAACGCGGACGGTCGCCGGCTCAACGTGCCGTCGCAGAACATCCTGGTGCGCAACTGCCGCATGAGGGAAGGGCACGGCGGCGTGGTGGTGGGCAGTCAGATCTCGGGCGGCGCGCGCTGGGTGTTCGCCGAGAACTGCCAGATGGACAGTCCCGACCTCTGGTATGCGATCCGGTTCAAGAACAATGCGCTGCGCGGCGGGGTGCTCGAGAATTTCTACTACCGCGACATCGAAGTCGGCCAGGTGGGCCGCGCGGCGATCACCTGCGACTTCAATTACGAGGAAGGCGCGAATGGGGCGTTCACGCCGCAGCTGCGGAATGTGGTGGTCGAGCGGCTGCGCGTGAAGAACGCGGTTCGGGTCCTGGATTCGCAGGGGTTGCCGAAGGCGCCGGTGAACGACATCACGTTGCGCGATTGCACGTTCGACGGAGTGACCCAGCCGAGCATCATCAAGTACACCCGCACCGTGAACCTGGACAAGGTGCGTGTGAACCAGAAGCTGGTGCGCGAGCTTTGATGACCCTTGAAGAGCTGCAAGGCGCGCAGGCGCGCGCCATTCTCTTCGAATGCATCGCGGGCAGCCGCGCGTACGGCACGAACACGGATGCGAGTGACGAGGACGTGCGCGGAATATTCGCCGTGTCCGCGACGGGTTATCTGTCGCTGCAGCGGCCACCCGACCAGGTGTCGGATTCTCGCGGCAACGTCGTCTATTACACCTTGCGGCGCACGATCGAGCTGCTCTCGCTGGCGAACCCGAACATCCTCGAACTACTCTACATGCCGGCGGATTGTGAGCGCATGGTGACGGCGGAGATGCGGACGCTCATGGAGCACCGGCACATCTTCATCACGAAGCAGTGCGCGGATACCCACGCCGGCTATGCGATGTCGCAGATCAAGAAGGCGAAGGGCCAGAACAAGTGGGTCAACAACCCGAAGTCCGAACTTGCGCCTGCCAAGGAAGAGTTTTGCCACGTCGTCCCCTGGGATCCGGGTCGCAGCCAGTCGGCGCTGCCGATGCGTCCGGTACCGCTCAACGTCATCGGCTGGCCGCTCGAAGAGTTTCATGCCGCGCGTCTCGAACACGCGCGCGATACGTATCGGTTGTACCGGTACGGCAAGGAGGCGCGAGGCGTGTTCCGCGGCGACGTGCTGGTGTGTGAGTCGATCCCGAAGGAGGACGAAGCCGCGCGCTTCGCGGGTTTGCTGCTGTTCAACGAGCAGGCGTGGAAGCAGGCGCTCGTCGACCACCAGAACTACTGGGCGTGGCGGCGCGAGCGCAATCCCGCACGGTGGGAGCAACAGGAACGCGGCGAGCTCGACTTCGATGCGAAGAACCTCATGCACACCGTGCGGCTGCTGATGTCGGCGACTTCAATCTTGCGGGAGGGAAAACCGCTGGTTCGTTTCGTGGGACCCGAGCTCGACCTGTTGATGTCGATTCGCGCCGGCAAGTTGACCTTCGAAGAGATCATGGAAATCGCCAACACGCTGATGGCCGAATGCGAGACCGCAAAGGCGTCGAGCGGGTTGCCGGTGTCGTGTGATCCCGCGCAGGCATCCGCGTTGCTGCGGCGGATCACCGACGCGTGGGAGCAGCGCAGTCCATGAGAGACGGGATTCTCGCGGCACTGAAAGAGATCGAGCGCGCGCAGGAAGTGCGCGTGCTGCTGGCGGTCGAGTCCGGCAGCCGCGCCTGGGGCTTTGCATCGCCCGACAGCGACTTCGACGTGCGCTTCGTCTACGTGCATCCGCGCGACTGGTATCTCTCCGTGTTCGATGCGCGCGACGTCATCGAGAAGATGTTGCCCGGCGATCTCGACGTGAGCGGCTGGGAGTTGCGCAAATCACTGCGGCTCTTCTCGAAGTGCAATCTCGCATTCAACGAGTGGCTCGGCTCACCCATTCGTTACGTTCATGAACCGCGCTTTCTCGAGCAGCTCGAGGCGCTGCTGCCGCGTTATTTCAATCCGATCGCCGGGCTTCATCACTACCGGCGGATGGCGGGTGCGGCGCTGGGTGACAACCTGAAAGATGGCGCCATCGGCATCAAGAAGTTGTTCTACGTGCTTCGACCGCTGCTCGCGTGCCGCTGGATCCGGAACGTGCGCGCCCAGCCGCCAACGGAGTTTGCAAAGCTCGTCGATGCCCGCTGGGTGACGGGCGAGGAGCGCGCGTGGATCGCGGGACTGCTGGCACGCAAGGCCGAGGCCGCCGAAGCGCAGACCATCCCGCTCGAGCCGGCACGCGTGGCAGCCCTGCGTGAAGAAATCGATGGGCACGAGGCGGCGGGAACTCAAATGACGTTCCATAAACCCCCCGACGATGCCGCGCTCGATGAGCTTCTGAGGGCGTGGGTAGTTTGATTGGGGCCTTGACTTGCGGCAGCCTCGTCCCCAAAATCCGCGCCCCATGATCAAGACCCTATCGCTACGACTCGAACTTGGCTCGCCTTCGGCGGGACGGAAGGGTATTGCCTAGCGACTGAGCGCCTGAATCCGGGCTCTCGAGAATACGAAGCCCCCTTCGGTCCTGCCGGAGGGGGCTTTTTCGTTTCCGTACCCGGGTGGCGCAACTGGCAGACGCGTTGGTCTCAGAAACAGATGTTGTGGGTTCGAATCCCACCCCGGGTACCACGAACTACCCGCGGCATCCTGCAGCGGGAGATGCAAGGAGAAGGAAGATGAGCAAAGAGAAGTTCGTGCGTACCAAGCCGCACGTGAACATCGGCACCATCGGTCACGTCGACCACGGCAAGACCACGCTGACGGCCGCCCTCACGAAAGTGATGGCCATGCGCCATGGCGGCAAGTCGCTGGCGTTCGATGAGATCGATCGCTCGCCCGAAGAGCAGGCGCGCGGTATCACCATCGACACGGCACACGTGGAATACGAGTCCGCGACGCGTCACTACGCGCACGTCGACTGCCCGGGTCACGCCGACTACGTGAAGAACATGATCACGGGCGCCGCCCAGATGGACGGCGCGATCCTGGTCGTGGCCGCGAACGACGGCGCGATGCCGCAGACGCGCGAGCACATCCTGCTGGCGCGCCAGGTCGGCGTGCCGCACATGGTCGTGTTCATGAACAAGGCAGACCTCGTCAGCGACACGGAGCTGCTCGATCTCGTCGAGCTCGAAGTTCGCGAACTGCTCACGAAGCACGGATTCCCGGGCGACGTGACGCCGGTCGTGCGCGGCAGCGCGTTGCTGGCGCTCGAAGGCAGCAAGGATGAGCTCGGCGAGCCCGCAATCGAAAGGCTGGTGGCGGAGATGGACCGTTTCATCCCGTTGCCGGAGCGAGCCACCGACGCGCCTTTCCTGCTGCGTATCGAGGAGGTCTACTCGATCTCCGGGCGCGGCACGGTGGCGACGGGCTGCATCGAGCGCGGCATCGTGCGCGTAAACGACGAAGTCGAAATCGTGGGTCTCAGGGACACGCTGAAGACCACGTGCACCAGCATCGAGATCTTTCGCAAGTTCGTCGATGAAGGTCGGGCGGGCGACAACGCGGGTGTGCTGCTGCGCGGCGTGAAGTACGAAGACGTGGAGCGCGGTCAGGTGATCGCGCGTCCGGGCAGCGATCACTCCGCGTGGCGCGCTTCGAGTGCGAGTTGTACGTGCTGACCAAGGAGGAGGGCGGACGACACACGCCCTTCGCCCAGGGTTACCAGCCGCAGTTCTTCTTCCGCACGACGGACGTGCCCGGCGCGCTGACGTTGCCCGAGGGCGTCGACATGGTTATGCCAGGTGACACCACGCAGGTGTCGGTCGAGCTGTTCAAGCCCATCGCGATGGAAGTTGGACAGCGCTTCGCCATCCGTGAAGGTGGCAAGACGGTCGGCGCCGGCAAGGTGTTGAGTATCAACCTCTAACCAGCGGGTGGGGCGCAAGCCTCACCCGCTTTTTACGTTCCAGCTGGAACGTCCTTGCCCCGCGCAGCCTGCTGGAAGTATACGCCGCGGATGCCACCGGTGCATCACGAAAGGAGTCAGTTCCTGTAGTTAGTCGCTCCAGCAACGATGGTGCAAGCGATCGCCCGCTCATCCCCCATCGTCATCTGCACGAACAACGCCTCTTCGAGCGAGTTCACGTGCTTCATCCGGAACTCGATGAGCGGCGTGCTCTTCATGTTCAGCACCACCATATCCGCTTCCATCCCCACCGCGATGCTGCCGATCTTGTCCTCGAGATACAGCGCCTGCGCCGCGCCGCGCGTCGCCAGATAGAACGCCTGCGCCGCCGACAACCGCGCACCGCCGAGTTGCGCCACCTGGTACGCGGCGCCCATCGTCTTCAACATCGACAACGACGTCCCCGCGCCGACATCCGTCGCGAGGCCGACGCGCACGCGCCGATCGTGCTGCTTCGCCTTGCGCAGATCGAACAATCCGCTGCCGAGGAACATGTTCGACGTCGGGCAGTGCGCGATCGCGGTGCCGGTCTCGTGCATGCGATGCAGCTCGCCGTCGGTCAGCCAGATGCCGTGCCCGTAAATCGCGCGCGGCCCGAGCTGCCCGTAGTGATCGTAGATGTCGAGGTAGCCATCCCGACTCCGGATACATACGGCGCGCGAGCTCCACTTCATCGCGGTTCTCGGAGACATGCGACTGCAGATAGGTCCCGGGATGCTCCTTCCACAACACGCCGGCGGCTTCCATCTGCTCGGGCGTGGAGGAGGGCGCGAAGCGCGGCGTGATCGCGTACGACGCGCGGCCCTTCCCGTGCCAGCGCTTGATCAGCATCTTCGATTCGTCATACCCGCGCTGCGCGGTATCGAGCAACGCGACGGGCGCATTGCGATCCATGAGGCACTTGCCGGCAATCGTGCGCATGCCGCGTGCGGCGGCGGCTGCGAAGAACGCATCGACGGAATGCGCGTGCACGGTGCAGAACGTCGCGACCGTGGTGGTTCCATTTCGCAGGCATTCATCGAGGAACAGCGCGGCGACGGCCTGCGCGTGGGCGACGTCGGCGAACTGCTGCTCGGCGACGAAGGTGTACTTGTTCAGCCAGTCGAGCAGCTGCTCGCCATGCGCACCGATGATCTGCGTCTGTGGGTAGTGCACGTGGCAATCGATGAACCCGGGCAGGATCAGCGCATCCTTTCCGTACTCTTTTATATGTGTGCCCGGCGGGAGCTGCGGCCTCACAACCGCGGCAGGCCCGAAATGCGTGATCAGGCCGCCGGCCACGCCGACGATCGCATCGCTCTCGTAACGCATCGTTCCTTCGACGCCGTCAACGAAAGGATCGCCGGTGAACGTGAGCGCCGGCCCGCGAATCGCCGCGACGGTTTCAGCCATGTCTGGCGGATTCTGTCGGCGCCCCGGGCCCAGGTCCAGCGGGGCGTCTCAACAGGTCGCCGAGCACGTGTTCGACGGCGGCGGGATCCACGGGCTTCGTCAGGTGCTCGTCGAAACCCGCGGCCTTGGCGGCTTGTTTGTCCGGGTCCTGGCCCCAGCCGGTGACGCGCGATCAGCACGGCATTCTTTCCCCAGGCTTCGAGCCGCATGCGGCGCGCGACCTCGTGTCCACTCATGCCGGGCATGCCGATGTCGATGAGCGCGGCGTGTGGCCGTTCGCGGGCGCCGATCTCGAGCGCCTCTCGCCGTTGAACGCGGTGAAGACTTCGTAGCCCGCGAACTCGAGCACGAGCGCCAGCGACTCGGCGGCATCGCGGTTGTCGTCGGCGACCAGCACGCGCGCGCGGCGCTTGCCGCCGCATTTCGCGCCGAGCTGGTCGTGTCGGCGACGCCCACGGCGCCCGCCGGCGCAATGACCTTGTGCGGCAGATGGACGATGAACTCGCTGCCCTTGCCCAGTCCCTCGCTGCGCGCTTCGACGCGTCCGCCGTGCAGCGCGACGAGGCCCTTGACCAGCGCCAGTCCGATGCCGAGTCCGCCCTCGGCCCGATCGATCGCGGAGTTGACCTGCGAGAACATCGTGAACAGGCCGGGGATGACCTCGGGGCTCAGCCCAATGCCGTCGTCCAGGATGGAGATCACGAGCTCGGTATTCGCGAGCTTCGCCTGCAGCGTGATCTGGCCCTCGGGATCGGTGTACTTCGCCGCGTTCGTCAGCAGGTTGCCGATGACCTGCGAGAGCCGCAGCGGATCCGCCTCGAGTTTCACGTTCTCGGCGGGCAGCGAGACGGTGAGATGGTGCCGCTTGGCGTCGAGCAGCGGCCGCGCGGTTTCCACGGCGACGTCGACCACGGACTTCAGGTCCACGTAGTCGTTCTTCAGCTCGAGCTGGCCGCGCGTGATGCGCGAGACGTCGAGCAGGTCGTCGAGCAGCAGCGACATGCGCTGAACCTGGCGCGCGATGACCTCGCGGCCCCACTTGCGCTGGCGCTCGTCGGCCGCATCGGAATCGAGGATGCGCACCGCATTGCGGATCGGCGCCAGCGGATTGCGCAGCTCGTGCGCCAGCGTCGCGAGGAATTCGTCCTTGCGCCGGTCGGCTTCGAGCAGCGCGAGCTCGGTGTTCTTCAGTCGGCTGATGTCGAGATTGATGCCGGCCCAGCGCTGGATGCGGCCGTCCTCGTCGCGGATCGGAACGCCCTGCGCGAGGATGGCGTGGTACTTGCCGTCCACGCCCATCATGCGGTGCTCGCGGTACCAGATGTTGCCGGTGCGCGCGCATTCCTTCCAGGCGGCCATCGTGTCGGCCGCGTCATCCGGGTGAATGACGCTGCCCCAGCCATCGTTGGCGGCCTGGGCCATGCGTGAGGCCGACCAGCTTGAGGAAGGAGTCGCTGGCGTAGATGCAGCGGCCTTCCGGCGTCGGTCACCCACACGCCGTAGTTGATGGATTCGCCGATCGCGCGATACAGCTTCTCGCTGGTTTCGAGCGCGCGCGAATGCGCCTGCACCTCGTCGAGCATGTTGTTGAACGCGTCGACGACCACGCCGATTTCGTCGTCGGTGGTCTTTCCGGCACGGAATGAGTAGTCGCGCCGCTCGACGATCTGCCGCGCCACGTTCGCCATGGACTCCATGGGCTGGCTCACCACCCGCTGCAGCCATGCGCCGGCCAGCAGCGCGGCGATCAGGCCGATCAGCATCACCGCGCCGAGCACGGATAGATAGGCGCGGACGCGACCGGTGATGTCGTACTGCGCGCGCAGGTAGATGGTGCCGAGCTTCTCGCTGCCCTGCACGATGCCCTGCACGAGCTCGATCTGGCCGCCATCGACCTGCACGCCGGGCGGTACGTGGGGCAGCAGCGAGCGGGGCCGGCGGATCCCCGGGCCGCACGTATTGCACGAAGAGCGTGCCGGCATTGTCGTACAGCGCCGCGACCTGAATGGAGCCGCGCGCCTGCAATGCATTCAGGGTACGCTGTGCGCCTTCACGGTCGTCGAACGACAGCGCTGGCTGCACGGCGAGCGAGATGATCGCGGCTTCGGTGGCGAGATCGTCGGCCCAGGCCGCGCGGTTGTCGCGCAGGTCCGTGAAGAGCAATGCGGCGCCGGCGGCCGCGAGCGCGATCGCGGTGGTCGCGAGCATCACGATCATGAGCTTGCCGCTCAATGAGCGCCGCGCGTGGCGCATGGAGGCGAGCGCGCGGAACAGGCGGCGGGGTTCGGATCGGGACTCGGGGATCACGTTCTCTAGATATCGGAAACTTCGTTCACTGCAATCGGAATAGTCCTACAAGAACAACCCGTGAGAACCACAAGTTGCTGCGCAGCGTGTTGAATAACACGCGCAGGATGTTTGCGCGGATATTTTTGCTGGCCCTGTGCCTAACAGGCGCTGTCCAGGTGCACGCGGCGGTATTCTCGGCCGACGCCGTGAAAGCCGCCTTTCTGTTTCGCTTCGCCTCCTACGTCCAGTGGCCACTCGACGTACCGGGAGATGGGTCCTTCGTCATCGGCGTCGCGGATGGCGAGCAGGTCGCCGCGGAGCTGGATGCCTTGCTACCCGGCATGACCGTTCGCGGCCGTCGCGTCGAAGTGCGTCGCGTCTCGAAACCGGAAGAGCTCGACGGCGTACACATCCTGTACGTGGGACCCGGAACCCTTTGCACGCACGCGCGCGGTGCGCGCGCGCGCGACGAGCTGCCGATCCTCGTGGTCACGGACCGCCAGGACGGCATCGAAGCCGGCGGCGTCATCAACTTCTGTCCGCCGGGCGCAACGTGCGCTTCGAGATCTCGTTGATCGCCGCGGATCGCGCAGGCCTCACGATCGACTCCGCGTTGCTGTCGGTGGCTGCGCGGGTCGAGCGCCGGCCACAGGCGAGCCGGTCGTGTGACGGCTGCCGGATCCACGCCTCGGTGAATCCATGACGCCGGTTCGCGTCCTGTGGCTGGCCCCGCTGCTCCTGTCGCTGCGCGCGGTGGCGAGCCCGGAACCCTCCGATCCGGTGAGCGCGCTGTCGCGCATGTCGCTCGAGGAGCTGGCGAACGTCGAGGTCACGTCGGTGTCGAAGTCGGCGCAGAGCCTCTCGAGCGCGCCGGCGTCCATCTACGTGATCACGCGCGAGGAGATCCTGCGCTCGGGCGTGCTCAGCATTCCCGAAGCGCTGCGGCTCGCGCCGAACATGCAGGTGACGCAGCTCACCTCGACCGAGTACCAGATCGGCGCGCGCGGGTTCGCCGGCAACCTGGAGGTGCAGAACTTCTCCAACAAGATCCTGATCCTCATCGACGGCCGCAGCGTCTATTCGCCGCTGTTCTCGGGCATCGACTACGACATGCAGGACGTGCTCATGGATGACGTCGATCGCATCGAAGTCATCTCGGGCCCGGGCGCCACGCTCTGGGGCGCGAACGCGATGAACGGCGTCATCAACATCATCACGCGCCGCGCCGGTGAGACCCAGGGGACGTACTGCTGCGAGCGACGCGGGCACGGAGGAGCAACGCGGTCGTCGGCGCGCTACGGCCAGGCGTTCGACGGCGGCGCCTTCCGCGTGTACGCCAAGTGGTTCGATCGCGGCGCAACCGAAATCGACGACGGTACGAGCGCCGGGGACGACTGGCACAAGGTGCAGAGCGGCTTCCGCAGGGACTTCGGCAGTGGCGCGAACGCCTTCACGGTGCAGGGCGACTGTGCAGCGCACGACGCTCAACACGGGTGCCGAACCGGAAGTCGGCTTCACGGCGCAACGTGCTCGGCCGATGGGAGCACGCGGGCGAGCGCGCGGAAACGCGCATGCAGGTGTACTTCGATCGACAGCCGCATCGCGAGCGGCCGCCGAGCGGCATCGCGTTCGACATCGACACCTACGACATCGAGTTCCAGCAGAGCGCGAGCTTCGGCGCCCGGCACAGCGTCATCTGGGGCATCGGCCGCCGCTACAACGACTACGACACCGTCAACAACGCGCTCGCGTTCGTGCCGCCGATCACCGCACGCTCGAGCTCACCAACGTCTTCGTGCAGGACACGATCCGCCTCAGCGAACAGTTCAAGCTCACCGGCGGGCATCAAGTTCGAGGACAACAGCTACTCGGGCTGGGAGACGCTGCCGGACCTGCGCCTGTCGTGGACGCCGAACGACCAGACGCTGTGTGGCTCGCGGCGGTCGCGCGCCATCCGCTCGCCGACGCCGTTCGACGTCGACGTGCAGGAATTCGTGGGCGGCCACGCTCTTCCTGTTCGGCAATCCGGATTTCAAGCCGGAGAAAGTCACGGCGTACGAGCTCGGCATACCGCGGCCAGCCGCACGCGCGTCGATTTCCTGGTCGATCAGCGCGTTCTACAACGAGTACGACGACCTGCGCTCGATCGAGGTCACGCCGGTGACGCTTCTTTCCGCTCGCCTGGGGCAATCTCATCGAAGGCAGCGCGTATGGCTTCGAAGCCTGGGCGAACTTGCAGATCGACGTCCATGGTGGCGCCTGTCGCCCGGATTCCGCTCGCTGCACAAGCGGCTGAGTTCAGCGAGGGCGCGTCGGCGCCATCGTCGGCCTCGACCAGGCGGGAACGACCCGCGTTCGCAGGCTTCGCTCAAGTCGATCGATGATCTTCGGCGTTTCATCGGTCGATGCGCAGCTGCGCAATGTCGGAGCGCTGCCGGAACCGCCACCGACGATTACACCGAGCTGCGGCGCGCGTTTCGCGTGGCAGCGTCAACGACAGCTCGAAGCTCGCTGTCAAGGGCTTCAATCTACTTAACGAAACGCCACCTCGAGTACGCGCCGCCGGCAAGGACGCGAGATCGGCGCGCAGCGTCATGGCGGAGGTGCGCGTCAGTTTCTGACTTCCGTTTTTCCGAGCGATAATTGGGACTTGGCTCACACGCGAATCTTCGCTTGCAGACTGGTGGAGCGACGACATCGACCCTAGAATCGAAGCAGATGTCAGCACCCACGGCGGAACGACGCGGAAGGACTGAACGGCGCCGGTCCGTTCTGCGCGCGCTTTGGCACGGCAACTTCAAGCGCCGCCGGGTTGCACCACGACGAAGCCGGAACGGCACGCCGTCGTGACGGACTGGTTTCATCCGCAGTGGCTCGGCGTCGGCGATCGTCATCCTGCTGCTGTGCACGTCCGATGCCGTTCTGACGCTGACGCTGATCAGCCACGGTGCGAACGAGATCAATCCGTTCGATGGATCGCCGCTGGTCGAGGGCGCCGGGACGCAGCTTCGCGCTGGTGGAAGATCGGCCTGACGGCCATGGGCGTGGTGCTGCTGACCGTGCTGGCGCGGCTGCGGATGTTCGGGACGGGCCGTCGGCTACCTCCTCTATGTCGTCCTGGTGGCGTACATGGTCCTGGTGGGTTACGAGCTCTTTCTTTTACGTAACATCCCCCTAGATTAGGCACTGGTCGCCTTTCGGGGTGGGGCTGCTTCGGCTAACATACCGCCCCCTTCTTCGTCCAGGACCTTGAGTCCACAGGATTTTTTCTCGTATGGCCCCAAGCCTTCGCGAGCTACTGGCTTCCACGCCGCTGTCTGGCGGCAACGCTCCTTACGTCGAAGCTCTTTACGAGCAGTTTCTCGCCGATCCCCAGAGCGTCGAGCCGACGTGGCGCGACTACTTCCAGAAGTTGCGCGACGGCAGCGCGACTGAGCAGATTCATTCGACCGTGCAGGCCGGCATCGCCCAGCGCGCGACCCGGCCGCGCATGCTCGCCGGCACGTCGGCCGGTCGCTCGTCCACGGATGCCGCCGCGAAGCAGGGCGCGGTTTCGCGCCTCGTCCAGATCTACGCGAACCGCGGCCACCTCATCGCCAAGCTCGATCCGCTCGGCCTCGAAGCAGCGCGAGCGCCCGCGCGTGCTCGAGCTCGGCTACTTCGGCCTCACGGAAGCCGATCTCGACACCGAGTTCCTCACCGGCTCGCGTCCCGTCGAGCTCGCGCCGAAGCTGAAGCTGCGCGAGATCCTCGCGCAGCTCGAACACGCCTACTGCGGCACGATCGGCGCCGAGTTCGCGCACGTGTCGGACACCGAAGAGCGCCTGTGGCTGCAGGACCAGTTCCTGGTCGGCCGCCTGAACGGCAAGCTCACGGCCGACGAACAGAAGAACCTCCTGTGGCAGCTGTCGGCGGCCGAAGGCCTCGAGCGCTACCTGCACACGAAGTACGTCGGCCAGAAGCGCTTCTCGCTCGAAGGCGGCGATTCGCTGATCCCGCTGCTCGACGACCTGATCCAGCAGGGCGGGCAGCAGGGCATCGAGGAAGGCGTCATCGGCATGGCGCATCGCGGCCGCCTGAACGTGCTGGTCAACGTGCTCGGCAAGTCGCCCTCGGTGCTGTTCAACGAATTCGAAGGCAAGTACGACACCGCGCACATGCAGGGCTCGGGCGACGTGAAGTACCACAAGGGCTTCTCGGCCGACCTGCGCACGCCCGGCGGCAACGTGCACGTCGCGCTGGCGTTCAATCCCTCGCATCTCGAGGTGGTGAACCCCGTGGTCGAAGGTTCGGTGCGCGCGCGCCAGGAGCGTCGCGGCGACACCAAGGGCGACCGCGTGCTGCCGATCCTCATCCACGGCGACTCCGCCTTCGCGGGCCAGGGCGTCGTCATGGAAACGCTGCAGCTCTCGCAGGCGCGCGCGTTCTTCACGGGCGGCACGGTGCACATCATCGTGAACAACCAGGTGGGTTTCACCACCTCGCGTCCCGACGACGCGCGCTCGACGATGTATTGCTCCGACGTCGCGAAGATGCTCGAGACGCCGATCTTCCACGTGAATGCGCGACGATCCGGAAGCGGTGGTGTTCGTGACGCGCCTCGCGCTCGACGTACCGCCAGCGCTTCCACAAGGACGTCGTCATCGATCTCGTCTGCTATCGCCGTCACGGCCACAACGAGGCGGACGAACCCGCCGCCACGCAGCCGATGATGTACCAGGTGATCCGCAAGCATCCGACCACGCGCAAGATCTACGCCGACAAGCTCGTCGCGCAGGGCGTGCTCACCGATGCGGAAGCGTCGGCGATGGTCGAGCAATATCGCCAGGGTCTCGATGAAGGCAAGCCGCAGGCGCGCGCCTCGCTCGGCATGATCGGCAACAAGTACACCGTCGACTGGAGCAAGTACGCCGGCAACGACTGGTCCGAGCGCGTGAAGGGCGGCGGCGACATCGCGCGCCTCAAGGCGCTCGGCGAGCGCAGCGGTGCGTTTCCCGGAGGGTTTCGCGCTGCATCCGCGCGTCGCGCAGGTGATGGCGAATCGCGCGAAGATGTTCGCGCGGCGAGATGCCGCTCGACTGGGGCTGCGGCGGAAACGCTCGCGTACGCGAGCATCCTCGAAGAGGGCAACTCGATCCGCCTCACCGGCCAGGACACCGGCCGCGGCACGTTCTTCCATCGCCACGCCGTGCTGCACGATCAGGCGAACGGCGCCGACTACATGCCGCTGCAAGCACATCGCCGAGCGCCAGCCGTCGTTCCAGGTGATCGGACTCGGTGCTGTCGGAAGAAGCGGTGCTCGGCTTCGAATACGGCTACTCGACCACCGACCCGTCCGCGCTCGTGATCTGGGAAGGCCAGTTCGGCGACTTCGTGAACGGCGCGCAGGTCATCATCGACCAGTTCATCAGCTCGGGCGAGGCGAAGTGGGGCCGCCTGTGCGGGCTCGCGCTGTTCCTGCCGCATGGCTACGAAGGCCAGGGCCCGGAGCATTCCTCCGCGCGCCTCGAGCGCTTCCTGCAGCTGTGCGCCGAGAACAACATGCAGGTGTGCGTGCCGTCGACGCCCGCGCAGATGTTCCACATGCTCCGCCGGCAGATCCTGCGCAGCTTGCGCAAGCCGCTCATCGTCATGACGCCGAAGAGCCTGCTGCGCCACGAGCTGTCGGTGTCCTCGCTCGACGATCTCGCGAACGGCGAGTTCGCCACCGTCATCGACGAGATCGACAAGCTCGAACGCCGCGAACGTGCGTCGCGTCGTGCTTGTGCTCGGGCAAGGTGTACTTCGACTCTGCTGAAGGCGCGCCGCGCCGACGAACAACAACGACGTCGCGCTGGTGCGCGTCGAGCAGCTCTATCCATTTCCCGGTCGCGGAAACCGAAGCCGTGCTCGCGAAGTATCCGAACGCGCGCGAAGTCGTGTGGTGCCAGGAAGAGCCGCAGAACCAGGGCGCCTGGTACCAGATCCGCCACCGCCTCAGCGACGCTCGTGCGGCAAGCGCGAGCTGCTCTACGCCGGCCGGCCGCCGGCCGCCGCGCCCGCCACCGGCATCACGCAAGATCCACGAAGCCGAGCAGCGCGGCCTCATCGAGGCCGCGCTCACCGCGACCAACAAGGAAGACGGGGCGCGCGAGACCAAGCGCTGCGCTCGACGACGGCCGCCACGGCTCGATAAGGAAGGAAACTCATGACCATCGAAATCAAGGTTCCGCAACTGCCCGAATCCGTCGCCGACGCGACGCTCGTCGACCTGGCACAAGCAGGCCGGGCAGACCGTGGCGCGCGACGAGAATCTCGCCGACCTCGAGACCGACAAGGTCGTGCTCGAAGTGCCCGCGCCGGTGAACGGCGTGCTGAAGGAGCTGCGGATCGTCGCCGGCACGTCGCGTGACGAGCGGGCAGGTGCTCGCGGTGCTCGAAGAAGGCGCCGCCGCGACGGCGGCACCGCCTGCGAAGGCCGCGCCTGCCGCGGCGCCGGCACGCAGCCGCCGCGAAGGCCGACTGCCCGCGCCCGCGGCCGCGACGGACGAACGACAAGCTCGCGCCCTCCGTGCGCCGCATGGTCGAAGAGAAACAGCTCGACCCGGCGAAGATTCCGGCGTCGGGCCGCGACGGCCGCATCACGAAGGGCGATGTCGTCGAGTATCTCGACAAGCCGGCCGCCAGGCGGCCGGTGGCGACAAGCCGGCCGCCGCGGCCGCAAGCACCTGCCGCGCCCGCTGCGGCCGGCGCCGCCGGGCGCGCAGCGAACAGCGCGTGCCGATGACGCGGCTGCGCGCGCGCATCGCGCAGCGCCTGCTCGAAGCGCAGCAGACGCAGGCGCTGCTCACCACGTTCAACGAGGTCGACCTCAAGGCGGTGCAGGACCTGCGCGCGAAGTACAAGGACGCGCTTCGAGAAGAAGCACGGCGTGAAGCTCGGCTTCATGTCCTTCTTCGTGAAGGCCGCGGTCGAGGCGCTGAAGAGATTCCCGGTCGTGAACGCCTCGGTCGAAGGCAACGACATCGTCTACCACGAGTACTACGACATCGGCGTCGCGGTCTCGACCGAACAGCGGCCTGATGGTGCCCGTGCTGCGCGACGCCGACCTGCAGAGCTTCGCCGACATCGAGAAGAACATCGGCGCGTTCGCCACGAAGGCGCGCGAAGGCAAGATCACGATCGAGGAGCTGACCGGCGGCACGTTCACGATCACCAACGGCGGCATGTTCGGCTCGCTGATGTCGACGCCCATCGTGAACATGCCGCAGAGCGCGATCCTCGGCATGCACAAGATCCAGGAGCGCCCGATGGTCGTGAACGGCCAGATCGCGATCCGGCCGATGATGTACGTCGCGCTGACCTACGATCACCGCATCATCGACGGCCGCGAGGCCGTGCAGTTCCTCGTCACCATCAAGGATTGCCTCGAAGACCCGGCGCGGCTGCTGCTGAGATCTGAGCCATGAGCTGACTGAATTCGACGTCGTCGTCATCGGCGGCGGCCCGGCCGGCTACCCGGCCGCCATCCGCGCCGCGCCAGAACAAGCTCAAGGTCGCGTGCATCGACGAATGGAAGAACAAGGACGGCACCGCCGCGTTCGGCGGCACCTGCCCGAACGCGGGCTGCATTCCCTCGAAGGCGCTGCTCGAATCGTCCGAGCTCTATCACAAGACCAAGGACGAGCTCGGCGTCCACGGCATCAAGGTCGGCGGGCGTCGAGTTCGACGTCGCGCAGATGCAGAAGCGCAAGACGGGCATCGTGAAGGCGAGCACCGGCGGCATCGCGCTGCTGCTCAAGAGCGCGGGCGTCACCGCGCTGCAGGGCCACGGCAAACTGCTGCCGGGCCGCAAGGTCGAGTTCACCGCGCACGACGGCAAGACGCAGAGCTGCGGCGAAGCACGTCGTGCTCGCGAGCGGGTCGATCCCGACGGAACTGAAGAGCATGCCGTTCGACGGCAAGAACATCGTCGACTCCTGGGGCGCGCTCGATTTCGAGAGCCGTGCCGAAGAAGCTCGCCGTCGTCGGCGCAGGCGTCATCGGCCTCGAGCTCGGCAGCGTCTGGCGCCGCCTCGGCAGCGAAGTCGTGGTGCTCGAAGCGCTCGATACCTTCCTCGCCGATCGCCGACCAGGGGCTCGCGAAGGAAGCCGCGCGGCACTTCAAGAAGCAGGGCCTCGACATCGGCTCGGCGCGAAAGTCTCCGGCGCGAAGTCGACGGGCAGCGGCGTGGAAGTCAGCTACACCGACGCAACGGGTAGTCAGACGATCACCGTCGACAAGCTCATCGTCGCCATCGGGCCGCCGGCCGTTCACGAAGAATCTGCTGGCCGACGGCACCGGTGTGACGCTCGACGAGCGCGGCTTCATCAAGGTCGACGACCACTGCCGGACGAGCGCCGAGGGCGTCTGGGCCGTCGGCGACTGCGTGCGCGGGCCGATGCTCGCGCACAAGGCCAAGGACGAGGGCGTGATGGTCGGCGACCTGATCGCCGGCCAGTACGGCCACGTGAACTACAAGACGGTGCCGTCGGTGATCTACACGCATCCGGAGATCGCGTGGGTCGGGCAGACCGAAGAGCAGGTGAAGGCCAGCGGCCGCGCCTACAAGATCGGCCAGTTCCCGTTCGCGGCCAGCGGCCGCGCGCGCGCGATGGAAGCGACCGCCGGGCTTCGTGAAGCTCATCGCCGCGCAGGACGACGACGAGATCCTCGGCGTGCACATCATCGGCCCGATGGCCGGCGAGCTGATCGCCGAGGCCGTGCTGGCGATGGAGTACTCGGCGAGCAGCGAAGACCTGCAGCGCACGATCCACGCGCACCCGACGCTGTCCGAGGCGCTGCACGAAGCGGCGCTCGCGGCCGACAAGCGCGCCATCGACAACATCAACAAATAGCGGTCGATCAGTCCGCGGCGTCGAAGACCACGCGCGCCTTCGACTGCGAGGCGACCGCGATGCCGTTTTCCTTGCGCGGCTCGTAGATCCACTTGCGCACGGCGTTCATCGCCGCGGCGTCGAATACGCCGGGCGGCGACGATTCGACCACGGAAATGTCGCTCACGCGGCCGTTCTCGTTGATGCTGAACATCACGACCACGTAGCCAGAGGTCTTCGTGGGGACGCTCAACGGCGCGACTGGAGCGACACGCTTGATGACCTTCGCGGGCACGACGTCCACCGCGGCGGTCGCACCCGCCTGGCTGGGTGCCGGCTCGGGAGCGGCGGCGGATGGCAAGGGTCCCACGGCCGTGCCGGCGTTCGACTGGGCCGAATTTCCCGTGCTCGATGTGGGCGCCGGCTGTGCCTGCGAGGGTGCCGGCGCCTGCGGCGCACGCGACATCGTCGCGGAGTCGCTGGCCTCGAGAGTGCGGCCCACGAATGAGTTGTCCGCACGGCGCGCGGTGGTGGTCGGCGGCGTGTTGATGGGCGCATCGAGCGGAATGGAAGCCGCGCGCGGCGCCTCGCCGATCGGCGCGCCGTAGGCGCGCTGCGCGGACTGCGTGGTCTCGCGCTGCGCGCGTGGGGGCGGCGTGCGTTCGGGCGTGCGTGTCACGACACGCTCCGGTGTGCGCTCGGGCGTACGCGGCCGCTGCGCCGCGGGGCGCGAGGAGGACGTGGGCGATGAAACGACCGCGGCCTGCTGGGGAGCGCCCGGCGCGGCCTGATTTTCGTTTTGCGGCGTGAGCCTGGCGATCGCGGCGGCCCGGTCGATCGAGTTCTGCAGGAATTCGCGGCGCGGGTGATCCGGCTTCTGCTCGACCAGCTTCGCGAGCTCGCGGCGCGCGGTGTCGAGGTCGTTGTTCATGATCGCGTTTTCGATGTCGATTTCGATCAGCGTGAGGTTGTCGGTGACCTTCTGCTGCTCGGCCATCTGCTGCACCGTCGCGGCGATCGCCTCTTCGCGCGCGCGCGCCGTCGGGTCGTAGAACTTCTCGATGAGGAACACGATGCCGCCGGCGACCACGAGCGCGACACCCGCGGCCATGGCCAGGCGCAGCTTCTTGCGTCGCGCGAGCATCGTCGACCGTTCGTTGCTGGACGCCGAGTCTTGCCTGCGCGGAGATCTGCGCGAACTCGTCGTCGGACATGCCGAGCGGCTCGGGTGTCCACGAGGGCAACCCGCTGTCCGGTTTCGGCGGATCGACGGGCATCGGCGCGATGGGCTTCATCGGCGGCGCGAGCGCACGCATGCGGCCGGTTTCCGAGGGCGCGGGAGGGACCACCGTCGCACGCATGCGCCCGGTATCCGAAGGAGCGGGAGCCGGTACGGCCGCGCGCATGCGACCGGTGTCGGACGTGGTCGCGGGCGCGCGAACCTGCGGAGGAGGCTGTCGCGGCGGTGGCGGAGCGCGCAGCGGCGGCTCGGGGGCGGGCTGCGTGACGCGGGCCGTCGCGTAGCGGCCGCTCGCGGACGGCGAGGCAACCTGGGCTGGCGGCGGGGGCGGGGGCACGACGCCCAGTGGCGCCGGCGGCCGCGGCGGAATCGGCGAACGCGGCACGGTGCCTTCGGACGGAATGCCGCGCTCGTCGAGCACGACGCGTTCGATGGTGCCGTCGGTCTCGTCGTTCGGGCCGCCCGTCACCTGCGCGATCGCCAGCCACAACTCTTCGAGATCGATGGGGTAGTTGATGGTGCGCTGGACCTTGAACGGCGCGAGGCGCGGGCCTAACAACTGCAGCCGCTCGGGCGCCGCCGCGAAGATGCGTTTCAGGGGTTGCGGCGGTGCGCGTGGTGCGTCCGAGGAGGTCGAGGCCGGAGCCGTCGACGGCGCGTTCACACGCGATCAGTACGTCGTACTGGTTCTGGCGCAGCAGGAGCAACGCGTCGCCCTTGCTGGTGACGCAGTCAAGCTCGAGGACTCCGCGTATCGCACGCGTAATAGCCTCGAGACTCTCTGAGTCGTGATCGACCAGCAGGACACGCATGTGGCGTCCACTACCCCGGATAAAATTGCAAAAATCGTAATGAGTAAACGCGATTCGACGTTATCTGGCGTCGCAACACGTCACGTTTCGATCCGACCCCGGCACCACCGATTCCGGCTTAAGTTAACCGGAGCGACGCACCGAAAGGACGCTTCCGACCTTCCGGATACGCTGCAGCAAACGTGTCAGATGCTGCGCATCGTCAACGCCTAGGCGTACGTCGATGGTAGCCGTCGACTGCGTGCGATCGGTAGTGGTGTGCATCATTTCGATGGAGATTTTTTCACTCGCGAGCAGGTCGCCGATATCCCGGACCAGTCCCTGTCGGTCGATCGCGACAATATTGAGGGTCACGGCCTGCGGAACCTGCGCGTCGGCCCAGGACGCAGCTATCAACCTGTCCGGCCGGCTGGCGCTCATGCGCGCGAGGCCGGGGCAGTCGGCGCGATGGACGGTGACCCCGCGACCCACGGTCGCGTAGCCCGCGATGGGCTCGGGTTTCACCGGCGCACAGCAGCGCGCAAAGCTGGTCGGCAGGTCCTCGACCCCGCCCAGCACCACCGGGGAACGCGAGCTCTTGCGCGTGGCGGTCTTGCGGCGCGGGGGCGCGGGAGCCGGGGCGGGCGCCGGGGCCTCCGGAACGGCGAGCCGGCCGGCGTCCTCGTCTAACTTCCGGAACCAGGCGCGCACCTTCGAACGGCTGCGCGGACTCACGAGGAACCCCTGGGTCTCGGCGAGCCAGTCGCGGCTGGGCTGCGGATGTTTGTGCGTGATGATCTCGACGATCTCGCCGTTCGCCAGCGCGCGCGTCAGCGGCACGATGCGTCCATTGACGCGCGCGCCGCGGCAGCGGTGTCCGAGATCCGTGTGCACGTGGTACGCGAAGTCGAGCGGCGTGGCGCCCGGCGGCAGGTCGACGACTTCGCCTTTCGGCGTGAGCGCGTAGACGCGATCCTCGAACAGCTCGGCGCGCACTTCGTCGAGGAAGTCCCGATCCCCGTCGGCCGTCTTGCGGTCGACGTCGAGGAGCTTGCGCACCCATTCGATCTTGCGGTCGTAGCTCACGTCATGCGCGCGCGACTCCTTGTATCGCCAATGGGCGGCCAGCCCGAGCTCGGCCTGGTCGTGCATTTCGCGCGTGCGGATCTGCACCTCGACCGGCTTGGCCTCGGGCCCCAGCACCGCGGTGTGGATCGAGCGGTAGAAGTTGTCCTTCGGCGTCGCGATGTAGTCGTCGAACTCGCCGGGGATGTACGTGTAGCGGCCGTGGACCAGGCCGAGCGCCGCGTAACAATCCTCGATGCGCGGCGTGACGATGCGCACCGCGCGCAGGTCGAACACCTGCTCGAAGGTCAGCTGCTTGCGCTCCATTTTCCGGTGGATGCTGTAGATGTGCTTGGGGCGGCCATAAACTTCGGCCTCGATGCCCGCGCCGCGCAGCAGGTCCTCGAGCGTGCGGCACAGCCCGGAGATGTAACGCTCCCGGTCGGCCCGCTTTTCCGCCAGGGCCGACGCGATGCGGCGATAGTCGTCCGGTTGCAGGAAACGGAACGAGAGATCCTCGAGCTCCCACTTGAGCTGCCAGAGTCCCAGGCGGTTCGCGAGCGGCGCGAAAACCTCGCGGGTCTCGAGTGCAAGCCGGTCACGTGTGCCCGCATGTCCGTCCTTGGCCGCGCCCAGGTCCACCAGCTGGCGCGCGAGCCGCGCGAGCACCAGCCGCGGATCGCTGACCACCGACAGCAGCATCTTGCGCAGCGCCTCGGCCTGCGCGGGCTCGAGGTGGTGCGTGGTCGCGGCCATCGGCGTCAGGCGGACGTCGCCGAAATGGGAAAGCTCCCTCGCCAAGCCCATGGCGTCCGGTCCGAAATGCAGCTCGATCTCCCGGGATTCGTCGCCTGCAGTCGAAGACACGCTGGCCACGGCGAGTTGCGCCAGCAACGCGGCGGCGAGCACGCCGTCCTCGGTCAGCGACGCGACGATCACCGCCGCTTCGGCGGCGCGATCGATGGACTCGCGCGCGACGCCCCAGCCTTCGAGACGGGCGGCGTGCGCATCGATCGATTGTTTGAGCTCGGGCGAGCAGGAGTGGAGGTTGTGCACGGAAAGCGGACACGCGCCGGCGCGTGAGGCGCGCCGGTTTTGCAGTTATGATACCCGCAGTTTTTCAAGCCGAAGCAAAGGTTTGCACCGCTGATGGCGCGATACCCCTTGAGATCATCCTGGCGCGCGTCTCTTCAGAAAGCGGGTCCGAAAGCTGGACCCGGTGCGGCCGTGCCGGCGGTGCCCTCGGTCGTGAGGATGTTGCCCGCCGGCTCCGCCCGGATTCTCGGCCTCGACCCCGGCTAGCCTGCGCACCGGCTTCGGCATCATCGACTGCGCGGGTGGTCATCTGCGCATCGTGGCGCAGGGCTGCATCGCAACCTCCGGCGGGCCTCTCGCCGATCGACTCCGGCTGATCCATGCGCGTGTCGCCGAGCTGATCTCGCTGCATCGCCCCTCGGAGATCGCCGTCGAGCGCGTGTTCCTTTCGAAGAATCCGGACAGCGCGCTCAAACTCGGCCAGGCGCGCGGCGCCGCGCTCGCGGCCGTACCGGCGACACTGGGCGTGCACGAGTACGCGCCGCGCGCCGTGAAACTCGCGGTGGTCGGCGTGGGTGGCGCCGAGAAGACGCAGGTGGCGCACATGGTCAAACAACTGCTGGCCATCGAGCTCAAACTCGCGGCGGACGCGGCCGATGCGCTGGCGATCGCCATCTGTCACGCGTCCCATCGCCGTCTCGAGCGGCTCGTCAACGAGATGATTGCGTGATCGGATTCGTGCGCGGCAAGCTGGTCGTGAAATCGCCGCCGCATCTCACGGTGGACGTGGGTGGCGTGGGTTACGACATCGAAGCGCCGATGTCGACGTTCTACACGTTGCCCGCGGTCGGCAGTGAAGTGCGGCTGCTCACGCATCTCGTGGTGCGCGAGGACGCGCACATCCTCTACGGTTTCGGCTCGCAGGAAGAGCGTGCGTTGTTCCGCAACCTGCTCAAGGTGTCGCAGATCGGTCCCAAGATTGCGCTGGCCATTCTGTCCGGCGTCAGCGTCGACGGTTTCGCCACACTCGTGAAACTCCAGGACACGAGCGCCCTGACGAAGATTCCCGGCGTCGGCCGCAAGACCGCCGAACGCGTGCTGCTCGAGATGAAGGATCGTCTCGATGCGCTGAATCAAGCGTCGATCTCCGGCACGATGCCCATGACGCCCTCGAGTGTCGAAGGCGAGGCGTGGACCGCGCTGGTGTCGCTCGGCTACAAACCCGCGGAAGTGACCGCGATGCTCAAGCCCTTCTCGGGCCAGGCCTCGTCGGCCGAAGATCTCATCCGCCGTGCGCTGCAGGGCGCGGTGCGTCCGCAATGAACGCGATCGGTTCGGAGCGCATCGTCGGAGCGGCGGGCACGCGCGAGGAAGAAGCCGTCGACCGCGCCATTCGACCGAAGCGACTCGCCGATTACGTCGGCCAGGAGCAGGTGAAGGCGCAGCTCGAGATCTTCGTGCAGGCCGCGATCAAGCGCGGCGAGGCGCTCGACCACGCGTTGATCTTCGGCCCGCCCGGTCTCGGCAAGACCACGCTCGCGAACATCCTCGCGAGCGAGCTCGGAGTGAACCTGCGCCAGACTTCGGGTCCCGTGCTCGAACGGCCCGGTGACCTCGCGGCGCTGCTCACCAACCTGCAGCCGCGCGACGTGTTGTTCATCGACGAGATCCATCGCCTGTCGCCCGTGGTCGAGGAAGTGCTCTATCCCGCGATGGAGGATTATCCAGCTCGACATCATGATCGGCGAAGGCCCCGCGGCGCGCTCCATCAAGCTCGCCCTGCAGCCATTCACGCTGATCGGTGCAACCACGCGTGCGGGTCTTGCTGACCTCGCCGTTGCGGGACCGCTTCGGCATCGTGCAACGCCTCGAGTTCTATACCATCGCCGAGCTCGAGAAGCATCGTCACGCGCTCGGCCGGGATTCTCGGCGTGCCCATCGATGCCGACGGCGCGGCGCAAGATCGCGCAGCGCTCGCGCGGCACGCCGCGCATCGCGAACCGCCTGCTGCGCCGCGTGCGCGATTACGCGGAAGTGAAAGCCGACGGCCGCATCGACGAAGTGGTGGCGCGCGCCGCGCTCGACCTGCTCGAAGTCGATCCGCAGGGCTTCGATGCGCTCGATCGCAAGCTGCTGTCGACCATCATCGAGAAGTTCGATGGCGGGCCGGTGGGCATCGAGAGCCTGGCCGCGGCCATCGGCGAAGAACGCGGCACGCTCGAGGACGTCATCGAACCCTTCCTGATCCAGCAGGGGTTCCTGATGCGCACCTCGCGCGGCCGCATGGCGACCCGCTCCGCCTATCTGCACTTCGGCCTGAAGGTGCCGGAGCGCAATCTCGCCAGCCTGCCGCTGTTCGAGGCGCCGGAAAAGTGACCCAGGGAAACAATGAGTTCACCTGGCCCACGCGCGTCTACTGGGAAGACACCGATGGCGGCGGCGTCGTGTACTACGCCAACTACCTCAAGTTCATGGAGCGCGCGCGCACCGAGTGGCTGCGCGCGCAGGGACATTCGCAACTCGAGCTCGCCGAGCAGTTTGGATTCGTGTTCGCGGTGGTCGAGGTGAAGGTCAACTATCGCCGGCCCGCGCGCCTCGACGATGAATTGCACGTCACGTGTGTGCCCGTGCCCGAGGGACGCGTGTCGATCCGTTTCAAACAGTCGATCCGTTGTGGAGACGACACGCTCGCCGAAGGCGAGGTGCGCGTCGCCTGCGTCGACGCCAAATCGTTCCGTCCCCGGGCGCTCCCGGATTTCATCAAGCCCAATGCATGAAGGACCGCGATGGACAATGAACTCTCGATAGTCCGACTGGTGCTCAAGGCGAGCATTCCGCGTACAGGGCGTCATGGGACTGCTGCTGCTCGCATCGCTGTTCTCGTGGACCATCATCTTCCGCAAGCGTTCGCTGCTGTCCCGCGCCCACGATGAGGCCGAAAATTTCGAGAACAGCTTCTGGAAGGGCGGCGACCTCACCGCGCTGTACCGCCAGATCGAAAGCCGCGGCGGCGCCACCGGCATGTCGAGCATCTTCGAATTCGGCTTCCGCGAATTCGCGCGGCTCAAGCAGGGCGGCATTCCACCGGAACAGCTGCTCGAGGGCGCGCGCCGCGCGATGCGCGTGGGTCAGCTCAAGGAAATCGAACGGCTCGAGGAAAGCCTCGCGAATCTCGCGACCATCGGTTCGACCAGCCCCTACGTGGGCTTGTTCGGCACGGTGTGGGGCATCATGAGTTCCTTCGTCGCGCTCGGCGGCGTGCAGCAGGCCACGCTCGCGATGGTGGCGCCCGGCATCGCCGAGGCGCTGATCGCCACCGCCATCGGCTTGTTCGCCGCGATACCGGCGGTGATCGCCTACAACCGCTACGCCGACCAGGTCAGCCGCCTCGAACTGCGCTATGACGCGTTCATGGAAGAGTTCTCGACCATCCTGCAGCGCTACGCCGGCCGGCCGGCGCTAGGAGGCAACATGGCGTCCGCACAACAATCACCCGACGCCGGCGCCTCATGGCCGAGATCAACGTCGTGCCCTACATCGACGTGATGCTGGTGCTGCTGATCATCTTCATGATCACCGCGCCGCTGCTCACCGAGGGCATCAAGGTGGAGTTGCCCAAGGCCGGTGCGCGCCCGATTCCGCCCGAGATGATGAAGGACACGAAGCCCATCGTGCTTACCATCAACGAGCAGGGTCGGCTCTTCCTCAACTACAACACCCCCGAGGATGAACCCCTCGATGCCGCGAAGGTCGAATCGCAAGCGGCGGCGGTCCTGCGCCGAGCGCCTGAAACCGCCGTACTGGTGCGAGGCGACTATCGGGTGGCTTACGGCGAAGTGGTTGGGGCCATGACCATCCTGCAGCGCGCCGGCGCGAGACAAGGTGGGCTTCGTCACGCGAGTCCCCTCAGGAAAAGAAGAGCTCGTTGACAGATGCCGCCGAGACAGAAGTCGCTGACCCAAGGGCGCTGGCGCGCGTTCGCGCTGTCGATGCTGCTGCATTCGTGCATCGTGGCGGCCGCGGTCTTTGGCTGGTTCACCTGGAAACATCGTCCGCCGCCGGCGCAGACGCTGGCCATCGAGGGCGACGATCGTCGACGAAAGCACGCTCGCCCAAAGGCGCCGCCCACGCCCAAGCCCGACGCCGCCGCCCGAGCCGGCGCCGGAGCCCGAACCCGAGCCGCCGCCCGAGGAACAGGGTCCGCCGAAACCCGACCCGGCCGAGATCGAGAAGCGCCTGGAAGAAGAAACGGCTCGAAGCCGAGCAGAAAGCGGCAGAGAAACTCGCAGCAGGAAAAGGCGCGAGACAGGAACGCGAGAACTCGAACGCCTCGAAGCTGAGAAACAGGCGGCGGCGCAGGCCGCCGCCGAGAAGGCCGCGGCGGAGAAGGCGGCCGCCGAAAAGCGGGCGGCCGAGAAGAAGACGCGCGGAAGAAGCCGCCGCGCGCGAAGAAGGCCGCCGACGAAAAGGCGCGCCTCGCGCGCGAGGCGGAACTTCGCCGCGCCTCGAGGCCGAAGAGCGGGGCAATGCCATCCGCAACAGCGACGAGGCCGCGCGCTGGCACGCGCAGATCGTCGCGCGGATCCAGCGGGCCTGGATCCGGCCGCCCTCGGCACAGCCGGGCATCGACGTGTATTGTGTCGGTCACCCAGGTTCCGGGCGGCGAGGTCACGGCCGTCCGCGTGATCAGTTGCAACGGCGGCGATGCCGCGTTGCGCGAATCGGTCGAAGCCGCGGTCTACGCGCGTCGCCCCTGCCACGCCGCCGGATCCGGCGCTCGTTCGAGCGCAATTTGGAGCTAACATTCGCACCCACTTCATGAACCCACGCATGAAAAAACTCTCGACCTGTCTCATCCTGGCGACGCTCGTCGCTGGCGGCTCCCGCCTTCGCGCAGCTGCGTCTCACCATCACCTCGGGCGTCACCGACCCCATCCCGATCGCCATCGTGCCGTTCTCGCGCGCCGTGCCCGCCGACGGCGGCCTCGACGTGGCGCAGGTCATCGAACGTGACCTCAGGGCAGCGGCCGCTTCAAGCCCATGGCGCGCACCGACATGGTGAGCACGCCCACCAGCTCGGACCAGGTGGATGCCGCCGCCTGGAAGCAGCTGCGCACCGACTACGTCGTCGTGGGCCGCGTCCTCGCGCAGCCCGACGGCCAGGTGCGCGTCGAAGCCGAGCTCGTGAACGTGCTCACGGGGCAAACCGTGTTCCGGCCGAACTCGACCACGGCGCCCGCGAACCTGCGCAAGGCGGCGCACCAGCGTCGCCGACAAGCTGTACGAAAAGATCATCGGCGTACGCGGCGCATTCGACACGCGCATCGCGTACGTGTCGGTGGACGGCAAGCCGCCGAACCAGAATTACGAGCTGCTGGTCGCGGACTCGGACGGCGCCAACCGCAAGGTCGTGATGCGGTCGAAGCTGCCCATCATGTCGCCTTCCTGGTCGCCCGATGGCGAGTGGCTGGCGTACGTGTCGTTCGAGCGCCGTGTCTCCACGGTTTTCGTGCAGCACCTGCGCTCGGCGAAGAAGATCGCGGTTTCGGCGCGCGCCGGCATCAATGGCGCGCCGGTCGTATTCGCCGGACGGCAAGAAGCTGGCGCTCACGCTGTCGGGCAGCAACGGCAACCTCGATGTCTATCTGCTCGACCTGGGCACGCAGCAGCTGACGCGTCTCACCGACGACCAGGGCATCGACACCGAGGCGGTGTTCGCGCCCGATGGATCCGCCCTGTACTTCACGTCTGACCGCTCCGGCAGCCCGCAGGTCTACAAGCTGACGCTCGGCAGCTCCGAGCGGCCACGCCGCATCACGTTCTCGGGTTCCTACAATGCGCGGCCGCGCGTCTCGCCCGACGGCAAACAACTGGCGCTGCTGACGCTGGTCGACGGCTCGTATCGCATCGCCACTCAGGACCTCTCGAACGGCACGGTGACAGGTGCTGTCGAAGGGCCGCCAGGAAGAATCGCCGAGCTTCGCGCCGAACGGCGCGATGCTGATCTTCGCCGGCCGCGATCGCGGCCAGGGCGTATTGCAGACAGTTTCAGTCGACGGACAGATCTCAGGCGCGGCTCGATGCCGATGCGGGTGAAGTCCGCGAGCCGGTTTGGGGGCCATTCCTGCCATGATCGAAAGGTGTGCACATGAATAAACTCGTCTCGACCGCCGCCGTTCTCGGTGCTCTCGTCCTGCTCGCCAGTTGCGGGACCAAGCCGGAGGAGGCGCCGCCGCCACCGCCCGCGCAGACCACGGACACCAGTGCCGTCGACAATGCCAATGCCACGACGGACGAGACCGCGACGCAGGGTCCCTCGGGCGAGCTGCTCTCCAAGCGCATCGTGTACTTCGACTTCGACAGCGCCGAGATCCGCGCCGATTCGCAGTCCGTGGTGGCCGCGCATTCGCGCTACCTCGCCGGCGCGCCCGCGCAGAAGGTGCGGCTCGAAGGCCACGCCGACGAGCGCGGCTCGCGTGAGTACAACATCGGTCTCGGCGAGCGTCGCGGCCAGGCCGTGCGCCGCGCGCTGCTGCTGCAGGGTGTCGCCGAAGTCCAGCTGAGCACGGTCTCCTACGGCGAAGAGCGTCCGGCCGCCGCGGGCAGCGACGAACAGGCCTATGCCGCGAATCGCCGCGTCGAGATCGTCTACCTCAAGTAATCCGGGGATCCCATGAACCATCGCCTGTTGTTGCTCGCCATCGCGGTCGCTGCCGCTCGGCGGCTGCGCCGTCGCGCCGGAAGACGACCCCGTGCACATCCGCCTCAAGGATCTCGACGGCCGCGTGCAGCGCATCGAGCGGGTGCTGACGAACCAGAGCCTGCTCGAGCTCGCGCAAGCGCATCGACACGCTGCAGGCCGACATGCGCAGCATCCGCGGCGAAGTCGAGCTGCTGCAGAACTCGAGCGAGGGTGGCAAGAACCAGTCGCGCGCGCTGTACGGCGATCTCGAGAAGCGGCTCGCGGCGCTGGAGACGCTGGGCGGCGTCGGGTCGGGCGGCGTGCCATCCGGCAGGCTGGTGCCGGGCGTCGCGCCGGCGGCCGCGGCGTGGCGAGCAGCCGAGTTACGACGCCGCGTTCAATGCGCTCAAGGGCGCCGACTACCCGAAGGCGATCAACGGCTTCAGGACTTTCGTCGCTATCGTACCCGTCGAGCCCGCTCGCGAGCAACGCGCAGTACTGGCTCGGCGAGGCGTACTACGTGACGCGCGACTACCCGAACGCGATCACGGCTTTCCAGAAGGTCACCACCGACTGGCCGGATTCGCGCAAGGTGCCCGACGCGCTCGTGAAGATCGGCTTCACGCAGGCGGCGCTGGGCAAGCAACGGCGACGCGCGCATCACGCTGGAGGAGGTCGTCGCAGCGCTATCCCGGCAGCGAGGCCGCGCAACTCGCCTCGGAGCGCCTGAAGCGCCTGCCGGCCAAGTGATCGAAGCAACAACGGCTGAAGATCACCGAGATCTTCTATTCCCTGCAGGGGGAGGCCGACACCGTCGGCTTTCCCACCGTGTTCATCCGCCTGACGGGTTGCCCGCTGCGCTGCCAGTACTGCGACACCGCGTATGCCTTTCACGGCGGCGAATGGCAGACGCTGGAGCAGATCCTCGAGCGCGTGGCGGCGTTCCAGCCGCGCTACGTGTGCGTCACCGGTGGCGAGCCGTTGGCGCAGAAGAACTGCCTGCCGCTGCTCACCCTGCTTTGCGATGCTAACTATCGGGTCTCGCTCGAGACCAGCGGGAGCGATGCCGCTCGCCGGCGTCGATCCGCGCGTGAATCCGCGTGGTGGACGTGAAGACGCCGGGGTCGAAGGAGGAGGGGCGCAACAAGCTACGAGGAGCTCTCGCTGTTGCGGCCCTCCGAGCAGATCAAGTTCGTCATCTGCGATCGCGCGGACTACGAGTGGAGCCGCGCGAAGTTGGCGGAGCTCGACCTGCCGTCGCGTTGCACCGTGTTGTTCAGTCCGAGTGCGGATCAGTTGCCGGCGCGCGAGCTCGCGGACTGGATTCTCGCGGACCGGTTGCCGGTGCGATTCCAGCTCCAGCTCCACAAGGTCCTGTGGGGCAACGTGCCGGGTAAGTGACAATGACGCGCGCCGTGATATTGCTTTCTGGCGGACTCGATTCCGCCACCGTGCTCGCCATGGCGCGCGCCGCCGGCCTCGAGTGCTACGCGCTGTCGATTTCCTATGGCCAGCGTCACCAGGCGGAGCTCTATGCCGCCTCGCGCGTCGCGCACACGCTGGGCGCGCGCGAGCACCGGATCATGCACGTGAACCTGGGGCGCATCGGCGGCTCGGCACTCACGGATTTGTCCATCGACGTGCCGACGACGCCGGGCGAGGGCATTCCCGTCACCTATGTGCCGGCGCGCAATACCATCATGCTGTCGCTGGCGCTGGCCTGGGCGGAGGTGGTCGAAGCCGCCGAGATCCACATCGGCGTGAATGCCGTGGATTACTCCGGCTACCCCGACTGCCGCCCCGAGTTCATCGCGGCTTTCGAGAATCTCGCGGCGCTCGCGCACCAAGGCGGGGGTGGAGGGCACGCCGCTCGCCATCCGCGCGCCACTGGTGAACCTGAGCAAGGCGCAGATCATCCGCGAAGGCGTGAGATTGGGCGTGGACTACGCCCTGACGGTGTCCTGTTACCAGGCCGACAGCGCCGGAAAAGCCTGTGGAATCTGCGATTCCTGCCGCCTGCGGCGCGAGGGTTTCGCGGCGGCTGGGGTACCCGATCCCACGAATTATTCCGCGCCCAAGATCGTGTAGACTGCGCGCCCTCCCCGCGGGTCGGTAGCTCAGTTGGTAGAGCAGCGCCCTTTTAAGGCGTTAGTCGTGGGTTCGAGCCCCACCCGACCCACCAACTAAACCGAGAACCGGGGGCTGGATTGAGCGCTCCCGAATTCGACTACGTGATCATCGGTGCGGGCACCGCGGGCTGCCTGCTCGCGAATCGTCTCTCCGCCGATCCCGCGGTCCGCGTGCTGCTGGTCGAAGCCGGCGGCAGCGACAACTATCCCTGGATCCACATCCCCGTCGGCTACCTGCGCTGCATCGGCAATCCGCGCACGGACTGGCGTTTCCGCACGGAAAAAGAGGCGGGCCTGAACGGCCGCGACCTGCTGTATCCGCGCGGCAAGGTGCTGGGCGGCAGCTCGAGCATCAACGGCATGATCTACATGCGCGGCCAGGCGCGCGACTACGACGCCTGGGCCGCCGCGACCCGCGACGACGCCTGGAGCTGGCGCAACGTGCTGCCGGATTTTCGCGAGCACCAGTGTTGTTATCGCCGCGACGCCGATGCCGAAGGCGCGCTGCGCGAGTTCCACGGCGCGGGCGGCGAGTGGCGCGTGAGCCGCCAGCGCTTGCGCTGGGACATCCTCGACGCGTTCGCGCTGGCCGCGGAACAGGCGGGTTTTCCGCGCATCGATGACTTCAACCGCGGCGACAACGCGGGCGTCAGCTACTTCGACGTGAACCAGCACCGCGGCCTGCGGGTGAGCGCCGCGAAGGCGTTCCTGCGGCCGGCGCGTTCGCGCGCCAACCTCACGGTGTGGACCGGGACTCTCACGGAAAAACTGCGCCTCACGCGCGATGCCGATGGGCACCTGCGCTGCGCCGGTGCGACGTTGCGTCGCGACTCGGCGCGCGTGGAGGTGAAAGCGCAGCGCGAGCTGCTCCTCAGCGCCGGCGCCATCTGCAGCCCGCAGATCCTGCAGCTCTCCGGCATCGGCCCCGCGGCGCTGCTCGCCGGGCACGGCATCGAAGTGCTTCACGACATGCCCGGCATCGGCGCGAACCTGCAGGATCACCTGCAGATCCGCCCGGTGTTCAAGGTGCGCGGCGTGCGCACGCTGAACGAGATGGCGTCGACCCTGTTCGGGCGGCTCGGGATCGGCCTCGAATACCTGCTGAAGCGCTCCGGCCCCATGAGCATGGCGCCGTCGCAGCTCGGCGCCTTCATCCGCAGCGACCCGTCGCGGCCGCACGCCAACCTGCAGTACCACGTGCAGCCGCTGTCGCTGCGCGCCTACGACCAGCCGATCGACACGTTTCCGGCGTTCACCGCGAGCGTCTGCAATCTCAACCCGACGAGCCGCGGCACGGTCGCCATCCGCAGCGCGGACGTCGCCGATCCGCCGCGCATCGCACCCAACTACCTGGCGACCGGGGAAGACCGGCGCGTCGCGGCCGACTCGCTGCGCGTCACGCGCCGCATCGTGGCCCAGCCCGCGCTCGCGCCGTATTCCCCCGAGGAACACCTGCCGGGTGCGCAATTCACGGCCGACGCCGACCTGGTGCGCGAGGGCGGCAACATCGCCAATACCATCTTTCATCCCGTCGGCACCGTGCGCATGGGCGCCGCCGACGACCCATCGGCGCCGCTCGATTCCCACCTGAGGTTGCGTGGCGTCCGGGGATTGCGCGTGGTCGACGCCAGCATCATGCCGACGATCACCAGCGGCAATACCAACAGTCCGACGCTGATGATTGCCGAAAAGGCCGCGCGCTGGATTCGCACCGGGGACTGATAGACTTCCGGTGCCACACTAATTCGAAGGCTGGGGGGATAATGATGAACAGGACGTCAGTGCTCGTCGCGGCGGGTTTTTGTTTGTTTGCCGGCGCCGCGGTCGCGGCCGATTCCGCGGGCTGGAAGCCCATCTTCAATGGCAAGGACCTGAAAGGCTGGTCCGTGCATTTCGCCTCCAAGACGCCCGATGGCGCCCCGGCACCCGGCACGATCTTCAGCGTCGAAGATGGGGCCATCCACGCCTACCCGACGCAAGCAGCCGGCAGCCCGCAGCCGAACGCCATCCTGCTCACCGATGCCGAGTTCAAGGACTACGTGCTGTCCCTGGAATACAAGTGGGGCGAAAAGAAGTTTCCGCCGCGTCTCCATCACGTGCGCGACGCCGGGCTGCTGTACCACGTGCATCGCGCACGGCCCGCCGACTGGCCGGCGAGCGCGGAGGCGCAGATCCAGGAGGGCGACACCGGCGATTCCTGGGCGATCTCCACGCAGCTCACGAGCTTCGTGGATCCGAAGCTCGGCCGGTACGCGCTTCCCGAGAACGGTGGTGTGCCGAAGACCGTGGGGGCGTACGAGAAATTCGAGCGCACCCGCCACGGGCGCGTCAACGAATATCCGGGCTGGAACACGCTGCAGATCATCGTGCGCGGCGACAAGGCGACCCACGTCGTGAATGGCGTCGTGAACATGCGCGTGTACGACATGAAGGCCTGGGACGCCGCCGGCAATGCCTGGGTGAAACTCGACAAGGGCCAGATCGCATTGCAGGCGGAGAGCGCCGAGCTCTTCTATCGCAACATCCGCGTGCGTCCGATCACGAAGGCCGATGACGCGGGCCCCGAACCGTTCACGACGGAGGTCTGGTTCCCGGTGCCGCCGAAGGTGGTGCCGGGCGCATCGCCCGGCGCGCCGCCGTCGGATGCCATCGTGCTGTTCGACGGCAAGAGCCTCGATGCGTGGAAGAGCGCGCGCACGGGTGGCGAGACGGGCTGGAAACTCGTGAACGGGGAGATGGTCGTCGGCCCCGGTTCGGGCGACATCCAGACCAAGGACAGTTTCGGGGACGTGCAGCTTCACCTCGAGTGGTGCGCTCCCACGCTGCCGCCGGACAAGGTCAATCAGGATCGTGCCAACAGCGGCGTGTTCCTGCAGGACGTCTACGAAGTGCAGGTTCTCGACAATTTCGAGAACAAGACCTACGTGAACGGCATGGTCGGCTCCATCTACAAGCAGTTCCCGCCGCTCGCAAACGCCGCGCACCCGGCCGAGCAATGGCAGACCTACGACATCATCTTCAACGCGCCGCGCTTCAATCCGGACGGGTCGCTGTCGTCACCCGCGCGGCTGACCGTGCTGCTGAACGGCGTGCTCGTGCAGAACAACTCGGTGCTCAAGGGCGGGACCACCTACATCGGGCAGCCCAGCTACCGGCCGCACGGCGACATGCCGCTGCGCCTGCAGGATCACGGGCACCTGGTGCGCTACCGGAACATCTGGCTGCGCAAGCTCTAGCTTTCCTGGCGGATCGCTGAGACGCCTGTCACAGCGGTGCCCGGTGGCAATTTCCTGCCGCCGGGCAGGCCCCCGGTTCGTCTCCCGGGCGGCAAATCGTTCAAGGGAAAGCATTTCCGTACCGATAAATGGCCGGGAAGGCACGCGACCGCGCGTGTTTTCCCGCCATGGGACGGAGCATTTCATGAACGAAGCGCGCAACGAAATACCTCAGGAACACGCCACCACCGATCTGCCTTTGCAGGCGCAGCTCATGGGCTCGCTCGCACTGGTGCTGATCCTGAGCGCCGTCGCCGGCGTCGTGGGCTTCGCGACCTTTGACGGATCGGCGCTCGAGAAGAGCGCGCGTGCCAAGTCGACGATGTACGCCTCGAACCTGACCACGAGTCTCTACGGCGCGGTCACCACGGGCGACGCCGGCCTCGCCGAGGAAATACTCGAGCCATTGAAGTCCGACCGCAACGTGTACGGCGTCGCCGTCTACACACCGGCCGGCCGGCGCCTGGCGGGCTTCGGCCAGGCACCTGTCACCTTCATGAACGGCGACCTGCTCAAGCTCGCCGATGATCGCGTCATGCTGACCCTGCGCGAGATCGGCGTCGGCGAGGGCGCGGCGGGTCACCTGTATCTCGCGCTGTCGACCGAACACATCGACTCGGCGCGATTTCGCGCCGCGCAGTTCCCCGCGATCACCACGGCCGTCGTGCTGCTGTTCGCGATCCTGCTCGCACTCGCGCACTCCTTCAGCGTCATGATGTCCGAGTGTGTGCGCATGTTCGAAGAGCGCCGCCAGATGGAGCGCACCGAGAAGGAGCGCCTCGAGACGCTCGTGTCCGAACGCACGCACGAGCTGGAACGCGGCCGCGAGCAGTACCGGCTCGTCGTCGAAGGCACGCAGGCCATCCCGTTCGCGCTCGACGTCGAAGATGGACACTTCGAATACATCGGACCCCAGGGTCCGGCCCGGCTGGGTTTCAGCGAAGACCTGTGGAAGCAGATCGGCTTCCTCGACATGCTCATGCCGCGGGCGCGCAATGCCGCGGTGCGTTCGCAGATCGACGCCAGCAAATCCGGGTCGTTCGAGGTCGAGACCTCGGTGTTGACCGTGGACGAGAAGCGCATCGACCTGCGCTGGGTCGCGAGCTGCGAGCAGAGTGAAAGCACGGGCCGGCACAAGGTGCTGCGCGGCATGATGCTCGATGTCACCGATCAAAGGCGTCTCGAGAACGACCTCGCGCAGGCGCAAAAACTCGAGTCCGTCGGCCGGCTGGCCGCCGGCGTGGCGCACGAGATCAACACGCCGGTGCAGTTCGTCTCCGACAGCGTGAGCTTCGTGCGCGAGGCGATGAACGACCTCTCCCAGATCGTCGACAAGTACCGGGACCTGCGCAACGCGACCGAGAATTCCGGCCAGCCGGGCGCGGACGTGGCCGCGGCGGCGAAAGCCGCGGCGGAAGCCGAAGACGACGTCGATCTCGACTACATCCTCGAGAATGCGCCGGTCGCGCTCGATCGGGCGCGCGATGGTCTCGGCCGCGTCGCGGCGATCGTGCGCTCCATGAAGGAGTTCGCGCACCCGGATCGCAAGGAGATGGCGCAGTCGGATCTCAACCAGGCGATCCGCAGCACGCTCGTGATCGCGTCCAACGAATACAAGTACGTCGCGGAGGTGGAAACCGACCTGTCGTCCGGGTTGCCGCCGGTGAACTGCTACGCGGGCGAGATCAACCAGGTGGTGCTGAACCTCATCGTCAACGCGGCACACGCCATCGGTGACGTCGTGAAGGGCACCGACAAGAAGGGCAAGATCCGCGTGCAGACGCGCGTGCTCGACGACCAGGTGGAGATTTCGATCGGCGACACGGGCAAGGGCATTCCCGTCGAGGTGCGCGCGCGCATCTTCGATCCGTTCTTCACCACCAAGGAAGTGGGCAAGGGCACGGGCCAGGGCCTCGCCATCGCGCGCACGGTGGTGGTCGACAAACACGGCGGCACGCTGCACTTCGAGACCGAGGTCGGCGTCGGCACCACGTTCTTCATCCGGCTGCCCATCAACGGGCCCGCCAGCACGTCGGCGGCGGCGTAAGAGCGCATCGTGAAGCTGTCGCGGGTTTCGACCAGCCACATCCAGGCGGTGACCGGCACCACGTTCGTGGCGACGTTGTCGTCGCTGCTGTTCGGCTATTGCACGGCGGTCATCGCGGGCGCGGTGGGCGCGATCGACCACAATTTCATCGCGCCGCGCGCGATGCACGGCGCTGCGGCGAATTTCCTGCTGGGCTTCACCGTGTGTGCGGCACTGCTCGGCACGATCCTCGGCGCGCTGATCGCGCGCCGCATCGCCGAGATGATGGGACGCAAGCGTCCGATGATCCTCGCGGCGGTGCTGTTCCTCGTCTCCGCATTCGGCTCGGCGTTTCCCGAGATCGGTTTCGCGCCGCTCGGTGGCCTCGGGCCCGATGCCATCTGGCCGTTCATCGTGTATCGCATCATCGGTGGTGTTGCCGTGGGTCTCGCCTCGGTCATCGCGCCCATGTACGTCGCCGAGTTCGCGCCGAGCGCGGTGCGCGGTCAGCTCGGCGCGTACCAGCAGATCGCGATCGCGGGTGGAATCGGCATCGTCCTGTTCGTTAACTGGGGCATCGCGCTGCAGGGCGACGACGTCTGGGTGCTCGAGACCGGATGGCGGTACATGATGGTGTCGCTGGCGGTGCCGGCGCTCGCGTTTTTCTGGTTGTCGTTCACCGTGCCGGAGAGCCCGAGCTGGCTCGTCCGCCACGGCCGCGTCGCGGACGCGCGCCGCCTGATGGCACGATCGGCCGAACCCGCGCAGGTCGAGGCCATGCTCGAAGAGCTCGCGCGGCAGAATCCCCGGGAGCGGCATTCCGCGCCGCTCATGTCGTACGGCAAGCGCGTCGTGTGGGTCGGCATTGCGATGGGGCTGCTGCAGCAGCTCATCGGGCTCAACGCGATTTCCTATTACGGCCCGCAGATCCTGGAGCGCATGGGGTATCACACGGACGAGGCCTTCCTCGGCGTGCTCGTCGCGCGCTGCCTGAACCTGCTGGCGACGATGTGCGTGGTGCTCATCGTCGATCGCGTCGGCCGCAAGCCGCTGCTGATCTTCGGCGGCGTGATCATGGGTCTCGCCATGATGACCATCGCGACCCTGGTCGACGGCGGCAACACCGGGGCAGCCGGCCTGGTCGCGATCTGCTGCTACCTCGTCGGGCTCGGCATCTCATTCGGTCCCATCGTGTGGATCATGTTGTCGGAAATCTTCCCGGCACCCATCCGCGCGCAGGCGATGTCGATCGCCGTCGCCGCGCAGTGGGCGGCGAACTTCCTGGTCGCGTCGACGTTTCCCGTGTTGTTCGCCGCCGACGGCTTCCCGTTCTGGGTCTATGGCGGCTTCGCGCTGGCCGCCGCGTTCTTCGTGCTGCACTTCGTGCCGGAAACGAAGGGCGTCGACACCGAAAGGTTATTTGCACAGGCGCGGGCCTGAGTATCGAGGTACCGATGAAACTCCAGAAAGTTTCCACCAGTCACATCAAGGCCGTCACCGGCACGACGTTCGTCGCGACGCTGAGCTCGCTGCTGTTCGGTTACGCCACCGCCATCATTTCCGGCGTCGTGGGCGCGATCGATCACAACTTCATCGCGCCGCTCGGCCTCAGCAACACGGCGGGCGACGCGTTGCTCGGGCTCACCGTCTGCTCGCTGCTGGTCGGCACCATCGTCGGGGCGCTCATCGCCAGCCCCATGGCCGGCAGGCTCGGGCGCAAGCCGCCGATGCTGTTCGCGGCCGTGTTGTTCCTCGTGTCCGCCGTGGGCTCCGCGTATCCCGAGCTCGGCTTCACGCCCGTGGGCGAGATCGACGCGTCGGCCATCTGGCCGTTCAATTTCTATCGCATGCTCGGCGGCATCGCCGTCGGCATTGCCTCCGTCATTGCGCCCACGTACGTCGGCGAGTTCGCCCCGAGCGCGGTGCGCGGCCAGCTGGGCGCGTACCAGCAGATCGCGATCACGGGCGGCATGACCATCGCGTACTTCGTCAATTGGGGCATCGCGCTGCAGGGCGACGATGCCTGGGTCCTTTCGACGGGCTGGCGCTGGATGATGTTGTCGCTGATCGTTCCCGCGCTGGCGTTCTTCTACCTGAGCTTTTCAGTGCCTGAGAGCCCGATCTGGCTGGTGAAGACCGGCCGCATCGACAAGGCGCTGAAACATTTCAACGGCTCGGAGATGGAAGAAGTGCAGGCCATCATCTGCGATCTGGCGGCATCGGGAGAGACCGGCAAACGCACGCCGCTGTTTGCCTACGGCAAGCGCGTGGTGCTGTGTGGCATCGCGCTGTGCGTGTTCCAGCAGGTCATCGGCATCAATACGATCCTGTACTACGGTCCGACGATCTTCGAGACCATGGGATATCACACGGACGAGGCCTTCCTGTGCACGGTCGTCGCCTGCATGGTGAACCTCATGTCGACGATGGTCGTCGTGCTGGTGGTCGACAAGGTGGGGCGCAAGCCGCTGCTGGTTTTCGGCGGGCTGACGATGGGATTGTCGATGCTGGTGCTGGGCGTGTTGTTCCACACGAACAATACGGGCATGGCCGCGCTGGTCGCGATCTGCGCCTTCCTCGCCGGTTTCGCGGTGTCGTTCGGGCCGGTGGTGTGGATCATGCTCACCGAGATCTATCCCGCGCCGATCAAGGAGCAGGCGATGTCGTTCGCCGTGGCCGCACAGTGGATCGCCAACCTGATGGTGTCCGCCACGTTTCCGCTGCTGCTGGGCAACGACTCGTTGAACGCCGCGTGGAATCACGGCTTCGCGTTCTGGATCTATGGCAGCTGCGGGTTGCTGGCGGCGTTCGTCGTGATGCGGTTCGTGCCGGAGACGAAGGGCGTCGACACGGAATTGCTGGCGGCGCTGTGGAGGAAGGAAGATCGCGAGGCCGCCGCCAGGGCGTAATGGGGACATTCCTGATTTCCTAGGAAAAGGGGACAGGGCTCAAGCTGAGCCCTGTCCCCTTTTCCTAGGAAATCAGGAATGTCCCCATTTCTTCTTCACGCCAGCCATCCCACGGACTTTCGGAATTCAACCTCGGCGGACTCCCGTGCCGCCGCATCCCCCGGCGGAGGCGGCTGCAGGCGCGCCTGCCGGAGTGTCTGCGCCAACGGCGGCAAACCCGCCTGCATGCGCATCGAATTCACGCGGCTCTCGTTCTCGATGGGATGCGGCTCGAGGCCGTTCGCACCGTAACGCAGCTGGGTGCCGTAGCGCTGCGGCCTCCCTTCGTAGACCCGGATGCGGTCGTCGATGATCGCGAACTGCCAGCGCGGCGCGTCGCCGGCCTCCGAGGCGCGGTTTATGAGGTCGCGGCATTGACGCATGAACGCGGGCTCGGTGATGGAATGCAGCGCGATGCGCCACGCGGCCTTGGCGCCGTTATCGCCGACCAGCGCGTGTCCCGGCCAGCCGAACACGGCGATGATCTGCCGCAGTCGACTGGAGTTGGTGCGATGAACTTCCTCGAGGCGGGAATGATAGGTGTCGTTGAGCGCACCGGCGGCGGTGAGCTCGCCGCGCACTTTATGGTCGAGCGCTTCCATGTCGAGAAGTGCCTTCTCGAGTGATTCGTCCATTCCCCCCGGAGCCCCTTCGCGACGCGGCCTGACGGCCGGCGCCTAATATACGCGAACCCCAAAAGGAAAACCCCGCGGGCCCGGGCGCCGCGCGGGGCTCCTTCCTTGCGCTCGACGTTACTGTTTCGGCTGCTTGGCGCTGTTCTCGTACTCGGAGTTGTCGAGATAACCGTCGCCGTTCTTGTCGGCCGTGGAGAAGCTTTCGACCAGCTTCGGGTCCGCGGAGGCTTCGGGCATCGAGATGCGGCCGTCCTTGTTCGCATCGAGCGTGTCGAACGTCGCACCGCTTTCGCCGGCCGGCATCTGCGGCTTGGTCTTGTCGCCCTCGGCCGCAATGCCCGCGAGGGGGAGCAGCGCGACGACGGCGGTGGCGAGCAGTTTGTTCATGAGCAGTCTCCTTGGTGTGGATTCGCCGGTTCCGGGGACGCGAATATCTAACTACGAAGCGCGCGCCGGAAGTCGACAAACGGTGACGTCCCGCGCGCCCGGGGCGGGCGCCGACGGACGCCGGCGCCGTTGTCCGACGCCCGCGTCGGACGACCCTTGCAGTGCCGGCGGCCGCGAACACCCAGTCTTGGGGGGTGGGCTCATTCTGGTTCCTGCTCGTGGGTGTGCTGCTCGTCGTGATCGCGCTGCTCGGGCGCTTTCTCGATCGCCTGCCCGTGAGCCCGGCGATGATCTATCTGGTCGTGGGCTTCGTGCTCGGCCCGGCCGTGACCGACGTGCTCGAGCTGCATCCGCTGCGCGAGCTCGGGATGCTCGAGACCATCACCGAGATCGCGCTGCTGATCGCGCTGTTCACCGTCGGCGTCAAGCTGCGCGTGCCCATCGGCGACTGGCGCTGGAGCCTGCCGCTGCGGCTCGCCACCCTGTCCATGCTCGTGACGATCGCCGGGGTCGCGGCTGCCGCCACCTGGCTGTTCGGATTCTCTCCCGGACTTGCGCTCGCGCTCGGCGCCGCGCTGGCGCCCACCGATCCCGTGCTGGCTTCCGAGGTGCAGCTGCGCAGCGCGCAGGATCGCGATGCCCTGCGTTTCGGACTCACGGGCGAGGGCGGACTCAATGACGGCACGGCATTTCCGTTCGTGTTGCTGGGGCTGGGCCTGATCGGCGTGCACGAAATCGGCGAATGGGGCGCGCGCTGGCTGATCGTCGATTTCCTGTGGGGCACGGTCGCCGGTCTCGGCATCGGTTTCGCGATCGGCGATGGGCTCGCGCGCGGCGTGCGCGCGCTGCGCGCCCGGTTCCGTGACACCGTCATCGTCGACGAATTCCTGCTGCTCGGCGTGATCGCGCTCAGTTATGGCGTTGCGCTCGCGGCCCACGCGCTCGGATTCCTCGCGGTGTTCGCCGCGGGCCTGGCGCTGCGCCGCGCGGACGACATTCACGCCGAGTCGGGCACGGCGGTCGACAAGCCGCCGCTCACGCCGCGGTTGCTGAACGTCAACGAGCAGCTCGAGCGCATCGCGGAAGTCGCGATCGTGCTGGTGGTCGGCGCCATGATCTCCACCGGCTACTGGTCCGTCGGCGGCCTCGCGCTCGCGGCGCTGCTGTTCGTCGTCATCCGGCCCCTGTCGGTGTGGGCGGGCCTGCTGGGCGTCCCGGCGGGGCAGGCGCCGCGCCGCCTGATCGGCTGGTTCGGCATCCGGGGGATCGGCTCGGTCTACTACGCGGTCTACATCGCCCGCCACGAGCTCGAATACTCGGTGGCCGCGGAGCTGGTCGCCGTCGTGTTCACGGTCGTTGCCGCTTCCATCGTCGTCCACGGGGTTTCCGCCACCCCGCTCATGGAGCTTTACCACCGGCGGCGGGGTCGCCTGCGCCCCGCCGCACCCGGGGTGTCGGACAAACGATGACAAGGGCGCCGCACACGCTCCCACGACGCTTCCGGTGCGCGCTGGTGCCCGTTCTGCCCGTGGAAATCCACACTGTTTTCAGAGGGATTGAGGTTCGTGGAGGGGGCCGTGGATTGGGATCGCATGTCGGCCAACTGGGCCCATTGGAAGGGCCGGGTACACGAGCGCTGGAGCCGGCTGACGGATGCCGATCTCGTGGCCATCGCGGGCAACCGTGACCGTCTCGCCGACCGGATCCGCGAAAGCTACGGGCTCACGCCCGACGGAAGCGCAGCGGCAACTCACCAACTGGGAACGCAACCTGGCCATCGAGGACTTCGAGACGGTGTCGCCGCAGGTGAAAGGACGGAGGTAGCCATGATCACGCTCAGTGGAATTCGCAATGGACTGTGGTGCCTGGTCGCCTTCGGCATCGTCGCCTGCGCGTCCTCTCCGCCGCCGATCGAGAAACTCACGATCGCGAAAACGTCGATCGAGCGCGCCGAACAGGCGCAGGCCGCGCAGTTCGCGCAGGTCGAGCTGAATTCCGCGCGCGCCAAGTTCGCCGCCGCGCAGTCCGCCGCGGACAAGAACGATGCGGAGGTCGCGGCGCGCATGGCCGACCAGGCCGACATCGACGCGCAGCTCGCCGAATCCACGGCGCGCGCCAAACAGCAGGAGCAGCTCGTGACGGAGATGGACGCATCGCTGCGCGACCTGCGCAATGAATCACTGCGAAGGCAATGAGCAATGAGGAGGCAGCGATGAACCGACCTTTCGTCATCTCGGCGGTTGCCGCAACCGTGCTGGCATTCGCGGCGTGCGAGACCGCGCCCGAGGCCGGCGGCGCGCTCGACGAGGCGCGCGCGGCGGTGGCCGCGGCCGAGGCCGATCCCAACGTCGCGAAGTACGCGCCCACCGAGCTCGACCGCGCCCGCAAGCTGCTGGTGAACGCCCAGGGCAGCGCCGAGGAAAAGGGCATGCAGAACGCGACCACGGCGCACTACGCCTATCTCGCATCGCAGATGGCGCGCATCGCCGAACAGCGCGCGCACGAGCAGCTGGCCATCGCGCGCATCAAGGCGAGTGAAACCGAGCGCCAGAAGATCCTGCTCAGCGCGCGCGAGGGCGAGGCCGACAAGGCCGTGGCGGATGCCCGCGCCGCGCAAGCCGCGGCCGAGCAGGCGCGCAACGAGGCGCAAAACGCCCAAAGTGAGCTCGCCGCGGCGCAGGCCGAGGCGCAGCGCCTGGCGGCGGAGCTGCAGAACGTGAAGACCGCGCAAACAGCGCGCGGACTGGTGCTCACGCTCGATGACGTCCTGTTCGATACCGGCCGCTCGGAGCTCAAGTCCGGCGCGCGCCGCACGCTCGACCAGATCGCGCCGGTTCCTGAACGAGCATCCCGAGCGGCGCGTCCAGATCGAAGGCTTCACCGACAGCCAGGGTGCCAGCAACTACAACCTCGAGCTCTCGCAGAGCCGCGCCGATGCGGTGGCCATGGCCATCATCCAGCGCGGCATCGACGCCCAGCGCGTGCGCGCACTCGGCTATGGCGAGGAATACCCGGTCGCGAGCAACACGAGCGAGGGCAGCCGCCAGATGAACCGGCGCGTCGAGATCGTGGTCGGCAACGACGACGATACGATTCCGGCGCGCGCCGGCACGGTGAGCCCGCCGTGAAGAGCACCGTGGGAGAATTTTTCTCGGCCGACTTCGGCGCCGGTCTCGCCGATGGCGCGCAAGTCGGTTCCGAAAAGCCGCGCATGAGCGTGGAACGCATGCAGGACTGCGCGCTGCGGCTCATCGGCCATTCGTCCAGCATGCAGCGCGTGCGCGAGCTCATCAGCCGCGTCGCGCCCACGGATTCCACCGTGTTCATCTGTGGCGAGTCCGGCTGCGGCAAGGAGCTGGTGGCCGAGTCCATCCACATCATGAGTCCGCGCGCCGGATCAGCCCTTCGTGGCCATCAACTGCGCGGCCATCCCGGCGACGCTGATCGAAGCCGAGTTGTTCGGACACGAACGCGGCAGTTTCACCGGTGCGCTGCGCACGCGCGAGGGCGTGTTCGAGCGCGCCAGCGGCGGCACGTTGTTCCTGGACGAGATCACCGAGATGCCGCTGGACCTGCAGTCGCGCCTGCTGCGCGTGCTGGAGACCAAGCGCCTGTCCCGCGTCGGCGGCAACGAAAATCTCGAGGTCGACGTCCGCGTGATCGCCTCGACCAACCGTTCGCCGGCGCAGGCCTTCGAGGAAGGCCGCCTGCGCGAAGACATCTACTACCGCCTTGCCGTGGTCACGGTTCAGCTGCCGCCGCTGCGCGAGCGCGGCGAGGACATCCTGGTGCTCGCCGAGTTCTTCCTGGGCGAGCTCAACCTGCGCAACGGCACGAACAAGCGGCTCTCCGATGAGCTGCGCGCCCGCTTCATCCGCCATTCCTGGCCGGGCAACGTGCGCGAGCTGCGCAATGCGGTGGAGCGTGCGTACATCCTCTGCGACGGCGAGCTCGATCTCTCCGAACAGGAAATGCCGATGCTGCGGGCCCATTCCCCGGGCGCGGCCGATGGCGGCATCAGCATGCCGATCGGCGCGACGCTCGAGGAGATCGAACGCACCTTCATCCTCGCGACGCTCAAGCACTTCGAGGGCGACAAGCGTCGCGCGGCCGACGTGCTCGGCTGCAGCCTCAAGACGCTCTACAACAAGCTGCACGCGTACCAGCGCGAACGGCACGCCGGCAGCGTGAACTGAGCCCTGCGGGCGAGGGGAGCGCTTGCTCGCGGACGTCTTCGACATCCGGGTTTCGATCCCCGAGCTGATGCTGCGCGGCACGCTGATCTACTGGCTGCTGTTCGCCATCTTCCGCTTCGTGCTGCGCCGGGACGTCGGCGCGGTGGGCATCGCGGACATCCTGCTGCTCGTGATCATCGCGGATGCCTCGCAGAATGCGATGTCCGGCGGCTACTCCACGGTCAGCGAGGGCGCCGTGCTCGTGTTCACCATCGTCGCGTGGAACTGGCTGCTCGACTGGGCGTCATTCCGGTACACGTGGGTGCGGCGTTTTTCCGAGCCGCCCAAGCTGCTGCTGGTGAAGCAGGGAGTGCCACAGCGCCGCAGCATGCGGCGCGAGTTCATCACCATGCAGGAGCTCGAGGCGAAGCTGCGCGAGCAGGGCATCGAGAAGCTGGCGGAAGTGAAGGCGGCCTACCTCGAAGCCGACGGCCAGATCAGCGTGATCAAGGCGTCGACGGACGACGGGCCTCACAGCCCGATGCGCCGCACCTGGTAGACCACGCCGGCGCGTGCATCGGAGACGAACAGCGTCCCGTCGGGTGCCAGCGCCACGTCGGTGAAGTGCCGGCGCGCCAGCGCCCGGGCCAGCGCCAGGGTTTCGGGGACGACCGGGATGTGTGTGACCGGAGCCTGCGGCGCCAGCGGCGCGGCGAGGGCGGTTGCCTGGATGTGCGTGTCCGTCTCGATCCCGCGGGCCACGCGCATGATCATCCGCGGCGAGTCGTCGCGGGGTGGCGTGATCTCGAAGTAGTCGGAGTCGCCGCGCAGCGTCAGTGTTCCATCCGCATCGACCCGCAGGTCGCGCGCGCCGGCGATGTCGCGTGCATAGACGCGCGAGGCGAAGCCCGCGGGCACCTCGATGGGCGGCGCGTGGTGGATGACGTGCGCGCCCGCGATCACGCCGAGAAGCGTGAGAGCGCCGATTCGCATGGATGAGGCCGTCAGGTTCCCTGGCATCGCGCGTTCATGCTGAACGGATGGCCCGGCGCGCTGCTTCGGACGCCGCTGCCGCCGCTCGTAGGACCTCGCCGCGTGCCGTGACGGACGAAACTGCGATAATCGCCGGCATCGATCGAGCCAGGAGTCGGGAATGGGACACGAAGAGAAAGTCGTCGCGTGGTTCAACGCGGTGGATTGGATACAGGCCGGATCGCGGATCGCCGCGATCCTCGTCGTCAGCTTCCTGCTGATCTTCATCGCGCGGCGGCTGATTTCGGGGCTCGAGAAGTTCACGTCCACACATGCGCACGATGTCGAGGCGCAGCGGCGCGCCGCCACGGTGAGCAACGTGTTGCGCAAGCTGGCATCGATCCTGATAGGTGTCATCGCGACACTCGCCATCTTCAACACGCTCGGCATTTCGATCCTGCCGTTCCTCGCCACGGCCGGCGTCGCCGGCATCGCCATCGCATTCGGGGCGCAGTCGCTGGTCAAGGACTTTTTCCGTGGCTTCTTCCTGCTGGCGGAAAACCAGATCCGGCAGGGCGATGTCGTGGAAATCGCCGGCAAGAGCGGGCTGGTCGAGGACCTGACGTTGCGCTACGTGCAGTTGCGCGACTACGAGGGCAACGTGCACTACGTGCCGAACGGCGAGATCGGCGTCGTGACCAGCTCCAGCCGCACGTTCGCCTACGCGGTGGTCGACGTGACGATCGCGCTCGACCAGGACATCCAGCCGGTGATCGGGATCATGCAGGATGTCGGCGCGGGGATGCGCGAGCACTCGATGTGGTCGGGGAAGATCCTCGATGACCTGGATATCGCCGGCATCGAGGCGTGGAACGATCGTGGCATCACGCTGCGCGCGCGCGTCAAGGTGCGTGCACTGGAGCAAGCGAACGTGAAGCGCGAATTCCTGCTGCGGCTGAAGCACGCCTTCGACCAGGCGGACATCCAGCAACCCAGGTCCACGGTGACCATGATCACCGGCGGACCGCCTCCCAAGACCCCCGAAGGCCCGCCGGCCTGAAAAAAGGGGGCGGACCGGGTCACCGATCCGCCCCCTCCGATCGCGCAACCGCTCAGTGAGCCGTCACTGCACTCTGCGTCGCCGGGCCGCTGCGGCTCGCGCCGCCTTCGCTCTCCCAGCGATCCTTCTCGAGCCGCTCGTCGAGACGGCGGCGTTCCTCTTCCTGCCGGCGCTGCGAACGCGCCGCGATGTACGAGGCCGCCAGCACCGCGATGCCCGCGATGCCGAGTAGTTTGATGATCCTCATGGTCAACATGTTGCCCTCCGCGCGGGTCATTTCTGCAAGCTCCTCAGTTGCGCGAGATGTTTCTCGATGGTCGGAAGAGTCTCTTTCGCGTATTTACGCAAATCCTTGTCTTCGCCGCCCGCGGCCTGCGCGCGGTACAGCGCGATGGAGCGTTCGTGGCCGGCGATCATCTCGGCGGTCCACTTGGCGTCGAAATCGCTGCTCGCGGTGCCGGAGGGCGGGGCGGATGAGGCCGCGGCCGGGCCGGGCACGGGCCAGCCCTTGCTCTGCGCGAGCTGCGAGAGGCGCTCGTTGGCGCTGGTGTGATCGCTGGTCAGCATCTCCGCGATCTGCTTGAGCTGCGGATTCTTGAGCTGCGGCAGCGCGTCCTCCGCGGCGCTGACTTCCTTGCGGCCATTTTCGGTGGCCTGCTTCACGAACTGGATGTCGTCGATGGGTTTGCCCACCGCCACTCCGCCGGCAGCGGGCGCGTCGACGGTATTGATGGTCCTGGCCTGGACATCGGCGGCCATGACCGGGATCAGCGTCGCGCTGCCCGCGGCTGCGATGCCGGCGTTGAAGTCGGCCGACTGGTCTCTCACTTCGGGCAACGGCTGCGCCGGCTCCAGGGTGGAGAGGCTGACGGGCCACGCGGGCAGGGCCGCGCCGGAAAGCAGACCCCAACCGGCGAGTGCAAGACCCTTCCTGATTTTGCTGGTGCGTACTTTCATGTCTCTCTCCTTCCAAAAACGCCCGGCGATGGTAGTTAGCCATCGCCGGGCGGGATCACGCGATTGCGACAGTTGCAAAGGTCTCGCAGGTGGGCATCACCCGGTCGCGTTCGCGTGAAGACCGTCAGTTGGTGCTAGGCGGCGGGGACTCCACGGTAGCCGAGCCGGAGCTCTTGGCCGCATCGAGCGTCGCCTGGGCCTGGGCCTTCGCGGACTCGTAGGTCGCCTCGGCCTGTTCCTTGCACGCCTTCTGCGCGTCGCTCGCGAGCGTCTCGCACTTTTCCTTCGCGATCTTGCGCTGGCCGTCCGCCTGCGCTATCGCCACGTCGTACTCGGCGGCGGCGCGGTCTTCCGCACCTTCCGTCGCGACGTCGGCCGCTTCGCGGCGCTCCTCGGCCACGTTCTCCTGCGCGTCCTGCCGCTCCTCGGAAACGTCCTGCGCGACCTCCTGGGAAGACTCGCGCTTGTTGCAGCCGGCGAGCGCCAACACACCCACCGCTGCGGCCACTGCCAATTTCCAGCTGCTGTTGATTTCGGTCACGATGCAATCTCCTCGTTTCGAATGGCGGTCATCCGAATTCCGAAGGAATGCTGCACTCGCGCGGAAAACAACGCTCGCGGACGAGACGCCCATGCAATGTCAGACCTGACCGACCGCGGCACAGATGCCCTGTCAGTGATCCCTGACAGCTCCGCGAGGGCACAGACGTCCACATCCTTCGTGCATGCCTGCATGCATGGCGGGCCGCACGCCCTAAGGTGGTAGACCCAGCAACACTTGCCAAGGAGCAGACATGACCATTCAGGCCAAGACTTTCGACAATGGCAGCCGCAACTCCGAATCCACCGTCGTCGAATTGAATCGCGTCGTTGCGCAGGCGGAGGAGCTGCTGAGAACGCTGGGCGAAGAGGGTGGTGCCGCCGCGGAGGCGGTGCGTCAGCGCGTCATGCGCACGGTGAGCCAGGCCAAGGTCAGGCTGGCCGATGCCGGCGCCCGCGCGAAGGTCGCCGCGACCGATGCGGCGCACGCGACGGATCGCTACGTGCACGACAATCCCTGGAAGTCCATTGCGTACGGCGCGGCCGCCGGCGCAGCGGTCGCCCTGATCGCCTCGGTGCTGCTGCGGCGCGATTGACCCGGAGTCGGCGCCGGCTTCGGCCGGCGCCCTTACCCCCGTGCTCGATACGCTCGCCCTGATGTTGCTTGCCGCGGCGCAACCGCCGGAGCAGACCACGTTGCCGCGCCAGGCGGACACCGCGCCGTACGAACAGCGCGACGCGGCGCAGGGCCAGCCGACGGATCCGCTGTTCGACCGCAAGCTCGTCGCCACCGACGACCCGACGTTCATCCTCTCGGCCGTCGAAAACGTGCGCCAGGCGACGCTCGATGCGCGCACCGCGCAGCAGGGCCTGGCCAGCGAATCGCTGCGCGAAGCCGCCGCCGCGATCAGCACGCAGAACGAGGAGACGACCCGCAAGCTCGAGGCGCTGGCCAAGCGCAAGGGCTGGCGCCTGCCGCAGCAGAACCCCGATCGCGCCTCGACCATGCCGGCAGCGGGTCCGCACCGGGCCGGCGCGAACTTCATCCTCAACCAGATTTCCGCCCACGAACAGACGCTGGGGCAGTTCCGCGCGCAGATCGCAGGCCCGGGTGATGCGGAGCTCAAGCGCACGCTGCGCGCCGCGCTGCCGGGCTACCAGAAAAACCTGCAACGCCTGCTCGAGGCGAAACTCAAGTAGTTAGTGCCGGCGCGCCTGCCGCGCATCGGACTGCGAGCGGCCGGTCAACTGCCGGATCGCGCCGATGAGGCGCCCCACCTGCACGGGTTTGGCCAGGTGCTTCTGGAAGCCGCGGTCGAGCGCCATCTTGCGATCCTGCGGCCGCGTGAACGCCGTCAGGGCAACGGCGGGCAGCTCGCTTTCGTCCACCTTCAGGTGCTGGCGCACGGTGTCGATGAGGTCGTAACCGGTGGAACCGGGCATGCCGATGTCGCTGACGAGCAGGTTGAACCGGCCGCTGTCGCCGGACAGCACCGCGATCGCCTCCTGCGCGGAGCTCACGCTCACGATCTCGGCGCCCTGCTCGATGAGCAGCCGTTCGAGGTAGTCGCGCGAATCCGCCTCATCGTCGACCGCGAGGATGGTGAGGCCCGCGAGCGGCTTGTCGGTGGCGCGCGCGGTGTGGTAGCGGTGCGAGTCGAGGTCGTGCACTTCGCCTGCGTCCGCCCGCAGCCGCGGCAGGCGAACCGTGAACATCGCACCCTTGCCGCGGCCTTCGCTCGACACGCTGATCGATCCGCCATGGGACTCGACCAGCTGCTTGGTGATGGCGAGGCCCAGTCCCAACCCGGCGAAACGCCGCGCGCTGCCGACGTCGGCCTGGCGAAACTTCTCGAAGATGTGCGGCAGGAAATCGGCGGCGATTCCTTCGCCGCTGTCCTTCACCTGGCAGTAGACCGCGTCGTCGTCGAAACGCGTGGTCACGGTGACCAGCCCTTCGGCCGGCGTGAACTTGAGTGCGTTCGAGAGCAGGTTGCTCACGATCTGCTGCAGCCGCCCCGAATCACCCATGACCGGCAGCGCGCCCTCGGCGAGGCGGCTCTCGATGTTTATCTTGCGCGTCGCGATGGTGACGCGCATGGAATCGAGCGTGGCGCGCACCGCGTCGTTCAGGTCCATGGGTTCGAAGGCGAGCGAGAGTTTGCCCGACATCATCTGGTTCGCATCCAGCAGGTCGCCGAGCAGCTGGGTCTGCGCGCGCGCATTGCGCTCGATGACCTTCAGGCCGTCGGCGATGGTCTGCGACTCGACGTTCGGCCGCTGCAGCAGCGTGGCCCAGCCCAGGATGGCGTTCAGCGGCGTGCGCAATTCGTGCGAGATGGTCGCGAGGAATTCGTCCTTGGCCTGCACGGCGGTGCCGAGCTCGACCCGTGCCGCGCGTTCGGCGGCCAGCAGGCCTTCGCGTTCCACCTCGAGCTCCTTGCGGCGCGTGATGTCGCGCAGGGCGCCGACGATGCGGCGCATGCGTCCCCCGGCGTCGAAGATGGCGGTGGCACGGTTCTGCACCCAGCGGCGTGTTCCATCGGGCCGGCGGATTTCGAGCTCGGACTCCTTGACGGCGCCGGCGTGGGTCACTTCACGCTTGAACGTGGCGGCATGATCCTGGTCCGCGGGCTCGAGCATTCCGAAGAACTGCTCGGCGCGACTCGAGAACTGCTCCTCGCTGATGCCGGTGATGAGATGCGTCTGGCGCGTCCAGGTCATGCGGCCGGATGAAACGTCCCAGTCCCACATGCCGACGCTCGCGGCGTCGAGCGCCAGCTCGAGGCGCTGCAAGCTGTCGCGCACGCGCTGCTCGGCTTCGCGCTGCTCGGTGATGTCGGTGTGTGAACCCACCCACTCGACGATCTCGCCGCGTTCATTGCCCACCGGCACCGCGTGAACCGAGAACGTGCGGTAGACGCCGTCGCGGCGCCGCACGCGATGCACCGTCGCGAGGTCGCGGCCGGTCGCGAGTGCGTAGCGCCACGCGTCGGCGGTCGCGGTGACGTCCTCGGGATGCAGCGCGCGCATCCAGCCCAGCCCCGCGAGCTCGTCGCTGGTCTGGCCGGTGAACGCGCTCCAGCTGGTCTGCTCGCCGACCGCCCGTCCCTCGGGGTCGTGTGTCCAGATGATGCCGGTGGTCGCGAGCAACGTGGCCTTGAAGCGATGCTCGCTGGCGGAGAGCCGCGCCAGGGTCTCCTTGCGTTCGGTGATGTCGAGTACGCTGCCGACGACGCGAATCACCTCGCCGGAGCGGCTGCGCACCAGGTTGCAGTGATCCCAGATCCAGACGAAGCCGCCGTTCTTGTGCCGCACGCGATATTCGCAGGCGATGCTGTCGACGTCGCTGTCCCGGCTGCTGACGCGCGCGACCCGGGCCGGCCGCGCGGTGGCGCGATCTTCCGGGTGAATCAGGTCGTCCCACCAGCGGCTCGCCGGCGAAAGCTCGGCGCCCTCGTAGCCGAGCAGCTGCTCGATGCCCGACGTGCGCACGACCTTGCCGCTGGCGCAGTTCCAGTCGTAGACGAAACCGGGCAGGGCGCGGGCGGCGAGCTGCAGCCGGGTCTCACTGGCTTCGAGCGCGAGGATCGCGAATTTGCGCTCCGTGATGTCGACCGTCACTCCGACGACCACGGGCGCGCCATCCCGCATCTCGCGCCAGCACGTGGCGAGCATCCATTGGTCTTCGATGCCGGGACGCCGCATCGGGAATTCGAACTCGGCCTTGCCGTCGCGCAGGCAGCGCGCGAGACCGGCCTCGAGATATTCGTTCGACGAGGGGTCGAGCCGCTCCTGGCCATCGAGCGCGAGCCACTCGCGCATCGACGGCGTCCACTCCCACATCTGCACGCCGGTCGCGGATTGCGCGAGCCGCAGCCGGTTCGCGGCCAGCTGCTCCGCTTCGCGCGCGCTTTCGGCGCGCCGCGTGGCGCGATCGACGCGCGCCGCATTCCACAACACGAGGAACGTGAGACCGCCACACATCGCCGCCGCCAGCAGCGCGAACGCGAAGTCCAGGCTGTAGTAGCCGCCGTGCACGCCGGCGAGCACGATCAACGCGACCGCGAGCGGCGCGACCACGGTCCACAGGATCATGCCGCGTGCCAGTCCGCCCGTCGCGGTGGAGTCCCAGAGCACCGACAACCAGCCCGCGTCGCGGCGCAGGCCGAGCGTGCCGATCAGCAGCATCGCGCCGAGCACCGTGGCCGCGAGCGTCGGCACGCGGTCGAACCCGAGGCTTGCCAGGCTCTCGTTGTCGAGCGCGAGCCCGACGAGCGAAGTCGTGACGATGAGCAGTCCGGCGCTGGCGCTGAAGGCGAACAACCGGGACGCGGCGCGGTTGTGGAACGGCACCACCACCACGGCGATCGCGATGGCCGCGAGCGTGAGGCTCAACGTTCCGGCCATGCGGCCCGGATGCGCGAACAGTGCGCCGTGCAGGCGAAGCACGGCCTCCGGGAAGATCATGACGTCGGTGCCGAAGGAAATGCCGCTCCAGGTCTGCACCACGGCCTGCAACGCGAGGCCGGCGGCGAGCAGGGCCAGCAGCTGCGCGCCGATGCGCGCCGCCAGCGGTGCGACGCCCACCAGCAACACGGCGAGGCCCAGCACGTAGAGCGTGACGGCTGCCAATGGAGTCGGCAGCGCGGCCGCGTGTGCGGCAACCCACGACGGAGTCTGCGCCCAGCACGCCAGGATGCCGAGGCTCGCGATGCAGGCGAGCGCCGCGAGCAGGCGCGACGCACGCATCGCGGTGATGGAGAGCGAATCCGGCTTCATGCGAGGCCCGGAGTATTGCAGGCGCTGGCGCGCCGGGGCTGTCAGTTCACACCTACAACGCGGGAATAGCCAGCCATGCGGGCCGCGCGTTGCGCGAATCCTTCCGCTGTCTGCGTTTCCGGACGATGTTGCATGACGGAAATCGCTGTCAGACGTCGCCGTGTGGCGTCACGGAGCAAGCGCTCGCGTGAGGGCAATCATTACTCTGCCATCGCGCGGCGTCCGACGGCGGCACCGCTCGCGGTACGCGACGCTTGGCGCCCATGCACAGAGTCGCAGTCGCATCATCCCCCGCGCGTATCAACGAAATCATGGCGAGCGCCTGGCTCGCGCGCCGCTGGTATTACACGCCGAAATCCCGCCGCGCCTACAGCGTGCGCCCGGTGTCGCCGGGAGACCGCCGCCTGCTCGCCGAGTTCGTGCTCGCGCTCAACACGGGCGGCAAGGATTGCGACCCGGCCTCGCTGCGTGAGCTCACGTCGATGCTCTTCGATCGCGTGATCGTCGCGGGCAACGACACGTCGGTGGCATTCGCCGCGCTCGAGAGCACGCAGGGCGGCGACCGCGTGGTCGGGGCCTGCGCCTACGCGCCGCTGAGCCATGACGGCGCCGATTTCAGCGTGGCGGTCGCGAACTCCTACCGCGACGAGCAGGTCGGACGCACTTTGCTCACGACGCTCGTGCGACACGCGAAACGTGTCGGCGTGCGGCGACTCACGGGCGAGATGGCGTGGTCGAACCGGCCGATGCAGCTGCTCGCGCAGTCGATGGGCTTCGCCATCGAGCCGCTGCAGCGCGACCGCACGCGGCGCCAGCTCGCGCTCGAACTCAGATGATTCGCTAACTATCCGTTCTTTCCGGGAGGTCAGATGTCCGATCATGTCACCGGCGCCGCCTTGCAACGCGGCTCGTCTCAACCGTCGCAGGCGCTTGCGCAGCCGTCCCTGTCCGAGGACGGCGCGGGCAGCGCACGCGTCGTGTCGAAACGTGCCACGAAGATCCGCCGCGTGCTCATCATCGTCGAGAACCTGCCGTGTCCGTTCGACCGGCGCGTGTGGCAGGAAGCGCGCGCGCTGGCCGCCGCGGGTTACACCGTCTCGATCATCTGCCCCAAGGCGCCGGCCTTCGAGAAGAGCTTCGAGCGCATCGACGGCATCGACATCCACCGTCATTCGTTGCCGAACGAGGCCGAAGGCCTGCTCGGCTACGCGATCGAATACAGCTGGGCGCTCATGATGGAGTTCCTGCTGTCGTTGAAGGTCCTGTTCGGCCGCGGCTTCGACGTCATCCACGCCTGCAACCCGCCGGACACGATCTTCATCATCGGCGCGTTCTACAAGCTGTTCGGCAAGAAGTTCGTGTTCGACCACCACGACATCAACCCCGAGCTCTACGAGGCGAAATTCGGCAAGCGCGGCTTCGGACACAAGCTGCTGCTCGCGCTCGAGCGCATGACTTTCAGGACCGCCGACATGGTGATCTCGACCAACGAGTCGTTCCGCAGCATCGCGATCGAGCGCGGCGGCAAACATCCGCGCGACGTGTTCGTCGTGCGCTCCGGTCCGGATCTCACGCGCATCAAGCCGGGGCCGGGAAATCCCGAGCTCAAGAAGGGCCGCAAGTACCTGGTGGGTTATCTGGGCGTGATGGGCAAGCAGGAAGGCATCGACCTGCTGCTGCAGGCCGTGCAGCTGATCGTGTATCACCTGAAACGCACCGACATCCATTTCGGCCTGCTCGGCGGCGGCACCGAGCTGCCGGCGATGCGCCAGCTCGCGAAGGACCTCGGCGTCGACGAATACGTGACGTTCACGGGCCGCGCGCTCGACCCGCAGCTGCTCGAGATGCTCAACACCGCCGACATCTGCGTGAACCCGGACCGCGTGAACGAGATGAACGACCGCTCCACGATGAACAAGATCATGGAGTACATGGCGCTCGGCAAGCCCATCGTGCAGTTCGACCTGAAGGAGGGCCGCGTCTCCGCCGGTGACGCGTCCTGGTACGCGCGCTCCAACGACGTCGCGGATTTCGCGCAGAAGATCATCGCGTTGCTGGCCGACGAGGCCGAGCGCAATCGCATGGGTGCCCTGGGGCGCGAGCGCATCGAGCGCGTGCTCTCGTGGCAGCACGAGGCGCCGCGCCTGCTCGCGGCATATGAACACCTCTCTGGAGAACGTAAATGAAGAAGTTCGTTATGGCCTGTTGCGTGATCGTCGCGCTGGCCTGGGCCACCGGCGCCATGGCGCAGGACGCCAACTACACGGTCAAGCCCGGCGACATGCTGTCGATCAGCGTGTGGAAGGAGCCGGACCTGCAGCGGCCGGCGCTGGTGCGTCCGGACGGCGCATTTTCGTTTCCGCTGGTCGGCGAAGTCGACGCGAAGGGCAAGACCGTCGCCGACCTCACCAAGACGATGAGCCAGAGGCTCACCAAGTACATTTCGGACCCCGTCGTCACCGTGTCGATCCAGGAGATCAAGGGCAACAAGGTCTACGTGATCGGCCAGGTGAACAAGCCCGGGGAATTCATCATGAATCCCAGCGTCGACGTCATGCAGGCACTGTCGATGGCTGGCGGCACCACGCCGTTCGCGTCGCTCGGCGACATCGTGGTGCTGCGGCGCACGCCCGCGGGCAAGCAGGCGGTGCCGTTCCGCTACAACGACGTCGTCAAGGGCCGCCGCATGGATCAGAACATCGACCTGCAGGCGGGCGACGTGGTCGTGGTGCCTTGAGACCAGGAGTGACCGTGATGGACGCAAAATCCAGAAGGCTCATCTACGCCGTCGCGTTGGCGCTCGGCACCGGGCCGTTCGCATGGGCGGACGCGGTGTGGGAGCTCAACCCGAAAGTCGAGGCGGGTTATCTCTACGACGACAACTACCGGCTGACGTCGCCCGGCACGGAGATTTCCGTGTCCGGACCGATGGTCGATGCCGAGCTCGAGATGCGCTCGCTCACGCAGAAGGGCGAGTTCTCGTTCGCGCCGCGCGTCAGCGCCACGTATTTTCCGGGTGACGGCGACCTCGATGCCGTCGACTACTTCGCCAGGCTCGAAGCGCGGCGCGACGGCCAGCGTTTCCGCACGCGCCTGCGCGGCGATTTCGCGCAGCAGGACGTCGTGAACAGCGAGCAGCCGGATGCGGACATCGACACCGGCCTCGGCGAACCGGTGTTCGGCGACGCGGGTCGCGTGCTCGTCTCCAACCGCCGCACGCGTTACGGCATCCGTCCCGGCATCAGCTGGGACTTGAGCCAGCGCAACGTCATCGAGCTCGGACGCGGGCTACTCCGACGTGAGCTTCGACGAAGCAGATCTCGGAGGCGCAGGTCGGCTTCGATACCTCGGATGTCTCCGCCGCGATTCGCACGCGCATCAACGAGCGCAGCACGCATCGCGACCCGCGTGCGCGGCGCGCAATACGACATCCAGTTCCAGGACGTCACCACCGCGTACGGCCTCGAGCTGCAGTGGGACACGCGCACCGTCGAAGGACACGCGGCGCTTCTTCCGCGTGGGCGCGCAGAACGTCGAGCTGCCCACCGGCGAGACGCAGGTGGCCTGGCTCGCAGGCGCCGGCGTGAGCATGCTCGCTGGGGCGCAACGAGCTCTTCGCCGACATCGCGCGCAGCGTCGGCCCGTCCTCGGCCGGCCTGGTCGTGTCGCGCGACCAGCTGCGCCTGCAGCCTGACGCGCGCAATGACCCCGCGGCTCGAGCTGCATGGCCGGCGTGCGCGGCACACACGACGACGAGGTCGACGACGACGCCGGGTTTCACGGCGCGCAGCTATGCGACGGCGGACGTCGGCCTGCAGTGGCGCTGGCAGGAGGAGTGGTCGTTCCGCTTCGCCGGCGACTACACCTGGCAGGAATTCAGCGACGCCGAGGACGACGCCACGTCGACCGGCGCCATGGTCTCGGTCATCTATCAACCGCTGCAACGCCGCCCGCGCAAGGAACGACTGACAATGGACACCGACCAGGCATCACCCGAATTCTCCGATTACATCCACGCCATCGCGCGCCGCAAGGCGCTGCTGTTCGGCATCGCGATCCCGATCGCGGTGCTGGCGGTGCTGCTCGCGGTCGACGCTGCCGGACATCTACACGTCCTCGGCGCTGGTCGAGATCGACGATCCGTCGAGCGCGCAGTCGCTCACGGACGAGAACGACCGGGTCGAAGTTACGCCGACCAGTACGTGCAGAACCTGAAGGGCATCGTGCTGACGGACGCGAACCTGCGCAAGCTCAACCAGACGCACTACCTCTATCCGGATCTCGCCGATGACGAGTCCGCGATGCTCACGCGCCTGCGCCGCGACATCGACGTCAAGATCGTCACGACGCCCATCCTCGATCCGCGCACCGGCCGCGAACGCGAAGTCGTCGACGCGTTCACGCTGTCGTACGACAACCGCGCGCCGGAGAAGGCGCAGAAGGGCGCGCAGTGGCTGGTCGCGGCATTCCTGGCCGAGCACCGGCGCCAGCGACAGGGCCGTGCGTCGAACGCCGCGGAGTTCTATTCGGGCGAGGCGGAGCGGCTGCGCACGCACGTGGCCAAGCTCGAAGCGAAACTCGCGGAGTTCAAGCGCGCCAACTACGGACAGCTGCCGGAGCTGACCGAAGTCAACATGTCGATGATGGACCGCGCCGAGAGCCAGCTCGCGGCCAACAATGCGCAGATGGCGACGCTGCGGCAGGAACGCGTGTTCCTCGCGGCGCAGCTCGAGCAGACGCGCGCGCAGGGCCTGGATTCCGGCAGCGTGCGGCAGCTCGAGGACCAGTACGCGCGCATGCGCTCGTCCTATGACGAGAGTCACCCGGACATGATCGCGCTGCGCCGCCAGATCGACAGCCTGAAGTACGGCACCAGCGCCGGCGCGGGCACCTCGCTGCGTTCGCAGCTGAACCAGAAGCGCGCCACGCTCGCCGAGGCGCGCCAGCGTTACGGCGCCGAGCATCCCGACATCAAGCGCCTGGAGCGCGACATCGCGACGCTCGACGCGCGCATCAAGGGCGGCGAGCGCGGCGACGTGGAGTTTTCCGACAACACGCCCGTGGGCATGCAGCTGCGCACGCAGATCAACGCGATCGACAGCCAGCTCGGCGAGCCTCGGCGTGCAGAACGCCGAGCTGCGCGCGAAACTGGGCGGCCTCGAGAAGAACGTGACGGCCGCGCCGCAGGTCGAGCGCGAGTACGCGAATCTCACGCGCGACCTGACCATCGGGCGCGAGAAGTACGAGCAGTTGCTGAACCGCATGATGGACGCGGAAGTCAGCGAGGCCGCCATTGTTGGAGGCCGCGCGGACGAATTCCGGCTGATCCAGTCGCCGATGCTGCCGTCCGAGCCCGGCAAGCCGAACCGCCTGGCGATACTCCTGATCGGCCTCGTCGCCGCCGTGGTCCTCGGCCTGTCCGTGACCGTGGCCGCCGAAGCCTTCGATCCGAAGGTGCGCGGCGCCCGCGACGTGCGCGAGCTGCTTGTCGGTGTCGCCGCTCGTGGCGATCCCGACCATCCGCAATTCACGTACGCGCCGCCGCGGCGCCTGGCGGTTCGCCGCCGCCACCGCCAGCGGCGTGGTGGGCGTGTGGATCGTATTCACCGCACTCAAGAGTTTCCTGTAACCCGGCCACCGAGAGATCCAAGACATGAGCACAACCGTCGAAGACGCCATCCGTAGAAACCTTGCGGAACGCGCAGGCGCCGAAAGGGATACCCGGCCGAACGCCATCGAATCGTCCACGCTGCGCCAGCGCACGCGCCGGGTCAGCGCACCGGCCGCCGACCTGCAGCAGGCGCGTCGCTTCCACACCGCGAACGTCGACGTGCGCGCAATGGAGCGGCAGTGCGTGTTGCCCGCGGTCTCGGACACTGCGGCGCTGCGCGCGTTCAAGATCCTGCGCACGCGCGTCATGCGCCGACTGGACATGAACAAGTGGAGCAGCATCGCCGTTTCCGGCATGTCGGTGGGCGAGGGCAAGACGCTGACGGCCATCAACCTCGCGCTCGCGCTGTCGCAGGACGTGAACACCTTCGTGTTCCTGGTCGATCTCGACCTGCAGCGCCCGCAGATTGCGAACTACCTGGGCATGAGTTTCGAGAAGGGCCTGTCGGACTACCTGCTCGGCAAGGCCGAGCTCGACGACATCGTCTACAAGCTGCAGTCCGAGCGCCTCGGCGTCATCCCGAACGCCCGGGCCTTCCAGCACTCCTCGGAGTTCCTCAACAGCCCGCGCATGAGCGAATTCACGCAGGCGCTCGAACGCGAAGTCCCGCGTCGCATCGTGATCTTCGACATGCCGCCGCTGCTGGCGTCCGACGACGTGCTGGCGTTCGCGCCGCAGTTCGACTCGCTGCTGCTGGTGGTCTCCGAAGGCAAGAGTGGCCGCGCGATGCTGCGCGGCGCCCGGGAAGTGCTGTCCGAGATGAACCTGCTCGGCGTGGTGCTGAACCGGTCGAAAGAACGCAATGAAAGTGCCTACTACTAATGAATCATTCGAGCGTCAGAAGGGACGGCTTCGACAAGGTCGCGGCGAAGACATGGATACAGACAGCACGGGGTCCGGCACTTTCGTCGAGGATGAAACCGGAACCCGGCCACTGACGACCCGGCGCCGCGGCAAGGCGGCGACGCGGCGCATCAGCGTCTTCGGGCTGGGCTACGTGGGCGCGGTGTCGCTCGCGTGCCTCGCGCGCGACGGTCACCGCGTCATCGGCGTCGACATCGATACCACCAAGCTCGACCTGATCCGCGCCAAGAAGTCGCCGATCCTGGAAGAGGGCATCCAGGAGCTGATGCGTGACGTGGTCGAGTCGGGCCGCGTCGCGGTCACCAGCGATGCCGTGCATGCGATCCGCAACACCGAGATCTCCTTCGTCTGCGTGGGTACACCGTCGGCGGCGAACGGCAGCCAGGACCTGACGGCCATCCTGCGGCTGGCGGAGCAGATCGGCGCCGCGCTCGCGACCAAGAAGGAATTCCACACCGTCATCATCCGCTCGACCGTGCAGCCCGGCACGATCGAGGAGATGATCGAGCCCGCCTCGAGCGCGCCAGCGGCCGCAAGTCGGGAGTCGACTTCGGCCTGTGCTTCCAGCCGGAATTCCTGCGCGAGGGCACGCTCGATCCACGACTACGACAACCCGCCGTACACGATCGTGGGCAGCAAGTGCGAGGCCGCGGTCGAGCAGGTGCGCGCAGTTGTTCGCGCATCTCGGGGCGCGCTTCATGGTCACCGACATCCGCGTCGCCGAAACGCTCAAGATGAGCTGCAACGCCTTCCACGCCCTGAAGATCACGTTCGCCAACGAGATCGGGCGCTTCGCGCAGGCGCTCGGCATCGATTCACACGAGGTGATGCGGCTGGTGTGCGCCGACACGCAGCTGAACATTTCCAGCGCGTACCTCAAGCCCGGCTTCGCGTTCGGTGGCTCCTGCCTGCCGAAGGACCTGCGCGCGATCGGCACCATTGCGCGGCAACACGACGTCACGCTGCCGATGCTCACGAGCCTGCTGGCCAGCAATCGCGTGCACATCGACCACGCGGTGGACAAGATCCTGAAGCTCGGGCGGCCGAAGGTCGGCATGCTCGGCCTGTCGTTCAAGACGGGCACGGACGACCTGCGCGAGAGCCCGCTGGTCATGGTGGCCAAGCGCCTGATCGGGCGAGGGCTGCGAACTGCGCATCTTCGATCCGGAGGTGCAGCTGTCGCGGCTCATCGGCGCGAACCGCAGCTACATCGATGCCAACATCGCGCACGTCGGTTCGTTGCTGTGCGCCACGATCGAGGAGATGATCGATCCCTCCGACGTGATCATGGTGGGACTGCAGCAATCGGCCCTGAACGATGCGCTGCAGGCGCGCGTGCGGCCGGATCAATACGTCATCGACCTGGTGAACCTGCCCAACCGCGACCTGCTGCGCTGTCACTACGAGGGTGTCTGCTGGTAGTAGCTAGCGGCCGCCGGAGTTTGCTAGACAGCCGCGACCGCGACGCGTAGCGTTGCCCGCACACGGCGCCCGTCCCGGGCGGCCCGTGCACCGGGAGCCCGTCTTGAAAGTCGCCCTGATCATCATCGTGCTCATCGCCGCGGGATATCTCTGGTACGACTATTCCAGGGAAACGGCCGCCGCCGCGAGCGGCCCGCCCGTCATCACGGATCCGTGGTACGCGGAGATCCGCGCCTCCAACCCGATTCCCGGCACCGACCGCGACATTGAAGTCGCGCTGTTCGCGCGCACCAAGAGCGAAGCGGAATGCATGAGAGGCACGCAGCGCGAGTGGGGCAACATTCTCAAGGACTGTCCCACCTGCAAGACCGAAACGCCAAAGTGCACGCGGGAGCTTTCGCCGCGTTACGCACGCCTGTTCGAGGACGTGCAGATTCCGTCGGCCTACCTGAGCGCGACCGCCGCCGCGCCGCGCGAACGCGACCTGCGCCTCGTGATCTACGGCCTCACCGACGAGGAAGGCGTCGCGGTCTGCGAGCTCATGCGCAAGGAGCTCGAGAAGAACTACACGGGGGCATCGCACTGCGTGGAGCCCTCAAAGGGCTGAATCGGCCCGCAGGCATATAGAAAGAGTCGTCACAGTTCTGAAGCATCGGGAAAACCCGGGCTCCTCCGTAAGTATTTGAATTAATTCGATGTCGCCATCACGCGACGTCTCTGCGGCTGCGCACTTTTTCCGTAACGCGTTGAAATGATTGCACCCGGGCCCTGAAATCGCCTCACCCAATTACGGGAACAGGGCGGACGGATCCGACAGCGATGCAATTCAGGGCTCGAGCACTCGTCAGAGAATTCCTACTCATCGTGCCGGTGGCGCTCAGCCTGGGCTGCACGGGCGGCCATTCGAGCGGGGCTGGCGAAGTCGTGCAGGTCATTCCAGCCGGCGCGCCCGCAGGCAACCAGGCTCCCACGATTTCGGGCGAGAGCGCGGAGGTCGCGCGCGTCGGCCAGGATTTCGAGTACCAGCCTGAGGTCACCGATCCGGATGGAGACGCGCTGAGGTTCTCGGCGGTCAATCTACCGCCCTGGGCACGGCTCGACCCCGTCACCGGAAAAATCTCCGGCCGGCCGGGCACCACGCACGTCGGTTCCTACGAATCCATTGCCATCACCGCATCGGACGGAAAACACCGCGTCTCGTCGCGCGAATTCTCGATCACGGTGTTCGGTCCGTCGACCGGCGTGGCGAAACTCGAATGGCCCATGCCCGTTTCCAAGGTCGACGGCTCACTGCTCGACGACCTCGCGGGCTTCCGCATCCTCTACGGCCGCGAGGCCGACGATCTCAACCGCAGCGTCTGGATCGCGGACCCGAAGGCGCACAGCTTCGAGTTCGCCACGCTGGACGCAGGCGCCTGGTATTTCTCGATCGTCGCGGTGAATGCCAGCGGCCTCGAAGGGCCGGCGACGACGCCGACCCGGAAAATAATCTGACCCCCGAATCCAACTTTCTCCGAGGGCAATAGAAATGAACCTTGCTAGTTTTCCGCGCAGCCATGCTCGCACACGACCCATGCGTTCGATGATCCTGGCCGGCGTCGCGCTGGCGCTGGGGCTCGGCGCCGCGGTAGCGCAGGCACGGCCGGTCATCCCCGGCGGTGCCGGTTATGGCATGGACACGGTGGCCGGACGCGGAGGCACGGTCTACCGGGTCACGAACCTCAACGCGAGCGGCAGCGGCTCGCTCAAGGCCTGCATCGACGGCACCGCCCCCCGCGTGTGTGTGTTCGAGGTGTCGGGCTACATCCGGCTCACGTCGGACATGATCATCCGCAACAGCAAGATCACCATCGCCGGACAGACCGCGCCGTCGCCCGGCATCACGATTCGCGGTGCCGCGTTGCGCATCCAGGCCTCGGACGTCCTGCTGCAGCACCTGCGCATGCGCGTCGGGGACGACCCCAACGGACCGGACCCGGAAAACCGCGACTCGCTGAAGATCGAGGGCAGCACCACGAAGCCGGTCAAGAACATCGTGATCGACCATTGCACGTTCAGCTGGGCGATCGACGAGCTCGTGAGCGTCTGGGGTCCGCACGACAACATCACGTTCAGCAACAACATCTTCTCGGAGCCGCTCCACGATTCGATCCACCCGCAAAAGGACGGTACCGGGTACGAGCCGCACGGTTATGGCGTGCTGATCGGCAGCGTGTCCTCCGGCGGCCGCGTCAGCATGATCGGCAACCTGTTCGCGCACATCTACGAGCGCAACCCGCTGTCGCGCGCGAAGGAGCTCGTGTTCGTGAACAACCTGGTCTACAACCGCGGCAACCGCGACCTCGACCTGCAGAGCGAGCAATCGCGCGTCACCAAGTCGGTGGTCGAGGGCAACGTGTTCGTGCGCGGCCCCAGCTACACCAGCGATACGCGCCCCATCTACGTTCGCACGAGCGGCACGTACCGCGAGTACGCCGGCGCCAAGGTGTACGTGAACGACAACCGCGGGCCCGGCGGCACGTCGACCTCCTCGACGGTGGTGCTGACGGGGGGCGACATCATCTCGGGCCTGCTGACCACGCTCAGCAAGCCGGTGTGGAACACCGGCCTCACCGCGCGCTCCACGGCGAACAACGCCGTCCACGACCGCGTGTTGCAGTACGCCGGTGCGCGCCCGGCGGACCGGGACAACACCGACAACCGCATCGTCGATTCGGTGAGGAACCGCAACGGCCAGATCATCAACTGCGTGTCATCCGACGGCGGCACGCGCTGTCAGAAGAACGCGCCGCGGCTGGTCGACGCTCGCGCAGAACACGCGCCGGCTGACGCTGCCGGCGAATCCGAGCTCGGTGGCCTCCAACGGGTACACGAATCTCGAGAACTGGCTGCATGCGATGGACGAGACGGCGCAGGGGATCACCCAGTCCGCCAGTCCAGTTGCGCCCGCGTCACTGTCGGTGAACTGATCGAAATGTAGGAGACCGTCGGAGAGGCTGTAATCGTCCGACGATAGGGGACGGGGGAATGGACCGGCGTCGGGAGCGCCGGCCTTTTCTATTCTGGCGTTGCGTAACCAGGGAGGCGCACGTCAGGATGAATTCCGAGTATCCATACCAGGTCAGCCAGCCGATCATCTTCAAGCGCGGCACGTCGATCGCCGCACCCGTCGCGCTGTGGCTGATGGATGCGCTGCCGGCCTTCCTCGCCGGCATCATGTTCTATCCACTGTGCCGCTTCTACGACGTCAACTTCGACAAGCCGTTCGTGGTGCTTTCGATACTCGCGGCCACGTCCACGCTCGCGGTGCTGCCCGCGCGCAACACCACGACGCAGGTGATCTCCGGACGGCTCGAGCTCGCCACCAACCTGCTGATGCGCTGGGCCGTGCTGGTGGCCGCGTTGCTGGCCCTCGGCTACGCCACGAAGTATTCGGAGGAGTATTCGCGCCGCGTGGTCGTGACCTGGGTGCTCGTGACGCCCGTGCTGCTCGTGCTCCTGTCGCTGGTCCTGCAGTCGGTGACTCGCGCGTTGCTCATGGATGCCGCGCAGGCGCGCCGCGCCGTGGTCGTGGGTTGCACCGCGGCCAGCATGGAGCTCACGCGCCGCCTCTCCGCCCACCACGAGATCGGCATCGCGGTGGCGGGCTTCTTCGACGACCGCGGCAGCGACCGCCTGGGTTGCGCGGAGCACGCGCAACTGCTCGGCCGCTTCGGCGACGTCGCGGCGTTCGTCAACAGCCGCAACATCGACGTGATCTTCATCGCGATCCCGCCCGGGCAGGTGGCGCGCATGCGCGAGCTGCGTCAACGAGCTCGGCGACACGACGGCGTCCATCTACTACGTGCCCGGACGTCACCGGCTTCGACATGATCCAGCAGCGCACCAGCGAGATCCTCGGCTTTCCCGTGGTCGCGATGTGCGAGACGCCGTTCCACGGCTATCGCGGCCTGGTGAAGCGCCTCATGGACGTGACGATCGCGGGCCTCGCCCTCGTCGCTGCTGTCGCCATTGTTGTTCGGCATCGCCTGGGCGGTGAAACGCAGCTCGCCGGGGCCGGTGCTGTTCCGCCAGCGCCGCTACGGTCTCGATGGCGCGCGAGATCCTGGTGTTACAAGTTCCGCACGATGACGGTGTGCGAAGACGGTGCGCGCGTGACGCAGGCGTCGCGCAACGACCAGCGCGTAACGCCGATCGGCAAGCACCTGCGGCGCTGGTCGCTCGACGAGCTGCCGCAGTTGTTCAACGTATCTCCAGGGCACCATGAGCCTCGTAGGACCCCGCCCACATGCGGTGGCTCACAACGAGGAATACCGCAAGCTGATCAAACGGTACATGGTTCGACACAAGGTTTTGCCGGGCATCACGGGCCTTGCACAAGTGCGCGGTTGCCGCGGCGAAACAGCACGCGTCGAAGACATGGAAGCGCGCGTCGTGTTCGACCTCGAATACATGCGCACCTGGTCGCCGATGCTGGACCTGCAGATTATTTTCGCCACGGCGTCGCGGTCGTGCAAGACGGATCGGGCGTACTGATGAACGTTTGCGCAAAAGGGGTCTCGTCTGGCGACTTTGCTCGGAATCACGTCGTTCTTCCTGCTCGCAACCCAGGTCCTGCGATGGGACCTGACTTTGATGACCGGTCTGTCGGCCAAGAACGTGATCATCTACATCCTCGCCACGTTCCTCGCGCTGCGCATGGTCGTCGCGCGCACCTCGGTCATGGCGGCGGGCCAGATGCAGTCGGCGTTCATCGTGCAGATCGCGTACGCCATCTGCACGTGGCTCGTCGCCGCGCTGGTGATCAAGTACCAGGGGTATGACCTCGTCAACAGCGGCATCAAGCTCAAGGGCAGCGCTGATCGACTACTACATCTTCTTCCTCGTGTTCCTGTTCGGCGTGCGCACCGCTCGAAGACGGCGATGAAGGTCATCAAGTGGATCCTCGCGGGCGCGATGTTCGCGAACCTCGCGACGATTCTCGATGCGGGCGGCATCATCAACCTCGGTTACCAGGAACGTCCGCGACGGCCGCACGCAGGGCGCCATCGGCGAGTCCAACCAGTACGCCGCGTACATCATCCTGTTCATCCCGGCCTGATCGCCGCCGCGGTCGGGTCGCGCGGGTTCATGCGGCTCGTGTGGCTGGTTCGGCGCGCTGGTCGTCGCTGCGCGGCGCTGGCCATGACCGCGTCGCGCGGCGGGTTCGTCGGGCTGGTCATCGCCTGCGCGATCGGTGCCTATCTATACCGGCAGCTCGTCTCGTACAGCCGCGTCGCGGGCTGGGTGCTCGGCTCGCTCGCGATCTTCGTGGTCTTCATGTCCTTCTCCAAGTACGGCGGGCTGCTCACCGAACGCGTGTTCGGGCAGACCAGCAACATCGACGCGACGGAGGCGTCGTCGGGCCGCAGCGAGATCTGGGCCAACGCTGCTCGCGACGATGTTCGCGAATCCCGATCACCTTCATCACGGGCTTCGGCTGGGACGCGTACTGGTCGATGCCATTCCGCTTCTCGCCGCACAACCACTACCTGGCGCTGTGGTTCAACCTCGGCCTCGTCGGCCTCATCTACCGGCGCGCTACCTGCTGTTCTCCGCCATCGGGCGCGCACGCCGCGCCAGCCTGGAAGTCGCGGCCGCCGGTGCGCGGCCAGCTCATCGCCTTCGTGGTCGGCGCGATCGCCGTGTGCGCGGCCGTGTTCTTCGTCGACCTGTACGACCCGTGGTACTACTTCTGGATGTACACCGGCGTCGTGATGCGCATGGTGTTCTGCGTCGAAGCACGCGCCGGCGGCGCAGACGTCGGCGCGTGAACCGACCCGCGGCTGCGCGGACCGCGTGCGCGATCCGTACGGCTGGACCGCGGCCGCACGATCAGTCGGAGCGACGCGCATGAGCACGCTGCGCATCTGCATCGTCGGTCTCGACTCCTACGGCATGTTGTCGGGCGAGGGCGATCCCCGGTACATCGGCGGCGAGTCCGTGCAGCACGTGCTGCTGGCGCGCGCCTGGCGCGATCTCGGCCACGACGTGTCGATCGATCGTGCACGACGAAGGGCAGGGCCCGCGCCGCGTCTTCGACGGCATCACCGCGATCGCCGCGCATACGCGCAAGGGCGGCATTCCCGGCCTGAGGTTCTTCCATCCGCGCGCGAGCAAGCTGGTGGCGGCGCTGATCGCCGCGGACGCCGACGTCTACTACCAGTCTCCCGCCGGCGCCTACACCGGCATCACCGCGTGGTTCTGCCGCATGACGGATCGCACGCTTCATTTTCCGCGTCGCCTCCGATAGCGACTGCGAGAAGGAGCACGGCGCGCATCCGTTTCCTGGCGCGACCGCATGCTCTACGACTTCGGCCTGCGGCGCGCCGACCTGATCGCCGCGCAGACCGAGTACCAGGCGCGGCTGCTGCGCGAGAACCACGGTCTCGAGAGCACCGTCGTCAACATGATGGTCGAGCCGCCGTCGCGCGAGGAACCGCCGCCGCCCACAAGGACATCGACGTCCTCTGGCTCAGCAATCTGCGCGCGCTCAAACGTCCGGAGCTCGCGCTCGAGCTCGCGCGCCAGCTGCCGGACGTGAAGTTCACGCTCGCGGGCGGACCGATGCCCGGCGGCAAGACGTACTTCGACGACGTGGCCGCGGCGGCCGCGCGCCTGCCGAACGTCACGATGCTGGGCCCGGTGCGCTACGCGGATACCGGCGCGCTGTTCGATCGCGCGAAAGTCTTCCTCAACACCTCGAGCATCGAAGGATTTCCCAACACCTTCCTGCAGGCGTGGATCCGCGGCGTGCCGGTGGTGAGCTTCTTCGATCCCGACGGCCTCGTGAAGCGTCTGCAGCTCGGGCGCATCGCGGCGTCGCTCGACGACATGCGCGAAGCGCATCCGCGGCTTGCTCGACGTGGACGCTTACCGCGAAACGATCGGCCGCCGCGCCCGCGACTTCGCGCCGCGCGAATTCACCAGCGGCGTCGCCGCCCGCTACCTCGAACTGCTCGCTGACACGCGGGAGCCGCATCTGCGCCACCGGAGGAACCGTCTCCATGAACACCCCCGCGTATGCGGACGCTCGATGGCCTCTCGTGCCCATGACGGACGAAGTCAGCCGTCGCGACGTCCCGGCCCGACGTGTTGTTCGTGCTGAACAATCTCGGCATCGGCGGATCGGAGCGCAAGATCGTGCGCCTCGCGAACCGCCTGAAGGAGGAGGGCGTGCACGTGACGCTGGCCTGCCTCAACGGACCGTACACGATCGAGCAGGGCATCCGGCGCGACGTGCCGCTGGTCGAAGCTCGAGCGCAAGGGCAAGTTCTCGTTCCGCGCGCTGTGGCGCCTGCGGCGAATCATCGCGCGCGAGCGGCCGCCCACGGTCATCGCGGTGAATCTCTACCAGGCCGCTGTATGTCGATGCTCGCGCTGCCTGTTCCAGCCGTACCGTCCGCGCACCGTGGCGCTGGTCAACACGTCGACGTTCCGCGGGCACGCCTGTGGAAGCGCCTCTACCAGTGCCGTGCTCGCGCGTCTCGATCACACCGTGCACGGCTCGCGACGCGCAGCGCGCGTTCTGGTTCAAGGCGAATTGCCCGGCGTGGGCCAACTCGAGCGTGATCTACAACGGCGTCGACTCCGATCACTTCGAGGCCACGCGATGCTTCGAGGCCGGCGAAGCGGCTGCGCGCCTCGCTCGGCGTCCGGCCGGAATCGCTGCTGATCGGCACCGTCGGCATGTGCCGGCCGGAGAAGAACCAGGAAGTGCTGCTGACCACGCTGCGCCGGCTGCGCGTGTCGGGCGTCGACGCGCATCTGGCGATCGCGGGAGACGGCCCGCTGCGCGCGCATCTCGAGCGCCGGCGCGGTCGAGCTCGAGGTCGCCGATCGCGTGCATTTCATCGGCGCAGTCGAGGACGTGCGCCCGTGCTCGCGGCGCTCGACGTGTTCGTGCTGCCGTCGACCGCGGTCGAGTCGTTCTCCAATGCCGCGCTCGAGGCGATGGCGATGGGCCGGCCGGTGATCCTGTCGGACATCGGCGGCGCGCGCGAGATGATCCACGACGGCGTCGAAGGCTACGTCGTCTCGCCGACCGAGCTCGCGGCGCGACTGCCGGCGCTCATCGCCGCGCTGTACGCCGACCGGCGCAAGCGCATGCAGATGGGCATCGCGGCGCGCAATCGCGCCGACGACGTGTTTTTCAGTGGCCGCGATGGTCGCCGGCGTATCGCGGGCTGCTGCACGGCGGAGAGATGTCGAATGAGCGCCGAGCCGAGACACGATCGAGCGCAAGCTTCGAAGCCCTACGCCGGCGCGCCTCGCGCCGCTGCCGCCCGACGGCCGCGTGCGCGGTGCTGCAGTTCGGTCCGGCGCTCACGGTGCGCGGCGGCATCACGTCCGTCGAGCAGCTCATCTGCGATTACCTGCCGGCCTACGTCTCGATGCGCCACGTCGCGACGATGGAGGACGGCTCCGCGATCGCGAAGGCCTCGATGTTCGCGCGCTCCGTGCAGGTGCTGCGCCGCGCGCTCGAGTCGCTCGATCCGACCATCGTCCACATCCACTTCGCGTCGCGCGGCAGCACGCTGCGCAAGATGATCCTCGCGGAGATGGTGGCGCGCGCCGGCCGGCCGCTGATCCTGCACGCGCACGGCTCCGAGTTCGACGAGTTCCACCGCCGCTGCCCGCGGCCGTGCGCCGCAACGTCAACCGCATCGCTGCAGCGCGCGAACGTGTTCATCACGCTGTCGACGCAGTGGCGCGACTTCTACATCGAGGAATGCGAGCTGTCGCCGTCGCAGGTGGTGGTGCTGCCGAACCCGGTGCGCGGTGCCCCCGAGGTGCCCGATCGCGCGGGCCGCACGGAGGTGCAGTTCCTCGAGCTCGGCCGCCTGGGCGAACGCAAGGGCACCTACGATCTCGTCGAACGCCTTTCGTCGGGCTGCCCGAAGCGCTGCGCAACCGCGCGCGCCTCGTGCTCGCGGGCGACGGCGACGTCGAAGGCGTGCGCAAGCTCGCGGCGCCGGCGGGCGAGCCGCATCGACGTGCATTCGTGGATCGACAGCGCCGAGCGCGACCGGCTGCTCGCGCAGAGCGACGTGTTCGCGCTGCCGTCACGCGCCGAAGGCGTGCCGATGGCGCTGCTCGAGGCGATGGCGAGCGGGCTGCCGTCGATCACGACGCCCGTCGGCGGCATTCCCGACGTGTTCCGCGATGGCGTCGACGGGATGATGGTGAAGCCGGGCGACATTCGACCAGATCCGAGCGGCGCATGGCCAAGTTCATCACCGACGACGCGGCGCGCCTGGCCGCCGGCAGGCAGCGCGCGCGAGCACGCGCGCCAATACGACGTGCACGTCTATGCGCGGCGGCTCGCGGATATCTATCAGCGCATCGCGCCCGTGGCGGAGATCCGGGAATTCGGCATGAGCGCTGGCCGACGTCTTTCGTCGCGACCATCTGAAGCGACACGTCGTCGGCGAGACGCTGGTGCGTCGCAACCCGTATTATTACGAGCGCGTCGCGCCGCGTGCTCGACCGCCTCGACCAGGAAGACTTCGAAGGCCGCCGCGCCTGGGCGCGCGCGCAACTCGCGCGCACGCTCGCGGCCGCGCAGTCGCACCGAATACGGACGCTCGGTGCGGCGGCACCGGGGACCTGCGGAGCTGGCCGCTGCTGGACAAGGAGCTGCTGCGCGACCGCCTGCAGACGTTCACCACGCGGCCGCGAGTGGTTCGCGGCGCCCGCCGAACACCGGCGGCACTCCGGCGTGCCGCTCGAGCTCGTGCGCTCGCTCGACGGCATCGTGTTCGAGCAGGCCAGCATCGACCGGCTGATCCGTGCCTTCGGGCATCAACGCCGCGCACCGCGCGCACCGCGACGCTGCGCGGCGACAACATGGACGATCGCGCGCGCGCTGCAGTCGCCCGAGGGCGTGAGCGCGAACGGCGGCCGCTCGCGCATCTTCTGCGCGCACGCGCGTGTCGCCGCAGAACATCGACCGCATCGCCGACGCGCTCGAGCAGTTTCGCGCCGCAGCTGCTGATGCGCCTATCCGAGCGCGCTCGAGACGCTGTGCCGGTTCCTGGTCGAGCGCGGCCGCTCGCTCGCGATCGCCGGCCGTGCTCACGTCGTCGGAGGTCTTGCGGCCCGAGGCCTGGGCGCTGGTGCGAGAAAGTCCTGGGCTGCCGCATCGCCGATTACTACGGGCAGTCCGAGCGCATCGCGTTCGCCTACGCATATCGAGCCGCGGCGAGTACCGCTTCCTGCCGGGCTACTCGTACGTGGAGTTCATTCCGCACTGACGCCGCTGCTGCCGCGCGGACTCGCCCGACCGGCTCTACGAAATCGTCGGCACGTCGTTCTGGAACAGCCTCATGCCGCTCGTGCGTTACCGCACCGGCGACCTCATCCGTTTGCCGGCCTCCTGGGGTGAACGCGAGCTCGAGGAGCTGGCGCTCGGGCTGCGCACGTTCCCCGGCATCCTCGGCCGCGCAGCAGGAGGTCATGGTGTGCCCGAACGGCGTGCGCGTCACCGGCATCGAATCGATTCCGAACGAGGTGCAGCACGTGCTGCGCCTCCAGGTGATCCAGGAGATCCGTCGAACGCCGCGCGCATCCGCGTCGTGCCGACGACCGGGTTCAACGACGACGACGCTGCGCGACTGCTCGCCAACGTGCGCGCGCCGCGTGCCCGGCGACGTGAAGCTCGCGGTCGAGATCGCGCACTGGCTCGAACGCACGCCGCGCGGCAAGACGCCGCTCATCGTGCACCGGCCGCCGGTTCACGAGGCGCTGCGCCGCGCCGGCGTCGAGCCGGTGGCGACGCGCTGACCCGCGGAAGCTTCGCATGCAACAGCCAGGCTGGTACCTCAAGCGACTGCGCCGCATGTCGGGCGCCGAGGTGGCGTATCGGCTCGGCGCGGCATCAAGCGTGCGTCTCCGCGCAGTTCATCTCGAGCGACGCTGCCCGCGCGCGACGAATACGCGCACGCGACCTGCGCTTCCTGCCGCCGTTCGTCGCGTTGTCGCCGGAAACGCTGGTCGCCGCCGCCGAACGCGATCTCGCGGGCCGGTTCAGCTTCTTCGATCTCGAGGACTGCGAGCTCGGCGATCCGCCGCAGTGGAACCGCGATCCGCTCACGCACCGCGTCGCCGAGACGCGCCGCGCCGCGACGCATCGACTACCGCGACGAACGCGTGGTCGGCAACATCAAGTATCTCTGGGAGCAGAACCGGCACCTGCATCTGCCGCTGCTGGCGCAGGCGCATTCGCTCACCGGCGACGCGCGTTACGCGACTCGCATCCGCGCGCAGGTCGATTCCTGGATCGAGCAGATGCCCGGCCGGCCGTGGCGCCAACTGGGTGCAGCGCGCTCGAGCTCGGCATCCGCCTCATCAACTGGAGCATCACCTGGCAGCTGCTGGGCGGCGCACGCGCGCGCCTGTTCGCGAACGAAGACGGCGCGGCGTTCCGCGAACGCTGGCTGCGACTCCGTGTACGCACAGACGCGCATGATCGCGGGCAACCTGTCGCGTTTCTCGTCGGCCAACAATCACCTGATCGGCGAGGCGGCCGGCGTGTACATGGCCGCGAGCGACCTGGCCGTTGTGGGCCGAGATGCGCGACCTGGGGCGAACGCTGCCGCGCGATCCTCGAGGAGGAATGCCACAAGCAGAACGCGCCCGATGGCGGCAACCGCGAGCAGGCGTTCGCGTACCAGACCTTCGTGCTCGACTTCCTGATCCTCGCCGGGCTCGCGGCGCGCGCGCGCGGCGAGGACTTCTCGCCCGTCTACTGGCGGCGGCTCGAGGTGATGATCGACTTCCTCGCGTCCATGACGGACGTGGCGGGACGGCTGCCCATGGTCGGCGACGCGCGACGACGGCTTCGTCGTCAAGCTGGCCTCCGGAGCCCGGTTTCTCGCCGCACGGCTCGCTGATCGCCACCGGTGCGGTGCTGTTCGAGCGCCCGGATCTCGCCGCCAAGGCCGGCGCGCTCGACGGCAAGACCGTCACCTTGTTAGGCGTGCAGGCGGTGCGCCGGCTCGCGCAGCTGAAGCAGCGGTGCCGCGCGGGATTCCGGCCGCGGCTGCAGTTCACCGAGTCCGGCTACTACCTCATGGGCGACGCGTTCGACACGCCCGACGAGGTGCGCATGCTGGTCGATGCGGGCCCGCTCGGTTACCTGAGCATCGCGGCGCACGGACACGCGGATGCGCTCGTCGTTCACGCTCAACATCGGCGATCGCGAAATCCTCGTCGACCCGGGAACTTATGCGTATCACACCGAGCCTGAGTGGCGTCGGTACTTCCGCGAGCACGCTCGCGCACAACACCGTCGGCATCGACGGACAGGATCAGTCGTTGCAGGCGGGCAACTTCATGTGGACCGATCACGCGCGTGCGCGCTGCATCGAGTTCGACGTCGGCGCGGGGCGACAACATTTCGTCGGCGAGCACGATGGCTACGGCCGGCTCGAGGATCCCGTGGTCCATCGGCGCGAAATCATGCTTCGATCCGACGCGGCAGGCTGATCGAAGTGACCGACATGTTGCGCTGTGAAGGCGAACACACGCGCGCGGCGCGCCTGGCATTTCGCCGAGGATTGCCAGGTCGAGATCGTACGGATACGGGTTTGAAGATCACGTCACGGAAAGACACAGGTGATCATGGAGCCGCTCGAGCAACTCGAGCGCGTCGAAATTCATCGCGGCGGGAAGCGCGGAGCAGGGTGGCTGGGTTTCGCGGCGCTTCGGCCGCAAGGTGCCGGCCACGACCGTGGTGTGGCAGTCGCGCGTGAAAGGAGTCACGGTCCTGCGCACGCGCATCACGTACGCGAGGTCGCGTCCCATTGGCGTCTGAACCGGCCGTAGTCACAGGAGGCATTGCACCAGGTCGTGACGGCGGACGTGCAGAGCGCGGAGGCACCGCTCACGCTCAAGCACGACGACTGCTTCGGCCTCTTCAACGAGATCGGCGACATCGACGCCGAGGCGCGCAGCGAGGCCGGGCTGTATCGCGCCGGCGTGCGCCACCTGTCGCGCCTCACGCTCACCATCGCGATGCCTGCGGCCGCTGCTGCTCGCATCGCGAACACACGCGAGGACAACGTCCTGCTCACCTTGAATCTCACCAATCCCGACGTGCGCGGCGAGGGCGGCCGCATCGTGCTGCCGCGCGGCACGTTGCACATCACGCGCTCGCGTTTCATCTGGAGCGGCGTGTGCCACGAGATGATCCGCGTGCGCAATTTCGCGTTGCACACGGTGTCCGCGGAGCTCGTGATCCGCTTCGGCTCGGACTTCGAGAACATCGTCGACGTGCGCGCGCAGCGGCGCGTCGATGCCGGCCGCGCGCGTTTCGAGCGCGTCGAGAAGGACAGCGTCACGCAGGGTTATCTCGGCGCCGACGAGGTCGTGCGCGAGACCGTCGTCGATTGCCACACCGCGCCCGAGCAGATCTCCGCCGACAGCCTGCGGTATCGGCATGCAGATCGGCAGCCGCGGCGAGAAGACGATCGCGCTCGCGATCGGTTGCCGGTCGGCGGCGCAGCCCGGTGCAGATCTCGACGTTCACGCGCTCGCTCGCGGCGGCGGAGGAGCTGGCGCGCAGCGAGACGCGGCCGCAGACGCAGATCGAATCGACCGACGGATCCTTCAACGCCTGGCTGCAGCGCTCGGCGGCCGACATCGGCATGATGCTCACCTCCACGCCGCATGGCCGCATTCCCGCCGCGGGCCTGCCCTGGCTCGACGCCGCCTTCGGCCGCGACGCCATCTTCACGGCGCTCGAGACGTTGTGGGTGTGGCCCGGCATCGCGCGCAACATGCTGCAGTACCTCGCGGCGACGCAGAGCCGGCGACACTTTCGCCGCCAACGGCGCCGAGCCCGGCAAGATCCTCAACGAGGCGCGCGGCGGCGACATCGCGCCCAACTACTTCGGCGTCGACACCACGCCGCTGTTCGTGTTGCTGGCCGGCGCGTACTACACGCGCACCGCCGACCTCGATTTCATCGCGGAGCTGTGGCCGTCCATCACGGCGGCGCTCACCTGGATCGACGTGTACGGCGACCTCGATGGCGACGGGTTCATCGAGTCGCGTGCGAAACCGGGCGTCCCGTACCAGACCGGCTGGAAGAGCTCGCCGCGACGCCGTGTTCCATGCGGACGGGCGCCTCGCGACCGGACCGCTCGCCTTGTGCGAGGTGCAGGGGTATGTCTACGGCGCGAAGCTCGTACGCGGCGCGCATCGCGCGCTCGCTCGGCGAGATGCCGCGCGCCATTGCGCTGGTCGAGGCGGCGCAGGCGCTGCAGGCGAAGTTCAACGCGGCGTTCTGGTGCGCCGACATCGAAACTTTCGCGCTGGCACTGGACGGAGACAAACAGCCCTGCCGCGTGCGCACGTCGAATCCCGGGCATTGCCTGTTCAGTGGCATCGCGCACGCCGAGCGCGGGCGGCAGCTCATCGCCGGTTTCGGCGACGAGCACTTTTTCTCGGGCTGGGGCGTGCGCAGCGTCGCGGAGACCGAGCTGCGGTTCAATCCCATGTCGTATCACAACGGCTCCGTCTGGCCGCACGACAACGCGCTGCTCGCGGCCGGAGCGGCGCGCTACGACGACAAGATGTTCGCGCTGCGCATCCTCAATGCCCAGTTCGAGGCGGCGCGGCATTTCGACCTGATGCGCCTGCCGGAGCTGTTCTGCGGTTTCCGGCGGCGAGGGCGGGAGCCGCCGCTGCATTTTCCGGTGGCCTGCTCGCCCCAGTCGTGTTCGGCGGGGGCGACTTTCCTGCTCCTGCAGAGCATCCTCGGGCTGTCCATCGATGCGCATCGACCGCCAGGTGGTCCTGGCGCATCCGGTCGTGCCGGACGGATTCGAAGAAATCCGCGTGAGGAACTTGTGTGTGGCGGAGGCGTCGGTGGATTTCACGGTGCGACGTCACGGAGCGAGCGTCAGCGTCAGCGTGGAGAGGAGAGAAGGGAAGCTGGACCTCGTCATCCGGAGTTAGCGTGATCCCCGAGTGGAAGCCGATCGAAGAGCCGACGATCCCCAAGGCTGTCTGGTACGTCGTGCCAGTGGTGCTGATCGCCGGCGCGGCCGGCGGTTATTACTACTACACGCGAAACAAGGCGCCGCCGCCGCCCGTGGTCAAGGAGGTCGTGGCGCCGCCTGCGGCGCCCGCGCCAGTGGCCGAGGAACCCGAGATCCGCAATCCCGTGCCCGCCGCCGGCGCTCCCGAGGTCGCCCTGCCGCCGTTGAACGAGAGCGACGTGCCGCTGCGAGCCGCACTCACGCCGCTGCTCGGGGCCAAACCGCTCGACGAGTTCCTCGTGCCGGAGAACCTGGTGCGCAACTTCGTCGTGACGGTCGACAACCTGGCACGGACCAAGGCCGCGGCCGAGCGGCGCCCGGTGCGGCGCACGCCGGGCAGCCCCGTGGTCGACACGCAGGGCGAGCAGATGACCCTCAGCGAGCAGAATTTCGCGCGTTATGCGCCGTTCATGGCCCTGGTGCAGTCGGCCGATACACAGAAACTGGCCGACTTCTATTTCCACTACTACCCGCTGTTCCAGCAGTCGTACGAGGACCTGGGTTACCCGGGCAAGTACTTCAATGACCGCGTCGTCGAGGTGATCGACCACCTGCTCGAAACGCCGACGCTGACGGGCCCGGTGCGCCTGACGCAGCCCAGGGTCTTCTACGAGTTCGCGGACCCCGAGCTCGAGGCGCGTTCGGCCGGACAGAAACTGCTGCTGCGCATGGGCACCGCGAACGCCGACCAGATCAAGGCCAGGCTGCGCGAGTTCCGCGGCCTGATCGCAACCGGAAAGCGCCCACCAGCCAGCAACGGTGATTCCCGCCGCGCGTGACGTGAACTAACAACTACCGCCGGAAAGTGTGGTTTCCCCGTCTGTCAGGCTCGTCCTACAACCGGGCGCGGAGCAGTCCCAGTGCTACGCGCTTTAGACTCCCACAACTCGCAGCAAAATCGGGCAAATCCATGGATGTTTCCGCTCGCGGACGCGGTGCAGCAGGGCGTCGGCGTTCACCCGTAGTCAAACTCAAGGTTGCGAATGGCGGCTCCGCCAGCCATGCCTCCGCACCGGAGCTCGATCTCAAGAAGTTATTGCGCACGCTGCAAGCCGCGCGCGATGGAGATTTCTCCGCGCGCCTCGCGACCGACCACACCGGTCTCGCCGGGAAGATAGCGGACACCTTCAACGAATTGATGAGTTGCAACCAGCGCCTCGCGGAGGAGCTGGAGCGCGCCGGGCAGATGGTCGGCAAGGAAGGCAAGACGCGCGTGCGCATCTCCGCCGAGCGCCGCAGCGGCGCGTGGGCGGAAATGGAGAGCTCCGTCAATACGCTGATCGACGATCTGTTGTGGCCGACCGCCGAAGTGACGCGCACCATCACCGCCGTCGCGAAAGGCGATCTCACGCAGAGCGTGGGTCTCGAGGCCGACGGGCGTCCGCTCAAGGGCGAGTTCCTGCGTTCGGCCACCGTCGTCAACGAGATGATCGCGCAGATGGGCGTGTTCACCTCCGAAGTGACGCGCGTCGCGCGCGAAGTCGGCACGGAAGGAAAACTCGGCGGCCAGGCGCTGGTGCTCGGCGCGAGCGGCGTCTGGAAAGACCTCACCGACAACGTGAACTCGATGGCCGGCAACCTCACGGCCCAGGTGCGCAACATCTCCGAGGTGACCATCGCCGTGGCGCAGGGCGACCTGTCGCGCAAGATCACGGTGGACGTGCGCGGCGAGATCCTGCAGCTCAAGGAAGCCATCAACACGATGGTGGACCAGCTGCGTTCATTCGCCTCTGAAGTGACGCGCGTCGCGCGCGAGGTCGGCACCGAAGGAAAACTCGGCGGCCAGGCCATCGTGCCCGGCATCGCGGGCACCTGGAAAGATCTCACCGACAACGTGAATTCGATGGCCGGCAACCTGACCGGCCAGGTGCGCAACATCTCGGAAGTGACCACGGCCGTGGCGCGCGGCGACCTGTCGCGCAAGATCACGGTGGACGTGCGCGGCGAAATCCTGCAGCTCAAGGAAGCCATCAACACGATGGTGGACCAGCTGCGTTCGTTCGCGTCCGAAGTGACGCGCGTGGCGCGCGAGGTCGGCACCGAAGGCAAGCTCGGCGGCCAGGCCGAGGTGCAGGGCGTCGTCGGGCATGTGGAAGGATCTCACGGACAACGTGAACTCCATGGCCGCGAACCTGACCGGCCAGGTGCGCAACATCTCCGAAGTGACCATCGCGGTGGCGCAGGGCGACCTGTCGCGCAAGATCACGGTGGACGTGCGCGGCGAAATCCTGCAGCTCAAGGAAGCCATCAACACGATGGTGGACCAGCTGCGTTCGTTCGCGTCCGAAGTGACGCGCGTGGCGCGCGAGGTCGGCACCGAAGGAAAACTCGGCGGCCAGGCGCTCGTGCCCGGCGTCGCGGGCACGTGGAAGGATCTCACCGACAACGTGAACGGCCTGGCCTCGAACCTGACCGGCCAGGTGCGCAACATCGCGGAAGTGACCATCGCGGTGGCGAACGGCGACCTGTCGCGCAAGATCACGGTCGACGTGCGCGGCGAAATCCTGCAGCTCAAGGAAACCATCAACACGATGGTGGATCAGCTGCGTTCGTTCGCCTCCGAAGTGACACGCGTGGCGCGCGAGGTCGGCACCGAAGGCAAACTCGGTGGCCAGGCCGAGGTGCAGGGCGTGTCGGGCGTGTGGAAGGACCTCACCGACAACGTGAACTCGATGGCCTCGAACCTGACCGGCCAGGTGCGCAACATCGCCGAGGTGACCACCGCCGTGGCGCGCGGCGACCTGTCGCGCAAGATCACGGTGGACGTGCGCGGCGAAATCCTGCCAGCTGAAGGAAACCATCAACACGATGGTGGACCAGCTCAACGGCTTCGCCGCCGAAGTCACACGCGTCGCGCGCGAAGTCGGCACGGAAGGAAAACTCGGTGGCCAGGCGACGGTGACCGGCGTCGCGGGCACCTGGAAGGATCTGACCGACTCCGTGAACGCGATGGCCACGAACCTGACCGGCCAGGTGCGCAACATCGCCGAGGTGACCACCGCCGTGGCGCGCGGCGACCTGTCGCGCAAGATCACGGTGGAAGTGCGCGGCGAAATCCTGCAGCTCAAGGAAACCATCAACACGATGGTGGACCAGCTCAACTCCTTCGCCGCCGAGGTGACGCGCGTGGCGCGCGAGGTCGGCACCGAGGGCAAGCTCGGCGGCCAGGCGAACGTGCGCGACGTCTCCGGCGTGTGGAAAGAACTGACTGAAAACGTCAACGTGATGGCCAATAACCTGACGGAACAGGTCCGCGGTATCGTCAAAGTCGTTACCGCGGTCGCCAATGGCGATCTGCGCCAGCGTCTGACGGTGGAATCGAAGGGCGAGGTCGCCGCGCTCGGCGACACCATCAACTCCATGGACGCACGCTCGCGATCTTCGCCGACCAGGTGACCTCGATGGCGCGCGACGTCGGCGTCGAAGGCCGTCTCGGCGGCCAGGCGCACGTGGCCGGCGCGTCCGGCACGTGGAAGGACCTGGTCGCCAACGTGAACATGCTCGCGGCGAACCTCACCACCCAGGTGCGCGCCATCGCCGAGGTGGCCACCGCCGTGACCAAGGGCGACCTGACGCGGTCGATCCAGGTCGAGGCGCGCGGCGAGGTGTCCGAGCTCAAGGACAACATCAACGCGATGATCAACAACCTCCGTCACACGACGGAGCGCAACACCGAGCAGGACTGGCTGAAGACCAACCTCGCGAAGTTCAGCCGCATGATGCAGGGCCAGCGCGACCTGGTGACACTCGGCGAAACGCTGCTCGCGGAGTTCGCGCCGCTGGTGAGCGCGCACCAGGGCGTCATCTACATCGTCAGCCACCACGAAGGGCAGCGTTACCTCACGCAGCTCGCGAGCTACGCGGATTCACGCGAATCCGCCGAGCCGCGCCGCTACCGTTTCGGCGAAGGCTTCGTCGGCGAGTGCGCCGTGCAGCGCCAGCGCGTGTTGCTGGCGCGCGTGCCGTCGGACTCGATCAAGCTCGGCAGCGGCCTGGTGGAGACGCAGCCGCGCAACGTCATCGTGCTGCCGGTGCTGTACGAAGGCGAGATCAAGGCCGTCATCGAGCTCGCGTCGCTGTACGAATTCACCGCTCGGACATCTCGCGTTCCTCGAGCAGCTCACGGGTTCGATCGGCGTCGTGCTGAACACCATCGAAGCCACGATGCGCACCGAAGGCCTGCTGAAGCAGTCCCAGGAGCTCGCCGGCGAATTGCAGGCGCAGCAGGTCGAGCTGCAGCCGCGAACGAGGAGATGGCCACGAAGGCACGGCTGCTCGCCGAGCAGAACGCCGAGGTGGAGCGCAAGAACCAGGAAATCGAGCAGGCCCGCAAGGCGCTCGAGGAAAAGGCCGCCGAGCTCGCGCTCACTTCGCGCTACAAGACCGAGTTCCTCGCGAACATGTCGCACGAGCTGCGCACGCCGCTCAACAGCATCCTGATCCTGGGCCAGCAGCTCTCGGAGAACCCGGAGAGCAACCTCGTCCGCGCGCCAGGTGGAATTCGCGAAGACCATCCACGCCGCCGGCACCGACCTGCTGAACCTGATCTCGCGACATCCTCGACCTGTCGAAGATCGAGTCGGGCACGGTCACGGTCGAAAGCGAGGAGCTCGCGTTCTCGCAGCTGCGCGAGACCATCGAGCGCAACTTCCGCCACGAGGCCGAGTCGCGTCATCTCACGTTCACCACCGACTTCGATCCGCGCCTCGGCCGCACGCATGGTCACGGACGCGAAGCGCCTCATGCAGATCGTCAAGAACCTGCTGTCGAACGCCATGAAGTTCACGGCGCAGGGCAGCGTGCGGCTGCACGTCGGTCCGGCGCATGCTCGGCTGGAGCGCCGATCATCCGGTGCTGTCGCAGGCCAAGCAGGTGGTCGAGTTCTCGGTCACCGACACCGGCATCGGCATCTCGCCCGAGAAGCAGAAGATCATCTTCGAGGCCTTCCAGCAGGCGGACGCCGGCACGGCGCGCAAGTACGGCGGCACCGGCCTCGGCCTCGCGATCTCGCGCGAGCTCGCGCACCTGCTGGGCGGCGAAATCCGCCTCAAGAGCGCGCCGGGCCAGGGCAGCACGTTCACGCTCTATCTGCCGCTCGCCTACCAGGGCGCGGCGTATGGCCGCGCGCATCACGCCGGCGTACATCAAGCAGCCGGTCCGCAGTCGCTGCCGGCGCCGATGCTGCCGGTGCAGCACGCCGAACGCGTCGAGGACGATCGCGACGCCATCGCGGAGTCCACGGGCGACGAGTAGCGTCGTGCTCATCGTCGAGGACGAGCCGCGCTACGCGAAGATGCTGCTCGAGGCGGCGCACGGCGAAGGGCTTCAAGGCGCTGGTGGCGCAGAACGGCGCCGACGCACTGTCGCTGGCGCGCAAGTTCCGGCCGAACGCGATCACGCTCGACGTGTTCCTGCCGGACATGCTGGGCTGGACCGTACTCAACCAGCTCAAGCACGACCCGGCGACGCGCCACATCCCCGTGCAGGTGCTCACCGTCGAGGAAGAGCGCCAGTACGGCCTCGAGCGCGGCGCGTTCTCGTTCATGACCAAGCCTTCGAGTGTCGAGGGCCTGCAGTCGGTGTTCGACCGCATCCAGGAATTCATCATGCCGGA